>CAXBBL010000007.1:0-277760 GCA_963974215.1 uncultured Schleiferiaceae bacterium | reverse complement strand
GCGAAAATCCTGCATCTAGCTCATTTGCTGTAGCCCGCTACAGCTGCACGATCCAGACTAGTCTTTTCCTTTTATTGAAAATCTGAGGCTATAATTTTAGGTCGAACTCAGGTTAGAAAATACAGATGGGTGTTTTACCGAAAGCCCCGCCTTAGCGATTGCAGCGGAAAGCCCACAGCGAGGCACGAGCGCGGACTTGCAGCGTAAAGCGCGACCCAAAGGGGAAGGCCCAAAAAAAAGTAATCAATAATGTCATTCTCTTAATCTATCCTTTAAATTTGTTCACCAAATCAAAAACTGATTTTGAAATAAAATTACTTTTCAAAATAATAAAATATACTCTATATGAATAGCGCTAACCAAATTAATTGCCCTAATTGTGGCACTGCTATAGATGTGCAAGATGTATTATCGCATCAATTAGAGGATGAGATTAAAAAGAAATATCAATCGCAAATGGCGGATGAACGTCAAAAATACGAGCAGCAAGAGAAGAGTCTAGCCCAAGCTAGGGAAGCTTTTGAGGAGGAACGCAAACAGCAAAAGGAGCGAGAAGAAGAGGCGGTAAAAAAACAATTAAAGCAGGAGCGCAGTAAAATTGAGGAGAAGCTTAAAAAACAGCTATTGGAAGAACAGGGTGAAACACTAGAGGCCTTGCAAAAAGAGTTAAATGAGAAAAGTGCCCAAGTAAAAGAATTAAATAAGAGCAAAGCCGAAATTGAACGCTTAAAACGAGAAAATTCGGAAGTTAAGGAAGCGGTAGAGGCCGAAGCGCAGAAGAAGTTGAATGAAATGCTTTTAGCAGAAAAGAATAAGATTCGCAAGGCAGAGGAAGATCGTAATGAGCTAAAGTTTAAAGAGTTGCAAAAGCAGTTGGAGGATCAGAAGAAGCTTACCGAAGAGATGAAACGCAAGCAGGAGCAGGGCTCGATGCAAATGCAAGGCGAGGTACAAGAATTGGCGATCGAAGAATGGCTAGCCAGCCAGTTTCCACTGGATAGTATAGGTGAGATAAAAAAAGGCGCCCGTGGGGCAGATTGTTTGCAAATCGTGAATACGCGCAACCGCCAGAATTGTGGTAAAATTTATTACGAAAGTAAGCGCACCAAGGATTTTCAAAGTAGTTGGATCGAAAAATTTAAGGCTGACATGCGCGATAAAGGAGCGGATGTAGGGGTTTTGGTGACTGAGGCCATGCCCAGTAATATGGACCGAATGGGTATAGTAGATGGCGTTTGGATTTGTAATTACCAAGAGTTTAAAGGTCTTTGTGCGGTTTTACGGGAATCTGTGATTCAGCTGAGTTTAGCCATTAGTTCGCAAGAGAATAAAGGCGATAAGATGAATATGCTTTATGATTTCTTAACGAGCAATACCTTCCGGATGCAGATTGATGCGATAGTGGAGGGCTTTACAACGATGAAGGCTGATTTGGAAAGCGAGAAACGCAGTATGCAGCGCATTTGGAAACAACGCGATAAGCAAATTGACAAAGTGGTGAGCAATACCATAGACATGTATGGTTCGATTAAAGGAATTGCAGGTAATGCGATTCAAACCGTGCAAGCTTTGGAATTAGGCGGAGGTGAAGAAGACGATGAGTAAGGCGCGCGCTATGCTTTAGCCGCAAAATACATCTCTATTTCTCCTTTGCCTTTGGCTTTAATCTTGCCTCGGTTCTGAAATTTGAAATCTGAATCATTTTTTATTAGCTCATAAGTGGCTTGACTGATGTTTACTTTTCCTACTTCACCAGAGCTTTCCATGCGACTAGCCGTATTTACGGTATCCCCCCAAATGTCGTATTGAAACTTTTTAACTCCCACGATGCCAGAGACAACAGGACCGGTGTGAATCCCAATTCTTATTTCAAAAAAGGGCAGGTTTTCCGTTATTTTTTTGACTTTTCCGCTTTCCACAGCTTCAACCATTTCTAAGGCAGCTTTTACAACATCTTGGGCATGCGTTTGATTGGGAGAAGGCAAACCACCTGCCGCCATGTACGCATCACCAATGGTTTTGATTTTTTCTACGCCATACTTCTCACAAATTTCATCGAAGAGCGAAAAGCAAAGATGTAGATCGTTGACTAATTCTTCAGGGCTGAGCTTTTCGCTCATCGCGGTAAAGCCTTTGAAGTCGGTAAATAGGACCGTTACTTGGTCAATATGTTTAGCATCAGCATGGCCTTTTTCCTTCAGCTCTTGGGCTGTTTCTTCTGGTAAAATATTGAGAAGTAGCTCTTCGCTGCGTTGTTTTTCTTTACCGATGCGGTTTCGCTGCGTTAAAAACACTCCTGCAAAAAGTAGGACTATGGAAAAGCCCATGATAAAACCATTTCGCACCAGTTTTTGGCGTTGTAGTTCTTTTTGGGCAATGGCATCTTTTTTATCCTGCTCCGCTTGGTTAGTGGCCTCTTTTTTCGCAAAATCAAATTGCATTTGCACTTGAGTTAATTTGCGCGTATTTTCCTCATTAAATATGCTGTCATTTAATTTAAGAATTTGTTCTAAAAAAGAAAGGGCCTTGGTCTCATTACCTAATTTTTTATACGAATAATAGAGGCACTTACAGGATGATAACTGAACGACTAATGCACCCACCTCTTTAGCGATGGGATATGCTTTTAGGCAGTATTCCAAGGCAATATGATATTTGCCTTGCTCCATATAGACTTGACCTATAATGTTCTGATAACTAGCCACTTCTTGCAGTACTCCTACTTCTTGGGCTAAGGCTAAAGCCTTTTCAAAATAGCTTAAGGCGAGGGGGTAGTTACCTTCAGTTTGATGGACTTTTCCAATACTTATGTATGAACTAGAAATGCCATAATGATCATCAATCTTTATTTGAATTTGCAAGCCTCTTTCAAAATTTTCTAATGCTTTTTCAGAAAGACCTTGTTCTAGGTAAATACCACCAATGTTTCCTAGCTCTACAGCAATGCCTTGGTTAATACCAAGCTCCTCATCGATAGCTAAGGCTTTCTGGTAACTTTCTAAAGCACGGGTGTTATCTCCCTGATTATTGAAAATATTACCAATATTGTTGAGGCTCATAGCCATTCCTTCTCGGTTATTAATCTCCTCGTCTATAGCAAGTGCCTTATTGTAATGTTCTAATGCCGCGGGATAAATGCCTTGTTCTTCTAAGGTAACACCTATTACAATTTCTGCTTCAGAAACTCCTGCTTTATTGCCGATGGCTTTATTCGCTTGGATGGATTTTTCAGCAAGTTCCATAGCTTTTTCAAAATTTCCCTGTAAGTCGTAAGCAATGCTTTGTAGGGTATAGGCCTGATTTACTGCTTTAGGGTACTTGTTTTTTTCGCCAAAATGAATCATGGCTTTGCTTAATAAATAAGCACTATCTGGCTGTGAATAAAGGAAACCGTCCCAGATGTATGTTTTGTAAGCTTGTAGTCGAAGGGAGTCAGTTTGAGTTTCGTCATCCCAAATGCGATAAAGTGAATCCAGGTTGCTTTGACCTTGGCTTATAAGGCTGGCAAATACGAGTAAAAAGGAAGATAGGATTTTTATCATTATTTTCTATTTCAAATTACCGCTTATTTTTTAAGACGACTATTTAGCTGGTTTAAGTATGTTTTGCGCTGAGCGAGATCGTCTAGTTTTGTTTCAAATGTTTTTGATGCGCTCAATTTAGGGAAGGAGAGTTGATTTTTAGCAAAAGAATGGCTAAGAAGAATATTGAAGTAATTTAAAACTAAGATTATTTGCTGAACAGAGTCAGATTTAACAACATTAAACCCAATGCGTTGCGCCGTTCTTTCGTTAATGATATAGCTAGTGCCGCGTAAGGTAAGATTGTCAAGATTCTTGTTTTCGTGCTCTTCTATGAGAACTAACAATCCCTCAATATACTGTTGAATAATGAAATTGTTTCTTTGTTTGCCATTTAGATTTCTATCTAGCACGAACACATAGTCGAATAAAGTTCCTCCGTGAATTTTAAGCACGCCATTTTCGGGCTTTTCGGTAATAAAGAGCAAAGAGCGGTAAACTAATTTTCCACTTTTCTTAAGAGTTGGCACATCGAAGAAAGGAGCAATAATGCTTAATACTAAAAAGGGAATAAAGGCAGCAAGTAAATAGATTTTACTAATCCAGGCTAACACTATGGCTAGAATTACAAATACAATTGCCGCTGCAGCGATTAGAATTTGCAGCTTAGTTTGTTCTCTTTTATTTTTAGCGTAGAATCTGTGTTTCAAGTCTAAATTATATGGCTTGCTAAAATTTGTCCTTCTAATCTCCGCTGTAGTCCATTACATATTCGTAAATCATCATGGTGCCATCAAAAGTAAATACTTCTGAAATCTCTTGCTTTTTCACAAGGCTATCTTCGGTAAAATAGTTTTGGAAAGGATTGCTAATACCCGTGAATCGCTGGTGTCGGGAGTAGAAATTTTCGTTCCTGAAGGGATCGAAAATGGTACCGTTGCGCTCGTTAATGGCATTTCCTGCTTCATCTATCGGAAATTCTGCTCTTTCATTTTCTTCAGGCTTTGTTCCTTCCGCTCTTCGGAAACTGGTATAGCGAAAGCTCACAGGAACCCCATTTTCACTTATCCATTGATAGTTTTTTTGGCTTCTTATTTCTTCACCTTCATACCAAGTTTCACTTTTAAGATCTCTCTCCAAATCAAAAGACTCCATGCTATAAAGGTGCTTAGGTTGCCAAGAATGATGTTGGATGCTTAGGTAAGTTATACTATCGGCCGTGCTGCGCATTTCCATGATTAATTGTCCATGTTCCCAGCGCCGTAAATACCATTCGTTGCTGGAGGTTTTTTCCACAAGAGAGCGTGACTCAATAATTCCAGCGGCAGTGATGACTTTTGTTTCAAACAAAGTACCATCTGGGTTTCGGTTGTAAATACCCTTTTTATCATAACCGGTGGCTGTAGGGTAATAGTAAATAGAATCGATCCAGCCTTGCGGGCTTATAAAAAAGGTATTTAGATGAAGTGGCGTGTGATCGACGGAGTCTGAAGTTAAATCCTTATTTAATTTGTTTTCTAAGCGCAGCGCTACTTTAGTAAGGTGAATGCTGCGGATACCATTTTCGACTAAGACTGACAATTTGGGCAAACTGTATTGTGCCAAGGCCCCCTGTGAAGCGAGTAATAAGATTCCAATGGAGGAATATAGGCGAGAAGGAATAAGGCTGAAAATTCTCGGATTACAGGCCATAGTTGCAAAATTGGTTGTTTAAAAACGCTAGTTGTTAGCTTCTTATTGGGTTTTAAAAATAAGTGTTTTAGAATTGACTGAGGCCCCGCCTTAGCCATTGCAGCGGAAAGTCCACAGCGAGGTACGAGCGAGGACTTGCAGCGTAAAGCGCGACCTGGAGGGGAAGGCCCAAAAATCTAGATGCTCTAGCTAAGACATACTTGTTTTTATTGAGGCTCTTCCTTGGATTTACTTTTGGTGATAATTAATATTAAAATACCCAGTAAAGCTGCTATAAGGGAGGCTAAAAGGATGCTTATTTTTGATATTTTAATTAACTCGGGATCGGTAAAAGCGAGGTTGGTAACGAAGAGCGACATGGTGAAACCGATACCGGCAATCATCCCCATTCCTATTATTTGCTTCCAGCGTAGAGTAGGGTGCAATTCTGAGATTCCGAGTTTTACTCCGAGGAAAGAAAAGAGGCTAATGCCGATGGCTTTCCCTGCTGCCAGACCAAGTAGAATGCCTAAACCTAAAGAGCTACCCAGCACTTCACTCAGACTAACATCGAGTTTTACACCCGCATTGGCGATGGCAAAAATAGGGATGATAACAAAGGCATTGAAGTTAATGAGGGAATTCTCTAATTTTAACAGCGGAGGCCGGGAGTTTTCAGTATCTCTTTTAATGGATCTAAGTATTTTTCGTTGCCTTCGATCTTCCATGGGATCACGGTTTTCGATATCTGTTTTCTCAAGCTTCTCTATATTAATAGCGGTACGTTGGGCTAATAATTTACTATCTAATTTTGGTTTTACCGGGATGGTTATGGCGAAAAGTACACCGGCAATAGTGGGGTGGATACCTGAGTTTAAAAAGAAATACCACATGATAATTCCTCCGAAAATATACCAAGTCAGATTTTTAAGCCCCAAACGATTACAAAATAGTAATAGAGCGAATATACCCAATCCGGAACCTAAAAATGCAGTACTAATCTCGTGACTGTAAAAGAGGGCAATTACTAAGATCGCTCCTAAATCGTCGGCGATGGCAAGGGCCACTAAAAAGATTTTCAACTGCGCAGGGATTCTTTTTCCCAATAAACCAATAATACCAAGAGAATAGGCAATGTCGGTGGCCATGGGGATTCCCCAACCACCACTAGTATTGGTATAGGCGTTTAAACTAGCGAATATTAAGGCGGGAACTATCATACCCCCAAAAGCTGCCAAAAGGGGCATAGAGGCTTTTTTTAGGGAGGTTAATTCACCGACCATCATTTCGCGTTTGAGCTCTAAGCCCGCTACGAGAAAGAAGATGGCCATTAAGCCATCATTAATCCATTCTTCTACGCTTAACCCAAAGGTGAAGTGATCGGTTAATCGGAATAAAAATTCGTCTTGTAGATAGTGATGATAGGCTTCAGCCCAGTGCGAATTGCCCAGTATTAAAGCGAAAATGGTAGCAAAGATTAAGAGTAAACCGCCAATAGTTTCATGGTCGAGAAAACGACTCGCGGTGTGTTGAATATAACTGAGAGATGAATAGTTTTCTTCTTTATTCTGATTCATTTATGAATTTAAAATTAAAAATGGGCTAGCCCTATGGCCGTTTTAATGTGAGATTTCGCGGTGGGTAATCTTACAACAATTCCTGTTAAATATAATGTATTCAACTTGCCAAGGGCGAGAAGATTGAAGCATTTAATCAGGGGATAAGGGATTATGCTTTGTGTTTTAAATACTGCTTTAACCGCGATAAGCATGCAGAAGGCGGGATTAAGACAAAATTGCAGAAATTTAAGACAGATGGCTAGGTGAGACTGCAAAGCTGTCTAGATGGTGGCTGAATTAGTATCCTGAATTCGATCGTCTAGCTGTAGAGGGCTAAGTTGCGGAAAGCTGCTTTTAAGATGAGGTCTCAAGCTCAATTTCAGATCGAACGCAGTTTGTAAGATACATTTGCCAACTTAGCAAGAATCCCCGCCTTAGCGATTGCAGCGGAAATACTTTGCGGCGAAGCCGGGCAAAGATTGCAGCGTAAAGCGCGACCCGGAGGGTAAGGCCCAAAATGACCTATAAAGAAGTTTACTTTCCGATACAATATCTAAAGCACTATTGATCATCAGTTAGTTATGTGCTTCTAGGTACAAATCAGTAACAAAAAGTCCTGAAATAGAGCTAATTAACCGCTAAACAAGTGCAAACACAAAGGTAAGGGAATAAAAAAACCGCCCTAGAATTAGAGCGGTTTTCGAGAGAGAACCAATTGCTATTAAGCAACTGTTACAGAACCGATATAAACGCTGTTAGCGACTTCTTTACCATCTTCTGATAAGAAACCAATGAAGGCTTCTACATCATCACCTACATAGCTTGCAGGCATTCCTAAGTTCTGAGAAGTGGCACTTCTTACAGCTCCTGCGGAATCATAAATTGATTCGTCCTTTGCAGGGTTGTAAACAACTAGCAACGCCTTGTCAGTCGCCTGAGCGTTTCCGCTGCCTGTGTTGTCGTCCCATGTGAACTCAACCAATCCACCTGAAGAACTAACAGCTGCGTTTGCTGCTCCTACTAATCCACCACGACTAACGAGCGCATTGGCGTAGTCAATGGTGAAGTTGGGATATGATCCCGTGATTGCGTTGTTCAAGTTGTAAGACATTGCAGCGTTGAACTGCGTCATCTTGTTTGCATACAACTTGAAACCTACTCTCAAGAAGTCAGTCATTGACTGCAAGAATTTAAGAGTAGTTGAGAATTTAGAACGTTGGTCAACTTGACCTGCAGTTCTTGGATTCGATACGTTGGCAGGCTTGATTCTCATGTAATCAATACCTTTCCATGTACCACCTACGACATTTCCGACCTTGCCGGAGAAGCCGCCTAAGACACCTTGTGAAATTTTACCCATGATCTTTAAATTTTTAGGGGTTAAACATTAGTTACTTGGACTTGACTCGGACTTGGCACGGCCTTGTCACTTTCCACCAAGATTACGTCAATAATTAGGCAAAGTGGTTTCTTTCGGTTTCTTAGCTCTTTCTTGCTTCGGTTTGCTTAATCGCCTATGACAAAAGGGAATACAGGTCATAGCAACTCCCTAAAAAATGCCATTCTTGCGGTTTCAATCATTTTTAATGAAACATGGATTTTTTGTTCTTGAATCTCTAAGAGCTTGAAGGTCTGAATGAGTTTTTCAAGTTGTTGTTCTTTCTCTTCAGCGGCCTTTATGGTCCTTAGAAAATGCTTTCTGTATTCTCCAATGGTTATGAATGGAATCACTGAACCACGTAGAAACATTTCAAGCTGTCTTGACTTCCAAAGTGCGTATGCTATCCAATACACCTGGTCAACTAAATCTGGCTTTTTAAGGAGGCAAACAAAGCAATTAGGGCAGGGTGCTTTCAACGGTTTACCGCTATTCAATCCTTTATTCAGTATAAAGAAATGGGGTTTTGTGTAGGTGGTTGTCGGTCTGTGTGTCTTTAGCAGAAGCGTTTTCATATAGCAAGCCATTAGAATTATGCTCGCTGCGCTTCGCACAGACATTTTTAAAAGAGAAAAGAAAAAAGGGAAAAAAAGAAAAGAGAAAGCTCTCTTTGAATGTGGGGAGGGATTGTGAACAAGGTTTTTGGATCAAATACTACCCGAAGGGTGGAGATTTTATTCAAAACCCGCAGGGCTTGACCTTGTGAAACAATACCTAGTGCTAACGACCCACTTAAATTTGCTTTTCTATTTTTTTGTTTGACAACATGAACTCCCATTATCATTTTGAATAGGTGGACAGGGAGTTGAGCCATAACTGCAGTAAACACAACAATCACCTTGTTGAGGTTTCAGTACTTTTTTACAGTTCTCGCACTCATAGAAAAATTGACATGCGTCTGTAGGCATGGTTTCTTCTTTCTTGTGACCACATTCAGGGCAAGTAATTGTCGATTGTAGGATTATTTCGCTCATTTTAATTTATTCACTGATTTAACTTTATAACCTGTATTACCGATTGCCGATTTAATTTCTTCAATATTCGTTTGAGATTCATCAAAGGATACTACGGCATTCTCATCTTCATAGGAAACTTCTAATTGTGTAATACCCGGAAGCTTACCAATTTCTACCTTGACGTGTTCTTCGCAGCCTGTACAGGTCATACCTTTAATTGAGATTTGATAGTTAGATTCAAGGGTTCTATCAACGGAATTTGAAAACTTTGTCTCAGGAAAAAACGAGTCGGCATAGTATGGAAATGCAAGCATAATTGCGGCAAATACTGTAACAATGCCAAGGAATCTTTTCGATTGCCAAAGGCTTGGTTTTTCGACATCATCACAAGCGCATTCAATTTCTTCTTTTGACTGAGGTTTTAGTTTCTGATACCATGCAAATGCTAGAACTAGCAGTGTTATTGCTATTAACCATGGGCGAAAGGGTTCTAACCATGAAAAGGAAGCTGCTATGCCGCTAGACCCTGCAATAAGAGCTAGTACAGGTGTGATACAGCAGAGTGAAGCACTGACGGCAGTCAGGACACTTGTTAAAGCCAAGGATTTTGATTTATTAGGTTTCATATAGCTAGTTGTTTTTCTGAAGCCAATAGATTGAATATTGGATCGAGTATGTGGCTATTGGACTCTGCAAGTGAATAAAAAACTGTTTGTCCAATTTTTTCATACTTCACTATTCCCGCTTCCTTGAGTTTTTTTAAATGCTGAGAGATTGCAGGTACTGTCATGCCGAGTACATCACTTAAATCACAAGGGCACATTTGGGATTCTTTGTCCAATAGGAATAAGATTTTTAAACGAACTTCATTACCTGCAAGGTTTAATGCCTTTGAAATACGTGTTACTGACGCTGAGACATCTTCAATGCTTTGTTTACAGTCATCTATTTGTGCCTGATTAGCATAAACCCTGATACATGATTTTACCATAATTGAGCGTATTTAAGTGATAGCTTAAATTAACGCAAATAAAAGAAAAGAAGTTTACTATTTAAGCTAATACTTAAACATTAAATCTACAACTGACTTTCTTGGTTAGGAGTGTGGAAACGCAGGTAAACTAAGGCGAAGCCGATTTCGCGAGCCGCCTGCGAGCGGAGCAAGGGTGGTGTAGGAAAAAGCCTGAATCCCTTTAGGGTGAAGGCGACCTACGCCTATGTAGGAACTACACAGGGCTGGCGTGATTTTTTGCAACCTTGTCGGGAGAGGCAAGTGTAGTGAACGAATTGAAAGGAATGACGAGGCACAAGGAATGAATTGAAATGAGTGAACTGCTCTTGTGAGCGGAGGTGAAAGGGGCTAAGTTGAAGGAGTGGATTGAAAAGAATCGACTGAAACGCAGCGCCTGTAGCCGTGGAGGTAAGCAAAAAGCATGACAGCCCGATTAGCCCGCAGCGACCCGCAGGCGAGCAAAACAACAAGCAGCGATAGCCCCCCAATTAAATACTTGTGAGTTTAGCGAACACCAAAAACGGGGTTTGGGGGGATAGAAAAGCTGCGAATGAGGATTGAGTGGAATGTGTGAAACAAAACAAATGAACGACTTGAAGTGAGCACCCACTGGAGCGCAAACTGAAAGGTAGTGAATGGTATATGCAAGGGCGACCGTAGGGAGTGCATTTACCCTTGCAGATATGTTTTTGTGGAACTAAATGGAGCGATTGACGAATACCGCTTTACCTGCGTTGGGGTTGTGCGTTGGCAAAAAGCAAGTGTAGCATGGTATGGAATGTAGCCTTGCGGAATGGAATAGCGGGCTTCTCTTGCTGTGCGGTGTTGAAGGTTGGTAAATGGAATGAGGCACGAATGAAATGCACCTACCGTAAGCACATGGCCGTGGGAGGGATTACTTTGCTAATTTAAGTATTCGGAAAGCACCCCGAATGACTATCAAAAAGACTATTGAACCAATTGCAAGGTCAGGAATCTGACTGCTGGTAAAATAGACAAGTGTACCTGCTGTAATTACTCCAATATTTATAATAATATCATTGGAAGTAAAAATCGCTGAAGCCTGCATGTGAGCTTCTTTGCTTTTGGATTTTTGAATAAGATATAGCGAAAGACCATTGGCTATTAAGGCAAGAAATGAGATTACAATCATGGTTTGAAATACAGGCATTTCTTCCGATCCTATAAAACGTCTTATCACTTCAATTAATCCTATTAGGGCTAGGAGTAATTGAAAATATCCACTCCATTTCGCAACGTTCTTTTTGCGGATAGCAGATTGCCCCACTGCCATTAAACTGAGCGCATATACAATTGAATCAGCCAACATATCTAATGAATCAGCCACTAAACCCATTGACCTAGAAAACCAACCAAAAAGTATCTCAATTACAAAAAATGAGAAGTTAATTAATAGTACTGCCCATAGTAGTTTTCGCTCTTTTTTGGAGTCTTTAGAGTAGTTTATTGACTCTGTCGTTTTTGATTCGGAAACCAACTTTGTATCCAATTTCAGCTCTTCTAGCAGATTCAATATTTCAGTTGAATTGCCAAGGTGCATTACGGTTAGTTTTCTGTCTTGAATTACAAAATCAAGGTGCTGTATGGAATCATAATCGGATAGCTTCATACGAATCATTTGCTCTTCCGAAGGGCAGTCCATTTTAGAAATGTGGAATATTGCTTTTCGCATCAAATCCATCGTCTCACACTGTTTTTATATGCTTGATATGCTTCACCATGTGTTTCAAGTAGGTACACTTCTTCTAATCTTACTTGGACTTGTACGGTTATGAACATCACTAGTACCAATGTAAAGCTCAGGGTGTTTGGAAGAATGAGGAAAATGCCAATGTAAAATACCACTACGCCTAGGAATACTGGATTTCTTGAGATAGCAAATATCCCTTTAACTACTAATTCAGTCTTTTCGTCATAGTCTATTCCAATACGCCAAGAATCTGACATTTGAACTTGAGCGATTAATGTCCAAAGAAATGAGATTAGCAATAGGGCTACACCGACCATTTGTATTGAGTCCCGCAATAAAAAAGGAATAGGATTCAAAAACTGATAAATAGCTGGTAGGTAGGAGTAGCAGACAATAGTTATAGCCATAAAAAGAACAGCCATTTTGTAAATGAAACCGAGGTAGTCATGTGCATTCTCGGTTGAACTGAAAACAAAAGGATTAACACCCGATTGCCGCCACACTATGATGGATCGAAACACAAAGACTATGAGCAAATACGCAACGGTGATAATTGGAGTTATGATTTGGTAAAAGTCCATGGTTTAGAAAATGTTAATCTTCACACCACCATTAAATACAAAGCCTGGAGTGGGTGCCCATATATCATTAAAGGTTGGATTGGAAATTGGAGCATTTACAAGTGGTTCAAAATTGGTTTGTATTGTATTGGTGAAATTCTCGAAGTTGGCAAATAGGGTAATGTGTTCAAAGTGCTTCATCACCATAAAACCCATTGTCCAATAGTCAGGTTTTTGATCAAAGCTGTTATCAAATTGCTGGCCTGTGTAGTAGAGTTCGTAGCCAACTGACCAATTGTCTTCTAATTCATACATCAGAATGAAACCTGCCATACTCTCAGGGGTTAAGGGCTGCTGCTTATTTATATTGTCGTATTTCAGTTGTGTGTTGGTATAGGTGTAATACATAAATAATTTAAAGTCTTCGTATGTGGTTCTAATCGAAGTTTCAAAACCTGAACTTTGAATTGGGCCATCGGCATTTTCATAAAAGTATGTGCTGCTTGGTACATCTTCTCTTAGGACTAATGCTTGGTTGAGCTGTGTGAAAAAGAAGAGTTGGTTAATGGCAAACGTGAATTTGTCTAGTACAATAGTTTTATAGTTGAAGTCAATATTCCCACCAATGGAGGTTTCGGGATTGAGTGAACTTGTGCTAATCGGTGCTATATCTTTATAATAAATACGCTCCGCATCTTCTGTAAATAGCGTTGGGAGTTTATAACCCATTGCACCGCTTATTCTTGAAGAAAACTTATTGCTGTGCTTGTAAAGTAGTGCAAGTCTTGGCAGTACAAAGGGGCCATGTTCAATGTTGTAATCGGTACGTAAGCCACCTTCAAAAACAAATCTTTCACCTAAATTCCTTGTGTTCTGGACAAAAGCACCAAACGTATTGAATGTGTAACCCTGAGAGCCAAGGCTATCAGGATTGTTGTCTGTAAAAGACTCGTAATAATGATTCACTCCTAAGTGCCATTCGTTTTCATCTGATTTGTCGAGTTTTAGAAATGCTTCTGAAAAACTGGATAGCTGCTGTCCGTCAAACAGATAGTCGGGAATAGTTAATTCCCGGTTGAACAGGCTTATATTATTTTTTAAAATTATCTCACGGTTTTCCTTTTGGTTCTTCAAGAGGAATTGAGAATTATACCTTTCGGATTTATTTACTTCCGTAAAGACATTTTCTATCTCAGGATTGCCATCAATCACTTTCATATCTCCACCTGTTCTTTCATCAAGGGTTGCTCCTACACCAAGCGAAACTTCTGTGTTGTTGCTGGGATAATAAAACAATCGTGGATTTAAAGTGAGAGACTGTGATTGAGGCATGTTCGAGAAACCATCATCATCTGGATCGTACGCTATTTGATTGTTTCCCGACCCATACATGGTTAGTCCAAACTTTCCATACTTCTGGGCATAGAAGATATTTCCTGTAGTTCCCAATGCGCTTGTTTGGTCAATCATTATGGTAAGTTCAGGTTCTTCTTCTGGGGTTTTGGAAACCAAGTTTACTATACCTGCAATGGCTCCACCACCGTAGAGTGTAGAATTTCCGCCTTTAATGATTTCAAATTGCTTTAAGTCAAGTGGCGGGATCTGTAAGATTGATAGCCCACCTGCAAAGCCGCCATATATAGGTGCTCCATCACGGAGCATTTGGGTATATCTACCGTCAAGTCCCTGAATACGTATGTTCATGTTTCCTGAACTCAAAGAGGTTTGTTGCATCATTATACCTGGAGACTCTCTAAGTACCATGCTTATGTTACTTGAGTTCATTACGGCTTTCTCTCCAAGCTCTTCTAAGGTTACAGCTTCTATACGTGTTGGAATGGTCTCTATTGTTCTTGAAGAACGTGTAGCAGACACGATTACTTCTTCAAGCTCTTCACCGGATTCCATGACAATAACAATCGTTTGACCATCAGATTTAGGAAAAAGTAGTGTTTTGGATTGCGGTTCATACCCTACATAACTTATAAAAAAGTTGATTGAGCCGTTGGGAATATTTTGAAAGTGATACTTGCCTTCCGCATTTGTTGTACCACCATTTGTCGTTCCATCAATAACAATAGTTGCTCCAATGAGGCTTTCACCTTCTTCATCATTTACCTGAAAGTAAATGTTGTTTTGTGCAATAGCAGATACGCTAAATAGAATGAAAAGTGATAGAAATGCGTGCTTCATGTTCAAGTTTTAATTCGAACACAAAGCAAGCTATTAAGGAGTGCAATGCCATTGCAAAGTTTAGGTACATGTAGAACAAATGCCTTCAATCAGATAATTAGCAAAGTTTGCTCTAAATCCATTTGGTAAATTCGGAGTTGCGATAGGGGTATCCTTTAGGCAATAGGTTTTCTCGCATTTAGTACACAAGAAATGAATGTGGTTATCTTCCAAACTGCAAATACAGTCATCATCACAAAGCGCATATTTGATTGCTCCACTACCGTCATTGATTCTGTGTACCAAGTAGTTTTCTTGAAATGTTTTGAGCGTTCGGAATATGGTTGACTTATCAGCATTTTCGAAAAGCACTTCTAGTTCATTCAAACTTAATGCGCGATTTTGCTCCATTAAGTATTGTAAAACCAAAAGGCGCATGGCTGTTGGTTTAATAGATTTTTTTCTAAGTTTTTCTTCTTGTAAGGTGCTCATAAAAACCAAAGATTCGTTTTACCATATTCGGGAATGTCGTTTGCGTTGAAATGCCCCTACTGAAACGACATGGGCGTAGAAAGGGTTTAATACCCCAAGTATTACACTTGAGGCATTATTGATCCTAGTTACAATTCTTCCTTTACACTTCCACAATGCAGCATCTTATCACCAAAATAAGGATTGTTTACTTCTTTTTCGGCACTGAGCCAGTAGGCTCCTTCGTTGTTGAATGCCATAGGGCAGTATTGTTTGTAAAGCTTTTGATCATTTACATTAGATTCTTTTACCCACGCGTAAATGTTGTCTGAAAGGGTATTGAAGTGGTCTCGTTGGTGATCTACGTTTTCCGTATCAGCTATATGCTGAGCATCAAAGCGTATTTTTTTCATTAGTTCATCTTGACCATCAGGAATGCTGAGTATAAGTTTCCCTGCCGCTTTGCTAGCTGCTGATCCATCAGATTGCACGAGGGCATCTTTCACTTTAAGATAGTTATCTAATACGCCAGAAGCTTGACCAGCATCAATAGTGGATTGCTCTGTTTTATTTTTCTCATCGCTTTTCTGTGAGTTATTACAAGAATAAAGGGTAGTTGTTAACCCGATGGATACAAGTAATCCAAGAAATGTTCTCATCATCGGATTATTTGTTTTTGTGTTGAATTTCTGAGTTGTTGATTTCATTGTATTTGAATTTGAAGTGAATAATTAGTTGATTTCTTTTTTTACTTCTCCGCAGGTCAGCATAGACTCACCGAAGTAGGGGTTTCGTATTTCTTTTGATTGGCTCAGCCAATCTGCACCTTTATCTGAGTTTGCCATCGGGCAATGCTGAATATAAATTGGAGATATATTTGGTTCAAAAGACTCTGCAATTGCTATCATCCCGTTTGAAATATGGATAAAGCTTTCTCTCAGGGCGGCTATGTTTTCTTCGTGTTCAATGTGTTGTAAAGAATTTTTCAGGGAAGATGATAACTCCATCCAAACAGCATGAGCATCGCCTTTGAAAAGGTTCATATCCACATTAGCAAGTGCAGACTTCAGTGCCAAGCCTGATTGCTTTGCTTTTTTAAAATCGTCAGATGCAAGGGCAGTTTTGAAGTTAAAATAAGACTCGAAAAGAGGCTCTATGGATTTTTTTGCAGAGGTAGATAAGGAAGTCTTCTTAATGGCAGAGGGCTTATTCTCCATTGCAGAATTTTTTAGACCACCATGGTTGTGCCCTGTCATAGCTACCCCGCCTTGAGGGTTCATCATGCTTGGTTTACCAGCTAATTGTGCTGCTGCATCAATGCTGAAGGTGCCGTTAACTGCAATCTCTTCCCCAGCTTCTAAACCTGACTCAATTACGTAACTATCTCCTAATTCGGGACCTAGCGTAACTTCTCGCATTATGAAACTAACGCCTTGTGAGCTGGTTTGCATGACGTAAACAACAGAACGAGTGCCTGTCCACATAACGGCTGATTTTGGAACCGTCAATGATGGCTTCTTTGTTGAAGTACTTGCTTCTACGGTTCCACTGACGAACATTTCAGGCTTTAGCATTAAGTCGGCATTGTTTCGTTCTACTCTTGCTTTAGCCACTCTTGTTTTGGGATCTATTACAGGGTCGATGTAGCTGATTGTACCACTGAATGTTTTACCTGGTATTGATTGGATAGTGTATTCGACTTTATCCCCTTTGTTTATAAAACCCATGTCCGTCTCATACACATCAAACAATACCCAGACTTTTGATAAATCTGCTATTTGATATATGGGTTCACCTTGCCTTACGTAATCTCCAAGGTTGACCATTTTTTCAGTAACATATCCCGATACATCTGCAAGAATAGGAAATGACTCAATAGCCTGACCTGAAGTCAGCACCTGATCTATTTGCTTATCTGTGAGCTTCCACTTCTTTAATTTTTCCTTGGCTGCATTGAATAGAGCAGGCTGTGTCGTGGCAATTTTTTGTGCTTCGAGAAGTTCTTCCTGAGCTGTCACTAATTCGGGCGAATAAAGCCTTGCAATGATCTTACCTTTTGACACAAAATCTCCTGTAAACGTTACAGTTAGTTCTTCGATACGACCTGATACATGGGAAGATTGTGTATGCAGTAATCGTTCATCTTCCTGCACTTTGCCATTCAGTTGAATGGATTTTGTGACACTTCCCTTACCCACCGTGAGCGTTTGAACCTGCGCCAACTGCATAGCTGTGGGAGACATACTTACTGCCATGGGGTTTAGTTCTTCGTTTTGTTCCGATTCCAACGGAATTAAGTCCATCCCACAAATAGGGCAATCGCCTGGCTCACCTTTTCTGATTTGTGGATGCATAGAACAGGTCCATATGGTCTCGGTATCTTCAGCAATAGCATGGCCAACTTCGTTAATCACGTTCGTATTGGCGCGACCGAATATCAGCCAGCCCATTATGACACCTATCACAAGTGTGCTCAGTGCTAGAATTAGGGTTGTTTTATTCAACTGTTTCATTGTAAGTCTTTTTTAAATTTCAATCTCAGAAGCTGCGCATTGGCGGCACAAATGATGGTGCTTAAACTCATGAGAGCGGCACCTAAGGCGGGATTAATCATAATGCCTTGATAGAATAAAACTCCCGCTGCAAGTGGAATAGCCACTATATTATAGCCAGTTGCCCAAACGAGGTTTTGAACCATTTTTTTATAGGTTGCTCTTCCGAACAAAATCAAATTAGTTATGTCAGATGGGCTGCTTTCTGTAAGAATGATGTCGGCTGTTTCTGCTGCTACATCTGTACCTGAACCCACGGCAATACCTATATCTGCTTTGGCTAAGGCAGGTGCATCGTTTACTCCATCGCCAGTCATGGCGACAAACTCACCTTGGTTTTGAAGCTTCTCAATCAGTTCAGACTTTTCATGAGGAAGTACCTGGCTGTAGTAACCATCGAGCTTCAATTCTTCCGCTACTGCTTTGGCGGTTTGTTCATTATCGCCAGTAGCCATTAATACTTTTATGCCCTTTTCTTTAAGCGTTTCAATAGCGGATTTACTTTCTTTTCTGACTTGATCAGCCAATGCGATGAAACCTATCAAGTTGCCTTCTTTGAGAATGAACACCACAGTTTCAGGCTTGTCTGAGTTGGCTTCATTCGGAAGGTCTATACCTTCTTCTTCCAGGTATCCAGGACTCACTATTTGATAAGTTGTCCCATCCACTTTTGCACTCACACCTTTTCCCTTCGTAGAACCGAAACCAGAAATTGAAGGTAGTTTGAGGTCACGGCTTTTAGCTTCCTTAACAATACCCTTGGCAATGGGATGCTCGGAACTTTGCTCGATAGCAGCCGCTTTTGAAAGCAAATCTTCGTCTGATTTATCGGCTAGTGAGACTACTCGGTTTACTCCGAAACTTCCTTCCGTCAGTGTTCCTGTTTTATCAAATACGATAGCCGTTATTTTGCGGCTGTTTTCAAAAGCTGTTCGGTTTCTGATCAACAATCCATTCTTGGCCGATAGCGCAGTAGAAATAGCTACCACCAAGGGAACAGCCAATCCCAAAGCGTGAGGACAAGTTATGATCATCACCGTTACCATACGCTCAAGTGCAAAGTCCATTCCCTGTGAACTGAAGAAAGCCCACGCAATGAAGGTGATTACTCCAACACCGATAGCGATATAGGCTAACCATCCTGCTGCTTTATCGGCCAAATTCTGTGTTTTTGATTTGGTCTGCTGAGCTTCTTCTACCAGTTTTATAACCTTGTTCAGGTAGCTATCTTTACCAGAAGATTTAACTTCCACCTTTAGGCTTCCATCTCCATTGATTGCGCCACCAATGACTTCATCACCTTTAGATTTCTGAACGGGCTTGCTTTCTCCTGTTAAAGCACTTTCGTTCAACTCACTATCACCTTCCACAATATTGCCATCGGCAGGTACTTTTTCACCTGGTTTAATCAGGATCAGATCACCTTTTTTGAGGTCACTTATTTTCACGTCATGAATATTGTTACCATCTATTTTGTGAGCTTCTGAAGGCATCAATTCAGCTAATTTCTCCAACGCTTTTGATGCTCCCATAATGGAACGCATCTCTAGCCAATGTCCTAAGAGCATAATGTCAATGAGCGTGACTAGCTCCCAATAGAACACCTTACCTTCCAGCCCGAATACTACTGCCGTGCTGTAAGCCCATGCTACGGTAATGGCAATGGCAATAAGAGTCATCATACCAGGACCGCCTTCAGAAATTTCGTCCTTCAATCCTTTAAGGAACGGCCAACCGCCATAAATGAAAATGACTGTTGCTAGAGCGGCTGCTACATAGCCCATGCCTGGAAAACTGATCGAAAAGCCCAATATGTCTTGAATCATTTCAGAAAAGGCCAAAACAGGTATGGAAAGCGCAGTATTGATATAAAAGCGCTTTTTGAAGTCTTTTATCATGTGGGCATGGTGATCATGATGACCGCCATGTGACTCATGATTATTGTGTGAGTGTTCGTGTTGTTTATGATCGTGTTCCATACTTCTTAAGATTTTTTATTTGAGTTGAGAAACCATTTTTCCCCGATTGTAACCAAGATAATGGCCCCGACTGATACAATGATGATAAAAGGGTCAGATTTTCCCTTTACAAAGAGAAAACCAGATAAAACTATAAGGTCTAGAAGCAAGGCTGATATAAGGATATAGCCTTTGGCATTTACATCCTTTCTCAAGTTCCGAAATACACCCCAATGGATGGCCATATCCATGACGAGGTAAAAAATAGCACCCATGGAAGCTATTCTGGAGAGGTCGAAAAAAACAGTCAGGAGAATAGCAATTGCCGCTATATAGACAAGCATGTGTTTTTGAATCCTACCAGACATTCCTAAATGACTATGAGGAATCAGATTCATCTCCGTGAGCATGGCCGTCATCCTTGAAACAGCGAAGATGCTGGCAATTACACCTGAAATGGTCGCCACTATTGCAATGCCAACTGTGAAGTATAATCCTAAATCGCCAAAGGCAGGTTTTGCCGCTTCTGCCAGTGAGTAGTCTTTCGCTTTTATTATTTCGGAAATGGTAAGACTTGAATTTACCGCATAAGCCACTAAAAAGTACACCACTGTGCAAATCAGCAATGAAATAATAATAGATCGGCCTACATTTTTCTTTGGCTCAGTAATCTCATCACCGCTGTTTGTTATCGTAGTAAAACCCTTGTAGGCGAGAATAGATAGTGCAATGGCTCCGATAAAGCTAGCTGCGGAATATTCTGTATTTTCAGATGAATCAGGAATTAGTCCATCTATTGAGAAGTCAACCGCCCAAAGTGCACCTAGAGCAAATATTACAATCCCTGCGATTTTTATGAATGACATTATTTGAGCCGACCTTCCAATCAGCTTGTTGCCAGAAATATTAATCACAAAAGCTGCAATTAGTAGGGCGACACCGAGAACTGGAACCCAGACCGCTTCATTTTCTATTTCGAAAAGCTGTAGCGTATATGAGCCAAATGTCCTGGCCACAAGACTTTCGTTAATCACCATTGATAAAGCCATAAGCAAAGCAGCAGAGGCGGTAATAGTGGATTTGCCGTAAGCTTTTTGAAGGATCATGGCAATGCCACCTGCTGAAGGATAGGCATTAGAAACTTTGATGTAGGAATATGCACTGAATGCTGAAATTAATGCCCCTACTAAAAAAATGTACGGAAACCATGTTCCTGACAGCTCAGCAACCTGGCCTAAAAGAGCAAAGATTCCTGCTCCAATCATTACTCCTGTGCCCAAGGCGACAGAACCAACTAAACTTAAACTGCCTTTTTTATAGTCGTTTTTGCCTTCTTGATTCATCTTATTTGTTTTTTGAGGTTATGTAGTCCAATTCAGCTAAAGCGATATGATAATCCGAAAGGGCAGTGGCTTTCATTCGTTGATACTTTAAAATTTGCTGCTGCATCCGCAGGACTTCTTCAAATTCTTTTCCCGAGTTGCTGTAGGCTGAGAAAAGCAGATTTAGGGATTGCTCTGATTCCTGAATTTGCTCTTCGAATAATTCAATGAGTTCAAGCTGTTTCTGAATCTCAAACCAAATCACTTCATAGGAACTTATCAGACGGTTAGACACTTCTTCTTTTTGAAGCACATAGGATTCCTGCATCAATTGTGCTTCCTGTTGGGCAGCTTTGTATTTCCCACGAAAAATGGGTAGACTCATGGTGACCATAGGCATTAATACATCTTTACCATTGTCTTCCAGAGCCATGTCAGTACGTTCGCCTACAATTACATAATCCAAACCAATACCAAACTTTGGCAATCCCTGCTTGATTGCCGCTCTTTCTTGGGCTTGGCTTGCTTGAACCTTTAGATTCAATTCTTCAAGCAAGGGATTTGCAACCAACAATGAATCCTTTCTAAATTCTTGTGTGGTTTCTTTTAAGAGAAGCGTGTCAATTATTTCTATGGATTCGTTTTCATTTCGATTTAAAAGCTTATTAAAGCGGGTTTCCAGAGGCTTTTTCTTTTGGTTAAGAATAGATAAGTCAGTGGTTGCATCTTTTAGCATGATGTCCACTCGTAACACATCTACCATTGACCCTTTATCGTTTTGAAATTGGACAGTGGCAATCTCTTTGTATGAGGATAGGATGCGTTGATTTTCTGCTTCAATCGAAATCAGCTTTTCTAGTTCATAGAGCGGATAATAGGAGGCAGCTACCTGATAATAGAGTTTGTTTCGAGCATCCAGAAATTCCTGATACTTCGCTTCCGCCAACAGGGAAGCGGCATCTTTCTGGGCACTTAGCGTTCCAAACCAGGGAAACATTTGTGTTAAAGAGAATCTGGCTTGTTGAGGGCCCACTCTCGTTTCTACAGGAGAGATGAAGTAACCAAAAGACAAATTTGGATCAGGTAAGGTACTCACCTGTGTGACCCTTTGCATTGCTGCTTCAAAGTTTTTGTATTTGGCCAAAAGCCCAGGGTTGTTTTCTGCGGCTGTTTGGAAATAGTCTTCTAGTGTTTGAGCATTTCCTGATAAGTGAAAGCCCATGGCAATGAATATGATTAAGATAAATTTCTTCATGATTGAGCTTTTTTGATTTTGCGTTCTTCTCTCCAACAGTAAAGCACTGGAACAATGAAATATGTGATAGCTGCAAATAGCATCCCGCCAAAGGCTGGTATTGCCATGGGTATCATAATATCGGACCCACGGCCTGTTGAAGTGAGTATAGGCAGCAAGGCAATAATCGTAGTGGCAGAAGTCATCACAGCGGGTTTTATCCTTCGCTGACCTGCTTCTACCGTGGCTGCTCTAATACCTTTAAGGTGGTCTGTCTTGTTTCGCTTAAAACTCTGATCTAAATAAGTGGCCATCAAAACGCCATCATCTGTAGCAATTCCAAAAAGTGCAATAAAACCAACCCAAACTGCTACACTGAGATTGATGGTGTGAATTTGGAATAGGTCTCTGAAATTGGTGCCGAATATGGCAAAGTCGGCAAACCATGTTTGACCGTACAACCAAAGGATAATGAAACCACCACTAAAGGCCATGGCAATACCTGTAAACACCATTAAGGATGTGGATACAGATTTGAACTGAAAATAGAGAATTAAGAAAACGATTCCCAGAACCAATGGCACGATGATGGAAAGCCGTTTTTCTGCTCTAACCTGATTTTCGTAGCTTCCTGAAAATTTGTAGCTCACTCCTGAAGGAACTGTCAATTCTCCTGAGTCAATCTTGTTTTGAATTGCCTGTTGAGCATCGTTTACAACAGTAACTTCAGAGAAACCATCCATTTTATCGAACAGAACATAACCTACTAAAAAGGTTTCTTCGCTTTTAATGGCTTGTGGGCCCCTTATGTATTTAAAATCAATTATTTGAGAGAGTGGAATTTGGGCGCCTGTAGGTGTTGCCATTAAAATTTTTCCAAGGGTCGAAGGGTCGTCCCTTAGTTCTCTCGGATAACGCACCCTGACAGGAAAGCGCTCACGTCCTTCTACCGTTGAGGTAATCTTCATACCACCAATAGCGGTTTCGATGGTCTGTTGGACATCTTCTATGTTTAGCCCATAGCGTGAAATTTCATCGCGATTTATATTTAGATGTAGGTAAGGTTTACCCACTATCCTGTCGGCAAAGACGGCTTCTCGTTTTACCGATGGCACTTCTTTCAATATGCTTTCGAGCTGCAAGCCAAAGTCTTCTATAGTTCTCAGGTCTGGGCCATAAACTTTTATTCCCATAGGAGCACGCATGCCCGTTTGAAGCATTACCAACCGCGTTTCTATAGGCTGAAGCTTAGGGGCTGAAGTAACCCCTGGAATCTTGGTGACTTTTATAATTTCATTCCAAATATCATCTGGTGATTGAATGTGTTCACGCCAATTACGGTAGTATTTACCATTAACATCAGCAATTAAATCGCTGGCATCAATTCCCTGTTTCAGACCTTCTTGGTTTCTCAGGGTATCACCCGAAACGGTGATGAAGCGATTGTTATCAACTACTTTAAACCTTTGTCTATGCCCTTTTTTGTTGAGAATGTATTCGGATTTGTAATTAATGATATTCTCGTACATCGAAATGGGAGCAGGGTCAAGAGCAGATTCTACCCGTCCTAATTTACCGACCGTCAATTCCACTTCAGGTATATTGGTTAGCAACATATCCAATTGCCCGACCACTCTTCGATTGTACTCCATACCTGAGTGTGGCATGGAGGTGGGCATGAGTAGAAAACTGCCTTCATCGAGTGAAGGCATGAACTCCTTGCCAATTCCTGGAAAGGTATGTGCCAATTCAGACCAAACTTGAGTCTTGTTGATGTTCCAGCCTGCGGATTCGAATCCTTTGGAAACAAAACCGAAAACGGTGCTGAAACCAAGCCAAATGTTGGCAGCCAACAGAATAAGCAAAGAAGGAATGACAAGAAACTTTGTTTTATTACCAAGGCACCAATGCAAAATCCTTTTGTATTGATATTCTAATAGGGTGAAGCTGCCCAAGATTACAGCTACTAAAATGGCTACAAATGCGAAGTTGATGGGGAGAGACTTTGATGCCCCCAGTGGTAACCAGAATTTTGCCAAGAGCCAGGTAACGCCTATTAATACGATGATTAACTCTGCGTATTGGTATAAAAAGAGAACGGGGTTTGGAAAGTTCTTGCTGTTGGCATTTAAGAATTGTTTGAGAATGCCTATTGCACCAAAGAGAAATAGCATCACTCCCCCGCAAACCTGACCAAAAGCAAGTGCGACTACCCCAATGATGACAAGTGCGTAGCTACCGTACTTTTTGAGGAGATTGTTCTTGATTTTGAACCCGAAAAACCAGTGTGCCAGGGTAGGCATGATTAGCAGACTCACGAGCAGCGCAGCAATCAAGGCAAAGGTTTTGGTAAAGGCTAAAGGCCCGAAGAGTTTTCCTTCGGCAGCTTGCATGGTAAAAACTGGGATAAAGCTCACTATAGTCGTAGATACCGCTGTGAGTATTGCTGTAGCCACTTCAGAAGCGCCATTGTAAACGGTGGTAATCAGTTTCTGCTCAGGGGGTGCTTCATCAATGTGTTTGATTATATTTTCGGATAATATGACACCCAAGTCCACCATGGTACCAATGGCAATGGCAATACCCGATAGCGCAACGATGTTGGCATCCACTCCAAAGTAACGCATGGCGATAAACACCATAAGCACAGCAATAGGTAGTATGCTTGAAATGAGAAAAGAAGCTCTAAGATTATACACCATTACAATCACTACTAAAATGGTAATGAGTACTTGCAGTGAAATGGCTTCTTCGAGCGTGCCTAAGGTTTCGTAAATCAATTCCGAACGGTCGTAGAAGGGCACGATGGTTAATTGAGATTCTCTGCCATCTGCTAAAATTTTCTGCGGAAGCCCAGGTGCTATTTCTTTTATTTTCTCTTTTACATTGTTGATGACCTGCAAAGGGTTGGCACCATAGCGTGCCACAACTACTCCGCCTACTACTTCTGCGCCATCTTTGTCCAGCAAGCCCCTGCGGGTAGCAGGGCCGAGCGAAACCACGCCAATATCCTTGATTCTTACAGGCACATTGTCCTGCACGGCAACTACTGCCTTCTCTATGTCTTCTACTTTCTTGACATAGCCTAAACCACGAACTAAATATTCAGCTTGGTTGATTTCTATGGTTTTAGCACCTACATCTTTATTGGATTTTTGTACCGCTTGCATGACTTTATGCAAGGGGATGTTATAGGCTTTCAATGCGTCAGGATTTACGTCTATTTGGTATTCCTGTACAAAACCGCCAATGGAAGCAACTTCCGAAACGCCTTCTGTTGCATTGAGTCCATACTTCACATAGAAGTCCTGAACCGTACGTATTTCGTGTAAGTCCCAACCACCTGTTGGGTTGCCGTTTTTGTCTCTTCCTTCGATGGTGTACCAATACACTTGACCTAAAGCGGTAGCATCAGGCCCCAAGGCAGGTTGCACTGCATCAGGCAATAATCCTGACGGTAGGGAGTTGAGTTTTTCCAGGATACGGGAGCGTGACCAATAGAACTCTACATCTTCTGAAAAGATGATATAAATGCTTGAGAACCCAAAGATGGAGGAACTGCGAATGGATTTTACACCAGGTATACCGAGCAAGTACGTGGTTAGAGGATAAGAAATCTGGTCTTCAATGTCTTGTGGCGATCGGCCTTGCCATTGTGTAAAAACGATTTGCTGGTTTTCGCCAATATCAGGTATGGCATCAACGGGTACAGGGTCGGACGGAAGAGCGCCCACCTGCCATCCAAAAGGTGCGGTGATGATACCCCAAGCAATAAAAGCCAAGAGCATGAGAACAGTCACTAACTTGTTCTCTAAGAAATATTTAATGATTCTATTAAGCATAATACAATTGATATTGTTCGAACAGAAAAAATGTGTTCAATGGCAGGAAATGCCAAATTGCTCAACGATCTATTGACCGAGAGCTTCAAATTGTATTAATGGCTTAAATCAAGAAGGTTTGAAAAAGGACTTGAACGTCTCTTTCAAAGAAGGGAGGGGGATATTCTGAATATGGTGATTGCCCTTTTTCAGCAAAGAACAAAGGTTGAATAAAAACCTGAACAAAGGCAGCAAAGAAAAAAGTATTAACTAAAGATGTAGAGGGCTGAGTTTTTGCAATGTCATCTGTTTGAATGACTTGATGCTGATTTTCACAGCAAGGCTTAGCTTTAATCTGCTCTTCTTCAGATGGCATGTACTCACATTCCTGTTCCATATCTTCCATGCCGCAGTTAGGATTTCCCAAGCCCAGGGTAAAAGTAGTCTCTACCGCTTTACCACCACAGAAATGTGTATTCATAGCGAAACCAATGTTGGAAACCAACATGAGTAAGGCAAGTGATATGGAAAATACTTTTTTCAAGATTTTCAAAGATACGAAATTGCAAATTGGATGTTTTACAGAATTTTGACTTTGGTTTATAAAATTGTGCTCAGAGCTTATCTAAGGGCTTTCTATGGTGACTCGATTGACTTTTGAATTGAGTAGGGGTCATTCCAGTTTCTTTCTTGAACTGAGAAGAAAGATGCGCTACACTGCTATAGTTCATTTCATTGGCTATCTCCGATAAGGTCATTTGGTTGTAAATCAAATACTCTTTAACCTTTTCAATTTTTTGAAGGACAATAAATTTCTCAATGGTAATACCTTCAACAGAAGAGAATAGCCTGCTCAAGTATGCGTATTCATGGTTCAGTTTATCCGAAATTAAAGAAGAAAAGTTGATGGACAGGGGTTCTTGCGCGTGATGAATTTGTTCAATAATTACGGTTTTGATTTTAGAGATCAGTACTGACTTTCCTGGTTCGAGCAACTCAAATCCTAAAGCATTCAATTGATTGCTAAGCGATTTGAGTTTTTGGTTGTCAATAGGATCTGAAAGAATGACCTGACCTAATTGAACATCCTGAAATTGAATTTCGAGTTCGTTGAGCTCGTCCCTTACTGCCATTATGCAGCGGGGACAAACCATGTTTTTGATGTATAATAGTTCATTTTGTTTCATAAGAACCAAAGATTCGTTTAGTGTATTCCATTTATTCTGAATTCGTCATGTTAGTTTTATTGTTGATAGCGTATCGTATGTCTTTCCTAATATTGTACCAGAAGCCTTTTTTATAGTTCACCCCTTGCTTTTTCATTCTGTTTGCACAGTATTTTGATTCTACTTCTGACATTTCTATACCTTTCTCGATCAGGTAATCTCTGTACTTGTAAACGGCCGAAATCAACTTATGCTCTTTAGATATGGCAAAGCGTAGAAAAGATTCAAATATTAGAAGTCTTTCCAGTTCTTCGGTTAGCTCCATCAATTCCAACCCCTGGGCTTCAATCGGTTTCGTGATCTGACGAATGACACCTTCTTCATCCAATCCAATTACATTGATTTGAGTTAGAGTACTTTTTTTTCTCTTTTTCTTTCCTTCCAAGGTCCAATCTCTATCCAGGTAACTCAGTCCATGTTCAAGCCAAAGACCAGCATTATCCAAAACAAAACCATGTTCTTTATTGGGGGATGTTCGCATACATCTGCCCACCTGCTGTAAATACAGGACAAGTGATTTCGTGGGTCTGGCGAGCTGAACCGCTTCGCAATCTGGTACGTCAAAACCTTCCGAAACAATGTCTACGTTACTTAGAATTGTTATTTCGCCTTTCTTAAAGCTATCAAGTATGGATGTTCTTTCTGGTTTTGGCGTTTTAGCATCTAAATGAGCGGCTCTTATTCCATTTTCCTGATAGCGCTCTACAATTGACTTGCTGTGCTCAACGTCAACCGCAAATACAATGGTTTTTTTTCCGTTTACATACTTCTTGTAGCTCTCCACCAAATTGGCCATGAGACTGTTATCAAGCATGACATTTCGCAGCATTTCTATATCGTAGTCTTTCATTCTAGTCTTCACAGCTGTTAAATCTGGAATGCTACCAACTAAATGCTTAATGGGTACCAGGTACTTGTTTTCAATAAAGAAAGACAATGTGCCAAGTGGTATTAAAATGTCATATAAATCATCGAAACCTTCACCATTAATTCTGGTAGGTGTGGCGGTTACTCCGAGGAAACGTGCGGTAGGATATTGATCCCAAAGCTTTTTGTACGTATTGGCTTTAGAGTGGTGGCATTCATCAATGATTACTATATCTGCTGGTGGATATTCTCTTCTTGATAATGTTTGAATGGTTGCTACCTGTACATCATGCTCTGGAGAATATTTCAGCTTTGCGGAAATCACACCAGCATTCACACCAAATTGAGACAGTCTATCGGCAATTTGCTCCACAAGTTCAATTCTATGAACAACGATTAAAACTTTCTTTTTCTTGACATGAGCCTTTCGTACAATTTCAGAGAATAGAGTAGTTTTCCCTGCACCTGTCGGCATTTGAAAGAGCACATTCATAAGGTTCAGCTTCTCAGGATTCCATGCATCAAAGATTTTTTGGATGCCTTTTCGCTGATATGGTCTTAGCTGAACGTTGGACATTGGGGTGGATTATTTCGGGTTCATTTACTTATTACTGCGGGTTCTGGTCGCTTGAAGGATGGATGTCTCAATGGTGTCAATTGTCCATGATAGTCTTTCGCATTCACTCTCAAGGAAAAGAAATCGAGTTTAAGATCAATATGGGCATCTTCTGAACTCATGAGGAAGAATTTTCTTGATCCATGATTCAGTACTTCATTTATGTTCTTCTTGCTATCTCTGTATTCTAAAAACTGTTCTCTGAGAAGGGAAATGTATTCTTTTGGTATCTCATCAAAAAAGACTTGGGATTGGCAATTGATAAATTGAAGTCCATTGAGTTGATGTACTTCTTCGCCAGATTCGGTGCTGCAGCAATTCTCGCAATCATTACCAAAACTGTAGGCTTCAGGGTCAAATAAGCATATCATCAACCGAGGGTGTATTGGGTAAAACAATTGAAGCCCTTTGGCTACTAGTGCTGTTGCCCCTTCATACGTATCAGCTTTTTCCATCAACTGGTTATAGAATATAACAGGGGCATCTGAAGTAATGAAGGGTAATGGAGATAGATTAACCAGGAATTTACAGTCGAGGAAATTTAAGAGGTGCTCATGTTCAATGGCTTGGGCAAGCGACAATAAAACAGGGTTTTCATGATCTAATCGATGATCTTTGATTTTATCAGATAGTTCAGGGTCAAATTCTTTAAGAAAGGCTTTCATACTCTTGTTCAATGCATCGATCATACTGTCTCCTGATTTAGGAACTCTGAATGCCTGATATAGAATAAACTGCCGTAACATCTTGAAGCCATTTGTTTCTGGCGGTGGGGGATATAGCAGCTTTTCTTCCGTCCAATAGTAGAATAAGAGCGCAATTTTATCTTCTATGTGAGCCAAAGCATTCTCGATCTCATCATCTTGTCCGTACAGAAAATTCTCATAGGCTTGGTGCCTGAGTGGAGCTTCACGAATAAGCTTGTTATTCTTGAGGTTGTACAATCCAATGAATTTTCCTTGAAGGTCAATGGAGAACCTTTTCAAATAGAAGCGAGGTATGTAGTGATGTCTTTTCTTTTTGGACATAAGTGACGGATCATTTCAATATTCTATCTTACAAGAACCAGAGATTCGTTTTACCATATTCGGGAATGTCGTTTGACTGAAAGTGTGGGGCTATCTGAGCCACCATTTCAGGGTATTTGATGGTAACTGGCAGGTTCTGTTGGCGTACTGATTTCCAATACATTCTGCTGAACTGATAGACTTGTTCTATCAAGTTTTTAATCACTTTCGTATCTTTCAATTCTTCCTTGTCGGTGCAATCAATCTTGAGCTTTACTGGAAATGGATAACCGTCTTTGGCTTTGGGTAAAGAAGTAGCATACCTGGTACTGTTGAACAACAAATATTGCTTCGCACCTAAATTGATGAAGGTGCCACTCATTGGCATTCTGCCATTCCATTTCTTATCAAAGGCGAGTATGTCTCTTGATTCGGTCTTGTTAATGGTAATGATGAATACTGGAATATCTAAGCCAAGATTTTTTAACTCATGTTGTATGGGTTCAATCTCTTTTCTACTCATGGTTTTGTAGAAATGAATGATGAGTCTGGAAGGTTCGCCATGTGCCGCTGCATATTGACGAACCGAGTCTGCGATTGAACCTGCAAGTACATCAATTTCATTTTTCATGAAGTACTCGAAGCGATTGAAGCGGCCATGATTGGTAAAGCTGAAAGACGAGCCTATGTACTGAATATTCTCTTCTTTATGGAGGAAAGCTCCAATTCCTACAATCAATTCACTCTGTTCGGTTTGTTTGAGTTGCCAAGGAATGCCATTGAGCTTTGCGAGCATTGCAATTGAAATATTGGGTAAGCTATATACCCAATCATCTCCCTGTTCTTCCATTTTGGCAGGGTCTATAGCCTGAGAAGTAATATTCCTTTTGAGTAAGAGTTCTTTGACCTGGTAGTAGATTTCTCTGTGCTGTTTGTTTGTATCGAACTTGCCAAAAGGTGTAATATAGACGGCTATGTATTGTATCGCAGGGTCAAAGGTTCTCTTGGTCAATATTTCTTCAATCTGCTCGGTAGGATTCTCTCTGTCCTTAAATCGTATGCTAAACCCTTCCTGTGTATGGAACATGATCTTAGCAAACCGCTCTAGTCCTTTAAAGAAGCCAAACCCATTCTTGAAACGACTGTCAAGGTCTTTGACCGTTTGGTAATCATCTTCATGGAAGATATAGAATAGGTTGACGGCTGAATGTGGACTTTTCTTGTAGGGTTTATGCAGCTTGATTCCAGTGTAAGGAACTTTCTCGGTGTTGCCATTTCCGAAGAGCAATTCATTGCTTTCTTCTGAGGTGTAATCAATGGAAGTCGGTTTTACTTTTATAAAGCCGCTCTTGTGCAGATCTATGACCTTCTTGAAGTCTTCTACATTGATATACTGCTTGTAGAACTTGACAATCAGATCCAAATACTCAGAATACTTATTCGTGGGTCTTACGGGTTCATAAGGATAACCCATTGCACCTTCTATATCTGCATTGAGTACGGGAAACACTTCTGCATTGTCAATTTCTTTTTCTGAATGTTGCAGGTGTTTCCATCTCTGAATTGCACCTTCATACTTTACCCAATTGAATGCGGCTGCACTTACAGAATGGACTAGCTCATTGGCTGGTTTTTTAAAGACTTTTGACCTACCGTCAAAGGAGAGTAGAATTTCAGGATAACCGCTAAATTGCTTGATTTGAACCTTGAGCGTGTACTTTTCATACACTGTAAAATCGGTGTAGGGCTGATTACTTGCGGGAATCCAAACATTGGTATCTGAAATGAACGTAGAGCGAATTAGTGTATCATCTTTGCTGAGAAAGTGATTGCGAATGAGCCAGTTGAAGTAACGCTTTGCGTAACTGTATTTGCTCTTGCCGAGATTGAGCGAAACACTAACAGAACCTTCGTGAGCCACCGTAAAGGTGGTGTAAATGTGTTCCTGTGATTGAGTGCCAAGGTTAGGGAATTGCTCTTTGATTTCATCAGGAACTACTGTATGGTAGATTCGTTCTGCACCTGGAATTTCATCTTCGTAGAAGTGAAATTCTAGTGCTTCAGTAGGCCAATCGAATTTAAGTACATTGAAAAATAGCTCTTGGTTCTTCTGCATAGGCTTTCTCTTTGAATTAGGACTTCAAGGAAATTAAGGATTTAAAGGAATAATTACCCATTTGACCATTGATTATATCGATTCTGACATTCATTTTCTGGTAGTCCTAATTTTTGATTTACTTGGGTACAAAGTTCATTTAGCTTTTCTGTAGCCAATTCTCCTGTTATGGTTTCGGCTTCAAACATTCTATCAAATACCCATAAATGACCATGAACTTCTTGTTCATTTGCTTGAGCAAACTTCCTGAGTGTGTTGTCGCTTGTAATAAGAATACCTTCTTCAATCTGCGCTTGATAGAACGCAGAACAATCTTGAGGAGATAGGGACGGTTTCGTTTTCTGAATATCATTGATTTCAGAAAGTTGTTCATTTGACATTTCGTGAACCAACAGAGAACCTGAACCAAGGAATGGTTCTAAGGCTTCTTGTTGATCTTCTTCTAATTCTTCAAAAACAAGTGACGTGGTATAAAAGTCAAATGTCAATTCGAAAAAATGAGGCAGTAGTTGAAGCTCTACTAAGTCAATAAGTATGTTGGCATCATTGACTATTATCTTCATAAAGCGACAAAGTTTCTTCTGAATTGAGCCAATTTCTGATTCGAGAGGTTCGCAGCTTTACTCATCGAGATTATCTCTTCTGAAGCTGCCCTGTAGATTAGTTGATTGAATCTCTTGGATTGCTCTACGCCAATGTACTCACCAAGACCTTCTTCAGTCTTATTGTTGCTGATCCATTGATTGAATCTGATGTAAGTAAAGCTGGAAATAAGTTCAAGAACATTAGCCCTGGCCATGATTGCTTGAACAGACATGCCATAGGTTTCTTTCATGGCTATGAGCTCGTTTATAGCTAAATGGCTTCTATTCTCGCCAAATTCGCGTTTGAAAGTATCTAAAGGCATGAGTAGTGCTCCGCCAAACTGAAAGCACATTTTTTCCATTGGTCTGTGTTCTATATCATCATTGAATTGAAGTAAAAGGTGAGCTAACTCATGCAAAGCGGTTAGTCTTTTCCTTTCAAGCCCAAAGGTTTTATTTAAAACTATGACTGGATATTTACCATCTGCCCATCCTGAAAACCCATCAAATTCTTCTGGTGCGTCAATTTCAACTACCTTAATTTCTTTGTCTTCTAGAAGGTCAATGACATTTGGAAGGGCATTATTTCCCAAATTCCAAGCTCGTAAAAGCTCACTTGCGGCATTTTCCACATCCCACTTATCATTAATTGAGATATGAGAAATTGGATTTTCAAATTCTGATTGAATATTTAGGAATTGCTCTAATTCAAGGTAGCGATTTACAACATCTACAACCTGCTCTTTAATTGAGTTTTCCTTTTTCTTACCAAGTTTACTTTTCTTTCTAAACTCTATTTTATCAATAGATACGGTAAACTCACGATAGAAGAAATCAGTCTTTACATCTAGGGCTTTTGCAAGTGCAATTAGCACATCACTATTGGGCATCATTTGACCCTTCTCATATTTTGAGATAGCATTCTTAGACACCAAGCCGCCCATTTTTTCGACCAATTGGTCTTGAGATAGACTAGACATCACCCTGGCACTTTTCAGTCTTTTGGCAAATATTTCATTCATTATCGCTTCATTAAGGTTTACAAAACTAAGTAAAAATACTAAAATGTAAACCAAAAAGCAAATGAAAGCTATTCGCTGAGCTGGCGCTTGATTTCTAAATCAGAGCTATTTCCTTAACTTCCTGAGGGTCCTACTTTCCTGATTTAGTATAATGGTCTTGTTTAGGATGGTGAATCAGTCCTTTCTTTTTGAACTGACTAACATAGCCTTCTGCGGTTTTTGGATTGATTCCCAATGTTTCGGCTAACTTTAAATAGGCTTGCCTATTGAAGGTTGGGGGCAAGGCATCAAAGAACTGTTCTTTGGTGGTCTTGTGTATGGATAATTGGGTTTCTTCGGGCAACTCTGAAAAGATATGACTTGAGTGTTTCATCAATACTGCAATTATTGCAAGCGCAGCTTGAAAATCTTCATCAGCGCAAACCAAAGGGTTTGCAGCTTCACCCGTCTCAAATGACCTGAGTACCGTGAAGATCATGGCCAGACGAAAGGTGATCAAGCCTAAACGTCTGATTGAGCCTAAGAAGTCATCACCGAGCAATGCCAGGTATTTCTCCTGCATTTGGGCGAAGTATTGATTGAACTCTTGTTGCTGCTTTGGAGACAATTTGAAACAAATTGGGGGTGCAGCCTTCAGGTATTTGTAGTATTCATAAAAGGTATCCCCAAGCCCTTTGTAGTAGTCTTCTAATGCTCCGCTTTCTGTGTTGGCAAATACATCTAACCACTCGTATTTCGTGTTCATGTAATAGAACATAAAGCGGCTGAATAAACCGTTTTCAGAACTTGGGATAAGACTGGTGATTTGTTTGGGCGTGCCTGAAAGCATGGCAGAAATGCAAGGCTTTTCAATCTCTACAAACTCCTTATCGGTTCTGCGGAAATAAGAAATGGTTTCATGGTGAAAGGCTTTCCTAAAACCATCAGAATAATTGCCATAATCTGACTTAAAGGATTGGGCAAGTGTGTCGCCTTCTGTTTCAAATATCAATCCTTTACCGCCACTGTCAGCCAATAGTTGATAGGCTCCCGTGCTGCTGTTGTTGGCAGGAATATAGAGCATCATTTCAGGTGGTTTGGCTGGTTTCTGAACACTGGTATCAGATCCTTTGGATTGATTGTAGGCTGCAAGCTCTATTTCGTATTCCTGTTTGGCCCTGGCGGCTTGCTCCCGCAAATCGTGGTGTACAGGGTTTACCAAGTGCTTACAATGATTCAATACGCCTTTACCTGCGGAGGCTCTACCTGTAACAAATACAAACAGGTTGGGGTGAACTTTACTATTTCCGTAAATGCCGAACACATTAGGCATACATGCGCTTAAACAAACCACTGCACCCAAAAGGAGAATGTCTCGCTCTTCATTGGAATTGGCATATATGGTTACGTTTTGCAGAAACTCAGGAAGTTGCGGAAATACTGCATCAGGAATGGTTGGCATATCCATTGGCTTTACTTCAATGGTGCTTTCTACTTTGCCAACCTTTATTCCTACTTGCTTTGCCAAATAGAAGAAGGTGCTGATATTGATTCCATGCCCTTTGGATTGTAGGCATTTGTCAAACTGCTCGTTGCATTCTTTCTCATTGTATGCTCCATGAAACCTACTGACACGGTGAAACAGATCTCGACCTGATTCGTCTAACTCATCAGCGAAAGCGAAACCAACGTTTCGCCAATCGCTGTAAGTGCCTGTAATGTCAAACTGTGCTTCTTCAAGTTTGGTGACAACCGTCTCCACTTCTGAAAGCTTAACAGCTTGCTTGGGTGCTTGCTGAGTAGGCTTTGCCTTTCTTGTCTGTTTAGTAGATTCTTGTTTTGGTTCCGTATCTATTGCTTGTTGCTTGAGCGTATCTACCCAATCGTTCAAATTGAATTTCTCTCTCATTGTCCTAAGTATTTTGAATGAATGAATATCTCTGGGTCGTGGGGAAGGAAACAGGCTCTTGAAATGTCTTTGCCTGATTCATCTACCTGCAACTGATAAGTTGCGTTGAGGTAGTTGGCAATGCCCCTGAACCACGTTTGTTGATCGGCTTCCTGAATGTCGATGGCAATTACCCATTTAAGCCCATCACCTGAAGGTGAGGTAAAGAGTAATTTGGTTTCAAAGTGCTTGTCATTCAGCAATTGCTCCTTGAGACCGCTGAGGTCTTCAAGGTGGTCAAAGTCAATCACAATCAATCCCGAATGTGCTTTCAGGTTTTTGTCGCTTCTCGAAGAGAATGCGCCTGAGAAGGTCACGTAATCAAAATTGAAGGCTTTGAACTTGCGGGCTTCTTTTACATCAGAAAGCGAACGCAGCTTGGCTGTGTTTGCCTTGAATGTATCGCCTTTAATCAGTTCATAAACTTCAAGTAAACTCTTGGTTCCATACGGATTGACATTGGTAATGGGCTTTTTGAAGTAGCTGAATACAGGAATTTTAGTTTCTTCCTTTTTAGCTACTGGCTCTTTCTCTTTGTCAAATTCTTGGTAGTCATAGAACGGGTGCTTGGTATCAATTCGCAAATGCATTTCTTCATTCAATACATCGTACAGGGCTTGTCCCTGTACTTTGAAATGAAGTGCAGCAAAATCGAAGGCATCACCATTTTCAATGGCTCTTTCAGTATCAACATGAGTGGCCATTCCTTCCACAATCTTTATCCAAAGTGTTGCCTTGGAGTGGTTGAAAGGATTCTTGGCAGGTTTGCAGTCCCTTCCCGCAAGGGAAAGGACTGTTTCGCCTGGATAGTATTTGCGCAGCACATGGGCATAGATATTAAGCCCGTAATGTGTTCTCTCTAGTACTGACTCTCTACTTATTTCCATGGCTCTTGCTTTTAAAAGTTGAGTAATTGGATTCAAGTAGGTTTTCTAAGTCAGAAACCTTGTAGTAGAATTTACCATTAATTCGGCTGTATGGCAGTGTTCCATTATCTCGTAAAGATTGTAGTGTGCGCTTGCTGATATGCAAAGCCATCATTACATCTTGTCCATCAATCCAAGCATCTATGAAATGCTCTAATTGGCTCTTCTGAAATTGACCTAAGTAGGCTCTAATCCATTTTATTTCCTGAGAGAGCTTCAGGATCATGTCTATTAACTCACTCATAGCTTCACTCTCCCTTTTTTGATTAGATAATCGGCTGCTCTTTGGTCAATCTCAGCACTCGTTTCATTTCGGTTGCGCATCAACCATTCTTCTAGCTCTGCTCGGTTGAAGTATATCTTCTTACCATTCGGTTTATAGAAGGGTATTTTGCCCGAGCTGGTGAGCTTGTACAAGTGTGAATGCGACACTTCAAGGAATTGTGCGGCTTCGTTGAAGTTGAGTACATTCTTAAGTATTATGTTTTGGTCTAATACGTGTTTTTCTATGATTTCTAGTCTTTTTAAAATCTCTTCCATTTTTATTGGGTTTTGAAAATTTGAAAAAGACTTCAGCGCTAAAGTCACCAACGATTTCCGTTGACAAGACCAAAGGAAAATAAAGGCAAATGGTAAGGTGCCCAATGGTAAATTGAGTCATCAAGAACCATTGAATAACAGATGTTTATGAAATAGATTGGTAATTTGAAATGGTAAAATCGAGCGACTTTACCATACTAAAAATGAGGGCAAATCGAAGCGGATTAACGAAGGGTCGGAAGAGTGTCTAGCCAATACTGGCTGTCGAGGTATTCCTTGTGCTTTTCTTCGTTCTGCTTGAATCTCCTGAATTGTTGACCTAGGTTAGTGTTGTATCGGTAATCAAGGAAGGCCCGAATGTCAATCGTTTCGATTGGCTTCATCGGCTGAAAAGATCTTTCATTGAAATAGCCCTTCTCAATAATTCGGTGATAGATCGCTGCCAATTTGCCTTTTGAGCCATGTGATTCAATGGCGTTGTATTCTGAGTCAATAAAGCCGTTTTGGAATAGCTTTTCTTCAAAGAGTGCAAACTTGCTACCATCCTTTATGATTGATTCATAAGGAAGAATAGAGTCCTTTTCCTTTCTGAAATCACGCTTCATCACCGTTAGGGCTTTTTCGGTGGCCTTTATCTTTTGCTCTGCAATTGGCTTTTCAATCTCTAAAAAAGGGGCTTCAGTGATAACTGGTTCGGTCGGTTGAACGTGATTAAAGAATTTGATATACAACCTATTTACGTCTGTCTCAACATCTCTCGCATAATCGGGGTAATGCTCAATTACTTCAAGATATAAGCGTATAAGTTCGTGCTTTAGATACTGGAGGATATAAGAGTTGTTGTATTCGTCCGTCAGATTAATTTTACCGCTGGCATCAGGCTCATATTTCGGGTTGGTCAGTTCCAAGGTTTCAAGCGCATTCTGTAGATCGTTCATTAGTCCTGGTAATGTTCGGGAGAGTGGGAAATACACTTGGTATAGTCTTGCCTTGTCCTTGGATTCTGAAACTATGCCGTGAAAGCTGTTTAACTCCTGAACAGTATACTGGTCAATGAGCTTCTTGTAGAACTTCGTCTTCTCAGTTAGCGGATGTGGAAAGGTGAGTTCATACAATGGTTGTGTATTGTAAGAAGGAATAACCAAAGCAAGAGTTTGTTCCTTGTATTTGGTTTCACTGAGGCTTGCCTTCCAAGGCTCTTTACCATTGTGAATGAAGTCTCTGAAACTGCTGAATAGGGTTTTGCTCATAGGTCTGAATCCAAGAATATACTCTTAACTACCTTCCAAATTTTTTCCGAGATAAGTATTATGTAAATAACCACTTTTCCATGACTACTTTTTTCCTTTTTTGATTGTTTTGGCTTAAACACCTGTTCTTCAAGTTCACTAACTCTAGTTTCTAATTTTTTTTCTACCTGCATAACTTTTTTCATTTGAATTATTCAGGCAAATTTGTTGCTATTTGATAGTGTTCAAAGGAACAGTTAAGTATCGTTTTTAATCAGTTGTGTTCCTGCTGGATATGAGAGACTTGATGTAAAACTAGTTTACGACTCAGGCGTTAGTTGGTGCCACTCTTTGATCTGCTCTACAACAGCTCTGTCATCTAAATATCTCGTGTAGAGTACCCAGGTTTGTTTGAAGAGTAAAGCAATTATTTCATAGTACTGCTCACCTGTTAAAAATTTGCCTTCTTCAATCCCTGAGTGGTCTTTCAGATAATTGTAAAGTGAGTGTACTAGTCGGACCAAAAACCTTTCATGTGGTTCACTGATTCGGTCTTCCTTGTCTATCTTAATGCTGCCGTCTTCATTTTTCTTGAAATAAGTAGGTACTACATCAGTATCAAATTCCACGCGGTATCCTTCGTAGTACTCCCGTAACGCCTTTTCTATAAGGAACATCGGTAAGCGTGAAGACAGGTCTTGTACACCTTCTTCTCCTTCCAAAGTGAACTTTAAAGAAGTGAGCTTCTTTTTCCCTTTCATGCCATTCATTAGTTTCTTAAAGGCAATCATTTCTGGGTTCTTGGGATTGTCCTTAACTCCTTGTGCAGACATTTGGTGACCAATCAGCCAAGTAATCTCAGTAATGCATGAAGCTATATGTATTAACTCGGGCAGTAGGTGTTGAGTGTCGAATCGTTTACAAATAAAAAAAGCGACAGAAATTGCATCTGCACGTTTAGTTTCATTTGCTATCTCAAGGAAGTTGGGCTCAAAGTATTGTTTCAACTTCTCAAGGTCTACAGGCACTTCTGCAAAGGTGAGTTTAGGCTTAAGGTCATTTCGTTTTAACCAATTTCTAATGTGTCTGATTTTGACATCATCAGGGTCTTCCCAATCACCCACTGGTATTAAAGAGAACTCAATGAATTTAGCAATACAGAGCATCAATTGATTAGGGTAGAGAGCATCTTTTGAGACTTCAAAGAAGTTATTCTTTGTGAGAAGATTGTAGTAGGAATGAGCTAAGCGGTATTTAAATTGGTGTTTCTTCACATTTTCCTGAAAACGGTCGGGATACCGTGCAAGGTCTTTCTTCCAATCCTTATAATGCATATCATCGTAATGGCGCATCATGTACTCTATGAACTCTCTCTTTAGCCAATCATGCTCAATCTTGATTGTGCCACCTGGATTAAAAACGAATTTTATGTGATCTAATTCAGGCCTTAACTTTTCATCAAACGGAATTCTATGCTTTGGATCTACACCTGACCACTCGATAACCTTAATCGCTTCATTGGTTTGTTTCTCTGCCGTATCTATAAGCTTCTTGTAGTATGGCCTTTCCCATCGAGCAATATCCTTAGTGTACATACCTTGGGCGGTTGAAATCGTTTCAAAGATTAAGTCTCTGATAGGTAATAGCCCATATTGATTTATCACATATAGAATCGCATGGTGTTGATCTTGAGGTAAGACGATTTTGACATACTTGTGTGAAGGCTGAAAACCATCTTCAAAAGCTCTTTCTTCAAATACTTCTTTGAAAAACTCAACTAACAAGCCTAACTGCCAGTTACTATATCTAATGTAAAAATCATAGGGCGGCTTATCGGGTGATTTGTAAAGACTGACTTCAATACATTCAATTCGTTCTTCTCCTTCTAAAACTGCACCTTCTTCATATAGATAATCATCTGTATACTTGAAATAATTATCATATTTCTCGCTATAGAAGCGCCAATTATATGTGTGTCGCTTCTTACGCAATGCTTCCATATCAAATTTAAACTCCTTCGCTGTAGTTCCTTTTTCTTCGGCCATACCAGTAAATTTTAAAGCTTGATTTGAATTTTGTTCGCGGCTTCTTTCTTCTTCTCATCAATGATTTTGGCATAAATCTGAGTGGTTTTTAATTCTCTGTGTCCTAAGAGCTTTGAAACGGTGTATATATCGGTACCTGCTGAAAGCTGTAAAGTAGCGTAGGTATGTCTTGCACAATGAAATGAAATGGTTTTACTGATTCCTGCTCTCATCATCCATTGCTGTAGTTTCACATTGTGCCATGAAGAGTATTTCAATCCTTTGAATACTCGTTCGTCCTTGTCTCGTCTTTCACCGAGCAAGCTAACGGCCTGTTCTGAAATTGGTAGTGTTTCTGCTCCTTTGGTTTTCTTCTGCCTGAATCGAATGTAGTTCCCCATTGAATCTGAGTGCTGTACTTCTGACCAAAGAAGCTTCTCAATATCGGACCACCTTAAACCCGTGAGGGCTGAAAATAAAAAAGCAGTCTTTATCGCAGGAATTTCACATTCGGCATGGACGGTAGCTTGTAATTCTTCCAAAGTGAGAAACTCTCGCTGAGGTTCTCCTTGTTTAAAGGCTTCAACTCCTTCACTTGGATTGCTTGGAATAATACCGTCTTTAACTGCTTGCTTGAGTGCTGCTCGTAGCTTATTAAAATAAGAGTACTTTGAGTTTTGCGAAAGCGGTTGACCGCTTGACTTCTTTGCATCATGGTCAAGGTATTCTTTGAAACCCATTACAAACTGTCGGTCTATTTCTTCAAAGGTCTTGTCATAAGGAATATAGCCTTTGAGGTGTTTAAGCATACTGTCCCAATTCCCGTAGTTGCCTTTGCTGTTGTGTCGCTTGCTGGTTAAGAGTTGAATGTACTCTATAAAACTACCTTTCAGCTTTTCATTGTCTCGGAAACCATAAACACCGTTCTGAATTTCAATCAGACGTTTCGCTCGGATTGATTCTGCAAGCTGCATGGTTTTTTTATTGAGTTCCCTTTCAGCCTTGGATTTAGGGTTTGGCTCAATATATAGTTTCAGGTACTCAGCTTTGCGCTTGCCTTTATGGTAGTAGTCTAGGTATAAGCTGATCTTGCCGCCCTGGTGGCGTTCTCTCAATGTTACTTTCATGCTGTAAACAGTTTTTCAATATCAGTTCTCTTAATAATGGTGCGTGCACCAACTTTGGCCGCAGGAATGGTTCCGCCCTTGATTTGGCGGTATAGGGTCATTCTGCTTGTTCCTAGAAGTTGGCAGGTTTCGGCAATGCTGAGAAACTGCTTATCGTTTACAACTGTAGAAGCTTGAGCTTTCTTTTGCTCTGGGAGGGTAGGGATGGCATCAACCTTCTGTTTGCGCTTCCTTTTCTTATATGCTCGCTTGGAACATCGGTCGCTACAGAATTGTGTTACCGTGGTTTTGGCAATGAAATCGCTTCCGCATTCTTGGCAGATTTTCGGAATCCGCATGTTGCTACTCATGGTTTCTCTCTTTTCTTGATTCTGTATCAGGAAGTATCAGAATGTAACTGCGTGTATCGCTATGTAACATAATCTCTCCCTAGTTCCTGAATACTTGTTGCTAGAAACAAAAATTGTTGTATCAGCAACAAATCAGTAACGAAAGATACGAAATAAAGGGCAAATGAGTAACAAATAAAGGAAAGAAAAACATTCTAAACTGCACTAAAAGAAGAGTTTAGCTAACTAAGGGAAAGGTAGTTACTTACCGATACAGAACTTGCTAAAAATAGCGCCTAAAATATCTTTATCCACGTCCACTTCGCCAATAATGCTGCCCAAATGCTGTAGGGCTTCGCGAATTTCAAAAGCTAATAAATCGCCACTTAAATCGTGCTTTAATCCGTCGATTACGCGGTAGATATCGTCTAAACTTTGCTGAAGAGCCTGCAAGTGACGGGCATTGGTGACAATAGTTTGAGAAGCCGCGAGCTCTTGCCAGTTAAAGAGCTTGGTGAGTTTAAGGATTAGCGCTTCGAGGCCTTGTTTCTCTTTGGCGGCGATGTACAAATAGTCTTCATTTCCAAGACTTTCTGCAATGAGGGCCTTATCGGCAAGGTCTTCTTTGTTGATTACCAGCAGCAGCTTTTTATCGAGGCATTTCTCCTTCAAAGTTTGTAGTTCCTCTTGAATAAGCGCTTGGTGATTTTTAAATTCAGAGCGGCTGCCATCAATTAGGTAAAGGACTAATTCGCTTTGCTCAATCTTTTGGAAAGTGCGCTCAATACCAATACTTTCCACTTCATCTTCGGTTTCGCGAATACCGGCAGTATCGATAAAGCGGAAGCTGATGCCATTGAGTTGAATGCTGTCTTCAATACTGTCGCGGGTTGTACCAGCCACGGCGCTTACAATGGCGCGTTCTTCGTTTAAAAGTGCATTTAAAAGGGTCGATTTACCCACATTGGGTGCTCCCACGATGGCCACCGAAACCCCGTTTTTTATAACATTACCTGTATCGTAGGATTCGATAAGGCGTAGAAGTACAGTTTTAATACGATTAACCAAATCCTCTAATTTCTGACGATCGGCGAATTCAACGTCTTCTTCTGAAAAGTCTAATTCCAATTCAACTAGGGCGGCAAATTGAATCAGTTCTTCGCGCAGGGCCTTAATTTCTTGGGAAAAACCGCCGCGCATGTGTTGTAATGCGACTTGATGGGAGGCCTTGTTTTCGGAAGCAATAAGATCCGCTACCGCTTCGGCTTGCGAAAGGTCCATTTTGCCATTAATAAAGGCGCGTAAAGTATATTCCCCCGGGTCGGCTAAACGGACGCCTTTGGCTAATAAGAGACGGATTATTTGTTCTTGAATGTAAACCGAGCCGTGGCAAGCGATTTCGGCCACATCGTCGCCCGTATAAGAATTGGGGCCTCGGTAAACGGATAGCATAACTTCATCAACCGTATGCTCGCCATTTTGGATTTTACCGAAAAGATTTTGGTAGGCCTTAGCTGCGCCAATGTGGTGGCGTGCGCTAAAAGGTTTGAAGATATCCGTTAAAATGCTAAAAGTTTCCGGTCCCGATACCCTAATCATTGCAATTGCTCCCATACCCTGCGGGGTAGAAAGGGCGCAAATAGTGTCTTCCATTCTCATGCCGCAAAGGTAGGCTTAGATTCCTTTAATTTTGGCGGTGTGCGTTTTCTTAGTAATTTTTTCGACGATATTGTCGAGTTCTACGGCTGAACTATTTATGCTTTGTAAGTAACAGTTTAAACTGTGGTTTTCAATTAACTGTTCGTCTTTAATAAGTTCAACTAAACCCAAGATTCTGGCAATTGGAGCTCTTACAATGTGGGATTGCATCCAGGCAATATCCTTCAGTTCATTATTTTGCATTTCAATGGCCTTGAGATAGGCTTCGGTTTCGGTAATGTCGCGTGCATAGCAAGCAACTCCTTCCACTTCATTATTGCCATTAATAATAGGGTAGAGGGCCAAGGAATAGAGCAGACTGTTTTCCTCAACAGTTCTCATTACCGTTTCTCCCGCTAAGGCCTTTTCATAGAGTTTTTTCCATTGCTCAATGTAATTTGCACTATGCTTATTAAACACCAATCGACCTTCTAGTGGAAGCAGAGCGCCCATATCCGTCTGGTGATGCCCAAATTGATCGTTAAAAGCCACTAATTCCAATTTGGTATTAACCGACCAAATTAAGTCTTTGGTCGTGTTAATCAGTGCTGCTTGATTATTGCGCACTTTCTCCAACTCAATGGATCTAATTTTTTCTAGGGTAATGTCTTTGAAGAATATTACCAAGCCATTTTCGCCAGGATAAACTGTCGCATCGATCCAATTATTGGAAACACGGTCAATGCCATTGACATTTGCCCCAGTATTTGTATCGAGACATTTTTTGAAAACAGCGTAAAACTCAGACTGCTTCTGATCTTCAGGCTCAGTCCAAAGAGACTTACCCAAAACATCTTCTTCGGTAACATCTAGTATATTACAGGCGGATTTGTTAATGCTCGTAACTTGCATATCTTGGTCAAGAACTATAAAACCGTCATTAATAGAATTCAAGATATTCTCTTTTTCTTTCAATGATTGACGCAAATTCTCTTCGTACTGCACCGTTTTACTAATGTCCCAATTTAAACCAATCGCTCGATAAGGTTTGCCCTTTTCATCTCTTAAAATTTTAGCTAAAGAAGTAATTGATTTAGTGCCATTTTTAATTTTAATTTTAAAGGATGTATTGAAATTATGACTATCACTTTGCAGTGCTTTATCAAAATCATTTAGGAGTACTTGAAGGCTTTTAGGCTCGAGAAGTAGAGTCCATTCATCCCATGTAATGTCTTCTTTATCTTCAATTTCATATAATTTGAACATATTCTCATCCCAGTTTAATTTACTGGAGATAAGGTCATAGTCCCAAATACCTAAATTATTGGACTTTGTCGTCAGTTCAAATCGTAATAACAGCTCCCTCAGTTCCTCTTCCCTCACTTTTCTCGCGGTAATGTCCTCAGAGTAAATGGTTGCTCCAGAAATTTCGTCATTTTGATTGACTGTTGGTAGCACTCTCACTTCAAGGTATTTATTCTTTTTGCTTTGAGGATCAATATATTCATCAAAATAGGTGTGTGCTTCTCCTTTGAAGGCCCTATCATAGCGCTCTTTGTAGCGTTTGGATATTTCTTTAGGAAGTGATTCTATTTTAAGTATGTTTTGTTTGGGCTGCAATTTGAAATTGAAAAAATCATAGAAATGCTTTTGAAATAAGCGATTGAAAATAGTTAACTCGTAATCAGTGTTAATTGACCATACCTCTTGGCTAATACTGTTGAGCGTATTACTTAGATTACTTTGACTATTTAGAAGTTCTTTTTCAGTAGTTTTTTGATCGCTGATATCGGTCTGTATGCTAATAAAGCTGGTGATATTTGAAGTCCGTTTATCGAACTTAGGTATGGTGCTACACTTTACCCAGTAATAGCTGCCATCTTTATTCTTGTTTTGATGTTCCCCTTGCCAAATTTTTCCAGAATTTAAAGTCTCCCAAATCGACTTATGAAAGCTCTCTGGATGATAATCTGATTTTACAATATCCACATGTTTACCTATTAACTCGCTGATTTCGTAGCCGTTAATATTGCAGTAATAGTCATTTACATAAATATAATATCCTTCAGGATCCGTTATTGCTACAAGGGCATGCTTATCCATGGCCTTTTGATAAAACTTTAAATCATCTAAAGCTTCAAGCGTTTGTATTAGTAGGGCATTCTTCTCCTTTTCTAATTGATGCTCTTTGGTTACTTCTCTTAGAGTTAAGAGGTAGCGATTGGATTTACCTCTACTATCTGAATTAATTTTGCGGAGCATGATATTGGCCCACAAGGACAGACCGTCAATGTTTTTTAGACGCATTTTTATAGATGCCTCATTATCTGAGCCTTGCAAATATTTAGAGAGAAAATCTTCCCACTCCTTTCTATCCTTAGCTAAAATAAAGCTGCCAAAATCCTTTCCCTCCAAACTACCTTTGCTTTCGCTAGAAAGAATATTACCAGAACCTTTTGATAACTGAATAACAAGGTTTTCATCGAGTAAAAGACTTAAACTGGTGCTGTTTTTTAAAATTAGCTCTTGTTCCTCCTTTACCTTTTTCAGCTCAAACTCCTTGCTTTCCGCATCAGACATATCATAGCCAACGCACTGAATTTCCTTAACAGTTCCGTGCTGATCAGCTAAGGCAGTGAATTCCCATTTTGTGTTAACAAGATTACTAGTTTTGGCCGATGGCTTCCTTAAATTTACCGTAAAAATTTCCCCCGGATTCTGCATGGCCTTTTCGACAATCTTTAAGGTAAGATCGTGGTCTTGCGGGTCAATATGACTTAAGGTACTTTTACCGACAATCTCCTCGCCTGGCTTGAGAAAGCCCTTCTTAAACAAATCGTTTGCATAGGTGTAAAATCCATTTATGTCAGAACGAATTATATAAATATGCCCAGTCAAGCCGAATATACCCAAACGGGTTTTTTGCCATTCTAATTCGGATAAAACTTCGCTGTGTTTAATTTCCAAAGCTTTTTGGTCGGCCAGAGGTTTGAGCTGTAAGTTTAGTTTATCGCTATCAAAGTCATGTTTATAAAAAAGCGGGAATTGCCAAAGCAGACTAGGTAAATCCGCAATTGGCACCTCACTATCTAGGAGAAGAAGGCAAGGCGTATGTAAAGTTAGGCTTTCTAGTTGGGCAACAAAATCAGCTGTATTTAACAAGTCCTTGTTTAGGCTGATTAGTAGTAAATCAGGCCTATGGTCCTTTAGTTTTTCCTTAGCTGCTGCTAAATGGCTAAACTTTTTAAGGGTAATTTCCCACAACTTTAAAAGCCGCAACTGGTTTTCTAATTTCAGCTGCTCGTCAATATTGCTTTCAATATGGAAAAGGGTAATATTCATGCAGAGTTTGGATGCTAAAAAGTAACCCGTTTATCAGGTTAGTTTGAGGCTGCGAATATCGTTATATTTATTGGTTATTTGTTATTTTGACTTAGGTGTTAGTAAGGAGGTAAAGCATTAATAATAAGAGAGTTTCGAATGATTTTGTTGTGAAAATTTCTAGAGCTTAAAAGGGAATTTATTCTAAGAATCAATACCTTGGAAATTCATTTTTTCTTGGTTATCCTTACAGAGTGTTTTTAAAACATTAGCAATGATTTTTAAGGTCTTGTGAAACCATCTTTTTAATCTAGGGTTTTCACCACCTACGATGTGCGGGCTTAGTTTGGTGCATTAGCTTATTATATCAAAGGACCGCGGTTTGAGATTGTTTAAAACTTGAGTTCGACCTAAAATTATAGCCTCAGATTTTCGCTTTTATTGGAAAAAACTTGTAAGCATCTTCTAAAAAGCAGTTTTTGGCGCCTTAGCCCTTCGTAAAGCTCGCTATTGCTTCAGTGCTTCGGCTTAAAACCCACTATTTATAAGAGGTCTGAGGTCTAATTTTACGCCGAACTCAGGTTTAAAGTCAAATTTTCTATCCTCCTGATTTTCATTTCGCTATCGTACTTAGAAATAAGGTAGGACGAAATAGAGGCTTTTCCTTCTATTACAAGGCAAAATAATGCTACGTTTTTAGGATATTTCCCTTAGGCAGTAGTAATTTAGCTGTCCTAAAAGATCATTCATGAATAAGATATTAGTTGCCAATAGAGGAGAGATTGCATTGCGAATAATGAAATCGGCTCGCGAAATGGGTATTAAAACTGTGGCGGTGTACTCCGAGGCAGACCGAAATTCTCCGCATGTAAAGTATGCAGATGAAGCGGTATTACTCGGTCCAGCTCCTTCGGCACAAAGCTATCTTTTAGGTGATAAAATTATCGAACTAGCGCTACAACTCAAGGTAGATGGGATACACCCAGGTTATGGTTTTTTAAGTGAGAATGGTGCATTTGCCCAGTCGGTGCAAGATGCAGGCATCACCTTTATTGGCCCTAGCGCTGAATCTATGAAAATAATGGGGGATAAGCTTTCCGCTAAAGAAGCGGCTAAAGCTTTTAATATTCCGCTAGTTCCTGGTACGGAAGGAGCTATTGATGATCCTAATCAAGCCATTGATATTTGCCGCGAAATTGGTTTTCCGGTTTTAATTAAAGCCAGTGCTGGTGGTGGTGGTAAAGGGATGCGCGTGGTTGAAAAAGAGGAAGAATTAGAAGAACAAATCCATTCTGCCATTTCTGAAGCAAAAAGTGCTTTTGGCAATGGTGCCGTTTTTATTGAAAAATACGTGGGTTCTCCCCGCCACATTGAAGTACAAGTATTATGCGATACCCATGGTAACCGTGTGCATCTTTTCGAGCGTGAATGCTCTGTTCAACGTCGCCACCAAAAGGTAATTGAAGAAGCGCCCTCCATTATAATTAATGAGCAATTAAGAGCGGAAATGGGAGCGAAGGCAGTCGATGTAGCCCGTGCTTGCGACTATATTGGTGCTGGAACGGTAGAGTTTATTATGGACGAGCAACACAATTTTTATTTCATGGAAATGAATACGCGTTTGCAAGTTGAACATCCCGTTACAGAAATGATTACTGGGGTAGATTTGGTGAAAGAACAAATTAGAGTAGCGCGTGGTGAAAAACTTTCTTTTGGCCAGGAAGATCTTAAAATCCACGGTCATTCCATTGAGGTACGCGTTTATGCTGAGAATGCCCGTGAAAACTTTATGCCCGACATCGGTAATTTAAGAGTTTACAAGCGTCCCCATGGCGTAGGTGTTAGAGTAGATGACGGCTTTGTAGAAGGGATGGATATTCCGATTTATTACGATCCCATGATTTCGAAATTGGTAACGTATGGGAAAGACCGTGAAGAAGCCCGCTTGCGCATGATAAGAGCGATTGAGGATTATAAAATTGTTGGCTTAAGCACTACCATGGAGTTCGCCAAATTTGTAATGGAGCACGAGGCTTTTATCACAGGTAACTTCGATACACATTTCGTTAACAAACACTTTTCGCCTGAGTTACTCGATAAAAATACCGCGGGCCATGAAGAAATTGCTGCTATGATTAGCGCACATCTTTTGGCAGGAAATAAAGTAAGTAAAGGGGCTAAGCAGTTGGCTAATAGTGCTTCTAGCCAAAGTAAATGGAAGGCTAATAGAGTATGAAGCAAATTGCCATAGCCTTTCTATTGCTCTTCGGCAGTACGGTCTTTGCACAAAAAGATAGTATCGTGCAGTATGCCAGCAAGAACCGTAATAATATTATGGACGCCATTATTGTAGATGGGGATACCATTCCCATTTTTGTGCTCGACGAAGTATTACTGGTCGATAAACCTACTTTTGATAGCCGTGAAGCACGCAGGCGTTATTATATCTTAAAGCGTAAAGTGATGAAAGTTTATCCCTATGCTGTAATTGCGGGAGATAAACTCGATAGCCTTAATCTAACCTTAGTGGATAAGAGTAAACGAAAGCGTAAGAAATTGATTAAAGAATTCAACGATTATTTAAAAGATGAGTTCGAAGATGAGATGGTGAAGCTAACCCATAACGAAGGACAAATTCTTTCCAAATTAGTTTACCGCGAAACGGGCATGTCGAGCTACGATTTAATTAAAAATTACCGCAGTGGTTGGAATGCCTTTTGGTGGAATGGCATCGCCTTTTTTAATAAGATAGATCTTAAAACTCCCTACGCGCCAACAGAAGACGAAGAGGACAAACTAATTGAAGGAATTTTAAATCGTGCCTTTATTGAAGGGCGCCTTAAAGAACGCGTGCCTATTACAACCTTAACTCCTGTTAATTAGCTACTTGACCTGTTTTAGTGAAATAAATTATTACCGTAGCTAAAATGACTGATAAACTTATCGAGTAGAAGGTAAAGGCAATGAGAAAGATTAAAATGGTTTGCCAAAAAGACTTAAGCCAAGTGAGTTGAAACATGCCCTTTAATGAGAGCATATAATGAAAGGTACTTAAGATTATGTACATCGTCATTAATACTAAATCATTTATCCATTTATCGGTAAGGAACATTAGAAAAATAATATTTACAAAAACAGTATAGTAGGTGTTAAGGACTAAATTTTCAGCATAGTTATAGCCACTTTTTCGGTTAAACAGCCAGCTAAAAAGTGCCATAATAGGAATAAAAAGCCATAGGATCACATTTGTGTAATCCTCCAGTATTTGCATAAAATAGTTAGTTGCCTCTTCATTGGAAAAATTTTCGTTAGGGCCCTTTATCGCTTCAAGGGTGAACTGATTAACACTGGAATACTTAAAGGCAATTAATACCAAAGTAGTGGTAACCAGTAGTAGTCTAATGGGAGGCGTAAAGTCTAAACGCCCTTGATAGATATAGCTTCGTACCATTTCTCCTGGACGATAAAAAAGGTTTTTGATAGTATAAAAAGCTCCATGGTCCATACTGAAGCCATCTAAAATCCAAGAAAAAACATTAGATAATCTAAAACGTCTAACGCTGCGTCTTTGCACCAGCTCTAAATTATCTTCTATTGGCTCCAATCCCTTTTTCATTTTGTACGTAATTATTCGACCAATTTAATAGAAAGTTGAATACGTTTTTTACTCGCATCTACCTCGAGTACCTTAACCCTCACTTGCTCTTGTAAATGCACTACTTCCAGCGGATCTTTCACAAAGCGATTGGCCAATTGCGATACGTGAACCAAGCCATCTTGCTTTACCCCAATATCAACGAAAGCCCCGAAATTAGTGATATTGCTAACGATACCTGGTAATATCATCCCAACCTGAACGTCTTCGATTTTACGCAAACGAGGATCAAAAGAAAAGGCCTTAACCGCACCGCGAATATCCCTACCTACTTTTTTTAATTCTTCTAAAATAGCTTGCACCGAAACCACACCAAAACTGCTGTTGGTATAATCCGCTGCTTTAATCTTTTCTAATTTCTCTTTACTACTGATTAGTTCCTCTAAACTAAGTTTTAAGCTTTGCGCCATTGCCTTTACTATAGGGTAGGACTCAGGGTGAACCGCGGTACTGTCTAAGGGATTCTCGGCCTGACTAATTCTTAGAAATCCCGCAGACTGTTCAAATGCCTTGGCGCCTAAACCCTTGACTTTCATTAGCTCCGAACGCTTCTTAAAACCTCCAATGGCTTGGCGGTGACTAATAATTTCTTCCGCTAATTTTTTACCGAGGCCCGAGATATACTGTAAAAGGTGACTGCTCGCGGTATTCAAATCAACTCCTACTTGATTTACCACGCGCATTACGGTATTATCCAAAGATTCCTGTAAATCCTTCTGATCCACATCATGCTGATATTGTCCCACTCCGATGGATTTTGGGTCTATTTTCACCAATTCGGCTAAAGGGTCCATCAGGCGACGACCGATCGAAACTGCTCCTCTAACGGTAATATCATAGTTCGGGAATTCCTCGCGAGCAATGGGCGAAGCGGAGTAGATGGAGGCTCCGGCTTCATTTACCGAGTAAATGGTAACCTTGCGGCGATACTGGATTTGCTCCAAAAACTCTTCTGTCTCTCTTCCCGCCGTACCATTTCCAACGGCTATCGCATCAATTTTATAGGCTTCTACCAATTGCGAAACTTTGCTCATCGCTTTACCACGCTCGCTGGCAGATGAGGCATGAGGGAAAATGGTTTCATTGTGAAGCAAATCGCCTTGTTCGGATAAGCATACCGTTTTACAACCCGTTCTAAAACCAGGATCAATGCCCAAAATTCGCTTAGCTCCTAAAGGGGAACTCATTAAGAGCTGCTCTAAATTTTTAACAAAAACCGCAATAGCTTCTTTGTCGGCTTTTTGTTTTAAATCTTTTAAAAGCTCATTCTCTAAGGAAGGCCGCAAAAGACGTTTGTAGGCATCTTCTAAAGCCAGATACTTCTGCCTGGCAGCATCATTATTCGCCTGAATAAGAAGACGTTCCATTAAAAAGAGGGCATCTTCTTCCTCGGGTCGGCAAGTGATGCGAATAATTTTTTCCTTATCGGCTCTTAAAAGGGCTAGCATGCGGTGACTGGGAATGCGACTGCTTTCTTGTTGGTAATTGAAATAATCGCGAAACTTCTCTCGATCGGCATGTTCAGTTTTGGTTTCCTTGCTTTCCAAAATGGCCTTTCTCTGAAAAAGATTACGTAGGCTTTTACGCAATTGCGGACCCTCAGCGATCCATTCCGCCATAATATCGCGTGCACCCTGCAAAGCCTCATCTGCACTAGCAACACTACCTTTTACAAATTGCTGGGCGAAGCTTTCAGCATCGTTCAGGTCTTCCTTCATTAAACGACCAGCTAATGGCTCCAAGCCCTTGGCACGAGCATCGTCTGCTTTCGTTTTTCGCTTGCTTTTATAAGGAAGGTATAAATCCTCCAGCTCTTTGATATCCCAGCAGTTTTCAATGCGCTCTTTAAGTGGATCGTCGAGCTTATTTTGTTCAGCAATGCTGCTAAGTATAAATTCTTTGCGCTTACCTAAATCGACATAGTACTGCTCGCTTTTTTGAATGGATTCTAAAGCTATTTCATCCAATCCACCGGTTTGTTCTTTGCGATAGCGCGCCACGAAGGGAATGGTGGCCCCTTCCTTGAAAAGCTTTAAAACACTATCTACTTGGTGGTTTTGTATCGCTAAATCGCGACTAATTCTTTCGGTATTATTCATAAAAATAAATCGCAAATTTCTTGAGGAACACGGCAAGGACGCATACTTTCTTTATCTACTAAAATCCAGCGGCTCTTGCATTTACAAATGATTTTGTTTGCCCTAAAAATTTCCACACAACGAAAACTACTGACACCTTCGGTTTTGTCAACAAAGGTTTTTAAAACTAAGTCTTCATTTAAAAGGGCAGGGGCGAAGTACTCTATGTGATGATCGCGTGCCACCCAAACTAAATTGTCTAGTTTGAGATTTTGACTAGCAGTGAACCAGTGCTCAGCCGCAATATCTTGAACCCATTGCAAGTACACCACATTATTAACATGCTGTAAATCATCAATGTGCTCGGGACTAACCCTTAATTCTTTGGTAAATGTGTTCGGCATAAGGCTATTTCACAAAGGTATTGGCTTTTTTTTGCTCTTGCAGCGCAGACATGGAAATCTATCGCTAATTTTACTCCATACCTCCAAACCTCACTATCATGTCGGAATACGAAATAAGGCCGCGCTATAAATTTAACAATCCCCGCAAGGTAGCCGACCTGAACAAAAGTTTACGTCAGGCTATTGAAAATGAACCGGATAAATGGCCTTTGCAGTTTAAAAGGACGCATGGGCATCTTATCTTCTCTTACAAAAAGCCTATCAAGCATTTATGGTCGCCCGAAATGGACTTAAATTTTGAAGAACAAGTAGAAGGGGAGGGAACGATAATTCGCGTAGTGATTGGTCCGGCTGCCGCGGTATGGACTTTTTTCATGTTTCTCTACAGTGTGGCTGCCATTATGCTTTTTGGTGGTTTTATTTTGAGTTATTCTCAGTTTACCTTGGGGAAAAATATGTGGGGTTTTTGGTTAATTCCAGCTTCCGTATTCTTTGCCATTACCGTATTTTTGGCAGGTTATTGGGGCAAGAAACGCGCTCGCAGGCAGATGATTAGCTTAAAGAAGTTTTTCGATAATGCCTTACCCGGATCGGTTTTAATAGAGGGAAATTTGAATGTGTGATCTTACACATAAGATCAAGGTCTTTTTTATTCATCCCTTAAAAAGAAGCGAATGCCTTTATCGGTAGCTTCAAAATCAATAACCTCCCATTTTAGAAAGAGGGCTAGGATTTTCTCGGCCTTGTTTAAAGGGATTTTGGCGAGACGTGAAAATTTACTCACGCTAATATCTTCGTTGCTACTTAAGTAATCGAATAAACTTCGTTCGGCGGGGCCATAGGCCACTAAGTTTTTTCGCTCATTACTGGGACTGCGATCGCGTAAAAAGCGCAGCAATACTCGATTAGCGACAAAATTCTCATCGTGTTGACGAATATAGGCCAGTTGTTTACCCGTGCTTTCCTTTACAAAATGTGGTCGCTCTTCTGAGGTTTTGATGTAGACGACCAAAACGTATTTCTCTTCCACATCGTAAACTTGGTAGTCGAATTTGACCTTAGGCTGGCAGTATAATTCTGCCGCACCCTCAATCATAAAATACTCTTCTTCTGGGTTTATACCGGTAATTTTACCATTATCCTTTACGCCTATTAACAGGCGGCCGCCTTCACAATTGGCAAAAGAGGAGAGGGTACGCGCTATTTTTATGCTGCTGTCTATTCTAAATTTAAAATCGAGCTGCTGATGCTCTCCTTCTCGAATAAGGCGGTACAATTCGTTATTGTCGCCTCGGGCAATTTCTAAATGTCTGTTATGCTTGTCAATATCCCAGTCCATAAGGATTAAAGAAAAAAATGCTCTTAAAGTTCATAGTTTTTCTCGGCCTCGCCTTGGGTCCAAATTTTAGCATTACCCTTTAGCAATACTTTATTGAGGTGCATTTCACAAATAAAATAACCACCACGCGGACTTAACTGATAAGCTTTCATTTCACTTCTCATCAGGCGTTCGCTCCAAAAAGGAGTGAGAATAGCATGGGAGGAACCAGTCGCATGATCTTCCAATTGTTTTACCTTAGGAACAAAGGTGCGTGAGACAAAATCAGAGTGATTACCGGGCGCCGAAACCGCGTATCCAAAAGGTTCTAATCTGGCTAGCGCGGGGAAGTCTGGTTTTAAGTTCTTTAAAACATCTTCACTACTTACTAAAACAATATCCTTATTATTCGTTGTAAAATAGTCGACAATATTTGTTCCTAAAGCCTCTGCTAGTCCTACCGGTGGCGCTTTATGTTCAATGATTTCAATCGGTTCTATCCAAATAAAATAGTGCTCACCATTAAAGCCTAACTGAATAATCCCATCCCTAAAATGCAAGGTCGCTTTATTTTCTCCTTTCACTTCACGTAGATAAGCAGCGATGGCAAGTGAGCCATGACCGCAGAGACCAATTTCACCATCTGGGGCGAACCAACGAACGGAATAATGCCCGTCTTTTTCTTTCTTTATAAAGCTAGTGGCGGGCTGACTAAACTCCTCGGCTAAAGCTGCGCAGTTATCGGTTTCAAGATCAGTATTTAGCTCTAAAACGGCTGCGGTATTACCTTTTAGATTCTTTTCGATATCATGGAAAACAGTGGCGATGCAAAAATTATTCATACTGATTAATTTAATTGTGTTTCAACTTTACTAAACCTTAGAATCAAGAAAAATCCTAATCCGGAAAGCCCCATTAACAAACCCATGGGAAGAGCCGTATCATTATGCAAGAGCGAAATTAACAAAGAGGCTAAGGCGCCACTTAACATTCTTAAACTGCCCACCAAAGCAGAAGCAACGCCCGCATTTTTAGAAAATGGGCTAAGCGCTAATGCTTGCATATTAGGATTGATAAAACCGAGGCAGGAAAGGAATAAGAAAAGATTAAGGAGGAATAAATACATATTCGGCAAATTTAAAACGACCTGCAGAATTAGTAGTAAGGAAAGAAGTCCGAAGAGCCACGATACCCTTTGGGTAATATGCTGGGTGGAATAGCTTTTTAAAAGACGCCTGTTTATTTGACTGGCACTGATATAGCCAATAGCATTGGCTCCGAAAATCCAGCCAAAGTATATCTCATCAAAAGCTAGTACTTCACGCACCACAAAAGGGGAACCCGAAATATAGGTAAACATTGCGGCCATGGCTACACTACCCGCCAAACCATACACAAAGAAGCTTCGGTTTTTTAACACTTTTCGATACTGAATTAGAACCTGCTTCGGCCAAAGCGAAACAGATCTATCACCACTATGACTCTCTTTTAAAAATAGCGCAGAAAAAGTCAGAATTAGAAGTGCATAAGCGGCTAAAAAGAAGAAAACATAGGGCCATCCGAAGTTTTGCAAAATAACGCCGCCTAGTAGAGGTGCTAGAATAGGAGCGACTCCCATTACTAAAATTAAAGCGGAAAAAGCTCTTGCCACTTCATTGACTTGAAAACTATCTCTAATAATGGCGCGAGTTGCCACCATTCCTGCGCATCCGCCTAGAGCGAGAAGAAAACGCATGGAAATAAATGTGACAATATTGGGCGAAAAGGCACAACCCAAAGCGGCTAAAACATAAATGCTAAACCCAATCAACAAGGGCCGTTTTCTGCCAAATCGGTCGAGTAGTGGCCCGTAGATAAACTGCCCTAAAGAAATACCAATAAAATAAGCGGTAAGACTGAGGCTCAGCAATTCTATTTCCGTTTCCAAGTCTTTAGCCATCTCGGGGAAACCCGGCAAGTACATATCAATACTTAGGGGCCCAAGTGCCGCAATAGCACCAAGAATTAAGATTAAACGGGTCGCTTTTGTCACGGAAGCTTTTATTGAGTTTTGGGGCCAGTGTTATTGTCTTTATTGGCACCTTGGTTTTTCCCTTTGGGTCTAAACGGTCGTTTACCTCCCTTGTTTGCCTGGCCGGCAGATGAGTTCTTAGGACGAGGTTTACGTTTAAAACCGCCCCGACGTTCTTTGCTTTGTGGTTCATCCCAGCGGGGTGCTTCGCCCAAGCTTTCAGGTGGATTTAGCTTCTCGTATTCACGTTCTACAAACTGCTCAATACGGCGGAATTTATAAATCTCTTCGCCGCTAATTAGCGTAATGGCTAAACCTTTGGTTGCCGCTCTGGCCGTACGTCCAACGCGGTGAACATAGTCTTCCGCATCATTGGGAACATCGTAATTAATAACCAGATCAATATCTTTAATATCAATGCCACGACTTAAAACATCGGTAGCAACAACAATGCGCGTCTGGCGCGATTTAAATTGCTGTAAGATGCGTTGACGATCACTTTGCTCATAATCACTACTCATGCCCGCCACGTTCATTTTCTTACGCTGTAAAGAGCTGACTAGTTTCTCTACTTTCTTTTTAGTAGAACAGAATATGATTATACTCTTAAAGTCGGGATATTGCGCAATAATATGACGCGCTAAACCCTGCTTTTGCTCTTCGTGAGCCATATAAACCATTTGCGTCACACCCTCAGCTGGCTTGGAAACCGCGAGATTAATTTCAAAGGGATCGTTGAGAATTTCTTTGGCTAGCTTACGTATTTTAGGGGCCATCGTAGCACTAAACATCAGGCTCTGACGTTCTTTTGGCGCTTCTTGAATGATTTTCATGATGTCATCGTAAAAACCAATGTCTAACATGCGATCAGCTTCGTCTAAAATGAGATACTGCAGCGCACTTAATTGTACATACTCGTTACGAATATGCGCTAATAAGCGTCCAGGTGTAGCTATAATAATATCCGTACCCTGGCTTAATGCGCGGCGTTCGGCTTCCCATTCTGGGCCCGTTCCGCCGCCAAAAACAGCGTAAGTAGTAATGTCACTAAAATAAGCTAATCCTTGAATTTGCTGCTCAATTTGAATCGCTAATTCCCTAGTGGGGCAAAGGATTAAAGTGTTAATACCTTTGTTTCTTTGGGCTTGTAGCTTATGCAAGATAGGCAAGACAAAAGCAGCGGTTTTACCCGTGCCAGTTTGGGCACAGCCGATAATATCTTTTCCTTGTAAAATTACGGGAATAGCTTGCTCTTGAATTGGGGTTGCCTCCGAAAAATTCATATAGCCTAGGGCTTCGAGGAGGTCATCATTTAATTCTAATTCCGAAAATGTCATTTATAAATTGGTATCAATAACTCTTATTCATTAAGAGTCTTTTGCTTTCGCAAGAAGGGTGAAAACCCTTGCGCGGTAAAGTTCTAAAATAGAAAGCGAACAAACTTCTTTCTGAGAACTTTTCTTTAATCTCAAGTCATTTTAGTAATGATTGAAGCCAAGCCTGCGATTCACCTTCATTTGTGATGGTAAAATTTTATTTTACTTTATCAACTCTGGCCTATATCTTAGCCAAAAAACATAATATGCGGAAAATTATTTTCTTACTCGGCTTTATTGCTCTCGCAGCATGCTCGGCAGATTTGGCCCAATTAGAAGTTGAGAAAAACTTAAGGTTACAGGGAGAAATGCTATTTGAAGGTGCAAATACTCTTACTATGGACAATGATCAAGACCTGATTACTCTGATAGAAGAAGCGGGTTTAACCACAGGTCAAGTTGAGTCAGTTGGAATTTCAGAAGCAAAAATAACGCTAAGCTCATCGGATCAAAGTATTGCAGAGAGTCTTCTTTTACAAGTTGTTAGCGATAATAATGAACTTATTACTTTAGGTACCTTAAGCCCTTTACCTGAGGGGGCGATCGTAAATTTAAATTTAGCGGAAGAAGTAGATTTGAAACCTTACTTAGAAGACAGCGGTTGTACTTGGGTGTTGGATTTAAATCTTTCAGGTGATGCCGATGAAATGGCGGTTAAATCAAAAATCAAATTAGTAGTTAACTATAAAGAGAATTAAAGATGTACAAATTATTAGCAGTTCTATTAGTAGCTTTTTTTAGCAGTCCGGCTCTTAACGCACAATCAAAAGATGCCGATAAATTAGTGGGTGTTTGGCAACCCAGCGACGGCCGTTCTTATGTTAAGATTGATAAAATCGGAAATAAATTTTACGGCCGCGTTGTCTGGTTAAAGGAACCCAACGAAGAAGATGGCTCCCCAAGATTGGACAAAAACAACCCTGATGAGTCTTTGCGCTCAACACCATTAAAGGGATACCGAGTAATGAAAGACCTAGTTTATAATGAGGATGAGAAAATGTGGTTAGATGGAACCATTTACGATCCCAAAAACGGAACGACCTACAATTGTAAGATTGAACTAATGGATGATAATAAAATTGAGGTGCGTGGCTTTGTTGGTACAGCCGTATTTGGTCGCACAGATGTCTGGACTAGATTACAGAAAAAGAAGTAAATTTAAAGCTGCCTTAGGGCAGCTTTTTTTTAATCAGAATTCGACCTTAAACAATCCTCTCGCCATGAAAACAATTGTACTCGCCATAGATTTTGAATGGCAAAGCACGAAAATACTAGCGGAAGCTAAAAGATATGCTCTAGCCTTTAATACTCATTTACACCTTGTACATGTTAGTACTTTAGTTACAAAACCCCTTAATTACGATCCTGTCGTAGGGGCTGAACAACGGATGCATCAACCTGAACTAAGTGCCGAAAGGCGCTTACTAAAACAATTATGTCAGAATTTAAAAGAAGAAGGTGTTCAATGCGACTTTAGTATTCTCGAAGGCGACGTGAGTAAGAACCTTTTAAAGCAATCTGAGAAACTGGAGGCTGAGTTGATTATTGTGGGGCATCACCAACGTGGCTTTGTAATGCGGGCTTTATTAAAAAGCACCTCCGAAGAGGCGCTTCATAATTCTAATATTCCCTTATTATTAATCCCGCTTGACAATTAAGGGCTTACATAACTAAGACCAATCGTGAAGTAGAGGGGGTTGGTGAACTCATTCTCCATAAAGAATGGCGTGTCATCTCCTAATAGACGTAAAAAGTCACCACCTTCATCCACATTATAACTGTAGTTAATGCGATAACCTGCTTCAATGCTTAGCCAAATGAAACCACTAAGGGCTTGCTGATAATTAAAGCCTGCTCTAATACCTGAACGCCTTAATTGCACATCTTGAGCTTGGACTAAATTAGTATAGCTGGGCGCAATTTCCTGACTTAATGTGCCAAAATTAGTAAGGGCATAACTAGCTCCCATAAAGTTGTATCCAAAAGAAAGCAATTTTTCAGAATTGAAGCGATAACGAATCATAGCTCTAGCTGGTAACAAGGCTTCCACGCCCCATTTTTCATTTACAAAAGTGTGGTAATAGTAAACCACAGGTAAGTAATTTAGAGCCCCACCCAAATAGGTTCTAGATACACCAAAGCCATACATTAAGCGATCGCTGGGCTTCCAACCGTATAGTAAGGCCGCTGGGATGAACGGAGTTTCAAAGTTGGAATTGCTTGCGCTGTAATTACCGTTCAACTCGGCACCAATTTGGCCCAGTAAAAATGTACGATTGTTTAAAGGCTTAAAAACTGTAAAAATCAGAGCACTTCTCCTTAGTACCTCGTTTTCAATAATACTATTAAAAGGGTTATTCGCGGAAGAATTGTCAACCGTGTATCGTTGCTCCTGATAAATAGCATTTAAATTGATCAAAATACTATTGCGCGATAGTAGAGGAAAATTACCCATTAGAGAAAACTCATGGGCTGCTTTAATTTCGCTGTTGCTTTTTAATTCATTTCCCAGCCCATCATTAAAAACTTGCGAATTAAGTTGATGTCCACCTTGGAGATTATAAAATAATCCAATAAGGGAGGTGGGACTTTGTCCTAAGACCTTATTATTGCAAAAGGCCTTTTCTGCTGGAGCGGCCAATTCAAAGTCCGAAAAGTCAAAGTCATCACTATTACTGGTATCGGTTTGTGCCTTCACAGCGATAGATGCTAGTATTAGGCTAAAAGAGATAATATATTTTTTAATCATCTAAACTTATAATTTGGCCTTAAATTTAATACACAAACATATATCCTCTTATAAATTTTACTAATGAACACTTATAAACTATTTTTTCAGCCCTTAGCCTTAGTCCTAGTTTTCACCCTTTCACTTTCAGCTCAAAGCGAGAATGTCGATCCAAAGGAAGCGGAAATTGAAACTTTAAATGCGTTTATGGATGCTTGGCATCTTGCTGCAGCAGAAGCAAATACCGAAGAATTTTTCGGTAGTATGCGGGAAGATGCGATATACATTGGAACCGATAAAACTGAACGCTGGTTGCGGGATGATTTAAGGAAATGGGCTGCCAATGCATTTGAACGCGAATCGGCTTGGATTTTTAAAGCTAGCGAAAGAAATTGGCAATTAAAGCTCGATAAACAGTTTGCAATATGTGATGAGCTACTAGATACCTGGATGGGCCCTTGTCGTGCAACCGCAGTTTTAACTTGGGAAAAAGATGGATGGAAAATTATTCATTATCAACTTTCTGTGACAATTGATAACGAAAAAATAAATGACTTTAAAGCCTTACAAGAGGCCCACTAACTTCACAATCTGTCTATTTTTCCTCGAGAAAGTACATTTTATGACATGTTTTGGAAATGCTTTATAAATACTTTTAACGCATAAACCAATATTAAACTGATATGAATACATGTATAGAATGTGGATCGCGTATTGTTGGAAGAACCGACAAAAAGTTTTGTAACGGCTCTTGCCGCAATGCTTATCACAATGACAAAAATCGAGAAGAACTGAATTCAGTTCGCAGAACCAACCGAATTTTAAGTCGTAATCGTAAAATTCTAGTCGAATTAAAAAGTGAAGGCATTCAAAGAGTACATCGCAAAGTATTGCAAGCTTTAGGTTTCAGTTTTAGACACTTCACCGCCTACGAAGAGTTTGCAAATTATGGAATGTGCCCCGTCATTTATGATGAAGTCTATCATATTCAAGAAGGAGGAATGGTATTATTCTTCAACGCTGCTGAAAGCTTCAAACAGTCTGCATAAAAGATAAAATCCGCTTCGAAACCTCATAAAATACCCAGGTCTAATTGATCTGGGTATTTTTTTGCCAAAAATCTAAGAAGCACTATCAAAGTACGGTTAAAACTCCTAACCTGAGTTCGGCGTAAAATTAGGCCTCAGACCTCTTATAAATAGTGGGTTTTAAGCCGAAGCACTGAAGCAATAGCGGGCTATTGCGAAGGGCTAAGGCGCCAAAAACTGCTTTTTAGAAGAGGCTTACAAGTTTTTTCCAATAAAAGCGAAAATCCTGCATCTAGCTCATTTGCTGTAGCCCGCTACAGCTGCACGATCCAGACTAGTCTTTTTCTTTTATTGAAAATCTGAGGCTATAATTAAAGGTCGAGCTCAGGTTTCTAGGCAGGAACAAAGCAAGCTACAAGTGGTTAATTTGCGAAAGAGTTGTAATTGGAAATCACAAGCATAAGTTTTTACCGTTATCCACAAAGAAGTAGTCAGTGGTGGGCTTTTAAGCAAATGCGCTTAGCTTACTCGGCACTCGAAAACACGCCAGGATTAAAGTTTCACAAGCAATTGGGCAGCGGAGCAGCTGGTGGATTTAGTATATGGCCCGATTGGCGGGTTTATGCACAGCTAATCGTTTGGGAAAACAGAGCAGCGTTTGAAAGCTTCATCGAAACTAGTACTAATCATCAGCAGAACTTGGCGAAAAGTGATAAACAATTGCACATTCTTTTACAGCCGATACAGTATAAAGGATCGTGGAACAGTGTTCAACCCTTTCAAGTTGCGAAGAAGGCATCTAGCGCAAACGATTTTATGGCCGTAATTACCCGCGCTTCAATAAGACCGCGCAAAATGATTGCCTTCTGGTTTAATGTCCCTGCGGTTTCTAAACATATTCAAGAACAAAAATCACTGCTATTTGCAAAAGGGATAGGCGAGTGGCCCTTAATTGAGCAGGCTACCTTTAGTATTTGGAATAAAAAAGAGGCCATGCAAGAGTTCGCTTATAAGCAGAAGGAACATAGCGAAGTGGTGCGCAAAACACGTGAAAAAGATTGGTATAAGGAGGAGATGTTTGTGCGATTTCAAGTCTTAGAGTTTTTTGGTAATTGGCAGGAAGCGCCATTTGCAAAGCTATTTGCCCAAAAAGCAGAGACCGAATTGGTGGAGTAAGTCACAAATGTTTTCTTCAGCCTTAGCGCAACGAAAGCATTCGTATTAAATCGTCCTTTGAAATTGAAATTATTAGCATTTATGTGCGAATGCTGCTCATTATCTATTATTTTCGCGCTGTAAATTAATTGCCAAAATAATTCGCAGTAATGAGCGTACTAGTAAATAAAGATTCAAAGGTTATAGTTCAGGGTTTTACAGGAAGTGAAGGTACTTTCCATGCCGGACAAATGATTGAAGCCGGAACCAACGTTGTTGGTGGTGTAACGCCTGGAAAAGGTGGACAAAAGCATTTAGATCGTCCCGTTTTTAACACCGTAGCCGACGCTGTAAAAGAAACTGGAGCAGACGTTTCCATTATTTTTGTGCCGCCTGCATTTGCTGCTGATGCAATTATGGAAGCAGGTGAGGCCGGTATTAAAGTTATCGTAGCGATTACCGAAGGAATTCCCGTAAACGACATGATAAAAGTGAAGGAATATTTAAGCGACAAAGATTCTCGCTTAATTGGACCTAACTGTCCCGGTGTAATGACTCCTGGTGGGGCTAAAGTTGGTATCATGCCAGCATTTATCTTCACCCCTGGTCGCATCGGTATCGTTTCTAAATCAGGAACTTTAACTTATGAAGCGGTTGATCAAATTACCAAAGCAGGTATGGGCCAAAGTACCGCAATCGGTATTGGTGGAGACCCCATCATTGGCACTTCTATGAAAGAAGCAGTTGAACTATTAATGAACGATCCCGAAACGGATGGTATTGTTATGATTGGTGAAATTGGTGGACAAATGGAAGCTAATGCTGCCCAATGGATAAAAGAATTTGGCACCAAGCCTGTAGTTGGTTTTATCGCGGGTGAAACGGCTCCGGTAGGACGTACAATGGGTCATGCAGGTGCTATCGTTGGTGGTAGTGAAGACACGGCTCAAGCTAAGAAAGCAATTATGCGCGAATGTGGAATACACGTCGTAGATTCTCCTGCAGACTTAGGTTCTAAAATGAAAGAAGTTTTAGCTTAATCGCTATTGACAAATACTTTAATTAGCCCTGCATTAGCGGGGCTTTTTTTATATGAAAATATCTGATTTTAAAAAACTTACACACGAAAAGCTGAAGTTACAATTCAGCTCAAGCGAGATCAGTAGACTCTTAACTATTTTAATAGAAGAGAGGCTATCACTTAGCCGTTTGGATCTTATTAAAGCGGGTGATATTTCGCTCAAGTCCGAGCATGAATGGAGACTAATAACAGATCTTAACTTATTAGCACAAAACAAACCACTGCAATATATCCTTGGTCAGGTTAACTTTTTTGGAATCAAGCTTTTGGTGAACGAGAATGTTCTAATTCCACGCGATGAAACAGAAGAGTTAATAGCCCTGATTGACGATGACTATCGCTTAAAACAAGATAAACCGGCCCGAATTATTGATTTTGGTACGGGTAGCGGCTGTATCGCATTATCAATGGCGAAAGTTTTTCCCACCGGGCAGGTAGAAGCATGGGATATTTCGGAAGGTGCTTTGAGAATAGCCCAAGAAAACGCGAAATTGAATCAATTAGAAGTGGACTTTCAAAGGAAAAGCATTTTAGAAAAACAACTTGAAGAAAGTCAACTCTATGATTTAATGATTAGTAATCCTCCCTATATACCACCATCTCAAAAAATAGAAATGGAGGAGAGAGTCTTACAATATGAGCCAGATTTAGCGCTATTTGTAGAAGAGAAAGATCCACTAGTTTTTTATGCAGCCATTGTTAAAATGGCAGAGAGTAATCTTAAGCAAGGAGGAAGCTTGTATTTCGAAATCAACCAATATTTGGCCAATCAAACCTTATCATTAGTATCCGATGGCTTTAAAAGCGAATTATTGAAGGACTTAAATGGTAATTACCGCTTTATACGAGCCGTTAAGACATAAAAAAAGACCTCTAAAAGAGGCCTTTTCTTATTTTATTCAGTGCTTAGAGCTTTGCGTTTAGCTCTGAACCAGCCTTAAACTTAGCTACAGTTTTTGCTGGAATCTGGATAGTAGCACCAGTTTGTGGGTTACGACCTTCACGTGCTGAACGCTCAGAAGTAGAGAATGTACCAAATCCTACTAATGAAACTCTACCACCACTCGCTAAAGTAGCAGATACACGATCAGTAAAAGAATCTAAGGCTTTTTTTGCGGCTGCTTTTGAGATGCCTGCATCTTCTGCCATTGCATCAATTAGATCAGCTTTGTTCATTTCTTAATTTTTTTGGTTAGACAATTATCTCGAACACCAACAAATTTAACCGAAAGCCGCTATCTACCAACATTTCAGGCGAAAAAAGCTCAAATTTGTTGAAAATTATAAGCTTCTGTTAATAACCCAAAGTGTTAAGATCTTGTTGTTCAGTACATTAAATGATTTCCGTGCCTTCCTCTAGAATGCGGCCATTTATGAAATCTTGTGCATTCATGCGCCTCTTGCCCTCTATTTGCAAGGCTTTTAGACTTAAAGCTCCATCTTTTAAGTGCAGAATGATTTGATTTTTATTCAATATTTCAATTTTACCGGCCGAAGATGGTCTAATATCTTCTAAAATTTCACTAGCAAAAAGCTTTAATGTTTTCTCTTCTCCTTTAACCTTAACTGTCGCCCATGCTCCAGGAAAAGGAGACATTCCTCTAATTAGATTATATATGTGCTTTGTGCTATGCATCGGGTTAATCTTTAGGTCATCTTTAAAGATTTTAGGAGCTTCTTTGCGTGGGGAGAATTCATTTTGTGCTTTTGGCTCAAGACTGCCATTTTCCAAGGCATCCGTGGTTTTTAAAACCAACTCTGCGCCAATTTGCATCAAACGGTCGTGCAGAGAACCAGCATCTTCATCCTTGGCAATATCCGTTTCTGCCTGAAGTAAGATTTCACCTGTATCGATGTTTTCATTTATAAAAAAGGTGGTAACGCCCGTTTTCGTTTCACCATTAACAATCGCCCAATTAATGGGTGCCGCGCCCCGATAATTGGGCAAGAGGGAAGAGTGTAAGTTGAAAGTACCGTATTTAGGCAAGGACCATAATACTTTGGGTAACATTCTAAAGGCGACCACAACAAACAGATCAGCCTTTAAAGCTTTAACTTCATTTAAGAAGTCTTCATCTTTCAACTTTATAGGCTGTAATATAGGCAGTCCCGCTTCTAAAGCATATTGCTTAACCTCAGACTGATTTAGTTTTCTACCTCTGCCAGCGGGCTTATCTACCGAAGTGATTACCGCAACAACCTCGTGCTTACTGCCATGTAAAGCTTTAAGGCTCTCCACAGCAAAAGCGGGAGTGCCCATAAATATAATTCGCATAATAATGTGTTTTTTATAAATCCCAGCTGAAGCCCAGGTTTAGGGAAAGGGCATTAAAGGCACCAAAAGTATAATCAGCGCTCACTAAGCCGACTACTAAAAACTTAGCTCTAATGCCTACGTTTCCAGCAATACCAGAGCTTTCATTGCTGCTAAAGCTCAAGGGATCTCTTAGCTGTTGCTCAGGATTTGTAAGGTCGGTGGGATCGATATAATCGTAAGTGCCGAGTAAATTAATATCAGCGCTATTAAAGTTATAGCCCACACCACCATAAAACGTTATAAAAAGAAGCTTTTTAGAAATTAATAATCGAGTAACCAAGGAATTTGCATCGACGGTGACTTCCTTATCATTTCCGCTACCAGGCTCCAATTCTTGACTATAACTCAAATTGGAGTAGGCTACAAAAGCGGAGAAATGAAATGGTAATAATTTCCCTTTCGGCAGATAGCGTCTTAAATCATGTTTTAGGCCTAAACCCCACTGGCTTACAGCTGACCCATTTATTAAAGTAGCACCGCTAGAAGGCAAGAAACGCCCTTTTAATTCGAAGTCAAGAGGAAGCCCGACACCTACTTGAATTCCAGCCATAGGCATTACACCAACACCAATTCCATTGGGCATATTAAACTGGGAGGCAGGTAAACCACTCAAGGCGGGATTAGAATAACGTAAAGCTGCACTGGGCCTAAGCGAACCAAAAACGGTGGGGGTTATATTGTAAGTGGGGTCTACTAATTCTAATTGTTGTAGGCGACTTTCGTCGATGGTAAAAGTTTTCATTTCACTAGGCACCACACTTATAGATGGTATAAAGGAAATTTCGAAACGGAAAGTCTTACGCACTTTAGCGGTATTATACCAGCCATTGGTCATAGAAAAGGAAAGAGCATCTGCGAAAGGACTTAAATAACCTTCGCCTAAATATTGAATATCCGCCGCACTTCCGGCAATGACATTACTAGGGTTTATTTGCGCTTTCACTGCACTGCTAAAGGTGAAAACAGCTAGGACGAGGCTCAGTTTTTTCATGATGAGTTATTTGATTGGGCCTCAAATATAGCAAAACCTCTAGGTCAAAAGCTTCACGAGTTTATCATTTTTAAGCCCAATTATTTCCTCTTCTAAGAGTAGCCTGAGAGCATTTATACAATGAATGTCTTTGTTGACTGCGTTTTCAAATTCTTTTAGGCTCATTTCACGACCCGCAATTAAACGCAAAACTTTAGCCTTGAGCTTTTCTTGGCTACCAACAGTTTGCAAGCGTTTCTTACTTCGACAAACATCGCAAGTACCGCAATCTTCATTAAGTACTTCGCCAAAATAGGCAAGTATAGTTTTGCTGCGGCAGATGTCATCTCTATTAATGAACTCTTCTACTGCCGCTAATCGTTTCGCCAATTCGGCTTTGCGGAATTCAATATTTTCCTCACTTAACAGCAGATCTTTGCTATTGGCCCTTTCGCGTAATAAGCTTAAACCCGCCTCACCCGATTCTTCTTGGTAGCTGATCATTCCGTGATTGTTTAATTCACGTAAATAGGTTTTAAGCTTATACACACTGGTATTTAGGCGGCGTGCAATCAGGTTTTCATCAATTCGTAAATACTCCACATCTAAACCACCATAAGAGCGAGTTAGCAATTTAATAACCGCATCCAATTTAGGATTGCGCAATTGGTAATCGTATAAGGTTCTGCGATCGGCTCTAATCATCATGCGCGATTGGTTAAAGGCACGTTCGTTAAATTCCAACACACCTTCCTTGTTTAAGATGCGTAGGGCGTGATAGAGCTTGAAGGGGCTCAAACGGTACTGACTAGCAAAATCATTTAAATCTAAACCAAAGGTGCTACCTTCTTCGGAGCCTGCAGCAATTTGTAGATAATTAATAAGCGCCTTATAAACGCGCAGTAAATACTCTCGATCGGGAAAGGAGTCGAGGTAACGCGCCTTTAAACTTTTAATATCGTGTGGACCTACTAATACAATGGAGTAGGCTTTTTGTCCATCACGAGCCGCGCGACCCGCTTCTTGAAAATAGGCTTCGAGCGAATCGGGTAAATCTAAATGCAGCACTAATCTAACATCTGGCTTATCGATACCCATTCCAAAAGCATTGGTGCAAACCATAATGCGCAATTCATTTTTCACCCAAGCAGTTTGGCGCTTTTGCCGCTCATCTACTTTTAAACCCGCATGATAATAATCGGCCGAGTAACCCATACTGCATAGCCATTTACTCACTTCAACTACGCCCTTGCGATTACGGAGGTAGATTATGGCGCTTCCTTTAATTCGATTGAGAATTTCGAGGCAAGCCTCCATCTTATTCTCGGTTTTTCGCACATTATAACTGAGCTCTGGCCGCAAGAAGCTTTTTTGAAAAACAGCCCTATTGTTAAAGGCCAGTTTAGCTTGAATATCTTCCACTACTTCAGGGGTAGCGGTAGCGGTAAGTGCAATTACCGGTAAATTGGGCTTCAATTCCCTCAGCTTCGCAATATTCAAATAAGCTGGTCTAAAATCGTAGCCCCACTGACTAATGCAGTGCGCTTCATCCACCACGATAAAATTGACCTTAATATACTGAAGTCTGTTTAAGAGCTTCTCATTATCAATACTTTCGGGCGAAATGTAAATAAATTTATAATAACCATTGGCCGCATTTTGCAAGGCCAATTCGCGTTCACTAGCGCTAATACTTGAGTTTAAAGCAATGGCATTAATACCTCTTTCCTTTAAGTTTTGCACCTGATCGGCCATTAATGCGATAAGCGGTGAAATGACCAAAGCCGTTCCTTCCATTGCAATAGCTGGCACTTGAAAGCAAATAGATTTACCTCCGCCGGTAGGTAGGAGTGCAAGGGTGTCTTTTCCTTGCAAGGCAGAGTTTATTATGTCTTCCTGTAATGGCCGAAACTGATCGTACTGCCAAAAGTCTTTGAGGATTTTGTGAATATCACTCACGAAAGGCCGAGTCTTTTTAAAATAAAGAGAACGCGTTCTTCTGGGCTACGTTTCGGTACTTCGGTTATTTGGTAGCCAAAAAATTGGTAGATATCTTTTAGTGCGGCATGAATCTCCAGCATTAATTGCTTGTCTTCCCAGCGCACTTCATCATTACCATAAATCTCTTCCCAAGGAGGGGTTAAAAACACTTCCTGATGGTAGGCTAAATCTGATGCTTCAGTTTCCAGCTCCTTATTTTGCAGCCCATCTCTACGCAAGTAACCCAAATTATCAGGCACACCACGATCGTAAAAATTATAGGCATCTGCTACAGCGTTTAAATACTGTTCTTTCTGACGTTTAAAAAGTTCGATGCCGAAGTCAGCATGGTTTTTCCAGGGAACTAAATCCGACCCTAAGTCTTGTTGCTCAGCGATTAAGGCCCGTGCCATTTCAGGGTGGATGGCATAGCCGCGTTTTTCTAAAAGATTGAGTATTGTGCTTTTTCCTGTTCCCGGGGCGCCGGTAATAACCACGCGTTTTGTCATTAACTAGTATTTTATTCCAATGCTACGATAAATAAAGCCTAATATCCAAGCGGGACCAATAAGCAAGAATTGCAGATCTTTTAGAAAAGATGGTTTTTTTCCTTCTATATGATGCCCGATAAACTGGCCAATCCAAGCCAGCACAAAAATAATTAAGCTAGAGGACCAAAGCGGCAAGGGAGCCATTTTTAAATACACAATTCCCTGTAAGCACAGAAATGAGAATAAAGCAATGCCAATAAAGATCGGAAGTGATAACCTGAGGTAGAATATTAGGCCAATTAGTATCAATAAGCTACCAAAATGCATGTATTCTTGTAAACTTGCTGGCGCAGACGCGAAAATTGTTCCAGTGGGGATCGAAGCCAATAAAGCTACAATGCTAAAGAATATAAGGGGTACACAGATATAGTGAATCGTTTTATTAGTTGCGTTTTGATGACTAAGCGCGTACTCATCGAACCAATTTTGAATGCTCTTCATAATTATACAAATTAGACTTGCCTAAATTAAAGAAGTTTTCAAATTTTGAAGCCATGGAAGACAAGAAAGCAAAATACGAGAAACTGAAGGAGCAATTAAGCCAAAGCACAAAATGGCCTAGCCTCTATATGTTCAAGTTTATCGTGCCTGCACAAAATGAAAAGATTGCTCAAGTGGAGGGGCTTTTTAATACGAAAGAATCGCAAATTCAGCTGCGCCAATCACGCAACGGAAACTTCGTTAGCATTACCGCCAAGGAGATGATGATGAGTCCTGACAAGGTAATTGAACGCTATTTAGAAGCTGAGGCAATCGAAGGGCTAATATCACTCTAACTTATTGTTCGATAGATTGATAGCGAAATTCAGTTAAAGTAAAATTGTGAGCAATAATGGTAAACTCAATCGGATTGCAACACCGTTCACAATCTTCAATATATTCTTGTTCGCTTACGCTAAGATCGGCCAAAATTGAAGACTCATTGAAGCAATAAGGACAGGTATAAAATATCTCTTCCACTTAAAGCATTTGTTTTTCAGGAACAATAAAAGTGCCTCTACCGCCAACCACTAATCGCTCTACGGGACTGTTCGGATGGGAGGGATGCAAGGCGTCGACTTTGCGGTAATTCACAAAGAATTCGGCAGGAAAATCGCCGTAATGCGTGTCTTCTGCGATGGCTGTGGTGATAATTTCTTGCCCCGCCTGATATAATTTGGCTAATTCAGCCTCGCTCAAGTTCTTGCTTATTCGCAAAGGATGCAGACCTGCATCGAAAAGCATTTCATCGGCAATCCAATTTCCAATTCCAGCAAAAAGCTTCTGATTAAGCAGGCTAGTTTTAATAGCTACCGCAGGCTTGCTAAGTTTTACTTTAAAATAGTCGAAACTAATTTTCAAAAAATCATCGCCAATTTTGGCCGCCTTTTGATAGGCCTGAGGGTTATCTACAATTTCGATAACGCCAAATTTGCGTAAATCACAAAAGGCAAGCCTGTCGCCTTTTTCAAAATGAAAGACCAAACGGGCATATTTAGGGAGATTGTCACCCTGAAAGAGCTCTAGGTTGCCCGTCATTCCGAAGTGTAAGTGTAGATATTGCCCCGTGGAAATACGCGCAAAGAGGTATTTTCCAATGCGCTCTGTTTCAGTGAATCGCTGACCGACTAAACTTTTCTCAATTAACTCCGGTGGACTTTTATAGACTTTCCCTAGTTCATCGAGGAAGTCGAGCTGGGTGATACTTTTATCTAAGGCGCATTCGTTAAAATAACGGCGCATTATTTCTACTTCGGGTAATTCGGGCATAAAGAAAATTTGAAAGTAAACAAAGCTCAACTTAGAAGGTTTACAATCTAAGCATTTCATTAAATCAAGGCTCAGGGCCAATTTAAAATGCCTATTAAATAATCATGAATAAGTCTTTCTGGTTTTCCAATAAAATCAAACTCGGCTTAATACCTTTACTGTTTTAAATCCATACTTATTTGTTTGCTATAGTTGATATTGAAACCACGGGGAGTTATGCCAAGGCAAATAATATCACCGAAATTGCCATCTGCATAAGCGATGGACAAAATATAATTGACGAATACTCAAGCCTAGTAAAACCCGAGCGCAGTATTCCCATTAGCATTACGGCCTTAACTGGTATCGATGATAATATGGTTTCGGATGCGCCCGCTTTTAAAGATATTGCTTCTGACATCTTAGCCTTTTTAGGGGACCACACTTTTGTGGCGCATAATGTCAGTTTTGACTTGAGTTTTATCCAAGCCGCCTTTAAAGAACTGGGTATAAATTACAATCCTAAACGCCTATGCACCGTGCGCTACGGCAGAAGGGTAGAGCCAGGCTTACGTTCTTATAGTTTAAAAAATATTAGCGCTCATTTTGGTCTTTATAATGAAGCTGCTCACCGTGCTTGGGGTGATGCTCGCGTAACCGCTGAGTTATTGCATAAATTATTGACCAAAGACAAATCTGGAGAATGGCAAATGATGATTCGCAAAAATAGTGGCGAAATCAACTTACCTGCCAATCTTAAAGCCGACGATTATCACAATTTGCCCGATTCACCCGGGGTGTATTACTTCCATAATAAATCGGGAAAGCCTATTTATATTGGTAAAGCAACGCGTTTAAAACAAAGAGTAAGTACCCATTTCACGGCGGAGAAAAGCTCGGCTAAAAGCGCAGGTTTTAAACGCGAAATCCATTCTATCAGCTATCAATTATGTGGCAGTACCTTAATGGCAGGTCTGATAGAAGATGAAGAGATTCGAAAATATTGGCCCGAGTTTAACCAGGCGCAGAAAAAGCCAAAAATACGTTTTGGGATATTTCCTTATAAAGATCAAAAGGGCAATAACTGCCTAGCCGTAAATAGGATAGGGGTCCAGCAGAACTATTGGTTAGATTTTTACTCTTTAGATAAAGCACGAACTTGGTTAGCCGTAAAAGCGGAGGAATATCAATTAGCCGAGAGTCTTTGCGGTTTTCCGAATAGCAGTATTAGCATTGATGCAGAGAAGCACAATAGTAATTTTGCTCGCTTGGAGGCAGATTTGAATAAATTAAAAGAGCAGCAAATCATTCTTTCCCGTGGCCGCACAGAGGAGGAGCAGGGTTTTATTTGCATAGAAAACGGTCAATTAGTGGCCACGGGCTTTGTTCCGAATTCTGAGTCCATAAGCAGTATGGAAGATTTAGAGCATTTTTTAGAGTTACGCTCAAGTTCTTCTACTACAGGTGGGTTGATTCGTCAGGCTTTAGAATCGCAGAAATACCGAATAATTAAAGTGCCGCCAAAAATTTAAAGCAAGCATCCAGTAATTGCTGGCTATACTTAGGTAAAGCATCTCCCGTAAAGGGGTGAACCCGACCGAAAGTATGATTGGCCCCTTCAATAATGGCCACATTAGCCTCAGGATTGCACTCTTTTAAGGTGTAGGCATCTTTTACAAAAACTGCTTCATCCTCATCGCCATGTGCAATGAGCCAAGGAATTTCAATAGAACGCGCACAGGCTTCTACATCGAGTTTGCTCTTATTATTTTGCCATTCCTCAAATAGTTCGAAACCAATGGGCATATCTTGTTTGGTGCGGCCATTGGGACGATAAAACACTCTATTTTCGCGCCAATGGTTTATCTCTTCATTATCTAAATTAGACCAAGGAGTTTTAGCATGAGCCACTGAAGCCCATGTTATTAGTCCGTTTAAACGCACATTATTGGGAGCGTTTAAAATAACATCTGCACCACCACGGCTATGACCCATTAATACCACTTTTTTAAAGGCTTCACTTAAATCTCTTTCTAGTATCTCTTCTACGAAAGTGAAGATTTGCCTTAAGTCATACTGTCTTTTCAAATAGGTATCCTGAGCATAGATATCAAGGTCAACAAACTCTTCTAAATTCGCTGGGCTAGTGCCATTGTGCGAAAAATTAAACTTTAAGAAAGCCCAACCCTGCTGGGTAAATTTTTCCGCAATGGTATTCTGGCCGCCCCAATCCTTAAAGCCATTAATGCCGTGGGCATAAATCACTAAACCCTTAATCATACTAAGTTCTATTGGCAGAGATAAATCAGCTGCCATGGGTAGAGCATTGAAACCGGAGATGGTATAGTTTACTTTTTTCAATCTGAAGGAGTAATTTATTTAATACTAAATAATCTAAAAATGAGTTGAAACAAAAAAGCCCCAGCGATTATCGCTGGGGCCCATCGTTCAACGATTTGCAAGCGGTGAACTTAAATTAAGACTTCGACCATTTGGCCATAGCTTCTGATAACATCTCGGTGTAACCAAATTCTTTACCAGCAGCTTCGGATTCGTTTTGACCAATTTCCATGGCTCTTTTAGCCGCCGCAACAGCTTCTTTATTTCGACCTAAAGTACTTAGTATTTCGCCATGAACGTAGTGACTATACCAATTATCTTCGTTTAATTTTACTGAAGTTTCGATAAATTTAAGGGCTTCTTCTGTATCTAAACCGTTGTTTAAGTAGTAATTCGCAGCATTGCGGTTTACCATCCAAAGTTTATCTTTAGGACTGTTCGCTAATGCATTTTTAATATTACTCATAGCTTTTTCGCTTGTTTCAACTTCAAAAGGAACCGATACAACCGTGTTTGCGAAGCGTAATTCCAAGGCAGCGCCATTGGTGCTAATGTCGGTAAAATCAATGGTAAAAGTTTCTGTCATCTCACCTTCAGTGGGAATTACTGTAATCTTTAGAACATCAAGTTCTGGATTGTAGTCGTTTGCTCCCCAAAGCTCAGTTTCCTTATTCAACATAAAGCTCCATTTACCTTCACCGGGCATGGTGAAAATGCTGTACTTTCCAGCTGCGACAGCCTTGCCAGCAAAGTTAACATCGGTATTGAACTCGATACTGGTAGCCTTATTCGCACCAGTTCTCCAAACCTTATTATAAGGTACTAGCTCACCGAATATTTCACGTTCTTTTACACCAGGACGACTGTATTCAACAGTGAAGTCAGTTAAACCAACTCTCTGCGATAGTGTTGCGCTAGGGCTAGGAGCAGGTAGTTCTTGTGCATTAGCAACGCTTAAGCCAAGAGCCAAAATAAATAGACTGATTTTTCTCATAATTTTTCGATTGTTTCTGAAACGCAAACCAAATAAAAAAGATTGACATTTAAGCTATGATCACATCTGTTCCGTCTATTTCGAAGACTTCGGCCTTAAAAGACTTCAAATCTTCTTTATGCTGACGGTAGGAATCATCGCTCTTTAACAAACCTTCAAGGCAGGCATTGTAATTACCATAAAGGCCCACTAAAAGTTCGCAAACTTCGCGCACTCCATGTTCATTACCTTGACTGGCAGTGATGTAATCCGCTAAAGACTTCTCTTCGACGTAGTTCATAAATAAGGGATTAGCCAAACGCCCGATGCAAAAACTTAATCCGCATTTCTCAGTTATTTTTAGATCAATTACATCATCATAAACAAAAGCAATTTCATGAGCTTTCAATCCGTGCTTATTGCAAAAATGCTGCAGGGCCACATTCTTATCTAAAGCTTTCTGATACAACGCGTTCCCATCTTGTTTTTCGAGCAACCATTTGGCGCTAGGGTTCTCGGCTCCCGTAATAATTGCTAAAGGCGCATTTTTTTGATTAACCAGATAATAGGCATATCGCAAAAGTCGCAAACCAGCGCTATCAACCTCGGAGAATCCACTACCGGTGGTTGAATGCTTGAAACCATCATTAAAAACGCCATCCCAGTCAAAAATAAAGGCTTTAATATTTTGCAGTTTTTGCCGCATGGTAAATGCGCTGCTAATAAATTGACCACCAGCAGCATTGAAATGATCTTCCAGTTCTATAAGTTCCATAGGGTGAATTTTGTGCTAAAATTACCATTTTATCGGCGGTCTAAAATTATTACCTTACTTAAATTTAAGGTTGAGTTTTACGGTAAAACAGAAACGTAGAAGGATTTCAGTTTGATTGAAATGAATTGTTTCAGGCCTTGCAAACAACGGTTTTTCAATGCCAAAGGTCTTGATGACAGCGCGTTATGAGCTTTTTTTCAGTTTTATACGCATTGTCCGCATAGGGTATATGCTCAAAACTTAGGTTTTACACTAGGGTTTTAAGGAGCAAGAGCTTAACCTCACATTAATACCGACTTAAACTTAGTTCCGCATTTTTACCACAAAATAATTATGGAAAAACGCCAAATTCCCATAGTAGTTCTTTCTGACTTGCATCTGGGTACATATGGCTGCCGCGCCAAGGAATTAAGCGATTATTTGAAAAGTATTCGCCCCGAAAAGCTAATTCTAAACGGTGATATCATTGATATCTGGCAATTTCGGAAGCGATATTTCCCCAAGAGTCATCTCAAAGTACTCAAGCAAATTCTCGCTATGGCTTCTAAAGGGACCAAGGTGTATTATCTCACAGGTAATCACGATGAAGCCTTGCGTCGTTTTTCCGATTTCAGAATGGGTAATATTGCGCTGCTAGACAAGCTCGTGCTGGATTTACCCGAAGGTAAAGCTTGGTTTTTCCACGGTGATATTTTCGATCATTCTATTCAAAAAGCCAAGTGGTTGGCGAAGTTAGGAGGATGGGGGTATGACTTACTCATTCGCATGAACAGCCTTGTTAATTGGTCTTTAGAAAAAATGGGGCGGGAGCGTTACAGTTTTTCGAAGGCTATAAAAAATAGTGTGAAGCGCGCAGTATCCTATATTAACAGCTTTGAAAATGTAGCCAGTGACTTAGCCATTGAACAAGGCTTTTATTACGTCGCTTGTGGCCATATACATCAACCCCAAATACGTTTAATCGAAAATCAGAAAGGGGAGTGCTGGTATTTAAACTCAGGCGATTGGATTGAGAATTTAAGCGCACTAGAGTTTGATGGCAGAACTTGGGACTTATATCAATATAATAAAGACTTGATTGTAGAAACCGAAGAAGAAAGTCTAATGGAAGAGCTTAATTTGGAAAGTCTGATTGCTAAAGTCACTGAAAAGAAAAGTGAGATTGCCTAAAAAGTTAAAAGTTTTATATGCTTTTCAAGGAACTGGAAATGGCCATGCAGCTCGCGCTCTAGAATTAATTCCAATACTGCAAGAGTTTGCCGAAATTGACATTCTAATAAGCGGCAGTCAAAGCCAGGTTCAGCTCAGTTATCCCATTAAATACTCCTACCGGGGAGCTGTTTTTTACTATACAAAAAGTGGCGGGATAAACTATTTTAGAATTCTGTTTAACAATTCTTTAATAAGTTTAATTAAAGAGATAATTAAGGTTCCAGTTAAGCATTATGATTTGGTAATTAACGACTTTGAGTCCATTACTGCTTGGGCTTGTAAATTGCGTAAAAGACCTATTATTGGCTTAAGCCACCAATCGGCTTTTTTATCCGATAAAAGCCCCCGGCCAAAAAAAAGGGAGTTCTTGGGAGAGTTTATTCTTAGACATTACGCTCCTACTAAAAAACATATCGCTTTCCATTTCCAGTCTTACGATAAGTTTATTTTTCCACCGGTAATTCGGGCTGATGTTCGTGCTGCCGAGATTAGCAATTTAGGCCACTACACAGTTTATTTGCCCGCTTACGCAGATGCTAAATTAATTCAGCTTCTGCAAAAAATTGAGGATGTATCATGGCAGCTCTTCAGCCGAAAGGCAACAAGCTGCAGACGGGAAGCTAATGTTTTAATCAGAACAATTGATGCGAAGGAATTTGCCAAAAGCATGGCTTCTAGCGCAGGATTATTATGTTCGGCTGGCTTTGAAGGACCAGCCGAAGCACTTTTTTTAGGTAAAAAACTATTCGTGATTCCCATAAAAGGCCAGTATGAGCAATATTGTAATGCTGCTGCCTTGGCCCAACTTGGAGTACCCATTTTAAAGGTGCTGAAATGCGAAAACATAGATCAGCTGAGGGATTGGGTGCGAAATGACCAAGACATAAAAGTAAATTTCCCCGATCAAAGTAGAGCGATTTTAAACAGCGAGATATTCGCGGCAGATAAATTTGGCACTTCTGAAGAATAAGCAGAGGGGGCTTGCGTTTTTTCCCTAGATTATTCAAGCCAAATTTGTACTTTTGCCAGCTGATTTATGGAGAACAAATTCAAATACCTTAGTATTTTCGTCCTGCTATTTGCTTTAGCCTCTTGTAATGAGTACCAGAAGGTTTTAAAAAGTCCAGACGTTGATTACAAATACACGAAAGCCGTTGAGTATTTCAATGAAGCGGAATACGACAAAGCTTATCCCTTATTCGATGAGTTATTAATTCTTTATCGCGGAACAGATAAGGCGGCGGAAGTTTATTATTACTACGCGATGACCAGCTATGAACTGAAGGATTTCATTTTGGCTGCTTATCATTTTAAAAATTTCGCCAAGACTTTCCCCAATCACCCGAAAACAGAGTTGGCTTATTACATGATTGGATACTGTCATTATTTAGAGTCGCCTTCTTTTAGTTTAGATCAAGATTTCACTTACAAAGCAATTAACGATTTGCAGCTGTTTGCCAACTTGTACCCTGCCAGCGATAAGTTGATGAGCGCTAACGAATTGATAGATGAGCTTAGAGCTAAGCTAGAACGCAAGGCTTTTGAACGCGCTTTGCTATATTTCCATATGGAATATTATCAATCGGCCGTGGTAAGTTTTAATATTGTTTTGGATGAATTCCCTGATACAGAGTTCCGCGAAGATTGCATGTATTACCGCAGTGTTTCGGCCTATCGTTTAGCCAATAAAAGTATTGAAGAGAAGAAATTACAGCGTTTAATCGAAAGCAAGACTTCCTATCTAGAGTTTAAAGAAGCTTTCGCTGAAAGCAAGTACAATAAAGAGTTAGAGATCTTATTCTCAACTATACAATCAGAAATTAATAGTTTTAAAATTCAATCTTAAATTCACTATATGGATTTCAAAAAAGTAGATGCACCACGTAGCACAATCACGCGTGATCACAACGATATCGATGCGCAAACTCAAAACATATATGAGGCGGTGAGCATCTTAGCTAAGCGTGCAGATCAAATTGCCGAGGATATTAAAATTGAATTGCACGATAAATTAGAAGAATTCGCGACCAATAATGAGTCATTAGAAGAAATCTTCGAAAATAAAGAGCAAATTGAAGTTTCTCGTTTTTACGAAAGTCTACCTAAAGCGCATCACATTGCCGCTACAGAGTGGAAAGAAGGTAAAATATACTTCCGTAGACCCGAAGAAACTAAGGAAGAAGAAGACTAGTTAAGATGTTAAGCGGAAAGAAAATACTACTAGGAGTAACTGGTGGTATTGCCGCCTATAAAACTACGTACCTCGTGCGCTTGCTTGTAAAAGCAGGGGCCGAGGTACGTGTTGTTTTAAGCCCTAGCGCTCGCGATTTTGTAACACCTTTAAGCTTATCTACTTTGAGTAAAAACCCAGTTTACTGGGAATATTATGACAAAGAAAGTGAAAGAGGTGAGTGGCACAATCACGTTGAAATGGGGCTATGGGCAGACCTTTTAGTATTAGCTCCGCTAACCGCGAATAGCTTGGCTAAAATCGCTCAGGGACAGTCTGATAATTTCCTCATGGCGGTGTACCTATCGGTTAAATGTCCAGTGTTTTTTGCACCCGCCATGGATTTGGACATGTATAAACATCCAGCCACGCAAAATAATATTGACACACTTAAGTCTTTTGGTCACCATTTTATTCCTGCCGAAAGCGGGGAGCTAGCTAGTGGTTTAAACGGCGAGGGACGTATGGCCGAGCCCGAAACTATTCTAATGCATATTAATACTTATTTATTAGAGCAGGCTCCTTTAGCGGGAAAGAAAATTTTAATTACCGCCGGGCCCACCTATGAAGCGATAGACCCCGTGCGTTTTATAGGGAATCGTTCTAGTGGGAAAATGGGTATGGCCTTAGCTGAAGCCGCCGTACAAAAGGGAGCGGATGTAACCTTAGTTTTGGGTCCCAGTGCCTTAGAATCAGATCAAAAGGCGATTCAAATTATTAGAGTAGAAAGCACCCAAGAAATGTTAGCCGCCGCCAGTGAGCATTTCAAAGAAGCGGATTGGGCTATTTTCAGTGCCGCCGTTTCTGATTTCCGACCGAAAAACCCCGCTCACCAAAAAATTAAAAAGAAAACTGGTCAAGAAGAGATGAGGCTGGACTTGATTAAAAATCCAGATATTTTGAAGACCTTGGCTGCGGAGAAAAGAGTAGATCAAGTAGTGATCGGCTTCGCCTTGGAAACCGAGAATGCACTTGAAAATGCTCAAAATAAATTGCATACCAAAAACTGCGACTGGATCGTTCTAAACAGCCCTGACCAGAGTGAAAGAGGCTTTGGGCACGACACTAACGAGGTTCGTTTAATTGGTAAAAACCAAGAGCAGATTGCTCTTTCCTTAAAATTGAAGAAAGAATTAGCGCATGAAATATTGGATATTCTGCATCAGCATCATTTTTAGTTGCCATATACAAGCGCAAGAGCTTAATGCCAGGGTACAAGTATTAACTCCCAATATTCAGGCAACTAATAAGCAGCTTTACGATAATATGGAAAAGTCTATTCGCGAGTTTTTAAATAACCGCAAGTGGACCAATGAAAGCTATGCCCTTGAAGAGCGTATTGATTGTCAATTTGTGATTACCATAAATAATCGCAACAACAACAGCTATAGTGGCACCATTCAGGTGTTCTACAGTCGCCCAATTTTTAAGTCGGACTATAAGTCGCCTATTTTAGTACACCAAGACAGTGATTTTGACTTCGAGTATTTGGAATTTGACCGACTGGATTTTGCGCCGAATACCTTTTTATCGAATCTCACTTCAGTTTTAGCCTATTATACTTATATCATTATTGGCCTGGATCACGATACCTATTCGGCCATGGGCGGAACTGAGTTTTATACCCAAGCCCAAACGATAGTAGGTAATGCTCAGTCCAGTAATACCAGCGGTTGGAACAGTTTTGGGGGCAGTAATAAAAACCGTTATTGGCTTAGCGATAATCTATCGAGCCCTGCTTTTGATAATTACCGTGTTTGCTTATACACTTATCACCGCCAAGGTTTAGATTTGATGCACGATGCCAGTAAAATACGCATGGCCAAAATGAATATTAAAACGGCCTTAATGTCTCTTAAAAAGGTGAACGACCAAAGGCGCAATAGTTTCTTATTACAGTTATGGTTTGACGCCAAGCAGGCAGAAATTGTAAAAATATTTAATAAGGGTGAACCGATTCCTATTGGCGACCTAAAAGATCTTCTTATTGAGCTTGATCCAAATAATAGTTCATCGTATCAAACAATGGGACAGGGTTAATTATGTTACAAAAGCTTTCCGTAGATAATTTTGCTTTAATAGAAAACCTACACTTAAATTTCCCGCGGGGTTTTAGTGTTATCACCGGAGAAACAGGTGCCGGCAAGTCTATACTTCTAGGCGCGCTCGGTCATTTACTTGGGGCCAGGGCAGATCTTAAGGCTTTGCGGAATCCTGAGAAAAAATGCATTATTGAGGGTGTTTTTACGCTAAAGCCGGAAAGGTTCATGGACGCCTTCAAGGAGCATGATTTAGATTTTGAGGAGGAAACCATTATTCGTCGTGAAATTCAACCAAGCGGTAAGTCAAGGGCTTTTATAAATGATAGCCCCGTGCGCTTGGATATTCTTTCCCAAATTACCGAGCGATTAATCGACGTTCATAGTCAACACGACACCTTATTACTTAATAATAATGGCTTCCAGCTGGAGCTGATCGATAATTTTGCGGTTAATACCAAGGCCAAAGCAACCTATCAAAAACTTTATAATGAGCATCTTTCCTTAGATAAGGAACTTCAGAAATTAGAGTTACTGCAAAAAGATGAAGGCGGTGATGCAGACTATATGCAATTCCTATTTGAGGAATTAGAATCGGCAAAATTAGTTCCGGGCGAACAAGAAGAGTTGGAAGAAAAACTAGCACGATTAGAACACATTGGTAGTATCGAATCTGCCGTAGCAGAAGCCTTGAGTTTGGCTCAGTCGGAGCCCTATTGTATAAGCGAGAGTCTAAAGCAAAGCCGTAATCAATTAAAATCGGTGGCTCGTTTTGATAAGGACTTGAGCAGTTTAGCCGATCGCTTGGAAAGCCTGAGTATAGAATTTGAAGATATAAGAGCAGAGCTTGAGGAAATTGGCGAAAGCAGTAGCTTCGACCCTTTGGAAAAAGACTCTTTTGACCAACGCCTGAGCTTATTAATGGGCTTGCAGAAAAAACACTTAGTTAGTTCAAACGAAGAGTTGATTGCCAAGCGTGAAGAAATTGAAGCCAGTATTTCCAATGCTTTAGATAGAGATGAAAAGTTAAGTCATCTGCGCAAGCAAATTGCCGATAAACACCTAGAGTTAAAAGAAGCAGCTGATAAACTGCGTAAAACAAGACAGTCTGTTTTAGCCAAATTACAAGGCTCTCTTGAAGAAATATTGTCGGGCTTAAATATGAAAGACGCCCAATTTATCATTGAAATTAATGAGGCGGCAGAGTTTAGTTTAGCAGGGAAGGATGATATTCAATTCCTGTTTTCTGCCAATCTTGGCCAAAAGCCAGCTTTACTTAGTAAAATTGCCTCGGGTGGCGAGCTAAGCCGCGTGATGTTAGCGCTAAAAGCGATTCTATCGCGTACCAAAGCATTGCCTACAATAATTTTTGACGAAATAGATACTGGCGTAAGTGGTGCTACTGCTCGTAAAATTGCTGATATTTTAGCCGATATGGGTAAAGATATGCAGGTTATTTCCATTTCGCACTTAGCCCAAATTGCCGCCAAAGGCGATAGTCACTTCAAAGTTTGGAAGGAAAACGCTGCTGGAAATACCCAGACCCACATTAAGGAATTAAATGCTGACCAACGACTGGAGGAGATTGCACGTCTATTAAGTGGCGAGGAAATTACCGAGGCGGCATTGGCCAATGCTAGGCAATTAATGACTCAATAAATTTGATAAAAATTTACTGCCTGTTAGAATTGTAAAATCCCAGCTTTTTCCTTTATTTTTAGCACCCGCAAAGGAGTTTCAACATTATGAAAAAAGTAATATTTAGTCTTTTAGGTCTTGGTTTAATTTTCGGTTCTTGTAAAAAAGATACAGATCCGCAACCACTTCCAGATGCGCCGCGCAAGGCCATAATTGGAATAGAAGGAGTTTCTCCCAATGGCATCAGCTCCTTAGCCTATTACGATGTTGCCAGTCAAACGATCGAAAATAATGTCTTTCGCAAAGCGAATATAAATCCTTTGGGCGCGCAGCTCAGCGATATGATGATTGATGAAGACCGAGGACGACTGGTTTTAGTTGTGCCCGGTTCAGACAAAATCGTTTTCACCCATCTCGATGATTTGAAAATTGATAAGCAATATGGCAATTTCATGCAGATTAAGAACATCTTGCAAACCTCTCCAGATGAATACTATATAAGTTCCTGGGAATTTGATGGTGTATATATCGTTAATGCCAATAATGGAAACATTAAAGAAGAACTTCCTGTAGAAGGAATAGGGCCAACCAAAATGGTGCTGCATAAAGATTTAGCCTTTGTTTGTAATACAGGCGCATTTCTATACGATAGCACAGTTACTATTATACGTACCACTGAAGATACTATTGTTACAAAGTTAATCGTAGGTGGCAAACCTAACAGTATGGTTATTGATGCCGACGATAATTTATGGGTATTAAATGGTGGTAAGGTTGATAATAGTAATCCATTTGCCGCGGGTCTAGGTAGTTTATACCGCTATAACTTGGATACGTTGAATACAGCTATTGATTCGGGTTGGGCGATAGTACCCGATACAGTTATGTATTTTACCGATAACTTATTGAAGCCACATTCTTTAACTATCAATAAAGAGGGGAGTCAATTATTCTTCATTGGTAATAGTCCCACTGGATCTGTTTTTAGCATGTCAACTACTGCTAAAAGAGTAGACGAAAACCCAATGATTGTAGGGAACTATTACACTCTTGCTTTCGATAAATTAGAGCTAGAGCTTTACGCGATGCGTTTACCGGATAATACAGATCAGGATGGTGACTTACAGGTATACAGTCCAGCAGGGAACTTAAAAACCAGCATAAAAATAGGAGTGAAACCTAAAAATGTCGTTTTTAAATAAGTATCACTTTCATATAGAAGGAATTAAGGATTTGCCTGATAATATAGATTTTATCAGGAATTTGGCAGAAGGCTACTTTACCAAGAGTAGCCTTGGTCATTTATACCCTTTACTGCAGCGCTTAGCGAGTATTCACGGACAATTTCCCTTGCCGCAACTAAAGCCGAGTATTCTCACTTTCGTAGCTGATCATGGCGTTGCGAAAACAGCAAGTCTTTATAACAATGGAGAAAGCGATAGCCATGAAGCGATACTGCATATTCTTTCCAAGCCGAATTACTACTTTTTCCAAAATAATAGTAAAACACTTCTGAGCCATCGAATTGCCGACTTAGGAACATTTCATTCAGATGAAAACAATTCGACTTTTTGGCTGCATCGCGGACAAGGCCTAATAAACGCACGAATTAATTCGGGCAGTGCCAATTTTGCAGAATATCCGGCTATGACAACCGCTCAGTGCGAAGAAGCCTTTGCGGTAGGACAGAAATTAGTGGAAAGGGAAATTTATGAAAAAGTAAATTTCCTCATTCTAAACAGTTTTGGCAGAGGAGAGGATATTGCGTTTTTCGCCCTATTAGCAGCTTTAGAAGATAAGTCCTTACTCGAGCTTTGGGAAGCTAATGTTTTCCTTGCCTATGATTTAAAGTCCGTCGAAGACATCAGTAAAGCCCTTCGTAAACACCCCATCAGTCACGATCCCTTTACTATATTAAGTTTTTACGGCTCCTTTGAAACGGCAGCTTTATGTGGAGCGATTTTAAAAGGTGCAGAAAAAGGCATTCCGCTCATTTTAAACTCACCGATGGCGAAAATTGCTGCTATTATTGCGGGACGAATTAATCCTAAGGCTTTGGATTACTGTATATTGGGACAAAAAGGAATGCTGAGCTGGGAAAACAAACTAGACTTTAAAGGGAAACCTATTTATTTCGATTCAGCGGAAACTCGGTTTAAAGAACCAATTAATTTAAGGTCGAATATTCAGCTTATTCAAGACCTTTTAGATGAATTGGCCCAAAAAAGCTAGCCTCGTCACTGTAAAAGAAGCTTTTCCTGAGAAAAGCTCCAAAAATTAAGTATTGAAATAGCTCAGATGCTAAATACTGCTATTAGCGGTTGCACTGCTTTTGGCGAAATACCAATAGGCACCAAATATTCCATAAGAATATACCAAACTAGCCGCAGTACCATTCATTAAGAAGGGAAGACCAGCCACGTAGGAATTTATAAGACCGAAAAAGTCTTGCGTATACATTGGGTTAGCCAACCAAGCTCCAAAATTAGTAACCAAGTAAAAAAGTAGGGTGGAACTAATAGCTGCTAGCGCAACATTTTGAGGTTTTTCCTTTGAAATAGAGGCATAGCTGCCCACTAATATGGTAAGTATAATACCCAAATACATAAAGTAGAAGCCTTCGCTAAGAAACTGGAAGCCTGAATAGAAGGCACCGTAAATAATATTATTGATGATAAGGTCACTCAGGAATAAAGCTCCCAAAGGAATTATAAAGGCTAAGGCCTTTCTTTTATAAAAGGCTCCACTGAATAAGGCAGCGGCTCCTAAAGCCGTAAAATTTGGCCAATGAGGAAGTAGGCGAGTGCTGATGGCTAAGGCGATTAAAGCTAATGCGAGTGCTATTTCTTTCTTCATATTGGTATCTAATACTGTTGGCAAAGTTAACTAATGATTGGGTAAATAAAAGCTTATGGCTTGTATTCTTCCATGCTTTTATCAGAATAGAATATGATTACCCTTTCTATTTCCTTTCCTTTAGACCGATTAACATTTGTATATACATTTGTTAACTCTTCTTTTTCCTGTGATTTAGCGCTTCCTGCTTCTTTGTTTAAATCAGGTTCAGGTTTAATTGGCTCTCGTTTTGGTAAAGGAGCGCCAGTAGGAGCAGACACACGCCTAATTCCGTCATCATAAGAACTTAAGCCTGACTTAGGCAGCGCCTTGGACTTAATTAAATTTCCACTGCCATTTAAAAGGTAAGTTAAATTAACATTTGTATATTCATTTGTAATTTGTTGTACAATATGTAGAGACGGTTTGTTTCTACCACTTAGTATGTGACTGATAATAGCGGGTGCTACATCAATAGAATCGGCAAAGTCTTTATTACTTAAGCCAGTAAAATCAATGATTTCGCGTATTCTTTCGGCAATGGGATCCATAAAAAAAGGGTTTATTTTACAAATGTAATAAACCCTTTAGAAATGTGAAAGATATATTTTTAGTGATGCTATATAGTAGCTTTATATTAAAGCACTTAATGGCCTGAAAAATAACATTTTAAAATAAATAATTTATAAATGTTTATTCTGAAATCGAGTAGCTTTTCAAAAGATTGCCTTTATTATCATAAAAGCTGAAGTCTAAAACTCGGGACTTACGAGGACCGCTCACCTTAGCAATAGCAAAGTTGCGCTCTTGAATTAAACTGCCTTCAACTTGCAAATCGTTTTGCTCATTAACATTGGTGTTGGCTGAGCTGGTTAAAGGCGAAACAGTAAAGTCATATATAGTTTGACCATTACTCAGTTCTAGCTTCGAATATTCACTGTGATGGCGATCTCCCGTAAGGAAAACCACATTTTTGATATTCTCTTCTTCAATTCGCTTAATGATATATGCTCTTTCTGCGGCGTAATTACTGTGATTCTCGTACACTTTAGCGGTGCTAAGAAGTTGGCCACCACTTAAAACAAACTTAAAAGGTGCGCGACTTTGCTTTAAAAGGTCAATCATGCGGTCAATTTGAGTCTTACCGAAAATCTGGCCTTCTCCTTTATTATTTATTTCCGTGCGGTAAAAGCGATTGTCCATCATGATAAAGTCGCAGTCACGGTAATTAAAAGCACTGAAAGTACTGGGCATATCGCGGTACCCAAAGCTTGGGTTGGGCCAAAACAACTTAAACACCTCCAATGCCAAGTCACGGTGAATCCAAGAGCCACTGGCATCATTGGGACCGAAATCATGATCATCCCAAATGGCATAGTTATTTGCCTTTGCCATTAAAGACTGTAATTCAGGGACCGCGCGACTATGGGTATAGCGTTTTAAATAACCCGTACGCGAAAAGTAATCGGCTTCTCTTAGGTAGGTATTGTCTCCTAGCCAAAGCAGGGCATCTGGCTCCATTTTCTCCATGGCTTTAAAAATGCCGTATTCGCCACCATAAGGTCGGCCAGGGCGATCGTATTCGCTTTCATTTACATAGATGCAACTTCCTGTAGCAAAGCTAAAAGCGGGTGGTTCGGTGCGATAATCCCACAGAGGTTCGGTTTCAAAGTCTAAGGGGAAATCAAAGTCTTGCTTCTGGCCATTTACATAGATGTCATATCGGTATTTTCTACCCGGTTCAACTTTGTTAAAGCGGAGCTTTACAGTATTGGCGACGGAAGGGGAGGTGCTAACCGTTTCACTGCGATATTCTTCCTTCTCTTTAGTGCTCAAGTCGTCATAAATGGCATATGCAGAAGCAGCTTCCGACAATTGTAACCAAACGATAGCTTCTCTCATTTCGGCATAACCAAGCACGGGGCCGTTAATTAACTTAACATCTTGTGCGGTAGACAGTAGTGACAAGCATGCTAAAGTGAAGCTTAAGTAAAATTTATTCATCTTTTTTTGATTTAAAAGGCCGAAGTTAAGTCTTAAAAAGAGCTTTTCTTAGTCCTTAACTTAAACTTAATAGCGTTATTTGTAAGGCATTCAAGTAATGAGGATTTTAAATAGATAAAAACTATGCTCTCTGAGTTGAAAAATCAATCCTGGCAAGAAAATATAAATGGCCCTTGGCTAGTACAGGCAGACTTAGAACCCTACCTTAATAAGTGGTCTGACTATGAGTACTTTGAACTAGAAAAGTTTGGTAAAAGTGAAGAAAAAAGACCCTTATATGCAGTAAAGTGGGGACAAGGAAATATTAAACTGGTGCTTTGGTCGCAAATGCACGGAAATGAAGCTACCGCTACTTTGTCGATCATCGATATTATTGAGTTTCTGCATCACTTAAAAGTAGAGGAGGATGCCGAGCTGGAAGAATTAAGACAAAAGCTTAGTATTGTGTTTATCCCTATGCTCAATCCCGACGGCGCGCAGCTCTTTACACGCCGCAATGCGAATTTGGTAGACATGAACCGTGATGCCCTAAAGCGACAAACAGCCGAAATGCGGGCCTTCTTCAAATTAATAGAAAGTCTTAAACCAGATTGGGCATTTAATTTACACGATCAGCGCACCATTTTTTCGGTGGGTACTGAGCGAAACTGCGCTACCTTAAGTTATTTGGCGCCTTCGCCCGACATAGAACGCAGTAAAAGCAAGAGCCGAATTAAAAGCATGCAGCTTATCGCAGGAATGCATCAAAAAACCGCCTCACTTTTAGCAGGGCATTTTGGAAAATACAGCGATGAATTTTATCCCCGTGCGGTGGGCGATAATTTAATGGCCGCCAATATCCCCTGTGTATTATTAGAGGCAGGCACTTTTCCCGATGATCCCAGTAGAACTAGAGCGCGGCAGCTTATTTTCCATAACCTTATCCAAGCTTTTCGATTAATTTCAGAAGGATCCTATCTTAAATATTCCGTAGAAGAATACGATGCAATTCCTGAAAATGAACAGCTATTACGCGATGTGATTTTTAGAGCGGTCAGGTATCAGGGGCAAATTTGCGATATCGCCTTACAAGAACAGCAAGTGGTAATTGATGGGCAGTGGCATAGCCATCTGATTCTTGATGACTTAGGTGATTTATCACATCTTAAAGGAATTAAGGAATATGAAGGAGGGGAAGTTGAGTTAAATGCACCCTTAATGCTGCAGGGGAAAGTTAATCTGCAATACTCCAAGGAATCTTTGAAAGTATTGATTATAAAAGGATTGATAAGCTAAGATCAGCTAAGAGTATAATCAGTTTTTTTTACAGTTTTAAATTAATCGACCAAAAACGTAAAAGAGGAAAATGATGACAATTATACCTCCTAAAACGTAAAAGCTTCCGCTGTAATGAATTTTATGAAGCTTTAAATCTTTGCGATAGCCCCATAAAAGATAGCCGATGAAGAGGGTCATGAAAATGCCCGCGAAAATCCAATGCCCAGTCGTAATATTTTCCATTCTAGCTTTTCTATATTCACGGCAAATTTACACTCCTTATGAAGAAACAGTTAGCCGCAGTGGAGAAATTCCACGATTCTTTTGGAATTAACAATAATTACAGCCCTAGCGCCGAGCTGTCACGCGAAACTATTATGCTGCGCTACAAGCTAATGCGCGAAGAAAATGAAGAATACCTAGAAGCAGCCGAGCAAAACGACTTAATTGAAATTGCCGATGCTTTAGGCGATATGCTCTATATTTTATGCGGTACCATTTTAAGTCACGGGCTGCAGCATAAAATCGAGGAAGTTTTTGAGGAAATTCAGCGCAGTAATATGAGTAAGCTCGACAAAGACGGAAATCCCATTTACCGCGAAGACGGAAAAGTACTAAAGAGTGACCAATATTTCAAGCCCGATTTGGCGAAGATTCTTGGTTAGTAAACTTAGTTTGACTATTAATTATAAAGCCAAAATTGCATTTACGAAGCGCTGCGCCAATACTTTATGGGAAAATTCGTCTTCCATTAATTGGCGAGCATTTTTCGCTACGGCAGATAGCTTTTCTGGATGAGCCAATAAGATCTGGATTTTATCGGCCATCTCTTGGGGCTGGGTAGAGCAGAGAAATATATTTTCTTTATCCTTAAAATAGCGCCGCATACTGGGGCTATCCTTACTAAGGATGGGTTTTGCCATGGCTGCGTAGTGGAATATCTTATTAGGTATAACTGAATCGGCTTTAAGCGAATCGCCAAATATGCCCAGGCATAAATCATAGGAGTTTATCGCTTCCGCGAGATCCTCATATTTAAGCCATCCACGAAAGGAAATGTTGCTAAGCTTTAATTTTTGAGCGAGATCGAGCGCTGCTTGGTATTGATATCCGCTACCAATTATCTCAAATTCAGCGGAAACGCCCATCTGCGTAAGCAAAGCAGCACACTGAATAATTTTTAAGGTTCCCTGTAATGGAACGAAACTGCCGTAGAAACCTATTTTGAATGGAGTAGAGGCCTTCTTGCTTATTTGAGCCGCCCCTTGGAATGCTTCGGTATTAACCCCCACCGGTAAAACTAGGGAAGCGAGGCGCTTCGGTAGAAAAAATGTTCTTTTAAAATAGGTAAGGTGCTCTTCCGTATCAGCGATTAGAAGATCGCAATTGCGAAAATCACGGTAGTCAATTAGCCACTTTTGTGGGGCTTTGTGATAATGCTTATAATCGATAACCTTAGTAAGAAAGCGGGAGATAAGCGGATCGAAAACGACAGGAGCAGAGCTGAATTTTCTAACAAAACCTAGGTCGCGATGCCGAAAGGGTGGGATATAAACCGCTGTGGCGTCTTTACTAAGCTCCTTTAATTGGGCACCAACCCTCTTATTGCGATCAGGAATTTTGAAAAGGACAACATCAACATCATTTAGACTTTCTAAACCAGCGCGCAGGACTCTGACGCGGTTATAATCAAATCCATCTTTAGCAGCAAAAACTATTTTCATAGAAGCGATTTCATTAATGCGGCTAAAGATGGATCCGTTTATTAGTGGTGATTCATTTTAGTTTTAATCTTACGAATCTGACCTTTCAATTTCTCAATTGCTTCATTTACAGACTTTTCGAAAGATTCTGTTTGACTTTCTGCGTAAATATCATTCCCAGGTATATTGAGTTTGATTTGAGCAATTTTGGTATTATTTTTTTCGTCTTGAACTAATTTCAAGTACACTTCAGCACCTACAATCTGATCCCAGAATTTAAGTAAGCCTTCTGTTTTTTCGCTGGTGTAGGCAACTAGTTCGTCTGTTGCACTGAAACCTACCGTTTGGAAATCCCATTTCATATTTCGAGAGTTTGGAAATTTTGAAAAATTTTGAGCTGCAAATATAGTCGTAGCATTAAATTAACGTTAATAGAGGAACAGAAAGTTAGAAATATTAAGTTTGCACATCAAAGAACAATATTAGATGAAGAAAATACTTTTATTCGCCTCGCTTGTTTTAAGCACAGCAATGTGGGCCCAAGAAAAGCCAATTATCTCGAGTGCGGTTATTGCCATTGATCGAAACAATGACGTAAAAACTGCTAAGGAGTATATTGATGAAGCCGAAAAGATTATCGCTGGAAAGCCACTTTCGGAAATCAAAAGCAAGGATTTAGCAAAGTTTTACTTCTACAAGGGTAAAATCAATTACCGCGTTAGCGCGAGTGAAGACGAGGCTATTAAAGCTCTTGATCCTAATGCACTGGATAAATCTTTAACCGGCTATGAAAACTTATTGAAACTGGAAAAAGAGATTGGCTCTGACCGTTATACACCAGATGCTCAAGATCAATTTCAAGTATTAGCCAACGACATTGCTCGTAGAGGAATTGTTGCAAACGGGGAGAAGCGTTGGAAAGATGCCTATGATGACTTCATGAAGACCTATGAGCTGAAGCAGAACCCTGCAATTGGTATGACGGATACTAATATGCTTTTTAATGCTGCTATTATGGCGCAAAGCGGTGAAATGTACCAAGATGCCATAGACATTTACAAGGATTTGATTGCAATGGGGTATAAAGGGGTAACCTTTAAAGCGGTTAATGTAGAAACAGGTGATACTGCTATTTTTCCTTCCAAGCCAGCCATGGAGCGTATGGTGAAAATCGAGAAATTTAAAAACCCAATGGTAGAAGGGGACTTGCGCGCCAGTCTTTACCAGTCTTTGATTTCTCTCTATTCTAAAGCGGATGATAAAGAAAACTACGCGGCTGCCATTACAGAAGGACGTGCTAAGTTTCCAGAAAACACCGCTATCTTAAAAGCAGAACTGCAAATTTTCTTTGATAATAAGGAATATGACAAAGCATTAGCCAACTTGGATCAAGCGATTGCCCAAGATCCAGGGAATGTAGTTATGTACTATAACAAAGGAGTAATTCTACAAACTGAGTTAAAACGTCTGGATGCAGCAGTAGCCGCTTACCAAAAAGCTTTAGAAATTGACAGTATGTATTCCGATGCATTGTATATGAGTAGTATCATTTTTATCGATAGCGCCAACGCAATTGGAAAGAAAATGAATGCCTTACCATTAAATGCAACTTCAAAATACAAGGCCTTAGAAAAAGAGCAGCAGGCGGTTTTTAAAGCGGCTTTGCCATATTTGGTGAAAGCACGCAAAAGTAATCCAACCGATAGCCAGGTGAAAAATGCTTTAATGCAGGTTTACCGCGCTTTAAAAATGTACGATAAGGCCAAAGCTTTAGCGGCAGAGCCACAATAACGAAATACGTGAGAAAGAAGACGAGGGGATTTATTCCCCTTGTTTTTGAAAGTGTTATTTGACATAATATTAATTATAGGAAAAACTATGAAATCTTCGTAATACGAGTTTGCGAGTATTTAGCATAATATCAGATATAACGGCTGTAAGCCTTATATCGGCCGATATTATGTTAAGGAGATTTCGAATCGCATTCACGGATTACCTCGCAAGGAATCTCGTTTTATAGTTTTCCTATAATGATATTATGTTTCCGCTACGCTCCAGGCTAACGCCCAAATAGAGATCCGTCTCCGCGAGTTCAAGAACTAAATTACGTCTCCGGGTTTTTCCTATAATTAGTCATTATGTAGAAATAGCCGCAATTTGCCATAGCGGCTGACTTGGCCCCATCTCCGAAAGCCATTAAGTTTTCATTTTTTTGCCAACGCGCGGTTCTCGTGTCCCCAGGCAAATGAGCCTCGCTGCACTGCGGCACATTCACCTTTAGAAAATTTCGTTTGGCAGAAACTTTTTTGGGATTCGTTTTCAACTATAACTGTAAACTCCGAATTCAGACATACGGGTTTATTTTCTTTTCACCTTCATTTTGGCTTGAACCAAAACGAAGCAAAAGTTCAAGGCTTACAAAAAAATAGCAACCTGCTTTTTGCCTGGGCTAAGTTCGGCCGGGTGATCTCCTCAATTCTTCGGAGCTTCCCGGTCTCACTAAAGCCCCGGCTGCAATCAGAACGCTATTTTTTTGAAGGCCGGGTTCAACCCGTGCATTGCCTTGTCTATGAATTAATAATAGTTCTACTAGTCAAAGTTGTTTATCACACTCTCAATGCTCATTCGTAATCCTGTGATAGTTGATTTTGGGGTACTCAGAATATAATCTTTGACATTGTTAAATTCTTTTGAACTTAGTTTATTAAGGAACCAGTTTATGTTTTCGATATTCACAGGACGCCTTTGCCCTCCATATATCTCATATAGCTTACTTTCAAAATTTGATTTTAGCCCTGTCCAAATAACAGCGTCAATTGATTTAGACCTGGCCCACTCTGTAACTGCAGCGATATCCTTTGTGTCGGAAAAATCAGAATGTTGATCTCTCACCAAGTCTACAAATCCAATTTGTCGGGTTGAATTCATGCCTTCCCTGATCCTGAGGTTTTCTTTAGCAACATCTAATTTGTTGGTAAGCATGATACTCCATAAAGTACTTATGGGCTCTGCTTTATCGTAAAGTACAAGTGTTAACCGATTACCTCTCGAGATGCGAGCATATTCTATTGGTAGACTGGGACCATCGTCATTCCAAGGCGTTTCTTTATTAATTAGAAGTTCTCTCGGGTTAGGAATCAATGACCCCCACCCTAATACTGCAATTTTCATATCAGATTTCTTCATCAATCTCAAATTTAATCGCCTTAGCATATGCTCCAAGATCAATGGCCGCTACGGTACCTATAGATTGTTGCAAGTAGCGTGATAGCTGTAGGAAGAACGTTACCAGCGAGTGCTTAGGATTGCTAAATTCAATTTTTTCAATTTGTCGATTTTGGTAATAAGTAGTGATACGTTTATTGAAATCCTGAATATCAGGGCTTTCTTTGCCATGGTAATTCACATAATAACTACCGGTGACTACGGCACATCCCATATCAAAAGATTCGAGTGGTTCTAATGCTTTTAGATGTTTTTCAATGGTAACCGGCTCAATAGAACTTTTGACAGCTAGTAAACCACCAACAATTTTGGTGAGTGAACGTGGGTCATATAGCTTTCCACGATCAATGATGTTAGTAGATGTGCGATGTAGTTTACGTACACTGGCAATCTTATCTCCGGCATATTCGATGTAGCCTTTATTAATTTCTGGTTTCACCTCGAAAACGGCATAAACCCCTTCCGCTGGGATATAGAGGGCACCATCTTGGTTGAACACAAAAGGAGTAAAATGTTGATCGTAAATGACTAGGTCGAGTTGCTGGCTTAGTTGGCCTTTGGAATCAATCACAAACGCTTTATCCACACAATATCGGTTTGGCAAGTAATTACGTAGCCATTCAATCCAAACATTCTCGAGAGCATCTCCCTTGGAACCTGGATGTGTGATGAATTCACGGTTTACGCTGAAGCGAGCTTCAATCTGCTCCTGTAGTCCAGCAAATAAATCTTTCAGCCTTATTTTCTCACTCATGCATTGTTAGTTTTATCGTTAAAGGGCGGTGTCGGCACTACCTTCTTTGCTATTTCCAAGAGATTATCCTGACTGATGGATCGATCTGGATAGGCATTAAATACAAGTGCAGGTATGAGCCTCTGTGTAAGGTCGGAATAAGTAAAGCCGTAGTTTCTTTCTCCTTTTGTGCCAGTGGCCTCGGCCAGTTGAGCAATCGTGGTTTCAGATAATTTTAGCCCTGAGAGCGATTTATTAAGGACATGCAACCGTTGTTCCTTATTGGGTCGTGAAAAGATTAGGATTTCCGCTGCTCTGCGTTTGATTGCGGGATCTAATGCGGTGGAGCGATTAGTACAGAGTATAACCGCTGCAGGAACCTTAGCGTTGGCGAGCCGGTCGATGCCACGTATAAAGGCGTTGACTCCTGCCCTGTCTTCGTGATGCATTTGGCTATTTTCACGAGATTGTGTGAGCGAATCGGCCTCATCTACCAAAAGAATAACGGCACCCCGTGATTTCTCGCTGGCACTTTTCAGCTTTTGAGCTTTTTCCATTGTGTAATCGAAGGCGGCTGACACAAGTTGGGTCATCTGCCCTACTCGTCCTTCACCCCGTGACGCAAGACTAAGCGGGTACAGCTCAATGTCAATCTTTTCTTGTCTGGCCACGGCATCTCCTATGGTGCTGGCAAGTTCAGTTTTGCCAGACCCTACATCTCCTGCTAAAACTACAAGCGGTGGTCGTTTGAGTACGTAATTCAATAGGTTATCTGCTCCGGGGTGGTATTGCTTTTGCCACTTCTGGATACCAGAAGGATTGATAAGCACAGCTAGCATTTTTTGTAGTCGATCAATGTGAGTATCTAGCCCAACCAGATCTGCCAGACGCTCACGATAGTCACTATCTGGATAAGTTATCGGTGCCTCAAACAGCAATTCAAAAGGTGGTTTTTGCATCTGCATAATAGCTTAGGTTAGGTGTGATCGGTTGAGTGAACGGCTGCCGGAGGTGTAGGCCAGGTCGGACTGCCAGTGGCCATTGGCAGATGGCTCCGCACCTATTGATCTATCAAAAGGTAGTTCTTGCTTGAATGCTTCTTTTTCCGCTTCTGATGCATTTCCATAATCCCAAACTAAAAATGAGGCGAAATGAGCACCCGATACATCTTGCCCAGGCCTGATTTTTCCAGGATCGTCATCAATGGCGTAGTACGAATCGGCTAGTTCCTTAGCCGTGTATTGCAGAGTTGGCTTGATCCATTCGCCATCTTTCTTAAATCCATAGATCACTCTTCTAAGAAATCCAGCCTTCAAAAACGCAATCAACTCTTGCTCGTAAATTGCTATCTGATTATCTGTTAATGATGATGAATAAAACCGCTGAATACGCTTTAAGTCCGTAGCCACCTTTGAAGCCAAATGCCTTGCATGGGTTATTGTAAAACTGTAACTATCTGATGTTGTATAACTGCTCATGGTCTTTAAATTGAAAAGGCGGAGCCAAAAACTTTCCGCCAGTAATACACTGTTTTATCTTTATTAGGTGCTGCAAGTGCAGCATCAATGGCATCTCCAGCAGCCAATGCGGCATCCAAAATTGCATCAGCATTGACTGTGGTATACAAACGAGCTGCATTGTTTTCCGCATTTACAGGATCTATCATTTGTACAGGATCAGAAAAGCTACCAATTTTACTCAGCGGATAATAGTCGGAAAACGCGATTCGTTCCTGAACACCAGTTTTAGTCAAGTAGGTAAAAAAGCTTTGAAGGGCTTCAGGGTAATCAGAGAAATCCTCCCCTTCATCCGACAGTTTGGCCATCACCAGCTCGATCATAAATGACTTGAAACGAAAACGTTCGTTTTCCTGCTTTTGAAGTTTTGCCCAATACTTAGCCAGTCGTACTACCTGAGCAAAATCATGAGGATTAGCCTTTTTTCTTTTACGAATAAATTCGATGTGGCGAGGAATACAGGTTTCAAGAAACGAACCATCATCTTGGCTAACAAGGTTTCCGTACCAGTCTGGATCGCCATCATATAATATAGGCACCACGTCCACGTCTAATCCTGAGCCGCGAAAGCTTACGGTAACGCAATAGGTTTGTGGTTGAACTTGTTCAGGCGAAAAATTGGGAAAAGCAGAACGTAGCCGATCTGCAATGTACTCCAGTAAATCACTGATGTCACGAGGTACATTCGACCCGCTGACATAACAGGCAATATCGATGTCATTTAGTGATTTTAATGCTGTTCCTTTGGCTAGACTGCCAGACAACAGCATTTTCTTCAAAGAAAAATCTGGGTGCTCCGATAAGTGACCTTGAACTTTTTCGCGTACACGTTTCGCTTGTGCACGATACTCGTTGGCTTTGTCTTGTGGGAGATTAACCCTAGCTTCTGCCCAGCTTTTGATATCATTATGAGATACATGCTCTCTACTCATAGTCAGTGCTTTTTGTCTTTAGGTGGAAAAGGATCATTACCGTAACTATCCTTATCTCTGATTTTGCCATCTCTGCCGTGGATCACGACTTCCGATTTTTGGTGCTTTGCAATTTCCCGGGCCTCTTCAATAGCTTCCTTTTGAGTTGGTGTAACCTTAGTGGCTTTTACGTTACCCGCACCTTGCACAGCCCAGCCATATTGTCGTTTTACAACATGTTGATTTTTTCCCATTTTAATACGTTTTAGGGATTAATAATTAATATATAAAACCAACAAGATTTTACAATAATGGAAAAGATAAATAAATGTTGCACAAAAGAAAATTGTGTTTACATTTGCCACCTCTTACAGATGAACATTAAAACCTAATAATAATTAATGTTTATTAATCTCTTGCAAATTTTCAATCTTATTGAAAAAACTATCAGCTCAATGGCTGTGCCATTAATTATTATTTCTTACAAAGTTTTTAGATGCTAAACTCTGAAAATTAGGGCTAGCATTACTTTAGGGTTAAGATTCTTAGTTTTAAACATTTTATTAACTGACATAGAATTTTACTATCTAGTTATTTACGGAAATTATGTCATATTTTTTACCACCACAATGACCTACTTGTCAGGCCTTTCGATAGGTTACAACAGTAAATATGACCTAGGTTGTTTATCTATATCCGCATCCTCAATAATCCCCGGCCATCATTTTTGCTAATCGATACCAAGTAAAGGCCAGCAATATCCTTATAAGCAAATCGAGATGAGTTTTTAACTAAGTATTCATAAGCATTTCATTTCCTGACTTTTAATTATCTACTTTTGAAGGAAACTCTGCGTTTTTTTTGAATGAGAATAAAACTAATCAAAGCTAGCGTGCTAAAATAGGCCCTTATGCACCGATTCTGGAAATACTCTCTTTACCTAGTTCTTATTGCTGGACTGAGTGCCACCGCTCAAGAAAGTCGTAAAGTGCTCTTTTTGGGAAACAGTTATACTTATTACAACAGTATGCCTCAGATTATAGAAGATCTGGCGCTAAGCAATGGCGATAGCTTAAACTGGTCAATGGAAGCGCCTGGTGGCGTATATCTAAGTGATCATTTAAACTCCCAAACTTCGCTCAATCAGATTAAAAAAGCAGATTGGGACTACGTGGTGTTGCAGGAACAAAGTCAGGCCCTTACCCTACCCGGTTACCAGATTGGCTTTACGCTGAATGCCATTTTTAAGTTAGATAGTCTAATAAACAGTCATAATTCCTGTGTAGAAACAATGTACTACATGACTTGGGGCCGTAAAAATGGCGACCCCGTTTTTTATAGAATATATAGTGGTTATACCGATAGTACTTATGAATACATGGACAGCCTGCTGCGAGCGCGCTACATGCACGTGGCAGATACCAATCAGGCGGAAGTTACGCCCGTTGGAGCCGTTTGGCGGTATTTGAGGCTTAACCACCCCAACATAGAATTATACACAGCCGATGAGAGTCATCCTTCTCTCGCTGGCAGTTACGCCGCAGCCTGTAGCTTCTACACTACTATTTTTCGCAAAGACCCATCGAGCCTGAGTTATGACGCTTCGCTCAATGCAACTGTGGCGCTAACTATCCGCCAGGCAGCAAAAGCCGTAGTATATGACAGTCTTTTCAACTGGAGCATCGGCAGATACGATTCACTTAAAGATTCTTCCTGCCCGCAGCTTGGCTCGAACGAGGCGGTATTTAGAGCTGAATGGACGCTGTACCCCAACCCTAGTACAGGCGAAGTTCAGCTTACTTTACCAGAAAATTTTAAAGGCAGTGTTTCGATCTGTAATAGTTTGGGACAAGTGGTTCATCGGGCAGAAGTCGAAAGCGAGCGCTATACATATCAATTACAGCATTTACCCAAAGGAGTTTATTCAATAGAATTGATAAGCAGGCATTGGAAAGCAAGAAAATCATTGGTTTTACAGTAAAAAATTTATCCGCCTCAGCTTTTAAGCTAAAGTTTAATGTGAAATTAGGTCTCAGATCTTTTATAAATAGCGGGTGTTAAAAATGGTCCTTTCTAAAAGAAGACGGCTTTGATAAAAACGGACGTTTGTTTTAGCGCTGAACAAAATGCAATTTATGCCTAACAGTCTATCACGAATTCACTCCCCAGTCCTGGTCTGCTGCTGGCCGAAATACTACCTTTATGCAAACGCATAATTTGGCGAGAAAGACTTAGTCCAATGCCCGATCCATTTTCACGCGTGGTATAAAAAGGTAAAAATATTTTATCCCTTTCTTCTGGCTGAAAGCCTTTGCCGTTGTCACTTATCTTAATTTGTAAAGAGGCCGTTTCACTTTGTTGCACCAGTATTTCTATACGTTTATCCTCTCTCCCTTTAAGGGCTTCGGTAGCATTATTGAGCAAGTTTAAAATGACGTGAATTAATAGCTTTTCATCGCCTAAAAACTCTTTTGGGGGATAGCTATTGGAAATTTGTAAAGTGATATCATTTTCCACTCTTTGGTTTTCAAATAAAAGTCGAATCGAGTCCAACCAATTATCCAGTTCTATCGCTTTAAATTCGGGTTGCGGCAAACGACTCAGTTTACGGTAATTATCTACAAAACTGTGCAGCCCCTCTGCTCTATCGCTAATTACCGAAAGTCCCAGAACGGTATTATCGATCTCTTTTTGCGCAAGCTTTTCCACTTGTATAGGGCTTCCCTCCTGCTTAAAAAAGCTACTTAAAGTCTGACTAAGAGACGTAATGGGCGCAATGGAATTCATTATTTCATGCGTCATGATGCGGATGAGCTTTTGCCAGGTTTCCAGCTCATTCTCTTCCATCTCGTTTTTAATATCGTAAAGTGAAAAAATGCGGTATTCTTTCTCCGAAAAACTAATACGCGCCTCCTTTACGGAAATTTGTCGTAGTTCATTATTCTCCGCTAACTTCAAACTTTGGCTTTGCCCGGGTCTCAGGTTCAGTATTAGCGTGTACAGTGCAGGACAATGCTGTTGCAGACGCTTTAAATGAGTAATATTTTTTAGACCAATCAGCTTTAAAGCAGCATCATTAACAATTTCCACAAAGCCATCGGGGTCCACGGCAATCAGTCCACTGGCCGAGCGCTTCATAAACTCCATGAAAAATTTTTCGTTTTGCGCTTGCTTAACTTTTATTGCGTTAATCTGCTCATTGATGCGGTTCATATTTTGAAATAAACCTTGCAAATGCTTGTCACCTTGGTCTTTAGGGAAACGCAGACTGCCATCCTCATTTTTAATGGCTTCAAAAAAGAAATGCAATTTTCGATGCACCCCCTGCATGAAATACAAAAGATTTATCGCTACACCGATAGCTAAAACAAAGGCAAGAACAGCAATTTCCCAGCTCTCCTTGAAAATCGCCCAGGTACCGCCTCCTATCAATAAAGCAAAAAGCATCAAACGAAGAAGCAGGGCTCGGTGGGTATAATTAGAGTTCATAGCGCTTCATCTTATTGTAGAGGGTTTGGCGACTAATGCCCAGTTTTTCAGCGATCTGCGAAAGGTTTCCTTCGTAGCGGTCGAGGGCATTAATAATGAGCTCTTTTTCCATTGTGGATAGCGAGGGCATATCCCCCGTGCTTTTAGCGCTTACCGCCTGTAAATCGAAGTCGGAGGGTTTTAAAACTTCCGATTCAGCCAAAATCACCGCCTTTTCTATAGTGTGTCGCAATTCGCGCACATTGCCAGGCCAGTGGTAATTATTCAGTTTCTTAATGGCCTGACTACCTAAGCGGATTCCGCTTTTGTCGTATTTTTTTTGAAAGATTTTCAGAAAATGACTGGCCAGTAACTCAATGTCCTCCTCTCTTTCCCGCAATGGTGGTAAGGTAATTTGGATGGTATTTAGGCGGTATAATAGATCTTGACGAAAACTTCCTTCCGCCACCATTTTCTCCAAATTAGCATTGGTGGCTGCCACGAGTCTAATATCTACCATTACGGGCTTAGTAGAGCCAATCGGGAATACCGTTCTGCTTTCAAGCGCTACTAGTAGTTTTGATTGCAAATGCATCGGGACATTGCCAATCTCATCGAGAAACAAGGTGCCCTTATCTGCCAATTGGAACTTCCCCAGTTTATCGTCTTTCGCATCTGTGAAAGCACCTTTATGATAGCCGAAAAGTTCGCTTTCAAAAAGAGTTTCTGGGATAGCTCCCATATCAACACTCATTAGCATTTCATCTTTCCGGGCCGAAAGACGATGAATTTGCTGGGCGATCAGCTCCTTGCCAGAACCGTTCTCGCCGCTAATAAGCACATTGGCATTGGTGGCCGCCACTTTTTCGACCATTTTCAAAACCTTTTGCATCACCTTGGAGCGGGCAATAAAATCTTGATCTTTTTGTAATTCTCCTTTCAGAAAGGATTCGCGCGCTTGAAGGGTTTTTACCTTTTGATGCGATTGACGCAACTTAATGGCCGCCTTTAGCGTGGCGATTAACTTTTCATTATCCCAAGGTTTCAATACAAAATCGGCCGCATTTTGCTTTAAGGCATTTACTGCCAGCTCCACGTCACCATAAGCGGTAATCATTACCACCTCGGTTTGGGGGCTGTGCTTTTTTATTTCCCGCAACCAGTAAAGTCCTTCATTTCCAGTATTTAATCCTGCTGAGAAATTCATATCCAATAAAGCCGCATCGAAATCCTTTTTGCCCAATTCTGCCAATATCAAATTGGGATTGGAGAGGCAAATCACTTCTTCAAATTGGTACTGAAGCAGCAGGTTTAAAGCGCTTAAAGCACTCTTGTTATCGTCTACGATTAAGATTTTTCCTGTTTTCATTTCTAATTCAAAAGTAGAGAATGCTTTGCTTGCTCCCGAAACTGTCAAATAATTAGACAGGCCTCTGTCAATATTTTTGACAAACACAAAGGCTGAACAATAAATAAACTAATGATTACCAGTAACTTAATTTTATGGCATCCGCATTGGCTATAGATCGGTAATGGATCGGAAAATTGAAAATAAAAAAGGAATTTTTAAAAAGTACTGGGGCTTAATTGGCATCGGCACGCTTGTCTTGCTCATCCTTATTTTGGCTTTAAATTTAGACTATTCCTCTACTTACCGGGTGGAGAAATCGCGGCTAAGCATTTCCGAAGTCAAGGAAGCACCTTTTCAGGATTATATAAATATACGGGCCGAAGTAGAACCGGCGCAAATAAATTTCCTCGATGCTTTAGAAGGCGGTATAGTTGAAAAAATACTGCGGGAAGAAGGCGCCATGGTTAATGTGGGCGACACTCTATTGATACTGAGTAATCTAAATCTGAGTCTTAACATCTTAAACAGTGAAGCACAATTGGCTGAAAAAGCTAATTTTTTACGGGAAACTCAAATCAGCATGGAACAGCAAAAGCTGGCCATAAAAAGAGATTTGCTAAAATTGGATTATGATCTAGCAAGAATGCTGCGGACTTATCAACGCAATAAAGAATATTATCAGCAAGATTTAATCTCCCACGAAGAGTTTTTGACATCGGAAGAGGATTATAACCTTGCTTTAAAGCTACAAAAACTTAGCCTTGAGCAGCAAAAGCAAGATTCGGTTTTTCGTCGCACGCAGATTAAAAAGATTGAGCAAAATTTAGCCAATATGGAACGGAATTTAGCACTCATTTATCAGCGACAAGACCATTTAGTGGTGCGTGCTCCTGTTCAAGGACAATTAGCTTCTTTAAATGCCGATCTCGGTCAGGCTATTCTGCCTGGTCAACGCTTAGGCCAAGTTAACGTACTCAGCGATTTTAAGCTACAAGCGAGCATCGACGAACACTATATCGATCGGGTTCAAGTTGGACTATCGGCCCAATTAGAACGACAAAATGAAGTTTATGACCTGACGATAGAAAAGGTTTATCCTGAAGTTAATGAAGGGCAATTCTTGGTAGACCTCACCTTCAATGCTGCGTTTCCTGACAAAGTACGCAGTGGACAAAGCTATAGCCTAAGCCTGCAATTGGGAGACACTAATGAGGCCATTTTAATTGAGCGCGGTGGATTTTTCCAATCGAACGGTGGTCGTTGGGTTTATTTATTAAATGAAGAAGGCAAAGAAGCGCGAAAAGTACCGATCCGCATTGGCCGACAAAATCCAAAGTATTACGAAGTATTAGAAGGCTTAAAGCCTGGCGATAAAGTGATTAGTTCCTCTTACACCCTCTTTGCTGATAATGATAAATTGATTTTAGAATAACAGAATACTATGAAACAGATGATAAACTTGCAACAACTATCCAAATCATTTCAAACGGATGAAGTAGAAACCTTAGCTCTTAATGCCATAAACTTGTCGGTGCAAAAAGGCGAGTTTGCCGCTATCATGGGGCCTTCGGGCTGCGGAAAATCTACCCTTCTTAATGTCATTGGTTTGCTAGACCAGCCCAGTTCTGGCAGCTATCTTTTCGATGGAAAGGATGTATCCCATCTGAAAGAAAAACAACGGACCGCGCTGCGCAAGGGCAATATTGGCTTCGTATTTCAAAGTTTTAATCTTATTGATGAACTTAATGTTTTTGAAAATATAGAAATGCCTTTGAAATACTTGGGAATGAATGCGGTTGCCAGAAGGTTAAAGGTTGACGAAGTGCTTGACCGCATGAAGATTAGTCACCGTAAAAAGCATTTTCCCCAGCAACTTTCTGGAGGCCAGCAACAGCGCGTGGCACTCTGTCGCGCGGTAGTAAGCCAACCTAAGCTTCTACTAGCAGATGAACCTACCGGTAACTTAGATTCGAGCAATGGCAAGGAAGTAATGAAGCTACTTTTAGAATTAAACCGCGCCGGAACCACAATCGTAATGGTTACCCACTCGGAGTATGATGCTGGTTTTGCGCATCGAATCATTAATCTGTTTGACGGAAAGATTATTACTGAAGAAGAAAAACGCAAACTGGAAGATCAAATTGAAATTAACCTATCCTAATTCACTCTCATGAAATTACTACGCAAATTAAACGCTAACTGGCAGTGGTTGTCCATTAATATTCTCGGCTTGGCCTTGGCCTTTGCCTGCGTTACTATGGTTTTTTCCTATACAGTAAATGAGTTAAGTTACGACCAATTTCACAGCAAGTCCGATCGTATTTACCGTGCAACCATCAGTACGCAAGGCTCAAGTTTACAGCACCCTGCTAGAGTTTGGGGCGAATGGGTGCCTCAACTGGTTTTTGACTACCCTGCTATTGAAAACTTGGTAAGAATGGTGCCTTTTAAAAAAGGCATTGTCCAAATTGGCGAAGAACGTTTTTACTCCGATAACCTCTTTCGCGTGGATAGTTCTTTTTTTCAGATATACGATTTCAAATTGCTAAGTGGCGATCGTACTAATGTTTTAAATAAGCCTGCTCAAGTGGTTATTAGCCAAAGTATGGCCCAAAAGTATTTCGGTAGACTAGATGTTTTGGGCGAACAAATCGAAATCACCCACCAACAAGTCAACAATGCCCAATCCTATACTATTGTGGGTGTAATGGAAGACTTCCCCGCTAATTCGCATTTTCATGCAGATGCGCTAACAACCATACCTGACATGCAGTTTAATAACTCATGGGGCTACACCTATTATTTACTTAAGGAAGGAACTAATGTAGAGGAATTACGTCAAGCGATCCAAACCAAGTTAAATACCGATTTGGAAGCGAATGATTTAGAAAAAACCCTTCACTTTCAGAAGCTTAGCGATATTCATCTCTACAGTCATAAAACCCGTGAAATTGAGACCAACGGCGATTTCAGATCGATAATTTTACTAGCAAGCGGAGCTATAATGATCTTGATTATTGCGCTAATTAACTTCTTAAACCTTAGTCGCGTACAATTTATCGCGAGCATTAAGTCGATTAAAATTAAGATGATTCACGGGGCTACTAAAAAACAATTAGCCAACGAAATAATGCTGGAATCCTTAATCGTGTCGGGCGCTGCCATAGGCTTAGGACTTATTCTATCTTATAAACTAGGGGTCTATTTGCAGGTCGATAGTTTAAGTTCTCTCGGCTCTATCCTCTTCTTTTCTATCTTATTTATTTTGAGCATTGCCCTTTTGGCGGCTTATCCCCTCTTAAGCTCAAATATTGTTTCGGATGCACAAGTTAAAAGCTCGCGCTCTGCCCTGTACACCTTTCCCTTGGTAATGCAATTCACCTTGGCCGTAATAGCTATTGCCGGCGCTATTGTTTTGCAAAGGCAGATGAACTTTATCACCGAACAGCATCCACAGGCTAAGAATGAAAACATAGTAGTAATTGAAAGAAATCCTTGGGCCGTAGTACAACGCTTCGAACAACTTAAAAATGAGTTGATTAGTGACCCTTCTATTGAAAATATTACTGGCGCCATGGAAGAACCCGGTGGCGATGTTTTAGATAATTTCTTCTTTGAAATGGAAGGCGTCGATCCCCTTGAGAACCAAACCATATACATTCTCACTACCGACTCTAATTTCTTCACTGCGATGGGTATAGAAGCCTTGGCGGGGAGCGTAGATCTGGGTTACACTCCCAACCAGCAGTGGGAAAGTAATGCAACAGAGTTGAGCTCCATGATACAACAGGAGAATTTTGATCAGGTTAAAGCCGAAGAATTACTTACAAGCCTGGGTGACTATCGGGAGAAATACATTCTCAACGAAAGTGCCTTAAAAATGCTGGGCATTAACAACCCGCAAGATGCCATTGGCAAAGGCTTTCATTTGCGGTTTCACCTACCCTATGTGTTCCCCGAAGGCGAAGTAGTTGCGGTGGTTCCTGACTTTCATTATACCAATTTGCACCACGCGGAAAGACCGATGGTAATGGTGGCACGCCAGATGTTTTCGCATAATTTCCTCATTCAAATTGACTCCAATCGTCGCGGCGAAGCCTTAGCCGCTATCAGCAAAAGCTGGAAAAAGGTCAATCCCGATTTCCCACTAGAGTATAGCTTTATCACCGATAGTTACGCCAAGGTTTATGCTACCGAATACGCTCAAAGTAAAGTACTAAGCCTTTTCGCTTTAATTTCCGTAGTGCTCTCTGCATTAGGTACTTATGCGATTGCAGCATTTAGCATGCAGAGAAGGGTTAAGGAAATTGGTATTCGCAAAGTCAACGGGGCTAGCACGGCAGAGATTATGACTATGCTCAATCGGAAATTCCTTATTTGGGTAAGCCTTGCTTTCGTTATTGCCACGCCTATTGCCTGGTATGCCATGCGTCGCTGGTTAGAAAACTTTGCCTACCAAACCGACTTAAGTTGGTGGATTTTCGCACTCGCCGGCCTAATCGCCCTATGCATTGCCCTACTAACGGTATCCATTCAATCGTACCTAGTAGCCACGCGCAATCCCGTTGAAAGTTTGCGTTACGAGTGATTTAAGCTTTCGCTGATGCGATTAATCACTGTTTTCGTTTTTTAAGGCCTGACAGGAATCCTATAATTATGATTTAAAATAAGATAGAATGAAACAGATATTTAAATTTATAAAAGTTGTAGTAATTGTGCTCTTTTCAACACCTACAAATGCTCAATCAAATAGCATTTTGAAGAATTGTTGGGAAAAGCAAGTCCGACCATTGGGAAATAATTATCTGACTTTTTCTTTCTCCGAAAAAAGAAATGAACTAGAGCATAGTTTTAAACCCTGGAAAGAGAGTAGTTACACCAGTACTGGATTAGTTTGGTGCAATGCTGACAATTTTATGAAATCAGACTCTTTATTGGTTAGAGGAAAGAAGTACAATTCTAAAATACAATTAAATAAATCAACTTTACTTTTTTTGAATTATGGTCATCAGCAATTATCTGAAATCACAATAAATATGTATGAAAATCAAATACTTAATACTATTCGATATTCACCTATATACTTAATAAACTATTTCTTTCGGAATGAAGTTTTCTTCAGTAACGAGAGTAGTAGTGACTTTACTATCTATCAAACAACTATTAATGAAGCTATTGTAAAATTACACATTCGTAATTCTGACAATCTTTTAGACAAGGTGACCATCTTAAGTTATGATGACTTATTCGGAGATGTTTTAAATACATTCCGTTACAACGACTATTCAGTAGCCAAGGAACTTTCCTATCCTAAAACTATTCATATTGAAAAAATAAATGGTAAAGTGAGAGATGAAGTCAAAATTTCTAATTTAGTAAAAGTCATCAAAAAAATCCCTCATCTTTTAGAACAACCAATAAACTACGTACTAAAAGAAGACACCAAGATAATTCCGGAAATCAAAGTCGTTAAATATAGCGATAATATTCATTTTATTGAACTAAAGCATACCGATGACAGGGTTATGGTCGTTGAATTTAGTGATTTCTTATTGGTTGCTGAAGCCCCACTAAATAGCCAAAACGGAGAATTGATTATTAGTAAAGCAAAAGCAATTGCTCCGAACAAACCGATAAAGTACTTCGTTTTCGGACATTATCACCCCCATTATTTAGGAGGTATGCGACCGTTTATACACAAGGGGGCGAAAATTATATGCTCAAAAAATAATCAAGAATACGTAGCTTACTTAGCAAAAGCACCTCATACATTATCTCCAGACAGCTTACAAATTGAGCCGAAACCCTTACTAACAGAAGAAGTCAAAGACAGTATGACGGTAACAGATGGGGAATTTGAAATGAAGATTTATTTCATTGGAGAAAAATCACAGCATACCAATGACTACCTCATTTATTATTTTCCGACAGAAAAATTATTATTTGAGGATGATTTAGTTAAGATCGCAAGAGAAGGAGAGGTAAAAAAAGCAAGTGGTCGACAAGTCGGTCTTTACAATGCAATTATGGAACTAGGTTTGAAAATTGATGTGATAATTCAATCTTGGCCTGTTAAAGATTACGGATTAAAGACTGTTATCCCATTCACAGACCTTGAAAAGTCAATGAACATAGAATAAATAAGGGCTTATAATACTAAATGTAAGCCATGACGGTCGGTTTGGCAATTGAAAAAATCATATTTCAGTTAAACCTTACTAGTAGCTTGATTGATTGGAACTTCCATAGAGGTATTAAGTACCATTCCAAATATCGAAGCCGATAGCTTAATCTAAGCACACTCGATCTGTGTCATCGGACTAATCCGCGTAAATTTGTGGTTCTAAGCCTTGCTAGCGCGGATGATCACAGGTTTAGCAGATTGTACAGGTTCAATTGCGAAAATCCAAAACGCACAGCTCTCAAACCTCGCTATATCATATGAAGCCGAAAGCTTAATCTAAGTACCACTTGATCTGTGTCATCTGCCTAATTCGTGTAAATCTGTGGTTCTAAGCCTTGCTGGCACAGATGATCACAGGTTTAGCAGATTCCACAGATTAAATTGCGAAAAATCCAAAACGCACAGATTTGAAACCACGCTTCATAATTAGAAGCCGATAACTTAATTTAAGCACTACTTGATCTGTGTCATTGGACTAATCCGCGTAAATCTGTGGTTCTAAGCCTTGCTAGCGCAGATGATCACAGGTTCAGCAGATAGTACAGATTCAATTGCGAAAAATCCAAAACGCACAGCTCTTAAACCACGCTTTATACATAGGAAGCCGATAGCTTAATCTAAGCACACCTGATCTGTGTCGTCTGATTAATCAACAAAAAGCCTTTAATAGGCTACAAAATATATTGATTTTATGATACTAACTACAAACCACCAAACTCTTCCACTTTCTCCAGTAAAAAATCCCAGTTATACCAGTCTTGATTTTTCGCTTCTATGACAAGGGTATTTATACGTCCTTGAAACTCATTTTGTAAACCGTGGTAATGCACGAAGTTTAAGGCTTGCACAAAACTGTTAGCCATACTCTTAAAAAAAGCTTCAGTTTTTTGAGGACGTTTAGCATTAAAGCGCTGGGCTGTTTCGAGATTAAAAAGCATCAAATCCGCCAGCAGCCTCTCTTCCATACCTATTTGTAGAAAATGCTTAATGTATTTCTGTGCGGTCCCACGGCGAGCTTTGGGTCTTTTTCTAGTTGTTGGGAAATACTCTTTTTCTATTTTCGTTTTCGCCTCATTAATCAGCTTATCCTCTTTCGGATTAAAGATGAAATCATAATAGGTTTTTACTTCACCAAAACGCTCGTACAAATCAATGATCTGCTCCTCTAACTGATCCTTTTTGAGTTCCTTGAGATAGATTTTTAGAGCGCGTTTGCTCATGGCTTAATAAATTTTGGTTTACGATACTATTCTACACGAACTTCTTCATCATTTGCTTATTCACCAGCAAAGACATGAGTCCGCCTGCCGCATACGTAATCGCCAAGGCAAGGAAAACACCTTCTATTCCCGCCAAACGATTGCCCAGATAAATAATGGGTATCCCAATTACAAGCATTTGAATTACAATAATTAAAGATGCTGGCAAAGGTTTGTTTACCGTGTTTAAATGACTATTAATTACTCCAAGAACCCCTTGTAAACCATAACCTGCGGGCACAATCCACAAATAACTTTGCACCGCATCCAATACTTGTACATTATCATTAAATATAGAAGCCACTTGACGCGCAAAGAGAGCCAAAATCCCCCAGGCAAAAAGCCCCCATAAAAAAGCAAATCGTACACTAATTCGCACAGCCTCTTTCACCCTATCTAACTTCTGACTGCCAAAGTTTTGGCCTACAAAAGGACCAATGGAAGCGGCCAAGGCGAAGAGTATACTAGACGCTAAGAACTCAATTCTACTGCCTACCCCAAAAGCCGCCACGGCATAGTCGCCATAGCTTGCCATTATACTGGTAATAACTCCGGTGGTAATGGGTACAACCAATCTGGCTAAACCAGAAGGCACGGCAATATTGAGGATGCTTTTCCAGCAGCCGCGAAGTACCGCCCAAGTGGGGATATCAAAGATTATTAGCTTCTCTCGGCGAATCAGGACATAAAAAGCAAGCACCATAGTGAGCGCGCGGGAAATAGCCGTTGCTATGGCGGCACCTTTTAAGCCCAAAGCCGGTGCACCGAGATAGCCAAAAATTAAAATCGGGTCGAGAATCGCATTTATAAGGACAGCAAATAGCATTATTAATGCGGGAGTACGGGCATCACCTGTTGCCCGAATGGCACTATTGCCGACATAAGGAGCGGAAACAAAAAAAAGTGCGACGTACCAAATTTGCATATACTCTTCCACTAAAATGGCTGTCTCAGCGTCGGCACCCAATAAACTAAAGGTTGGCTTTAGAGTTAGCAGGCCTATTATAATAAAGAAGCCGGTAATTAATAGAGTCAGGGTAATACTGTCGGTGGTTTCCCGGGCCGCTTTATCATGCTCTTTTCGTCCGATAGATTTAGCAATTAAAGCGGTAGCTCCAATTCCTAAACCCTGGATAAAACTGAAGATAATCATTATTACGGGAAAGGTGAAGCTAAGCGCCGCTAACTCCTTCTTTCCCAATTGTCCTACATAAAATGTATCGATCAAATTGAAGGCCACCATGCTAATAATCCCAAGCATCATGGGAAGCGAAAGCTGAACTAACTTCTTAACAATACTGCCTTGAGTCAGGTCTTTCTTATTGATCATGTTCCTTGGAGCTTTTGTAGGATAAATCCAAACCGAGCTTAGGTCTGGAAAACGTTCGCAAAAATACAGCGATTAATTTGATTTGGGATTGCAAGTTGAAATCCAAGATACCAGCACGCTACCGCTTAGCTTGCGCTAGACTTCTAGTTGATTATTTAGAATAAAACTAATTTTCAGCTGAAAGGCATTAATTCTCATCCTCAACCTCATAACGACTTTAAGAAATTAACTTTGCAAAAATTATATTCATGCCCCAAACAACACCTCCTTGCCCCCAATGTAAATCTACTTATGCCTATCCCATGGATGCCCTTTTGGTTTGCCCAGAATGCGGCCACGAGTGGAATCCTAGTGATGTTGAAGAAGAAACGGGACTGCTAGTGAAAGATGCCAATGGCAATCCGCTAAGCGATGGTGATACCGTAGTAGTGGTGAAAAACCTTCCCGTGAAAGGTGCTTCGGCGCCCATAAAAGCGGGAACCAAGGTTAAAAATATCCGTTTAACTGATGGCGATCATAATATTGATTGCAAAATTGATGGTTTTGGAGCAATGGCTTTAAAATCGGAGTTTGTTAAGAAAGCCTAGTGCTTACCTTTGCGGAAATTAAAATTTAATAGAATGTCACAACACAATCATAGTAAACGCTCCTTGAGCATCGAAGTAGAGAAACTACTGAATGAGCAAATTGTATTAGAAGGTAAATCATCCGCTTCCTATCTGAGCATGGCATCATGGTGTGAAACAGAAGGTTATGCTAATGCCTCTAACTTCCTTTACACCCATTCTGACGAAGAGCGCGGGCATATGCTAAAGTTGTTCAGTTATATTAACGAAGCTGGCGGACATGCTTTGCAACCCGAAATCACCAATATCAAGCATAAATTCTCTTCTTTAAGAGAGGTTTTTGAAGATGTTTTAGAGCATGAAATTCACGTTACAAAGTCTATTCACGAGATTGTAGATCACGCACTTAGTAATAAAGACTTCAGTACTTTTAGCTTTTTACAGTGGTTTGTAACCGAGCAACGTGAAGAAGAAAGCTTAGCCCGTCGCATTTTAGAAATCTTCGATATTATTGGCGAAGACGGTGTAGGTCTTTGGACCATCGATCAAGAAATTGGCAAGATTTCAGCCGCTCAAGCCTCTGCTGCCGGAGCATAAGCATAGTCTCAAACTTTTAAAAAAGCGGTCTTGCGAAAGGCCGCTTTTTTTTACTTCAGTTATAAACTTGAGTTAGGCATAAAACCCACAATTTATATTAGGGCTGAGGCCTGATTTTACATCGAACTCCGGTTAATAAATTAACTCCACCGCTTTATAGGCCGTTCGCGCGCCAATCGCTACCCCCATCCCGCCTAATCGGAAAGCGCTATAAAGTCCTTCACCCAGTTTTTGCACGATTGGTTCTTTTTGAGACCCCACACCTAAAATTCCCGACCATTCTTCTGTAAATAAATCATCTGCTTTCAAACCTAAATACTGCTGTGTAAATTTCTTTAGCGCTGCTTTAATTTGGGGATTGATGCCAAAGTCAGCAATGGTTTCGGCTTCTTTAGCTAAATGTCTGCCGCCACCTATTAACAGTCTATTTCCCAATCTACGAAAGTAGAAATAACCCATTTGTGCGTGATAAACTCCAGCGGGAAAAGGCCATTCAATTTCTTTAGAAACTAATACCATATTACGCACCGCTTGCAAATCAAAATCGCCAAAACGACCGCTAAAGGCATTGGTACAGAGCAAAAGTTTTTTAGACTGTAAATCAGGAAGTTGATTGAGGCTTAGCGTAAACGTATTACGGCAACGCTTATACGATTTCACCTCGCAGTTATAGTAGATTTTTACGCCTAGAGCAACGGCTTTTCGAAAAAGAGATTGCATCATTTTGGCGGGGTTTAACGAACCTTCAAAGGGACTGCGAATACTGCCAATGCAATTAGAGAAGGATTGATAATCATTACTCTCAGCATAGACATTCCCTCCAAAAAAAATTGCTAAATCTTTATTCAACTGAGGGATCAGTTTTTTGCAAGCCTCCCACTCCTCTGCTTGCTCGCTACGAAAGATTTCTACGCCGCCACAAGCTGAATAATCCATTTCAGACTCAGGTACTAGTTTTTGCAAAAATTTTAAACCCTCGTATCTTTCTTTAACCAGCTTAACACAAGCTTCACAGCCGTTTTCTAGAATATCGGCCCGCAACTCTCCTACTGAACCATAGCAAGCGAAGCCCGCATTTTTAGTAGAGGCGCCTTCGGGCAAAAAGCCCCTTTCCAAAACCACAATTTGCTCCTTTGGCCGACTCTGTTTCGCGAAAATGGCCGCGGATAAACCGGTGATTCCTGCACCTATAATGCATAAATCTGCTTCCGACCAAAATTCACTTTTTTCCCAATAACTCCAGGTCTTTTCCATTCTTAGTATTAGATTTAACAATCATTATAAATCAGCAAAGCTTAGCCATGAAGGTGATAAATATCATAGGTATTTTTAGTATCTCGCCTTAATATAGCCTAAGCTTTTAATCTACCCTCAAAAATGAAAAACTTAAACATTCTTTTCCCTACCGATTTCAGCCCTTTAAGCATCGAAACGCTTAAAACCATTCTACCGGTGGTGGAGCAAGGTAAAAATCACTTGGTTATTCTTCATGCTGCCACCCACGAAAAAAGCGATGCCACGGCCGACCGCATTCGAATCAAAAACGAAATGGAATCCTTTTTAAAGTCAGTACCACATGTAAGTACAGTGAGCCACGAAACACGCTGGGAGTATTCCACTTCACGCGATTTAATATTGAAAGAATCTGATAAAGTGGATATCGACCTGATCATAATGGCCACCAAAGGTGCACACGGGTTAAACACCATTTGGGGCAGTAAAACTGAAGCGGTGGTTCGCGATGCTATTGTGCCCGTAATTGTAATGCCTATGGGTGCTAAACTCAGCCTTATTACTAAAATTGCCTTAGCGGCAGATTATGATTCCATGCACCATGAACATTCTTTAGATGCCCTTTTACAGATTGCTGATCATCAAACCACTTCCATTGATATAGTAACCATTAATCGCACGGAAGAGCAATTAAGTCGCAAAGAAAAAATGAATCGCAAATACCTGAAACGCCGACTGCAAAATTTCCCGCATCGTTTCCAGCATCATTTCGAAGACGAAATTAGTCATGGCCTTATCGCCTATGCTAAGAAACACGGTTCAGATTTAATCGCCATCCTTCCGCGTGACTATCGCTTTTTAGAAGGTCTTTTTACCGAAAGCCTCTCTAAAAGAATGGTTTATAAAAGTGAAGTTCCTCTTTTAATCCTTAAATAATGAGTGCCGATTATACCCATCTCGATAAGTTAACCGACCAATTATACGCCGATCTCATCAGCAAAAGCGAAAAGGAAATTGCGGCGAAAGAAGCGCTTTCCCTAGAGAAAATTGCGGCGGAAAAGCTTAAAGCGGAAAAGGAAGTAGAGGCATTTCGTAAAAAAGAGGAGCAAGAAATTGCCCAGGAAAGAAAGAAAATGGAGTCCGAATTAAGCTTAAAAGCAGAAGTAGTTTTAGATGATTTACGCTTAAACTTGACTAAGCTTTTAGCCGCAAAAATGGTGGCGAAACCTATCGAAAAGCTCTTTTCAGACGAGGATTTCATTAAAGAATACCTCTTTAAACTGGCCGAACAAATAAGCAGCTCCCCACTTTCTGTAAGTTTAAGCCTTTCGGCAGATGCGCAGGAAAAATGGCAAGCGCAATTGAATAAGCATTTTCCTGACTTAACGATTAAGCTCGGTGCCAATGAGCAGGAAATTAAAATTCTTAATGAAGCCGAGGGTTTTCATTTTTCTATCGGGGAAAAAGAATTAAAAAACCTCTTCTACTCCTACCTCGATCAAAGCCTACAAGCGCGCTTAAAGCATGAGTAATTATTACTACATACTAAGTTCATTACCGCAATTAAAGCTCGATAAGTCTCTTTCTGAAGAGGATTTAGATGAGGCCTGGCGATTAATCCAGCGCAATGCGAGCACTGAAGATTTAAAAGAAATCGCCTGGTTTTGGCAACGAAATGATCTATACAATTTGCTGGAAACTTGGCAACACCGCTTTCTCAACTATCCTTTGCGGCCTTTGCGTAAGCCTTACTCTTTAAAAACTGAGGACCTAGCAGCGAGTGAAAAGAATATAGATATCCTCCCTCCCATCTGGCGCGAATTCTACCTAGAGCATAAAGAGGAAATGATCCATTGGACGGCCAATGAAATGGATAGTCGCGCTTTGGACTATTATTTCGATCAACTCGCCCTTAAGGCCGATCCATTTATAAGCCAACTCTTCGCCTTTGAAAGAGAAGTCCGCAGTTTAATGGCTACTTTCAATACTAGCCTTTATCCTTTTGCAAATAAGGATATTAGACACGGATCAACACCTTTATATCAGCAGCTTTTAAAAGGAAAATCATCGTTGAGCGAAAAGCAAAAATTGGGTCAAACCTTTCTCCAACCTTTACTTAATGCTTTGGGTACTAAAGATCCGCAAGCCATTACCAATGCCGTTCATAATGTGCTATGGGACAAAGCCGATGCACTCGCTTCCGCCCATTATTTTGATCGCTTAGCCTTGTTAAATTATTGTAGTAAACTCTTTTTGATATACCGACGTGAACAGCTTTCTTCTAACCAGCAAAAACCTTTTTTAGGGGATTTATTAGAAGAAGCGCTTAAAAATATCAATCACCATGACTAAAGGGAAAATTAAAGCCATTGTCAGTAATCTCCTAGAAATTGAATTCTACGGGGAAGTGATACAAAATGAAATCTGTTTTGTCACCTTAGGTGATAAGTCACTAATGGCAGAAGTGATTAAAATCCGTAATCAAAGGGCTTATGCTCAGTTGTTTGAGCTAAGCACTTCGCTGAAACTTAACGATGAAGTTTTGTTTAGTGGTGAGCTGCTGCAAGTAGATCTTGGTCCGGGAATTTTGTCAAAAAACTTTGACGGTCTGCAGAACGATCTCGATGCTATGAAAGGCACTTTTATCGAGACTGGCCAGAAAAATGTCAGTATCGATTTCGATGCTGTCTACACCTTCACGCCCCTTCAAAAAGTGGGCGCTCAAGTCCAAGCGGCCGATTGGCTGGGTGAAGTACCCGAAAACTGGATTGCGCATAAAATAATGGTGCCTTTCAAATTAAAAGGTACCTACGAATTAGTAAAAATTGCCCCCGCGGGTGATTATAAAGTGAGCGATGAAATAGCGCAACTAAAAGGCAAAGATGGCGAGATAGTTTCGGTGACTATGGCGCAAAAATGGCCCGTAAAATGGGCTTTAAAAAGCTACCGCGAAAAATTTAGACCTTCCAAAATATTCCAAACGGGATTGCGGGTAATGGATACCTTAAACCCTATGGCAGAAGGCGGCACAGGCTATATTCCCGGCGCCTTCGGAACTGGTAAAACCGTGCTACAACAAGCCATTGCCAAGAATAATCAGGCCGATATGGTAATTCTCGTTGCCTGCGGTGAGCGTGCTAATGAGGTGGTGGAAATTTTCCATACTTTCCCCCAATTGGAAGACTTGAAAACGGGTCGTAAGCTCAAAGAAAAAACCACCATTATTTGCAATACCTCCAATATGCCGGTTGCGGCCCGCGAGGCCTCGGTTTATGTGGGAATGACCATTGCGGAGTACTACCGCAATATGGGCTTAAAAGTTTTACTGCTGGCCGATAGTACTTCACGCTGGGCCCAAGCTTTACGCGAGATGAGCAATCGGATGGAGGAACTACCTGGAACTGATGCCTTCCCAGTAGAATTACCTGCCGTTATTGCCAATTTTTACGGCCGTGCGGGCGAAGTGGCCCTGCATAACGATAGTCGCGGCTCTGTTACTTTTTTAGGCACCGTATCCCCTGCGGGAGGAAACTTTAAGGAGCCCGTAACCGAATCTACCGCTAAGGTAGCCCGCTGCTTTTATGCGCTTTCGCAGAAGCGTGCTGATGCCAAACGCTATCCTGCAATTGATCCTATTAATTCCTATTCACGCTATTTAGATTACGAAGAGTTTCAAGCCGAAACAGAAAGCATTTTTGGCGCTAATTGGATTGGGAAGGTCAAAAAGATGAAAGACCTTTTACAAAGAGGTATTGAAGCACGCGATCAGATTAGCATTTTAGGCGACGATTCCGTTCCTCTTGATTATCACCTCGATTTTTGGCGCAGCGAATTGCTTGACTTTGCCATAATTCAGCAAGATTCCTTCGATGATATTGATATGAACAGTCCCCTTAAGCGTCAACAAAATATGGTAAATCTCGCGCTCGAAATCTGCCAATATACGGGCGATTTTGAGGATTTCAACAAGGTAAGTACCTTTTACAAAAAGCTCATCAACACTTTTAAGCAATTGAATTACAGTGCTTTTAAGAGCGATGAGTATGAAAAATATGCCCAGGAACTAAAAGCCACCATGACCTAAAACGAATCGTATGGAAATTCAAGCTTTTCAAGCCATTTATACCGAAATAACCGCCCTCACCAAGGCTACTTGTACGCTCAGAGCCAAAGGTATCACTTACGATGAACTAGCCTGGGTGGATGGTAGAAATGCCCAAGTAATTAAAATTGAAGGCGAATTGGTAACCCTGCAGGTTTTTTCAGGCACGGAAGGAATCGGTACTGCCGCCAAGGTGATCTTCGCGGGTAAGCCGCCATCATTGGCTTTAAGCCCCGCTTTGGGCGGAAGGTATTTCAATGCTTTTGGACAGGCCATCGATGGTTTATCGCAACCGCAGGGCAAAGAGGTCAATATCAAAGGCCTAACCGTAAATCCCGTACGGCGGCAACTCCCCTCGGAAATGCTTTCCACCGGCATTGCGGGTATAGACTTGAATAACACCTTAGTAACGGGACAAAAAATCCCTTTTTTCGCCGATCCTGATCAGCCCTTTAATCGCATTTTAGCGGAAGTAGCACTTAGAGCCGATTCTGATCGTATTGTGCTGGGCGCTATGGGTATTAGTCACGACGATTACATCATGTTTCGCAACAGCTTTAAAGAAAGAGGCGCCAGCCATAAAATTGTAAGTTTCATCAATACTTCCGAAGATCCGCCCCTGGAGCGACTCCTCATTCCCGATCAGGCCACTGCCACGGCTGAGTATTTCGCCTATGAGAAAAAGGAAAAGGTATTGGTTTTATTAAGCGATATGACGCTTTACGCAGATGCTTTAGCCATTGTGTCTAATAAAATGGATCAAATCCCTAGTAAGGATGCCATGCCTGGCTCGCTTTACAGCGATTTAGCCCGTATTTACGAAAAAGCGGTACAATTTCCAGAAGGCGGTTCCATTACCATTATTGCCGTTACCACTCTAAATGATGGCGATATTACCCATGCCATCCCCGATAATACGGGTTACATCACAGAAGGTCAACTTTATTTAAAACGAGACACCGATACGGGCTTAACTATTATCGATCCTTTTCGCAGCTTATCGCGCTTAAAGCAGAATGTGATTGGTAAGAAAACGCGAGCCGATCATCCCCAGTTAATGAATGCTTTAGTGCGCTTGTATGCAGATGCGTCTGAAGCGCGCTCTAAGCAAGAGAATGGCTTTGATCTTAACGACTTTGATGTACGTTCCCTAGCCTTCGCCAAAGATTATGTCCGCGAATTGCTCGACGTGCGCTTAAACATTGATAGTGAAAGCATGCTGGATATTGGTTGGAAGCTATTAGCCCAGCACTTTAAAGTATTTGAGCTCGGTATTAAGCAAGAATTTATTGATAAATACTGGCCGGGAGAAAAAGATTAAAAAAAATGCTAGAGAAGTTCGCCTATAATAAAAGTACCATTCAGGATTTTCAGCGTCAGTTAAAAGTCCGCCGCGCCGCTTTGCCCGTTTTACTGCGCAAGGAAACGGCTTTACGTAAGGTAATCGCTGAACTGAAAATAGAAATTAGCGCTAAAAAAGAAGATTTTGACGCTTTGGAAAAGCGACTGAAAAACTTCGAATCTATTTGGAATGAGTTTCCCCCTATTGTAAAGGTGAAAGACTTAGAATTTAAGACCGAAAACATTGCGGGCACTAAAGTAAAGAGCTTGCAAAAAGTGAATTTCGAAAAGCTTGATTTAAAGCTCCTTTATGAGCCCGCTTGGCTTCCCGCCGCTACTGAGGCTTTAATGGAATACACAAAAGCCTATTTATTCCTTCAGAATTTTAAAGAAAAATTAGCGAGTTTGGAATTCGCACGTAAGAAAACTACCCAAAAGGTAAACCTCTATGAAAAGCTGCAAATTCCCGCTTATGACGAAGCAATTCGTCGCATAAAAAGATTTTTAGAAGACAAAGAGAACATTGCCACGGCCGCGAAAAAAATTGCCAAAAACAAAAATCTGAGTCGCCATGAAAGCTAGGATGAAGAAAATAGAAATCCTCTGCCCTGAAACGACGGTAAAGCCATTGTTAAATGAGCTGCGAGAGCTAGAATGCCTGCATTTTGAGGCCTTAGAGGAAGGTATAAAGTACTTGGATAACTCAGATTATAAACTCTTTCATGGCGCTTATCAACTGGCAGTAAAAAATCAGGCAGAAAGTCCCACCGTCCTTAAGGGAGATGCGCAAGAAATAAACCTAGCGGAGCATTCTAAACAAATTATCGCCTTAGAAGAAGAGCTTAAAATCTTGGACAGTAAGCTCAAGAAAAACAGCCAGAAACTTTTTTTAAAAGGTATTTGGGGTGATTATGACCTTAATAAATGGAAAAGATTAGAGGCTGTCGGTATGAAACTCAAGTTCTTCCGCTTAGCTAAGAGTCAGTTTGAAAAGCTCAATACCGAAGAGGTACGGCCCATTCTTATCAAGGAAGAAGAGGAACACTATTATTTTGCCCGCATTATTTCCGAAGAGGAAGTGAACACTTTTGTTAGTGAAGCCTTGCCAATGCCCCTTGAAAGCCTCGCTGATTTAGAGCAGGAAAAAGCCCAATTAAATGCTCATCTAGCGAAAGCGCAGAACGAAATAAAAGCGGCCAGTTTACACCTAGCCGACTTAGAAAAGCAAACCCTTACTTTACAAGACCAACTTAAAGAAGAGCGGATTTTAGAGTCTAGTTACACGCTTGAAAAACTAAAAACCAAACACCTTAAGTGCTGGTTTAATGAACTTAATGAAGATTTAGTTCAACAAAAGCTTAATGAATATTACTGTGCCTATAAAATCAGCTCGCCCAGCAGTAACGACCCCGTACCCGTATTATTAAGCAATAATAAGTTCAATAAATTATTCGAGCCGATTACCGAAATTTTCCAATTACCACATTATTTCGAATTCGATCTCACGCCCTTTATTGCCGTCTTCTACCCTATTCTATTTGCTTACTGTTTAGGCGACGCGGGCTATGGATTTATAGTAAGTGCCGTGGCCATTTTCGGCTATTTCAGCTTCTTGAAAAAACAAAGAGGTTTAGCGCTACTTACCTTAGTTTTAGGACTCAGCACCTTGGTCATAGGCTTTATAAAATCGGGTAGTCTTTTTGGCATCCCTTTATTGGAAAGCAGCTCCCTGCCTTGGGTTCGTAGCCTTTCCAACTTAGTGCTAATCCCCGATAATAGCGACTATTTCTTTAATGCCTTTAATGTGGCCTTATTAATAGGTTTAATGCAAATTTTGGTAGGGATAATCATTGCAATCGTAAAAACATGGACCTACAAGGGCTTTCTGCCCGCGCTGGCGCAGATGGGTAAACTGATCATTGTGATTAGCAGTGTAAGCCTTTTCTTAGAAGACACTTTATTGCTTACTAAAAGTATGATGCTCTTCCTGAAATTAGGCTTAGCTGTAGGAATTGCCATGGTAATGCTCTTTCACGACATGTCACAACATTTATTCAGTCGACTGGGATCTAGCGTTTTACCGCTATTTTTCATATTTACCGGACTGCTTGGCGATGTACTTTCCTACGTACGACTCTTTGCTTTGGGAGTAACTTCGGGGGTACTTGGTTTAGTGGTCAACCAAATTGGCACCGATATGATGGGCGATTCTTGGTACTCCTATATTGGCGCGATTGCCTTCCTCATTTTTGGTCACAGTCTCAATTTAGCCTTAGCCGTTTTAGGATCTTTCATTCATCCTTTGCGTCTCACTTTTGTAGAGTTTTATAATAATGCCCAATTCGAAGGGGGCGGAAAAGCCTTTGAAGCTTTTACTAAATCAATTAAAATCAATTAATTATGGAATCTGTAAATCTAGCTCTAATCTTAGCTTTTGTCGGTTTTGGTATTTTAATTTCCCTTTCGGGGATTGGTAGTATAATGGGAACGGCTGCCGGAGCGATGGCTACGGTGGGAGCGGTAAAAAAACGTCCCGAATCTTTTGGTTCCTTCATTGTACTGAGTGCTTTGCCAGGTACCCAAGGTTTATATGGCTTTGCAGGATTCTTTATTCTGCAAGAATTTATCGGTCCAGAAATAACCATTTTACAAGGTGCAGGTATCTTAGGCGCCGGTATAGCTTTAGGCTTAGCGGGACTATTGTCGGGAATTTATCAAGGTAAGGTCTGTGCTAGTGGTATTGATGCCATCGGTAGCGGTAATGATGTTTTTGGAAGAACCCTAATCTTAGCAGTTTTCCCCGAATTATACGCTATCATCGCCTTTGCCGCGCTATTCTTAATCCGAGGAATTCTATAATCATGCAAGCCTTAGCCTTTAAATCTATCTTAGTAGCCCTCGATGGCGGTAATATTGACCAAAAAGTATTGGCCTATTTAGCCTTTTTACACCGCAGTCTCGATTTTAAAAAGATCTACTTTCTTCATGTGGAGCATAATTTGGAATTACCAAGTTCTATTCAAGAAGAATACGCCGATTTACTTGCTCCCATCGATGAAAATATTGAGGATCAGATGCGTAAATCTGTGGCGGAGTTTTTCGACTTAGAAAAGACCGACTGTCATTTTAGTATTCGCGAAGGCCACATTTATGAGGAAATCCTGCATTTCGCGCATATAAAAAATGTGGACCTATTGGTGATGGGCCGTAAAGCGGAAAAAGATCGCCACAAGCATTTATCCAGTCGCTTAACAGAACAGGGCCCCTGCTCTATTCTACTGGTGCCAGATACCACCTTGCCGGAAGTACATGAAATAATTATCCCAACAGATTTTAGTGACCAATCTCTTAAAACTATACAGTTGGCCGATGCTTTAGCGCAGGAGTTTTTAGCCGACTTGCGATGTATTCACTACTATAACTACGCTTCAGGTTATTTAAAAAACGGCAGCAGCACGGTAGAATTAAGAAGGGCGGTAAAATTGCACAGCTATCAACAGTGGGAGGATTTAAAGAAAAAACACCATCTCAGAGATAGTTTAAAATGTGAATTCGATGAGAATGAAGGCAATATGGAGGAACAATGTTTGGCGCGGGCTCGCCATATTGGGGCTGATTTAATGGTACTTAGCTCTAAAGGCCGAAACGCCTCAGCCTCTATACTATTGGGATCCTTTGCGCGTGAACTGATGGAAATAAATCGCAGCATTCCTCTCTTAGTCTTAAAAGAAAAGAATGAAAACCTCGGCTTCTTTGAAGCGATCAAGTCTTTGCTCTAACGTTTCTGCCAAAAGAAGGGCATAAATAATATTAGTACCGTAAAGAGCTCGAGTCTACCCAAAAGCATCAAAAAGCTTAGGAAAAGCTTACCGCCTGGTGGAATGTGGGCAAAATTATCGACTGGTCCTACCGATCCCAACCCCGGACCAATATTACCTAAGGTGGCTGTAACCGACCCCACGGCAGACATGAAGTCTAGACCGAACATGGACATTACAAAGGCACCAATTAAAAAAACAATTAACCATATTAAAACAAAGCCCGAAACAGTATTGGTAATGTTTTGCGGCACCGCGCGTCCGTTAAATCGAACCGGAATAATCGCATTGGGATGTATCTGCCTTTTGAGCTCTAAAAAGCTGTTTTTAATAAGAATAATGTGACGCATTATTTTAACGCCTCCAGCAGTACTACCCGTAGAACCACCTGAAAAGAAAAGTATGAATACAATGAAAATCAAAAAGTTAGGCCAAAGCAAATAGTTGTCGGTTACAAAACCTGTGGTAGTCATGACAGAAACGACTGTAAAAAAGCTATTGCGAAAGGCCTCTTCTACTGGAGTATCTTGAACCAAGACCAAAACAGCGGTAATAATAGTTCCGAATATAAGGGTGTTAAAGGTGTAGACCTTTAGTTCTTCATTGGCAAGAATATTTTTAAACTTACCGGTAAAGCCGAAAAATAACATAGTGAAATTCACCCCAGCTAAAAACATGAAAAAGAGAATCACATAATGAATGGCAGGACTAGCATAATAAGCGATGCTCGCGTTTTTAGTGGAAAAACCACCCGTAGCCATGGTCGCCATAGCGTGGTTTACCGCATCAAATAAATCCATTCCTGCTACATAAAGGGCAATGCTCTCCGCAAGGGTTAATAATATGTACAGTATCCACAAGCGCTTGGCCGTGCCGGTAATACGCGGGTGTAACTTATCTGGGCTGAGACCGGGAGCCTCGGCATTAAAAAGCTGCATTCCTCCTACTCCTAAAAGTGGTAAAATGGCCACTGTTAAAACAATAATTCCCATACCGCCTATCCAGTGCGTCATGCTGCGCCAGGCTAGAATAAAATGCGGTTGACTTTCAATATCGGTTAGAATAGTAGCCCCAGTCGTACTAAAGCCACTTACGGTTTCGAAAATCGCATCGATTACTAGGGGGATGCTGCCGCTAAACAGAAATGGGAGACTGCCTAAAAGTGACATGGAAACCCAGCCCAAAGCGACAATTAAAAAACCGTCACGCTTAGTAAGGTCTTTTAATTTGTTGCCGAAATTAATCATGAACAAACCAAAACCTAAAGCGGCGGTAATACCGCTGGCTAAAAACATGGAAGCCCAATCTTCATGAAAGTAAATGGCCACGCACATTATTACCAGCATCATTAAAGACACTATCAATAATAAGGCGCCGATGGTGGCGGCAATCATTTTGTAATTAAAACGATACATATCTAGCGAAAATAACGGCTAACTTTTTTAGCACATTCTGTTTTGGCGAATACCACTACTTTATCCAAAGGTTGAATTTCAAAATCACCGGTGGGAATAAGACCTCTACCATCGCGAATAACCCCGCCGATAATAGCACCTTTAGGTAAATCTAAATCTTTAATGGCTTTTTGAGTAACCTTACATTTAGAGGTTACATTAAACTCCATCACTTCCGAATCAATACCGTGAATGGTAGAAAGGGTCACGAAGTCGCCACGGCGGATATAACGATAAATGAAATTCGCTGCCGCTAATTTTTTATTTATAAGTGAATCAATACCAATGCTTTGCGTAAGCGCTAGATATTCAATATTCTCTACCATGGCAATGGTTTTCTTTACCCCACGATCTTTAGCCACCAAACATGTAAGTACATTGGTTTCGGAGTTTCCCGTTACGGCCACTAGAACATCGGCATTTTTGAGTCCTTCTTCTTCTAGCTTTTCTACATCCGTACCATCGAAATTTAGCACCATTATTTCGGGGAACATAGAAGCAATTTTATCGGCTTTTTCCGCATTTTGCTCAATTAGCTTAACGTGAAACTTCTTGCCTAGCTTGCGCGCAAGGTGCATTCCCGTTCTACTTCCCCCAACAACAATAATATCTTTGATAGCAATCTTACGACGGCCAGTAACCTCTAAAACCTGCTCCATACCATCGGCATGGGTAATTACAAAAAGGTGATCCCCGCTTTCTACTATGGTATCTCCTTTAGGAATAATGGTACTATTTTCTCTGCGAATGGCCACCACCACATAATCGCGTTTGGGACTAAGTTTGGCGACTTCCGCCATGGACTTTCCTACTATATCTGCATCCTTATCAATGTCTAGACCCAATAAGGTTATCTTGCCATTTTCAAACTCAATCGACTCAGAAGCCGCATTAGTATTAATTAAATGACGAACCTCCCTTGCAGCTAGTGACTCCGGTGAGATAAGCTCATCGATACCTAATTCTCGTATATTAAGGGTTTCTTCGTCGGTTAGATATTGCATCTGACTGATACGCGCAATGGTCTTTTTAGCACCCAGCTTCTTCGCGTAAATGGCACTTAAAATATTCGCCTCCTCTACGGAAGTAACAGAAATAAAAAGATCGGCCGTTTGCACTTTAGCGCGCAATAAAACATCAAAATCGGTTACCTCGCCTGATAAGGTTATCGCGTCAATATGCGAATCGATATTAACCAAAGTATCTTGGTCGTGATCGATGATGGTAATATCATGCGATTCGCTTGAAAGCCAAGTCGCCAAGTGTGTTCCTACTGCACCAGCCCCCGCAATTACAATCTCCATAATTTAAGAAAATAGTCAACAAAGGTAAGCATGCCAAATCGCTCTGCAAGCGCTCTCTTTAGCTTTCGCAAGATGCCTACTTAAAGAGAAATCATCTTTCAAATTGTTAATTATCAATGGGATAGATTTTATCATTTTCATTATACAGTTTTATTAGCCAATGTGTGTTAATTATCATCTTATAAATTGACTCGAAAAATCGCTTAAAATTCTGAATATTTGATTTTCAAGCGCATCTGCTGAAAGAAACACCAAAATACTTGGTGCTACAATAGGCGATTTAAACCTAAGAACCAGAGTTCGATGTAAAATTAGGCCTCAGACCTCTTATAAATAGTGGGTTTTAATACGAAGTGCTGATGCAATAGCGGGCTATTGCGAAGGGCTAAGGCGCCAAAAACTGCTTTTTAGAAGAGGCTTACAAGTTTTTACCAATAAAAGCGAAAATCTGAAGCTATAATCTTAGGTCGAACTCAGGTTAAGAAGCTTCGGAAGACAACACCTTCTTGTAAACTTTTCCGATGCTCAAACCTTGCACAATAATAGAAAACACCACCACAACATAGGTGGTTGTTAGAAAGAGCTCGCGGTGCATGTTTTCATCTAAGCTTAAAGCCAAAGCAATTGATATACCGCCACGTAAGCCACCCCAAGTTAATAGAAAGGCGGTATTAGGGGCAAAATTAAGTTGCTTTTTAAAAATTAATACCGGTCCAGAAACTGCTATATAGCGTGCCAATAAACCAATAGGAATCGCGATTAAGCCAATAAGCAGGTAGAATCCATTGAGTTCTACGATTAGCATTTCCAAACCGATGAGAACGAAAAGGATGGCGTTTAAAAACACATCTAGAAGCTCCCAAAACTTATCAATGTACAATTGCGAAGTTTTACTCCAGGCCTCTTCAGGCGATTTATTACCTACTAAAAGTCCGGCTACCACTACTGCTAAAGGACCGCTAAAATGTAAATAACTGGCGAGACTATAAACACCCATCACTAGAGCGATAGTGATTATTACTTCTGTTTCGTAATGGTCGATAGAACGCATCAGCTGAAAAGCAACATAACCAAAGGCCAAGCCTAGTAAAACACCACCAATAATTTCCTCCGCAAAAAGAGTAGCGATGTCTAGCGCCGAAACCTGATCTAGTCCCTCGCGGGCAATAGACAAAAGCACTAAGAAAACGACCACACCTACCCCATCATTAAAAAGAGACTCCCCTACAATTTTGGTTTCCAAGTTTTTAGGTGCACCTATTTGCTTTAAAATACCCAGCACCGCTATAGGATCGGTGGGTGCGATTAGAGAACCGAAAAGGAAACAGTAGATTAAATCGACAGGATAATTAAAGATTATCAACAAATAATACACAGCAAAACCTACTAGCAATGCGGATATGAGTACTCCCAAGGTGGCGAGCATTAAAATCGGTCCACGGTTTACCCTTAGTAAACCCAGTTTGGTGTGCAAGGCCCCAGCAAAAAGCAAGAAGCTAAGCATGACATCCAATAAAAGTGATTTGAAATCTAATTCGTGCACAACCGCTTTTGCTTCGCTCAGCAGATCGGGTATAAAGGAACCTAAAACAAGCAGTAGAATGGTAAATACCAGAGCCATAACCATTAACCCAATAGTAAAAGGCAGCTTCAAAAACCTAGTGTTGAAATAAGCGAAAACAGCTGCTAACAAAGTAATGGAAGAGATGATACTAAAAAGGTCCATAGATTTTTATTGATGGGCCACCAAAGTAATTATTTAACGCGAAACTGTATTCTACCTAATACTAATTTTAGCAAAGATTTGAATCACCTCATAATCAAAAGCTAGAATAAACTTAGAAAGCTACCATTTTACGGAATTCTCGGCTAGAAAAATAAGCCCCAATTCATCTACTTTAAAATCACTCACCAAACAAAAGGTAATTCTTGCATTTGTAATAGTAAAACTATTACTTTTGCGTTTTTAGAAATTACAGAATATGCATTCACTTTTAGGCAACCTCAAATTACAGATCCCAGAAAAACTTTTCGTTAAAGACCCGGACTCTAGCGACTTAGGTAAAAGAATACTCACCCACAGCATTATTTTAATCGAATCACTGGGCTTTGAGAACTTTACGTTTAAGAAGTTAGGCCTTGAAATTGGTTCGCCCGAAAGTACGATTTATCGCTATTTTGAGAATAAGCACAAGCTACTTTTATATTTAACTTCTTGGTATTGGGGCTGGTTAGAATACAAAGTAGTTTTCGCCACGGCTAATGTAGAACTAGCGCAAAAGCAATTGGAAAATGCCATCTGTGCCATTTGTGAAACGGTAAAACAAGATCAAAACTTCTCACATATTAATGAAGAGCTTTTGCAGAGAATCGTAATTTCTGAGTCTTCCAAAGCGTTCTTAACGAAAGAAATTGAGCAAGAAAATAAAGATGGTTTCTTTAAGTCTTATAAAAACTTAGTGGAACGCATCGTTAACATTGTTCAGACTTTAAACCCAGATTATCCTCATCCTAAAACCTTAGCTTCCACTCTTTTGGAAACCAACCATATGCAAAAATTCTTTGGCAGTCATTTGCCATCCATTACTGATATCGGCAAAGACGATGAGCAAGTAATCAGTTATTTTAAAACCATGACCCTAAGTATGATTAACTATGGCAAGTAGTGATTCTAAAATGCCACTAAAGCGCTTTATCGGCTTACTAATTAGCGAGAAGAAGGATATTGGCAATATTTACATCTATGCGATTTTTAACGGCCTTTTGTCCCTCTCTATTCCACTGGGAATACAGTCTATTATTAACCTCATACAAAGTGGCAGCAGCTCTACCTCTTGGGCGGTTTTAGTGATAATTGTGCTAATAGGATTAGCCTTAGCGGGGGTTTTCCAAATTTTCCAATTGAGCGTGGCAGAACGTATTCAACAACGCCTTTTTGTTAATGCTTCATTAGAGTTTGCCTACCGCATACCGCGTTTAAAACTTTCTGGGGTGAAGGATTACTATTTACCCGAATTAGTGAATCGCTTTTTTGACGTAATCACGGTGCAAAAGGGTCTATACAAATTACTATTCGATTTTTCGGTAGCAAGTTTGCAAATCGTTTTTGGATTGATTTTACTATCCATTTACCACCCTTTCTTTATTGCTTTTGGCTTCTTTTTAATCTTCTTACTCTTGGTGTTTTTCCGAATTACCTCAGGTAAAGGTTTAGAAACTAGTTTAGAAGAAAGTAAACATAAATATGAGGTAGTTAGCTGGTTAGAAGAATTGGCGCGCAATCTTTCTACCTTTAAAATGGCGGGGAAAACAGATCTGCCTATGGAGCAAACGGATCTTTTAAGTGGCAAATACTTAAGAACCCGCCGTGCGCATTTCTCGGTTTTAATTCGTCAATATTCATCTTTAATCTTTTTTAAAGTATTTATTGCAGGAGGACTTTTGCTCCTTGGTGGTTTATTAGTCTTTGATCAGCAAATGAATATTGGTCAGTTTGTAGCAGCTGAAATTGTGATTGTACAGATTATCAGCTCGGTAGAAAAACTGGTTTACAGTATTGAAACTATTTATGATGTTTTAACAGGCTTAGAAAAACTAGGGGCTGTTACCGATCTCGAGCTAGAAAACCAAGATGAAAGCGATCAAGTTGAACTTAAAAATGGCGAGAAGCTTAACATTAAGCTGAAAAACATCAATTTAAAATCGCCACAATGGGGTCACGAAATTCTCAAGGATATAAATCTAGAAATTCAGCACGGTAAAAAGGTTGGTATCGCCGGTGATATGTCTGCGGGTAAATCCTCACTATTGCAGCTCATTGCTGGCTTGTTTGACAATTATGAAGGCAGTCTTCTTTATAATGGTATTCCCTATAATAAAGTACGCTTAGAAAATTTGCGCAGCTTAATTGGCGATAATCTTCGGCAGGAAGAAATTTTTGGATCTTCCATCTTAGAGAATATCTCACTTCGGCGCGAAAGTGTTAGTAATGAAGACGTTTCTAAACTTTTAGATTTAGTAGGATTAAAAGATTTCGTGGAGGACTTGCCCAATGGAATGTTTACTCAATTACAAACTTCTGGTTTAGGCTTAGCCAGTAGTACGCGCAATCGTATTTTAATGGCAAGGAGTTTAGCGGGCACGCATAGCTTACTCCTCCTAGAAGACAATTGGTTTGATGTTAGCCAAGATACCCGCGATAAGTGGCTCGATTACCTATGCTTTGATTGCGGTCAGTCGGTAGTAATGGCTACTAATAATGCCGCTTCCTTAGAACGCATGGATCATATTTACCTCTTGCATAAAGGTCGAATTATTAAAGAAGGAACATACGCGGACCTTAAAAACGATTTACCATGTTAAATATATCGCCTAAAAACTCTGTAGAGAGTAAGGTTGACAATCGCAAGTATTCCAGCCTCCGCGTTTTTTTAGATGAGGCAAAGCACCACCGTAGCCGAAAGAGACTTTACCTTACAGCCTTGGCTATTTTATTCGCAGCCCTCTTTTTGCCATGGACCCAAAACGTTATGAGTAAGGGTTTCGTAACCAGTTTACAACCGGATAAAAGGCCACAGACCTTGCAATCGGTTATTGGTGGCCGAATTGAAGAATGGCATATTAAAGAAGGGCAATTTGTCCGCAGAGGTGATACGCTGCTCTTTATTTCGGAGACTAAAAACGAGTATTTCGATCCACGCTTACTGGAACGTACAGATGCTCAAATTAAGGCGAAGCAGTCTTCGAGTGAAAATTACAGCCAAAAAGCGGCTTCTTTAGCCACTCAGGTAGATGCGCTCAAAGAAAACAAGCGTCTCAAACTAAAGCAGGCGGTGAATAAAATTGAAATTTACCGTTTAAAAGTAGTTGCCGATAGTATGGATTACATCGCTGCTAAAACCGACGAAGTAATTGCTATGGCGCAGATGCAGCGTATGGATACCCTTTTTAATGATGGTCTTTATTCACGAACTGATTTAGAAAAACGTCGTCAGAAATTACAGGAAACAAGCTCCAAACGCATCTCTGCAGAAAGCAAATTATTAGCGGCTCGCAATGAGTTAATCAATTCTAAAGTGGAACTGAATTCTATTAAAGCCGATTACGATACCAAAATCGCTAAGGCCGAAAGTGAACGCTTCTCTACCCTATCGGCCATGTATGGCACAAATGCCGAGGTAAGTAAAATGGAGAATCAGTATTCGAACTATGCGATTCGAACTAGTAATTACTATATCACAGCGCCACAGGATGGTTACATTACTCGCGCCATTAAAACGGGTATTGGTGAAACTATTAAAGAAGGCGAGGACATTTTAACCATCATGCCTGCCGATTACGACTTGGCGATTGAAATGTATGTTCGTCCATTAAATTACCCGCTAATGCACGTAGGCGAAGAGGTTCGCTTGCAGTTTGACGGATGGCCCGCCATTTTCTTTAGCGGTTGGCCTGGCGTATCTGTGGGGACCTTTGGTGGTAAAATTGTTGCCATCGATAACTTTACTAGTTCCAATGGCCTTTATCGCGTGTTGGTTTCCCCCGATCCTGCTCAGCAAGCTTGGCCAGAAGGCGTGCGCGTTGGTGCTGGCGTAAAAACCTTTGCCCTGCTTAATGATGTGCCTATTTGGTATGAGATTTGGCGACAAATTAATGGTTTCCCGGCAGACTTCTACCTTCCTGAAAGTTCAAAAGATCAGTCTAAAGACAAGAGCTCTGATGAGAAGAAAAAGTAAGTACTTCCTTTTAATAATAGGTCTTTTTTGGCTGTGGCCAGATGCGCAGGGACAAAGCAACGATTCCACCATATTATCGGTTGATACTTTTGTAGCTATTGTTAAAAGACATCATCCGGTAGCTTTGCAAGCGGATTTAATTAAAAGACAAGCGAAAGCCGAACGCCTGAAAGCGAGCGGTGCTTTTGACCCTAAGCTTTTTAGTGATATCAATCAAAAGCAGTTTAGCGAAAAGGATTATTATCAATTGCAAAACTCGGGGATTGAATTTCCAGCTTGGTTTGGTCTAAAAGCAAAAGCAGGCTACGAGTTGAACGATGGGATTTATTTAAACAATCAAAACACCGTTCCGGGCAGTGGATTGTGGTATGCGGATGTATCCATCACCTTGGGTCAAGGTTTATTAATGGACGAAAGACGCGCCATGTTAAAGCAGGCACGTATTCTGCAAGAATCGGCCGAATTTGAAGTAGACTTAGCTCTTAACGATTTATTGGAAAAAGCACTTATCAGTTATTGGCAGTGGTATGAAGCTTATCGCGAGATGGCCGTAATTAATCAAGCTTTAGAAGCTGCAGAGTTTCGATTTAAAAGTATTAAAAGACAGGCTATTATAGGTGATAAATCCATGGTAGACACGCTAGAATCAGCAATTCAAGTGCAAGATCGCTCCATTCGCCTACGCAAAGCGGAAGCGCAGTTTATTCAAAAGCGTAACGAATTAGCGACCTACCTATGGTTAGATGGGGTTTTACCGCTCGAGCTTAAAGCGGCCTCCAAACCAGAGTTAAGTGAAGGGGCAATTTTAAATATCCTCCCCGAAAATTGGTTCGAGCAGCATCCTAGTTTAAACTTTTACCGTTTAAAGCTAGAAGGCTTGGATATCGAGCGCAGGTTGAAGGCAGAATCTTTAAAACCGCAGTTAGATTTAAACTATAAGTTTCTCAATCAACCTGCACCTAACGACTTTTTCGCACAATATTCACCTGATAATTACAATTGGGGGTTAAAAGCCACTTTCCCCATATTTGTTCGTAAAGCGCGTGGCGATTTAATGAAGACTAAGGTTAAGATTGAAGAAAACAATTTAGAGCTAGAATTAAAGCGGGTGAGTTTACAGAATAAGGTAAAAGCCTTAGAGCAAGAGCTACTATTAAGTCAGGCTCAGCTTATTGAAACCCGATCTATGGTTAACAATTATCGCCGCTTATTAGCAGCAGAAAATAATAAATTCAGGAATGGAGAGAGTTCCTTATTTCTCATTAATTCCCGCGAATTAAAATACATTGATGCGCAAATGAAACAAGTGGAATTAGAATCTAAGGTAAACTCAGTTCGCGCCAAGTTACAAGCTGCTGCTGGGGTTTTAGATAATTAGTTTGAATACCAATCTCTTCGTTTATGAAATCGCAGATCATCACAGATTTAGCGCATGGTCGCAGATTAATTTAGTTTCGCTAAGAAGCAGCTTTTTTTAAAATCACCTGGCTTGCCATTTTCCATGAAACGATCTGCGTTATCGGTGTAAATCTGTGCTTAAATACCTTACTGTTGGATCGCTGATGATCGCCGATTTAGAAAATGATCGCAGATTAATTACGATTTATTTAGAAGCAGCAATCCTTAAAAGCACTTAGCTTTGGTTCTACCGTGAAACGACCTGCGTTATCTGCATCATCTACTTAAATCTGTGCTTAAATACCCTACTATAGAATCGCAGATGATCGCAGATTTAGCAAATGATCGCAGATTAATTACGATTTATTTAGAAGCAGCGATCTTTAAAAGCACTTAGCTTTGGTTCTACCGTGAAACGATCTGCGTTATCTGCATCATCTACTTAAATCTGTGCTTAAATACCCTACTATAGAATCGCAGATGATCGCCGATTTAGAAAATGATCGCAGATTAATTCCGATTTATTTAGAAGCAGCAATCTTTAAAAGCACTTGGCTTGCAATTTTCCGTGAAACGATCTGCGTCATCCGCGTAAATCTGTGCTAAAATACCCTACTATAGAATCGAAGATGATCGCCGATTTAGCGAATGGTCAGAGATTAATTCCGATTTACTTGGAAGCAGCGATCCTTAAAAGCATTTGGCCTGCGATTATCCGCGAAACGATTTGTATCATCTGCGTCATCTGCTTAAATCCGTGTTTTGATGACAGCCTTTATAATCGCAGATTTAGCAGATGATTAAATATCTCCTCTTTTGGACTTAAATCAAGATTCCCAGCGTACTTTGTCATCAATGCCGCTTAGTCTGCGGCCCACCGGGTTGGTCTTACTCGGCTTACCAATATAAAGTAGTCCCATAGACTTATGTGCTTCATCAAATTGCATAAAACTGCGAAAAGCATCGCTAAAGGCGAAGCCTGGGGTACTCCAAATAGCTCCAAATCCCAAACTGTGAATATAAAGCCACATGTTTTGCACGGCCATGGCCACGGCACAGGTCTCCTCTATTTCGGGAATTTTAGGATTGGAGTTCGGCTTCATGGCAATGCCAATAACATGGGATGATAATAAGGGCTTTTCTAAGAGCTTGTTGTAGCGAATCTCGTTAAAATCTACCGCCTCTTTATTGGGTTGATCATAATCGGCCATAAAACGGCCTAAAGACTTTAAAGCCTCCCCTTGATATACTACAAAACGCCAAGGTTCGGTATAGCCGTGTGTGGGAGCCCAATTGGCTTGCTCTAAAATTTCCTTAATATGTATATCGGGAATAACTTCACCCGTAAAAGTGTCTGGTTTAACAGTTCTGCGTTCAGCGATGAGCTGCGCTAAAGTATTGTGCATATTAGTCTTTTAATAGTTTGTGCATTTCAGTTAGGTAGGCAGCGTCGACCGCAAGCTTAGAATCGAGCGTAAAAATCGCCTGCTCGTAATAAACGCTGCGTTCAAAAAGATGTTTAGCGATATATTCTTTTAAATCTTCATCTTTTAGATGAGCCAATAAAGGACGCTCTCTGCGATCTTTCAACAAGCGATCAAACAATACGGGAATATTGTGTTTCAAGTAGAAACTGACGGCTTTGGAGTTAATCAAAGTCATATTATTGTAGTAACATGGCGTTCCTCCACCGGTGGCTAAGACAAAATTATCCTCTTCTAAGAGAACTTCGAGCAAAGCCCTTTCCTTTTTCCGGAAATAAAGCTCCCCTTTATTGAAGATGATTTCACTAATAGACTCCCCCTCTTCTTTTTCAATTATTTGGTCGAGATCCAATAATTTCAAGTTCCACGCTGCCGATATATCCCTTGCCAAGGCCGATTTTCCGCTAGCCATATAGCCAATTAAAACAATTTTCATAGCTGTAAAATACTGAGAACAAAAGTAGTGCATAATTGGGGCTAGGCAGGCGAAAAAAAACATCAATATTTTTTCTAGTTTTCTTTGGTGGTACAAGTTTTAACTCATTATATTTGCAGCCCCAAAACGATAAGGGTCAACGACTCAGTAGCTCAGCTGGCAGAGCATCTCCCTTTTAAGGAGAGGGTCCAGGGTTCGAGCCCCTGCTGAGTCACTAAAAAAAAGCCCTAAACAGGGCTTTTTTTGATAGGACAAAGATCCGGTGATATTAAGACAAAAGTCTCCGATCTCACATCTAAGTTCTCTGTTCTGATAAATGCCCAGGTGGCGGAATTGGTAGACGCGCCACCTTGAGGGGGTGGTGATCGCAAGGTCGTGCAGGTTCAAGTCCTGTTCTGGGCACATCTAAAAAAGATAAAACCCTTGTTAGTCATTGGATTAGCAAGGGTTTTTTGGTTTTCTACCGATACAATTTCTTTATTGGAATGCATCAACAGTCCACTGAAATAATCACTTTTATACTAATCCAAGGTTAAAACCTTCTATTAGCCTAACTACTAAAAAGGCATAATATCAAAAACCAACTTCTCCCCTATTGTGACATACACGGTTAAGCGCGGATGCTTATGCATCTGATCGTAAAAGGATAGCTCCTGCTTAGATTCGCTAATCTCTATTATGCGGCAACGCCACGTCTCTGGGGATTCTTCTTTTAGAGAGACAAGGATGTCACGAAAATACTCATAGCCAATACTGGGCTCAAGATTATCAAAGCTAACTTCTGGACTCAAAATATAAGGCAGAAATAGCTCTGGCATGCCATTATTGACCGCTTCAATAAACTCCTCTTTGATTTTGGCTTTAGAAAATGATGGCATTTACTATTCTTCGATTTAAGTTACATTAAACCATTTCTGGAGATGTCCACAACAAACACTAGAAATGCAGCTTAAAAGACAAGCAGGGCACTCCTTGTGTAGTCGAGAAGCCTGATTGCACTGTTAAATGTTGTAAGTGATTAGATTTTGCTTTTTCGAAAAGATTCTCTGCTCGCCAAAAAAAGAGGCTAGAACTTAAAAGTACTCCACCAGACGCTGCTGTGGTTATTAATCCTATATATAATCTCCCCATTTCTTCGGTTGGACTTAAACTTGAGGGAATAAAAGTAGTTAAACTTACCCCGGTCACTAAGCCTAAGGTTCCCACACCCAAAAGAATTTTACCAGTGCGACGCGTACTTTTTGATCGGGAAATAAAATCTATCACCTTAGGATCTGTTTCCTTAAGTAGCAATTTACGCCACTGCGAGCGGCTTAGCTCTTTGTATTCTGGCTGAATCACGCTTTCTTGAGCGCGTAGAGAAAAGGAAACTAGAAGAAAAAGAATGCAAAAAATATTGACTCGAGTAAATTGCTTCACAGTTTAGAATTTGCAGTGGAAAATAACCTAAAATAATCAGCTCAATACTATTAGATGCAGTAAAACAGTCCTCTTATCAATGATTAAAGAACCTTAGAACTATGATTTTACTTAACAATAGGCAACTTAATCAATGAAGGGTATTCTTGGGAGTGATGCACCTTATTATGCGCCACAACAGCATCCGATTCATCGTAGTTATTGCCTCCGGTATTTAAGTTTCGGGCGAAACGCGGAAAGTTACTACTTGAAATTTCAATGCGAATACGATGGCCCTTTTCAAAATAATTGCTAGTGGCTAGTGGAGAGAAATCCAATTGATAAACCTCTCCATCTTCCATAAACACTTCTTTATCGTAACCTTCGCGATAACGCACCCTCTGAATCGTTTCATCCAAATTATAAGCTCTTCCGTCAGGATATACATCAATCAATTTGATGGTGAAATCCGTATCCTTAGCATCAGAAGAAATAAATATACTCGCTTCAATAAAGCCCGAAACTTCTATTCCCTCTTTTAGTACTTCGGAAGTGTACACCAGAATATCCTCCCTTTCTTCCATAACCTGTTGGTCGAAGGCACCGCCCTTTACCGCATTGCCCGTACAACATACATTTCCGCCATAAGATTGCACAGGATCCATGGGATCATAAGTAAATGAATCGGGCTTGTCTTCGCTAGGCATAGACTCATCCAAACGACCATCTCCAGCTAAACTATTAGCTTTGCCAGCACTGTTTAAATAAAAAGTCGCCATCTCAGCATTTAAGGGTGGCCAAGCCTCGGCTGCCTGCCATTTATTAATACCCATGGTGTAGTATTGCACGCGAGGAGTTTTATCTTTAAAATCGTTCTTTTCGCCTTTTAACCAGAGGTCAAACCAAGCATAGATCTGCTCCTGATAGTTTAAACGAGCATCTCCCATAGGGCGCTCACCCACCAAAGTATTTTCGGTAGCCCGGGTATAGCTGCAGTGCAAAGTTGGGGCAATCACTAAGTACTGATTATCGGCCACCGCAGGATCTTTTGCTTGACGCACATGATTAAATAGGGCTAAGTTTGGCCCAATCGATACGTCGTACCAAGAGGCAAACCAAAAACTGGGAACATTAATCTCCATATTTTCGTGGTATAAGCCTCCTTCAAACCAAGCAGAGTCATTAGGCTTACGGCGCACCATTTTATCAAAAATCTCGCGTTTGCCGTGAATGTTTTGCAAAATATCCTGAATGGGCAAATGTTTAAGCGCTTCTGCCATATCCACGGGTGGATTCTCTGGCGCTAAATCGTAAAAGCGTGAAATTCGTATCAAGTCCTCCTGGGTCGCCCCTTCTGGAATTCGCGGTTTAAATTTATCATGCTCTACCCCGTATAGCCAAGCGAAAAACAGCATCTGCTCTACTCCACCGCGATACCAATTACCCTGCTCATAGTAGTCGCCCACTGTGCCAACACCAGCACCATAACCCTGCGGAACCATGGCAGCATGAGCGGGATGGTCTAAAGCCGCCACGGCCATTTGCCACTCGGCGGTAGATGAGCAACCATAAGTACCTATTTTCCCATTAGACCAAGTTTGATCTTTCATCCAGCTAAAAGCATCGTATCCATCCGTGAGAGGCACACCTAGGATATCCCATTCTCCTTCCGAATAATAACGTCCACGCTCATTTTGCACAACATAAGCATAGCCTCTTTTTACCGCTTCATACGCTCTTTGGGCGGTTCTTGTGCGTTGCTTGCCATCACCCCATGAATTGAAATTATAGGGAGTTCTCGAAAAAATGATAGGGACCTTAGCATCAGTTTTGGGACGGTAAATATCGGTGGCTAAACGCTTCCCATCCCGCATCGGCATCATCACTTTTTCTTCTATAATTGCAATTTCGGATAGTTTCTCTAAAATGTCTTCTTGGGCCCGGGCCTTGGTTATCCCAACTAAGACTAATAAAATAAGGAGGATGGATTTCTTCATATAACTCTGTTCATCATGGTGAGTCGCTAAAAATAGGAAATAATTAAGGGAGCAAGACTAGGCCCTGAGTATCTAGTCATACAATCCATTCTGCAATGCATAAAAAAACACCCTACCGAAAGCCTATACTTAAGGTAAGGTGTCAATTCGTGTAAGCGACTAATATTTAAAAAGCGGTTTTCATAAAACGAGCCTGATAAACAGCATCATCTGCTTTTAAGCGCAAGAGATAAACTCCTTGAGGAAGTTCGCTAACAGACAATTGATCGCTACTAAATTGCTCTTTTTGTATGATTACTTGCCCGCTTAAGCTGTATAAACTCAATTGATATTTTTTCCCCAAGTTGGGCAAATCTAACTTCACAAAGTCTCGTGCTGGGTTGGGATATACGGCTAAGTTCTGAATCTCATTTTTGACAATCCCTACGGAGCTAGTAATTACGGTGTCTATGGCATTAAGGTAACAGAATAGGTCCATCGCTAAATTACGCTGACCTAATAAACTAGACCGATCGTTATGTGCAAAAGAAATAGTGTAATCCTTCGTGGGTATATGTAGCGTTAAATGACCGTTCATACCTGCCCCTCCTTTACCATAAAGCCAAGTCGTATCGCCTAGCGAATCAATAACCTCTACAATATCTGTATTGTAACCTGAATAACCCATTATACTGCTGGCGCAACTGTAAGAACCCTGAGGCTGAGCCGAGCCAGGAATAATAGCCTTAATGCTATCCATTACAGCTGAGCCTAAAAGTTGACCTTGAAATAATGCTCGATAGAATTTCACTACTTCATATGACTTCGCTATTAAGCCACGGTTTCCTCCATTAGTGCTAAAGTAGCGCAGATAAGAACGATTATTTGCATAATTTGTGCCCTGCCAGATGCCATTAATCGAGTCGATAGTTACCGCCTTACAGGAACTCAAATACGATTTCGTCATACCCATTGGGGTGAAAATGCGATTTTGAATCTCAGCTTCATAAGATTGACCAGATACCGAATCGATTAAAAACTGCAGAACCAAGAGATTGGTATTATTGCGATCAAAGTTGCCGGGGTTGGCTTTATTAGCTGGTAAACAGCTTAATAGATCTTGAGGACAACCTAACTGTGTAGGGTTCAGTAACCAGATATCATTAAAGCAAGAACCAGCCGCACTGTTGCCCCAGAACTCATTCAGGACAGAAGTATGACGGAGTAACTGACGCACACTTATACTGCCATCTAAACCCATTACAGCAACGTCCATATGTGCACCAATACTATCATTTAGAGACATCTTACCCTCATCAATCAGTTTTAAGGCTATATAATTAAGATAGCCCCCTACCGCTTGAGCAAAATGCCAAGGCTTTGCCGTATCTACGGCAATTCCCGGTGCCCGAATGCCGCTGTAAAATGTTTCGGGACCCCATTGATCGTCGAAAATAAGGGAGAATTCGATGCCCTCCATACCGTAGTTAGCGCTAGCTTGATCAACAATTGCCTGCAAATCCATTCGCAGAGTATCAATATGCTTGCTGTTTTGGGCAGATAGTGAACCTAGTGTTAAGATTAGAGCCAGACTGTAGGCCCAAGATTGAATAATAGTTTTCATAATGGTAATTTTTAAATGATAATTGTGTTTGTGGTATTTCTAAAAGATTTATGCTAAGGCTATCACATCTGTGCCATTTCACAGTCGATTTCAATCACGAATGGATAAGTCAAACTTCTGGGCACATCGTTCCAACCACCAGGCTGTAAATGTCTTTTTGATGCAATAGTTACCGCATCTTCTTCACACTGTGGATTGTAAGAGTTGGCACAATAACCATAGGCCTGATTGTTAGGCTCTAGGTTTTGCCAATTGGTATAGAATAGGATTTCACCATTAAGCCAGCGGTGTGTTCCTTCGGCTAAGTGATCTGATAAACCTATTAAGGCATAAGGCCTGCCAGCGTTATCTAGTAGGGTTTGAACCACCTGATTTTCGGCCTGTGACTGAATGGTCACCAAATGCCCGCCTAATGAAGCTGCTGCTTGACGCGCCTGATCAAAGTTTTTAAACTGATCGGATAATAAATAATAGGAGCCTTGAAAATATGTTTGATGGCTATATCCAGTTTTTGGGATTCGTTCGGCACAATCGATATCTACGTAGATGTCAGTTCCTATTACGGGTGGTTCTGGTTTAGGGTCGGGTTCACATGCCCATAGAACCGTTAAAGCCATCATTACTACTAAGGATCGAAATGTTTTAGACTTATTCATTGTTTATAATTTTCAGCTAAACTACTGGCCGATGCTCCGGCCCACTGAAAACTATGTTGCGGATCCTTTAAACCTGCTATAAAGACTTTAAGCTATGTTGCATTTCCTTAGAGTATAGGTGAAAAGCCTCTGTTTTAAATTGTTTGTAAAGCTTAGAGCTGACTTAATGAATGCCATTTTTGAGAATAAATGGATTAGATAAAAATAATCATAAGCCGAAAGGGAATGGAGGAAAATATTTAGATTGCAGCTTTAGTAAAATCAATAAACTTTAATCTTAACTCATGAAAAAGAAATTCTTTAGCATCGCAGCTCTTGTTTTAATAAGCTCCACCCTAAGCTTTGGTCAGTTCACCTTTGGCATTTCACCGGGCATCGGTTTAAACAGTTCTTATGTAGGCTACAAAATGGGTAAATTCGTTCCTTATTTTGGTTTTCAGTATCTAAACGTTAACTTAAGTTATGAGTATAGTGGTCAAGAGTATGACTTTGGGTCTGGACAAATCATTCCCTTTTCAGAAACAAGTGAGTTTTCTGGCAGTTTATTTATCCCCAATCTTGGCCTGAAGTATTTCTTGAAAGAGCATAATCAAATCAAGTCCTTTTTATCTTTAAACTTTTCTAAGCCCTTTGTTAGCGGCAAACTAGAGTTTGACGGAGCGGAGGATCCTGAAATTCAAGAAACAATAGATAATATAAGTCTTTGGGGGGGAGAGTTGAGTTTTGGCGTTGAGTATTTCTTTGATGAAAACTTTAGCCTTGGCGGCGAATTCGGCCTACGTTTAATACATGTAAATTATGAGGAGACTGGTAATAGACAAATCTTTGACCCTAATACCGGTGCTTCACAAATTGTAGAAGTAGAAGACCGTTATAAATTTAACATGAGTCCCACCTTTACACGGGTATCTTTAAACTATTATTTTTAATTCACAGTTTCATAGCGAGAAAAAAATTTTCAAACTTGAGAAGTCTTCATTTATATTGGAGACTTCTTTATTTACAAATGCTTGGTTTTACTATGGTTTGTCGCTTTCACCTGTTAAATTAAGTACTATTAATTTTGCTTATTTTTTTGAGCTCTCGAATAGTTTCTTGCAGTCTAAACCGATACCAATACTTCCCTTCCTCGCCTTCTGGTTCAGTATCAGACTAAACCACTATGCACTAGAAGTGCATAGATTTGGTTGACGACTAAAAGTCGTTTTTTACTCAATGATAAAATTGTTACCATTGGTATTATCGGGACGTCTGTGATGATCTAATTATTCATTAACCATCTCATCAGTTATATTTCCTGTACTCCAACAGCCGAAACCTATTGACCAGAAGTGCCAGCCCCAATAACGCTTCTTCAATTCGGGAAACTCTTGCTGCAATTTGCGGGAACTTCGTCCTTTTAGTTTTTTCACCAAATCACTAACTGAACTCGAGGGCCGATAGCTCACGTGCATATGAACATGATCACTTGATACAACTCCTTTTAATATCTCAGCATCTTCAGCATCACAAATCTGCATTAGCAAAGGGCGACACCTTATTTTAATATCTCCTTGAAGTACACCATAACGATACTTAGTGGGCCAAATGCACCGTCAAACGTAAAACCGTATGTCCATTGGATCGTTGTTCTGCCATAAACGCAATTAAGCTTTTTAGAAGCTGAAAGAGAAAAGCACTGAAAGTGCATAATTTTACCAATTTCCTGAAAACCAGGAAATGAATAATTGCCACTAGCAACAAATAAAGAATCTAAATCTTAAAACTATTTGAAAACGTTTTATATGAATCTGTGATTGCTTGAGTTTGTGCTGATTTATTTTCGAGGAAAGAGTTCACTCCATAGTCAGCCATATTCGGATGTATTTCCCTTAAATTAATTTCACTCCAAACTAATAACTCAAATATCACCGGTGCAAAGGATAAGCCTTTACCCGTGAGCAAATAAATATTTGTCTTTTTATTATCCGGTAGTTTGTGCTTTGTTACAATGCCATGTTGTAAAAGCCATTTCAACCGTGCTGCAAGTATACTGGCAGCTATTTTTTCTTCTGAATTTTCAAAATCTTTGAAAGTAGTTTTCTTAAGCACTAGCATATCCCTGATAATCAAAAGAGTCCATTTATCTCCAATAATATCTAATGAGGAAGACAAAGGACAATTTGAACGAAAATTTATCATTATTTTACTTCTATTTTGAAAGTATTATGTATTATTGCTTCTAAATCGAAAGTAAATATACAAATGCCCATGGATAAAAGCTGGATAAATAAAGAAGAATATCCCTTCAAGGAGAATTACCTTGACCTTTCAGTAGGTAAAATGCATTACGTTGATGAAGGAAAAGGTAAACCAATTGTCTTTGTGCGCGGTAATCCAGGTTGGTCATTTGAGTTTCGCAAACAGATAAAAGCGCTAAGTGATACAAACCGCTGCATCGCACCAGACCATATAGGATTTGGCATCTCTGAAAAGCCTTATGACTGGGATTATTTACCCGAGAATCACGCAATAAACTTTGAGGCATTAATGGAATCACTTAATCTAAGTGACATCACCTTGGTAGTGGCAGATTGGGGTGGCCCAATAGGTCTTTCTTATGCCCTTAAATATCCTGAAAAGATAAATAAGCTCATCATTATGAATACGTTCATGTGGTCTGCAGCAGACAGCAAGGGAGCCAGAGCTTTTAGTAATTTTCTAGGTGGACCCATCGGGATTTTTTTAAGTAAGTACTTCAATTTTTTTGCTCGAGTGGTTAGCAAGCAAGTGGTTTTTGATAAATCAAAACTGTCCAAAGTGGCTCATCAACATATGTATAAGCACCTAGCTTTTCCAAAAGATAGAAAAGGGACATGGGTTTTTCCAAAGCAAATTATTGCATCTAGTGAGTGGATGAATAGCCTTTGGAACCAGCGAATTGCGATTGAAAACATACCTGTAACTATTATTTGGGGCATGAAAGACCCCGGTTTTCCTCCGGAAGGTCTACTTCCTTTTGAAAGTTTATTCAAGAGCTATACTACGGTGAAACTGGACAACGTAGGCCATTATCCACAAGAAGAAGCTCCTGAAATACTTATTGAAATACTTCAACAAAGAAATTAAAGTCGAATTAATAAAATAGTGCAGATATGAGTAATTGGACAGCGCAAAACTTACCCTCCAATCTTTCGGGCAAAACATTCGTGATCACTGGAACCAGCTCGGGCATTGGAACAGTAATGGCCTATCAATTGGCCAAAAGAGGAGCTCAAGTAATTGCAGGAAATAGAAATGCTAAAAAAGCCTACAAGTCGCTGAAAAAGTATCAAAAAGAAGATGATGATTTAAGTAGTTTTTCCACCGAACTTCTGGATATCTCCTCTTTAAAATCTGTTAGAGAATTCGCAAACAAGATCAATCCTAAAATAACCCAAATTGACGGACTCATTTTGAATGCTGGAATCATGGCATTGCCCGATAGAAAGGAATCTGTTGATGGATTTGAATTGCAAATGGCAACCAATGTGCTTGGTCATCATTTACTAACATCTTTGCTAATGGATAAAATTAAACAGGCACCTTTGTCTATCATTGTATCCACCACTTCTTCTGCAAGCACTCAAGCCAACGACAAAAATATTTGGGATGACATAAATGCTGAGAAGAAATATGATCCTTGGGAGGTGTATGGTTTATCAAAAATAGCCGCAGTTCAGTTTAGGGATGGACTCTACGAACTTCTTAAAAAAGCGAATCTGGATGATACAATCAAAGTAATCTCCACGCATCCGGGCTTAACGGCTACACCCCTATTCGATGCAGGGAAAGGATTTATTTCAAACATCTTCAGAAGCGTAAAAGGTATATTCATGATGACACCTGCTCAAGGCGCACTATCTAGCCTGAGAGCAGTAGTAGACGACTCAATACCAAGCGGCAGTTTTGTTGGCCCAGGCGGAATCACTGGATTCAGTGGTAATCCAAAAATCATCAAAGAGTACAATCCGAAACTATCTCTTGACCCAGTACTAAGAAAAAAGATGTGGGACTACTGCGATCAAGCAACTGGTGCAACTTGGAAAATGTAATAACTAAAAACTTCAACAAAAATGGATTTAACCCTACTATTAGTTTCAACCATGGCTTTTTTGATAGCCATTGCAGTTTCAGCTTACAGTTGGAATAGGTATCGAACATTTAGCTATATCACCATTTTCTGGTTTCTCGTGGCTCTTGGTTTAGCTCAAATCCCCTACTTCCAAGATCCTATTTCTTGGACAGATGGAGATTGGAAAGGGTTTTTAGTGTTTGGCAATTTACTAATGGTTCCAGTCATCTTATTGATCCTTGCATGGCAAAAGAGCTCGAAGTTTCAAGCTTTTTTGGATCAAATTCCTACTTGGCTTCTGATATCCACCCAAGTGTTTCGCTTAGCAGGTATATTTTTCTTGTTCTTTTTCTTTAAGGATAAACTACCCCTGGAGATTGGATTAGTCAATGGCATTCTCGATGTAGCTGTAGCAGCAGGAGCAGTTCTCGTATCCTTGGTGGTTTATCAAAAAGGAGTAATAGCGAATTCTTTGGTATTGGCATGGAACGGGTTAGGATTATTGGATTTTGCCAGTGCATTTACAATGGTTGGCCTTTCGTTTTTTGGAGTTATGAATATTTATCCTGCACCAACGCTTATGGCTATGCCTCCACTAACCCTTATTTCTATTTTTCAGGTACCGCTTGCCATGTTCATTCATATTTACCTCATCGCTCGAATTCGTAAACAATCCAATCAAATTCAGTAACAATTATGCTAGCAGGACATTTCTCTACCGCTCTTATTGCTCATCAGAAAATCCCCAAAAAGGGAGCTTTACTATTCTTCTTAATTGCTTCACAACTGCAAGATTTACTGTGGCTAAGCTTTCACTATTTGGGTTTAGAACCCACTGTTCCGGCAGACCTACTCAACGTTACGCTTATGAATATAACAGTAGACATGGTTTATAGCCACGACTTATTACCCCAATTGGCATGGATGGCCCTTACCTTTACTACAGGCCGGCTTTTGTTTAAGCAGAATAACATTGCCATGGCCGGTGCCTTATTGGTATTGGGTCATTACCTGCTCGATTTGGTATCAGGCTATCCCCATCACGTGTTGGGAGCAGATACGCATGAGGTAGGCTTAGGGCTATACTACTCTAATGTGTATTTGGCCATAGCAATTAAGGCGGTATTTACAGGAATAGTACTCGCCTATTATTTTAGGGTAGATTCTAAAAGGAGTGAACCCCGTAGCCCAAAAAACAGGCTGCAAATAGCGGGGCTGTTCGTGTTTGGCATAGTCTTTCTATTGTCCATAGGTAGCGTCTCTTTTCGTCAATGGTTTGCTATACCTGAGTTTGATGCTCTCTTCAATACCACCATGTTGTCTCTGGTGTTTACCTATTTGCCTATGATAGTTTACTTACAGTACTTCGTTAGTCGAGAAAAATCGAACACCTTATTATAAACTCAAGTATATGCGACAATTCATAGAACAATTTACCGGCAAGCTACCCGATGCAGACTGGAAGCTTTATGAAGCCAGTCTAAAAGTTAGTGAAGCAAAAAAGGGTGATGTTCTGCTAAATATGAATAAGCCCTGCAAAACAATTTGGCATCTTACCAAAGGTGCTGTAAGAAAGCTGGAAATTGATAATGGTATGGAGCGGACCACACATTTTTACACTGCGCCAAAAATATTCACGGTTTTAAATAGTGCCCTTACGGGAGAACCCAGCGACCTCACTATAATTTGCGAAGAAGATTGTGAGTTTTTAACCCTAGGCGTTGATCAACTTGAAAACCTTTACCAACAATCTATTTACATTGAACGTATTGGCAGAAGAATGGCAGAAGAGGAGTTTGTGGCGGAGTTTAGCATGCGCAGAATTTTTCTCAAGCTTGACGCTTTACAACGCTACGAATACATGGAAAAAAAGCATCCAGAAATTCTTCAGCGGTTTCAACAAAAAGACGTGGCTACATTTTTGGGCATTACTCCAGAAACACTAAGCAGACTGCGAAAAATGCGATTTTCTGCCTAGGCCACTTCGAACTTATCATTTGTCAAGTATTGGCTTCTTTACCTGATTTAGATTTGTCTTAAATAATTACAATCTATTTATGACTTCTACTTCATTCAAAAATCCCTTAGATAAAAACCTGCCTAAAAACATACGCACAGGCGTTTGGGCCAGCTTTGTATCTGCTTTTATGCTCATTGGCATTGGCCTATTTTGGGTAATTCACCCTACTTCTGCAGAGGCCTCTTTTTCTATTGTTGCCGATTCAGATGCGGCTTTACGATTTGCTAAAATAACCGCCATCTTTAAGGCCGTGGGCGATGTGTTACCTCCCTTATTTGTGTTGTTGGCTATTGGTATGGGGCAATTTAGGTTAGCCGGTTTATTTCACGTCTTAACCTTGGTGCTAGTTATTGTAGTTGATATGCTTACGTGGGGCTTGTACGTGCCTAATGCCGGTCCAGCCGATATTATTCAGCACATACCTTTTGCTATACCCATACTAATTGCGGCTTATTATTTTTTAAAACCAACTTCTAAGAAATAACCCTATGCTCTTATTCATTCGTATTTTCCTTATTCTTTACGCTTTCATAGCCTTGGGCACCGGCTTTCACGCCATGACGGGGCCTCATGATGCTGCACTTGAACCCATGGCCGATAATTCGCATCGTTTTATTGCGGCTATATGGACTTCCATGGCGCTTGGATTATTGTATTGCGCCTGGAAGCCTTCAGAAGTGGCGCTGTTCCGTTTTTTAATAATTGCTTTATTTATAGGAGGAGTTGTTAGGTCCATAGCCTTAGTCAACTATGCACCCACGCCTATCATTTTAGCGGTTATTATTCTAGAATTAATACCCACTCCAATTTTATGGTATGTGCATTCCCAAGTGATCACCAATAATTAAAGTAGATCGATTGGTTTAAGCTATTCTAATGTAGTAAAAGTGTATAGTCTAAAATGCACGCTAAACTTTGTATTCGAAAAGGTAAAGTGCTATTTTTAAAGGCCACGAATGCCACTGCGGGCACTGATTAGAATATTCTAGAAAAAAACTCTCAAAGTGTTCACACATTGAAAAACCTCTTGTTTAATTATTCAAAGAAGTTTTTTTATGCTTTCATTCGTATTTTCTTGGTACTCTATGATGTAATCGCTTTTTTAGCGGGATTGATGCGTAGATTTATTTTGATTGATTAATCCACAGCTCCTGCTATAGGTAATAATCACCGATTTGTCGTGGCCACTTAGGCCCCCTTGTTTGTTGCTTTTGTCTATGCCGCATGAAATCCGTCATAAGTGGTCTTTTTCCGCTTTTTGATGCTTGCCCTGTTTATTGGTGGTTTAGTCAGGACTTATGGATCTAGATACTACTTTGTAACTCAATTCTCGATATTTGGAATTTTGTTAGAATTGTTTCCAGCCGTAAAGATGCTTTGGATTCATAATAAACTTTTAGCCGCTGGTGTACTTTAAAATAAATCAATATGAAAAACCTAATTATCTGCTTAGCATCTATTCTATTAACGACTGAGGGTTTCGCTCAACCTAGGGACACTGTTTTGCATGAATCAAATAATATTTTACTGACCCAAAACCTAGAAAGCACAAAGTATAAATTGGTCATTGGAGATACGACTTACACTAACTTAAAATTTGCGAAACGCATATACTCCGCTTTTCAAATTCTTGATGCGAACAATCAAGTTTATTTTATTGGAGATGACGGTCTAAAAACAAAGGAGTTTCATGACGACAGATGGATTTGTGGTTCTGTTCCTCGCGTCTATTTATCCATTAAAAACACTGGGGCTTTTTTTCAGGTTTATGAAGGCATAAGAATTCCTGGCCAAGGTGACCAAAATAATCCAGAGAAAATCCATGAAATTAGGATTCAATACGCTGATTCAGTTTTGTTTATCAATGGAAGGACTCAATTTAGTTATGGAACAAGCATGGGAGCAACAGCCCCTTTGATATTGATTCTTGTTAAAGATGGAAAGTATTTTTTAGAAGAAACTCCTCACTTAAAATATGACTCCATTGATTTTGGTCATTCACGCAAAACAAAGAGAAATAACCTTTATGGTTTATTGGGAATTGTTGAACCGAAATACAAAAGAATTGAAGACTTCAACCACTTTCTAGCTAAAGCAGAGACAGAAAAGGGTGAAGTGGTTTATATTGATACAGATGGGAATGAATATTAACCACATTACCCATCGCACAGCATTCTAGATATTTCGCAAAAGAGCCCGGCTGATTTTATCAATCGCCTCTTCCCCCTGCTCCTTGGGAGTATTAGCAGGTGGTCCTTGCGGTGTATTATTTACATCCACAACATAGATTTTGCCATCGTCTTTATTGCGTAAAACATCAAGTTCGCCATAGTCTAGGTGCATTGTCTGGCAAAACTGATTGATCAGTTGAATCTCTTCCGCATTAAAAATGTCCTTAATAGGCTCTACTTCGGTTTTGACCGTGGTGTTTTTAAAGCGCTCCTTAATATCGCGGTATTTCAAATACACAAAGTCTAAGGTTCCTTTAACGATGGGAACGCGGATATCTAAGACCCAATTTTCATCAAAGCTATTATCTATCAGAATTTGGTAAATAAAGCCTGCTTCGGTTTTGGCAAGTGGGCCTTGTAAAATTTGACCATCATGAATGGCATTGACATCATTTTTCTGGACAATCTTGCCAGCATAGGTCTGCGCATCTACGAAAGTATTGTATTGAAAGACCTGCAAATGCGCCCGGTCTACCGCCACCTTGCTAATATCGCGACTGTGCAGATTTAAAACCGGTATTTTGGGGGCTAGACTTTCTAAAACTTGGAACTCCTCTCGATAGGTGGCGTATTCCCAATACACCGCTAAATCTTGCCTTTTCCCGACTTTATTACTTAAAGTATAATTTAGGGCGCGCGCCGCCTTGTATAAGGTAGAACCGCGACTGGGGTAATGCGGATGTACCAATATGCGCTTACGCTGAAAGCCATTCTTAAAGAAATTTCCCAAAGCAATAAAGCCATGACTAATATCCTTAAGCAGTCTTTCGAAAAAGGGCATTTTTTTATGGTAGCGATTGAAAATACCACGTTTTAAGGATTCACTAAAACTCATCCTCTAATGATATTTAATTCACTTAAACCTTCGTCAAACTCACCGTACCAAGCCAAATGCGGACTACTTAAACCACAACCATCATACTCTTCGGGGCAATAGGTTTTATCGTGATTGTAGCCGCAGTTATTACAGCGACCTAAATTGTCGAACATATCCATATCGCTCCCGCATTCTAGGCAGTGCCAAAGTTTTTCGGAGCTTGGTTTCCAACCGCACTGCGGACAGTGTACTTTTTCTATCATAGCTTAAGGCTACGAAATAAATCAAAATTGCTGATTCTTGTTTAATAGCAGCCTTAATTATTCATGGAAGCTAAAAATTCTCTTCCCGAATTTAAGCGCTAAGCCCATTATTCTCCTTAAATTTGCCGCCTCAAAAAATAGGCTATGCTTAACGTAAATAATATTTCTCTACAATTTGGTAAACGCGTTCTTTTTGAAGACGTTAACTTAAAATTCTTCGGTGATTCTTGCTATGGTATGATCGGCGCAAACGGTGCTGGTAAGTCGACCTTCTTGAAAATCTTAAGTGGAGAAATCAATCCCAATAGCGGAACCGTAAGCATGGAGCCGGGTAAACGAATGGCGGTTTTAAGCCAGAATCACTCGGGTTTTGATAATGAGCAGGTCTTGGACACGGTTTTAATGGGCCACAAAGAGCTCTATCATTTAATGAAGGAGAAAGATGCGCTGTATGCTAAAGAAGATTTTAGCGAGGCGGATGGTATCAAGGCTTCTGAGCTGGAAGATAAATTTGCGGAAATGGACGGCTGGAATGCCGAAAGTGATGCCGCTTCCCTACTTAGCGGTTTAGGAATTGCCGAAAGCAGCCATTATTCGAATATGTCCGATCTCGAAGGTTCACAGAAAGTAAGGGTGCTTCTGGCGCAAGCTCTTTTTGGAAACCCTGATGTTTTAATTCTCGATGAGCCTACCAACGACTTAGACCTTAAAACAGTAGCTTGGCTAGAAGATTTCTTGCTTAACTTTAAGAATACGGTAATCGTTGTATCGCATGACCGTCACTTCTTAGATACCGTTTGTACCCATATTGCGGATATCGATTTCAAAAAGATTTCTCTTTATTCGGGTAACTATACCTTCTGGTACGAAAGCAGCCAATTGGCCATGCGTCAAAGGGCTTCGGCTAATAAGAAAGCGGAAGACAAGAAAAAGGAATTACAAGAGTTTATTCAGCGTTTTGCGGCCAATGCTTCGAAAAGTAGACAAGCTACCAGTCGTAAAAAACTATTAGATAAAATCAATTTGGATAATATGCCGGCTTCCAGTCGTCGTTATCCCGCCATTATTTTCAATCAATCGCGTGAAGCAGGCGACCAAATTTTGGAAGTAGAAGGACTTACCGCTCATTCGGAAGACGGTACCTTATTATTTAAGGATCTTTCTTTCAAAATGAATCGCGGTGATAAAATCACTGTAATTAGCGATAATAGTCTGGCCATTACCGCCCTATTCGACATTATTAACGGCGATCGTAAGCCTGAAGCGGGTACTTATAATTTCGGGCAAACTATTACCACCGCCTATTTACCAAACGAGCACGAACACTTTTTCGATACCAACGACAATCTAGTTGATTGGTTAAGAGAGTATTCAGAAAACAAAGATGAAGTTTATGTACGTGGCTTTTTAGGCAAAATGTTATTTACCGGTGAGGAGGTGCTTAAATCGGCGCGCGTACTTTCGGGAGGTGAAAAAATGCGTTGCTTAATGTCGCGTATGATGTTACAAGAAGCCAATCTTTTAACTTTCGACGAGCCTACCAACCACTTAGATTTGGAATCGATTCAAGCGCTAAACAACTCATTACAAGAGTTTAAAGGTTCGATGTTGTTTACCTCGCATGACCATACTTTCACGCAGACCATCGCCAATCGCGTAATTGAGATTTTCCCAAATGGAATCTTGGATAAGTTGTTAGAATATGACGACTATATCAAAGATCCGAAGATTCAGGAGCAGCGGGAAGCGTTGAGACCCTAGTAAGATATGAGTATTGAGATTTGAGTATTGAGATGGGTTGAACCTAATCTCAAGTTCCTTCACCTTGAGTCTTTAAGTCTCCAGTCTCCAGTCTCTTTGTCTTTAGTCTTTAGTCTTTAGTCTTTAGTCTTTAGTCTTCAGTTTGACTTAGGAATTCTACTATTCATTACCGCAAACCACAAAGGCGGAATGCTTGCTAGGAGCATCATGCCAGGGTAGCCGGTGGGTAATTGCGGACTTTCGTCGAAGTGCTCCAATAACTGATACTTCTTGTGCGGATGAGCGTGGTGATCACTGTGACGGCTTAATTCAAAAAGCACCATTCTCCCGATAAGGTGATCCGAATTCCAGCTGTGCTGCGGATTGGCGGTTTCATAACGGCGTGGACTTATTTTCGCGCGTTTTAATCCATAATGCTCAATATAATTTACAGTTTCCAAAAGAATAATTCCCAGAAAAGCGGCAGTAATAAAGGCTAGCAAGCCCAACCAGCCGAAGGCATAAAGTATTAATCCGAGCAGTGCAGCTTGCGCAAGATGAATATTCAACATTTCATTACGCCACTGAATGAAATGTACTTTAAACCAATGTACGGAGGTCGGTATTTGCGGTTGCGCCTTCTGTGCTTGACGCAGATAAGATTTCACAAAGTCACCTTGAATTTTCCAGGCATCCCAATAGGAAAAGAAAATACTGCGAATCCAAAAGAAATACAACATTTCATTTTTCCTTGCCGTAGCAGGATCTTCGGTGGTAGCAACCCTTTTATGATGCCCATAATTATGCTCTACAAAGAAATGCCCGTACAAACTGCTGAATAATAAGAGCTTGGCGAGAAGTTGTTCCACTTTATTGTGACGATGTCCTAATTCGTGGCCCACATTAATACCGATAACACCGCAAAGGATGCCCATCGCACTGCTTCTCCCCCAAAACTCAAGGCTACTATTGGTATCTGTGATAACCACTAAAAACCAGAATAAGAAAAAATATTGTAAGGGTACCAAAAGGTATAAAAGCCAATCGTATAAGCGATCTTCCCTTCTTACTTCCTTTTCTATTTGATTCAAATTATGAGGATCTGCCTTGAGTAAAAGTTCTATGCCCGGAATAAAACCAAAAGCATAAATAAGGGGAATAAAAGTGAGCCAGCCATCATTGAGAAAAGAGATGGCCACTGTAAAGGGCAAACTATAAGCAAGTAGGTATTTTAGGGCTCTCAAGTTCTTGAAATTCAATGCCCCAATTTAATCACTTTTCAGATAATTAAGCAAGTCCATTCCTTCTAAATCTTTTCCAAATAGAATCTCCGCTGCCGCAGATGCGCTTTGATGTGGATGCCTTTGGGCGCGAAAATGGACAAACTTCAAGACCTTAAATCCGTCCCACCAATAATAGAAGTTTTGGGCAAAACTAGCCTCTGAACTTCTCTCTATTAAAGACTGAAACGACTGCTTGAACTTAGCTTCCTGCTCTAAAAAGTCGGTCCAAAAAGACAAAGTGTTTAAGCTTACTGAACCTCGACTACTAATTTCATTAATTGATTTTAACTCATTAAAAATTAAGGCATTATAGACTAGGGAAAAGTCTTTGTTCCCCGCTTCAATTTCCGCCATGGCCCTACCCGTTCCAAAAGGAACCCGATCGCTAATGCGTGCTTGTGGAAAAACGGTTAAATCCTTCAATTCAGCATAATTAGACATGGGCATTAGCTTGTGTAAAAAGTAAAAATCTTCGCCCGCCTTACGGCGATTCATGCCACCAATCTTAGCGTAAGCGGAAGCCCGCACCGCCATACTGCTGCCAATGGTTAAATAATGAAAGGGAAAGCCACTCCACTGCAAGGCGCGCGCATAATAACGCAACCAAATTTCATAGTCGATAATATTCTTTTGCTCCCGCGCTTCTAAACCCACTAATGGATGTTCAAAGTGCAGCGAAGCCGCATTGATATTGGATTGTTCGGCTTGAAGAAGTTCCTGCAAATAGTTTTTAGAGACCTTACAATCGCCGTCTAAACCAACGATTAAGCCATCCTTTCTAATCTGCGCCAAGCGCGCTAAAGCCTCATCCATGGCGATTTTACGGGCCAAACCTACTCCTGCCTGTTTCGGATCGAGATCTAATGCACTAATCACCCGCAAAGGAATACCATTCTTAAGTGGGCGCTTTTTTAAAGCCTCCACTTGCTCTCGGTGAAAGTCCTGTAAATCTGGGCGATCGGCCGCTTGATTAACAATGGCAAGAACTTCAATTTCCGCGGGAGCATTAACCGTACATTCTTCTAAGCTGCTAAGAATATATTCGGCCTCTTCCTTAAAAAGCGGAATGGTTATAATTAGTCGTAAAACCGCTAAAGGCGCATCTGCACAAGCATACTGAGCCCGAAAATTAGGAAAGCGTTTGAAGTAATGCTCGCTGAGCGCTTGAATAGACATCGATCGACCTTTCAGCAAAGGTATTAAGCTATTCTTAGAAGATTCGTTTTTATTGTAATTAGGATAAAGTATAATAATTCGTTTTTTGCCTTTATTGCGCTTATTTTTGCGGGAAAGCAGATTATGGAAAATCAGATATTGGAGCTAAAGGCTTTTTCATCACAGGCTTGGATTGACTGTGTTTTAGGCGATTTTGATCATTTTTTAAAGGATCATGCCGATGCAGAAAGAAAAGCCAGTGGCATGGCCATGAGTTTGGTAGCGAAATATCCTAATCGCACGGAGATCATTCCCGACCTAATCCACACTGGTATTGAAGAACTAGAGCATTTCCGCTTAGTATACAAGATCATGCAAAAGCGCGGCCTACAGCTTAACCATAAAATGGAAGAAGATGTATATGTGAAGCAATTGATGCAGACTATGCACAGTGGCATTAATGAGCGATTCCGCGATCGGTTAATCATAGCTTCCATTGTGGAAAACCGTGGCTTTGAGCGTTTTAAAATGGTGAGCGAGCATATTGAAGATCAAGATCTGGCCAAGTTTTATTTTATGATCTATGAAAGTGAAGCCAAACACGGTAATATCTTCGTAGATATGGCCTTAAACTATTTCCCTGAAAAAGAGGTTCTTAATCGTTGGGAGGAGCTTTCGGAAAAGGAAGCCGTCATTTTAGAAGCCTTACCTATTCGTCCCACCTTACATTAAAATTTATGCGTAAAATTTTATTCCTTTTTGCCCTTTTAGGCGCATCTACCCTGAGTGCCCAAGACAGTATTCCGAAAAAATTAGTGCAGAACCTCGAGTTTCGCGCCATTGGCCCGGCCGGCATGAGTGGTCGTATTACCGCTATTCAGGTAGATCCGCGCGATAAGAATCATATTTACGTGGGTTCCGCTTCCGGCGGGATGTGGCAGAGCACCAATGGCGGCACTTCTTGGGACTGTCTCTTTAATAATGAGGCGGTTAGCAGCGTGGGCGCTTTGGCATTAGATCCGCAAAATCCCGATGTTATTTGGCTGGGAACGGGCGAAGGTAATCCCCGCAACTCCAATACTGGTGGAGCAGGTTTATACAAATCCATAGACGGCGGCAAGAGTTGGAAATTGGTGGGACTGGAAAAAACTCGTCACATTCACCGGATAATTGTGAATCCTTACAATCCCAATATCGTTTATGTGGCGGCTATTGGTAATCCTTGGGCCGACTCAGAACATCGCGGGGTTTACAAAACTAGCGACGGGGGCAAAAACTGGGAACGAATTTTATATCGTAACGAACGTACTGGTGCCGCCGAAATGGTGATGGATCCACAGAATCCCGACAAACTGATAGTAAACATGTGGGAGCATCGTCGCAATCCTTGGTTCTTTAAATCCGGTGGCCCTGGCAGTGGCTTGTTTATTAGCTACGATGGCGGTACTACTTGGAAAGAGAAAAAGGAAGACAGTGGTTTACCAAAAGGTGAATTAGGTCGCATGGGCCTTGCTATTGCGGCTTCACAACCTAGTCGTGTTTATGCTTTTATTGAAAAGAAAGGCAAGAATGCCCTCTACCGCAGTGAAAACGGCGGCGAAAATTGGAAGAAGATTTCGGAAGATGAAAACATTGGTAACCGTCCCTTCTACTACGCGGAAATTTACGTGGATCCCCAAAATGAAAATCGCATTTACAGTATTTGGTCGGTAATTAGTCGCTCGGAAGACGGCGGTAAAAACTGGGAAATTATAGCGCCGTATAGCTATATTCATCCCGACCATCACGCATTATTCATTCACCCCGAAGATCCTGCCTACATTATTAATGGTAATGATGGCGGTTTAAATATTAGTCGCGATAAAGCCAAAACCTGGCGCTTTGTAAGCAACCTGCCTATTGCGCAGTTTTACCATATTAATTACGATATGGAAACGCCTTATAACGTGTACGGTGGCATGCAAGATAATGGCTCTTGGAAAGGCCCAGCCTACGTTTGGCGCGCCGATGGTATTCGCAACGATTACTGGGAAGAACTCTTTTTTGGCGATGGCTTTGATGTCTCCCCCGACCCGAGCAACAACCGCTATGTTTACGCCATGAGTCAGGAAGGAAACGTAGGAAGAATTGACACCGAAACGGGTTATTATAAGATGATTAAGCCCGTACATCCAGAAAATGAAACCCTGCGTTTTAACTGGAACGCGCCCATTGCGCAAGATCCCTTCGATGAAAAGACTATATACTATGGGGCGCAGTACGTTTTCAAATCCCAGAATCAGGGCCAGTCTTGGGAGCTTATTAGTCCCGACCTCACCACTAACGATACCACCAAGCAAAATTATGGCGAAAGCGGTGGTTTAACGTATGATGTTACCGGCGCCGAAAATTATACGACCCTACTTTGTATTGAGCCATCTAGCCTTGAGCAAAACCTGCTGTGGGTAAGCTCTGACGATGGGAAATTACACCTAACTAAAGATGGCGGTGCCAATTGGAGCGATCTTTCAAAGGCTTTAAAGGATATGCCTCAAGGGGCTTGGATTCCACAAATTGTGCACTCACAGCATAAGAAAGGGGCTGCTTTCGTGGTGGCCAATGATTACCGTCGTGGCAATGAAAAGGCCATGCTTTACTATACCGAAGACTATGGTAAAAGCTTTAAAAACATTGGCGGCAGTTTACCCGCTTATGTGATTAGTACTGTGCAAGATCCTAAAGATGAAAACCTCCTATTCGCAGGAACGCAGCGTGGACTTTATTTCACTTGGGACAAAGGCGCGCATTGGCAGAAATGGGGCAAAGACTTACCCACAGTTTTGGTTAGCGATATGAAAATCCATCCCCGTGAGGACGATTTGATTTTAGGAACCTTCGGTCGTTCGGCCTATATTCTCGACGATTTAGAAACCTTACGCTCTTTGGTGAAAGCAAAAAGAGAGAATAGTTTAAAAGACTTCCATTTCTTCACACCCCGCGACATTTACAAAGTAGCTCGGAAAAGAGCGGATGGATCGCGTTTTCCTGCCGACGGGATTTTTAAAGGTGAGAATCGGAGTACTGCCCTACAAGCCTTTGTTTACAATGGTTATGAAGCCACCGATTCTATTAAAGACAAGAAGGTGAAGTTTGAAATTATCGATGCCCAAGGCGATATCGTGCGTAGCCTTTACAGAGATGCGAAAGAAGGAATGCAGTCTTATTCAATTTCCATGAGGGCATCAGGAATTGGCTTCCCCAATAAAGACCGCGCCTTGAAAGATACTAGTGAGATTGCTCCACTTGATTTAGTAACTGGAAGGTATCGTATTAAGGCCAGCTTTAATGGTGTATCGCAAGAGTATTCCTTTAATTATCAGCCCGACCCTCGCGTATCTATCGCATCCGCAGATGAAGCTAAAAATATGGCTTACCAAAAGGAATTAGACCAATCTTTAGCCAATCTTCATGTTTATACCGATTGGTTAAAAAGTGCGCAGACTAAACTGAAAATCGCGCAGTCTATCGCCGAATTTCAATTGGATACCGATCAGGCGAAAGCCTTTAACGACAGCCTAAAACCTTTACAAAAAGGTCTTAAAAAATTAGAGGAACGCGTGTATGGCCGTGAAGTAGATGGCTATTACGACCAGCCCAAGACCTTACAGTCGCAGTATTATGCCGTTTTAGGCTATGTTGGATCCGGCTGGGATGGTGTTCCTTCACAAGCAGAAATATTAAAGAAAGGCTACCAAAAAAGTGAAGCTGACTTTATAAAGGAGATAAAAGCCTTTCAAAATAATGAATGGTCAAAATTTACCGCCCTGAGAGAACAATTTAACCTTGAATTAAAAGACTAATGGCTAATTACGATGCCTTAATTATAGGCGCAGGAGCCGCGGGACTAGTGGCGGCGAAAGAACTAGAAAGTTATCATTTAAAAGTTTTAGTTATCGATGCCTCCGATCGAGTGGGCGGAAGATTACGCACCGATAAAGTGGATGGATTTACCTTAGATCATGGCTTTCAGGTTTTATTGAGCGCTTACCCCCTCGCCCAAAAACACCTCGATTTCAAAGCTTTAAATTTAAAACCCTTCAAGTCGGGCGCCTTTTGTTTTAGCGGTCGTGACCACTTTTTAGTAGAAGACGTTAATCGTAATGCAGCTGCCTATTTACGCATGGCGTTTTCACCCGTGGGTAGTATTTGGGATAAGTTTAAACTAGCCAAGCTGCGAAAGGAAGTGTTATCGAAAAGCGAGGAAATGATCTTCAATGAGCCCGAAATTTCCACCCTCGACTATTTAAAGCAGCGCCGTTTTAGCAATAAGATCATAAACCGATTTTTCAAGCCCTTTTTTGGCGGCATCTTTTTAGAATATGAGCTAAAAACCTCTTGCCGCCAGTTTCAATTTATTTTTAAAATGTTTGCCTTAGGCGATGCTATGCTTCCGCAAGATGGCATAGAAAGCATTGCCTCCCATTTAAAATCACAATTAAAAGAAACACAGTTTCGCTTAAACGCAGAGGTAAAAGCCGTGCGTCAAGGCGAAGTTGAACTGAGCGATGGGGAAATTATTACCGGCAAGCAGATTATTATTGCCACTGACCCTACTGCCATTTTCCCACAAATGGTGCAGGATATCAGTTGGAATGAAACTCATCAGTATTACTTTGCGAGTCCTAAAAGTCCCTTTCCCAAAGGCTATATTAGTCTTTCCTTTGCGGAAGATGCGCTTATTAATAATATCGCGGTACTAAGTGATGTTTGTTCTAAATACGCACCAAAAGGACAGCATTTAATTTCGGTGAGCATTCGCAATCAGAAGGCGAAAAGCGACGATCAGATTGAGAATGAAATTAGACGCGAATTAATAGCTTCGGGCTACGAGGCTGCACGCGATTGGACATTCCTTCGCAATTACAAGATTAGAAAGGCCTTACCTAGTATTTCCAATAATGCCTATACCCGTCCATTTGAAGAAAGCCTTATTGTAGATGGCGTTTATATGGCGGGCGATCAAATGTTAAATCCGAGTTTAAACGCAGCCATGGAAAGTGGCGAATTGGCCGCCAAGGCCCTCATTTTAAATCACACAAACTAATGCGTATTGTTGGTCCTATACCCCACCCAAAATTTAAAGTAGTGCTCTATGCGCAAGAGCAACATTGGTATGTTGAAATTGAAACGGGTCCCATGAAACAGTGTTTCAAAGTACCGAAAGAACGCGCGAAAAGCCAGGCTGAGGTTGCCCAATGGCTGGATGAAACTTTTAGCGACGAAGCTTACCGCATTTTTGAAGCGATGTATCGCAATTATAAGGCCAGTGCCGATCGTAATTTTCCTGCGATGTAATTAACTGATTTTGGTTGGGAACTGAGGCAACCTAATTTATTTTAGAGGGTCTTTAAATTAATACAAAAGATCCCTTATCATGAAGAAATCAATCGAACTCTCCATTTCAAAGCCCTGCAGTGAGGACTTTAAAAATTTTAAAACGACTAAAAGTGGTGGTTTTTGCGCTTCTTGCCAAAAAGAAGTTATTGATTTCAGTAAAATGAGTGAAAGTGAAATCTCAACTTTTTTCAATGCGCCCAATGAAAATACCTGTGGTCGCTTTAGGTCCGATCAATTAAAGGCCTACTCTATTCCTAATATTCAAGAGCCCAAATCCAATGCCTGGTTAAAAACCGCTTTTGGAATTTCTTTAGTCGGCTTATTGGGAACACATCCGCTTAAAGCGCAAAGCAACGAACAAAGTCAAGCCACCCCCACCATAAACCTTGAAAAAAAGGCTTTCGTTGAAGAAACTGAACAATCCGTGGAAGTGCCTTTAAAGAACACGCTAACCAAAGGACAGGTCTTAGACGCCAAAACTGGAGAAGCCATTCCCTTTGCCAATGTGTTCCTGAGGTCCAAGGGTATCGGGACAAGCACTGATTTTGACGGCAAGTTTACCTTTCCTACAAAACTGGAAGAAGGCGATACTTTGATCATTCAGTTTATCGGTTATTCAAATAAAACAATAAAAATTGATAAACAGATTATAAAAAGTAGAACCCTTTCGGTTCGCATGCGAGAAAGTGAAATTGTAATTATGGGAGAAGTACAAGTAAACGCACCATATCGTTCTAAAACTAGTTTTTGGCAACGTTTGAAAGCAAAATTCTGATGCGTTTTTTATTTTATTTAAGCCTGAACTTATTTTTTCTGCAAAGCCTACAAGCTCAGCAAAAAGACTTCCCACGGGCAAATTTTTCCAAAGCGGATAGTATTGCTGCATTGTATCTTGGTCATGACCTAAAAGACCTTGCTGGGCTTTCAATTAAACTAACGCAACCGCTTGAGAGTGAGGTAGAAAAATTTCGTGCGATACATACTTGGATTTGTCAGAATATTAAGAACGATTTTGGCTTATTCGAAGAAAATCAAAGAAAGCGAGCTCACCTCAATGCCAATGCGGAAAAGTTAAGGGAGTGGAATAAGGCTTTTACTAAACGAACCTTTAGCACGCTTTTAGAAGAAAATAAAACGGTGTGCACGGGCTATGCCTATCTTGTTAAGGAGATGACGAATTTCATAGGAATTCAAGTAGAAATAATAGACGGATATGGCCGTAGTAGCGGATCTAATGTGGAGGAACTGGGTATCGTAAACCACTCTTGGAACGCGGTTCTATTAGAGGGTAAATGGTATTTGTGTGATCCCTCCTGGTCTGCGGGGAATTTCAATGTTTTTTCGGGCTTAAAGGTTTTCGTAGATGATTATAATGATGGCTTCTTTCTCTGCCAGCCAGAACTCTTCTTTCGAAACCATTTTCCTTTAGAAGCTAAATGGACTTTATTAGACAGTTCCTATTCGAAACAGAAATTCCTATCCTCTGCCTTAGTTTATGGAGCTGCCTTTAAGTTCGGCATTTTCCCGGTGGGGAAATCAAACTTTCAACTGGAAGTTACTAAAGATGAAGTGATTAACTTTAATTTTCAAATCTCCGATAGTCTTAACTCTAGAGATCTTTACCTCGAATTGCGTACCGAAAACAAGGTTTTGTCCTTTGAAGCGGACTCCACTCAATTGAAAGATAATACCCTAACCTTATCTACTACTTTTAGTAAAAAAGGTCTTTACGATTTACACATAAAATTAGGGGAAGATTACTTGTGCAGCTATGTAATCAAAGTGAAGCGTTAAGTTCCCCAATCAGGCCTATCTTTGTCATAAATTATTCTGCATGAAAAGCTTGCTCAGTTCCTTAGTATTTCTGTTCCTTCATACTCTTAGTTATGCGCAAGTAGCACATCCCCTCGATGGTCCTCTTTACGATCGTAATGAAGTCTCTAAAATTGAAATTTTAATCGATACGGATAGTCTCGCGGTTATTTTAGATCCTGCTAATGCAAGCTCCGATCACGAATTTCCGGCGACGCTAATTTTTACGAATGGCAACCTTAATGATACGATAACTAATATTGGCTTTCGCCTGCGCGGAAACACATCACGACAAGCAGATAAAAAATCATTTAAAGTTTCTATCAATAGCTTTACCAGTGGTCGCCGTTACCAAGGTTTTAAAGACTTTAACCTCAATGGCGAGCATAACGACCCCAGTATTAGTCGGGCCCGCATAGCTTGGGAATTCGCTTCTGCAGAAGGGATAGCAAGCTCGCGCTGCGTTCATAGTGAACTTTATATTAATGGCGAGTATAAAGGACTCTATATCAATACCGAGCACATTAATAACGACTGGCTTAGTCATCGTTTTGGTAACAATACCGGTAATTTATACAAGTGTACTTATCCTGCCAATTTGCAGTTCATTAGCAATAATCCCAGCGATTATAAGCTGACCAAAAACAATGGCGAACGCGTTTATGAACTGAAGACCAATGAAGATATAGATGACTATACTAAACTAGCGCAATTCATTGACATCTTAAATAACTCCCCTCAAAATCAATTAGTTTGCCGTCTCGACTCGGTCTTTAATATCGAGAACTATTTGCAGACCCTCGCCTATGAAGTGATCATGGGGCATTGGGATAATTACAGCTTTAATCAGAATAATTATTACCTCTACGAAAATCCGCAGAGTGGAAAAATGGAATACATCCCTTACGATATAGATAATAGTATGGGGGTAGATTGGTTCGGTATAGATTGGGCAACACGCGATGTAAATAATTGGCATAATGCGGGACAAAATTTTCCGCTGGCCGATCGCCTTTTAGCAGTTTCGGCTCTAAAAGATGTTTACAAATATTATTTACGCGATTATGCTACTAAGATAGGAAGCAATAGTTTCTCTATTAGAATTGACTCCATTAAAAATCAAATCAATAGCTACGCTTACACAGATACCTTTAAAAGCCTCGATTACGGTTTCAGCAATAGCGATTTCGACCAAAGTTTCACGACCAACCAAGCGAATCAACATGTTAAGAAAGGCATCAAGTCTTATCTCAATACGCGCTCTAGCTCGGCCCTAAATCAATTGGGATCTTTCGATGTAGCGCCAATTATTCACTCGCCTCAAGCGGATGTTAATTCACTACCCGGGCAAATTATTTTTAAAGCATTTATTGTTGATGAATCCCTTAGTAATGCTACTTGTAATTATAGCCTTAGTGGCGGCGCCAGTCAAAGTATTATTCTTTACGATGATGGGCTTCATAATGATGGGCAGGCTAATGATGGCATCTATGCCAATGCGATAAGCAAGCCTACTAGCGGAAATATTTCCTACCAAATAACAGCAAGCGACACCCAAGGAAAGCAAAGTACGAAGCCCTGCACTGCCAAAAGCATTAATATTCGATTGCTGGGCGATTTAGTCATCAACGAGTTTATGGCGGATAACGATAATACTATTGCAGATAATAATGGCGATAATAACGATTGGATTGAACTTTACAATAATAGTAGTGATAGCATTTTCTTGGGCGATTATTATTTGAGTGATAATGCCTCTACTCCATTCGAATGGCAACTTCCGGCCGAATATTTAGCCGCAGGATACTTCACTATTTTTTGGGCTTCAAGTGATACTACCGCGGGAATATATCACACTAATTTTGGCTTATCTAAAGGCGGCGAAGAAATTATTCTTGCTAAAAATACTAATGGTCAAGTTGATACCGCCGATTTAATCACATTTGGCGCCCAATCCTCCGATATAAGCTACGGACGCTCCTATGACGCTAGTCCTTCATGGATTAGCTTTTCGGTGCCTACCCCAAATGCTTCCAATGGTAGTTTAAGCCTTGAAGCTATAAAAGGAAGCTTAAATTTTAGTGTTTATCCAAATCCTTACTCCCAGAGCTTCAGCTTGTATAATTCCAATGCTGCTGACATGCACTACAAATTACTAGACCTTCGAGGAAGTGTTTTACGGTCTGGGAAAATTGCATCCGGAACGAGTGTTTCAATTAATGACGAGTCCGCTGCGGGTCTGCGCATCTTGGCTTTAAGCCTAAATGGAGAAGCGATTTTGCAGTACCTTTTAATTAAAAAGTAGTAGCCTAGATTTCTATGTGTGTCAATTGGCATGCACCCGTTTCAAACACCTGTTGACAAGCGCCTAGGTGTGCTTGCTACAGCTCACTTTGTAAAAAATCATCAACTTTTTGTCTAATATATTTTACATTTAGTAAATAATGCTATACATTTGATCATCTTAAAAATCAAAATTATGAGCTTATTACTGCCCCATCGTTTTAAAAAAGTGAGTAGAGTATTGTTTTACCTATTTTTCGGTTTCGGGATTTATTACATGCTTTTTTTAGAAGGCGACCCAAAAATCGAGGAGCTTTTCACTTTTGAAGTTCCTGCTTTAATCAATGACGAAATATTCAGTCCTGCAGAAAGCGGCTGGATCGAAACTGTTTTCTTAGACGAGCTACTATCGGTCTTCATTATTATTTTTGGCCTTATGGCTGGCTTCTCGAAAGAAAAGTATGAAGATGAACTAATCGATAAATTGCGGAATGATGCCCTAAGAATAAGTCTGTTTATTAGCTATGGGGTATTATTATTAACCGTTTTAAGCATTTTTGGATTAATCTTCCTTTCTTTCTTATTTGCCCAACTCTTTCTTATCCTCTTTCTCTTTAATCTCATCTTTGATATTAAACTATTGAGACATTATAAAACGGCTAGTAATGACGAATAAGATTAGAGTGTATCGCAGCATGAATAAGATTTCGCAGCAAGATTTAGCCGAAAAGCTAGCCGTTAGCCGGCAGACTATTAACGCCATTGAAAATGATAAATACTCCCCTTCCCTAGAGCTGGCTTTAAAAATGACCAAGCTTTTTGATTGTAAGGTAGAAGATCTGTTCTCTTTAGAAAATTAGAAAACCTATAAAATCTGTTTTCAAAGCAGCTTAGAATTTGTAATTCTCTAAGCTGCTTTTTTTTGTATCAAGAAATGAGATGTTTTGTTGAAATTTCAATGCTTAGATTTACGGCTAGGTCAATTATTGACCAGAACCAGATCCAAACAATAAAATTAATACATGAAAAAATGCATTAGTCTGCTACTTTTAAGCTTATTTACATTAAGTAGCTACGGACAACACCGCATGGAGATAAGAGCCTCAAACAACATTACTGGTTTACCTTTTAGCTCCTATCCCGCTCTTTTCTATTCTAATTTCCATCCAGGAATTGACGCTGGCATCCAACATCGCATCAATACCAATGAAAAGCATCAATGGGCCGTAAGTGGGAGTATTGGCTTATTCTACCATCGTTTTATTCAAACAGGAATCAAAATTTATCCATCGCTAGACTATGCTTATGCCATTGGATCGAAATGGCAACTAAAAGCTTCCATTGATCTTGGTTACATCATGGCGATTAATAATGTTGCCGTATTAGAATTGCAAGATGATGGCAATTACGAGTCTCGCGCTTTGAATAAGGTCCGCTCACAGTTTATGCTGGGTTGGCGAATTGGGGCTTCTTATTGCCCATCCGGAGATCCTTATGGCATGGCTTATACTTTAGCTTTCGGAAGTTTTCTCCAGGGTCCTTATGTTTCGGGATATGTTCCTTTACTGCCTTACAACACTTTTTCTCTAGGTATTGATATGCCCATTAACCTTTAATCTAGAACTATGACTTTAAAAAATATATTTTTCGCCGCAGCTCTATTAAGTTTAGGCGCCTGCCAAAAGGCCGATGTACAGGCTACAGAGTCTATAAATTGCACTGTTTCCACTGATGCTCATCCTAAATCTCAAGCCTTTCAAGCCATTTTAAACAAGTATAAAAACTTAGGACTACCGGGGATTTCTGTTTTAGTAGAAGATTCATCTGGGTCCTATATCGGTAGCGCTGGTTTTGCAGATATTGAAGGGGGAGTTGAATTCACTCCTTGCCATCCTTCCAAAGCGGCCAGTATTACCAAATTAATGGTGGGAGTGCTGACCTTTAAACTGCAGGAAGAGGGACTGCTAGATATTGACGACCCAATCTCCGATTATATTGATGCCGAAATTTTAGATAAGCTCGATAATGCTGCAGGGGTTACCATAAAGGAATGCATGAATCATACTACTGGTATTTTCGATTTAATCACAAGCAGTGAGTTTTACCTAGCCGTAATTAATAATCCTAACAAAGTTTGGCGCCAAGAAGAATTACTAGAGTTCGCTTATAATCAAGGGGCTATAGAGTTTAAGGCTCCTTTTACCGCGAGTTATTCCAATACCAATACTGCATTGGTTTCTATGTGCATCGAGAAGGCAAGTGGCCGAGATCACGGTGAATTATTAAGAGAAAAAATATTGGCACCACTTGGAATGACGAACACCTATTATCAAGGACGGGAGGACTTACCTAATAATGTAGCGCAAGGCTATTTTGATCTTCATAATAATGGTACAATCGTCAACGTCTCTAATATGATTACGGGCAGCGGTAATGGTTATGGTGGAGTATACTCAACGGTAAAAGACTTAAATGTGTTTATCCGTGAACTTTACATTACTAAAAGTATTATTAGCGAAGCTTCTCTACTAGAGATGGAAGACTTTCACTTAGCACGCGATAACTTTTATACGGGTGTGGGCAACATTAAGAAGTTTACCGAGAAATCAGATTTTGGTTTAGGACATACTGGTCGCGACTTAGGCTATAGCGCCGACTTGTTTTACTTCCCTAGTGCTGAAGTTTCGATGGCATTTTTTGTGAATTACGGAACCAACGGTGAGAGTAATTTAAAAGAGGTCTTTGAGAATTTCGAAAGCGAACTTGTTAACGAAATTCTACGCTAAAGCTTACAGAATAATAAAAGCAAAAAAGGCTAGAAGTATGAACTTCTAGCCTTTTTTTATACTGGGGTAATTAACTTAACTCTTCACTAATTTCTTAGTAGCCAATACTTTTGAACCTTTATTAAACTGGATTAAATAATTTCCAGTGCTTAAAGTTTTAGTATTCACTTTTAGAATAGTGCCTTCTAATTGGCTTTTTAATCCTTGTACTTCTTTTCCAGTTATATCGATAATTCTAAAGCTTAGGCCATCTACGGAAGCAGGTAATTCCACTCTTAACTCATCTCCCACTGGATTGGGATAAATCGCGAAATTGGTACTTTCAAATTCTTTGGTGCTAATATCGGGAGCAATTTCAAAGGTAGCGCTGCTGCGGTAAGAATTGCCTACACTAGTAAACACATTGATATCCCAAAAGCCGTTGCTAGCTCCAGCAGGAACACTTAGGTCTGCGCTAAAACTTGTGCTGTTAATTACCTGAATATTTGTAAAGTTAGTAATAACCGCATTGCCCTTACTTAACCATACTTTTTCAATGTTTTCCGCCGCTAAGTTTTTGAAACTCGCGCCAGACACGGTAAAACTCACGTTTACATTTTGTCCGGGCTTAGCACCAGGAGAATTAGTCGAAATAGAATTTTGTCCGCCCGGAATAACTTCAAAGGCAGAAAGTCTATTCATTGTGCTAGAACCCGAATTTACCATTAAGTCATAAAAACCGATGGTGCTAGAACCAGGAACGCTCAAATTGGCTGAAATGGTAGTATTGTTCACGGCTAAAATATTGGAGAAAACCGTGTTACTGCCCTGCCCCATTGTTTGTGAACCTTGTGAAAGCATTAAGCTCACCGAACCTTGCGTGAAGGAAGTGTTTTGTCCTGAAATAATTATGGGTAGAGTCTGGCCATTCTGACCAACAGATGGGTTTAATATAGAAACCGATTGCGCCGAAAGAGCACTCATCGTTAGCATTGTAATAGATACGGAGAATAGTTTTTTAAACATATAGGTCTTTTGAGGATTAGTACTGCAATTATAACGTTAATTGCCTGGAAATGGTTAGGCTAATGAGTTAAAGATTCTTTTCCAGTCTTTCCTCCAAACTTATTTTCAGTTTTCGGGCTTCTTCGTAATGGCTTAGTATTATTTCCTCAGGCTGAGTGAGCCAGTATTTTTGCTGCTGTGGAGGCATATGCGCCGTTATCAGTTTAAGCTTAGCCATTACAATTGCTTTTCGGTAAGCGCCTAAAGTGGGATGATCAGGGCGATCGACCGCGAAAATTGGCTCATACTTCAATAAGAAATCATAGGCTTCAGATACCCTTCCGCTATTATAATAAGCGGCCATTAAGTTTAAAGCGCCATCTAAATATTTGGGGGAAACTTCTAAGGCCTGCTGGTAGAATTTTATGGCGGTATCCACCTTCCCTTGCAAAAGATTTATATTTGCTAAATTGTTGATTACATGAATGTTATTCGGGTGCAGATGATAAGCTTTCTGAAAGTCTATTTTCGATTGGACATAATTTTGAAGATTAAGATAAGCTAGACCACTATAGAAAGGTATTGGTATGGAAACTGGATCAATTTGATAAAAGCTGTTTCCTTCCAACTCATCTGCGTAAGCTAAAAGTGCGCCCCAATTTCCCTCTGCTCTCGCCTGATTAATTTTAAGACTAAGTCTTTCTCCCTGCCACCAATTTAAGCCAAAGGTCAAGCCAAGAAGCCCAATTATTGCTGCTCCCGTTTTAAATAAAAAAGGGGCTTTCAAATTGAGCTCTGCCTTCTTGCGAAAGCTTAAAATAAAGGCCATGCCAAGGTAAAGAACGATTTGATGGAAAAGTCTTTCCCGTGGAAAGCTGAAAAAAGCAACCACCAAATAAGCGCATAAGCCTGCTAGTAATAGGCGAATAAATTGCCGCTCTACCTTGCTATGGGCGGTATTGCCAATGCTACTAAATGCGGAGAAAATGAGCAGAATGAAAAAGGCAACATAGCCCAGTAGGCCCAAAATACCCAGTTCGGAAAGCACCCAGAGGAAATCATTATGCGGCCTTTGAAACTGCACCATTCCCTGCCTGGCGCGCCAAATATCGGAGCCATAAGCTGGGAACTGAATTTTCCAATTACCTGCACCAACACCGCCCCAACCATTATCCCAAATCATATTTAAAGTGGCCTTCCATAATAAAAGTCGCTCCGAAACCGTGAAGTTTTTCTCTTCTTGCGAAGAAATATTTACCGAAGTTTTTAGTTCCTGCGCCTTCCTTAATCCGCCTTCTTGTTTTTGCTTTATACTTACAAAAACCATTAAGGCGCTGAGCAAAAAAGCACCAAAAAGAATACGCCAGATCTTCGCATTTACTCTACCTATCAACTTGCTAATCAAAGCACTGCTTGCATAAACAGCCACAAAGGCCATCGCTGCTAACCAGACTGTTCTCGACTCTAATATTATGATGAGAAAAAGTGAAATAAGCATATTTAAAATCCCCAGTACCCGCCAAAAACTCTTTCCTTTTAAGCTGAGAAATAGTAACCATGGCCAGCTGAGAATTAAGGCCGAGGCCAGTAAATTTCGATGCCCCATAAAGGACCTTACCTGATAAAGCATTTCGCCATCTTGCCAAGCCTGAAAATGATTTAATTGGTAAATGGCATAGGTAGAAATTAACAAACTAGCCGCTGTAATGGCCTTCGCTACCAGAAATTTAGCGTGTGGAATCGCCGCTAAATGAGACACTAAAAGCATTAAAACGAGAAGCAACATATCGCGTAACAAAGGGCCGACAGCCTCACTAGGACTGTGTGCGAAAATTACACTTATCCCTTCTATAGCAATGAAAATAAGGAAGACTCCAGTAAGTTTTGGAATGGGCCACCTTCCATGAAAAAAGCTAAAAGCAGCCAGTATGAAAACCAACAATCCTAAATAGCTGAAACGCGGAGCCAGACAAGGGTCTAAAATATCAGTGACAAAAACTAGAGGCAGCAGCGCTAGCGCAAGAGTCAGCGTAATAAGGCTAAGTGAAGTTGCTATTCCTTTTTTTACTGCTTGATTCATGAAACAAAGATGCTAATTTTCATCCTTAGATTTAATTTTAAAATTACCGCCTTCCTGCGTTACACTTGCCAGTTTAAAGCAATTAGCTTAATTTTCAATCTTACAAGATTTAACCCTTTTGGCTTTCGCAGAATAACGGGGACAAACACATTGAAAAATTTGAGACTAAAGTATTTCTTTGCATTTATCATTGTTATCGCTCTAGGTTTATTATCCCGAAGTTCATTTATTCCAAAATTAATTTACCCTTACCTTGGCGACGCCCTTTATGCAGTAATGATTTTCTATTTAGTCGCTTTTTTGTTTCCGCAGAAAGGTCTAAAGTTCTACTTTCTAAGCAGTATCTGTATCTGTTTTGCCATCGAGTTTTCGCAACTCTATCAAGCCGATTGGATTAATCATCTGCGCAAGCATAAATTAATAGCGCTGGTTTTAGGCTCGGGATTTCTGTGGAGCGATTTAATGGCCTATATAGTGGGCGCCTCCCTCGCTTATTTTGGGCATCTATTTTATAAAAAATCATAAAACGGTATTGTCTTAATGAAGCGATACTTCCGCTGTTTTTCAACTTAGTAATAGGCTAATCTTTATGGGTTAAAGAAAAGACTGTATCTTATGCCTCCTACCTTATTAATTGAAAAAACAGTTTAGCAGATGTCGAAAACCATTATCGTCTCCAACCGATTACCGGTAAGAATTGAAAAAGAGAATGATGAATACCTATTTAAACCAAGTGAAGGTGGCTTAGCCACTGGCTTGGGATCTATCTACAAAAGTGGAAACAATATTTGGATTGGTTGGCCGGGAGCCTCCTTCGATGATGATGCTTCACAAGCGCGAGTTAGAGCAAGTCTGCGAAAAGAAAATATGTTGCCCGTTTTCCTTACGGAAGATGATGTAAATGACTACTACCTGGGTTTTAGCAATCAGACCTTATGGCCAGCCTTTCACTATTTTGTGCAATACATAAATTACGATGAAAAGCAGTGGCAAGCCTACCAGCGGGTAAATCAAAAATTTGCCGATGCCATCTCCGAAAATATTGAGCCGGGCGATACCATTTGGCTACACGATTATCAACTTTTTTTGGTGGCCGCTTACTTACGAGAGAAGCATCCCGATATTACTATTGGCTTCTTCCTGCATATTCCCTTTCCCTCCTATGAGGTTTTTCGCATGATTCCTTGGCGTAAAGAATTGCTTAAAGGTATGTTGGGCGCCGATTATATTGCTTTTCACACCTATGACGATATGCGCCACTTTTTAAGTTCGGTACATCGCCTAGTGGGCTATAGCTATAGTCGCAATGAAATTCAACTAGAAAACAGGTTGGTGGTGGCCGATTCGCTTCCTATGGGAATTGATTATCAAAAATTCGCCGATAATGTGATGACCGAGGCAACCAAAGAAAGAGTGGCACGCTATAAGGAAACCATTGGCAATCAGAAGTTAATCTTATCCATGGATCGCTTAGATTATTCTAAAGGGATTAAAAAGAGACTTAAGGCTTTTGAACTTTTCCTAGATGATAATCCCCAGTATCAAGAAAAGGTTTCCCTTTTATTAATTGTCGTGCCTTCCCGTGATAAAGTACCTCATTATCAAGAATTAAAAGAAAAAGTAGACGAATTCGTAGGGCATATAAACAGTAAATTTGGGCGATTGAGCTGGACACCCATCCATTACTTCTACCGCAGCTATCCGCTGGACGCTCTATCTGCTTTTTATAGTATTTGCGATATCGCCCTGGTTACTCCGCTGCGCGATGGAATGAATTTAATTTGCAAAGAGTATGTAGCCTCCCGTGATAAAAAAGATGGGGTTTTAATCCTCAGTGAAATGGCGGGTTCAGCCAAGGAGCTTTCCGATGCTTTACTTATCAATCCCAATGATATTCCCTCCATGGCAAAAACCATTAAGCGCGCCGTGGAAATGCCCTTACAGGAGCAAAAGGAGCATATCGAAATAATGCAGCGTAGCCTGCAGAAATACAATATTTTTAGTTGGGTGGATCTCTTTATGCAAAACCTTAATACGGTGAAGCAAATGCAAGAGAAAATGGCCACGCACCAATTAGTAGCTAAAAGTGAAGCCGCTGTATTAAAAGAATATCAAGAAAGCGATAAACGCCTGCTGTTTTTAGATTATGATGGCACATTAGTAGGCTTTAATGATGATCCACTGGCTTGTCAACCTGATGCTGAACTGTTGCGGATACTCACTGCTTTAAGTGATAACCCCAAGAATGAAGTTATTATTATTAGTGGCCGCAAAGCCGATACCTTGGGCGAATGGTTAGGACATTTAAAGGTAAACTTAGTAGCGGAGCATGGTATTTGGACCAAAAAGTATCAGAAAGACTGGGAAATGCACAGCGATTTAATGGACCAAGAATGGAAAGACGAAGCACGGCAGCTGATCGAATTTTACATCGACCGAACCCCAGGTTCCTTCCTCGAAGAAAAACGCAATGCCTTGGTTTGGCATTACCGCAAGGTGGAAAAAGGATTGGGCGAACTGCGTTCCAGTGAATTTAGCAGTCACTTACGCCACTTTATGCAGGAAAAAGACCTGCAGGTATTGAACGGAAATCAGGTAGTTGAAATTAAACCCAATGCCATCAACAAAGGAAAGATTGCCGCCAAATATTATCGCGCCAAGCAACCCGATTTTGCCCTTTGCATTGGCGATGATCAAACGGATGAGGACATGTTTGAGCAATTACCTAAAGAGGCCATAACTATTAAAGTGGGTAATACCAATTCTCATGCACGCTTCAATGTAAAAGATTTTGTAGCGGTACGCGAATTGCTGAAGAAATTTATTTAGCGCATTATTGACAAAGGCTCTGAGGACTGATTTTACATCGAGTTCATATTAAAAACAAAGCTCAGTCTGGGATTCCAAAATCCTAGACTGAGCTTTTCTTTGATTGGTTCTCTAAATATAAATAGGCCTCTAGTTTAACGTGAGTTCGACGTAAAATCTGAGGCTCTAAGTTATTGTCGAATTCAGGTTTATAGAAACTTAGGTTTATTCAATAGATTATTAATTCTGGAAGCAGCATTTACCAAGCCTACATGACTATAAGCTTGCGGGAAATTTCCCCACATGGATCCATCAGCAGCATTAATATCTTCACTTAATAAGCCAAGGTGATTGCTATAACTGACTAGTTCTTCGAAAGCTTCCATGGCATCATCTAAACGCCCAACGCAAGCAAGAGCTTCGGCATACCAAAAGCCGCAGATTAGAAAAGTAGTTTTGGGCTTCCCAAAATCATCTTCTGCTAAATATCTATAAAACAAACCTTTACCTACTTTTAATTCTTTCTCTAAGGCTTTGAGATGATCTTTTGCTATGTCTGAATTATGCGGCAAATAATTCATCATTATCAACTGCAGCGTACTAGCGTCCATGTGGCGGTTATTTACACCCTGTCCGTAAGCATTTAGATGCGGTTCAAAACAACTTTCGATATGGGCTTTTGCTTTATGTTCTAAAATACTCGCTCGCTTTTCCAGTTCAGGGTTCTGAAGCACTTTAGCCAATTTCACCGCAGCTTTACTGCCAGCCCATTGAAAGAGATTGGTATAGGCATGTTGATCCGCTTTATTGCGAAATTCCCAAATACCGGCATCCTCTTCATCAATGGTCATCTCCATTTTTTCGAGAATAGTACTCAGCAATTGATCGGAGTTTGCGGCAGGATTATCCTTGTACCGATCATCTACATACAGTGGTAAAATAGCTAAAAGTATTTGCCCATAAACATCATTCTGTATGTGGGTATAGGCATCATTTCCTTTACGCACTGGGCTATTTCCTAAGTAACCAGGTAAATCCAGCTCTATTTCCGTCAGCTTATTTTCACCGACAATATTGTAGAGAGGCTGAATGCGTTTTTTATCGGGAATAGGAATATTGGTGAGGTAGGAAGAATATTTTTCCATCTCCTCAAAGTGCCCCACATTATTAAAGGCATTAAGAATATAAAAGGTATCACGCATCCAGCAAAAGCGATAATCCCAATTACGTCCCGAGCCAGGCGCTTCCGGTAAGCTGGTAGTAGGTGCGGCTATAAAAGCGCCCGTATCTTCATACTGGCAAATTTTAAGTGCTAGGGATGAACGTATTACTTCCGTTTGATAAAGACTGCCAATACTAGTTGACTTCACCCATTTCTGCCAGTACTTTAGGGTTTTAAATAAAAAGTTCTCGGCAGTTTCCATTAATGGCCCTTCCAAGGGTACGCCATAACTGAGGATCATATAATGCGTCTTATTCAAGACGAATTCCGAACCTTCTAAAATATAGTTAAGAGGAATGTCGGTACTTAAACGCAGAGTTTCGTGTAAACCATTATAGCGGATATGACTACTTCCTCTTTCACGAGTCAACTTTTCAGCACCATAATCTTTTACGGGCGAACAGTCTACTTTAACCCGCGGGAAACCTTTGAGAGGCTCTATTTTACGCACTAACATTAAGGGCCGGTAGTAGCGCTCATGCTGAAAAAAACGCGGGGCAAAATCCGTTACTTTATAAGAGGTTTCTCCCGTGTCAATTATGGTCTCTAAAACATTACTATTGTCGGTATAACGTTGTGTGCTCTCGTAATTATCTGTGCAAGGACTAATTGAAAACTTACCGCCTTTCTCTTCTCCTCCTAAAAGCTTTCCAAATACAAAAGAGCTATCAAAGCGCGGCAAGCACATCCAATCTACATTTGTATCTTTTCCAATTAGGGCTAAAAAGGAACAATTCCCAATCATCCCCATATCGTAGGTATGCTTTTTAGTCATGCTTTTATATTTTGCGCCAAACTAGCTATAATTGAGGATAAGCACAAAGAAATATGATAATTATGCTTGAATGTAGGTGTTATCTGCTCGGTAAATTGCAATAAATCACCATCACCCCCTGCCGACTGGGGGTTGTTTAAAATATTTTTAGCTATTGACCCTTAGGCTTTAATAGGTCATTTTAAAGATCTTCTTCTCCAAAATATCACCGTCATCTTTGTAAAGACGCAGAAAATACATTCCGAAATCTAGCTCTGGCAGGTAAACCCGATAAATGCCTGTTGTAGGATTGAGAATCTCCTCTGCCACCAAATTGCCATTAAAATCAAGGATTTGATATTTATTCACGCCTTCCTCTGCTATTTTGAAATCAACATAAAATGGATTGGGATAAACCACTACTTCTTCACTTTTACTTAGGGCCTCGGCGTCTAAATTGGTGCCATCCGCTAAAATTCTTAGGCATACACTTCTGCGCGACCCATAAGTGATGTAACGTAAATCTCCTGTTTCACGATCTTTAACAAAACGTCCTGGCCTATAATGACCGCTTATTAGTATGGTGTCGTTAATATACTGGGCACTGTTAATGTTTAAGCCAATGTAATATGGGGTCAATTGCTTTTCCCAAATAATATTTCCTTCTAAATCGGCTAAAATCATTCCTTCATGGGTGTATTCTCCATCGCGGAGCCCGGTTTTAGAGTAGAGTACAGTATCCTGATTCTTTCCCAAAAGGTTTATACTGGTATAGTGCCATGCTGGTATTCTCCTGTTGGGAAGCTTTAATACAGTGCTATCTTTTAAGACTAAGCCATCACGAAATTGATAAGATATTAGATCATAACTCTCATAAAAAGTAGAATCTTGACTGTAGGTGGGCGAACTAAAGAAATTGTAATCGTCTAGAGTAGCAAAGTATGTGTACGAGAAGGGTTTTATTTCGGGTGAAATATTACCCATTGAAAAAGTAAAAAGGCTATCGTAAATATTAGGCTTTAAATAAACTTTAGTGAAATCATTATTAATCTTTACTTGCCCAAAAAAGTCTTTATGATCCTGAAATGGCCTAGCGGGTAAAAGAAAGGTGCTGATAGTATCAAAAGTCTGTCTGGCGAAATCTAAGCGAACCAAGCTCAGAGTATCACTCCCTAAACCTCCCCTATTTACCTCACCAGTTGGCTTAATCTCTGGGGTTTCAACTAATAATACATAAGCTTCATCCCCATGTTTTAAAATTGAACTATGTAAAACATTTTTTCCTGCTAAGTGAATACTTTGTTGAGGAGAGGCTTGAAAAGCATTACTAGCATGTTTTAAAAAAAATCGGTCAAACTTCACTTCATTGCAAGCCGAACGTATTTGAATAAAACTTCTCTCTTTATAACTTTCGGGATTAAATACTAAATCAAGACAAGTATAAAAATCACGAGGAGGGTTGAAGACCTTTATTTGTGGACTTTGAACCTCACCATTCTTTATATGCACCAAAGCATTGGCACTGCTAATGTGAGGCTCAGAATTATTTTTCCAATAACCGGTCGCTCCCGACAAAAAAACCACGTATTCTTGAGCATTATATGCAAATACTTTCCCCGGAGAACTGGTGACAATTCGCGTATGTTCCTCTGGTATAATTTCAGTAAAGTTGCTCAATCGCTTCACCTGACCATGGCTTAAGTAGGTAAAACAAAGCAAGATGCCACTTAGTAATACTTTCTTTCTACGTTTATTGTTAAAAGTATTTTCCACGGTAGTGTATATTAACGGTTTTGATAATGGTATCACCCTCTGAGCTGACATCATAAAGTGTAATTCCTTGAGCTTTAATTTCTAGTTGACGATTCTCCATGGCCAAATAAATTGGCTTATCTATTTTCTGTTCATCCCCTCTAAGTCTTCGCTCATTGAAATTAGAGACTGTTATATTACTGTATTCATTTACGGTAGTAGTATCTCTGGCACTCCAAATTGCATTTTGATAAAAAGTGTTTTCTATGGTAATGGCTTGTTTACTTTCGATAGTAAAATAGATATATAAATCCTCCCCTTGATCAGAGAAAAAATTCCGGTTTGAATCATAATGAATTATATAATCTATTCCAAAAACCTGAATTTGATAGAAATGATTTAACTCGCCAGCATCATTAATTCGATCGTAATAAATTACCCTAGAAGTTCCTAATTCGTATTTCAGCCCATCTACTTCAATATAGTCTTGCGGACCCTCATCTTCAGGCTGGCAGCCAGTAAAAAATAGTATTAAGGTTAAAATTAAGCTAACAGATCTCATTATTCAGTTTTCCCCAAATCTACGATTTTTATATTTCTAGGCTTTAAACTTAAAACTTTGAAATATAAGCTCGTATCCAAGTTCTTTGAACTGCCGAATGTTGTTAGCTATATCTTTCCATCTTTATGTAAAAAAAATATTTCCCTTGTTCATTTAGTCCTTCACCGACAATAATCTATTTTCCAACGGCAAAACATTACAACTCATCGAAAAGTGATTTTTATCAGCAAAAAACTTACGAAGTTTGACGAAATTTGTTTGAAATTCCATTACCAATGAAAGCAAAGCTTTACTTCGGCGTTTTACTGATAGCGTTTAGTGCTTGTAAAAAAGATGACGATTCTTCCAACCCCGCCAATCCTATCCCTAGTGATATCAAGGAATTAAATATTCCCGCTAGTTTCAATTTCGAAACCGATCAAAATATAAATGCAAGCATTAGCGTAAAAAGCTTATCGGATAATGACTTAGCAGGAGTGAAAATTAACTTTTACACAAATCATCCCGATTCTAACGGTGTGCTCTTAAATAGCGGCTTTACTAATGCCAACGGAGTATTAACAACAGAATTAGCTCTTCCTGCATATCTAAACCACGTTTACGTAGAAGCTGGCGTAGTAGGCTTTGCCAATATTCAAAAGCTCGCTGTTTCAACTAACCTTAATGCACAATTCGGTGGTACTTTACCACAAAGGACTTTTAAGACTCAAAATACTAATGCAACCCGAATTCCCATTAGCGGAAAATACTATTACATGGGGGCTTTTAATGAAGGAAAATACAAAGGTTTGCCTCTTTACCTAGAAAACCCAGGTGATGTGGTGAGCCAAGAATTTTTAGATGATGTAAACGCTTCGCTTCCCGAAGATCGCCCGGTGCCCGTGCACAATCCACAATACTTGACCTCTGGTAATGAACTAGATGTTAAGGTTACGGCCATGAGTGATGTTTGGATTACCTTTATTGGTGAAGGCGCCGGTTATAAAAACTCTTTAGGCTATTACGTTTACGATTCAAATAATCCACCTGCCACTACCAGTGATATAGATTCTATCTTTATCATCCTCCCTAATGCTTCTTTAGCTTATAGCTCTGGTGAATTATACGCAGGAGACAAAGTTAAACTAGGCTCCTTCCCTGCTGGCAAATCTATCAGTTGGGTTTTGTTTCAGAATGCTTGGGATGGAAGCAATGTTAATGTAAATGCTACTAAATTTTATTCTCGCAGCGATTTGAATACTGACGAGAGTGATCCAACTAAACGCCAACATACCGTACAGCTTTCTGATATTGGTCGTCAGCTCTTATTAAATGGCTTCGAAGACCAAACCCGCTCTATTAGCAGTGATAACGATTTTAATGATCTTATTTTTTACGTTTCTGCAAACCCTTGGGCAGCTATTGAAACGGGCAATGTTCCTCCAGTTACTCCCGAAGCCGACGATGATGGTGATGGTATTTCTAACGAAAGTGATGAGTTTCCAAATGATCCTTCAAGGGCTATCATTAACACGTATAGTGGAACCTTAGCTTACGAAGATCTTTGGCCTTCACAAGGTGATTACGACTTTAACGATATGGTGATTGATTATGAAGTAGATCACATTGTTAACGGATCTAACAATATTGTAGATATCGAAGCCGATTGGACTATTCGTGCCGTGGGAGCTGGCTTTGAAAACGGTTTTGGTTTTCAATTCACCAATGTAAACGCAAGTGATATTAGCGCTATTAGTGGACAAAACCTACAAGAAAACTTGGTAACAAATAATGCCAATGGTACCGAGGCTAATCAGGCTAAAGCGACCATCATCGCCTTCGATAATGTGTACCGTGTCATCCCCGCTTCAGGTTCTAGTTTTATTAATACTATTCCCGGACAAGCAACTGTTACGCCGGAAACACTAAGTAATGTGATTAATTTCAGTACGCCACAGAGCTTGGCAAATGTGGGCTTACCTCCTTATAATGCCTTTATCTTCGCCAATGCTACTCGTGGAAGAGAAATTCATTTAGCGGGAAAAAAACCCACCGATTTAGCCGATCTCAGCCTTTTCGGAAGCAGTGCGGATGCTACAAATCCGTCTAATGAATATTACTATAAAACTAGTTTAGGATTGCCTTGGGGCATAAATATTACCGAGCAGTTTAATTACCCGGTAGAGTTTAGTCCCATCAATAAAGCCTATCTTAACTTTTCTACTTGGGCCGTATCTGGGGGCACCCTTAATACCAATTGGTTTACGGATGCACCGGGTAATTTAGATCCGGCTTTTATTTACTAAAAAGCATCAGGGAACTATATCAAAGCGGCTAATTGCAAAAGTGATTAGCCGCTTTTTTATTTCCGCATTTTGTGCTGTTCCTTCCCTAAATTGTGAAATTTAAGCCTTATTGAATTTGTACTATTGCATTAGAATTTAAAAGGAATGGCAGCAAATATCATCGAGTTTAAAACAATCAGTCAATTACACCAACAATTAGGTTTAGCCGAACCCAAACATCCCCTTATTACCGTTATTGATGCGGCCGAAATGGAAATTAGCGATCAATATGTAGGCTTGCAAATGATGAGCGATTTCTACATGATTTCCATGAAAGATAAAAGCTGTGGTTTAGAATATGGCCGCAATAGCTTCGATTTTGCTGAAGGCGTTTTGGTTTTTAGCGCCCCCAAGCAGTTAAGCACCATTACCAACACTATTAACAAAGGTGATGTAAGCGGTTGGATACTTTTCTTTCACCCCGACCTTATTCGTGGCAGTCACTTGCAGGATAGTATTAAAGACTTTAGCTTCTTTAATTATGAAGTATTCGAAGCCCTGCATCTCTCACACGAAGAAGAAAAGATTGTCAACCATTGCATTCGCGATATCAAGAACGAATACGAACAGCGCATTGATAATCACAGCCGCAGGGTTTTAGTATCCTTTATCGATCTACTTTTAAGTCATAGCCTGCGTTTTTACGAAAGACAGTTTAATACGCGTAGTACGCAAAACCAAGATTTAGTACAGCAGTTTCAAAGTGACTTAGTGGCCTATTTTAAGGAAGGGAAACACCTCGATTTGGGCGCTCCTAGTATTGCTTACTTTGCCGAAAAAGCCAATCTTTCCCAGCATTACTTTAGCGATCTTCTTAAAAAAGAAAGCGGCAGAGCGGCCAAAGATCATATCAACGATTTTATTATTGAAAAAGCGAAAGACCAATTGCTCAATACCAAAAATCCCATAAGTACCGTGGCTTATGAGCTTGGTTTCAACTACCCCCACTACTTCACCCGCCTGTTTAAAACTAAAACCGGCCAAACGCCCCTCGAGTTTCGAAACTTAAACTAAGATATTGGTAATAAATCATCTACACCATAGTTCAAACAAAAAAGCCCATCCAATTTTGTGTTAGTCTTTCCGCACTTTGTGTAGTTGTCTCCACTCAAATAAAGCCACCTTTGCAACATCAATAAAACAAAAAATATGACTACAATAGACCCCAAAAAACCCGTATTAGTAACTGGAGCCACTGGCTATGTGGCCGCTTGGTTAATTAAAAAACTACTCGATGAGGGCATTACTGTACACGCTGCCGTAAGAAATCCCGACAGTAAAAAGAAAACCGCTCACCTCGATGCTTTAGCGGCAAATTCGCCGGGCATCATACGATATTTCAAAAGCGACTTATTAGACATGGGCTCTTACGAAGCTGCCATGGAAGGTTGTGAGTTGGTTTATCACACGGCTTCTCCTTTTACCTCTGATTTTAAAGATGCCCAAAAAGATCTAATTGACCCCGCTCAAAAAGGGACCGCCAATGTTTTAGAGAGCGCCAAAAAAGTAAAAAGCGTTAAGCGTGTAGTGGTTACCAGTAGCTGCGCCGCCATTTATACCGATGCGATCGATTGTGTGAATGCACCCAATGGCAAAATAACCGAGGAAATTTGGAACACCACCGCTTCTCTGGATTATCAACCCTATTCCTACTCCAAAACTCTAGCCGAGCAAAAAGCCTGGGAAATTGCTAAAAGTCAGTCGCAGTGGGACTTGGTGACCATCAACCCTTCCTTTGTAATGGGACCGCCCTTAAATCCACAGGCTACTACTTCCGAAAGTTTTAGCATCCTTAAACAAATGGGTGACGGTACTTTTAAAACTGGTGCGCCTAAGCTGGGAATCGGTGTGGTAGATGTACGCGATGTAGCCGAGGCGCATTATCAAGCGGGCTTTAACCCTACCGCGCATGGACGCTACATTACCTCCGCGCATAATACCAATTTCTTAGAAATGTCGCTAGCACTAAAAGATAAATTTGGCGCAAAATTCCCCATTGCTAAATCTGCTGCACCCAAGTGGTTATTGATGTTGGTTGGACCGTTTATTAATAAATCCTTAAGCCGCAAATTTTTACGCAATAATGTAAATGTGGCTTTTAATGCGGATAACTCTAAAATCAAAAAAGAACTAGGCCTTAAATTCCGTCCGCTACAGCAGACTATGGAAGATGGTTTTCAAGTTTTAGTGGACGAGAAAATAGTCTAGTCCTTATATCTTACCTCCCAGAGACCTGTTCACCGAAAGTGTTCAGGTCTTTTTTTTGGCCTTACCCTCCGGGTCAGGCTTTTCGCTGCAAGTCCTCGCTCGTACCTCGCTGTGGGCTTTACGCTGCAATCCCTAAGGCGGATCTTCCGTTTTACGATCCTGTTTTCTGCAAAAATTTGGAGGGGAACGGCTTCCAAACTGAGCTATTTTAAAATTTATAGGACTCAAAATCAGTTACTAAACCATCTTATTTAGAAAGTTTTTAAATAAGGCTTGCCCAATTTAGCAAGGGATTTTAGTTTTGCGGCATCAATCTATTTTAATTAAATCTAAATAAGCATAATGCGTAAATCTCTGCCCTTACTCTCTGCTCTTTCTCTCGGTCTAGTCTTTCTTTCTAGTTGTGAAAAAGAAGAAAATAGCACGGTTAACCCAACTCCATCTGTTACGGCTCCCACTTTCTACAATTTTGAAAGAAATAGTGCTAGTAGCGTCAATTTTTCGGGTCAAAGCGAACGCCTCGCCATGGGCGTAGAACTCAGTGCGGCCCTGCTTGACTTTTCTAAATCTGCCCAAGATCTGCAAGAAATGTTTGCTAACGCCGATTCTCTTGGTAATGATGTAGACCCTTATAGCGATGCCACCTTGAATGCTTCCAGTAAAAGCATCCGCTCTAAAGTAGCCGCTTCTAATGAACTCTTCTCTGCCAATACCGCTCTAAGTGCGCGTATAAAAGCAGATATGGAATCCTTTATTGACCAGCAAGTCGCTGAGATATACACTGCCCGCAGTGAAGCGGCATCTGCTGGGAAAGCCGGACAAATTGCCGATGGCTCGGCTGTGCGTTATGTAAACGCTCAGGGATTTGAATACAATCAGTTCCTTATTAAATCTCTTATCGGTGCTCTTTGTGTCGATCAAATGTTGAATAATTATCTCAGTAAGTCTGTACTTGACGAAGCCAATAACCGTGTTGATAATGACAATACGTTCCTTCTAGAAGGAACCAATTATACCAATATGGAACATAAATGGGATGAAGCGTATGGCTATCTATTTGGTCTGGCCAATGACCCCAGTAATCCTTTAGCTAATCTTGGTGCTAATGATGTATTCCTATATAAATACCTCGCCAGGGTTAATGGCGATTCTGACTTTAGCTCTTATGCCCAAGATATTTTCAATGCCTTTAAATTAGGTAGAGCGGCTATTGTAGCGGGTGAATACGACATTCGTGACCAACAAATTGCCATTATAAAAGATCGCGTTTCCAATATTATCGGCATTCGCTCGGTTTACTATTTACAAGCCGCTAAAAACGCTTTTGCTGCTAATCAGCCTGGCACCGCTTTGCACGATTTAGGGGAAGCTTATGGTTTCATTTATAGCCTAATGTTTACGCAAAATCCCAATACGCAAGCGCCCTATTTTACTGCTCAAGAGGTAGAAAACATCTTAAGCGACTTAACTAGTCAAGGAGCAAACGGCCTTTGGGATTTAGATGCCGCCACCCTCGATGCTTTATCCAACCAAATTGCCGACCGTTTCAGCTTTAGCCTAAACCAAGCTGCTAATTAATTGTATAAATAATGATGCAAATGATGAATAGAAAAATGATCGGACAAGTGTTCAGCTTGTTCCTAATGTTGAGTTTGAGTTTTGCATGTTCCAATGAAGAATCTGGCGCAAGCCAAAACCAAGATAATTTCGATAGATCTGCCATGCTCGTGCATTGGGCCGACGATTATATTTTGCCCGCCTATCAAAATTACAATCGGGAAGTAATAGCTTTAAAAAGTGCCGCTAGTCAGTTTAGTAGCGCTCCTAGCCTTAGTCTGCATAACGATTTATACGCCCAATTTGTGAAAGCCTATACCGCTTGGCAGTGGGTTAGCTTTTTAGAAATCGGTCCCGCTGAAGCTAACAGTCTGCGTAATTTCACTAATATATATCCCACTAGCGCCACTGAAATTGAAGAGGCTCTAGCAAATACCAATTACAATCTCAGCCTCCCTTCTACCTTTAACGAACAAGGTTTCCCCGCCATAGACTATTTACTCAGTGGCTTAGGTGATGCTAGTACCACGGTAAACCTATTTAGCAGCAATGCCAATTATGGGCGCTACCTTATTGCGCTAAGTGAGCGTTTGGAAACAATGAGTACGCAGGTCTTAAATGATTGGAATGTAACTTACCGTAGTGAATTTGTTAGCAACACCGGCTCTTCCGCCACCGCTTCTACTAATAAGTTAATTAATGATTTCATCTACCACTTCGAGCGAGAGCTTAGAGCCGGAAAAGTGGGAATACCTGCGGGTGTATTTTCTGGGAGTCCTTTAGCACAAAATGTAGAAGGGTATTACAGCGACAGTCTGAGCAAGTCACTTTTCATGGAATCTTTAAAGGCCCACCGTGCCTTTTTTCAAGGCAGTGGTTTTTTAAATGGCACATCTGGCAGCAGCCTTGAGCAATATTTAAACTACCTCAATATCGAAAACCAAGGCGAGCTTTTAAGCGCTAAAATCATTAATCAGATGGCGATGGCCGAAAGCTTGGGCAAGGATTTACCCGCGAGTTTTTCTTCCCTTGCCACAAATTCCAATCAGGATTTATTAGTCCTTTACGATGAGCTCCAAAAAGCGGTGGTTTTACTCAAGGTAGATATGTTACAAGCCCTCAATGTTCGCGTAGATTATATTGACGCCGACGGCGATTAATGTTCGAAAAGCTAAAATATTATCTCTCCCAAGATGCGGAGGCCGCTCCACTAGCGGCCTTTCGCATTTTCTTTGGTATAATGATGTTGTTTAGCGTCTTGCGCTTTTGGGCTAAGGGTTGGATTGAAAAATTGTACCTCGCACCTAAATTTCATTTTAGCTTTTATGGTTTCGAATGGGTTAAACCCCTTGGTAATTACACCTATCTAATATTTATGATCTGCGCTCTGGCCGCGCTTTTAATTGCTATCGGGCTTTGGTATCGCTTAGCTATCACTGCATTTTGGCTCAGTTTCACTTATATCGAGTTAATGGATAAAACCACCTATCTCAATCACTATTACTTTATTTCGGTTTTAAGCTTTCTCCTAATCTTTTTGCCTGCCCAGCGCTACTTCTCCGTAGATGCTTATCGAAGGCCACAAATCGCTTCTAAACTGATTCCACGCTATAATATTGATGCCATCAAAGCCCTACTTTTTATTGTATACTTCTACGCAGGTTTGGCAAAGATCAATTCCGACTGGCTCCTAGAAGCCCAACCTCTCGCCACTTGGTTGCCCGGTAAATACGATTTACCTTTTATAGGCCCTCTGCTAGAAGAACGATGGTTGCATTATACGTTCAGTTGGAGTGGAATGCTGTATGATTTAAGCATCCCTTTTCTGCTTCTTTACAAGCCCACCCGCAATATTGCCTTTGCTTTAGTAGTGATCTTCCACGTGCTCACCCGCATTCTCTTCCCTATCGGAATGTTTCCCTATATAATGATTGTGAGCGCCTTAGTTTTCTTCGATACAGGTTTCCATCAGCGTATTTTGAAATTCATTAAAAACCTCTTACATCTTCCCTACCTTCCTACCCATCTGCCCTCGAGCAAGGCAAAGCGAAATACTGCATTTGAAAAAGCAAAAATTGGCTTTATCGCCCTTTTGCTCATTAGTCAGATCCTCATTCCTTGGCGTCACCTTTTTTACCCGGGCGAACTCTTCTGGCATGAGCAGGGCTTTCGCTTTAGCTGGCGTGTAATGTTGATGGAAAAAGCCGGCTACACAAACTTTAAGATTCACGATCCGCAAAGGGGTGAGACCTTTCAAGTCGATAATCAGCAGTTTTTAAGCGCTTTTCAAGAAAAGCAAATGAGCTTTCAGCCCGATTTTATTCTCGAATACGCCCATTTTCTAGAAAACCATTTCCGCTGCAGCGAAAACCGCGGTGATCTAGAGGTTTACGCCGAAAGCTATGTGGCCCTAAACGGTCGTTCGAGCCAAGTATTTATTAATCCCAAAGTCGATCTCAGCCAAGAAAAACGCGGCTGGGGCCCAAAAACATGGATTCTTCCTTTCAATGACACGATTTACGGTTTATAGCTTTTTATGGTTCTTCAGCCTCGCGCTTAATGCGCAAGTTAAGTTAGAGGGACAAGTATTTTCAGCTCTGGATAGTAGCGCCTTGACCGGAGTAGAAATTTTTAATGTGCAAAGTGAAAACTTAGCTATTACCAATAATCAAGGATTTTTCAAGCTAAAACTCGAAACTAACTCGATACAAGATTTAGTATTCTTTAGCTACCAATACCAAAGTGCTAAAGTCCAGCTTAATCTAAGCCAAGACAGCAGTTTAAAATTCTACCTCTACCCATTGGGCGAAGAACTAGACGAAGTATTAATTCAGCAAAAACGAGCCGAAGCCTTTCGTGGAAGCAGACTAAACGAGGTTGAAGGAACCGCCGTTTATGCAGGTAAAAAGTCGGAAGTCATTGTTTTAGAAAATACCGTGGCCAATCTCGCGGCTAATAACGCGCGTCAGGTATTTGCCCAAGTGGTAGGCCTAAACATCTATGAAAATAACGATGCAGGCCTACAGTTAAATATTGGTGGCCGCGGCCTCGATCCTAATCGCAGCAGTAATTTTAACGTGCGGCAAAATGGTTACGATATAAGCGCTGATGTGCTGGGTTATCCCGAAAGTTATTATACCCCTACCGCTGAAGCTTTAGATGAAATTCAAGTGGTGCGCGGCGCCGCTTCTTTGCAGTACGGAACCCAATTTGGCGGCTTTCTAAACTTTAAAATGAAAGGCCCCGCAAAGGATACTTCTCTAGCCATTGTACAGCGTAATACCATTGGTAGTTTTGGACTTTTCACCAATTTTACCAGCTTGAGCGGGACCAAAGGTAAGTGGGGCTATTATACCTTTTTTAATTATAAGGAAGGTCAAGGATGGCGTCCCAATTCCCAGTTTAGCTCCCGTAATGTTTATGCCCATTTAGAGTATAATTTTAGCCCTGAAACCCAGTTAGCGGCTGAATATACTTTGCTAAATTATTTGGCCAAACAAGCGGGCGGATTAACCGACAGCCAGTTTGAGCGTGATCCGCTGTATAGCAATCGCAGTCGAAATTGGTTCCAGGTGAATTGGCAACTTTACGCTTTAAAATTTAAGCATCGCTTTGCTAATAGGGCCGATTTCAGTGTAAACCTATTTGCCCTTAATGCCCAACGCAATGCCGTGGGCTTTAGAGGAAGCCCAAATAATCTCAATACCAACCCTATCAGTCAGCTCGACGAACAAAATAGCGCTGGTACCTTTCTCAGTCCCCGCGATTTAATCAAAGGCCGATTTGCTAATGCCGGCGCGGAAATACGCTATTTACAGCGCTATGAAATTAGGAACACTAAAAGTGTTTTTCTTATCGGCAGCAAATACTACCACGCACAAAACTCAGCCCTGCAAGGCCCCAGTAGCAATGCCAGCGATGCTAATTTTTCTTTGGCCCAAAGCGAATTCCCCGACTATGCCAGTCAGAGTGAATTCGAATTTCCCAACCGAAATTTTTCCCTCTTTAGTGAAAACATCTTTTACCTTAAGCCTAAATTCTCCCTTACCCCTGGCATCCGCTTCGAGTATATAAAAACGGCTAGTGCAGGCACTTACCAATTGGTAAATTTCGACAATGCGGGAAACCCAATTTTCCGCGAAAGGCTTAACGATAACCGCGACTTCGAAAGAGCCTTTGTACTAGCGGGTTTAGGGGCCTCTTTTAAACCTAAAAGAGGATTAGAATTCTACGCTAACTTCTCGCAAAACTATCGTTCGGTCACCTTTAGCGATATCCGCACCGTTAATCCCACCTTTATAATTGATCCCGATATTAGTGATGAAACCGGCTTTACTGCTGACATCGGCAGCCGCGGGAAAATCAAGGAAAAAATCAGCTATGACTTAAGCCTTTTTAGCTTGCTTTACAATAATCGCATCGGCATTATCCTCAATAACCGCGCGCAAAGGGTGCGGAAAAACATCGGCAATGCACTCATCTACGGAGCCGAAACTTTTGTAGAAGTTAATTGGCTAAACACCTTTGGAAAAAGCGATAGTCCTTACCAGTTGAGTTCTTTTCTTAATGCCGCTTTCACTCAATCACGCTACCTCGCTAGTGAAGATAATAATGTCGTGGGTAAAAGGGTGGAATTCATTCCCCAGACCAATCTAAAGCTGGGCCTAAAAGGCGGCTATAAAAAGTTGGTGGCAAGCTTACAATACAGCTACATCAGTGAGCAATTTACCGATGTCGAAAACTCCGCTGTTCCTATGGCAGGCGACCTACGCGAAGGGATTATTGGTCTAATCCTCGCCTATCAAATCCTCGATTTTTCGCTCTCGTATCAATACCAACGCTACACCCTCGAAGCGGGTTGTAATAATCTCGCTAATGAAATTTACTTCACTCGCCGCGCAACTGGCTACCCTGGCCCAGGTATTATTCCCTCCGATCCACGTAGTTTTTATCTAAGCTTGGGTGTTAAATTTTGATCCAACAGCCCTAAAAACTGTTTACTCTCAATACCTTAGCCTCATTATTTACTACCATGGCTATGAAAAAAATCCTTTTAGTATTCACCTTCGGTATCTTTTTTAGCCTCAATTTATACAGTCAAGATTTACAAATTTTCAATTTAAGTCAACAAGAGTTTTCGAGCAACAACTCTATCCTATACATCTCTCTATCTGATATTTATAGGATTTCCTCCAATCCCGATTCCTCTGCGCTACCTTTGGATTTACTAGGCAATGACCGCGATACGGTTTACCCAATTATTACCCTCGACTCTAACTTTCGCGCCTTGTTTTTAGCCTGCACCGGACTGAGTGAAAGGCATAATGTATACCTCCACGACGCTATCCAATCTAAAACCCAAATCATCCCCATTCATAAACTAAAATCTGTGGCGGTTTTAAGTATCTATTACGGTGATTACTATGGTTCGGTTGAAACCTACGATTATCAAATTGGTTTTGAAATCAATCCCAAATTTGTAGAAAATAAGATGGGTAGCTTCACTTTCATTGCCTTTGGTAAAGAAAACCCTTTTGCCGAAAAGCCACTCAGTCCCCTTATTTGGGAAGCCATAAGCCCTAATTCCGATCCTATATTACAGGCCTACTTATCTAGTGACAGCCTCATTAAAACTTCTTTCACAAATACTCACCGCTTTGAAATACATAATCTTAGCTATTATTTAGCCGATATCGAAAATCACATGGCTAGTGCGCGAAAGCTCTGCGTATATGATCAGATAAGTAAAAACTGGATTTTCGACCATAATTTCCTCGAAGGCGAAAGTGCTTCCCACACCCCCATTATCACCTCACCCGATACCGAGCCTAACAATGTTTATCAGTGGACCGGTGATTTCTTTAAAAATCAACCCACTATGATTTTTGGCATGCAGTATCAATCCTTTGGATGCCCTAGCTTTTTCACGCTTGAAAAAAACGAAAAGGAAATTGCGCTCAACTGCGACAACCGCCATTAAGTTTTAAAGCTTTTTTTTGGGCCTTCCCCTCTGGGTCGCGCTTTACGCTGCAAGTCCTCGCTCGTACCTCGCTGTGGGCTTTCCGCTGCAATCGCTAAGGCGACTAAAATCTTACTTTTCGGTTATTAGCTAAAAACTAGTCTCGGCATTAGGCTTGGTCTTGATATCTTTGAAACTTTCTTCACCCCGTAATCTAATGTAATCCCAGTAAATCTCCACATGAGAAAATACTTTATACTTCTTTTCCTAAGTACATTTAGTGCTTTTTCGCAACCCAGTCCTTGGGGCACAGGTTCCATTCTCAATCAGAGTTTGGATAGCCTAGCAGCAGATTATACGATCACTTCTCATGTAGGCATTAGCCTTAATCTCAATAGTTTTCTAAACAACTACGATTATAATATCCACATCCCTCCTAATTATAATGGCAACGAAGCCTTTGGACTGATTACCTTTATTAACGCCGCGAATAATGGCAATTTGATTAATAGCTGGTTGCCCGTTTTAGCGGAGAAAAAACTCATTTTAGTGGCTGGTAATAATATAGGTAATAGCGTCGCTATAAATACCCGTATAGGAGTTGTTTTAGCTGCTTGCAAGTCGCTGCAAGAAACACTCAATATTGATAGCACGCGGATTTATAGTTCTGGTGCATCAGGGGGCGGTCGTTCTGCTTCTCACCTTATGTTCTGCTTTCCCGAAATATTTGCGGGTATGATTCCCAATTGCGGCGCTAACTATCTACGGCAAGTGGACCAAGACTACGAAACCCAAAACCCTAATTCGCATTACGAGTATATTTTCCCCTACACCAGCGCCCAATTCGCTTATGTAAAAAGCTTTAATCCCATTCTCGCCTACTTAACCGCTTACGACGATTTCCGTGAAGGGGATATCATGAATATTTACCATAACGGCGCCGAACCCGACGGTTTCGAGGCTAAAATTTTAGAAATCAGTGGTAATCATTGTGCTACTAGCACCGCACATTTCCGCGATGGCCTAAACTTCCTTGAACATCCTTTTAGAGAAGTTGCAAAAGACTCTTTCGCTGTTACCGGTCCCATAGCAGGGAATGGATTTAAACTACTAAATGCCAGCATCTTAAATAATAATTTGGTCTTAGATCCAGACCTAAAAGCCCGCGCCTATACTCGTAATCCTCTACAATGGAACGATCCCAAAGGCGCCATTATTCGCAGTTCTTTTCGTTTAGATAGCCTCAGCTTCGCGGAAAATTGCATACTCAATTTGGGCTTTTACGATTTAGTAGATACCAGTCTTATCAATCAGTCAATTGGCGATTCCCTTCTTGCTGCCACGCCCGGTTTTCTCATTACTTATCAGTTCGATTCTGTAGCTCCGAAAGTTTCGGTTCTAATCAGTAGCCCCAGTAAAGGCTATCATGGCGATACAATATTTAGTGGCCGTTTTATTGATTTCAGAGCTAATACCAAACAAGCCATAAAACTCCATCTTTGGCAAGATGAATGGCGTATTGAATTCAGCCAGCATTTCGACCCGAGTAGCGTTCAAGGAATTAATGCCGTGAAACTACTGAACGACCATCGCTCACTACGCATTAGACCTAGCACCAATACCTTATGGGATACCAGCGATTATAATTCGGGCACTTTAATTAGTCTCTACAGCGAAAGAATTAAGCCTAATCTTAATAGTAGCACATTGGCCTTTGATTACTTTCAAATGATTAGCGCCGACACCAGCGCTAGTGCCCCTTTAGAAATAGCTAATCCTATCGATCACAATGGCAACTATAGTCTATACCCCAATCCCAATAATGGCTTTTTCTACCTCAGTAGCTTCGATGCTGATCCGCTAAATTTTAGCATTATCAATAGCCAGGGAAAGCTTTGTGCTAAACACCTACATGCGGCTAAGAAATCGCAGCTTGATCTCAGGCATCTGCCGCAAGGCCTATATTACTTGCGCTCTGAGCAAGGAGATGTGCAAATTAAATTTATTATTGCCCCATAATATCCAATTGTATTTAGTGCCATGACGCATAGCATCTCCAACGAATTATTTAGCCTTGCTATTCAGCAACAAGGCGTAGAAATCTCCAGTTTTAAGTCACTAAAAACCGGTACCGAATACATTTGGGATGCTCAGCCCGATATTTGGGGGAGTCATGCACCCGTACTATTCCCCATTATTGGCGCGCTAAACCATGGCGCTACACAGATTGAGTATGCCGATTTTGCCATTCCCAAACACGGTTTAATTCGTCACAACAATAATTTAAAACGCATCGCTGAAACCGAAAATAGTCTGGAATTTCAACTTTTATACTCAGAGGAGACTTTAGCGTTGTACCCCTTTAAATTCGCTTTTAGTATTAAATTTCAATTAGAAGACAATCGCTTAATTGTTTCGCATCTGGTGGAAAACCGCGACGAGAAAACCATGCCTTTTGCCTTAGGCGGACACCCCGCTTTTAAATGTCCTTTTAAGGATGAGGAAGCTTACAGCGATTACTATTTAGAATTTGCGGAATTGGAAACCGCCTCACGTTGGATGCTAGACGATAAAGGATTATTAAAAGGCATTCAAAACCCTTATTTAATAACTACTAAAGAACTGCCCCTACAAAAAGACATGTTTAAAGACGATGCTTTGGTCTTTACCGATTTGAAATCACGCGCTGTAACATTGCGCTCTCGAAAATCGCAAACCAGCCTAAAAGTTAGTTTTGCAGACTTCCCATATCTCGGTTTGTGGGCTAAGCCGAATGCTAATTTTATCTGCATCGAACCCTGGCAGGGATTAACCGACCCGAATGATCGTCCCTCTGTTTTTAACGAAAAGATGGGCTTAATTCATCTGCCCGCGAGCGAAAGTTATAAGGCTGAGTTTAGCATTGAAATAAAGGAGGCCTAATGCAGCAATACGCAAATAATGCTTTGAACTCGTTTAGACTCTAAACCGCTGCATTCAATTTAATCAAGCCTAACTTATTCAGTACCCTCATAATCAAATAGGTCGGATCAATTTCATGCCATTTCACGCCGAAATTTGCTCTTCCCCCGTATTTGTGGTGGTTATTATGATAGGCTTCGCCCATCATTAAGAAATCGAAGGGCAATAGGTTTTTAGAGGTATCCTTTACCTTGAAATTTACATAGCCATATATGTGTGCATACCAATTTATAATCAAACCATGAATGGGTGCCATTAGCATTATCACTGGCAAGAAAAGCCACATCCACCAAGTAGTGGCAAATTTCACAAAGAAGAGAACATAAAGTAGAATCCAAAAAGCACGGCTGAAATTGGAGCTCGCGAATTGGTCGAAAGTAGACCACTGCGGAACGTTTTTGGTGAATTTCTCATCAACCTCTATGCGTTGCTGATTAATCGCTTGATACTTTGTCTTCGTGCGCCACATCATAACAAAGACGTTTTCATCGTATTTAGGCGAATGTGGGTCTAGTTCCGTATCGGCGTAAGCGTGATGCAAACGATGCATTATGCCATAGCCATAAGCGCTGAGATAGTTAGAACCTTGAAAGAGCCAAGTGAGGAAAAAAGTAACTTTCTCCATGGTCTTGGACATCGTAAAGGTCTGATGAGCAGCATATCGATGTAAGAAAAAGGTTTGAAAGAACAAACCCCCATACCAGAGTACAATAAATAAAATAAAAATTTCCATCCTGTGATTTAAGAGAAGGCTAATCTATGGGCTGCTCTTGGCGCTCGCAATGAACCTAGGTTAAGAAATGCGCTTGCGAATGCGGCTTAAAGCCTGAGGGGTAACGCCTAAATAAGACGCAATAAATTTGAGAGGGATCTGCTTAATAACATTGGGACGATCCTTAAACAATTTAAGGTAACGCTCCTCGGCGCTGTCCGTCAATAAGGAGTGCTCTCGGCCTGATTTAATTAGGTAAAGTTTTTCGGTAACAATACGCCCTATGGTATCGCCAATTTTGGTTTCTTTATACACCTCTTGTAAATGTGCATAAGAAATACTCCAAAGGGTGGTGGCCGATAGAGTTTCGATTTGATAAAGCGATGGGGCTTGCCTTAAAAAAGAATCATAAGCACTTACCATTTCTCCAGGGAAGCTAAAGCCAAAAGTAATTTCTTTCTTTTGTTCCTCCGCAGGAATGTAAAAGCGCACCTCCCCTTTCTCTATAAAGGAAACATAGTTTTCCAGCTGGCCTTTAGCGAGTAAAATGGCTTTTTTAGGAAAGTGTGATTGAACCAATTTAGATGAAAAAAAGCTCCAATCACTATCGCTAATAATGGCAATGCTATCAATATATCGCCTGAAATTATTCATGCTGAAGGGTCGCTAATCAAAATTTATGGATGTGTTAAGAGATAGACAGAATGGAGTACTATTTGTTCTGTTTCTTTAAAAACCTACTTAATTATGGCAAAGATGGGGATTCAACCGAAAAAGAGGCCAATTGAAGGTGGGGATTTTTAGGCTGAGCCAGACAACGATAAACTAAAAGCTCCTTCCCTTCTACCCAACGGCTTTCATAAGGTGTGAAACCCAGTTTTTCTAGCAGTCTTTGAGATACGGTATTTTCTTTTTCAAATACCCCGTGAATACAACTAAGCTTTCTTTCCTCAAAGCCATACTTAAGCAAAGCTTCCATTAATTCTGAGGCATAGCCTTGTTGCCAAAAATTACGACTAAGATGACAACCTAAATGAATCAGTCCGGTTTGGGTAAATTGATTGAGGTTAATGGTGCCAATAAAAGTCTCCTCTGCCTTGGAGCGTACTGTCCAAAAAGAAGCTTGAATTTTGTTTAAACTTATTTTCTTCTCTAGGAATTCCTGATAAAAGTCTTGGCTCTTATTTAGTAAAGGTGCAATGTATTTATTGGAGTCATCTTCTTGGTACATGTCCAAAACCTCCTTAAAATCCTTCTCACTTAAAGCTTCACAAAAGCAACGTTCGGTTTCTATACGCATCGGTTGAACTTAGCGGTAAAAGTAAAAATTCGAGAATTTCAAACCGCAGCCTGGTAATAAACTATCACCTCGCTTTTCGGTTATTCTACATATGAAAATCGCATCAAGTATCTACAGCCTTATTTTATTCACCCTTAGTCTTAACCTACAATCTCAAAGCATTGATAGCCAAAAGTCCATCGTTAATTTTGAGCTGGACAATTTCTCCTTTAATACCGTAGAAGGCAGCTTTAAGCAAATGACTGGCACCTTAAATATCAATACCACGAATCTAACGCAAAGCGCGATTAATGCTTGTATTGCAGCGGAAACGGTGAATACGGATAACCCAAAGCGCGATGAACATTTACGCAGGGAAGACTTTTTTGCCGTTCAAAAGTATCCGCAAATTTGTTTTCAATCGCAAAGTTTTAGTAAAACCGCTGCGGGCTATTTAGTTAAGGGGCAATTAACCTTAAAGGGCATTACGAAAGATGTATCTATTCCTTTTAATCTAGAAAACGGCGTCTTTAAAGGACAGCTTAGCATAAATCGCTTAGACTTTAACATAGGTGCCGACTATGGGACTTTCACTATTGGGAATGAAGTTCAGTTGAGTATTATCTGTTTTATGCAGTAGTTGGAAAAACTTGATTCACAAGATTGAATACATCTCCCTCCTTACTAAAAACTTTGTTAATATAAAGATGCCTTGTAGACCCTCTTATTTCGAATATCGCGCAAGGAATCAGAGTGTTACAATGGTATAATGAGGGAACTCACAAATCTATTTAAGTACTGATGCCTTTACCGTACTTAGCGCTTAGATCTTCCATCACTAGTTTTTCAATCCGAATACGAGCTACTTGCTTCAGCACCCGTCCAAAATAAAATATAAGGGATATGAAGATTTTCCCAAAATTTGGGGTTCGAAAAAAACCCTCATTTCATGCCCCAAATAAAATTAAATATTTTTGCTAACTCTTAGGACATATAGCCCTTTAGGTTTTTAAGATGCTTGTAATTAAGCGTTCGAAAGGTACAAGTACTTGGACACATTTTGTAAGCATATTGTTTATGCAGTTCGCTCGTATATATTCTTTGCAAAATATTCAAAACGGACTGCTTAGTCTCTCGCTGAAGAAGAATCCTCTGAACAGAGGTAGGATGCCCGGTAAATCCTCTTTGAGCTATTTAAACAAAAAACACGATCCTGCTTTTTCGGTGGATTTATACTTCAAACTATTGGAAAAGCTTGAACCCTCATTGCGCAAGCGACGTATTTCAGCCTAAAAAAACTAAAACCTATGGTGTATTTAGATGACCAATAATCTTTCTTCGACAGCTAACATCTTATCGCAGCTTTATAAAGCACGCTGGGATGTGGAAGTGTTTTTCAAGCATCCCAAGCAACTCTTTAGAGTTAAGCTTTTTTGTGGGAACCTTAACAAATTATTCATTAACTTCTTTTAAGAAAGCAGATGGACTGCGAGTATTTTATGATAATGGAGATGATGATTATTGATGTTCTGGAACGGGAGGGAATTGCCTAGACGATGCTACTGTTTGCGCAAATTGTGAACCTATGATTATTCATATATTGATTGATAATTGGGGTGATTTGATTCTTGGTGCTGATAATCCACCACCTGGGTATTTTGACAGTTTGAACCAAAATTATAATGACTTAGTCTTAATGTTCGGAGAAGACGTTGCCGACGACCTGATAAATGGTATTTTGATAGTTTCTGTAAAAGGACAAGCAGTACAAGGGGAAACTGCATACTTAATTTTAAGAAATACAAATGGTGAGATTTTTTCAGTACATCCTTATGTTTTTGAATAAAATAATGAGACTGACTTTTACTATTTCATGCTTTTTTTTATTCTTGGCTTGTAATAAACACAAGCAAAATGTCAATAACGGAGACACGCCAAAATCTGGCGTGTCTCTTAATTTTGTTGAAAATCGTGAATTTGAATCAGGTTTCAGTTCACAAAATATTCAAATAGAAGTAATTGATAAAGAAGAATATATTTGTTTTTCAGACTTTTTCACTTCGAAAAAAATACACATTTACAATCTTAAAACCGAAGAAGAGATTTGGGTTGATTTAAAAACAATGATTGATTTTGGTTTTAAAATTGCAGGTATAGAAATTTTAAGCTTAGATACTATTTTAGTCCTTACTCAGTATAGAAATCAATTATTTTTCTTGAATCGTGATGGAGTTATTTGGAAGTATATTGATTTCAATCCCCAACTGGAAGAAATTGGCGGCTATGAGTTATGGAGTGGCAAAACACCATTTATGTTTAATGACACTACTGCGATATTTCCAATTTCTTTAGTAGCTGAGAGCGAAATAAATAAAACATTATCTGAGGACGATTTCTATAAGAAATATTATAGTGGTCCAAATCTTTTCAAGGTAGATAATATATTTGATGAAGATCTAAATTGCAATGCGGGTTTATATGATTTGTACAATAACTTTACCGACAAGTATTTTCTTGCTATTGAAGGTAAGTATTTTACATATCTAAATGATTTTATTTACTTTTTTTCTAATTATAGCGATACCATTTACCAGGTGGATCCCGTTAGCTTGAAATTAGTTAGGAAAGTAAAGATTAATTCAACTTTTGGAAAAGCCTATATGAAGCCCGTTACGAGAAAATTACAAAAGGAAAATAATACTGCTTTAAATTCTAATTTCAAAGAAAATATGTCAATTAACTCCATCGTATATATAACAGAGAAAGAACAATATTGGGTTGTTGTGAGGCATGCAGAGAAGGAAGGTAGTAATAGACCATGGTCAGTTGTTGTTTTAGATTCAGCCTTCAATGAGTTGGATGAGTTTACTCTTGACCATGATAATTTAAACTTGAACATAAGAAGTTATTCTGATGGTTTGTTTATTCCTGTAAATCGTGATAAAATTCAGAAAGATCTTCGATTTAAAGTAAATGTATTAGCACAGTATGAGTATGAGTAAATTAAATATTATTATAATCATCATTAGTTTTGTAGGTTGTAATGTAAAAAAGGACACCATGTACTCTTTGTTAGAGAATTTTATACTTAAAGAGTATAATGTAGACAACTTGAATGATTATGATAATGTGGTGGTTGTAACCGATGAAGGCTCTTGTATTGAATGTAATAGAGCTTTTTCGAAGCTCATGGGCTCTGTTGTTAACCGACCAGATATCTTATTTATTATTTCCACTAGTGGTTCTAAAATTGATATTTCATATTACTTAGAGTTTACAACGGAAAATGTTATTGTTGATAGAGAGTCTAAATTTAGCGATCTTGGCTTGGTTAAATCCTCAGCAATTATTTATCTGGAAAAATCCAAAATAGTCGATATAATTGAGGTGAACTTGGATAACTTAGCTGAAATAGCAGAACTTGAATTTTAGATATAGAACCAAACCCGTCTAAAATAAAATAAAAAGGGCATGAAGGTTTTTTACGATTTTTGGGGTTCGAACGAAAGTCTTATTTCCTGCCCCAGACAATACTAAATCTTTTTGCCCAACTCTTAGAACATATAGACCGTTCGCCTTTTAAAAGATTATAATTAAGCATTCAAAGGGTATAAACACTTGGACGCAATTTGTGAGAATGTTGTTTATGCAGTTCGCTGATATCGATTCCTTGCGAGATATTCAAAACTTACTATGCAGTCCTTCGCTGGAGAAGAATCACCTAAACATAGGTCGGGTGCCCTCTAAATCCTAAGGTGTATTTGATAACCAATAATCTTTTTTGGACAGCAAACGCCGTATCGCAGCTTTATAAGGCTCACTGTGATGTAGAGGTGTTTTTCAAGAATCTCAAACAACTCATTAGAGTTAAGTTTTGGTATGAACCTCAGAAAATGCGGTTTTAAGCAAATGACCGGCACCTTAAATATCAATACCACGAATCTAACGCAAAGCTCGATTAATGCTTGTATTGCAGCGGAAACGGTGAATACGGATAACCCAAAGCGCGATGAACATTTACGCAGGGAAGACTTTTTTGCCGTTCAAAAGTATCCGCAAATTTGTTTTCAATCGCAAAGTTTTAGTAAAACCGCTGCGGGCTATTTAGTTAAGGGGCAATTAACCTTAAAGGGCATCACCAAAGAAGTATCTATTCCTTTTAATCTAGAAAACGGCGTCTTTAAAGGGCAGCTTAGCATTAATCGCTTGGACTTTAACATAGGTGCCGACTATGGGACTTTCACTATTGGGAATGAAGTTCGATTGAGTATTATCTGTTTTGTGGAATAATTAGATAAACCCTTCTGAGTCAATTCGAATGCTAGGAGTTAATATTTCCAAGTAGTCAGTATTAATATCATGCAGAACTCTAAAAAAAGGCATGAATTCAATATTAACTCAAGCTTAAAGGTTCCCCGCTGATTAAGCCTCTGATCTTTTATTATAATTGCCTATTATGAAAACGATGATAAGCCTTATTCTGTTTTCCATGACTTGCACTTTACTCTGGTCGCAAGAACTAGTTGTTGTAAACGAAAAAAATGAAGCACTAACGGATTGCTTAATAGTTGGCAGCAATGGCATTGTGGCCGAAAACCCGGCAGAAAAAAATAGATACTCCATTGCAAAGCTGAGTTTCCCTATTTCTATTCATTCCTACGGATACAACTCTTTTAGGATATATAAAGCAAAAGAAATTAGTACTCCTACTGTTTTGATAAGACTTTCTGATAGTCTTGCTAGTGTTGATGTTTTGGCTCCAAAAATTAGTCCCTTGGAGGCATTGAAGAAAATATTAGAAAATACAGGCAACAGCTATAGGCCACCAGACACATTAATGCAGGAGTTTACCTACTCCCTGCAGGACTCTACCGGGAAAACCATTGCAAAGGCCAATGGAATCGTTTCCAGAGATATTTATTCAGATTGGTATAATTCTACTCATATAGAGTCCATCTTTCAAATTTACTTGGACTCTACACGGCAAGAAACCTTGGCAAATATGTGGCCTTCACCATTTGTACACTGCGGCAGAAAAACATATGTGCCCAACTACATTAACAATCTGGAAAAAACATATAGAAATACTTTGTCGGTCGAGCTCGATAGTGTCATAAACCTAGGCCCTACCTTGAAATATTACTTTAGCGGCACTACTACTTATAAATCGATATTTTTTAGGAAATATGTACGGAAATTCAAGTTTGTAGCGCAAGGACAATCTTTAAAAAATGCCATTTTAGAAAGTATGAGCCTAGAGCATGATTTTGATAATATGGGCTTAAAAAGCCACGACTTCTTTCAGTATGATTTTTCAACCGAATTAAATCATTTTGCCCAAGAGAGTTATATTTTGAATCACACCGCAGATGATAAAAAATGTCCCCGCTGTTTAGAGGAATTAAGACTTTTTAAGGTGAGGTCTGATTTACAAACCAATAGCAAACGATTTATAATTGGTTTCCTAAACCTATGGCAATTCAATGACACAGTTCGAAGAGATTCTATTCTACCCTACTTATTGGTTGATCGGAAAGATCAATTTGATAGTCAATAGGTTAAATGTCGCGAAAACCATAGGAGTAAAAAAGGCTGTTAAAAAATTAACAGCCCTATTCGGTTAAACCAAGTCAATTACTTCCTCGGCTATCTGCGCTCCCCGATCTCTGGCGTACCACTTTTGAAGATCGATGTTAATTTCTGCCTTTTCTTTGCTGGCAGCCTTACCTTCTTTCATTATCTGCTGAGCATCCTTAGGACGTGGTCCCCAGGTGCCAAGCTCCTCGCCTTCTTCATTGAGCCTTATTAACTTGGGGATGCTACGACCGCCATGGGTCAAGTAATCGTCCATTAAAGGCAAATTCTCATCTCTTAAAACTAATCGTAAGTCAATCATGCCGCGCGAGGCTAGCGCTAACTTGGCTAGAACAGGTACAACATGTGCCGCATCACCACACCAACCTTCTGTTATCACCAACCAAGTTTCCTTGGTTTCTAAGTTTTCAAGTTTGGCTTTTTGATCTTCATTTAAAAGGAAGCGCTTATCCCATTTGTCCATACGACCAATATTGAGATCGGTATAATTTAGGTAAGCATCCGAGTGATTGTCGCCCGTGGCCTTATTTTGCGCTCTTAAAGCGGCAATAAGCTGTCGGTATTCTACATAATTATAGCTGTTTTTCAAAGCGGCTTCTATGTTTTGATTTTTTATCATGGTTTCCATATTCATTATTTAGGGAATAGACGTTGTCAAAATTTATTCCTTACATTTCTATTCTTATGCAAAATTACAAAGCAAAAAAGCTTGTTAGGCTTTTAGACCCAACAAGCTTTTCCTAATGTGATTTGTCTCACTGAGACCGATAAAACCTAATTAAACTGCGCTGATACAGTTTCGCTTTTCGGGCCTTCACTATAATCGTAAAAGCCTTCACCCGACTTCGCTCCTAGCTTACCGGCGCGTACCATGTTTACCAATAAAGGACAAGGCGCATACTTAGAGTTGCCAAAGCCGTCGTGTAATACCTTCATAATAGAAAGACATACATCCAAACCAATGAAATCCGCTAACTTTAAAGGGCCCATGGGATGAGCCATGCCTAATTTCATAATGGTATCGATTTCCTTCACACCCGCAACGCCTTCAAAAAGGGAAATAATTGCTTCGTTGATCATCGGCATTAGAATGCGATTGGCCACAAAACCAGGGTAATCGTTACACTCAACCGGTACTTTAGAAAGTTTTTTACTCATCTCTACCACGGCGGCAGTGGTAGCGTCACTAGTTGCATAACCACGAATAATCTCCACCAGTTTCATTACTGGTACGGGATTCATAAAGTGCATGCCTATTACCTGCTCAGGACGCTTAGTAGCGGCGGCAATCAGCGTAAGCGAAATGGAAGAAGTGTTAGAGGCCAAAATTGCTTCGGGCTTGCAAAACTCATCCATATCACGGAAGATCTTTAATTTAAGATCTACGTTTTCAGTGGCTGCTTCTACCACCAAATCCGCGGTTGCTAAGCCACTTTTTGAATCAGTATGTGTGGTGATATTAGCTAAAGTCGCTGCCTTAGCTGCTTCATCAATTCCACCTTTTGCCACTTGACGGCTTAGGTTTTTATCGATAGTTGCAATTCCCCTATCCAAAGATGCTTGGGAAATATCAATTAGATTTACTTTAAAACCATTCTGTGCAAAAACATGGGCAATACCATTACCCATTGTGCCTGCTCCTATTACTGCAATATTCTGCATGTATCTGTTATTTGAGAGATTGAAAATTAATGTATCAATGATTGTATAAACTTGTCGTTTTCCGCCACAAAGTCTTCGTACACGGGCGTTCCGGGTCCAGAAAAACCAGTATGAATTTTCACCACTGCGTGATCTTTGTTAAGATAAATGGAAGTTGGATAACTCATGATATGATTGAGCATCGGTAATAATTCTGCCGCTTTATCATCGCGTGTTGCCCCCGCTAATAAAATCGGATAAGGCAGCGCCAAATCCCTTTCCATTTTAGTGGCTCTTTTTAAAGCCGTTTCATAATCACGCGCTCTTTCAAAAGTAAGTCCTATAATTTCCAAGCCATCCTTATGATATTGCTCGTATTGTTCCTTTAAATAAAGCGACTCATCGAGGCAATTAGGACACCAACTGCCCATTATCTGCACAATCACAGGCTTGCCTGCGAATTTCGGATCTTTTAGGTTAATTGTATCTCCTTTTAGATTTGGGAAAGAAAAAGCCAAGCCATCATAATCTTCTTTGATATAGGTTAAACTATCAGCATTGCGCAGTCTAAAACTATCATCGCGGTAAGCAATGAAATCCTCTTGGTAAGTTCGCCCTGAAAAGAATTTACCGTGCAAGGTATCACCCATTTCAAAACGGAAATAGTACAAAAATCCGCCATCGAAAGTGGATAATTGCGCCAAGCCATTGCTTATTCCTCCTTCGAGAAAACGATAATCGCCCGTTTCGGTCATAATGGACCCATATACCTTCTCGCCTACAATTTGTAGATGCGCTAAGGCTGAATTCTCATCATCGGTATTGGCTGAAAAATCCATGCGATAATTGCCACTAATGCTAGGGTCGATCGCTGCGAGCGGATAACGACTTTGCGTGCTCATCTCCGCTTCAAAAGGAAGCTTATAATCTTCCGCATCGGGATTGTGATAAAATCCGCTCATTGTGCTATCGCTTAGTTTAAGCAGTAGATAATTCGCAAAAACTGGTACTTCCACTTTAAAACTATCTGCTCCTAAATGAAGCATCTGGGCTTCCACCACATTTCCCGCATTTTGAATACGAAAAGCGAAATCTCCCCCTTCTGCTTTAGCAAGAGTGAAGTCGAAATTCAGATCTATACTATCACTTAAAGTAATTGTCCCTAGCCATTGTCCCTCAATGTTTTGACCTTGATTCACTCCTGCTTCTTTGGGCGCATCTGTGCAAGCGGAAAGCAAAATAATGGCTAGTACAAACTTAAAAGTTGATCGAATCATTTATAAACCTAATTCTTGGGTTATACTCGCTAAACGCGCTTCTAATTCCGCTTTCTTTTCTTTAAAGGCATCTGCAGAAGCAAGCTTATCGTTTACACTAACGTAAAACTTAATTTTGGGTTCAGTACCACTAGGTCGAGCGGTAATTTTAGTGCCTTTATCGGTAACAAATTGCACCACATTACTTTTGGGTAAATCAATGGCGGTAATCGCGCCACTAGCTACCTCTTTCGATTCGCTGCTTTGATAATCTAATACCTTAACAATACGCTCTCCCGCAATACTTTCGGGGGTTTTATGGCGGAAATCTTCCATCATTTGGGCAATCTCGGCCTGACCCTTTATCCCTTCCCGTTTTAAGGAAACTAGCGTTTCTAGATAAAAGCCAAATTTCACGTAAACTTGCACTAAACTTTCGTAAAAGCTTGAGCCCTGTGATTTCGCGTAAGCCGCGGCTTCAGCTAACATCATGGCAGAGGCTACGGCATCTTTATCGCGCACAAATTCACCAATCAAATAGCCATAGCTCTCTTCGCCACCGCCGATAAAAGTGTACTCACCCTCGTGCTTGCGAATGATATCGGCAATCCACTTAAAGCCCGTTAAACACTCAGGACAAGCCACATTATATCCTTCTGCGATTTTCGCAATCAAGTCTGTGGTTACAATAGTTTTTGCAACATATTCTTTACCAGTAAACTTGCCTGCCTTTTGCCACTGACTTAACAAATAATCAATAAGCACACTGGCTGCTTGGTTTCCATTCAATAATTCTAACTCACCGTCAAGGTTTCGCACGGCAATACCCACTCTATCTGCATCTGGGTCGGTACCAATAACCATATCAGCATTCTCTCTTTCTGCTTGAGCAAGCGCCATGCTTAAGGCTTCCGACTCTTCGGGATTGGGAGAAACAACCGTGGGGAAATCACCGTCGGGTTTGGCTTGCTCTTCAACAATAGAAAGCTTTTCAAAACCAGCATTTTTCATCGCGGGCGGCACCAAAGTAATACTGGTACCGTGAATGCTGGTAAAAACGACTGCTAGATCTTTTTTACCTTCGGTGGTCAAACTTAATTTCTTCACTTCCGCGAGATAAGCTTGATCGACTGCATCGCCAATGAGTTCAATTAAATCCTCATTAAAATCGTAACGCACTTCGTCGGCTTTTACCGCGCGTACTTCGCTTATTACGCCTTTGTCGTGCGGAGGAACCAACTGTCCACCATCGCTCCAATACACTTTATAACCATTGTAAGCGGGTGGATTGTGAGAAGCGGTTAAAACGATACCACTTTGGCAGTTCAAATGACGAATGGCAAAGGATAATGCAGGTGTTGGTCTTAAGTCTTCGTATAAAAAGACTTTTATGCCGTTAGCCGATAAAACCTCCGCTACTTGGCGCGAGAAGCTTTTCGAATTATGGCGACTATCGTAGGCAATTGCCACTTTAATTTGTTCGTCTGGAAACTGAGCTTTAAGGTAATTGGCTAAACCTTGGGTAGCAGCGCCTAAAGTGTATTTGTTTACACGATTGGTTCCTACGCCCATAATACCGCGTAAACCGCCCGTTCCAAAGTCAAGGTCTTGATAAAAGGCATCCATTAAGGCATCGCCTCCTTCCTTTATAAGATTTTGCGTTTCCGCCTGAGTAGCTTCGTCATAAGGCGCTTTTAGCCAGGCCTCTGCTCTTTCAATTGCGTTTTTCATTTTTTAAAATGGCTGATTTAATTGCTTTCTGGGTTAATGCTTGAAGCACCCGATAATTCAGTTTTGGTAATTTTTGGATTTCCTTTATAACGTATCTCGGAGGCGCCAGAAGCTTCCACCGATAATTCGCGACTTACGTTAATACGAGCTTCGCTGGCCCCACTTAAATCGAGACGCATATTGCGTACCTCTAAATCGAAAAGCTTTAAGTCGCTTGCGCCAGATGAGCTGATACGCACATCACGCACGGTCCCGTGCAATTCTACTTCCGAAGCGCCACTATGCTCGCAGTTTAAATCATCGTATTCTAAATCCAAGTTTATCTCTGCTGCACCGCTAGTTTCTAGTTTTAACTCATCTCCCTTTAAGGTGCCTCGGCTATGCAGGCTTACTGCTCCAGAAATTTCTAGTCTTTCAAACTCAGGAGCACTTACCTGAATTTCAAAATGCTTTGCTTCTCTAATATTCTTAGTGGTTCTAATAATCAAACGGTCTCCGTGCACTTCCGTAATGATTAACTCATGTAAATTTTCATCGGCTATTATTTTAAGGCCGGGCTCTCCTTGGATTAAGGTGAGCTCCACCATTCCACTCGCTTCAATTTTACTGATCTCACTAATTTGACGGGGCTCTTCCTTGACCGTTCCATTACCTGAAACTCCTAACATACAAGAGTTTAGACTAAATGCTAGGAGAAGAATACTGAGGATTGATTTCATCGTGTTTGAATTTGCTACTAAATTAGGAATTATCAGGCGCTCTGTTGGATTTCTGCCCCTATTAATTTAAAATTTGGGCATAAAAAAAGGCTACCGTAAAACGATAGCCTTCCCTAGAAGTAAATTATGCTTTTAGTTGCTTAGATGAGCAAACTGTGCTTCTACAAAATTGGTGAGTTCTTCACCGTGTAATAGATTCTGCGCCAACATCGCTAAATTCTTCGCTTCGTTAATTAAAGCCTTTTGCTTGTTTGCATCGCTTTCCTTTAAAATACGCGAAATCAAAGGGTGATTGGTATTCACCACCAGATTGTACATATCGGGCATAGAACCCATTCCCATCATACCACCACCGGTAGCACTCATCTCTTTCATGCGACGCATAAATTCAGGAACGGTAATGGTAAAGGGCGACTCTGCAGAATCAAGCGGCTCTAACATAACGGTATAGCTCGATTTTTCTACGTTCTCTTCAATAATGGGCTTTAGTTTTTCTTTTTGCTCATCACTTAAAAGTGAAACCTGCTCCTCATCTTTAGGAATCAATTTATCAATTGCTTCCGAATCTACCCGCGCAAAACGTACATTATCATCACCACCTTCTAGCCTTTGCATGAGGTGACTTACTAATGGGCCATCCAAGACTAATACATCGTAATTCTTGTTCTGAGCCTTCTTAATAAAACCATGCTGCGCCTTTTTATCAGCAGCATATAAAATTACCAAGTTACCGTCCTTGTCGGTTTGGCTAGGCTTAATTTTTTCAATATACTCTTCAAAGGTAAAGTATGCTTCTTCCACATTTTGGTAAAGGGCAAAACTTCTCGCTTTTTCGAAAAACTTGTCATCGCTAAGCATACCATACTCGATAATCATTTTGATATCGTTCCACTTGCTTTGGAAGTCTTCACGCTCCTTTTTAAACAGTGAGCTTAATTTATCAGCCACTTTCTTAGTAATGTGTCCGCTAATTTTTTTCACTGCGCCGTCGGCTTGTAGATAGGATCTAGAAACGTTTAGCGGAATATCTTTAGAGTCGATTACCCCGTGTAATAAGGTTAAGAAATCGGGCACGATTCCTTCTAAATTATCGGTAACAAATACCTGATTTTGATATAATTGGATCTTATTGCGTTGTAAGTCCATATTGGGCTTAATACGCGGAAAGAAAAGAATCCCGTTAAGATCAAAAGGAAAATCAACATTTAAGTGAATGTGAAACAAAGGCTCCTCGAAAGTCATCGGATACATTTGCTTGTAGAACTCGCGGTAGTCTTCGTCACTTAAATCTGCTGGCGCTTTTGTCCAAGCTGGATCCGTAGTATTGATGATATCAGCAACCTTTTTCTTGGTCTCTTTTTTATCATCACCCTCACCGGTCGTTTCGGTAATTTCTTTTTCACCGAACTGAATAGGAACGGGCAAAAACTTACAATATTTGGTAAGGAGTTCGCGTAAACGACTTTCCTCTAAAAACTCTTCCCCATCTTCGTTAATGTGCAAAACGATATCGGTACCGCGCTCTTTTTTCTTGTCCGTTTCTTCTAAGGTAAACTCAGGTGTTCCGTCGCAAGACCAATACGCCGCTGTTGCACCTTCCGTGTGGGAAAGCGAAAAGATTTCCACTTTTCCTGCCACCATAAATGAAGAGTAAAAACCAAGGCCAAAATGACCGATAATGGCAGCTCCATCTGTCTTATCTTCATACTTCTTAACGAACTCTTCGGCACCTGAAAATGCCAATTCATTAATGTATTTATTAATCTCATCCGTGGTCATACCTACCCCACGGTCAGAAATAGTGATGGTCTTTTTCTTTTTATCGAGATCGATTTTAATGGTAAGGTCTCCTAGCTCGGCCTTAGACTCACCAATTCTTGATAAAGTTTTCAGCTTCTGACTAGCATCCACTGCATTTGAAACTAACTCACGCAAAAAGATCTCGTGATCTGAATAGAGGAATTTCTTAATTATCGGAAAAATATTATCCGCGGTAACATTAATCTTACCTGAACTCATAGTGCCATTGTTTTTGTTATTAGTGCCCAAAAGTCAAAGCTTGTACCACAGCGGCAAAACTGACAAGATTTCAGCCAAATTAATTTCTATCAAGCGAAAATGCAGGGTGCTAACTCAGAGCCGACATTAGGATTCAAAAAAAATCAAATTTAAAGCTAGCCCTGACAAAGGTCATAGTTCAGTGCTATATTAGCCAGTAATATTGCAGGAGAAAATAGAATTAAAAATTATGAAATATTGTAGCGCCGAGGAGGCTGTAAAAGTGGTAAAAAGCGGTGATCGCGTTTATGTGCATTCCGTTTCCATGGCTCCCCAGGAACTGATTAACGCTCTAACCAACCGTCATGAAGAGCTTCGAGATGTTGAGATGATTCACCTTCATATTGAAGGAAAAGCACCTTATGCAGATATAAAATACAGCAAGTCCTTTCACGTAAATAGCCTTTTTATTGGCGCCAATGTGAGGCAAACTATTGCAGCAGGAAATGGATCTTATACTCCTGTTTTTCTTAGTGAAATTCCACACCTTTTCAGAGAAAACATCCTACCTATTGATGTGGCCTTAATGCAAGTTTCGCCGCCCGACCAGCATGGCTATTGTTCTTTAGGCACCAGTGTAGATAGCAGTTTAGCTGCGGCCCAAAGCGCCAAGCATGTTATTGCGCAGGTTAACCCTCAAGTGCCGCGTACCCACGGTGACGGACTGATTCACCTGAGTAAATTTCACTCTTTGGTAGAGGTCAATACGCCCCTGCCTGCTATCACTCTTCCCGAACCTTCGGCCATTGAAATGGCCATTGGTAAAAATGTAGCTTCCTTAATTGAAGACGGATCATGCTTACAAATGGGAATTGGCGCTATTCCTAATGCGGCTTTAAGCCAGATGCATCACCTGAAAGATCTAGGTATTCATACCGAAATGTTCTCCGATGGTATTTTAGATTTAGTGGAAAAGGGTATTATCAATGGCTCTAAAAAACGCGTTCACCCCGGTAAAATTGTAACCGGTTTCGTGATGGGATCGCAACGTCTGTACGACTTCATCGATGATAATCCCTTGGTGAATATGCTTGATATTGCCTATGTAAACGATACTGCTACCATTCGTAAAAACGAAAAGGCTGTAAGTATAAACTCGGCCGTAGAAATTGATCTAACCGGACAAATTTGCGCCGATAGCATTGGTACTAAATTATACAGCGGAGTAGGCGGACAAATGGACTTTATCCGCGGCGCTATGTTATCCAAAGGTGGCAAGCCTATAATTGCTTTACCCAGTGTTACCCGCAGAGGCGAAAGCAGAATTGTGCCCTTCCTTAAAAGGGGTGCTGGCGTAGTTACAACTCGCGCTCACGTGCATTATATAGTAACTGAATATGGCATTGCCGATTTGTATGGAAAAACCATCAAACAGAGAGCTGCTGCCTTGGCTTCCATTGCGCACCCCGATCACCGAGAGAATATTCTAAGAGAGTTCTTCGATGCGATAAACTACTAAATAAAGGAAAAGCATTCCTTCTGAACCAAGGCTTAGCAAAATATATCTCATGGTTTTTTCTAAACATCTGTATCTCTGAGAGAAGAGTTTTAAGTTTTAAAACCAAGAAGATTTGATCACAGTTACCTCGAAAAAAGAATACGAAGTCTAATTTTCATTCTATCGAAATCTTTATTAGTAGGTTTTCCGGCCTCAATTAAGAACAAGACATTAATTTTAATGGAGTTCTTGAGCTCAGCGCAAAGCGCTTCGGTTACGAACGCCAAAAATAAAAATGAAAGGTCTAACGAGTTGGGAGCCGAAGAGCGTAGCGATGAGCCCACAAACTCAAAGAAAAAAAATAAACAAGCCGTTTGTAACATAGCGACGTGAGGAACCGAGGAACAAAGTGACGAGCTCACGAACTCCTCTTAAAGTGGAAGTACGTTTGTAACTCGCCCACCGAGCTTGCCTTTCATGAAGATTTTTGAAGAGAGGAATTGGAGCCTTGATTTTTTCCTTCTTTTTTGATTAAGTAAAAAAGGAGTCTAAAATATCTTGGGAAGGCTTACTTTATAGTGAAATATCCACTGAAAATCAGTGCGTTAAAAAAGATATCATAGGTAGGCCTTAAATTAAGGCGAGTGCACTTTAATTTAAACCTATCTGATAACTAAACCATTTAGTTTTCGGATGGGCTTTAAGGCCAAAGCCATTTAGAAATGTTAGGAATACATTTTTAAAATTCTTGGTCTTATATTAGGGCTTTATATTTGCCAAACAAAAGAGACAGCATAAATGAAAAATACGATTATAGCCGGCGTGGGGCATTATGTTCCCGAGAACGTCGTAAAGAATAGTGACCTCCAACTCATCATGGAAACTTCCGATGAGTGGATTCAAGAGCGCACCGGTATTCAAGAAAGAAGATGGGTAGCCACCGATAGCGATGATTCTACCTCTAGCATGGGAACTAAAGCAGCGCGCAAAGCTATTGCAGATGCGGGCTTAGAGCCGAGCGATATTGATTTCATCATTTTTGCCACCCTCTCCCCCGACTATTATTTTCCTGGACCAGGTGTTCTGGTGCAAGAGCAATTGGGTTTAGATACCATTGGTGCTTTAGACATTCGCAATCAGTGCTCGGGCTTTATTTACGGCCTTTCTGTAGCCGATCAGTTCATTAAAACCGGTCAGTATAAGAACATTCTTTTAATAGGTAGTGAATTACACAGTGGTGGTCTTGATAAAACCACGCGCGGAAGAGGTGTTTCTGTAATTTTTGGTGATGGTGCTGGCGCCGTTATTTTACAGGCTAGCAATGAAGTTGATAAAGGAATTTTAACCACTAAACTGCATTCGGAAGGAAAACACGCTAAAGAACTGGCTTTATTAGGACCTTCCACTTCGCATTGGGTTGATGCCATTATTGAAGAAAACAATCCCGAGAATTTATCCTACTACCCTTATATGAATGGTAATTTCGTTTTTAAACATGCCGTTACGCGCTTCCAAGAAGTAATTCATGAAGCCTTAGCTAGTGTTGGTAAAGAAAGCAGCGATATCGATCTATTAATTCCACATCAAGCCAATTTACGCATCAGTCAGTATGTTCAAGCCAAGATGGGATTAGCGCCAGAGAAGGTTTTCAATAATATTATGAAATATGGCAATACCACCGCCGCTTCTATTCCTATTGCCTTATCAGAAGCAAAAGCCGAAGGCCGCCTGAAAAAAGGTGACTTATTATGTTTAGCCGCTTTTGGTAGCGGATTTACTTGGGGAAGTGCCTTAGTGCAGTTTTAAAAGAAAATTTTGCAACGAAAAAGGCGACTTAAAAATTAAGTCGCCTTTTTTATGCTTTTTATTTTATGGAGCCAAGCGAAGAATAGTCCATTCGTCTCCGCCATCTTTCGGTACATAAGCAAAGCGATCGTGTAAACGGGAGGCTCGACCTTGCCAAAATTCAATTTTGGTAGGCATTACTCGGTAGCCCCCCCAGTGCGGAGGTTTGGGAACTTCATTCGGATATTTTGCATTAAACTCCTCTTCCCTCTTTTCTAAATATTCGCGCGACTCAATTACCGTGCTTTGCGGTGAAACCCACGCTCCCACTTGCGAGGAATGTGGCCGACTAATAAAATAATCGGTCGACTCACTTTCGCTTAATTTCATTGCCAAGCCTTCAACTCTTATTTGTCTTTCCAGTAAGGGCCAGAAAAAACTAAGGGCCACTTTAGGATTGTTTGCTATTTCTTGGCCTTTATCGCTTTGGTAATTTGTATAAAATTCAAAGCCACCTTTATCAACTCCTTTTAGCAGTAACACTCTGGCGCTAGGCTGGCCCTCGCTATTAACCGTTGATAATGTAAAAGCATTCGGATCTTTTGCTCCAGTTTCGGTATAGGCTTCATACCATTCTAAAAACTGCTTTAAAGGATCTTGATCTAGGTCTGATAAATTGAGCTCACCTACTGTGTAGTCAATTCTTTCATCTTGCAATTTTTCTTTCATATCTAGAGTCTTAATAGCTTTTGGAAAATTTTACCCCGAAATCAGGTTTAAACAAAGTTACCAATAAGCGAGACATTAAGACAATATTTACGCTAATCCTTTGTGTTTTTTGTAAGCAATAACCTTTAATAATTCTTGCAATAATTAGACTTTTATATTCATTCTTTAGAGGCTCTTTAGTACCTTCGAATGCTATGAGTGACAAAGCAAGAATGGCAGCAAGAGGGAAGATCCTCATTGCAGAACCCTTAATGGGCGATCCCAATTTTGATCGTACGGTTGTTTTTCTAACCGATCATAACTCTGAGGGATCGGTAGGTTTTATTCTTAACCGTTTGGTTGAGGTATCCTTTAACGATTTGGTGCTCGACTTCCCTGCTTTTGAAACCACAATTGGTGAGGGTGGCCCGGTACAACAAGACAACCTATTTTTTCTGCATGCCAAAGGTGATCTATTACCTGGCAGTGAAGAAATTATTGCTGGCGTTTACTGGGGTGGTGATTTTAATATTCTAAAGGAACTCATCAGCCTTGAGCTAATAAGCGCCAATGATATTCGCTTTTTCTTGGGCTATAGCGGATGGAGTGCCGGCCAGTTAGAAGCTGAAATAGATCAAAAAGCATGGCAAATTGCTCCCGCCGATCCTCAATTGATTTTTAGCGATGTTCCCGAGAAGATATGGCCTAAAGTCTTAGCCAGTCTGGGTGGAGATTACCCTTTATGGCAAAACACACCTTTGGATCCTAACTTAAACTAACGAGAGTTCGACGTAAAATTAGGCCTCATACCTCTTGTAAATAGTGGGTTTCAAGCCGAAGCAGTGAAGTCATAGCGGGCTATTGTGAGCTGCAAGATCTAGACTAGTCTTTTCCTTCCATTGAAAATCTGAGGCTCTAATTTATTGTCGAATTCACGTTAAACTAAGAGCAAGATTAATATTGATTTTCTTGAGCATTTCAGTGGCCTTTTCATGGCTATAGCTTTTCTTGCGATATTGGCCCACCCACTGCAAGCCTTTGATACTGTTGGTTAGCCACACTTCATCGGCTTTTTGCAATGCAAAAGGAGAAAATGCTTCTTCTTTTATAATAAGGCCTATTTGAGGGGCAAATTCAATAACCTTTTTACGCATAATACCCTTGAGACAACCACTGTCTAAAGGAGGCGTAATTAACACATCTCCCTTTAATAGAAAGATATTGGCACTAATCGCCTCCACCACTTCCTTGCGCTCGTTTATTAATAGGCACTCATCATATTCATTTTCCTTTCTAAATATACTCGCAACAGTGTACAATTGAGCCGAAGTACTTTTAATGGTACCCAAAAGGCCGCTATTTTTATAAAAGTCTTTGTAGAGCTCAATATTCAACCCTTTCTCATTGAGTAGATAAGTATTAACAGATAACTCATCGGTCGTTATCAGAAAGTCAATATCATTGGTTTCTGGTGTATACAAACCACCCGCTTTTCGTACTACTAAAAGTTTAACACGCGCCGCCTTATCACTAAGGTTATTAGCGGCCAAAGTTTTACGAATTTCCTCTTCCAGGTATTCGGGACTAAAAGTCATAGGAATATCCATACGAACTATACGCATAGAGGCCATCAAGCGAAAGTAATGATCTTCCCAAAAATTAAGGCGGTTATTAGCGAATTTGATAGTCTCAAATATGCCGTCGCCATAGTTTAAGCCTCGGTTATTTACCTGGATTCCTAAGTGCTTATTGCGAATTATAAAGCCATTTAAATTATAGTCCATCTACATTTTTTCAGGGCGCAAAGGTATAAAGCAAAAAACCCCGCTCCTTGCAGAACGGGGTTTTTATTATGAAAATGTGTTTCTATTTCTTAATGAAACGTTGTACAGCCTCACCTTCATTGGTTTGCACTTTAACAAAGTACACTCCCGGGGTTAAACCTTCTACATTTAATTCATTAAAGCCATTGATTAAGTTACCGTTCATAACTACTCTTGCGGTAGCATCAATTACTTGGTAGCTTTCAATGTTAAGATTTGCATCGCTAATGTTTAACACTAAAGTTTTGGTGGCAGGATTAGGATATAAATCGATACGAGAATTTAAAGCAAATTCTTCGTTGCTTACAATATTCATCGTGTTTATCATTCTCGGAGTAACATAACCTAATATGGTATCTTGGTAAGTACGACCGTAGCTAGGCGACATGTTTGGGTTACCTGCTAAACCGGCCATGTGGTAAGTAATTACTGGAGGACCTGCTGAGAAAGTATCAGTAGCAATAGGACCCGCTGGATCCCACCATTGCCATGGAGCACCAACATTGGTAAATAAACTAGGCGATAAAGGTTGAACCACTGGGAATAATCCTTCAGCAGTATTAACAGTAATCGTATCAAAAGGAGCACTAAAAATGTAGTTATAAGTAACTCCATAACGAGCACGAGCGGCTAAAGTAATAGGGTCGTTATAATTCTGACTTGTATAGGAGTTGTTATTACCTAAAGCATTTGCTTTTACCATAAAGGTGTTGGCACCAGATACGTCAACAACGTCATCTTGAGTAGTAGGAACTACAACCGTTCCATCTCCGAAAGGAGCAAAAGGATCACGTACGCAATGGAAGGCAATCATAGCAGGATCACCAGCTTCTAACCAAGAGATGTCGGCCAAAGCTCCACCCATATTAACACACATAGCTATGTCTGTAGACTCACCATTATCAGCATAAAGGTTTAATAAGCCATTCAGACCTTCAATGTTACCTACTTGGTTTGAATCTACGAAAGAAGAACCAGTGGCAGGGTTGATGAATTTTGGGATTTCTACTTCAGCCCACTTGTCTAAGGTAGCATAAGCTAGAGCTACATAACCACCAGAACCTTCACCGAACATAACGATACGGTTAGGATCAATACCTAAATTAGCAGCATCTGCTTTCGCAACACGCACTAATTCTTTCATATCGTGAATGGCACGATAAACGGCGTTTAGCAATTGAGCACGACGTACAAATTGGTTTGGATCTAATGGGTTCCAACCTAAGCGGTAATTAGCTGCAATAGCTACAAATCCACGCTTCGCTAACTTTTCACACATAACAATAGCAGAGCTATCATTTTTTGAACCGTTTATACCACCATTAATTCCCGGAGGAAGAAAGTTACCGGTATGAACATAAATCGCTAAAGGACGATCCGTAGCATTGTCGCCAACTGGAGAATAAACATCCATTTTAAGATCTCTAACCTTTACATCCGAAGCAGGATCTGCTGGGTTGAAGAACTTAGACGGAATGGGCTGACCCGTTGCCAATGCGGTTTTAATTTCAGTAACATCGGCAGCTACAGTAGCTGGATTAGAAAAATCTGATGTTAGGAAGTCAATGTTTTGCGCGTACGAAACGTCGGCATTTACACTAACCTGACTAAATACTTCTGTGGTATATCGCTGAGCCACGGCAGCGCCTGAAAAGGCTAAAAGAAAGAATAATGTTTTTTTCATCTGCTGTAATTATTAATGGTTCGAATTTAAGGAAAAAATCATCGTTTATGATCAAACTCATAAACAATCGAAAAATATGCTAAACGGCCTACTCTTGGCCCACCATACACCTGAAAAACTTTATTATTTAATAAATTGGATGCGCCTAATTTAAAGGTAGAATGCCAAGTATCAACGGTATAGCTCATTTGCGCGTCCAGTAGGTCGTAACTATTGATAAAGCCAGTAAACTGAGGAGAACCTTCAAAACGGAAGCCTTGGATCCATTTATAAGTTACCGCGAAGCCCAAATTATTCTTTGTTCCCTTCTTTAATCGGTAATTTCTTCCGCTAAAGCTAAGATTAAACTTATTTTCTGGCGTGTTAAAAGCGGGAATAATAGGATCCTCCTCACCATCCTCTGAAAGTTGGTCTGCGTAAAAAGTCTCCGTAATAAAGTTTCGGCCTGGGTTAAGATTGATGCTATTATAAGAGTAGTTTCCTCCTAATGAAAGGTGATCATCGATATAATAATTAATTCCCAAATTTAGTCCTTGGGTAGTTACTAAACTTTGCGCGTTGGCTGCCACTCGGTAGGCGCGCACTGAGCGGACGAAGTCGGGAACGTTTTGATCGAAAGTTAAGTCTAAGCCAAATTGGAAGCCAATGAAACTAGTATACCAAGAATGAAAGTAATTCACATCTACAAAAACCCTTTTAAACCAAGATCCACGGTAGCCAATTTCGGCCGTGGTAACTCTTTCAGGCTCAATGGGGGCTACATCGAAAAAAGTAAGATTATCACGGTTTAACTGTGCTTGGGAGCGGTAAAAATCGAAAGACTCTAAAGAAACGAGGTTGTTGTAACCATCGATATTACCGAGTAAAACGGCTCTACCCACATCATAGCGCAAATATTGATCTTGTAAGGTTGGGTTGCGAATCGCTCGTCCTAAGCTGGTTCTTAAAGTATGCTTCGGGTTAATCGTATATACTAGAGAGAAGGCAGGCGAAAAGAGGTAATCAAAGTTTTGATTTTTATCCATCCTAACGGTTGCACTCGCTTTTAATAACTCACCAAAAAAGTTAGTTTCCGCTCCGTAATACACCCCAAACTCTTGATTGGTAATGGTGCGATATTCTTGGCTGATGATATTTCCAACACTATCGGTAACAATCGAGGAAGGAATAATCTCGTCAAAAATATTTCCGCGTGAATTAGGGGTATACATTCTAAAATTACCTCCCATACGCATTTTCACTCTGTCAGCAACCGTAAGCTGATACTCCCCCATAACATGGTAAAGGGCCGACTTATCGTAGAAACGCGAGCCACCCTCAGTAAAAGTTTTACCGGTTACATTATTAAAAATTGAATCATACTGAGCAGTTCCAGGAGCAAACCTTCCGGTTGAGACGATATTTAAAAGACTATCGTGGAAACCGGCCAGCAGTTCATTGTACTCTTTTAAAATATCTTGATACTCATTATTAAAAAAGGCCGAATCGAAGCTTTGCGCAGCTACATTAAAACCCGCCGCAGTTTGAAAGGCTTGGTTAAAACGGAAAGGTCTTTTCCATGCTGCAGCGTAGTTTTGATTCCACGTAGCTTCATCGCCTAACATAATATCATTCATCTTAAAGGCGGTTAGTACCGCATCATAACTGTCCCCGGCGTCTTCATTTGTGGCATAGGCGCGAATAAAGAATTTATCTTTTTTCTTCACCTCTACGATATTCTGCATAAAGCGAATACCATTTAAACTAAAGCGATTTTCACCCTGATAAACCGTGGTACCGGTTCCATAGTTTAAGGTATAACTGTACTGTACATCCTTTTCGGTGCGGTAAAATAGACCGATGTTACCTTTAAAATTTCGGGTATCGTAATTCACCAAATTTGGTTCTTTAAAACCAGGTCGGTAAAAAGTTCCTAATCCCGGAACATCATTAAACTTTACGTCGGTAAAACTACCTCGTTCATTATTGGAAGCTAAACTTTCATCACCGTAAATATTTACCGCATCATAACGACCAGGATTATCTGCTCCAACCTCAGAATCGTCAATAGGGTCGTAATTATCAGCCTCCCAATCGTCGGCTCTTAAATAAAATAAGTTAATTTTAAAAGCAAAATCCTCGCGCTCTTTATTAAATAGTTTAAAGGCTTCGGCATAACGAACAGATGTTTCTGATAAGGCCCGCTCCCCTACTTTCTGGCTAAAAGATAAACCCTGAAAACGAAAAGGGTCTTTGGTTGTCATAGAGATTACACCATTAAATGCCCCAGGACCGTAAAAGGCAGTTGAAGCACCGGCAATAATATCAACATTTACAATATCTAATTCATTCGCTCCTAAAAAATTACCCAAAGAAAAGTTAAGACCTGGAGCTTGGTTGTCTACCCCATCAATAAGTTGTAAAGAACGAACGGGTGAAGTCGAGTTAAAGCCACGCGTATTGATAATCTTAAAACCAATACTAGCGGAAGTTAGATCAACTCCTTTTAAATTACCCAAGGCTTCATAAAAGTTGGCGGCTGGAGTTTCTTTAATGGCCAAATTATCAAGTGCTTCGACTGTAAGAGCTGATTCGCGCTGTTTGGCACTTAGTCTTTGTTCCACGATATCAACCGCCGCTAACATTTGGCTGTCTTCGGTTAGTTCAATAACCAGAGGTTCGGTCAAGCTTTTCACCACCACTTCCTTCTTTTGATAGCCTATAAAACTTAATTCGAGAGTAACTGGTAAGGTGTTCTTGCCTAGTGGTAGAGTGAAATTACCGTCAAAATCAGTTGATGTACCAGTACTCGTACCTTTAAAAATCACGTTGGCCATGATTACTGCTTCTCCGCTATTCTCGTCTATTACTCTGCCCTTAATCTCTTGAGCAACAGAATAATGCCCTACAAGAAGCAAGGCCAATAAGATGATTGTATTCTTCAAGTTCCTTAAAAATGGTTAACAAGCCCCAAACTAAGCAATTCTTATTGAATAATGAACTAAGATTTAAGCGCTTATTTCTATTTTTGCCCACATGATAAACGGAAAAAAAATTGTGGTGGTTCTCCCAGCCTATAATGCTGAGAAAACTTTAGAGCGCACCTATAATGAAATACCTTTTGACATCGTTGACGAGGTAGTATTAGTAGATGATAACTCTACCGACGATACCATCGGAGAAGGAAAGCGTTTAGGTATAAAACATATCATTCCTCATGAAAGTAATAAAGGCTACGGTGGAAACCAGAAGTCGTGTTATAATAAAGCTTTAGCCTTGGATGGGGATATCGTTATCATGCTTCACCCCGATTATCAATACACTCCCAAGCTAATCGAATCTATGTCTTACTTGATTGCTAATGATGTTTATCCAGTAGTATTAGGTTCTAGAATTTTAGGCAAAGGAGCCCTGAAAGGCGGTATGCCTTGGTATAAATATTTGGCCAACCGTATTCTTACCCTTAGCCAAAACATATTAATGAACCAAAAGCTTTCGGAATACCACACAGGGTACCGCGCTTTTTCTAAGGAAGTATTAGAAAGAACCAATTTTAATGTTAATTCCGACGACTTTGTTTTTGATAATCAGATGCTAGCGCAAATTTTTTACGCTGGCTTTGAAATCGCCGAAATCACTTGTCCGACCAAATATTTTGAGGAGGCAAGCTCTATCAACTTTAAGCGCAGTGCAATTTATGGACTAGGGGTTCTTAAGGTTTCCTTTCAATACCGCTTGGCCAAATGGGGTATTAGTAAACCCAACTACTTATCCTGAGCTGGTCTCCGGAAAAAATAAAATCCATTTTTAGTATATAATAGCTCTGCATCTGGAATCTCCTTTTGCAGGGCTTCTACTTTAGTAACCTTTGTAGATATTAATACATCTCTATCCACATCCCCGTGGAATAGCCATTCTCGATTAGTCGCCTCTGGATTTTCATAATCTTCAATACGAGCATAAAACCAAGGCACATAACTCTTATAGCCATAAGTACTTACGTATACTTCTTTCCCTTGCTGGGTTGCGAAGAATTCTACTGCCGCTCTTTGACTGATGCGTTCTATTTTACCTATAAAGAAAATTAAACTTGCGAAAGTCCAAACAGCCGTGCCGAAAAATAATACGCGCGAAGAAAATATGGGGTGTTTTTGTTGATATAAGGTATAAACAAGTAACAGACTAATCATTATAAAAGCAGGAATAAAGTCGAGCCAAGACCAAGGAACTTCCGCTTCCAAATTCGCCATGGCAAAGGCATCCTTTTCAAATAGGAATTTCACCTCTTCTAAGTTTAATCCCGCCCATGGCAAAACAGCTGATACTAACGAAACTAAGATTCCTATGAATAATAACAATAACAGCATCCAACGCGGATTTTTCCGCGGGAATTCACTCATTTGCCAAAGACTTAAGGCCGCTAAAAAGCTAATGGGGTAATAAGCCATAGAACTGTAATGAATAATCTTAGTGCCTACCAATGAAAAGAGTACCAAAATTACTACTAAAAGGATAATCATCCACTTTTGAAAATCAGCTATTTGGGTGTGAATACCTTTTATTCTACCCAATCCGCGCAAAGCGAAAACACTAGCAGGGAAACAGCCGAAAAGTAAAACCACAAAGTGATAGCCAGGAAAGCCACCGTGTCCCGCATCATTAGTGGTTAATAATTCCCATTGTCTTATCGTGAATTCAATTAAGAAATCAGGACCATGTAAACTGGCATCAATCGCAAACCAAGCTAAAAATACTGCAAGGGCGACCGTTGAGTATAAAATGAAATTCTTTAGACTTAAACCGAAACGGAAGGAATGCAAAAAAGCATAGACTAAAACGGTAAGGAAAATAATAAGATAGGCAACCGGGCCTTTGGTTAAGATGGCTAAGCCAACAGAAATCCCTCCAATTATAAGGTAATAGTGCGCTTTATGCGATAGAAAAACGCGGTTAATAGTATTGACTTTCCACAAAAAGTGAATTAGGAAAAATAAACCATTAAAAATGAAGAAATTAAAGAGAGGATCGATAATACCACTCTTAAAATAGAGAAAGGGCAAGATGCTCCCAAACCAACTAAGCGCCCATAAATAACCAAACTTACGGTCTACTAAAAATTTGCCACTTATGTATAAAAAGGGTAAAACTATTATTCCCAATAAGGCATTGGGAAAACGCGCGGCAAACTCACTAATGCCAAAGATTGACATGGAAAGAGCTTGAAACCAAAAAAATAAAGGTGGCTTTTCCGTAAATCGCTCGTAATTTATTTGCAATTGCAACCAATCGCCCGTAACCACAATTTCGCGGGCTAATTCGGCAAAATTTATTTCATCCCAATCAAATAAATGCACCCCGCCTAAAAAGGGTAAAAAGAATAGGGCCGCTAAAAATGCCCAAAACCAGGTGTTTTTATCGAAATACTTCATTTAAGATCAATCCATTTTTTCGACCAAAATTCAGAATTTAATCTTTGCCCCCAATAGCTAGCAAAAAAGGCTATGAAAGTACCTAATAAGGCGCCAGCGGTAACATCGCGCAGAAAATGCAGGGATAAATACATGCGAGAATAGGCTACTCCTACTGCTATTAAAAGGAAAATAATTTTCCAAGGCCATTTGGCTAAACTTAAAGCTATTAATCCCCAAGCCGCAAAAGCCGCGGTAGTATGGCCACTGGGAAATGAGCGGTAATAATGGGGCTTTACGCCAGGGATTTGTCGTAAATCCTGACCTATTAATTCAAAATATTTAATGGGCCTTGGTTCTTCTTTATTTATCTCTTTCAATATCCCGCTCAGCACTAGGGTTAGTAAGGCCGCCAAAAGAAGAGAGAAACTAAAATATCGTTTTATAAAAAGGGCTGGCAAAAATAATATCGGGAAAATTATACCATCGCCTAGATAGGTGTACAGCGGAAAAAAAGCATCTGCCCATGGAGCATGAATACCATTTATAAAGAGATGGATTTCTTCTTTGGAGTAAGTTGCCAGAAAATAAGCAGCCCCAATTACAAAAAATGCTATTAGGGCTAAGTATGTTCTGTGTTGACGAAAATGGGCCGTCAAGCTCATTCTACGAGCCTATGGTATGGAGTAATTGATGAATTTGACTATCCCACAGTAGTTTATCTTCTTCTACTTCATCTTCCTCACTGTAATCAACAATAATAATGGAAGTGTCATTGGTAAGCTCATCTACTTCAATGCGGAATTCGAAAAAGTACTTGTTGCCTTCTTCTTCATCTTCGTCCCAACGGAAACGAATAAATTGATCTTTCTTTTTTGCGATGCGATAGGCGTCTCTCTCATCACCATCCCAAATAAAGGTAAATTTATCTCCTCGGGAATTAACGTCATCTGAAAACCATTCTGACAAACCACTAGGAGTTGATAAATAAGGAAATAACATGGCTGGTGAAGCCTTAACTGGAAATTCTAACTCGATCTTTACTCTATCGGACATTTGCTTTATGTTGCATTGCTATTGATTGTCGCAATATATAAAAAATTAAACCTGAGTTCGACTTATAATTAAACAGTACGCCTTTTAAAAATGACCGGAATCGAGCGATAGGAAGGCAGAAATGCTAAGTTCTTCTATAACAGCCGAGCCCCTAGTTATCCGAGGCTTTAATTTTGACTCGAATCTTGAGTTTAGAGAATATTTAATCATTATTGTCCTATGGAAGGTGGCACAAGCATTGCAGAGTTACAAAGTCGAATCAGTTCTAGCTAAAATTTACACTGTCCATTTTTTCGCTTAAGCCGCTTCTACCCTATACTACAGCTTTTTAATTTATCTAATTGCCTCTGTTCTTGGCGAGAACTCCGACTAAGTTTGAAAAACTAGTAAATTTCTCTTTGTGGAAATAGATTAGTGTTTATATTTGCCGCCCGTAAACGGCGAGGTAGCTCAGATGGTTAGAGCGTCGGATTCATAACCCGGAGGTCGCGAGTTCAATTCTCGCTCTCGCTACAAATAAAAAAGGTTGCCAATTAGGCAGCCTTTTTTATTGATTAATGTCTACCAAATTATCAGCCAGTAGCACCTTTTAAACCTGAGAACGGCGTAAAATTATAGTCTCTGGTTTTCAAAAAAAAATGTGACAGGTCCAGATTGTTCAACCGTAGCGGGATACAGTAACTGTTTAGAGGGTGGATTATATATTTAATGGAATACCACCCATCCCCCCTTCTAACAAGCGTTTTTCTTCACTTCTCTTTCTCACAATAGCCCGACTATTACTTCGAGGCTTTGGCTCAAATCTTTCTGTTTAGTAGGGGAAAAAGGCCTAATTTCAGGTAGCATTCTCCTTAAAAAGCTGAAAACGAAAATGGCTGAATCTTAAGGTCGCCCTTCTAACCCGCTCAATATCGCATTTATCTTTTCTGTTCTACTTCCACATACTCGTAAAGAGTATAGAGCTTAAGATCTAAATTTAGTGGTCTTAAATTAGAACCTACGACTTCCCCTTTTTTAAATAGGGCATAACGCCGTTCTCGATCTGCTGGAAAAGGTGTTCTTAATGCGTCGAACTCAATTTGAAAATACCGCATAAAGTATGACTTTGGCGACCAATCTTCCATCATAAAGTCTAAACTGCAAACAAGTAAATGTCCCGATCCAATTGTTGTTCCGATGGTGTAAACATCTTTTAATAACTGCTTATCTCTTTTAGGCTTACCTGCCAAAACAATGGTAATGATAATAAGACTTAAAAAGCTCGCGAAACCTAATAGACGGTAAACTCTCCTTGCTTTTTGCCCAATCGTAACGATCAGTTTTTCAAGACTGGGTACTATTAAGATAGCCAAGCCTATCGCAATAAAGGGATAGGCGGGAGTAATGTAAAAACCCCGTTGTACCTTTGTTAGCATGATTGGCAAAACACCTGCTAAGCCTAAAGTTATAAAGAAGTATACTAAGTTTAGGTTCTCCAATTTCACTCTCTTTTTAGCATTATAAACTTGGGCTATAACCACCAATATTATGGGAACAATTATTTGTTGTAGAAAATCGGAAATAATATAAAATCGACTACCCACGGTAGGGGCTTCACTAATGCGATTTAATAAGCGTGCTTCCAAATAAAAGCTCATGCTAGCCTTCGATTCATCAAAAAGAAAAAGCAAACTAAATAAAGCGAGCAAACTGAGAGTTGTAATACTACTTAAAAGTAGCATTCTTTTAAAATTAAACTGCTTGCTATTCCATAGCCAAAAAGAGAAAAACAATGCAAGCGGGAATAATCCTGGAACTCCCTTAACCATAAAAGCCAAGAAAATCATAGCTCCAGAAATGGAAGCAAATAAAATCGATTTTTCTCTCTGTTGGATGGCTAAAATACCAAAATAAGCAGCTAAAAGAATAAACGACGCCATCGGGTTTTCTAGCATATTATGCTGATAGGTCCAAAAAATAATTGGAAACAAGCCATATAAAAAGACAGGTAAAATCCAAAAGTTAGATTTACTAGGTACTACCAAACGCCACAAAGCGCGCATTAGAAAAATATTAATAATATAGCTAGCTAGGATAAAAAAGCGCTCTACATATAAACTATCGCCTAAAACCTTAAACCATGCTGCGAAAAGTGCAAAACCTAATGGAGTTTGCTCATTAAAGTTGAACTCAATGCTATTTATATAGTATTTATTGGTAAAATAAGGTCGCCAAAAGCTACCTAAACCGTCAGCCAAATTCCTTCCAACTGCCGTATACTGAGTAGCGTCCATAAACATTCCATCCATAAAAAGGGCTGGAACAAAAAATGCCAAAACAATACTTAAAAAAAGTAGGGAAAAAGGAGACTGAAAAAGGTTTTGATTCATCGATAATCAAGCTTTGTTGCCTAGTTACTGCGACCCGCACGAATAAAATAACGACCGGTACCAATAAGAATAGCCGGAATAACTAAATGTAAAACCCACAAAAGTAGCTTGTCCATCTCTCCCTTCATTTGAAACTCATCTGGCTCCGATTGATAGGTCTCCCACATGATGGGAAGCTCTTTGTAAATAACTCTAGCTTGTAAAGCCAAGTCCAACAATATTACAATTGAAATAATGATGAGTAGGTAACCGATGAACTTTTTCAAGGTGCTAGATTTATTGTTTGAGCAAATATAATTAATTACCTGAGCTAGACTCTAAATTGGCTCTATGCACCGTTTTAAATTAATAGCCCTTAAAAACAAACCAGCCGCGATGAATGGGGATCGATACTTGTTTTCCATCAATGCGAACGAACTCAATTTTATTGTTGAGCAGATTAGAAGCGATTAAAGTCTCCCACACCCCTATTACGCTGTAATTTCAGATCTTGTAGAATCGAAGACTTAACACGAATGGTTAGCATATACGATTGTTGAAAGCCGAAAGGCACCCATGTGCAGCTCAAATCCCAACAGTGTAAATCGCGATGGAAATCGAAGGTGGTGAAAGTGAAGTCATTAGCCTTTAAGTCGTAGCCCGTTCTAAAACCGATTTTCCAACCTTTACTGAGATCAAAATCAGCCGAGAGATCGACACTTTGATTAACATTTGCCTCGGCTATCCCTGGCTTGCTAAAGCTTAGGTTGTAGTTTAAATTAAGCGACCAAGGCACATTAAAATCTACATAGCCCGGTAAGCGATAATAGTCAACATCTCCTTCCGTAATCCCCAGTGCGGAAGCTTGGGCTTCTTTTCTAGACTTTTCTTCTTCACTCGCTTTATTCATTTCTTCGGTGGTCTTTTTCTTTTTAAAACGATTGGCATCTAAACGAGCACCTAAGGTGAAACGCTGACTCGTTACGCGGAAAAGACCCCCTCCCTTATTTAAACTATATTCATTTACTCTCTTATTCTCAACGGCATCAAAGTGATACGGGTCGAGAGTTGCATTGTAGTTAATGTTTACCAAGTTGTTAAAAATACTGGAAGAAGCGGCCAAGCTAATATTACTCATCTTAAATTCCTCCGCCGCCATATTATAAGAGCCGTTCAGACTTAAACGCTCTAAGACTTTAATTTTCTTCAGACCAGTAGAATCAGTCTTCGAACGAATTTTTGCTTCTAAAGTGTTTTGTACTCCAAAATTGAGGTTTCCTTGCCTTCCGGCAGATGCGGAACCATAAACACCGCGAGAATAAGGATTTACTAAGGTGGTGTTACCCAAGGTATCGCTTTGCACTTCTTCAAAGTAACCCCAAAATGGATCTGAAAAATCAGGGCGATAACTCAACCCAATCCGTGGTGTCATTACATGTCGAATTGCCTTTACAAAACCTTTGTAACGCCATAAACCATAGACCTTGGTTGAAAGGTTGGCACTGGCATTAAAATCACGGTTCGTGAAAAAGCCCGAAACGGTATCGATAATTTCTTGGCGATTGGTTTCTTCATTGAAGCCGTACTGCAATTTATTAGGATACCAACGCTCAACATAGTTTATACTGGGGTTGAACACGAAAAACTTGAATACTTTATAATTAGCAGCAATCGGTATATTATGCTGAATTCCCATTCTACTACTATCTCTAAAAACCGTTTCAGTAAAAACGGGCTTATCCATGCGGGTCTGAATTTGGTTTTTCGCATTAGCAGTGTAGGTGATACCAATTTCCTCATACCATTTCTTTTTACCACTAATTCCGCCCTCGCTTTTAAAAGGGAAAAAGCGGTTTACCGAAAAGTTCACCTGTGGCAGGGTTAAGGTTAAATCTTTGCTCTGATTATTCTGACTGTGATTTAACGCAATATTTAAATTGAAGGGTTTATCCGCCCAACGACGCGAGAAACTAATGGAAGAGTTTAAGCGGTTTTGTAAAACCTGATCAGGATTGATACTAGTTACCTGGTAGAACTGAGTGGTGGCAATGTTTACATTAGCACTAAAGCGATAAAAAGGATTGGCTTTCGCATCTTGTTGGTGATTCCAACTAATATTAAAATCGCTTCTGTTATCAAATGCTCCTCCAACATAGGTGGCAAATTCAGGCTCCCCAAATTGTAGTAAATTATAGCGCGCACTCAAGCTTCCGGAATATTTATAACGCTTCTTGTAACTACTCGCCGTTTGTAAACCAAAGCCTCCTTTGGTGTAAATATCTCCAGTAATGGTAAGATCGAAAAAATCGTTCGCCGCCCAATAAAAACCACCATTTTGTAAGAAATAGCCTCTAAATTGGGAACTACCATAACTGGGAATTATTATACCCGACTTTCGTTTATCCGTGGTTGGAAAAAAGCCAAAAGGAAGCATTAATGGTGTGGGCACACCGAGTAATTCTAAGTACGCAAATTGCGTAACAACTTTTTCACCGGGTATAACCTTGGCCTTAGGAGTATGAATAGCGAAATGTGGGTGCTCGTGACTACAAGTCGTATAGGAGGCATCTTTCACATAAAAAGCCGATGATCCCGTTTTTTTAATTTTTTCACCGTGCAAAAAGCCTTCTCCTTCTTGGGTAATCATTTTATTAATACGCGCCTTTCCCGATTTGAAATTATAGCGCATTTCATCCGAGCGATAGGTCTTACCTTTTTCGGTGAAAAGTGGTTTTTGCTCCATTTTCCCGGTGGAGTCTACTAAACCTGTAGCGTAAATTTCACTTTTATCAAATTCGATGCGGATGTAACCGGCCTCAATTTTCATTTCCCCGTACTCAATTACGGCTTTATTATACAGTTCTATGATGCTGCCATCGATAGATTTAGGAATACTATCTTCGGCATTATAGATAATATCGGTATCGATAAAGGACTTAGATTTGGCTGGTTTAGCCTTACGATTGGTATCTGCGGGGTTAAAAAAGTCTAAAGTATCAAAAGGGTTTGCTGTATCAGCGGGGGCTAGCAGCGGTCTTGAGAGACTATCCAAGGCTAATTTTGTACTGTCCTGCACCTGACCATGGGCCAAGTTTGCGAAGCCAACAATGGCCGTTAATAAAATGATAATCTGATAGCTCGATCGACGCAATATGAAGATAACTTTGCTTGTTATAAAATTGGCAATGCAAAATAGCGGCCAAAACTAATCAAAATTCAAACTATTGAAGCTAAAACAACTCGTATTAATAACGTCCTTACTTTTTTCTAGTACTTGGGTAGAGGCACAAAATACGCGCTCCTTCGATGGAATAAAAACAGTAATTCTTGATGCTGGACATGGCGGTCGCGATCCTGGAAACCTAGGAACCCGCCGCTACAAGACGGTAGAAGGAGATATTGCCTTGGCCGTTACCCTGCGCTTAGGTGAGTATATTGAGGAGTATTTACCCGAAGTTAAGGTCATTTATACGCGTCGCGATAATACAACTGTTGCCTTAGAAAAAAGAGCCGAAATTGCTAATGCAGCAGAAGGAGATCTCTTTATTTCCATTCATTGCGACTCTTTTCATAAGAGTTCGGTGCACGGCTGCACCTCTATTGTTTTAGGAAAAGATCACAATGATGAAAACCGTATTGCATTGCAAGAAAACGCAGTTATCATGTTGGAAGACGATTATGAAACGCGTTATAAAGGATTTGATCCCAATAATCCAGCGAGTACCATCGGATTAAATTTAATGCAACAAACCTATCTTAATGAGAGTGTTGAAATTGCCAGTTTAATCCAAGGTCAGTTTAGTGATCGTGTAATGCGCAAAGATCGCGGCGTTAAGCAACAACCTTTATACGTAACCAGCCGGACAGCCATGCCAGCGGTTTTAGTGGAATTAGGTTTTTTAACAAACCCCGAAGAAGAGGATTTTTTAAACTCAGAAAAGGGCCAATCATATATGGCTTCGGCCATGTTTAGGGCGATCCGTGATTTTAAAGCCCAACAAGACTTATTACTCGCAGATGCGCTCGATAAACAAAAATTAGGGGAGAAAGAAAATAACCCGAGCTTCCCTCCTATGCCTAAGCCGAAGGAGAAAAGCGAAATCAATACCAATAAAAAACCCGACTCTAATGAGCCACCTCTTAAAGTAGAGCCCCAAGCTCAAAGCAAGAAGGAGAAAGTTGAAGATTTTAGCAAGGGCGTTTACTATTGCGTGCAAATCCTTACTAGTTCTAGTCGCAAAGAAATGTCTGACCCCATCTTTAAGGGTCAAAAAAACATCGGAGAAATTGAAGAGAATGGTCTTTTTAAATATTATGCCGCCCCCACCAAAAGCATTAGTCAAGCCAAAAAATCGGCGAAAAGAATGCAATCTTTGGGTTTCAAAGGTGCCTTTGTTATTGGCATAGAAAACGGAGAAAAAATAAGTGCCAGCGATGCGCGCCGAAAGCTGCCATAAATTTTTAATCTTTGCGAGTCTTAAAAACCATTTCTAGTGAAGATATCACGAGAGTTTAAAGTAGGTGCTGTCGCTGTTGTGGCTTTAGCTGGCCTTTATTGGGGAATAGCTTTTCTAAAAGGAAGCGACCTCCTAAAAAGTAAACGTATAGTATATGCGGTTTATGAGCAAGTTGATGAATTAACTAAAGCGCGCCCCGTTAATATAAACGGCTTTAAAGTGGGGCAAGTTGACAAAATCAGCTTCATGCCAGATGGCTCTGGTCGCTTATTAGTTAGCCTTAACATAACTAACGATATTGAAATCCCCAAAAACACAATTGCCCGTATCTACAGCTCCGATCTTATCGGTAGCAAAGCGGTGGAGTTAGTAATGGGTGACTCACCAGTTATGGTAGAACTCGGTGATACCTTGGATAGTAAAATCCAAAGAAGCCTTTCCGATGAAGTTAATGAGCAGGTGAAACCCATTAAGGAAAAAGCTGAGAAATTACTCGGATCTATAGACACTGTGCTTACCTTGGTTTCTGGTTTTTTAAACGAGCAAACCAAACAAAGCTTCACTAAAACCTTTATTAGCATTCAAAAAAGTTTCGAAACCTTAGAGCAAACGGTGGGCACACTCGATCGCGCCTTAGGGAAAAGCGAGGATGATTTGGTGATGTCTATTGGTAATCTTGCCAAAATCTCCTCGGCATTGGAGGGAAATAAGGATAAGCTCAATAACATTTTCACCAATTTAGAAAGCATTAGTGATTCGCTCAGTGATATTGAATTTAAACGTGTTATTGGCAATCTTAACCATACCTTAGAGAATACAAATTCCATTATGGCTAAAGTGGATAGCAGTGATGGCAGTGCTTCACAGCTTATCAATGATCCTGAGCTTTACCAAAATTTGGTAAAAGCTACCGAACAGCTTAACCTTATCCTACTCGATTTAAAATACAATCCCAAACGCTACGTCAATATTTCTGTTTTTGGCGGTTCCAAGAAGTACGATGAAGAGGAAATCCTGAAAAAAGAGGCGGAAGCCAAAAAGAAGCGCGAGGAAAACAATTTAAAACCCTAAGCAATGGAAATACACTTTGGACTAGCGAACATAATTTTCATCCTAAGTTTAGCTGCGGCAGGCTATTTTTTTAGCAAGAGTTTTTCAAAAATCTGGCGTAACATCAATTTAGGAAAGGTTATTAACCGCAGCGATCGCCCCAAAGAACGCTGGAGCGTTATGGCAAAAGTCGCACTGGGCCAAAGTAAAATGGTTAAACGTAAAAAAGTCGCTGGTTTCTTTCACGTTTTAATTTACCTCGGCTTTATCCTCATTAATATCGAAGTATTAGAAATTATTATTGACGGAATATTCGGCACCCACCGCATCTTTATGCCCCTCTTAGGACCAGTTTACGATATTGCTATTCACTTCTTCGAGTTCCTAGCGGTACTTGTTCTTATTGCTTGTGTGGTTTTCCTTTACAGAAGAAATATAAACACCGTTGCGCGTTTTAAGGAATTGAAAGGTTGGTCTAAAAGGGATGGTAACAATATTCTTTTTATTGAAATTGTATTAATGCTTGCCCTTTTATTTCTAGGGACGGCTGAAGCTAATATTGAAGAAAATGGTGTAGAAGGCTGGTTTGTTAGTTCCCAATTGGCACCTCTTTTAGCAGGATTGGATCAATCAAGTTTACATATCTTCGAACGGGTAGCTTGGTGGTTTCATATTATTGGAATTTTACTATTTCTAAACTACCTGCCCTTCTCTAAGCACTTCCACGTAATAATGGCTTTCCCTAATGTTTGGCACAGTAAATTAGAACCTGCGGGGCAGTTTACCAATATGGAAAGCGTAAAGAAGGAAGTGGAAATGATGATGGATCCGAGCGCTGATCCTTTCGCAGCTCCCGATCCTAGTGCACCGGTAGAAGAACCCGCGCGTTTTGGCGCAAAAGACGTAATGGACCTCAATCGCATTCAATTAATGAATGCCTACTCATGCACCGAGTGTGGTCGCTGCACGGATTCATGTCCCGCTAATCAAACCGGTAAAAAACTTTCTCCCCGTAAAATTATGATGGATACCCGCGATCGCCTCGAAGAGGTAAGCGCGAACATCGATAAAAATGGGGAATTTCAGGATGATGGCCGTTCCCTTTTAGATGACTTTATATCGCGTGAAGAACTATGGGCTTGCACCACCTGTAATGCCTGTGTAGAGGCTTGTCCTGTGGCCATCGACCCTATGTCTATCATTGTTGAAATGCGGCGCTATCTAGTAATGGAAGAGTCGGCTGCCAACCCATCCTTAAATACCATGATGACTAATATTGAAAATAATGCCGCTCCATGGGCATATGCTCAGGCCGATCGTGCTAACTGGATAAGTGAATAAGAATGGAAAACAAAAACCTACCTAAACTCCAAAAATTAGAAGTTAACGGCGAATTGCTTAGTCCTACCTTACCTGAAGGAATTAAGAATTACCTGATTGATATTGACGGTACTATTTGCGACGATATTCCTAATGAGCAGCCCGAACGCATGGCTACCGCTCAGCATTACCCAGATGCATTGAGTACCTTAAATGGCTGGTTTGATGAAGGACATATTATTTACTTCTTTACTTCTCGAGTGGAAGAACATCGCAGCATTACCGAAAAATGGTTAAAGGAAAAAGGCTTTAAATACCACGGCATGCTAATGGGAAAACCACGCGGTGGAAATTACCATTGGATCGATAATCATCTAGTGAGAGCGACCCGTTACAAAGGCAAGTTTACCGAATTAGTGGAAAGAGATGTGAAGATTCAAGTATTTGAAAAATAACATTTTATATATCATCCTTCTCGCGGGGCTCTGGGCCTGTACTAAAGAAAGTGAGGTAAAACTAGAGCTTAGCGGTCAAATTCTAAGTTTTAAACCTGATTATTCGCGCGCGCGAACCTTTAGTTCTGAAGGAGATACCCTTAAGTTAGAATTACTCAGTAACTCCAGCTCCTTTTCAGAGAATGGTGCCTTAAATGGCAATTACGGTGCTTTTAATGGCGTCGATCGTTTGCTTTTAGAACAGGAAGATTACCGCATTGGCTCCGATAGTTTAGGCCTCAGTTTTAACTACCAGTTTCGCTGTGCTTACGCAGAAACGGCCCCGAGCTTGCGCAATGATTTTCTATACCTCAATTTTAGCGATAGCCTGCAAGAAATGAATCCAGATTTAAGTCTGCGCTTTGATGGTGATACGAATATCTTTCTGTTAAACAGGACTTTCTACAGCGATTCAATCTTTATTGCCGATAAATATTTTTACGAAGTGGTAGCCAGTCAAGCCGATAATGGCATGGCGGTTTACCTAAATAGTTTGGGACTGATTGGTTTTACCACCAGTGCCAATAGAACATTTCAAATAGTTAACTAATGGAAACAACGATTAAGGTGCCAACCATGGCCGAAATGGCAGCGGAAAACAAACTACCCGAAGTTCTTTTTTGGGTGGGTTGTGCGGGAAGTTTCGATGATAGAGCAAAGAAAATAACTAAGGCTTTTGTTAAAATTTTGCACCATGCCAAGGTTTCCTTTGCCGTATTAGGTACCGAGGAAAGTTGCACTGGTGATCCCGCCAAAAGAGCGGGTAATGAGTTTGTATTTATGATGCAAGCCATGCAAAACATTGAGGTGCTTAATGCCTACTCTATTAAAAAGATTGTTACTACTTGCCCCCACTGCTTTAATACCTTAGCCAACGAATACCCCGAACTAGGCGGTAATTTCGAAGTGGTGCACCATACTACTTTTATCAATCAGCTTTTAAAAGAAGAACGCATCAGTATTGAAGGCGGTAGCTTTAAAGGCAAGAAAATTACCTTCCACGATCCTTGTTATTTAGGTCGTGCCAATGGTATTTACGAAGCGCCCCGTGAACTCATCCTAAAACTGGATGCTGAATTGGTTGAAATGCGCCGCTGTAAAAGCAATGCGCTCTGCTGTGGTGCCGGTGGTGCCCAGATGTTTAAAGAACCGGAAGCGGGTAAAAAGGACATCAATATTGAAAGGACAGAAGAAGCCCTAGAAACCAAGCCCGACTTTATTGCGGCCGCTTGCCCCTTCTGTAATACGATGATGACCGACGGTGTAAAAAATAGCGAAAGAGAAGGCGATCTGCCCGTTTTAGATCTAGCGGAAATGATTGCTCAAGCCAAGGACTTATAAAATTTTACTATGTATTTTTCATTCGAAACGCTAAATGACGATGCAAGGATTTGGATTTTCCAGAGTACCAACTTCCTTGAATTTGAAAAGGTAGAACGCATTTCTGCCCGCTTAATGAACTTCCTAAACGATTGGCAAGCGCATGGCAAAGATTTAATGGCCAGCTTTACCATTATCCACGACCGCTTTATTGTAGTGGCTCTAGATGAGGCCAGCTATCAGGCCACTGGCTGTAGTATTGATAAACTAACCCACTTTATCCAAGCCTTAGAAAAGGAATTAGCCATCTCTCTTTTAGATCGTACGCAAATTGCTTTCCGCGATGAGAATCAACTGATTGAAATCATTCACATGATGGATTTCAGAGCCGCTTTAGAAGCAGGAGAAATTGATGAGCACACCGTTGTTTTCAATAATCTTATCGAAAATAAAGGACAGCTTAAAAGACAGTGGGAAACCGTACTTGCCAATAGTTGGCATAAGCAGTGGTTGCCAATTGCTTAAACTAAGCTTTACTGGGTAAATACTCTTGTAAAAGACCCAAAAACTCATCATAAATTTTAGAGGAGGAGGCGACTATCTCGGCACTAAAGAGGTAATTGTCTCCTCCTTTAAAGTCTGATACCTTCCCCCCGGCTTCTTGTACCAGTAGGATTCCGGCTGCTACATCCCAAGGACTAAGTCCGTATTCGAAATAAGCATTAAATCGACCACAAGCCACATAGGCTAAATCGGTAGCAGCAGAGCCCATGCGACGAAGGCCGCGACTGTTGGGATAAAGTTTCGCTAAGAGCGCATTAAAGCTTTTCATGCGCTCAAAATCGTAATATGGAAAACCCGTGGCTAATAGTGATTCTTTTACCGTATCCTGTTTTGCCACACTTATGACTTTTCCATTTAAGTGAGCACCGCCACCGCAATAAGCGCTAAATAATTCGTCCCGCCCGCATTCGTAAACCACTCCTACTTCTATCGCATCTGCAGAAGCAAGAGCAATGCTTACCGCAAAAACGGGTACATCGTATAAGAAATTTGTAGTGCCGTCTAAAGGATCAATAATCCAGTTATACTGCTCTCCTTTTTTTGTTAACGTTCCTTCTTCCGCAATAAAACCAGCGCCCGGCACCAAGTCTTTTAAAGCATTAATAATCATTCTTTCGGCCTCTTTATCTACGTAAGATACGAGGCTATTTAGACTCTTGGTCTCAATCATGTCAGCACTTACGGCTTGTCTTTGCTCTAAAATAAAACGACCAGCTCGTAAGGCTATCGCTTCTACGGCAATGAGAATTTTTACTAGTTCCTCTTTATTCATTTGTCCTTTTATCTATTGCTTTTCAGCGATTTGTAATTCTATGCTAAAATGCCAGTTAAAATCGCATCTTGGCTTGACCTGATACAAATTGAAACAAATTAGGCTAAAATGGGTAGTTCCTCTAAATACTCGAAGCGCACAAAGCCATCTTCATCGATATGGAGCAATTTCACTTGGGCTTTTTGGTTAACCAAATGCGGATTCCAAGGGCTTTTTACTTTTACATAATTCTCGGTAAAGCCCGTGATATAGCCCTCTTTCATATTGTCTTCAAACAAAACAGTTTGCCTGGTATTTAGCTGCGCTTCATAAAAGGCACGACGCTTTTTAGCACTGAGTACCCGTAACATTTTCGAGCGCTTTTTACGAATGGCATAAGGCACTTGTTCCTCCATTTCATCGGCTTCCGTCTTGGGTCGCTGACTATACGTAAAAACGTGTAAATAGCTAATATCTAAACTATTAACAAAGTTGTAGGTTTCCAAAAAGTCATCTTCACTTTCACCAGGGAAACCACAAATTACGTCGACACCAATGGCGGCATGGGGCATTAATTCTTTAATCCGTCCTACTCTTTCGGCGTAAAGTTCGCGCAAATAGCGGCGCTTCATCTTTTTTAAGATCTTATTACTGCCACTTTGTAAAGGAATATGGAAATGTGGAACAAATCGTTCCGACTGCGCCACAAAAGCAATGGTTTCATCTTTTAATAAATTGGGCTCAATGGAAGAAATGCGAAAACGATCGATGCCATCAACCTTATCTAAAGCAATAACCAGCTCTAAAAAGGTGTGCTCATGTTTTTTATTACCAAACTCACCTTTGCCATAATCGCCAATATTTACGCCTGTAAGCACAATCTCTTTGGCGCCGGCTTCCACAATTTCACGGGCATTTTGCAGCACATTTTCTAACTTATCGCTGCGCGAAATTCCACGTGCCAAAGGAATGGTGCAATAGGTACATTTGTAATCGCAGCCGTCTTGCACTTTTAAAAAGGCACGAGTACGATCGCCAAAAGAATATGCCCCTACGTAAAAATCCGCTTCATTGATCTCACAAGAATGCACTTCGCCTTTATCGCTTTTGGTAAGCGAATCTAGATAATCAGTAATTTTAAACTTTTCGGTCGCCCCTAAAACGAGATCTACGCCTTCAAAAGCCGCGATTTCCTCAGGTTGCAATTGGGCATAACAACCCACCACAACCACTAAACCGTCCGGGTTAGCAGAATTGGCTTTCTTAACCCAATATTTGCATTCCTTGTCGGCATTATGCGTAACCGAACAAGTATTAATTACATAAACTTCCGCCTTCTCGTCGAAGTTCACCTGGCTAAAGCCATTCGCCTTAAAGTCGCGCGCAATGGTTGATGTTTCTGAGAAATTCAGCTTACAACCAAGGGTATGAAAAGCAACTTTTTTTCCATTCAATTCCATAGAGCAAAATTAAGCAAATCAAAAAGTATCAGCTTACGATAGTAGCAATTAAAAAAGCGTCGATTGTTAGAAACAATGACGCTTTAATTTTATTTGTGAAATAGGAATTATTTCCCCGTAGCAAATGCTACTATTTCATCCGACATAGGGCTTTTACTGCTGCCGTGATGCGCCACCCAGTTGCCGTTCTCATCGATGAGGAACTTATTGAAATTCCAGCTAACCCGAGCATCGTCTACTCCATTAAGATCTTCCTCGGTTAACCAGTCATATAAAGGGTGTACTTCATCGCCTTTCACATCTACTTTGTCCATCATCGGAAAGCTTACACCGTAGTTTTTCTCGCAAAAGGACTTAATCTCTTCATTGCTTCCTGGTTCTTGTCCACCAAACTGATTACAGGGAAAACCGATTATAACAAACTTGTCTCCACCGTGCTTCTCATATAATTCTTGTAAAGTTTTGTATTGTGGGGTATAACCACATTCTGAAGCGGTATTTACAATTAAAACTCTTTTACCTTTCAGGCTACTCATATCAAATTCCTCCCCGTTAATATCGGTTACTTTGAAATCGTAAAAAGACTGGGCCACATTTACTTCTTTTTTAAGGTCAACATTTTGATCAGCCGCATCTTGCGCCACTGAATTTTGATTACAAGCGGCTAAAAAAAAGCCGAGGCTTAAGGCTAAAAGTGTTTTTTTCATTTTTCTTATTTTTTAAGATAACCCAAAATTAGTGCTTTGGTTTAAGCTTGGGCCTGTTTTTTCCTTTAATCCCCAGACCAATTAGTAGCACAATAACCAACAGACTGCGCAGTAACCCACGCGATAAATCCCATGGCTAGGTTACCATTGAATTACAACCGAATTCCTCTCCCTATGACGTAACCCATTCACTGTTAGTTGCTACAGCGCGACCTCTCCATCCCCCCCCTTCCAATTAAAATTCGCAATTATCACCCTATCGAAATCCTATCCGCTACCATCTGCTCAATCCGCGATAATCTGCGCTCAAAACACGAATAGAATAAATTATTTGCAACCCATTCAGGATTATGCCATAATCTCAATTCAGATTTATAACCTCCCTAAGCCTTCGAGAGCCTCAGGCACCGGGCTTTTTGATCTTATTAGAAGATTTTATTATAGTTCAATTCCCCAGCTTCAACCTTCTACTTTCCCACCAAATTACCATTGAATTACAACCGAATTTTCCTCTCCACCACGCTATTCTTTCCACCGAATTACAACTAAATTACCACCGAATCCCCTTTCCCCACCATTCAATTCTTTCTACTGAATTACAACTAGTTTTCCCTCACCATCAATCATTATAATCAATACTTTTGCGCGGTGATAGAACAGATCTACCAAATCGTAAAACTCAACTTTCGATTAGAATGGCAAGAAAGGCAATCCTACTTTTCCATTTTAATCTACATTTTAAGTAGTGTCTATCTCTCTTACCTCGTTTTTAGTGAAGTAATTAGTGCTGAAACTTGGAATGCCTTCTTTTGGGTGATCTTTATCTTTTCGGCCGTGCAAGCCGCCTACCGCAGTTTTCATTACGAAGCAGATCAGCGATTCTTGCTCTACTATGGTATGGTGAAACCCGAAAACTTGGTCTTGGGTAAAATTATCTACAACTTTTTATACCTCTACGCGACCGGACTTTTCACAGCCCTAGTTTTTACCTTTTTAATGGGTAATGAAATTAACAGTTTGGGAGCTTTCCTTTTTATCTTGCTTCTTGCAAGTTTAGGTTTTAGTGCAATTTTAACTTTCGTGGCAGGCATCTCTGCAAAGGCCTCTAATAACCCCGCCTTACCGGCCATTTTAAGTATTCCTTTGCTTTACCCCCAACTAATTAGTTTAAGCCGAGTGAGTTTACGCAGCTTAACTGGTTTTTCTTGGGAAGTTAATGCCCCACTTTTAATAGTCTTAGCCTTACTATCATTGGTAATTTTACTATTGTCTTTTCTCTTATTTCCCTACCTTTGGCGGGATTAAAAAAAAGCGGATGAAGGGTATTTGGTGGAAGCTTTTGGGGCTCCTTTTGGTCTTGTTTTCTTTAGTATATGGAATGCTAGGACCGGTGCAACGTTTACCCATCCTAAACGAAACCATTCGCGTTTTATATTATCACGTTCCCATGTGGTTTGCCATGGTAGCTTTAATGCTTACCAGTTTAATCTACAGCTTAAAAGCCCTTAACACTAATAAGCTAGCCCAAGATAGCTATGCTTTTGAAGCCGCTAAAACGGGTTTCTTCTTAGCCAGTATTGGTTTAGCTACCGGTATGGTTTGGGCCCGCTTTACTTGGGGTGCTTTTTGGGTAAATGATCCTAAACTAAACGGTACTGCCGTAACCATGCTAATTTACCTCGCTTACTTTGTGCTGCGCAACTCGGTAGAAGATCCCTTCAAACGCATTCGCCTCGCGGGTGTCTACAATATTTTCGCCTTTGTAATGATGATCGTATTTATTGGCATCTTACCGCGCTTAACCGATAGCTTACATCCCGGAAACGGTGGTAATCCTGGTTTTAATAAATACGATTTAAATAGTGATATGCGCCCTGTTTTTTACAGTGCGGTAATTGGCTGGATCCTCATTGGATTGTGGCTTACCAACTTAAGAGTGCGCTATAAAAAATTAAAAGAAAAACATGAACAAGTATAAACTCGCCTTGTTTTTTATGCTAACTGTATTAAGCAATGCTTCGGCGCAAATGCCAGCAGTGGAAATGGCTGATGCCCTAAGAGAGAACGGAAAAATATATGTCGTGGTAGTTATTATTGCGATTGTTTTTATAGGCTTAGCAGGCTACCTCATTAATCTTGATCGCAAGATTAGTAAACTTGAAAAGAAAGACTGATGAAAAGAACGCACATCGCTATTATAGTTTTTATAGCCCTCGCTATTGGCGCCATCATGGTAACCATTAATGATGCTTCCACCTATGTTGGTTTTAACCGTGCCAGCGAAAACCCAGGGACAAAATACACCGTAATTGGCTATTTAGATAAGGAGGCGCCTATGGATTATGATGCCCGCGCCAATCGTTTTAACTTCACCGCCATCGATAAAGAAGGCAACAAGCAAAAAGTTTTTTACAATCAACCCAAGCCCCAAGATTTCGAAAGAAGCGAGGAAATTACTATGAAAGGTTTTGCCACCGATAGTGCCTTCGTTGCGAGCGAAATTTTAATGAAATGTCCTAGTAAGTACAACGAGCAAAACGAAATGGCTGGTTACGATACTTATTAGGTTTTTATAACCTATTCAAAATTTTAGAATGGAATACATTGGGGAACACCTCCTTCCTGGGCAACTAGGTCGCTTTTTCGTAAGCTTATCTTTCGGCGCCGCACTAATCTCTGCTATCGCCTATTTTCTTTACATTAAATCGCAAAACGAAAACTATAAAAAGGTCGCTCGAGGCTTATTTCTTACTCATGCCGCTGCGGTAATGGGAATTGTGGGCATGCTCTTTTATCTTTTGCTGAGCCATTATTTTGAATACGATTATGTTTGGAAACATTCCTCTCTCGACTTAGAAAAACGCTACGTATTTAGCGCCTTTTGGGAAGGACAAGAAGGTAGTTTTATCCTCTGGTTATTTTGGCATGCTATATTGGGCGTAATTTTGCAGTTTACCGCTAAAAAGTGGGAAGCTCCCGCCATGATCGTCTTTAGTGCGGTGCAAGCTTTCCTTAGCTCCATGGTTTTAGGCGTCTTCCCCTTTGGTCTTCGCATCGGGAGCAGCCCCTTCGTATTGATGCGTAATACCGCCGATAATATAGGTTTACCATGGACCAAGGTGCCCGATTACTTAGAGCGCTTTCCTTCCTTTATGGATGGCACCGGTTTAAATCCGCTCTTGCAGAATTACTGGATGACCATTCACCCTCCTACTCTATTTTTAGGATTTGCATCTACCTTAGTACCTTTTGCCTTTGCCGTCGCTGCCTTATTTAACCGTGATTATAAATCGTGGGTGAAACCCGCTTTACCTTGGGCCTTCTTTAGTGTAGGGATTCTTGGATTGGGAATTTTAATGGGCGGAGCTTGGGCCTATGAGGCTTTGAGCTTTGGAGGTTTCTGGGCCTGGGACCCTGTAGAGAATTCGAGTCTTGTACCTTGGATTGTAATGGTAGGTGCCGCGCATCTAATGCTCATCTATCGCAATAAAAAAACGGCTTTGACTGCTGCTTTTTTCTTAAGCATTCTTTCCTTTATCCTCATTCTATACTCCACCTTCCTTACGCGTAGTGGCGTTCTAGGCGACTCATCGGTACATGCCTTTGTCGATCTTGGTTTGAGTGGACAATTACTCATTTACATGGGTTTCTTTACCCTTATTGCTTTTGGACTGTTGATTTTCCGCTATAAGGAAATACCGAAAAGTAAAAAAGAAGATGATCTTAGCTCGCGTGAATTCTGGATGTTTATCGGCAGTTTGGTTTTATTGATTGCCGCCTTCCAAATTATTTTCAGTACCTCCATTCCTGTAATTAATACCCTAATTGGACCGGAAGGGCTGATGCCAATTTTGGGCGACGCTATGGCTCCGCCGCTAGATGCGATTGAACACTATAATAGTTTTCAAGTGCCTTTTGCCTTAGTGATTACTTTACTAATGGGTATTGGCCAGTTTTTAGCCTATGGGAAAACGAATGGCAATCGCTTTTGGAAAAATAGTTTTATTTCTATTGCCGCAGCTTTAGTAGTAACCGCACTCTTCGCCCAACTTTACGATTTTTGGAGCCAAGGCTTATACCTAAGCTTCTTATTTGTAGCAGTATATGCGGTGCTAAGTAATTTATACTACTGGTTAGTGCTCGGTAAGGGTAAACTAAGCTTTTCGGGAAGCTCTGTGGCACATATTGGTTTCGCCTTTATTATGCTGGGCTCTTTAATTTCCAATGCTAAAAAAGATGTCATAAGCCAAAGTGAAGTATTCCTTTCGGAAGATTTGCCCGCCAATGAAAATGCGCTACTAGAACAGACCGACAGCGCCGCTTTAGGTAAATACTTCGCAGTATTCGAGGACATGGAAGTTGTGAAGAACGAGCAACATTATGTGGTAAGTTATTTCAATAAACCGGGCGATAAAAACTACGCTTTCCAATTGCGCCCCTTCTTACTAATGAGCGACCAAATGGGCCCCACGCCTAATCCCGACACCGAGCATTTTTGGCATAAGGATATCTATACCCACGTAACCTACTCCTCTTATTTAGAGCCTAATACCGGCGATGGTTTCGGGAAAGAAGCCTTGGTAGAGTTAGGAGAAGGTGACACTGCGCTTTATCGTGAGCATTTTATTGTAATGGATAGCCTTAAAGTTAGCGCGGGCATTAACGATGAAACTGGTGAAATGGAACGCCTCACTTTAACCGCCGTGGCCAGAGTTATTAATGTTTTAGGACAAGAGTTTAAAATTCGCCCTACCTACGAACTAGAAGGTGAAGTTTTAGGACATACCGATGAAACTCTTTACGATGCTGGCTTGCGCTTCCGTTTCGAAGAAGTGAATATGGAAACCAATGATATTGTGCTCAAAGCATGGAGTAAATTAGACGAAGATCAAAAGCCATTTATCGTAATGAAAGCGATAGTCTTCCCCTTAATCAACCTCTTATGGATTGGCTCCATTTTAATGGTTATCGGTTCCTTTATTGCCGTATTCCAACGTTATCGTAGCAATCGTGCTTAAAAGCAAATAATAAACCTAAACTTGTAAAAATTATGATTAAGAAAATGCCAAATATTAGCACTATCGAAGAAGGCCAAGGTCTGGGAGAATTAAAATTTGGGCTGGAAAGAAAGCAGGTAGAGTTAATTCTCGGCGCACCCGATGAAAAAGAAACCTTTTCCTATTCAGAAGAAGAAGAGGATGATATGACCGAAAACTGGCATTATGATGATTTAGAATTATCCCTCAGTTTCGACGAAGGGGACGATTGGCGTTTGGGCACCATCTCGATTACTTCTAGCCAATACTTACTGAAAGGCTTTGCTCCTATTGGACTCAGTAAAGAGGATCTAGAAACTAAATTAGAAGCCCTTGGAATAGAGGATCTTGAATATGAAGATTGGTCACCTGAAGAAAGTCCCGCACACGAATTAATGGCTTCCGATTCCCTCGGCATCAACTTTTGGTTTGATGAAGACAAATTAAGCGAAGTGCAGTGGGGCCCCTTATGGATAGATGAAGAAACCATTCTTTGGCCAGAAATAAAATAGAAGATTAAAATCTTACCACGAAAGCCTGCTTTTAAAGCGGGCTTTTTTTTGGTTTTTTTTTGATCGGGATTACGTTCACCTCGGCTGATAAATTTTAGTAGATGAATCTCATGACGCGCGATAAATAACGTCTCTACCATAAAACCGAATTACAATCGAATTCCCTCTCCACGATCAACCTTCTTTCCCGCCGAATGCCAATATACCAATCCCGAAGGGATTGAATATTTGTAGAAAAAAACCTCCAGCAACACGACCCCGAAGTGGTCGAATAGTTTCTAGAAATATATGACTTTGTCCTAAAAAACCCCGACTCGTAATGGGTCGCATATAAAAGAAGTGGGGGGCAATTACCAAGACCTCAATACTACTGAGAATCCGCAGCTGCCGCAGCTCTTTAATAATTCCAATAAATTAAAATGGAATTACAACCGAATTTCCCTCTTGGTAAGGCGGATAAATCAGCGATCAAAACCCCTATTTGTTGCGCGCTCACGTACTTAGGGCGCACAATGCTGCGTACGTAAAGGCTGCCAGGGGTGTATTCTAGGATTTCTGTAAGTTCTTCCCCTATTTTCTTAGCGTCAGCACTCAGGTTTTCGGGAAAGATAACTTCACGCTTTCGCGGAAGGTGAGCATGCAAGGCCTAGCGCACGGGCTTTTTCTTGATACTCTTTTGGGTTGTTTTCTCTTGCATAAGACTAATTTCTGTTTCAGAATCGCGGCTTTCAGCGCTTGGCTCTTCAATGCTGTCAAACAGGCTGGTTTGACCGGTGTCGGTAGGGATAAAGCGCTCGCTCTTGGTGCCGAAGATCATCCGCTTTAGTTGCGCGAGTTCTTGGGCTAAAAAAGTGTTTTGCGAAAGAAGCTTTTCCTAGTCTTTTCGCGCCAGCGTTATCGTGTCGTTTAAACATCAGAGCTTCATACAATAATCTTTATTTTTTAAATATTTTCAAGGTACATGTAGAACCTTTCCTTAATGAATCTACACGTAGAAAATACAAACCAGAGGGAAGATCTACAAGATTGAGCTCCCTACTTCCATTAGTTCCAATTTTTATCTCATAAAATGACTCACCAGACAAATTGAAAATTGAAATGGTCATATCCTCGTCAGAGACATCAATGTTTAAAAAGTCTTTGAACACAGTTGGATAAACAGCAATTTTGCGTTGTTTTAGCTCACCCTCTAAAGACTCTTGATTCGATAGTCCATGAGAACCATCAGAGTTTACTTTTAATATTCTAGAAGTTGTATACGGATTATCATCTCCCAGATCCATAATAAGAATTAATGAGCCATCTGATAATATATGAATATTACTAATTTCCGTATTCTCGCCTCCATTTCTGGTTAAAGTATCAAGAAGTCTGAGCTCATATTGCTTCACCCCATTATTGTAAAGCCTAATCATGGCATGTTTGTTATCCAGTAATGTATCTCTAAAATACGGTCCTGTAACAGATTCAACATAGGCAAGGTAACTTCCGTTCCTATACAACTCATAGTCATAAGGATGGTCTTGTCCGAAACGAGCAATGTCCGGATTGTAATACAGAGAGTCAATCACTAAAACACTATCTACTATTACTCCATTTGCTACACTTTCCATACCTAGGACCCTCCGAGAATACCCTTTATTCCAAAGAATGGTGGTACTGTCAATAAGCCTACTTTTTTCATCAAACTGAATATTTGTGTTTCGAAAAACAACTGGCCGATGAGCCAACTTAAAACCCGTGATGTTTGCACAAGTCATAGCATCAATCACATAAGAGTAACCTTCTAATTGAATAATGCCGTTGCTGTCGATGTAAGATTCCAAACCATTTGCCATTATAGTATCCCCACTATGAACAATATACTTTGAGTCTAATCTAATTAGATAATTATTCAAGCTTGTGTCGAGACTCATTCTATGGGCAAGAATATTAATACCTACATCCTCCAATGTATCTCCAGTGTATAGATTGATGCGGAAGGCACGCTTGGTAATAGGGTCCTGAAACCAAGTTGATGAATCCCTTAAAACGTGGCCATTAAAAGGCATGCCCGAGCCTAAAACGGAAAGTGAACCAGAGCCTGACCAGAGGACACTATCGTTTCCATAAGAATAGAATCTGTAATTACGATGTAATAGGCGAGAAGGATTGCCTATATCATTAATGGTATCGTATTCAACTAAGTATCCGACTTTATTAAAATAGCCTACTCCAAGTGCAAGAGGGGTAGAACCAAAACCGTTTAATTGCCTCTTCCTAAGAATGACTCCAGTATTAATATCAATAACAGCAATATCGGTATAATCCTTCCCATAGCCATTAGAAGTTCCTTCTACTGCAATATAAAGAATAGAGTCATTTACAAGCTTTGATTTAAAGTCATGTCTGTCCCTAGTTTTAGAAGCAAAGTCAAACGTCGTGTAAGACCAGTCTTGGCTAAAGACCGAAAAATAACACAAGATGAATGCAATAACCCAATTAATTCTCATGAGAAACGATTACCTTCATAGAACCTGAGTAGCTTAGTCCTTCTAAACTCAACAAGTAAATACCATTTGGCAATGACTTTATATCAATAGTATTTTGATTTGAGTTAGCTTTCCCATATTTCACAAACATGCCATTCAAATTAACAATCGAATATTTATAATTCTTATCATCCTGAAAGTCCAACATAATTATATCATTCGCTGGATTTGGATAAGCCGAAAAAAACTGTTCCCCTTCTAACTTGCTTTCAGAAAGTACAATCAAATTCCCTGTTCCACATTGAATTCTTGCATGTGGATCAGCATTGGGGTCCGAAGCTGGAGGTAAAAAGTTACCATGAGCACTAATGCAGCCATATTTAAACCAGGCAAATGCTGCCAACTGAGTTTCAGTTGCACAATCCACGCAGTTCGAAGGTGCCTGAACCCATTGACTGTAATAAGCTAGCTCGTTTCTCTGATAAGTGTTTGTTCCATTATTTCCTCCAAGCCAAGGTCCAAGTTGAGCGGTTCCTATATCAGTATAGAATATACAAGACGTCCGTTCATTGGAAAACAGGGGTATAAAGTTAAATTTCTGATTCACCTGATCCTTGGCAAAGGAAGCCTTAGCAGCATAGGCCTCATGCCGCCCGTGAAAATCTTCACCAGGTAAAGTAAACGCATAATTAGCTACTCCAGAGGTATTATTCTGGTTAATAAACTGATTTACACTATTTGCATTTCTGTAATTTACCAGGAATGTAAAATCGACAACAGAAATAAACTGCTCCGCCAATCCTTCTCTATGATCCTGAATTGTTGAGCTTACAGAAAGACTGTTGATATTTGTAGAGCTTATATCGTAATACACGATAGAGTTAGGATAAGCCATAAAATCCGGATCATTAGGGTTTTTCAAGTGCTTATATGGATTATCTATCCTTTTCAAGTAACTGATATAATCCATTGATTTCCAACAATTTTTATTACTCGGTAAAAATGCCTCAATTTCATCGAGAAGTTTTTTGTGATCTTTTGTCAAATGCCAATAATATTTATGCTCGTCTGGCATTTGGTTATAATTGTAATTACCATCTCTAAGCACTTTATAAGGATTGTCAATTCCCCATGAAGCAACATAAGCATTTGGATTTAAAACGACCATATCTGCATCATCCTGAAAATTCCAAAACTCATGCTCAAGCATGATATAATTCACTTTCCCTGGAAGCTGTATTGAGGTTGTGGTCACACCCTTCATAATAACGGTGATTGCCTTTAACTTAGAAATATCTGGTCCAGCTATCATGCCAACCTTAATATCATGCCACATGAAATCTCGGATCATTCGAAAGACCTCGGTTTTGGTGCTATTTCTGGCTCCTGAGTTAGGTGCAAATAACCAACTTGATATCAGGACTTATCGCTTACTCCTTCTACCCCTCCAAGCCCAATATCAACATCGATTCCTTACAGAGATTGAGCTAACCTTATATCGAACTCACGTTAAATTACAATCGGCTGTTACACTCGAAAAATCGCATCTCTACCATAAAACCGAATTACAACCGAATTTCCCTCTCCACAATCCACTTCCTTTCCACCGAATTACAACCAAATTTTCCTCTCTTGACTTGCTCTAGCCCGTTATGGCTTCAGTGCTTCGGCACAAACCCACTATTTATAAAAGGTCTGAAGTCAGAGGCCTAATTTACATCCAACTCAGGTTCAAAGATCAATATTTCCTTCTCACGATAAAGAGCTTGGTTTAAACAGTCCAATGCTTCTTTTGATGGTTGCGAAAATGAACCTTCTAATAAATAAGCGCATTCTGGGTCATCTCTTAATTTAAGTGCAAAGTTTGCCCAAATCGGTAAAGCAGTTTTGGCTCCTGCTCCTTGGCGAATGGATTTAAAATGTATTTCCGGATTATCGGCACCCACCCATGCCCCGGCCGAAAATTGGGGCGTATAGCCAATGAACCAACCGTCTGATTGATTTTGTGTGGTTCCAGTTTTACCTGCAATGGGGCCTTTTAGCTTATATTCATAACGCAATGCCTGAGAAGTTCCTTTATCTACCACCGATTCCATCATATTAGTCATAATTGCAGCCACATTTTTGGTGAATAGTTCTTTTGGCTCAACATCTTCGTGCTGATAAATTAGTTTGCCTGATGCGTCATGGATAGTATTTAGGGATTTGCTGTCCACTCTTTTACCATCGTTGGCAAAGCAAGTGTAGGCATTTACCATTTCATACAAGCTGATATCTGGTGTACCAAGGGAAATACTTGGCACTTCAGGAATATTAGTACTAATTCCCATTTGCTTGGCAATATTTAATACATCGGCTAAACCAGCTTGGAAAAGGACCTTTACTGAAATAACATTTAAAGAATAAGTTAATGCTCCCTTGATCGTATATTCGCCTTTATAACTATTGTTTGCATTGCGAGGAGCCCAATCATCAAATTGGCTATAGGCTTGTTTACTGTTTTTATAATAATTGCAAATATTAACCCCCTGATCAATGGCGGTTACATAAACGATAGGCTTAAAAACAGAACCGACTTGTCTGCTACTTTTAACATGATCAAATTGTGAATGCGAAAAATCTCTTCCCCCTACCCAGGCTAAAACTTCTCCTGTGTTTTTTATACAAGTAAAACCAGTTCTCAAACGAGTAATGTCTGTTTTCATCGTTTCTAAAAGAGAATCTATTTCCAATGATCTTGGCGTATGATTTTGTAAATGAGAAATGACCTTTTTATAACCGGGATAAGCCTTCAATTTCAGCAACTGTATTAAGGTTTCCTTATTGCGAAGCCACCTCTTGTCCTTCCACTCTTCATCAAATTGTTTTTGGAGAGAAATTAAATGTTCTTGCACTGCGCGCTCCGCATGTTTTTGCACTCTTGAATCGAGAGTCGTGTAAATTTTAAGTCCGTCTTTATATGGGTTGATAAAACTGCTTCCGGAACTATTCAACGATTTGACAATATCTTTAACTACGGATTTAATATGTTGCAAAAAAAAGGGGGCAATAATTGTCTTTCGTTCTTGCGGAGAACTTAGTAAAATCTCCTGTTTTTTCGCTTTTAGCATTTGACTTTCAGTAAGGTAACCTTGTTGATTCATATTGCTTAGTACCAAGTTTCTTCGCTGCTTGGACCTTTTTGGATTACGAATGGGATCGTAGAGAGTGGTCCCTTTTAAAAGGGCAATTAAGGTGGCCGATTCATAAATTTTTAAATCGGCCGGAACTTTATTGAAATAATAATTTGCGGCAGCATGAATTCCAAAACAGTTATGACCAAAAGGCACTGTATTAAAGTACATTTCTAAAATTTCATTTTTTGAATAGAGCCGCTCCATTTTAAGAGCTGTAAACCATTCACGTATTTTATGAAGGAAAAGATTATCCGTTTTAAAACTATTTCTAGGATAACGGTTTTTAACCAATTGCTGAGTGATGGTACTGCCTCCACCTGAATTCTCAGAAAGTAGAAAGGTTTTAATTCCAACCCGAAATAGACCGATAAAATCCACACCATGATGTTCTAAAAATCTACTATCCTCTGTGGCAATAAGGCAATTCCGTATACTCTTTGGTATTTCTCGAATTGAAATACTTTTGCGATTTTCCTGATACATTTTACCCAGCAATACACTATCGCTGCTGTAAATTTCGGAAGCCTCTGCTAGTTTAAAGCCCTCAATCTTTTTAGAACTTGGAACCTCTAAAAGATATCCTTGCCAAATTAAGTAGGATAAGATAGAGCCTATTAGCCCAAAAATTAGAATGGAGTAAAACAGATATTTTAAGACTTTAAACATTCAAACTGCAATTTGCAAAATTCGACTCCGAAAAAATCACTTTTGTGTTATGGCTAAGTAATTCATCACGAATCAAAACCTTAGGCTAAGATACTGGAGAATACATAAGTTCCTTAAAAGCTGAGCTCGGCGTTAAATTAAAGCCTTAGGTTTTCTCGGTAATTAGAAAAACTTGGAAGCCTTTTCCAAAAGGCCTTTTTCTACGCATTAGCACATCATGGATATAAAAAAGGTGATATCATCATTTTACTGCAGCCTCTTACTAATTTTGTAATAATTACTTTTACTTTTTTGCATATTCCCACTATGAAAATCCTAAAAAAGCTCCTCAAATTATTTCTCAGCTTGCTACTTATACTTAGTATCACGCTGCTTGTCATACTTAAGGTAGAAAGTAATTCATCGCGCTATCTCTCTATTAATGAAGCCTCTGACGCAAACCGTAACTCCTATATCATTGCAAACGCTAAGATTCTAACCATGGAATCGGATAGCCTATTGTTGGATAAATATGTGCTAATCGAAAATGGTTTTATTCGAGACATCTGCGACAGCATAAAGGAAATAAGTTATCCCATTATTGATGCTCAAGGCAAATACTTGATGCCCGGTTTAATTGATATGCACGTCCATGTTTGGGATAAACAGGAATTGGGCCTTTACCTAGCTAATGGGATTACAGCTATTCGAAATCTGTGGGGCATGCCCATGCACTTGCGGATGAAAGAGGACATTAATGCTGGTAAAATAATGGGACCGAGCCTTTTCACTTCGGGCCCCAAATTAACGGGACCTGATTTTATTGGCGATGATAATCTTAATATATATAGTCCAGAAGAGGCTCGCGCAAAGGTGATTGAATATAAGAGTCGCGGTTATGATTTTATAAAAAGCTATTATGGAATTACCGGAGATATTTTCGCCGCTTTATTAGATCAAGCGGTGCTTTCCGACATTGATGTGGTTTCACATAGTAGTCCAAAAGTACCTTTTAATTATCACTTCCACCCCCAAATTCGCAGTATTGAGCATGCTGAAGATATTGTGCAGAATGCATTAAACTATCAACTAGATAGTGCTAACCTAAAGAAGCTAATTGAAAAATACAGTTTAATTAACCATTCTTCCTTTAGCCCTACCCTTTCATCCTTTTACAATATTTACCGCCTTTGTAGTGATAGCACTGCACTGGAATCTGATCAGGCTAACTATATGAATCCACTTATTAAACTAAGCGATAGCCGCCAGCAATTTGAGCGGTGGCAAAGCGCAAGTTTAAAGAACCCGCACAAAGCTGCAGATATTTTAAGGCAGCACCGATTTCATTTATTCGCCTTGAAATTAATGCATGAAGCAGGAGTAAATATTGTTTGCAGTACCGATGCGGGTATTGGGATTACCGCTGCAGGTTTTTCCATTCACGAAGAACTAGCCTTTTATAAAGAATTGGGCATGAGCAATTTTCAAGTATTAGAAACCGCCACTATTAATGCTTCCCAAGTGCATGCTCAAATGGCTAATTTGGGCACTATCAGCAAAGGTAAAGTGGCCAATATGCTTTTACTAGATGCCAATCCCTTAGCAAATTTGGAAACCCTAAAAGAGCCTGCATCAGTATTTTGTCGTGGTATGAAACTAGAAAAAGATCAATTAAAGCAATTTAAGCGCAAAGCCTTTGAGCGCAGTAACCTTTTTAGTACCATTTATTCCTATGCCGAATATTTATGGATTGAAAAATAAATTTAGATAGGTTTTTTAATTATTTTGGCATCTTATTTAAAAGTATGCAATTATATACCTCCTGTACGTCTTGCTCCAAAAGCATTATCCTAAAGTCGAAAGCCAAAACTCGACCAAATTTACAAATGAAAAAAGGCGATAGCTTCAACCTCAACTGTCAAAATTGTGGAAAAATGCAAAACACTCATGTGAATGATATCAAGGCCGAAAGCAGTAAAACCACCTTAATGATTGTAGTATTTATTGCACTTATTTGCACCCTGGTTCTTTGGCAATTCTACGGAGTTATTAGTTCCCTTGCAGGCGCTATTATAATCTTATTTGTTAGGCAACAACAGATTTCTACTAAAGCTTTTAATGGCTATATGATCCGCAGGAAATAAACGGTAGTAGGTTACTTAAATAAGAAAACAAATTCCTATCCTTCGCCTGCGATAGCTTTAATCACAGGGCTTTCCCTTCCTATCTACAACTGAATTTCCTCTCCTCAATCCACTTCCTTTCCCACTGACTTACAATTGAATAACAACCAAATCTCACCTCTCCTAGCAGCAGCGGTCTCCTAAATTGAATCACATTTAATCTAAATTCAAAATTTCTTCCAAATCGATTGCTTTATTTGCGACTATGAAAATCTTAATAATCGAAGATGAAGAAGACCTAGCCAAGGATATGATTAGCTACCTCAGCAAGGAGCGCTATTTGTGCGAGTGGGCAGCAGATTACCCATCTGCAATAGCGAAAATAAGTAGCTATGCATACGATTGTATTTTGCTAGATTTAATGTTACCGGGCGGCGATGGACTTAGTATTTTGACTGAACTAAAAAAGCAAAACAAAGAAGAGGGCCTGATTATTATTTCCGCGAAAAATTCATTGGAAGACAAGGTAAAAGGCCTTCGATTAGGAGCAGATGATTACCTCGCTAAACCCTTTCACCTCGCGGAATTAGCGGCGCGGGTAGAGTCCTTAATTCGGCGCAAACAATTCGACAGTAACCCGTTAATAGCTTTTAACGAAATAGAAATTGATATTCAGGCCAAAGCTACTGTGGTGAAGGGTGAAATGTTGACGCTTACCAAAAAAGAATACGAGCTTCTCCTCTTCTTCTTGGGGAATAAAAATCGCGTGCTTTCAAAAAGCGCTCTAGCCGAGCATTTGTCGGGCGACTTCGCTGATATGTTCGAAAACCACGATTTTGTATATGCCCATATTAAAAACCTTAAACGCAAATTGAAGGAAAAAGGCAGTGCCGATTATATTAAAACCATTTACGGAACGGGTTATCGCTGGGAAGCATGAATAAATTACTCAACAAACCACTTAAGGCCTACACCCTTTTCTCACTGTTAATTCTGCTTATTAGTATTCCCGTTTACGTGCTGGTGGTCGATCAGATTTGGCTGCGGGAATTAGACGAAAACAACTGGCTGGCTATAGAGCATCTAAAGAAAAATATCAACTCGCGCGACTTTACAGATGATGACATTGCCAATATCAATGAAATTTGGGGTGAACTACAGCCGGGTTTTTCCATCACTAGAATTACCGGTTCCGACCTGCCTCAAGACAGTATTTATGAGGTCCAACGAAATAATGCTTTTGATGGTGAAGATGAGTCCGATCGCTTTCGGGGCTTGCGTTCCTCTCTCATTCTGCAAGGCCAAGCCTATCAAATTACCATCGAAACAAATGTGGAAGAAGCGGATGAAACCCTTCTCGCCATTGCCCTTGTTACCCTTCTGTTCTTTATTGTGCTAATTATTGGCTTTATTCTCATCAATCGGCGATTAGCCCGTAAAACGTGGCAGCCCTTTTATAAAACTCTTGTCAGCCTCCGCAATTTCGACCTCAGTAAGGATGAGGCCTTAATCTTAGACCAAAGCAATATTGCCGAGTTTCAGGAATTGAATGAATCACTGGAACAACTAGTAGCGCGCAATATTAAAGTCTATCAACAACAAAAGGCTTTTACCGAAAATGCTTCGCATGAATTACAAACGCCTATTGCTTTATTGAAATCGAAACTAGACTTACTGCTGCAAGAAAAGGAAATGAACTCCAAACTGTCGCAAGCTTTAAATGCTATTGAAGCACCTCTGGCCCGCCTCTCACGCATTAATAAAAATTTGCTACTTCTGGCCAAAGTCGAAAATCAGCAATATGCGGTGAAAGAGGAAATTAACCTTGCGGCTTACCTTCATTCGGCCCTATACTTGTTTGAAGACTATATCAACGCTAAAACCCTTGAAGTAAAACTGAATTTACAGGAGAATATCACGCTTCAAGCGCATTCCTTTTTGGTGGAAACGCTTGTACATAATTTCCTCTCCAACGCTATTCGCCATACGGTGGTTGGGGGAGAATTAGAAATTGAGCTCAGTGCTAATACCTTGTGGATTCGCAATTCGGGCAAGACTTCTCTCGATACGAAAAAGCTCTTCGAACGCTTTGCCAGTTCTTCTACAGAAAAGGTTAGCAGTGGTTTAGGATTAGCGATTATTAAAGAAGTTGCAAATACCTATCACTGGCAGCTTAGTTATCAATTTAGCGCGGAACGACATGTTTTTTCCCTCCGCTTCGATTAATTCGAATTTTCTACTAAATCATAGTAGAGCTTTGTCCTAAATAATAACTACAAACCCATTTCATTATGAAAAAAGTAATCTTTATGAGCCTAATCACCTTAGGATTTTGCAATCCCTACATGGCTCAGAATAAATCCGAAGCAATTTTGCCCGAAATTGTCCTTCAGGCCTTTAACGAAAGGTTTCCAGATGCAAAAAGAGTGGATTGGGAACAGGAAAATGATCAAGAATGGGAAGCAGAATTTAAATGGAATCATACTAAGTATTCAGCAAATTTCAATTTAAAAGGTAAATGGCTGGAAACCGAGCACGAAATTGAGCCGACTGACATTCCCGCTAATATCCTAAATATTCTTGATGCCTATCTTAAAAAGCAAGATTACGTGAAATACGAAATTGAAGAAGCTGAAATAGTAGAAAGCCCCAGCGGTATTGGCTATGAGCTTGAATTAGAAGCGAAAAACATGGAGTATGAGGTTTATATCAATCCGCTTGGTGAGATCAAAATGGCAATTGAAAGTGAAGAACAAGATGAAGATTAAGCATCTAAGCCTCTGCCTAACCCTTCTTTTATCAGGGACAATCTTTGCCCAGAAAAGCAAAATTAGTGCTAGCGGAAAAGTAGTAGATGAAGCATCTGGCGCAAGCCTAGCTTTTGTAAATGTAGTCCTAAGGGCCACTGCCGATTCTGCGCTAATTAGTGGAACCATCAGCAATGAAAAAGGTCTTTTCACGCTGGCGGAGATTGAACCGGGCGACTATTTTATCGAGCTAACTTATTTGGGTTACCAAAATTATAGCGCTCCCCTTTTTATTGGTTCAAGTTCGCCCTATATCAACATTGGATCCATCCGCCTTAGCGAAAGTAGTTTAAGCCTAGAGGAGGTAACAGTAAAAGCAGAGCGAAATACCATGAATAGCGCCATGAGCAAAAAAAGCTATAGCGTGGATGCCAATATTAGTCAGAGTGGCGCTAGTGTTTTGCATTCTATGGCCTTGCTCCCGGGCATTAGCACACAAGATGGCGCAGTACAGCTCCGCGGCAACAGTCAAGTTATGGTTTTAATTGACGGTAAGCAAACTGCTATAACGGGCTTTGGCAAGCAGAATGGACTAGATAACCTTCCAGCTTCGGCAGTGGAAAGGATTGAAATCATTAATAATCCCTCCGCCAAATACGATGCTAATGGCAATGCCGGTATCATCAACATCATCTTAAAAAAAGAAAAGCAAGAAGGTCTCAATGGTAAAGTAGGTTTAAGTGCCGGATTGGGTGCTCTATGGGTCCGTAAAGCAAACTTGCAAGGAATCAGGCCGCAGTATCAAATGACCCCTAAAGTTAATCCCAGCTTGGCTTTAAACTATCGCTCGGAGAAGTTCAACCTCTTTCTTCAAGCGGATAACCTCTATACCGAAACGCTCAATAAAAACGAGTTCGTAACGCGTACTTATAACGATGGTCGGGTGATAAAACAACAAATGAAGCGAAATCGCAACACTAACTTCCTTTCTAGCAAATTTGGATTTGATTGGTATATCAATTCCTCCAATAGCTTAACTGTTACAGGGCTTTTAAGTAAAGAATCCATTAAAGATTATGGTGATCAGCCTTTCTTCTCAGGCAATACCGGTGAAAGTCTACGCTTATGGCAGTTTTTGGAAGATGAAGTTCTTACCGCTGCCATGGCCTCGGTCGATTATCAGCATAAGTTTAGCGAGCCAGGCCACACCCTATCCCTAAGCTTTAATTATACTTTCGATCGTGAAGATGAAAAGTACTTTTTCGACAATAGTCTACCCACATATAGCCGCAGTGAAAACTTCGCCCTAATTGCCGATCAAAAGGTGACCGATTTTAAACTCGATTATGCCAGACCTGTAAAACATGGACTTTGGGAAACGGGCCTAAAATTTCGTCGCCGCATTATCCCCACTAATATGCAGTTTAATCCTGCCGCAAGCCTATCTGTGCTCGACACCGGCGCCGATGGGCAAGCCACCTATTCTGAGACCATTCCTGCCCTGTACGGTAATTACAGCTATGAAGTAAAGAATTTAGCGGCAGAAATTGGCTTACGCCTAGAATACGTGAATTTGCAGTATCAAGTAGATCCCAATCACAATACTTACCGCAGCGATGGTTATACCTACTTCCAGCCTTTTCCCAATGCACGCATCAGCTATAAGCTCAATGACCGCAATAAAGTTTCGCTTTTTTACAATCGCCGGGTAGATCGACCCGATGAAGGTGATTTACGCATTTTCCCCAAATACGACGATGCGGAAATAATTAAAGTGGGTAATCCCGCCTTGCAGCCCCAATTTACCAATAGCTTTGAGTTGGGCTATAAAAATAATAGAGAAAAAGGCTATTTCTACACCGCCCTTTATCACCGTATTTCTACTGCTACCATAAGTCGCATTGCCACTTCCGTAGATGCCAGTAATTTGATTTATAATGTATCCCAAAATGCGGGTAGGAGCTATAATACTGGTATCGAAGTTATTCTTAGCAAAGACTTTAGCGATAGGGTAAAATTAAATCTCAACCTCAATGGCTATCACAATCGCATCGACGCTTTTAGGGTACTTAATTTATACCCTGTTTTAAATGCCTTTACGGCAGATGCGCAAGAAATTTATTCTGGTACGGCAAAGTTGAACGGTAGTTTCAAATTTGGAAAAAGTACCGAAGCTCAGTTTAGTGCCATTTACTTAGCACCCGATATTATCCCTCAAGGCACTATCGATGCGCGCTTTTCCCTCGACTGCGGCGTGAAGAGAACGATTCAAAATGGAAAAGGTGAGATTTACCTCAATGCTACAGACTTGCTAAACACCATGGTGATCCGCAAAAATATTGTGGGTAATAACTTCAGCTATAGCAGTAGCGATTTTTACGAAACCCAGGTAATTAGGATTGGCTATAATTATAAGTTTTAGTTAGGCTATAGCACCCTTTAGAACATTAATTAACAGAACTTGAAACCCTATTATTAGCCTATGCTAACCAAAGCTTTTGCCTCCTTAATGCTTTTAGTCCTGCTTTCCTATAGCAACAGTATTCCCTCAACTTCAGAAAGCAGTGACAAATTACTGGGTATTTGGCTTAGAGAAGATAGCAGTTCTAAAGATTATCTTCAACTAAAAAAAGTGGAACAGTTTCAGGAAAATGGCAAAGTAATAATGCAAGTACCACACGGGGACCAACTTTTGCCCAACTACATTATTACCAATGGTAAATGGCGCATGCTTAGTAGAGATGTTATTGAAATCTACCGTCTCTTCCCTGTAGGAATGAATTTTACGATCTAATCACCAATCCTCAAATTTCAAGTGACGAATAGTATCTCCTTTATTGATCAATTGCTGTAAAGAAGCAATGCCTATTTTCACATGATTATGATCAAAAGTCTTGGAATTAGCGGCATCTTTTTCCATGGTCTTTACGCCATCTGGAACCATTGGTTGATCCGTTACCAGTAAAAGAGCACCTGTGGGAATCTTATTGTAAAATCCGACTGAAAAGAGCGTGGCGGTTTCCATATCAATGGCATAAGCCCGAATCTTACGTAAGTACTTTTTAAAATCTTTATCAAATTCCCATACGCGGCGGTTTGTGGTGTAAACCGTGCCCGTCCAATAATTTATATTGCTATCACGAATTGTTGTACTAATGGCTTTCTGCAGGGCAAAAGAGGGCATGGCTGGCACCTCCGGCGGAAAGTAATCATTAGAAGTTCCTTCTCCTCTAATCGCCCCTATGGGCAAAATCATATCACCAATTTGATTGCGCTTCTTTAAACCGCCACACTTTCCTAAAAAGAGCACTCCCTTCGGTTTTATCGCTCCCAGCAAATCCATTATCGTAGCCGCATTGGGTGACCCCATTCCAAAGTCTATAATAGTTATGTCGCCGTGAGTGGCATTGGGCATACTTTTATCTAATCCTCTAATCTCCGCCCCCGTTTGTTCGCTAAATAATTCTACATAATGATGAAAATTCGTCAGCAAAATATAGGATCCAAACTCATCTAGGCGCAAACCAGTATAACGGGGTAACCAATTATTTACAATTTCATTCTTCGTTTTCATACGTATTGATCTAGGCTCTAATATAAGGTAAAGCCGCTGATAATCAATAAAAGCTTGAGCCCAGTCATTTTCATTTACCGGCAGTGCATTACAACAAAAGGCCTCTAGCTAAAAAGCTCCCAGTTTTGCAGAAAATATTCTTAGGCACCATCTATAAGATGTCTTTTAACCCTTGTAGAATGTATCCTGTAGCCAAGTACTGGGCTTTTTTAGGATGTAATTTCCAATATTTTCGAACGATTTCATCTTAAGTAGTTAACTCCCGCGCCCGTGAAGTAGTAAACTTCATACCTTTAAAAGATCGGGATTATCAATTTATTGGCTTCAAAAAACAATAGTCCATCCAGGCTTACTTTATCTTAAGCAATTCTAAACATTTAAGATTAAAGCCGATATTCGCTACCGTTAAATACAGACAAAGGAGGTTCGATCCATATCGTGATTTTTACCAAAATTCTGTTTTTCCTTCTATGGACGGTAATTTTACATTCGTCCCAAAAATTTTAAGGCTATGATGGACTTTTATACCGCAATTGTATTTGCTCTTTTAATGTACTTCTTCTACCACAGGCAGAAAAAAAGACTGAAGGCGGTTGATGGAAAAATGAATCAGCTTTTAGTGGATATAAAAGCATTAAGAGCCGAACAAGCTAAAGAGGGCCTGGCAATAGTTAAAGAGCTTTCTGTAGAACAAAAGATTGAAAAACTAAAAGAATCAGAAAGAGTACGAAAAGAAGAGGCAGCGAGACTTGCGTCCAAAGCCAGCCTAGATACTTTCCGGTCAAAAGAAGATCAAAAAGATCAACCGGAAATTGAAGGAGAAGAACAGAAAGAAAAATCGAGTATCCGCATACTATCCAAGCAAGAAGCTGAGCCCACCAAAGAAAGCCCTTTCCGCAGTTTATACGCAAGTACTGAAACCTCTAAGCAAGAGGAACCTGCAGAACAACAGTCGCAGGCGGCAGCTAACAAAAAAATATCGCCCGTATCATGGTTCCAGCGATTTAAAGAGAAAAATCCCGACCTCGAGAAATTTATTGGTGAAAACCTGATTAATAAAATTGGTATCCTCATTCTCGTCTTAGGAATTAGCTATTTCGTAAAATTCGCTATCGACAAAGATTGGATTAATGAGCCTGCCCGCGTTGGCATAGGCTTATTAGCGGGATCGATCCTGATGCTTGTCGCTCATCGCTTAAAAGCCAAATTTGCTTCTTTTAGCTCCGTAATAGTAGCCGGTGGGATTAGTGTCTATTACTTTACCATTTTCATTGCCTTTCAAGAGTATCAGCTTTTTAGTCAAACGGTGGCCTTTGCTTTAATGATTATCATAACTGCTTTCAGCACCCTGGTATCGTTGTCTTATAATCGACAAGAGTTAGCAGTCTTGGCGCTCCTAGGCGGATTGGCAAGTCCCTTCCTCATCTCCTCTGGAGAGGGGAATTACCTAGTATTCTTCTCCTACCTAATTGTTTTAAACATCGGCATTCTCGCCGTTTCCTATTTCAAAAAGTGGAAATTGGTTAATCTTTTGGCCTTTGTTTCCAGCACCTTAATGTTTGGTATCTGGCTAACTAAGGAAATTGGAGGAGAGGAATTCGTACACGCCCATGCCTTTAGCTTTGCTTTAATATTCTATGTACTATTTAGCATCAGTAGTGTAATCAATAACATTAAAAGTAAGGGACTATTTAATGGTCTCGAACGGGCCACCATTATCGGCAATACATTTTTGTATTTTGGTTTTAGTTATCTTGTATTGGCCGACTGGCAGTCGAGCTTCATTGGTTTATTTACCCTTCTTTTCGCCTTTTATAATATTTCCTATGCCTCCATTCTCTACCGACGTTTAGGTTCGGATAAAACCAATATCTATCTATTGGTGGGTATCGCACTCAGCTTTGTAACCTTGGCGGTCCCTTTACAGTTTGAAGGCAATCAAATTACCCTATTTTGGGCTGTTGAAGCAGCTTTATTATTATGGTTGGCGCGTAAGTCGAAGGTAAACTCCTTCACCTTCGCGAGCATGCTCGTGCAGCTTCTTGCCATTGTTAGCCTCAGTATGGATTGGTTTAAATACGCAAGCGATGAGAGTGACTACACCATCATCTTCAACCCTATCTTTGTTACTGGTTTAGTAGTAATCGCAACTTTAATCTTCAGCAAAATTATTTTAAAGGAGCTTGATACCTTAAAGACGAAGTTTTTTAGTTTCCCGGCCCATATTTACCGCGCTGTCCTTGCTAGTTTAGCGATTGTGATTACCTATTTCGTTGGCATCCTAGAAACCAATTATCAAGCTCACAGTTATTTTGAAGGTCAGGCCCCTTATATCCTAGGCTTTAGTTATCATTTTATATTCCTTTCCGTCCTTGTCTTTTTCAGTCTTCGGACTTCCCAAAAAGCCCTCAGTCGCATAGGCTTACTTATTGGAATCACTTCTACACTCCTTTTGGTATTAAGCTTCTATTCTTTATTAGAGATAGAACTTATAAATGTCAACTTCAGCAAGGGATCCCTAACAAGTCTAGCTTTTAATCTGCATTATATCGCTCTCATTTTAAGCGTTTATATACTTTACGCCTTTTTCAAACATTACCCTCAACTAGCGAAAGCCAATAATAAAATTAAGCGCAGTATAGAGTGGTTTACCCTGCTTATCCTCGTAAGTTTACTAAGCCAAGAAGTGATTATTCAAGGCTTAAATATGGGCATGGCCGACTTTTATCCGACCGCGCAAGAAATTACCGAGTTCGCATTAAATGAACCTTACCAGATAGAAGAGTTTTTTTTAGATGAGTTTTGGAACGCGAAGATTCAAATTATAAAATCTGCTTTGCCCATTCTCTGGGGATTCCTCGCCTTTGTAATACTATTAACAGGCATTAAAAAACAGTCAAAAAACTTACGTATTGGTGCATTAGCCCTTTTAGGCTTAACTATCGCAAAGCTTTTTATCTACGACATTAAGGATGTTTCCGAAACGGGTAAAATTGTCGCTTTCATTCTCTTAGGCGTGCTCATATTAGTAATTTCCTTTGTGTATCAAAAGATTAAAAAATTGGTTATTGATGAAGAAAAGTAAAATTCTCGTCCTCGCTCTCACGCTACTAGGCACCTCTACTAGCTTGGCACAAAGCTTTAAAGCTGAAATCAGTGCTATAGAGGAAGCAGGACTCTATAAGATCCTTTTACCTTCCGAATTAAGAGCGGCCAGTGCCCAAAATTTTGATTTCCTTAGGCTCAATGATAGCGCAAAGGTCGAGCAGCCTTATCTTATTATGGATGCCTCCGATCGGCAATTTGCGAGCTATGAGTCCATCGAAATTATCGAACAGATAATCTATTCCGATTCTCTTAGCCGCTATATCATTAGTAGGCCCACTGGACTAAATTCTAGCTTAGTCCTAAAATTAGCCAATACCGAAATTGACAAAGAAATTAGCATCTACGGCAGTGATAATAAAGAAGATTGGTTTGGCCTGATTGAAAACCAAAGGCTCAATATAAGCGCTTCTAGCAGCCCAGTGATTGAAAAGTCGGTGTCGCTCCCTTTAAGCAACTATGCTTATTTAAAAATAGAAATCGATAATCGTAAATCCGCTCCTATTGATCTCAAAAAATTTGGTTTTTATACAAACCAATACATTCCAAGCGCCCTTTTACCTTTACAGGAGATAGGTTGGGAACTAAAGGAAGTAAACGAAGAAAAAATTACACGTATTAATTTCAGTTCCCTAGATGTCCATCAAATTGATGCCACGGCCTTCGAGATTAGTAATGCCTACTATTTACGTCCTGCCTCATTAATCGAAACACGGACACGTGAAACCAAGCGAGGTAACGAAAACTACGAGACTGTCCTCTATCGTTTTAATCTGAGTGCTTCCAGTCAAAACTATTTCACCTTTACTAATTTAGCCCTAGCAGAATTTCATATCGACATTGAAAATTCCGACAATCCACCTTTAGAAATAACCAATATCAATTTTTACCAAAAACCTAAATATCTAGTCGCCTATTTAGAAGCGGGTAAAAACTACCATCTCGATATCGACCTTAGCCGCAAACGTCCCCAATACGACCTTGGAAACTTCATTAGCGATAAACTACATAGCCTTAAAGATGCCAAAATCATCAGCATGAACGCTGTAAAAACAGAAGTGAATTTAGATGCTAAAGCTGATGCAGAAGAATCCTTTTTCCAATCCAAACTCTTCATGTGGTTGGCCATTATTATAGGCGGCATGTTGATCAGTTATATCGCCTTTGGCTTGTTAAAGGATATGGGGAAGGAATAGTTTTAGTAGTTAGTAAAATTTTCGAAATAAATAAATAAATGATCCTAGCTTCGAAGCTCAAATCAACGATTCATTCCGAAAAGCCCTTCCTTACTCTTGCTCAAGCTCTTGCTGTATATACATTTCTCTACCAAAGAATATACTTTGCTTACGCCCTTTTTGATCTATAGGCGCTAAACAACTAAACCCTAAACTTCTAAACCATCTGTTTCCTCCGTGCCTGCTTTGTGCGCTTTGTGGTCAAAAAAGATTCACCCATCAGAATACCGAAAATCCGCAGCTGCCTTCCCTTGGTTTAACTCTACTAAATGGTACGATGGTGGAAGTCCCAAAATCTAAAAAAGACCCTGAACCAAGTCCAGGGTGACGATCATTAATAAGGCTTTCCGCAAATCCCATAATGCCTACTCTACCGTCATGCTGAGAGAAGAGTTTTCCGCGGGTAAACCGAGAAGATTTGATGACAATAGCCTGGAATCAGGTAAACGAAGACTCACATTACAATTTAGTCTGATTCATTATTAGTAGGTTATCCGGCCTCAATTACGAATCTTCAAAATAAAAGCCTTTGCTTTAGCAAATTGGGAACCGAGGAGCAACGCGACGAGCTCACAAACTCCTTTAAAAAATAAAAAAACTGTTTGTAACATAGCGACCGAAGGAAGCTCGCCCACTGAGCTTGGCAAAGGGGAATATTTTTAAGGTGAGGAATTGGAGCCTAGATTATTTTCCTTCTTGTACTTTGCAGAATATTTCTATTTCTTTTAATAAAACGGCAGTGAGAGTGGGAGATAGATTTTATTTCAGGTAATCTTAAAATATACTATAAAGAAAGCTACCCCTATTCTTTCCTACTCCGAATCTAAGCAGTACTGGGGAGTTTGTAAAGGATACATCCTTTATAAGCAAAAAAAAATGATAACAACTTTTACTCATCAACCAAACACCTGCACTTCTATTGCCTAGTGGTTTAGTTATTCATTTGACTATTCATCATTTCAAAAAACTCTTCATCACTCATCTTCTTTCTGCTGTCGAGTAAGAAATTAGCGTCTTCTCCTGCTCGGTATCTCAATTGATCTGTTTCATCCGTTACAGCTGTATAAATTACTTCCGCGACCAAACTTGGCGGTGAAACTGTATTATTCGGATTCTGCCACTGCCTCATTAAGGCATTGATAATCGGTTGGTACTCCTCAATATCTCCAGCTTGAAAGTCGAAAGAACGTCCGCCAAAGTCGGTTGCAATAAATCCGGGTTCTACAATTTTAACTTTGACGCCTATTTCTTTCATTTCATAATACAATGACTCTGAAATTCCTTCAACCGCAAACTTAGTTCCATGATAAAGTGAACCCAAGGCAAAAGCCATTTGACCCCCTATTGAAGATATATTGACAATGACACCATTGTTATTTTTTCTAAAATGTGGAATAATTGCTTTGGTGACATCCATCAAGCCAATCACGTTGGTATTGAATTGCTTAACAATGTTTTCTCTTGGGAAAGTTTCTAATGGACCATAAGCTCCGTATCCTGCATTATTTAGAATAGCATCTATTTTCCCTAACTTTAAAATACCATTGTTGATTGCTGCATTAATGGAGACTAAATTGAGAACATCCAGTTTTTCTAGATGTACGTTTTCCAACTTGTTTAAGTCCCTTTCTTTTTCAGGGGAACGCATAGTCGCTATCACATTCCAACCTTGTTTTTGAAAATGTAGGGCGGTTGCTTTCCCGATTCCGCTACTCGCTCCTGTTATCAGTATTGTTTTTCCCATTTTAGTCTTTGTTTAAGGTTAGTAGATTAGCTACTCCGTTTGCGGTGTAGATCGCTTTTGTGGTTTCATTAAGTGCCTTATTGTAGTTTTCTATACCTTGTTTTAATCCTGAAAAATCTACCACAGTTCTAAATGGTTTTTCGCCAAATGGTGTATTTACTAAATTCAAAACAGCTTCTGCTACTCGTTCAGGTCTTTGTTCTGGGATGGACTCCACATAAGCTACATAACCAATAATGGAGGTTTCGGGTAGGTTTGCCATTTCGCCATATTGCTTCATTCTTTCGGTATCACTAGGTGTTATCATTCCACTCATAAATCCGGTTGGAAATCCACCTGGTTCTACTATGCAAGATTCAATTCCAAATCCCGAAAGTTCCGCTCTGTATCCTTCTGCCAAAGATTCTAATGCGTACTTTGAAGATGAATAAGAAGCTAAAAATGGAGTTGTTACTCTACCAATACAGCTAGAGGTGTGGATAATTGTTCCTTTGCCTTGTTTTCTCATATGTGGCAAAACTGCCCTCATCAGTCGTTGAACTCCAAAAACATTAACGTCAAACATTTTTTGGATGTCACCTGAGGTAAAGCATTCAAGAATACCATTTGCTCCTATTCCTGCATTGTTGAAGACAATGTCCAAGCCGTCCATGAGTTCAATGGCCGTTTTTACTCCAGCATTCACGCTTTCTTCATTGATTACATCCATTGCAACCAATGACACACTTTTTGATTTCAGTTTTTCGGCAATAGCTTCATTTTTACCTGAGAAGGAACGCATGGTTCCTACCACCTGATGACCATTTTCGACTAATAGAATACAAGTAAGACTTCCAAAAGCTCCGCTTGCTCCTGTTACTAAAATTTTATGTTTCATCTTTTTATTTTTTTTTGTTGAAACAAATATCAGATTAGGACAATGAGCGTATTAACATGAAATCGGGAAGGTTAAACACAAATCGCAGATAAATAAAAAGGAAGCCATTTTGCCTCCTTTCCTCTAATTTAGTTGTCTATATTCTTGGGGTGTTTTACCCGTTTTTTGTTTAAATAACCTACCAAAATAATGGGGATAATTGAAGCCGAGCGTGTAAGCTATTCCGCTAATGGAATCTGTAGAACTAAGAAGCAAGTGCTGTGCTTTATCTACCAAAAAGTCATTTATGTGGTCTTTGGCAGAACGCCCTGTTTCTTTGGTCAGAAGATCACTCAAATAGCTTGTAGATAAATGACAATTGCTTGCCAAATATTGAATGGTCGGCTGTCCATTTTCTAAGAGTTGATTTTCTTTATAATAGTCCTTGAGCAACAATTCCACTTTGGAAACTATGTCAATGTGACTGGCAGAGCGAGTATTGAATTGTCTTTCATAAAAACGTTTACTGTAATTGAGTAACAGTTCTATATTAGAAACCAAGACTTGCTGACTGTGATTGTCAATTCGCTCCTTGATTTCATCTTGAATAAGTTGAACAATCTGATTTGGCGTGTTTTGTTCATTGTCGGAAAGATGCAGTGCTTCATTTACTTCATAGTTGAAGAAATTATATGAGTCAATCTTTGAACCAAGTGTCGTATTTCTAATGAGGTCAGGATGAAAATAGAGCATCCAACCCTTCACTTCTTTTAAAGCTTGCGGTTTCTTAACAGTTATCACTTGCCTAGGCGCTGTGAAAATCAAGACACCATCATCGAAGTCATAAGAATTTCGACCATAATCTATTCCACAATTAGAGTCCTTCAGAGCAATACAGTATAAATTAGATGAAAATCGTTTACCAACAGTTTCTTCACCATAAGCGAGGTTTTCTGTGTCAAGTATAGTAATTAATGGATGTGTGGGCTTATCCAAGCCAAACACTGCACGAATTTCTGTGATTGATTTTGAATGTATTAGCTGTTCGCTCATTTTGTTTTAATGCAAAACTATGCTGACTTTATATGGATCACTAACACTAATAACCGAATGATTAGCACGTTTTGGATTTAATGATAGCCAAAGGTGAGCATAAGCACCGAACGGCTTATCGCTCTGTCTGGTAAATATCGAAAATATTTCTTTTACCAAAAAAACGAACGGACGAAGCCGCAACCATCAATAGCCATTTTATACTTATGACTTGTTGTGTGTAGTTTTCTTATTTAAAGCCAGTTATATTCAATCTTTGGGAGGCTGTCTATTTCAATATGACTCATAATCACACTATCTAAAACATCAACAAATTGGTTCAGTTTATAGGCGTCAGTGCAACTAAAAGTTTCAGTATTTTCATTCCAATTAATAGTTTTTTGCGTTCCATTAAAAGCTAAGTGAATACAATAAGCCCTTTGTGGGGACATTATAAACCCTTTGGGTCGATAAGTGTGTGGATATTTAAGGACATCTGTTTGGACTATTTTTTTCCATAATAATTTAATCTCCCTCTGCTCTAAGATAACTTCGAAGTGTTTCTCCTTCACTGGGTCGCTAAAAGGGTTGATTAGCAAGCTGAAATCGTTGTCGTCACTTTTGTATTCATATCCGAGTGGTCCTACTTTTTCGAACACAAATTTGAAATCCGGGGGCACTTCCATTGGATATATTGACAATTCTTCGCAAGCGTCAGTATTACTTTTAAAGGATTCCTCTTGTTGGCAAGAAGAAATCACCAGACAAATTATGATCAGAAAGTTAGATTTCATGCTGACTAACATAAAGTTGCAATATGAGTAATCAACGATTTGTGTTTTTCAACTTACGACTCATTTCTCTGTGTTTTCCGCTTTTCCGTTAGCCTTGGGACTAAGGATTTCGGGAGTCTAAGAGGAAATACGCACAACTAAAATATATGTTTTACCAAGCAAAGAACATATAAGATACCCTGAAACCAGTGCAGGGTAGCGATCATAAATAACGTATTCGATAAGCTTTAACGTCGTGCAGGACTTGTTTCAGCATCTTATTCCGAAAAAAAGCGTGAAAGATACACCCTTTTGAAAACCAACCTATGACCATCCGTTCCAATCAGTCTCATCTGTGTTTCAAAAACCGCAGATCCCAACTTCACTTAAGGCTAATCTTAATACTCAAAACAAAGCGGTCTAAAATCGAATATCTTTAAATCGAGATGCCCCGACTACGGCGCTTGGGTTTACGTTTTATCTAGAATGCTATCGAGAGATCGGCATGCTGGCCTAAAACCCTCATTACTCCTGCTCTAACTCTTGCTGTATATTTATTCCCCTTCGAAGCTATGAGCATCTATTATTGCATCATCAACTCAATACTCTAATCTAAACTCTACCCACCAAGCATCCCATACTTTACCAACAAGTCCGTAATATCCGTTTTTAAATCGCCAAATTCATCGGGATATTCCACTCGGCCTCTTACCCTTTGGGTTTTAAACTTGTCTTTAGGATCGCTTACGCTGATGATATAATTTGGAACATCCATCATCTCCTCGTAATCATATACCGAGTCCATTCCAAAAAAGCCCTTGTTAATTAAAGTCTCCTTTAGTTTTTGATAATCCTCGGCGCTAATCGCAATTGAAGTGTCTCCTTCAAAAGCACAATGCCTACCGCCCTTAAAATCTAATTTGCGATTTTCATTAAGCTTAAAAGTGTAAATCGGACAAGTTCCATAACATGCTCCACTTTCAACCTCTAAGATATAATTGGCATTTGGTCTCGCTAAAATCTTCGCGGCATTGTATTTACAAGCCGTGAAACTTAAACTAAGGGCTGCTAAAACTAAAAGGTTGAACTTTAACTTCATGCTATTTGGTGCGTCTTTGCTGACGGTTTTGCTGCTCTTGAACCTCACGCATTCTGCGCATTAAGCGGTTTTCTTTCTGTGGCTTTTCCTTACGTTCTGCAATTTTTGCTTTAATCTTATCCTCATCAATAAAGGAACGAATGGCAAACTGCTGACTGAAAGTAATTACGTTGGCCACGAAGTAGTAATAACTTAATCCGGAGGCGTAATTGTTAAATACCCCTAAGAACATAATCGGCATTAAATAGATGATATACTTCATCTGTGGAAACTGCTGCGTTTGCGCTGATCCCGTTAACTGCTGATTCATATACGTATAAATAAGAGTAGAAACCGTCATTAATAGTGTAAATAAACTAATGTGGTCCCCGTAAAAAGGAATAGTAAAAGGCAAGTCGTAAATGGAATCGTAGGTAGAAAGGTCAGTCGCCCATAAAAAGGACTGTTGTCTTAACTCAATCGAAGCGGGGAAAAACTGAAAGAGCGCAATTAAAATTGGAAATTGCAATAACATTGGTAAACAACCACCCAAGGGACTAACACCCGCCTTACGGTATAACTCCATCGTAGCCTGCTGCTTCTTCATGGCATCAGGGTGCTTCTCGGCCAGAGCGTCAATCTCAGGCTTTAATACCCGCATCTTTGCCATAGAGCGATAAGAACTGTAGGTAAGCGGAAATAATATCATCTTAATTATCAAGGCGATAATTAGGATGATTAAACCGTAGTTTAAGCCATACGCTTCTAACCAGTTGAAGATATTTAATACAATACCGCGGTTAATCCAACCTAAAATACCCCATCCTAAAGGAATTAGCTCCTCAAAACCGGCATCGTAGGCTTTTAAAATCTCATATTTATTGGGCCCTAAATATAGCCCCATCTCTAAGTCTAATTCACCACTGGCTTTACTAGGATAGCTAATGCTACTGGCCATATACTTGGTGTGGGCCTCATCCTCTAAAGGACGAATAGCCAAAGCTGCTTTAGAAAAACTCGCACCTTTTAATTGTAAAATTGTGGTGAAAAACTGCTGACGGTAAGCTACCCAGTTTAAGGCCTCCTCCACCAACTCTTCATCGGCGCTGGTACTATTAAAATTATCAACATCATCATCTACCGCTAATTGATATTGCATTTCCGTGCGGGTAATCTCATTATCACGGTTTTTTTCGTGGCGGTTCGCTTGCAGCTCCCAGATGAGTTCTGATTGATCGTGCTTCATTAAAGCGGCCATGCCATTGGTTTCTACCGACCAATCTACCATATAGGCATCTGCTAACAAGCTATATTCGTAAACTAGGCTAGCTCCTGCATCGGTTTGCAGTGCGAACTTCAATGTATTGGCTGTCTGCTCGATCACCTCAAAGTTTAAGTCGGCTGTATTGTACAGTCGCTCATCCTTTAAAAGCAGACTAAAATTAGAATTGGAATCAATTAAGTTTAAAGGCAAAGAATCGTAAGTCTGAAACTGCTTTAATTCAGCCTTAATTAACTGTGCACCCTTATTAGAGAAAGTAAGTTTTAGTAAATTATTTTCTAAACTATAGCTTTGAACCTCTTCATTTTTCAGCATTGCTTGAGCAAAAGGCCCAAATTCTAATTGATACTTTAAATACTTTAAGGTGTCGGTGTTTAGCGCTACACTATCTTGAGCCAAAGCCGCTAATGGGCTGGTCTCTACTGGAACTTTACTAACACCTTCTTCTGCTACAATTTCGGTGGTAGTGCTATCATTAGCTACAGCTACCGCATCTGCCGCAACAGGCTTGCTAGGCGAAAAATAACCGAAATAGAGAAAGATCGCTCCTATTAGCAGAAAACCTAAAACGGTATTTATATCAAACTTTGATTTCATCTTATGCTTTTAAACTTTCGCTGTACTTAATGGCAGCTTCAACAAATTTTACAAAAAGTGGATGCGGATTGGCTACCGTACTTTTATATTCGGGGTGGAATTGTACGCCCATAAACCATGGATGGTCAGCTACTTCAACAATTTCTACTAAAGACATATCGGGGTTTATACCGGTCGCAATCATACCTTTCGCCTCAAATTCAGCGAGATACTTATTATTAAATTCAAAGCGGTGACGGTGTCTTTCGCTAATACCTTTTCTGCGGTACACCGCAAAAGCTTTCGAATCTTCTTTTAGGTCGCACGCACAAGCACCCAAGCGCATGGTTCCGCCTTTTTCGGTCACTTTCTTCTGCTCTTCCATTATGTCAATTACGGGATAGGCAGTATCAGGATTCATTTCAGTACTATTGGCATCTTCCCAACCTAAAACATTTCTACCGAATTCAATCACCGCCGCCTGCATACCTAAACAGATGCCCAAGAAAGGAATTTTCGATTCACGCGCATGACGTATCGCTTCAATTTTACCATCAAAGCCTCGTTCACCAAATCCTGGTGCGACCAGAATTCCATCTAAACCATCTAAGGTTTTAGCAATATTATCTAAGGAAAGATTTTCAGAATGGATCCAGCGGATTTTAACGCGACACTCGTTGCTAGCGCCCGCATGAATAAAGGACTCTACAATCGATTTATAACTATCGTGTAATTCTACATATTTACCAATCAAACCAATCTCCACTTCCATTTTCGGATAGCGCAATTTGTAAAGAAAGTCCTTCCAATTTACCAAATCAAGATTGTCGTCGATTGGCAGATTTAGGCGTTTTAAAACCACTTCATCTAAATGCTGATTGCGCATTAAAATGGGCACCGCATAAATGGTTTCCGCATCGATGCTTTGTACTACGGCTTCCTTCTTTACATTGCAAAACTGGGCTAATTTGCGACGAATGTCCTCGCCTAAATCATGCTCCGTTCTACAAACCAAAATATCAGGCTGTATACCAGATTCTTGCAATTTCTGCACCGAATGCTGGGTTGGTTTTGTTTTTAACTCACCGGTCGCGGCCAGATAGGGTACCAAAGTAAGATGCACCACTAGGCTATCTTCTCCCAATTCCCAACGAAGCTGACGCACCGCTTCGATATAAGGAAGGGCTTCGATATCACCTACTGTCCCTCCTATTTCTGTAATAATAATTTCAAACTCTCCGGTATTTCCCAAAAGTTGAATACGGCGTTTAATTTCGTCGGTGATATGCGGAATTACCTGCACGGTTTTTCCTAAATAATCGCCTCTGCGCTCTTTGTTAATTACCGTTTGATAAACTCTACCGGTAGTAACATTATTGGCTTGTGAAGTAGGTCGGTTTAAGAATCGTTCGTAATGTCCTAAATCGAGATCGGTTTCAGCCCCATCATCAGTTACAAAACACTCCCCGTGCTCATAAGGATTTAAGGTACCGGGATCAATATTGATATAGGGGTCTAGCTTTTGGATGGTCACGCTATAACCGCGCGATTGTAGCAATGTAGCTAGCGAGGCGGAGATGATACCTTTCCCTAAAGAAGAGGTAACCCCACCGGTTACGAAAATGTATTTTGTTGAAGGCATATAATAGTAGCTGAATTGGCTAAAGACGGCGCAAAGCTAGTAATTAATGAGGGTTTAAGCGGGAGAAATTAAAACAAGCTATCAATGATTTCCTCAATACTTATCCCTTCTGCTTCTGCCTTGTAATTTTTCACCAAGCGGTGACGTAATATTGGCTTAGCTACGGCGAGCACATCTTCCTTATCGGGACTAAACTTTCCTTTTAAAGCGGCATGTGCCTTTGCTCCCAGAATTAGATTTTGTGAAGCACGGGGTCCTGCTCCCCAAGAAATGTACTTTTGAGTAATTGCGGCAGCATTGGGTGTATTAGGCCTGCTGGCCTGCACCAACTTAATGGCAAATTCGTATACATTATCGGGTACAGGAATTTTACGAACTAAATTTTGAAAGAAGATGATTTCCTCACCGCTTAACACTTCATTAACCACCGCATTAACGCCCGCAGTCGTGTTTTTAACAATGCTTACTTCCTCTTCAAAACTGGGATAGCCCACTTCAATATTAAACATGAAACGGTCTAACTGCGCCTCTGGCAAAGGATAGGTTCCCTCTTGCTCTATCGGGTTTTGGGTAGCCAACACAAAGAATGGCTGGGCCATGGCATAAGTGTGACCCGCAGCCGTAACCGATCTTTCTTGCATCGCTTCCAGTAAAGCCGATTGAGTTTTAGGAGGCGTACGGTTAATCTCATCCGCCAAAATGATATTGGCAAATAAGGGACCTTTCACAAATTTAAACTGACGGTTTTCATCCAATATTTCCGAGCCTACGATATCCGAAGGCATTAAGTCTGGGGTAAATTGAATTCTGCGGAAGCTTAAACCTAAGGCTTCAGATACGGTATTCACCAAAAGAGTTTTTGCCAAGCCGGGCACTCCTACTAGTAAAGAGTGGCCTTTGCAGAAGATGGACATTAACAAAAGATGAATCACATCATCTTGCCCAATTATTACCTTCCCAATTTCCGCTTTTAATTGCTGGTATTTATCACCCAACTGTTTAACTGCGTCTACATCATTTGTATTATTCTGCATACTGAGAAGCGTTTAACCATTTTCTTTTAAAAGTACAGGACAAATATTCATTATTAACCCGTACATAGGTATCACCAATTTTATCATTGACCCAATCTTCCAGTGCCTCTTGTTGTTTTTGTGCCTTAGCCACTTGCTGAATTCTCTGGTAGTCGGCGCCAAGGTCGGCAGTATGAGCTGCGGTGCGATCAATTAGCTTGATTAATTTATAACCTTCCTTTTCGTCGCGCGTGCGGAAGAAAGTAGCAGGACTCATCGTTCCTTCTTCAATGTTTTCTAAAGCGTAAAAAATAGTTTTATCCAATTGGCCCGTTTCCCAAAGCGACTCACCTGTCTGCGGATTAACCGCCAATCCACCATTTAATTTCGAATCTTCATCGTCTGAAAATTGCTTGGCTGCCTCTTCAAAACTCATATCACCCGACGTGATTAAAGTGCGGACACTATCCATAATTCGTTTAGCGGTTTCTAAATTCTCTGCCGAGATTTTTGGTTTTATTAAGATGTGACGCAAGTCTAATTCTTGTCCACGCTTGGCCTGCAACTGTACGATATGATAGCCGTATTCCGTTTTAAAAGGATCGCTAATTTCATTTAAAGCCAAATTAAAAGCAATGGCTTCAAACTCCTTAACAAACTGTCCCCGCTTAATACCTTTGTACTCCCCGCCATTTTTTGAGCTTCCTTCATCGTCGGAATAAAGTACCGCCATGGTACTGAAAGAAGAACCATTTAGAATGCGATCTTTAATATTTTTTAACTGCTCAATAGCCTCTAATTTGGCCTCCTCGCTTACATTGGGGAACTTAACAATTTCCGCATATTTTACTTCTGCATTAATAAGAGGTAAACTGTCTTTGGGAATATCATTGTAAAACAAACGCACTTCCGAAGGAGTAATTTCAATATCACCATTAATGGTTTGCAGCATACGTTGAGCCGTCATCTGATTGCGAATAAGATCGCTCATTTCCTCTTTTATCTCAAGGATAGATTTGCCATAATATTGCTCTAGTCTTTGGCTGCTGCCGATTTGCTGGATAAACACTTCGATTCTTCGATCGATATTGGCTTGAACCTCTTCTTCCGAAACTTCAACACTATCTAAATCAGCTTGGTGTAGCAATAGCTTTTCTAAGAGCAGTTCCTCAAAAACATCACACTGGTCAATGTCAATTTGTGGGTTTTGCTTTTTCTGCGCCTCCATGGCCTGGTTCAAGTCGCTTTTTAAAACAATGTTTTTTCCCACCACGGCTAAAACACCATCAATCAACACTCCTTGGGCGGAAAGCGCAGGACCAAACAAAGCAATAATAAATAGCGCAAGGCCAGCGGTTCTAGGGATACGTTTCAAATTCCTTCTTTTTAAGAGCATCATTAACTAAGTTTTTCTCTAAATCGGCAATAAGGTCCAATCGTTTTTTATTCAAAAGGGTATTGCGAATAATATCTTTTACGTAAAAAATGGGAGCCGCATTATCTTTAATCTTGTACTCCTTTATTTGTGCCAAATAAATTAGGCCATCTTCTTCCAATTCAATCCACGTATTGCGCGCTAAAAAGTCTTGCTGATTATACGTGCGAATCGGTATGAGCTTCCTAAAATCGTTAAAACTCATCCAAGCGGTATCTTCCAAAGAAAAAGAACGTGCAAAGCTAAGGCTATAGTCTAAGAGGGCCTCTAAATCTTTTGCTTCGCTCGATTTAAACCATTTTTTCAAATCATCTAACTCGGGCGCATCTTGGGGAACCACGATATAACGAATTTTAAGAATATTCTCCTTGAGCAAGAAGTTTTGGCTGTTGGCCTGATAATAATCTTTAATCTGTAATTCTGTAATCGTGGTATCTAGTCTGTCATCTACATACTTTTGTAGATAGGCATACTTTAATAGATCGTTGCGATAATTGCGAATTTGCTCCTCAAATTGCTTTTGTTCGTCCGTTAAATTGAATTCGGCCTTGTAAACCATTAATTCATTTTTAGCCCAAACATTGATAAAGTTCTGCACGAAAGTGGCACTATCCTCATGGCTTAAACCTTCCGGTAGAACCGCTTCAATATCATGCTGAAAGAGCTTCGACTCATAAACACGCGCTATCACAGCCCCTTCCTCTTCAGTTCCTTTGTTGAAAATACTATCACAAGAACTAAAGAGAGTTAAAGCCAAAAAGAGGCCGCTATGGTAAAGGGTTTTACTCAAGCTCGCTTACCACTTTATCGAGCACAGTTTGATTTACCTTAACTGGATATTTCAGTTTCAAGTCTTCTAACCACTGGGCTTCCAAATACTCTTGGTAGTCGCTAATTACTTTTCCTTTTGCTTCTTCAAATGTTTTCGCTCGTGGCGCTTCGATGTTAATTACGTAGGCTTGGATATAGCGATCGTTCTGAACTTCTATATCAGACTTGCCCGCTTTGCTCATTTCCTTTACCGAAGCCAAGTTTAACTCTTCTGAAGTGTATAAACCACTGTCTATCGCAAGATCTAATTTTGAATCTTCATTTAACTCGGCTAAAACTTCCGCTTCTAGTTTTCCTTTCTTAAGGAGTTTAACTGCCTTTTTCGCTATTTTCTTAGAATATGCATCTACTTTATAAGACTGGTAACGCGTTGGCCATTGGTACTTATCTGCATTCATAGCAAAAAATGCTTTTAATCCACTGGTGTCGGACATGGCCTGACGCCACACTTTTTCTTCGGTTAAGTCGAAAAGTAAAATACCTTCAAAGTACTCACGCTCTAATAAGCGGAATTCAGGATACTTAGTTGATAAGCGACTCTTCTCATAAGCCAAAAGCTCACCATCTGCGTATTCTTTTATCGCTTTATAAAGCTTGGAATCTAAACTGCTACCGCGACGGAATTTAGTTTGACTTTCTTCTAAGAAAGTAAGGAAATCTTTAATAGTGTACTCCTTTTTGGCGAAGCTAAATAACACGAGGTCGCCATTCTTCAGATTTTTAATTTTCCACTCACCTTTATTGTAGCTCTCTTCCTCAACTTGAGAAAAAGCCTTTTTGTACAATTGCGGGTACTCCTTAAAGTTATAATCTTGCTTAATGCGCTTCATTACACTAACCTCACTCTGCTGCGCACGAATATCTCTTTCAACCTTCGCCTTGATTTCAGATTGTACTTTTTCAAAGCCTAATTCCTCATCTTTCTTAATTAACTTAAGAATATGCCATCCTACCGGAGTTTTAACAGGCTTACTATAATCACCAATCTCGGAAATGGCAAAAGCAGCGTCTTCAAATTCAGGATACATTTTATTGATCCCAAATGGATCTAATTGTCCACCACGGGGAATCGACGTTTTGTCTTCACTGTACTGACGCACTAAAGTCTCGAACTCTTCACCCGCCTCTAGCTTACTGTAAATTTCATCAATTTTAGTTTTTACATCCGCTCTTTGCTCATCAGTAGTTTTATCATTGTCAATTAACATGATATGCGCTACGGTAACCTTACCTCTTGCCTCACGCTTATCAGTAGGTTTTACCAAGTGGTAACCATATTGACTGCGGACGGGCATTGAGATCTCTCCTAAACGGGTAGTGTAAGCGGCTGATTCGAATGGATACACCATATCAAATACCGTAAAGAATCCTAAATCTCCTTGACGTTGCGCGCTGTAAGTATCATCTGAACTTGCGGCTAGGGATTCGAAAGACATACCATCTTTCACAATTTTATTGCGAATGGAAAGTGCCTTATTATAGGCCGCCAATGTATCTTCTGGACTAGGGCTTTTATCGAGTTTAACCATGATATGTGAAGCACGAATGTCATACTTCATGCGAGTATAAGCCTCACGAACTAATTCGTTGGTTACGTCTTTATCAGAAAGATAAGGCTTTACTAATTGCTCACGGTAATTTCTAAACTCACGTAAGAAGTTAGGCATAGTATCTTTACCTAATTCTTTAGCATCGTGTACCTTAAGCTTAAAGTTAATGTATAAGTCAAGATATTCTAAGGGTGTTTTAGGATCAATGTCCTCACCAATGTCACGGTTCTTATTATAAACCGCCATATACTCATCGGCTTTAACGGTATCGTCTGCTACCGTAAATAATACTTGATTGGCCCATTTTTCCTGTGCTTGTGCAGATAGAAATAAAACACCGCATAAAATGCTGGCAAATACTTTCTTCATAGGGAAATACTCTCTTTTAATTAACAATTAATGTCTACTATAATTAGGCGATTCTCTTGTAATCTGTACATCGTGTGGGTGACTTTCATGTACACCGGCACTTGTAATGCGCACGAAATTACCTTTTTCTTGCAAGGCTTTCACATTTGGAGCACCACAATATCCCATTCCGGCTCTTAAACCACCGATAAATTGATACATCACTTCCCCAACTTCGCCTTTATAGGCTACTCGTCCTACGATACCTTCAGGAACCAATTTTTTAATGTCGTCTTCAACATCTTGGAAATAGCGATCTTTTGAACCTTGCTGCATGGCCTCAATAGAGCCCATTCCGCGGTAGGTTTTATACTGACGCCCTTCATAAATGATGGTCTCGCCTGGCGCTTCTTTGGTTCCCGCTAGTAATGATCCAAGCATTACCGTATCAGCACCTGCAGCTACGGCTTTTACGATATCGCCCGTAAAGCGAATACCACCATCAGCAATAATAGGAACATCGGTACCTGCTAGTCCCTTTTTAACCTCCATAATGGCGGTTAATTGAGGTACACCAACACCGGCTACTACACGTGTAGTGCAAATAGAGCCCGGTCCGATTCCCACTTTAATGGCATCGGCCCCAGCATCGGCTAAATATTTGGCCGCTTCGGCGGTAGCTACATTACCAACCACCACATCTAAATTGGGGAATTTGGCTTTTACGGCCTTCAAGGCTTTGACCACTCCGGCCGAGTGACCGTGGGCCGTATCTATAATTATGGCATCTACATGTGACTCTACCAGAGCGGTTACTCTCTCAATCACATCTGCGGTAACGCCTACTGCTGCAGCTACGCGTAAACGGCCGAAATCGTCTTTATTAGCATTGGGCTTGATATGCGATTTGGTGATATCACGATAGGTAATTAAACCGATAAGTTTATTCTCCGCATCTACAACGGGTAGCTTTTCGATCTTATGCTTCTGTAAGATTACTTCTGCTTGCGCAAGACTGGTATTCTCCAGCGTGGTAACCAATCCTTCGCTGGTCATTATCTCCTTTAAAGGTCGATCGTCACGTTTTTCAAAGCGTAAATCGCGATTGGTAATAATACCCAATAAGGTCTTATCAGCGCTAACGATTGGAATTCCACCAATTTTAAAATCCGACATCATTTTCTTGGCATCCATTACCAAGGCACTTTCCGGTAAAGTAACCGGGTCGAGGATCATCCCACTCTCAGCTCTTTTTACATTGCGCACTTCTACCGCTTGTTGCTCGATAGTCATGTTTTTATGTAAAACCCCAATACCGCCATCTTGAGCAATAGCAATAGCCATACGCGCTTCTGTAACGGTATCCATTGCTGCCGAAATAATCGGTGCCTTTAAAGTAATATTGCGGGTAAATCGAGTAGTTAGATCAACTTCGCGGGGTAAGATTTCCGAAAAGGCTGGTACTAAAAGTACGTCGTCATAAGTTAGTCCTTCACTTATGACTTTATCGCTAAAAGTTGACATAGAGCGCTTGCAATTTTAAATTGAATTGCGCGCAAAATTAAGAATTAAAACGGATTGTATCCTCATTTTACTGCCTATATAGTTAGAGTCGATCATAATTAAGACTAAAAACCTGAGTTCGACTTAAAAACAGGTCTCTGCCCTTCTGGTAAAAGTGGAATTTAAGCCAAAGACCTAAAGCAATTGCGGGCTGCTGTTAACAGCTAAGGCGCCGTAAACCGCCTCGAAAATAATTCAAGACGGCTTCTTATTAACCTGAGTTCGGCCTAAAATTAGGCCTCAGACCTCTTATAAATAGTGGGTTTCAAGCCGAAGCGCTGAAGCAATAGCGGGCTATTGCCAAGGACTAAGGCGCAGAAAAACACTTTTTAGAAGAGGCTTAGCAGTGTTTTTTTCATATAAATGAAAATCTGAGACTATAATATTACGCCTAACTCAGGTTATAATCAAACAAGCATTGCATAAACTACTAATCCTTAACGGATAAGCGTGAAGTTTCCGCGTTCTTCCGTGGGAGCATCGCCCGGCGTAGCATATTTAATAAAGTAGATATATACACCTTGGGGAGCCGCATTTCCCTCGTCCGTTCCATCCCAACGCTCTTGCGGGTCATTCGTCTCAAATACCTTGGTGCCCCAACGATTCATAATATAGAACTGATAATTCTCAATATCATTCAAACGCATGGAAGGTCCAAAAGTGGTATTTTCGGCTACTCCACTGCCGGGTCTAAAAGCCGTAGCTAAGAATACGCGCGCTTCTTGTTGACTGCAGGCTTCGTTCGAAAAGGCATTCATCGGATTACCAAAATTGTCAATAATACCCTGTGGATTTCCACCTTCTATCGCTTTAACATAGTAGCAATAGGCTCCTGCATCAGGATCAGCTGCTACTAAATCGGCAATCTCATAATCGGTATAAGTCGTATCATCACCGCCATTCACGTTCACATTCTCTCCTACTTTCACGTAGTCGAACTCTCCTTCGGCGCGACGGTAAATCTCATATTTCTCCACGTATCCGCCCCAACCTTGGTATGATGTCCAAGTTAAACGATTGGTTAAATCAGGTTCACCTTTTACATTTAAGCGCATGTTACGCGAGATATTACTAATCGTATCATAACCACCACAACTATCCGTCGCGGTTACACGGTAGAAGTAATCAAACTTATCCGCTTGCACACCAAAATCTTGGAAGGTGATAATATAAGGTGGCGCAGTGGGCTTACCAATGGTCGCTATCGTGCGGTAAGGACCAAAATACTCAGGCGCTCTCTGGATTTGGAAACTTCTCACATCTGCCTTGCCGTCGATATACACATCCACATCTAGTGCATTACGCGTAAAGTCGTTGCTTACGCTAGATATGTACAACTGATCCGACTGACGCGGTACTTCCGCTTGGATACAAACCGTATTCGAAATTGAACTTAAATTGTTTACCGTATCTAAAGCCTCTATGGTATAACAATACTGGTAATCTTTTTGCAGTACGTTTTGACGGTAAGTGGTATCCTGTGGCGAAGCTGTAAACAATACTGTGGGTCCGATTACCGTACCATCGGGCTCTGTTACCAAAGTCCACACGCGATAAATATGGGTTCCTCCTGGAAATTCTTTGTACGCATTCCAGCTAATACGAGAGAAGCCTTCACATTTATTAATATAATTACGTAAGAATACCGTGTTATGCGGAGTCACCGCTAAATCATCACTCTGATTACCACAACTATCCACCGATACAATTTTAAATTGTTCCGAACGTATATCGGCTTGACTACCTGCCCACTCATACGGCATCGCTGTACCCGCGGGAATCGTATCTACAATCACCCAACCGTTTAGCGGATCATTAAAGAACAGGTAAAAACTTACGATATCTTTCCTCTCGGAGGCATCAAAATCAACTTCCGACTTATTATTTAAGTTAACCGATACACTGCCGATTGATGGGTTTTCAGTATTGGTGCGATCTAAGAAACGACTGGTATCTTGAGTAGAACCCGCATAGCAACCAACAACCGTATCGGGCACTCTAATTTGATAGGCCACGGTTAAATCGCATACACTTACGGTATCGATGTAGCTCGTTGTGGTCGTTTCGCCCACTTTTTGCCAATTACCACTACTTTCAGGTGCTTCCACCCAAACCTCGTAGATATTGCCGCGGAAGGGGTTGAGACCCCCGCTATTATAAGGTGTCCACGAGAGTTGAGCATACTCCGGACTACCCGTCGGTACCGCCGTTAGGGTCATCGTCATAGTATTCACTGTATCACTCGGCAGGGATATAAAATCGCAGGGACCCGTACTCATTTCCATATAAAAATAGCTTGTTGCTCCTTGTGAAGGTACTACCGTGCTTAAAGTATCAAAATGAGGAATACTATCTACCACCGTCCAAGGACCAGCTGGGCTGCTAGAACCGTAAATACGCCAGTAGTTAAATTCTAAAATACTATCCATTTCTGGCTGACTCCAGCCTAAACGAACCGAACCATCTTTCTGCACATCGGTGCATTTAAGTCCAGGTGGATTTGGATTCCCCGCTATAACTTCAACAATAATGGTTGCCAATCCCACCTTGGGCGCTGCACAGCCATCATCTTCCATACGAACGGTAAAGTAATAGGTATTGGATGCCGAACCACAACCACCAAAATTCAAATGGACACAATCGGGAATCCAATAAAACTCAACCGTGTTCTGAATAACACTACAATAAGTTCCCGTGGAATTAAAAGAAGTTAAGGTTGCACAAGGAGCAGCACCATTACAGCCCGTACTCGAGGCATAGTTATTTGTGTTTAACTGCAATCCCCCCGCTTTCATGCAAATCTGCTGAAAAGAACCATTGGCAAACTGATCTAAATCACGCGCTACTACTCTAAACTGAACGGTATCTTGAGGATAAGTACGTACGCGATAAATATTGCCAGTGCGCACCACATCGGTATAAATGGCCGTATCAATTTCTGCTGCGGGTGTACTATTATTCGTTGGGCAACGCAGACCGTCTAAGAAATATAAAGGCACGTCACGAAAAACTTCACCAATTAACTGACCGCAACGATACTCCCTTATAACAACACAACTGGCATACCATCCTTCAGCAGGGTTATTTGCTAAGGCAGTAATCTCGCCCGATTGTGGGTCTAAGGTATTAGGACCATTACTCGCATTCTCTGTTCCGTCAGGAAATGGACTAGTTTGGTTATAACCTGCATTAAAGGCATAAGGCTGAGTGGCACCAATCAAAGGCTGCGCCCAATCAAAGATTAAAGAGTCAATGTCCTTATCTGAAGGTAAGTGATTAAAGGTATATAAATAATTAGGGCAAGTTACTGCATTGGCATCTTGCGCAAAAACGGGGCTATTATCAAAACAAGTATTTGTATTTAAAGGCTGGTTAGAACCAGGCGGCGTATAAGGATACATTTTTGAACGGAGATAATAATTGGTATTTCCTTGTCCATTCATTAAAGTTGGACGTGCATTTCCAGTCCAGCTAAACTCCCAACCAGTTGCAGGAGGAACACCATTTAAAGAGACAGGAGAACTTCTCCAAACAAATTTTTCAATGGCTCCGTCATCTTGATCTGAACATTTAAGTTCATAAGCAGCATCGGGACAACTAGGTGATACATCCCCCGAAAGGGCAGGTATATAGGTACAGGTAACATTTATAGGCCCTATTATCGTCTGTGGATTAGTATTTAAATTAATGCCTGTGCAATCCCGGTAAACGGTTAGGGTGAAAATGTATTGACCATTGCTTGTACATTCCCAATAAATCTCTCCGCCTAAAAGGTGGGAGGCTTTTCCTTCTGGAAGGAAACTGAAGAGTGCTAAAAAGAGGAGTGCGAGAGTTCTTTTCATTAGAAATTTTTTTCTAAACTACTAAGCTCTAGCTGCAATAGCTATACAGATTTAGGTAAGTGCATTGATTATAAATATAAACTTAGCCTAGAACGGATAGCTAGTGATTTAACGAGGGGCTCTAATGAGTTTTGGGGCCTTACTTTCGATTAAAAAAAAAGCCTCTACAAATTGCAGAGGCTTCTTTATTTAGTTTACGCTTTTTTCCTATCGGATTAAAGTAAAGTTTCCGCGTTCTTCCGTGGGAGCATCGCC
>CAXBBL010000006.1:0-280587 GCA_963974215.1 uncultured Schleiferiaceae bacterium | reverse complement strand
ATCTCCATCGGGGTCGGTCAGTTCATAGTTAGCATTGAAAGCTGCATTCCAGGCGGTAAAATCACCTGCGATATCCACATTATCAGTTGACGGATCAAAACCGGTTTCTTGGGAAAGATCGACTTGCAGGGTGATATTGAAAGTATCGGGGATATTGGGGCAAAGACCGAAAGTATCTGAACCAAAACATCTTACTGGAACGAGCGTGTCGGAGAAGAAGGTAAAGGTTTTGTTGCCACCCGCTTCCCAATTTAGACTGCCATTGTGGAACCGCGCTTTGTATTCCAATAAAGAATCTCTTAAGTAGAAAGTCCCCGTGAAAATACTGTCTCCGTCTGGATCGGTAAGAGCGTAAGTCGCATCGTAGGTAGCGGGCCAGTTGTTGAAAGGACCAGCAATATCGACGGTGTCCGTTAAGTGGTTGAAAACCTTTTCATTACTCATATCGATTTGCACGGTAACAAAAGAGCTGTCGATGATAATGGGACATGCGCCGAGGGTATCGGAGCTGAAGCATCGAACAGGTACAATGGTGTCGCTACTGAAGTTTACTTGCTTATCTAAACCGAGTTCCCAGTTGACGCCCGAGGAACTGTGATAACGGGCTTTGTATTCTAAAAGCGGCTCTGCAAAAGGGAAAACACCGGTATAAACTAAATCTCCGTCGGGATCGGTTAGTTGATAGTTAGCATTGAAAGCGGGGTTCCAGGCGTTAAATGTTCCTGAGATATCAATGCCATAGTTCAAGGGGTCAAAACCAGTTTCTTGGGAAAGGTCTACTTGCAGGGTGATGTTGAAAGTATCGGGAGGAGTGAAGCAAGATCCCAAAGTATCGGAGTTGAAACATCTTACAGGCACTACTGTATCGGCGCTGAAATTCACGGTTTTATTAGCTCCAATTTCCCAGTTGGTCCCAGTAGTATTATGATATCGGGCCTTGTACTCTAAAAGCGGTTCTGCGAAAGCAAAAATTGCTGTGTAAACCAAATCTCCATCGGGATCGGTCAATTCATAGTTGGCATTATAGGCCGGATTCCAAGTGGAAAAGTCACCGGCGATGTCCACATTATCTGTTAAAGGATCAAAACCAGTTTCTGGGGAAAGGTCTACTTGTAGGGTGATATTGAAAGTATCGGGAATACTAGGGCAGGCCGTGCAGGAGGCAAAACAAACCAAGGAACTGGTGTTGGCGCTTAAATTGAGAAAACGGTTGCCATTTTGAGCACAGCTAGCCGGGACGCTTTCATCTTGGCCCCAACTGTTGCCATTGATATATTTGTATTCGTAATTGCCCGCAGGAAGTGAGACGGTGAGGGCATATACATTACTACTCCCCACTTGGCTTAAAGGGTTACTACTGGGATCCCAATTACTGGGATAACCCGCGATACTTTGAAAGTTTCCCGCAATGTGAATTCCTGCGGGGTCGGCGCTTAATCCAGTCATGTCTACCTGAAAAGTGACATTATAATTTTGGGCGCGACCAATAAAACTAAGACTTAAGGTGAGTAGGAGTAATAGGTGTTTCATACTGCGATTAGTGTATTAATTACACTTAAGCATCAAATGTAATAACTAAAAGTTAATTATCTGATAATCTGAATTTGATGTAAAATTTGGCCTCAGACCTTTTTAAGATACTGGGTTTTTAAGCCGATTGGGAAAGCAATAGCGGGCTATTGTGAAGGGCTAAGGCGCCTAAAGCCGTATATTGGAAGAGGCTTTGAAGTTTTCCCAATAAAATTTAATTTCTATACAAGCTATCCCATTTAACAATCTGCTAATACTGTAAATCATAAACTTGCCTATTTTTAGTTAAAATTTATGACTCTAATTTAAAATTGAACTCAGCTTAGTATCTTGCTGCCATGAAAAAACTCCTGCTTTTTTTCTTTTTCCCCCTGCTAATGAACGCGCAAATGCAGCTCAGCAAGAAAGCGGAAATTAGTTTGATAACTTGTGGGCCTACTCAAACAGAGCTCTATTCGGCCTTCGGACATTCGGCCTTGCGAGTTTACGATCCGATTAAACAACTTGATCTGGTGTTTAACTATGGAGTATTTGATTTCGATCAGCCAAACTTCTACCTCAATTTCACCCGTGGTAATTTACTCTATAAATTGTCAGTGGGACATTTCCCTTCTTTCCGCTCTTATTATATTTCTGAAGATCGATTTATACACGAGCAAGTACTAAATCTTGACTCCTCACAAAAACAAGCCTATTTTAATTTTTTACAATGGAATGCACGTCCCGAAAATTCCGATTACCTCTACGATTACTTTTATGATAATTGTGCAACGCGCATTCGCGACGGCCTTTTAAAAGTCTTGCAGGATGATATTAAAATTGATTCTAATTATACGAAAGGAGGAGAGACCATTCGCGCCCTTTGCGATATGTATTTACAGCAACAGCGCTGGGGCGATTTAGGAATCGATGTTTGTTTGGGTCTTCCCATGGATAAAAAAGTTGGAACCTGGGAATATATGTTTCTGCCCGACTATTTAGAAGAAGCTTTTACCGCCACACAAATTAAAAGTACCGATAGTAGCAAGTGGAAACCTTTGGTTAAAAAGCATAATGTATTGTACACAGTAAAGTCCACTGCTGTAGATGCGCCATTAATTAGTCCTTTCGTTGCCAGTGCCCTTCTTTTATTAATTGCCCTCTTTTTTACGATGTGGTCTTATAATGATCCGCGAAAAGCGAGATTTTTTGATCTTTTCTTGTTTTTGGTATTTGGGCTTATCGGACTTTTATTAGTTGTATTATGGTTTTTTACCAATCACCAAGCGGCTGCTAATAATTTAAATCTACTAATCTTTCTCCCTACGCATCTGCTTTTAGCGATAGCTCTTTTTAAAAAGAAATGGTCGCGCTTTACGCAGAAATTGTTGCAGTACACACCTTATTATTACGCTATTTTATTAGCCCTTTGGGTTTGGCTTCCGCAAGATTTGCATTTATCCTTCATGCCCCTATGCGCTGCTGTTATTTTAAGGACTTGGCATTTGACTTATAAAGATAAGAGGTTTAGAAACTTGACTAATACCTAATTTCACATTGAATGTAGCTTAGAAGGCTTCACCTATAAAAAAGTAGAAACCTGGCCCTTCTGCCGTAAAGGCAAAATCGAGGCGAGTATAGATGTCTTTTTTGGGAAAAATTAAAAATCGCAGTCCTGCACCACCCGTAAGTAGCATTTTATTAAAGGCCAGTTCGTCCCAATTTTGGTATACGCTACCGGTAGATGCGAAAACTGTGGCGCCCCATCTTTTAGAAAAAGGAAAGGGTAAAATGCGATACTCGGCTTGAAAAGCAATGAGATTATTAGCACGATAGCGACCATAGTAATAACCTCGCATAATACTTTCGCCTCCCAAAAGAGACAACATATTAAAAGGAGCTTGACCACTAATAAATTGACCGAGCGCTTGCAGAGCTAGAACCTGATTAGAGCCTAAATCATGGTACCATCGGTTGTCACTTAAAATGCTATTGAAATTGAAATCGGAACCAGTTGCCCTATTGTAATCGAGAATGCTGAGTTCTGCAAAGGCTCCTTTTCGCTCGTTAAGTACATTATAACGGCTATCGTAAACCAGCGAAAGGCCTAGTCCTAAATTAAAACTACCATCAGCACCTTTAGGCAGAGCGTCAATCTCATCCTGCCAAATAAAATTACTCTTGGCCAAATACTGTAGGTCGGTGTAAACACCGCCATACCAGTAGCCATGTATTCGTCTTAAAAAATGCTCTTTAAGTAATAAATAATTAGCATCCACTAAGGCCAAAGGTTCACTGGGCGTGTTTTGGCCAACTCCATGGTAAAAAAGGGGGAAGACCTGGTAGCGCAATCGGCCTAAAAGCATGTATTTATCTTTATCACCGTAGTTCGCGTGGTCTAGCCAGATGCCGTATTGGTTTTCTAAGGTATAAAAACCAAAAGCGCTAACTTCACTCAGGCGGTTACGCAGATCGTTTTTGGCATAATAAAGATAAAGACCTGCTAGCCCAAACTCCCATTGAGTTTCTGGGGAGTAGGCAATAGTCGGGTAGGCCAAAAAATTAGGCTTTCCATCGCTGGCTTCTTCACTGTTAAAATTCTTTAAATAGCGTTCTATCCGCGACTGTGCCTTTACAGGAGATAAGTTAAAGCTAAATAGTAAAAGGAGAATGAATAAAATTCTCACGAGCAGATTTATAGATGTATTCCAACAGGTAGCATTGATTTCAACTCAGGATGAGCCTTAAAGTGATCTTTCACAAAGCGAGTCATAGGAACAACCCGCATACCAGTTTCTTCGATTTTAGCAAGCGTTAAGACTAACATTTCTTCTGCTCTGCCGTCATCCTTAAATTTCTTAGGAAAGTCGCAGCGAGTTAAAAAGTATTTACGCTCTTGAATTTGGTATTCAATTATGGCTAAGCGTTCACCCACACGAACTTCAAAATGACGCATCTCTTGATTGTCGATAACTTCCATAATTATTCTTTAGCCTACAAAAGTAAGCAATCCTCAATTGATATTTTAAAATGTTATTTGAACTTTTAGTTGAAATGGCCTTAAACGTATTTTTTGCAAAAAGGTGGGGTCATGATTGAGGTTTTTTTGAAATTTTAAGTAAATCCTCTTGATAGATTCAATAGAAGTAATAATTTAGAGGCCTTAAATCTATAAGTGAAACTATGAGAAAATTACTACTATTTCTAACTTTATCTTGCACATGGCTGTTTTCAGTCGGGCAAGGGACAATAATCACAAGTCCTCCTTTAATTAACAACAATGGCCAAAGTGGTATTACTTTCCAGGTGAGTTCTACTTCTCCTGCGAATATCACAAGCATTGGCTGTATGTTTAACAGTGGCGTTACCACTGCTGATGTTTGGATTAGAGTAGGTGGTGTTAGTGCTGGTGGAGCACCTAATATTACTACTGCAGGTGGCTGGACCCAAGTAGTTACTGCAGGGACAGTAACTGGCGCCAATGGTTCAGCTTTAGCTCCAATTACATTACCGAATCCAATATCTGTTTCAGCAAATACACCTATTGGTATCTATATTGGAGCAGGTTTAAGTTACCAAAGTGGTACTGCAGCAGATGTGGTTACATATACCGATGGTACCTTTACAATAGATGTGTCAGATGGCGTGTCTTATGGCGGTGCTGCTCCAAATCCTACATTTAATCCACGTCGCTTTCTTGGATCGGTAACTTATGCTTTGGCTGTTACAGGAAATTGTACCCCGTTTACGGGATTCTTAATTGATAGTATTTCTGCTGGGGCTTCCAAATTAAGCTGGACGCCGGGGGCAAGTAACTCATCTTTTAAAGTAGAGTACGGTGTTGCAGGCTTTACTCCTGGAACAGGAACCACTGTAACAGGAACCTATCCTGGTTCTCAGCCTCCTGTTATTTTAACGGGTCTAGCACCAAATACCAATTATGATGTTTGGGTAGAGGAGTATTGTAATGCAGGTGGTGACACCGTTGCTTTTCCAACTCCACAATCCTTTACTACTACAAAATTATGTGCGGCTCCAACGGCCTTTACCGACTCTAACTTAACCTCTAATTCTGTTGATTTAGGTTGGGCGCAAGCTGGTTCTTATAGCTCGGCTTGGATTCTTTACGGTCCAGCAGGAACAGCTCCTGGTAGCACCGGTTGGATTTTAGACTCGGTACAGTCCCCTGCCACAACTTTTACCATTACGGGCTTAAACTCTAGTACCGCCTATGATATTTACTTAGCTACCAATTGCGGTTCAGTAAACGGAATTAGTGATACTTTGGGCCCTATTAGTATTACAACACCCTTATCTGGTCCTCAAGGCCTTAACTGTACGGTAGGTAGTCCTGGTCCATTATTTTCCGATGACTTTGAAAGCACAGCAAGCTGGACAGGTGACTGGGGAACTGGTACTACGGCATCAAATTGGAACTACCGCAGTGGTGGCACTGGTTCAACTGGAACTGGTCCAAGTGGTGCACATTCTGGCTCTCAGTATATTTATGTGGAAACTTCAGGAACCGCAAATGGTACTAATGTTGAAGCGATTTCACCACGTATTGATCTAAGCACTTCTTTCAATAGTGCCGAATTATCGTTTTGGCTACACGCTTATGGTGCAGGAATCGATACTGTTAAAGTACAAGTAGGAAGTACCGCTAATGGTCCTTGGACAACTGTGTTTACCAATGTAGGCCAAATCCAAACTAACAATACAGATCCTTGGCAAAATGTCGGAGTGAATTTAGACGCCTATGTTGGCAGCGCCATACACTTGCGTTTTGTTTATGTGCACGGATCTGGTTTTACTGGTGATGTAGGTATTGATTTAGTAGAAGTAAATTCTTGCCAAACCTGCCCTAATTCTGGTGCACCAAATCTAGTTGGTCTAACTAGCGATAGCGCTTCCTTTACATGGACAGGTTCCGGTACATCTTACGACGTTAACTGGGGTCCTGCAGGATTTACACAGGGTTCAGCTTCTACTAGCTTTGATAGTACTTCAACGAACGGAATTTCTATTGGCGGCTTAAGTGGTAACACTTCCTATGATATTTATGTAAGAAATAATTGCAGTGATTCGGCCAATGGTTTTGGCGGCTGGGTTGGTCCTCTAACCTTTACTACTTTATGTAATCCTTTTACCGCTCCTTACAGTAATAATTTTGATAATGATATTGTAGAGCAAGCACCAAATTGCTGGGATAATTTCTTAAGCGGAGCATCTACCCAATTTTCCGATGCTTATGTATTCACACCTAGCGCAACCTATCCACCTATTTCTTCACCTAATGTGGTTCAGTTGTATAATTACAACAACGATACAACTTGGTTGATTACTCCACAGTTTAGTGATTTAAGTAGTGGTGCAAACCGTATTAGCTTCCACGCTATGACTACGACTACTGCTACAGGTAATGATTTAATTATTGGAACAATAGCAAGCCCAAGTGATCGTGCTAGTTTTACCGCAGTCGATACAGTTACTGTAACAAGAAACTATGCACAATTTGTGGTTGATATGACGACTGCCAATGGTTATAATGGCACGCATGAGTTTATCGTGTTTAGACATGCTTCTACTGCAACTTTCCGTACTTATTATATCGATGATTTCGTTTACGAAGCCATTCCAAGTTGTAACCCTCCTTTAATTAGCACTTTAGGAATAAATTATACAACTTCTTCTGATGCTGAAGTTTTTTGGGGAAGTGGTTCAGATGGTGACACTACATTTATTGAGTGGGGTGCACCAGGCTTTACTCCGGGGGTAAATAATATTGGTAGAATAGCTGTTTCGGGTTCTGTTGATAGCGCTTTGATTAGCGGTTTAACTTCTGAAACAGATTATGAATTTTACATTCAAGATAGCTGCTACGGTAATGGTACAAGTCCTTATGTAGGACCATTTGCCTTCAAAACCGCTTGTGCTATTAGTACTTCAGCGATCTTACCATTGGTAGATGGCTTTGAAGGTTATACCAGCGGACCTACCTTCACAGGTGGCAATGCATATTTCTGCAATCCTTCATACAACTGGACTTTTGTACCAGGGGGCAATGGCAGAGCAAGATTACAAGCTAATGCCCTATATTATAATACCGGTGCTCAGGCTTTCACAATGGATCAAGCAGTTTTTGCCTCCTTGGTGGAAACGAATAGTTTAATAATGACGGTAAACCTATCTAATTACACTACCGCTGGTGGGATTGAATTAGGTTTTGTTATTATGGACCATAGTGCGACAGTTCGTCCAGATGATAAAGTTTATGTGCGTGGTTCGGCTTCTGATCCTTGGATTGAGATTTTAGATTTAATTACCACTGTTTCGGGTACAGGTTCTCACGATTCAATTACCAATATTGATATCATGGCCCCAATTACCTCTGCTGGTCAATCTATTGGCGCGGCAACGCAAATTATGTTTACCCAGTCAGGTCAGTCAACTGCTTCATCTGCAACCTGTTGTGAGGGTTACTCTTTAGATGACGTAAGTCTAACGGCCGTATCTTGTCCTAATCCAACTGGTTTAAATGCGAGTACCTTATTGGACACTTCTGTAACCATGTCTTGGGCAAACAGTGCTTCTGCTGGTCAGTATCAGTACTGGTTTGGTCCTGCTGGATTCTATCAAGGTACTACAACAGTGGGTGGTGTTAAGCAATATACAACAGGAAGCAGTGTAACGATTGACACTCTTCGTCCTACTACTTGTTACCAATTCTTAGTGCGTGGTGTTTGTGCACCAGGCGACACTTCTGGATGGGTAGGTCCGATTGATTTCTGTACGACTTGTCCAGTGAATTTTGCAATGCCTTATTTCACTGACTTTGAAATTAATTCACCTGGAATTGCCCAAGGCAGTCCTGCGGGTTGGGCGAATTGCTGGACACAGGTTTCTGATGCGGGTGCTTCAGTGCGTTGGGAGGCAGAAGATGCGACCGGTGCCAACGAAAACTCAAGCAGCACGGGTCCATTTTTAGACAATACTTTAGCCCCTAGTACAGGAGGTAAGTATATGTATTTGGAAACTTCTACTTCTGGCGCTTTTGCCGATTTAATCTCTCCGGGAATAAACTTAAATGGTGCCGTAAACCCACAAGTTGAGTTTGCTTACCACATGTATGGTGCAACTATCAATAAGTTGATCTTATTAGCTGAGAATGTTACTACCGGTGCTATTACTACTTTAGATAGTATCGTTGGTCAGCAGCAAACTGCCGGCTCGGATCCATTTAACACGCACGTGACTAATGTATCTAGCTTGGCATCTGGCTCCTACCGTTTCATCTTTAGAGGCTACCGTGGTACTTCTTTTACCGGTGATATCTCTATAGATGATGTATATGTTATGGAAGCGCCAACTTGTCCTCGTCCTGCTGGATTAATGATGGATAGTGCCTCTTTAACTAGTATTACCGCTAGTTGGACTTCCAACGGTACAGGTTCTAGCTGGGCTTTAGAATACGGTCCAGTAGGTTTTGCCCCAGGATCAGGAACTACCGTGGTAGCGACTTCTAATCCTTATACCATTACTGGCTTAACCTCAGCCACAGCCTACGATGTTTATGTTACTGAGATTTGCGGCCCTGGCGACAGTAGTTTAGCAATAGGACCAGTAGTTATGAATACCACTCTTTGTAATTCAAGTTCATTATGCTGGTATTACTTAGATTTAGAAGATTCATTTGGAGATGGATGGAATGGTGCGGAATTATCAGTAGTGCAAAATGGTGTTACTGTTGGGACCTTTGGTCAAAGCTTTAGCACAGGTAACCTCTATCAAGATTCTGTACAGGTATGCGATGGATTGTTTACATCCTTTGTATTAAGTACAGCAGGTGGGTGGCCATCAGAAGTAGGTATTACAGTAACTACGCCCTATGGAACACAAGCAGGGCAGTATGTGAATAACAGTTCTACTGCTCAAGGTGATACTCTTGTAAGTATCGCTATTCAATGCGCTGCTCCTACCTGTCCTCAGCCTACCGCTTTAGCTACGTCTAATGTTACAGGAACCACTGCAGACATATCTTGGACTAGCATGGGAACAGGAACAGCCTGGGAAATAGAGTATGGAACGGGTACTTTCTTACCTGGTGCAGGTACCAGAGTAAGTGCTCCCACTAATCCATTCACCCTAACTGGTCTTAATGGGTCTACCAGTTATAATGTATATGTACGTGAAATTTGCGGTGCTGGTGACACTTCGGTTTGGTCAGGTCCAATCAACTTTGCTACAGCATGTATCACGGTAAATGCTCCATACTTTACGGATTTTGAAAATATTCCTATTGGAATAGCATCAGGAAGTCCTTTAAGTTGGAATAACTGCTGGACTACTCCTGCTGGTACCTTCCGTTGGGAGTCAGAAGATGCTAGTGGTGCCAATGAAAACTCATTAAATACAGGTCCATTCTTTGACAATACTACACCGGGAACCGCAGGTGGTACTTATATGTATATCGAAACTTCATCTACTGGTACCGCTGCAGAGTTAATATCTCCTTCAGTTAACTTTAGTAGTCTAGCTAATCCAGAGCTGAAATATCACTATCACATGTATGGTGCTACAATTAACAAATTGGTTGTTTATGCTCAAGATGCTGCTGGCCTTAGAACTGCTATAGATAGTATTATTGGTCAACAGCAAACTGCGGGCTCCGATAGCTTCCGTGTTGCAACGGTAGACCTCTCTACTTTAAGTGGTACAACATACTCCTTCGTTTTCGAAGGTCACAGAGGAACAAGCTTTACCGGTGATATCTCTCTAGATGATATTAGTGTAGCTGAGGCTGGTGCAACTACAGCTCCTTGTAATGCTCCAACCATGTTGGCTGCAACTTCCAATGTAGGTTGTGATTCTGTTGAGGTGAACTGGATGTCTAATACGGGCGGTTCTATCCTTGAATATGGTCCTGCTGGTTTTGCACCGGGAACAGGTAGTATGACAGGTATTGTTACTGCGCCTTATACCATTACTGGTTTAGCTCCTGGAACTGCATACGATGTATGGGTTGCTGACACTTGTACTGGTGATACTAGTGCTTATGCTAGTCTTTTAAATACGAGTACTGCAACGGCGCCAGTACCGGTAGCTTCTATTAGCAGCTTTAGCGATACGGTTATAAACGGACAGTATATCTTAACAGTAGATGCAAGTGGTTCTGGAAACGCAACTGCTTACTCTTGGGACTTCGGAAATGGTGTTACAGGCAGTGGTGTCGCCGATACAGTGGTTTATTTAGGAAATGGTGTTTACACGGTTATCCTTACAGCAACCAATGCTTGCGGTTCTTCAACAGATACCATTACGGTAAATGTGAACATCGGATTAGAAGATAACCCTCTAGCGAATAGCTTAAATGTCTATCCTAACCCTGCCCAATACAGCGTTAATGTTAGTTTCCGTGAAGTAGGAAGTGCTGACGTACAAATTACTTTACGTGATGCGCAAGGCAGAAACGTAATCAACATGAATGATCGTATGCAAAGTGGCAGTTACAGCAATGATATTGATGTTTCAGGCTTAGCACGTGGAATCTACATGTTAGAAATCAAATCGGGTTCTTTAACTGCTCACCGTCGCGTAAGCATTAAATAAGAATTCGTAAATTTTTTAAAAGCCGCTCAGAAATGAGCGGCTTTTTTTTTTAAGATATGTTTAGTGGCTATATTTGAGGAAGTTATATGGATTTTTTAAACCTTAAATTTTCGTTATGAAAAAAAAGTTACTACTCTTTTTCTCTCTTTTAGCGCTATTTAGCTGGGGACAGGGGACAATTACAACCTCTCCGCCACTTACGCCAAACAATGGTCAAAGCGGGATAACTTTCGCAGTGAGTTCTAATACCCCCACCGAAATTACTGGTATCTCCAACATCTTTTCTACTGGAGCAACTTCCGCTAGTGTTTGGGTAAGAGTTGGTGGTGTAAATGGCCCGCCCACCATAAACACGGCCAATGGTTGGCAAGAAATTATTGTAAACGCTACTATTACAGGTGCCAATAATACTTCTTTAGTTAATATTCCCTTCGGAGGCACCGTTATTAATATTCCTGCTAATACCCCTGTTGGTATTCATATTGCAGGCAACACCCGTTACCAAACCGGCACTGCCGCAGATGTTGTAACCCATACTGACGGCACTTTTACGGTAAGTACTGCCGACTCAGTTTCTTATGGCGGTGGTTTACCCAATCCGACCTTTAACCCAAGAAGGTTTGTAGGGTCCGTAACTTATGCGTTAGGAATTAGTGGTGCTTGTACTAACCTATTCTCTAATTTCAGCATAGATAGTATTGCTACTGACACGGCCCAAATAAATTGGACTCCAGGCACCGGCAATTCTGGTTACCGCTTAGAATATGGGCAAACTGGTTTTGCATTGGGTTCCGGTACAGTAGTAACGGGAACATATCCTGCCAATAATCCACCTGTGAATATTAGCAGCTTAGTACCCGATACAGACTATGATGTATACTTTACCGAGTACTGCGGAACAGATTCTGTTTATTTCCCTGCACCTCAGTCCTTTACCACCTTGCCGGTTTGCCCTGCTCCATCTGGGATTACTATAATTGCCCTCGATAGTGTTTCTGTAACTTTTGTATATACCGCAACCACCGACTCACTTAGTTGGGAGTGGGGACCTGGCGGCTTTACCCAGGGTACAGGTACAATAGGTACTAGCACCGGCGATACAATTACTGTGGGTGGCTTTTCACCTAATACCAACTACGATTTAGTATTAACATCCGATTGTAGCCTCCGCGGCGATGGATTATCACGTACAACTATTCTCAATTTTACTACAGATTGTGGCTATGCATCGGCACGCTTTACAGAAAACTTTGATGGAACGGCTTTTCCTTGCCTAAGGGCCTTTGTCGATGTAAGTGTAGGAACTCCAACTGTTAATATTACAACCGCTTTTAGTCCTACTTCTGCACCTCAACAATTACAGCTTAACAATAGCTCAGCTGTAGGCAGCAATGAGGATATTGTAGTTTTTTCTCAACCATTTTTTGGATTGTCAACCTTAAATAAAATGGTGGAGTTTAACGCTAAAACATCTTCAACTTTACCCACTACCTTAGAAATTATTTCTATCCCAAATGCAGATTCAGCGGGAAATTACAATGTAATTCAGACCATAACTCTTACTAATGTTGACCAACGATTTACCGTTAATCTTGATGCCGCTTCCAACTATAATGGAACTGATGCCACAATTGGTTTTAGACATGGGGCTCAAAATACGTTTCAAGCTATTTATATAGACGATTTTGTTTTTGATGTAATTCCTACTTGTCCTCCAATCGATCCTTTTACTGTAAATACCTCAGTAGGTGGAGCAGATGTCTTTTTAAATTGGGCCAGTACTGGTAGCAACCCTGGAGCTAATGTCCAGTACGGAACTTCAGGATTTAGCTTAGGTTCAGGAACTATTGTGGCAGCGACCGATACCTTCGCAACTGTTACTGGTTTAACCGACAATACACTTTACGATTTTTATATTCAAGATTCCTGCGGAAACAATGATCTTTCAGTTTGGGTAGGACCTTACACTGTCCTTTCGGGTTGTGCTGCTCCTTCACCTACAAACCTGCCTTTCTTCGAAGGTTTTGAAGGCTTTAGTGTTGGCCCTACTTTCAATGGAACAACCAATTTATGTGCCCCTACTTACGATTGGCGCTTTGATGCTTCCGATGAAACAGCCTCTCGTTTACGATTACAAGCAGGCTCTGCTTTCTATAAAAATGGTACTCAAGCCCTAACTATGGATCACTTTCCCTCGGCTAGTGGTTTAGAGTCTAACTTCTTAACGCTTACAGTAAACTTGAGTAACTATACTACCTCTGGGGGTATAGAGTTGGGTTTCTATTTTATGGGACATGGTCAAGCGGCTAGCCCAGACAATCGCGTATGGGTGCGCGGAGCCCCAAGTGATCCTTGGATCGAAGTAGCCAACTTAGATGTACTTAGTTCTGGTAACGGAATTTACGATTCCGTAAAGAAATTAGATATCGTGGCCCCTATAACAGGAGCGGGTCAATCAATTGGCGCTTTAACGCAAATTAGATTTGGGCAAAATGGAAGATTCTCAGCGGGTGGTACTACATTCTCGGATGGTTATACCTTTGATGATGTAACTTTAGATGCAGTTAGTTGTCCACAGCCATCAGGTTTAAATGCTAGCAATTTATTTGACACTACTGCCACCCTAAACTGGACAGGCACTAGTAGTGCAGGTCAATTTGAATATTGGTTTGGCCCGGGTGGTTTCTATCAAGGTACTACTACCGTTGGTGGCGTAAAAGCCTTTGCCAGTGCCAGTGGAATTTTAGTCGATACCTTAAGTGCACAATCTTGTTACCAGTTTTTAGTGCGCGCGGTATGTGGACCGGGAGATACCAGTACTTGGGCTGGCCCATTTGACTTCTGCACCCCTTGTTCTCCGATTTCAGCCCCTTATTTTGAAAATTGGGATGCATTGGCGACGGGTAAAGATCTAGGTTGTTTTGGTAAAATTGAGGACCCTGCATTTTTCACAAGTACTTTTGCTGGAGCTTTAGTAACTCAGTTTGGGGTGCCATTTTCTGGTGCTCGTCAAATTGAATTAGATAATAGCAGCTCTACTTTACCCTTGATGATTGTTTCTCCGCCCACTACCGATATGGCTGTTGGGGATAAAAGAATAGTTGTAAGAGCGAGACAAAGCTCAGCCTTGGTTCCGCAGACTCAATTAATTGTTGGAACTCTGTCTAATCCTTTCGATGCGGCGACTTTCCATCCTTTGGATACTTTCGATCTAACGGATTCAAGTCCGCATGACCGGTATATTTCTAACCTAACGGCCGCGAATGGTTATAATGGTAGCGATCAATATTTTGCAGTAGCACATGGAGGCAATCTTACCTTTAGAACATTATATATTGATGATATAATTTATGAAGTAATTCCATCCTGCCCAACTGTGACCAATCTTTCAGTTTTGGCAGTAGACTCGATGAATGCGACCATTGCATTTACTCCTTTCACAGGCAGCTCTGGCAATTTCCAGATTGAATATGGGCCAGGAGGTCTGCAAGGTTCGGTTTTAAATACAATTAATTTAGTTGGCAATGATACCACAAGCTTAAGCGGACTCTTACCCAATACAAACTATTGTTTTTGGGTGCGTGAAGTTTGTGCTCCGGGTGATACATCTGCTTGGTCAGACCCTTTCTGTTTTAAAACACAATGCCAGGCGATTTCAGCACCTTATTTTAACAATTGGGATAATCTATCGGCAGGTAATGACCTAGGCTGTTTTATAAAAATCGAAGATCCAAGTTTGGTTAGTAGTAACTTTTCAGGTTTAACCATTCAAAGTTCAACTTTCAACCAGCCGGTGTCTAATCCAAATGTGGTAGAATTTGATAACGGCAGTCCCGTTGCCTCTCCTTTAATTATGGTTTCTCCTGTCACAACTGACTTAACCGCTGGCGACAAGCGTCTTCGCTTCTTCGCTCGTTCTAACTCTGTTTTCAACTTGCGTACCTTAATTGTGGGTTCAATAACCAATCCTTTAGATGCAAGTACTTTTAGTCCTTTAGATACTTTAACCATGACAATTTCAATGTTAGAGTATATAGTTGAGCTGAATGCTGCTAATGGTTATAATGGAACAGATCAATATTTTGCTATTGCTCATGGTCAGAATTCCACTTTCCAGACTATTTTTTTAGATGATCTCAACTATGAAACAATTCCATCTTGTGTTCGACCAAACGCCTTAGCAACCGCCAATGTTACACAGTCTACGGCAGATCTTAGCTGGGTTAATGCGAATGGAAGTACCAGTGCATCTTATGAAATAGAATATGGCTTAGGCTTATTGGGTGATCCTTCAAATACGAGAGTAATTCAATCTGCAGCTAGTCTTAATCTTACAGGCTTAACTGCTGGTACAGCTTACTGTTTCTGGGTACGCGAAATTTGTGCACCAGGCGACACAAGTTTCTGGGCTGGCCCAGAGTGTTTCTCTACGCCTTGTCCTACCAGCTATGCCGCTCCTTATTTCACCAACTTCGAAGGTCTTACCATTGGTATCGCTGCTGGTACTCCGGCTGGTTGGGAAAATTGCTGGACACATAATACCATAACTGGTACGGTAAGATGGGAATCGGAAGATGCTTCAGGCGCTAATGAAAACTCTACTGGCACCGGTCCATTCTATGATAATACTTTCCCAACTACTACCGGTGGAACTTATATGTATCTAGAAACATCTACTTCTGGCGGTCCGGCCGAATTAATTTCTCCGGGAATTGACATTAGTACCGTTACTAACCCCGAGTTAGAGTACCACTACCATATGTTTGGTGCCACAATTAATAAGTTGGTTATTTATGCAGAGGATGCCACCGGAACGAGAACAGCTATCGATAGCTTAATTGGTGCCCAACAGGCGGCTCAGGCCGATCCTTTTGTACGTCGTTCGGTATCTTTAAGTTCATTAAGCACCGGCGTTTATAAGTTTGTATTTGAAGGTCATCGTGGTACATCCTTTACAGGAGATATATCTATTGACGATGTCAGTGTTCAGCAAGGTGCTAGCTGCCCTAGACCCTTAAGTCTTAACACGAGCCCTGTATCTACTAATTCTGCCGTAGCACGTTGGACACCATCTGGTAGTCCGGCGTCTTACCAAGTAGAATACGGTTCCACGGGCTTTACTTTAGGTACGGGTACTAGTTTAACTAGCACAGCCGATTCCTTGGTAGTAACTTTTACTACTGCCAATAACCTTTGCCAAGAGATCTATGTGCGAGCTATTTGTGCGCTAGGTGATACTAGTTTATGGGTAGGCCCCACCGCCATTTGCCCCACTGCTATTCCTTGTGATAGCATTGATCAGTATAATGCGAGCTTGAAACTTTACGATCAATCGGCTCTATTTGTTCCCTGGGCAGGTAATGCAGGCGACGTAGAAATTTCTACTGCGCAAAGTGCTTCTTCACCGCAGTCTTTCCGTATCCACGATGGTGGAACGGCGGGTTTTTCAGATTTGGTCGCTTTATTTGATACCATTTCATCCGGAACTTGGGAAGTAGCTTTTGATATGTATGTACCCATAGGTAAAGGGGCTTACTATAATATCCAGCAAAACTATATTGGTGGAGCAGCAGGAAATCTTTGGGGTGGCGAAGTTTATTTCTTAGCAAATGGAACAGCCCAGGTAGTTTATACTACCGGTTCTACTTTAGCAGGAACCTTTAACTATACCCAAGGACAATGGAATACGATTACCACGGTTGTAGACCTAGATAATGATTCCATTTGGGTAGAATTAAATGGTGCTTCAACTACAGTAGGATATGTTTATTCTAATGCCAATGCAGGAGGCCCATTACAGTTTAATGGTGTAAACTTCTATTCTGGTGTTTTAGCGGGTAATACGTACTCGGTAGAGTATTTTGTAGATAACTTCTGTGTTAGCCCGCGTGCTAATTCTTGTCCAGATCCGACCAACCTAGTAGCCACCGCAAATATTGCTTGCGATAGCATTGAGTTAGATTGGACTAGTAATAGTGGTAGTTCGGTATTGGTTTACGGTACCAGTGGTTTTAATCCTGCTACCGGCGGAACAACGGTAAATAATGTTACCGCTCCATACGCGGTTACAGGCTTAACAGCTAGTACGGCTTATGATTTCTATGTTTCTGACATCTGCGGAAGCGACACCAGTAATGCCATAAGTATTACCAATAGTACGGCCAATGCACCTCAACCAGTGGCTAGTTTTACTATTGATAGTGCTACTGTGGGAGGAACTTATAGGGTTTATCTAGATGCATCCGCTTCAACGAATGCAGATTCCTACCAATGGTCTTTCGGTAATGGTTCTAGCAGTAGTGCCGTTGTTGATACTATGATTTATAGCGGTAATGGTAACTATACCATCACCCTTATTGTATCTAATGCTTGTGGGGCTGACACGGCTACATTCACTACTAATGTGAATATTGGCCTAAATGAAAATGCTTTAGCAAACAGCTTAAGTGTCTATCCAAACCCCACCCGGAAGATGTTTAATATAAGTTTCCGTGAAGTGGGTAGTGCCGATGTCCAAATTGTTTTACGCGATGCCCAAGGCAGAAGTGTAATTCAGCTAGATGACCGCTTGGAAAGTGGGAATTACAATAAGGATATTGATGTTTCTAGCTTAGCCACTGGTATTTACATGTTAGAAATTAAATCAGGGTTTTTGATTACTCACCGACGCCTCGTCATTAAATAATCATATACCTCTTTAACTAAAAGCCGCTCATTTTTGAGCGGCTTTTTTAGTTTAAAGCTTCTCCAGTGGTTATATTGTCTCCACTCTGTAAATTTTTACTAACCCTAATTTTTCATTATGAAAAACAGATTATTATTTGTCTTTTCCCTGTATTCCCTATTATCTTGGGGGCAAGGCACAATTACAACAAGTCCACCTTTGATTGCAGACAACCAATCAACGGGGGTTTCTTTTAGAATTGAAACAGGCGGTAGTCCAGTAGAGATCACTGGGATTTCAAATATCTTCCAGAGCGGAACTAGCGCGACAATTTGGGTACGTCAAGGCGGTGTAACATCCGCAGGGGCCCCAACCATTGATGCCGCTAATGGTTGGACAGCTCTCGTGCAAAATGCTCCCATTTCACCTTTAGGTGGCTCCAGTCCTCCAGTGGTTATACCTTTTGGAGGATTAAAAATTCCAATTGCTGCAAATAGTGCGATAGGAGTTTACATAGAAACAAGTGGAGGGAATACCCATTATCAAACAGGTACTTCATCCGACCCTTTGACCTACACAGATGGGACATTAACGGTGAGCGTCGCTGATTCTTTAGCTTTTGGCGGTAGTTTTCCTAATCCTACTTTTAACCCTAGAAGATTTTTAGGTTCGGTTAGCTACGATTTAGCCATTACTGGTGCTTGTACCAATTTATTTTCAAATTTTAATATTGGCAACATAACTATAAATAGTGCTGATATTAATTGGACGCCTGGGACAGGTAATACTGGTTTTAGGTTAGAGTATGGTTTAGCTGGATTTACACAAGGAACAGGAATAGTTATTTCAGGAACATACCCTACAAATAACCCACCCATAAATATAAGTAGTCTTATTCCTGATTCAGATTATGAAGTTTATTTTACTGAATATTGTGGTGTTGATTCGATTTATTTCCCTGGGCCGCAGACATTCAGAACTTTACCTACTTGTCCGGCTGTAAATCCCTCAACTGTTAATGTAAGTCTACTAGGCTCCGATGTCTTTTTAAATTGGAGAGGTACAGGCAGCAATCCTGGTGCTTTTGTTCAATATGGAAGCAGCGGCTTTAATTTAGGTTCAGGCACTACTACTTTTGTACCAGATACTTTTGCCACAATTACGGGTTTAAGTGACGATTTGGTTTACGATTTTTATGTTCGCGATTCTTGCGGAACCAATGACTTTTCTAGATGGGTTGGGCCATTTTCAATACGAACTAGATGTAACGATCCATTGCCACTTAATTTGCCATTTTCAGAAGGATTTGAAAGTTTTAGTGTGGGTCCTACTTTTAATGGCACTACCAATCTTTGCGCTACAAATTATGATTGGCGTTTCGATGCTTCAGATGAAACATTATCTCGCCTTCGGTTGCAAGCCGGATCTAGCTTTTATAGAAATGGAACACAGGCCTTGACGCTAGATCATTCGCCCTCCGCAACCAATATTGAGTCTAACTTTCTAACCTTAACAGTTAATTTAAGTAATTACTCCACCGTAGGTGGCATACAATTAAGTTTTTACTTTATGTCTCACGGGCAGGAAAACCATCCTGACAATCGTGTTTGGGTACGCGGTGGTCCTGCCGACCCTTGGGTTGAAATACTGAATCTTGATGCAATTCGCACCGCAAATGGAGTTTTCGATTCTGTTAAAGATGTAGATATAGTTGCACCAATAGTAAGTGCAGGTCAATCCATTGGGGCTTTAACGCAAATCCGTTTTGGACAAAATGGCCGACTTAGTGCAACTAGTACTACAGCATCAGATGGTCTTACTATTGATGATATTAGTTTAAAGGCAGTTACATGTCCTCTGCCTCTTGGTTTAGCGGTGAATAATTTAGTTGATACTGCTGCTACTTTAGATTGGACAGGCTCGGCTAGTGCTAGTCAATTTCAATATTGGTTTGGTCCTGCTGGTTTCTATCAGGGAAGTACCACTATGGCCGGAGTAAAAGCTTTTGCAAGCTCGGGCGGTATAGTAGTAGATACTTTGACCTCTCAAGTTTGTTATGAGTTTTTGGTAAGGGCAGTTTGCGGTGCAGGTGATACGAGTGATTGGGTAGGACCAGTTTCATTTTGTACACCTTGTCCACCGATAACGGCACCTTATACACAAAATTTTGATAATACTTCCGAACCAGCGGTTGACGCTTGTTGGACGGTTATTAATAATGGGTCATCTACCAGTAGTTTTGTAGGCACTGAAAACTTTTTAAGTTCGAGTGCACCCAATAGTTTAGAGATGTACTATTTCACTGGTTCGGGAGAATTAATGATTGCTACTCCCTTATTAATCGACTTTGACAATGCCAAAAGGATTCGTTTCGAAACTTACGACGAGAACCAGACTTCAGACCTAATAATTGGTACGATGTCAGATCCTTCAGATGTAACTACTTTCACTCCCTATGATACCATTTTTGCGGCTGACATGGCTGATGACGCTTGGGATCCTCAACAAGTGCTCTTTAATAACTATACCGGTACAGACAAGTATGTTGCCTTCGCACATGGTCAGAATAATATACTCGATCAAATTTATATCGATAACTTCATTTATGAGAGTCCAACCTGTTTTGATCCAAGTAATTTGATGGTTAATAGCAGTACTAATACATCTGTAGATTTAAGTTGGACAACAGGTGGCGCAAGCAACTGGCAAATAGAATATGGTCCTTTAGGCTTTACACCTGGAACTGGAACGATAATTCCTGCTAGTTCATCAACTAATTTTACAGTAAGCGGCCTAACAGCAGGCACCCCTTATGAGTTTTATGTACGCGATAGTTGTGGAACTGGTGATGTTAGTCTTTGGGAAGGTCCAAAGATCGGAGTTACCACCTGTGCCTCTGCTTTAAGCGGCACCTACACCATTGGAGGAACTAGTGCTAACTTTGCCACTTTCGAAGAGGCTGCACAGGCGCTAAACGTTTGTGGTGTTAGTGGTCCGGTTACCTTAAATGTACAACCTAATGCTTCAGGAACACCTTATACAGGTAGTTTCCACTTACTGGGAGTACCAGGTTTGTATAGTGGCGTACCAGGAGCATCCATAACCAATACAATTACTGTTAATGGTGGTGGTGCAACACTTGATTTTAACCAACAAGGCCCTCAAGCCACGGTACTTATTGATAGCACGGATTATGTGACTATTGATAACTTAACCATTACTAATAATGCAGCTAGTGAAGGATGGGGGATTTTAGTAACGAATGATGCTGACCACTTTACTTTAACAAACAGTGTGGTAGCGACCGATTCAAGTGGTGCTTTTAGAGGCGATGTATCACCGATTGCTATTTCGTCTGATTATGAAAATGATCAAAGTTTTGGAAGTGCAGTTGATAGTGTGACCATTGAAAACTGCCATTTAGTAGGAGGTTATTATGGTTTAACCTATTATGGTAATTCTACGGTACAAAATGTCTCAGGATTTACGTTAAGAAATACTAATATTCGCAAATTCTACTTATCTGCAATGTATCTATATAGTGTAGAAAATGTAGAAATTACAGATAACACCATTGTTTCTAATATATCAGCTACTGATGAAGATGGCATCTACTTGATTGATGTTGATCATTTCCAGATTAGCGGTAACCAAGTGCATGTAAAAGACTATGGTATTTATATTAATGATGGTAATGATGGTCTTTCACCCGCTACCAACTCTACGTTATATAATAACATGGTAATTAGCGAAAATGACTATGGTATTTATTTGTTGGATGCCATTCACATTGATGTATACCACAATAGCTCAATGGGAAATCCGGCTTTTGCCATCGATGATGATGAAGAACTAAATATTTATAACAATATTTTTGTTTCTAATGGATCTGATTTTGCTTTTGAGTCAGTAGATCCAATAGATGCCACGTCTTTGGTAGATTACAATATTTACTTTAAAGTTTCCGGCGGCGATCTTATTGATGATGGTAATGCAACCTTTACAGATCTAAGTTCTTGGCAAACGGCTGATGCCACTAGAAACACCAATTCACTAGAAGGGGATCCCGTATTTATAGCGATTGACGATTTACACCTTTTAGGCGGCTTGGCTAATGATGCTGGAGATAATACTTTAGGAATCACAGTAGATATTGATGGTGACACGAGGCCAGCCGCTGGTTCTACCACGGTAGATATTGGTGCGGATGAATACACACCTCTTGCTGGTGACATTGCTATTCTTAGTGGTGATTTCATAAAGGGCTTATGTTTATCAGCAAATGATTCTATTGTATTGACTGCCCAAAATTTAATTACCAATATTGATTTTTCTGTGGACCCATTAACTGCTTCTTATTCGGTTACTGGTCCAGCAAATAGCTCTGGCTTAATTACGGTAAACACTGGTGTAGCAGGGGTTTTAGATACGATAATCATGAAGACTAATGGTATTGATTTATCTATTCCCGGAGTGTACACGCTTAACGCTTATTTACAACAGAATGGCGTAAACGTGGTGAATTCTAATGATACTTTAGCCTCTGTTACTTTTGAAGTTAAAGAAGAGTTTATCGCTTCACCAGATACGGCATATTTACTCAGCCAAGCAGATTCAGTGGAAATCTGCGTAAATTCTTCCTTCTTTGGAGCAGGTGATTTTAAAATCACTGAAATTTGCCATTTTGCAGGTGCTACCAATGGTACTCCAACAGCTGGAAGACCTGGTTATTTAACTGCTGATGATTACATCGAAATATCAGGAGCGCCGGGCTCGGATTTGGAAGGTTACACCTTAGAACAGTGGAGTGCCTCAGCTTTACTCAGCACTGAAACTTTTGCAGCAGGTACTGTGTTAAGTCCAAGTGGCAATGCCATTCTTGCCATAAGTCAATTAAATTCAAGTGTTCCAAGTCCCAGCGATTTTTATTATCATGCTAATGGTGCCTTTACGGGAACCAATGGTTCGGGTACTGCTGCAGGTAGAATTCTAAAGGATGATCAAGGCAATATCATTGATGCAGTAGGTTATGGAACAAGTTCTTACAGCTTCCCAGCTGCTGCTGGTGTTACTACAGAATGGAACGGTGGACAGCCAAGTGGCTCTAGTACTTGGGGCATTCGCTTAGAAGGACCGGATACTGATGATGGAACTAACTGGGTTGCTTCCAGTACTTCACCCCAAGATCCCAACGTTTATAACACAGGTTTTCCAGTGATAAATGCAGCGGCCGCTCCAGGTTTAAACTGGACATTAGCAGGTTCTACTGCAATAATTGACACTACATCATGTATTGTGGTGGGGCCATATACTAACCCAGGAAACTATCAATATGTAGTTAGTTTTAGCAATGCTTGTGGCTCTTATACCGATACCGTTACTGTAGTTGTTCCAAATTGTTCTGCACCTTCAGTATTGCGGGGTGAAGCCGTTTCTGCTTCCTCAGTTGCAATAGCTTGGGATACGGTGGGAACAGGTTCAACTAGCTTTGATGTCGAATATGGGCCAGTAGGTTTTACAGTTGGAGCGGGTACTCGCGTTAATGTGAGTACAGACTCTACCGTAGTTACGGGTATTCCAACAAATCTTTGTGCGGAATACTATGTTCGCTCTACTTGTTCTCCAACAGATGCAAGTGTTTGGGCAGGTCCAATTCAAATTTGCCCAGATCAAACTATTTGCGGCGAAGACATAGAGCAGTATGCAACTGGACTTATTGAGAATCAATCTGCGCTATTCTTGCCGTGGCAAGGAACAGTTGGTGCAGGAGGAACAGCTTCAGTTGTCACAACTCAGGCAGCGAGCGGAAACCAATCGCTAATGTTGAGTGATCCCACGGGTACGGCTCCAGATGATATTATTGCTTATTTTGATACCATCAGTTCTGGTATTTGGGAAGTTGCATTTGAAATGTACATTCCAAGCGGCAGAAATGCTTATTTTAATATTCAGCAGAACCATGCTTTTAACGGCGTCGGTACCAACTATTGGGGAGGTGAAGTTTACTTCCAAGGTAATGGTACCGCAGAGGTGCAATACTCAACGGGAACCGTAGTTGCAGGTACATTTAGCTATACGCAAGGTCAGTGGAACTCAGTGAGTACAATTCTTGATCTCGATAATGATTCAATTTGGTTTGAGTTGAACGGAACAAGCACAGGTATTGGTTATGATTATTCATTAGCAAACCCTGGTGTAGCCTTACAGTTTAATGGCGTAAACTTTTATACTGGGAAAATTGTCGGGGATCCAACTTCATCAGAATATTATATCGATGATTTCTGCGTCCAGCCATATGCTGTGCAAGGGATTTGCAATCCCCCTAACGCGCTATCTGTTACCTCAACAGGCTGTGACTCCATAAGTCTAAATTGGACTAGCCTATCTGGGGGGTCAATAATTGAGTACGGAGTGAGTCCGCTTACACCAGGTACAGGCTCCTTTACAGGTGTAGTGGTTCCGCCCTATACTATTTCAGGTCTAAACCCTGGTACACAGTACGATGTACTGATCGCAGATACTTGCACCGGTGATACTAGTACTTTCACATCTATTAATGGCACAACTAAAGTAGGGCCAACTCCTAATGCGAGTTTTTCCATTGATAGTGCAATCGTGAATGGTAGTTATGAGGTGTATCTAGATGCTAGTGGAAGTACTAACGCCTTATCTTATTCTTGGGATTTTGGTAATAGTGTAACCAGCAGCAATATTGTAGATACAGCAACTTACGGTACCAATGGTTCTTATACTATTACCTTAGTAGTAAGTAATACTTGTGGGACTGACACAGCAACTTTTACAACAAATGCCAATGTTGACTTAGTCGAAAATGCTTTAGCAAACAGCTTAAGTGTTTATCCAAACCCCACTCAAAAGATGCTTAATGTAAGTTTCCGTGAAGTGGGAAGTGCTGATGTTCAAATCGTATTACGCGACGCTCAAGGCAGAAGCGTACTGATGATAAACGACCGCATGCAAAGTGGTACCTATAGCAATGCTTTTAATGTATCAGATTTAGCAAGTGGTATTTATATGCTAGAAATTAAATCAGGTTCTTTAACGGCTCATCGTCGGATAAGTATCAAATAAGATTTAATTAGTAATATTAAAAGCCGCTCAGAAATGAGCGGCTTTTTTATGTGAAATTGATTTCAAAATTTCCCCTTAGGATTTTCTTTTTCACCTCAGGAAGGCTGAACTTTGCCGTATGAGTTTTAAAGTGGGAGATATTGTGGCCTTCATAGACGAAGAAGGAACGGGAACTATTATCGCTATAAAAGGCGATATGGCCGAAGTGGCCTGTGATCATGGCTTTGATGATACTTATCCACTCAGCAGCTTAATCTTGCGAAAAGCAATACAGGTGGGTGAGGTAATTCAAAAGGATCAACCCACTAGCGCTAAAATTATGGGCTTTGGAAATAAAAGTACTAAACCCGGTTTTTTGGAAATTGACCTTCACTTTGAAGCCTTAGTAGATTTCCCCAAAAACTTTAATGCCCACGAAAAGTTACAGATTCAACTACGTGAGTGTCGCAAGACCCTTGATAAAGCAGGTAGATCAGGTATTAAAAAGGTCGTTCTCATACATGGAGTAGGGCAAGGGCGCTTAAGAGAGGAGATTTACTCGATGCTCGAAAGAATGGATAAGATTCGTTTTTACGACGCGAGTTATGCCCAATACGGAAAAGGAGCAACCGAGGTGGAGCTGCTATAATTTGACTTACTTTTGCAGCGAAACAGGCCGCCTTATCGCTCCAATTTATTGGGGAGGAAAGTCCGGACAACATAGAGCACCGTGCTTCTTGAAAGGGGAGGATCTGCGTAAAGCGGAGACAGAAAGTGCCACAGAAAATATACCGCCTTTGCGAGTTATGCTTGCTCAGGTAAGGGTGAAAAGGTGCGGTAAGAGCGCACCGCGTTTTTGGTAACAAAAACGGCAGGGTAAACCTCGCGGGTTGCAATGCCATGTAAACTGAGGATTGAGCGCTGCTCGCGCGATCTCAGAGGGTAGGCAGCATTAGATAAATGATAAGGGTTTTTAACAATTTGGTTCGCCCAGTGTTGAGAATACAGAATCTGGCTTATAGGCCTGTTTTTTTATGATAAAGAAGTATCGCCAAATAGTAAAAGAAAAAGGCTGGAAGGGCTTAAGGCAGGAAGCCGGCTGGGGAGTAGTGTTGCTCCTCTTTACCTTCTTCTTAGTGAAGGGCTTAATCTGGCTCGCTATATTTTATGGGCTTATTAACCTCGGTACGGATTAGAAGTCCTCATTTAAGCATTTTGTCCAAACCAATAAAAAAGGCCACCCATTGGTGACCTTTTTTAATTTTAAACTATCCTTTTAACCTGAGTTCGGCGTAAAATTAAGCCTCAGACCTCTTATAAATAGTGGGTTTTAAGCCGAAGCACTGAAGCAATAGCGGGCTATTGCAAAGGGCTAAGGCGCCAAAAACTGCTTTTTAGAAGAGGCTTACAAGTTTTTTCCATTAAAAGCGAAAATCTGAGGTTATAATCTTAAGTCGAACTCAGGTTTTTAAGGTCAGCCTAAGCCTCTACCACTTCTTCATATTCGGATAAGTAACGTTCGGCTTCTAATGCTCCCATGCAACCAGATCCAGCGGCAGTAATAGCCTGACGGTAAATTTTATCCTGTGCATCACCCGTGGCAAATACGCCTGGTAAATTAGTGCTAGCAGTACCTGGTTTGGTTTTAAGATAACCCACTTCGTCCATGTCTAGCTGGCCTTTAAAAATATCTGTGTTTGGCTTGTGACCAATGGCTACAAAAAAGCCTTCTGCTTCAATTACTTGTTCCAGGCCTGTTTGGTTATTTTTAACGCGTACACCGCTCACCGTTTTCTCTCCCAATACTTCTAAGGTTTCGGTATTGTACATGATGGTGATGTTAGGCGTGTTTTCCACTCGCTTAATCATAATCTGTGAAGCCCGCATCTCATCCTTACGCACTAAAATAGTAACCTTAGGGCATAATTTTGATAAATAAGTCGCTTCTTCTGCAGCAGAATCTCCACCACCTACAACCACGACATCTTTACCCTTAAAAAAGAAACCGTCACAAATAGCGCAAGCACTAACGCCGTGACCCATCATTTTCTTTTCTGATTCTAAACCCAAATATTTAGCTGTAGCTCCCGTGGCAATAATTACCGTACGAGCTTCAATTTTAGTGTTTTCGTCGATGGTTAGTATATGACTTGCTCCGGGAATTTTGCTGAATTCAGTTTTGGTAACCATTCCGAAACGGACATCTGTTCCAAAACGCTCGGCTTGTTTTCTAAAATCTTCCATCATATCAGGTCCCATAATACCTTCTGGGTAACCGGGGAAGTTCTCAACATCAGTGGTAGTGGTTAACTGCCCACCTGGCTCAAGGCCCGTATACATAATAGGTTTTAAATCGGCACGTGCCGCGTAAACGGCTGCAGTATATCCTGCTGGTCCGGAACCTATAATCACACATTCGTGTTTTTCCATTTCTAAAATTTTGAGCAAAGTTAATTTAATAAAGCAGCTTTAAAAGCCACTTTAGTCACCTATCTATATTTCCATAGATGCGCTTTTAACGCAATGTCAGGATTAGATCATCTTGGTGAACCATTGCATTAGCTTTCAGTGCTATTCGTTCTACTTCTCCCGCAAAGGGCGCCAAAATGGTACTTTCCATTTTCATCGCTTCAATTACAAAAAGAGGCTCATTTTTTTCTACTTTTTGTCCTTCTGTTACCGCCACACTAACCAGTTTTCCTTGCAGCGGCGCGCCTATATCTTTATCGCTGCCTATTTTTTCGTTTAATATTTCATTGGAAGAAATGCTGTTGTCTTTCACCTCAATATGGCGATTTTGCCCATTGAGCTTAAAGTAAACATGGCGGTTTCCGTTTGGATAGGGATCATTTACACTCAAGAAGCGGATGAGAATGTTTTTCCCGTGATCAATTTCTACCATAAACTCTTGGTCTGGCTGCATACCGTACCAAAAAATGAGACTCGGGATGCGCCAAACTTCGCCGTAGGAGTCTTTAAAAGTGGCGTAATCCTGAAAAACTTTTGGGTAAAGTTTATAAGAAAGGAAATCAAGAAAAGTATAGCTCTGCCCAAAGGTCTTCTGAAATTCCGGAAACTCCTTATCAAAGTTAATGGGATCCAAATGGGCATTCGGCCTGTCGGTATAAGCCTTTTCGTTTTTAAGTACCGCTTTTTGAAATTCTTTGGGGAATCCGCCGAAAGGCTGACCTAAATCGCCTTTAAAAAAGCTAATGACCGAATCGGGGAAGGATATCTCATTCGCTTTCGCTAAGATATCTTCCTTCGAATAATTATTGGTGGTCATAAACATGGCCAAGTCGCCTACCACTTTGGAGCTGGGCGTAACTTTTACCACATCACCCATTAGCTGATTGGCATCGCGATAATTGTTTTTGATGGTATTGAATTTATCTTCGATGCCGAGTCCACGCGCTTGAGGCCTTAAGTTGCTGTATTGCCCGCCAGGAATCTCATGCTCATATAATTGTGCTGATCCCGATTTTAGCCCCGACTCGAAGGGATAATACCAATCTCTTACATCTTCCCAATAATTACTAAATTCATTGAGGCGACTGAGGTTAATAGGGTTTTCTCTTTCGTGACCTTTAAGGCTGGCTACCAGAGAGTTGAAATTGGGCTGGGAGGTAAGCCCACTCATCGAGTCGATGGCTACATCCACCACGTTAACTCCCGCTTCAATCGCTTTCAAATAGGTGGCCGATTGCATGCCTGAAGTATCATGTGTATGCAAATGAATAGGAATATCAACGACCTTTTTCAGTTCAGTAATTAAGGTATGCGCCGCATAAGGTTTTAGTAAACCCGCCATATCTTTTATGGCCAATATATGAGCACCCATATCTTCAATTTCCCGCGCTAAATCTAAATAGTACTGTAAATTATATTTGGGATGCGCTTTCGGATCGCTAATATCGCCGGTATAACAGAGGCATACTTCTGCCAGTCCTCCCGTTCTTTCCCGCACAGCTTGGGTAGAAATTTTTAGTTGTTCGGTCCAGTTTAAAGAATCGAAAATGCGGAAGATATCTACGCCAGTTTCCCAAGATTTTTCAATAAATGATTCTACTAAATTATCGGGATAGGCTTTATAACCTACCGCATTACTTGCGCGAATGAGCATCTGCGTAAGCACATTAGGCATGGCCTCGCGTAAAAGCCTCAGTCTTTGCCAAGGGTCTTCTTTTAAAAATCGTAGACATACATCGAAAGTAGCGCCGCCCCATATTTCCATAGAAAAAAGTTCAGGGAAGTTTTTCGAATAACTCTCGGCTACTTTAAGCATATCAATGGTGCGCATACGCGTGGCAAGAAGCGATTGGTGCGCATCTCTAAAAGTGGTATCGGTATAATAGATCTTTTTCTCCTTAGCCAACCATTGACTGAATTTTTCAGGACCAAGTTCCGCTAGTAGATTTTTTGTACCCGGCGTATGGGCTGCATGTCTGTCGTAATCGGGAACTTTAGGGTTGCGGAAGCTTCGATTGGGGTCAGGTTTTTTAACTTCGGGATTACCATTTACAATAAGGTCGGCTGTAAATTTTAAAATACGCGTTCCTCTATTACGGCTAAGCTTGAGTTGCATTAATTCGGGATGCTTCTCAATAAAGCTTACCCTTTGCAATCCCGCTCTAAACTCGGGATGTGAAATTACGTTTTGTAAAAAGGGAATATTGTTTTTTACACCTCGGATGCGAAATTCGGACAGGGCCCTTTCCATACGACTTGCCGCTACATCGAGACTACTGCCCCAGGCCGATACTTTGGTTAGCATGGAGTCGAAAAAAGGCGAAATTTTCACGCCCGGATAGCTACTGCCTTCGTCTAAGCGAATGCCCATTCCAGCTGCATTGCGATAGGCGATGATGGTACCATAATCGGGCATGAAATTATTCTCAGGATCTTCGGTAGTGATACGGCATTGAATGGCGAAACCATTTAGTTTTATTTCCTCCTGGGCCGGAATATTAAGCACGGATCCGTTTAAGGATTCACCTTCCGCAATTTGAATTTGCGCTTTCACCAAGTCGTAACCCGTAACCTCTTCTGTTATGGTGTGTTCCACTTGTATCCGTGGATTAACTTCAATAAAAAATATATTTTCCTCCTTGTCAACTAAAAACTCTACGGTACCCGCATGGGTGTAGGAAACGGCTCTGCCAATATCAAGGGCATATTGGTGTAAAGCTTGGCGTGTTTTATCACTTAAAGTAGATGCGGGAGCGACCTCCACTACTTTTTGGAAGCGCCTTTGTACGGAACAATCGCGCTCATGCAGATGCACTAAATTACCGTGTAAGTCTCCGAGTAACTGTACTTCAATATGCTTGGGGTCTTCCACGTATTTCTCTAAAAACACGGTAGGATCTCCAAAAGCTTTGGCCGCTTCGTTGGCCGCCTCATTAAAGGATTTTTTCAGTTCATCTTTACTTCGCACAACGCGCATTCCTCGACCGCCGCCACCAGAAGCGGCTTTTAAGATCATGGGGAATCCAATTTCATCTGCGGCGGCTAAGGCCTCTTCACTATTTTTTAAGTTACTCGCACCTTTAATTATGGGGACATTTACTTTTAAAGCTAATTCCTTCGCAGCGATTTTATTTCCTAGCTGCTCCATTATTTCAGGAGCTGGTCCAATAAAAGTAATCCCTTCTTCGCGGCAGCGTCGGGCAAACTCTATGTTTTCACTTAGAAATCCATAGCCAGGATGAATGGCATCTATCTTTTGGTTGCGGGCAATTCGTAAAATCTCTTCAATATCGAGATAAGGTTTTAGGGGTTCGTCGTCAGGACCAATTTGGTAGGCCTCATCGGCTTTATAGCGATGCAACGAATAGCGGTCTTCAAAACTGTAAACAGCAACAGTGGTAATTTTTAGTTCGCTCGCGGCACGAAATACCCGAATAGCGATTTCTCCACGATTAGCAACAAGAAGTCTTTGAATGGTTTTTTTTGGCATGCTGAGAGGTTTTTTGGAGCTCTCAATTTAAGGTTTTTCCTTTCCTTATTCGAAAGATTAAGCAGTAAATTCCGCGACGGATAAGTCTAAAACTTGCGCATCAGGCTACAGCTACTTTAGCACTAGGTTATTAGCTTTATGTTGAAAACTTGATTGTATTACCTGAAGAAAATAGAGGCTTAACTAAATTTATTATTACATTGTGATAATCATTCTTTTGCTAGAAAATGAAAACCCTTATAACTGCTCGAAGACTTTTTGAAGGTCTTGGTATACTATTAATTTTTAGCTTTTGTCAAACTGGACTGGCACAGAGCACTGAGCTGAGAGCTAAGATTAAAAATTTGTGGATTGCCTTAGACTCTGCGAATGCACAAGGACAGGTTCAAATTCTAAACACCTTAGCTCAATCTTATGCGGGCTTTAATATTGATTCTTCCAAACTTGCTATCAGAAAGGCAATAGAAATTGGTAATCAGAATGGCTTAGATACAGCTATGGCGGATAGTTATAATAACTATGGAATTATTAGTTTTATGGCGGGAAACTTGGATTCCGCCTTGGTTTTTTACGATGTAGCTTTAAGACTTAATAAGAAAACTTCTAATGGGCGGGGTGTTGCTAGGAATTACAGCAACATGGCTAATGTCTTTTTTGCGCGTGGTGATGCTTTTACAGCAGTAGAGAACTATTTGAAGGCCGAACGATACGCCGATTCCGTGGGCGACTCTAGTGTTTTAGCAGACATTTATAATAATCTTAGTCAATATTACCTTGCGGTGAATAATTACTCGGATGCTAAAAAATATATTGACAAGTCGGTAGTTCTCGATCAGGGAAAGGACTATAACGACTTGGTTGCGCAATACAGCAATCTAGCCTTGGTTTTTCGCAAAATGGGTATAATAGACTCGGCCTTTGCTAATTATCGAAAGGCCTTTAAAATCACCTATACCCATGAGCTTCAAGACTCTAAAGCCTTGGTTTGTAATAACCTTGGCAAAGTATTTTTAGACTTAGGTAATTTAGATTCGGCCTATTATTATTACAACAAAGCATTCGAAGAATCGGAGAATATTGATTTCTATCACCAAAGTTTTAATGCTTACAGTGGGCTCGGTCAGGTAGCCCTACTTCGAAAGGACTATGTAAATGCACTTGAGAATTTTAAGCAATCCTATAATATGGCGCTTGAAATGCAATTGAAAAACGAAGAGGTTGAGGCTCTCTTCTTTTTAGCAGAAACAAAATATCACCTCCAAAATTACAAAGAGGCTTATGAAGATTTTGCCAAGGCTTTTAATCTAAACGATTCTTTAAATAGTCAAGAACAGGTGCGGAAAATGGCCGAGCTAGAGCAGCGCTATAAATTCGAAAAAATCCAAGCCTTAGAAAAGCAAGAGAGTGATTACCGTGAAGAAGAGCTTCGCCACGAAATTGACGATCAAAGGTTTAAGCAGATCATAGTTGTAGTTTTTCTGCTGGTAACTATTCTTCTTCTCAGCTTTAATATCTATACTAGAAGGAGGAATAACCGTCTTTTAGTATCTAAAAACTACCGTATTGAAACGCAAAATAGGGAAATCTCCAAGCAAAAGGATGCACTTGATTTGCAGCATCATAATCTAGAAGAGCTAAATGCCTTTAAAGATAAGATTTTGGCAGTTTTTGCGCACGATTTGCGCAGTCCCCTTTCATCCATTCAAGGTTTATTAGAAATAATTGGAGACGCCAACCTAGATGACCTAAAACTCTTTCAGTCTCTAACAAAAAAGTTAAATGGACAAACCATTATCTTATTGCAGAACCTAGAGAATCTTTTAGCTTGGTCAAAAATACAACTTGGCGCACAAGAGTATAATAAACCAGTGCTGATAAAGAATATAAAGAAGGAAATTCAATTGGTGGTGGATTTATTTAAACCCTTAGCGCAAGAGAAAAATGTTTCCTTAAATTTAACGGTGGTTGAAACGGAAGGGGAGACCTTTATGAACTTCGAGGTGGCGCGTTTAATTCTACGGAACTTTATTTCTAATGCGCTTAAATTCAGTGAAAGCAATTCCCAAATTCTCATTAGCGCTAGCTGTAAAATTCAATCTTGTCGCTTTGATGTAAAAGACACGGGCCTTGGGATAGACGCTAAAAATCAGAAAGATATATTTAGTGAGACCGTCGCCAGTACCTTGGGTACGGACAAGGAAAAAGGGAACGGGCTAGGATTAATGCTTTGTGCCTATTTTGTTAAAGAAGCTGGAGGGCGAATTGGTTTTGAAAGTAAGTTAGGAGAAGGTAGTGACTTTTGGTTTGAATTGCCCATGGAAGACCAAGAGCCAGAGAGCTAAGTGGTTGTTTTGGTTTTAAAGTAAGGCTTAGCTTATATATTTAATTGAATCCCGCTATTTAAAAGGCTTGTGAGACCAGATTTTACATCAACTCAACATTTTTTATGACTAGCCAAAACCTAGAACTCTATTCAAACAGCGCTTTTCAGTTCCTTATAAGAAGCCCTTATTACTGCCGTAGATGCAGGCGGAAGAGCACCACTCAGCTTAAAAAGAAAAAGCCGAACTAAAAGTTCGGCTTCAACATGTATTTCAAATAGAAATCTTCAATAGCATCAACCGCTTCTTCCGCGGTATCCACAATCTTAAAGAGATCTAAATCTTTCTCAGAAATATTATTCTCATTTTGCAAGAGTTGATCTTTGATCCAATCGAGTAAACCACTCCAAAACTTGCTGCCTACTAATACAATGGGAAAGCGGCCAATTTTTTTTGTTTGAATTAAAGTAAGAGCCTCAAATAATTCGTCCAAGGTTCCAAAGCCACCAGGCATCACAATAAAGCCCTGAGAGTATTTTACAAAAATCACCTTACGCACAAAGAAGTAATCGAAGTCTAGGCTTTTGTCGCGATCGATATATGGGTTTGGCATTTGCTCGAAGGGTAAATCGATATTTAGGCCCACTGAATTTCCTTTACCTTCTTGCGCACCCGCATTACCGGCCTCCATAATTCCTGGACCACCACCTGTTATAATCCCAAAACCCGATTGTGTTAGGCGATAGGCAATATCCTTGGCTAACTGATAATAGGGATTGTCGGGCTTGGTACGAGCCGATCCGAATATACTTACACAGGGCCCCATGCGAGCCATGCTTTCGTAACCATTTACAAATTCGCTCATTATTTTAAAGATTCCCCAACTGTCGTTGGTACGAATCTCATTCCAGCTTTTCTGTTCAAAAGCCTTATTTACTTTTGGATCTCTTTCCTCCATAAATTTTATCTCTGTAATTCGATTTCTAAAAACTTAGCGGTATAACTTTTATTGTCGGCCACCATTTGCTCAGGTGTTCCTTCAAATACAATTTTACCGCCTTTACCACCACCATCTGGACCAATATCAACAATATGATCGGCGAGTTTAATCACATCCATATTATGCTCGATAATGACTACGGAATTACCACGGTCCACTAGTTTTTGAAGTACGTCCATTAAAACTCTTACATCCTCAAAATGCAGCCCTGTAGTAGGCTCGTCTAAGATATATAAAGTTTTGCCTGTATCGCGTTTGCTTAATTCCGTCGCTAACTTTACCCGCTGTGCTTCACCCCCCGAAAGAGTAGTAGATTGCTGACCCAATGTGATATAGCCTAAACCTACGTCTTGCAAGGTTTTTAACTTGCTGTAGATTTTAGGAATACTTTCAAAAAACACTACCGATTGGTCAATACTCATATTAAGCACATCCGAAATCGATTTTCCTTTGTAGCGGATTTCCAGTGTTTCACGATTAAACCGTTTGCCCTGACAAGTTTCGCAGTTGACATAAACATCAGGAAGGAAGTTCATTTCAATCAGGCGTAAGCCTGCACCTTCGCAGGTTTCGCAGCGTCCTCCTTTTACATTAAAGCTGAAGCGCCCTGGTTTATAGCCTCGCACTTTAGATTCGGGAATTTGGGTAAACAAATCACGAATAGAAGAAAGAACACCCGTATAAGTGGCTGGATTACTTCTTGGCGTGCGACCAATGGGGCTTTGATCAATGTCAATAACCTTATCAATATTTCCTAATCCATCTAGCTTGGTGTAGGGAAGGGGCTCTTTAACCGATTGGTAGAAATGCTTGCTGATAGCTGGGTATAGCGTTTCATTAATTAGGGTCGATTTTCCGCTACCGGAAACGCCCGTAATTACTACGAGTTCTCCCAAGGGTAATTTCAGGTTCACTTTTTTAAGGTTATTCCCGGTGGCACCACTTAGTTTTATAAAGTCGCCATTGCCTTTTCTTCGTTCTTTAGGAACCGCAATTTCCTTAGCTCCATTTAGGTATTGGGCAGTCATGCTTTCGCTAGATTGAATATCATGCAGGTTTCCAGCCGCTACAATTTCACCTCCGTTTATTCCAGCACCAGGGCCAATATCAATAATGTAATCGGCTTCTTGAATCATATCGCGATCGTGTTCAACCACTATTACCGAGTTGCCTAAATCTCGCAAATCCTTAAGCGATTTGATAAGTTTTTCATTGTCTCTTTGGTGAAGTCCAATACTGGGCTCATCCAAAATATAAAGCACATTTACGAGCTGTGAGCCAATTTGCGTAGCCAAACGAATGCGTTGTGCTTCACCACCCGATAAACTTTTGGCCGAGCGATTAAGACTCAGGTAGCTTAAGCCAACATTAAGTAGGAAGTTACTGCGTACCGCTAGTTCCTTGATTATTTCGTGACCGATTTTCTTCTGATTGGCGGTCATATCATTCTCCGCCTCAGCGAGCCATTTATTCAGGCTGTCGATATCAAATCGGGCTAAGTCGGATATGTTTTTGTCACCAATTTTAAAGTGTAATGATTCTTTGCGCAGTCGATTTCCTTCGCACTCCGAACATTCCACTTCGTTCATGTAGCTCTCAGACCAGCGTTTAATGCTGCGACTTTTCGCTTCTTCATTTTGGCTTTGAATGAAGTTTACAACGCCCTCAAAATTAAGACTGTATTTGCGGGTAATCCCAAGGGTTTTGTTTTCAACTTCAAAAACCTCATCTGCTCCATAAAGCACCACATCTAAACCTTCTTTAGGAATATCTTTGATCGGTGTATTAACAGAAAACCCATAGCGGTCGCCAATAATTTCAATTTGATTGAAGATCCAACTTTGCTTATAATCCCCTAAAGGTTCTAAGCCCCCTTTTTTAATCGACTTACGGTCATCGGGAATTACCTTTTTAAGGTCAATTTCATTTACCAGTCCCAGGCCATTACAACGCGGGCAGGCCCCTTTCGGAGAATTGAAAGAAAAGGTATTAGGCTCAGGCTGCGGGTAGGCAATACCTGTGGTAGGGCACATTAAGTTTTTACTGTAGAACGCAGCTTTTTCTTGATCTTTTTCCAAAACCATAAGAATGCCATTTCCCTGCGACAAGGCGATATCAATCGACTCTTCAATGCGCTTGGCATCTTTCATATCCACCTTTAAGCGGTCAATTACCACTTCAATATCGTGGGTTTTATAACGGTCTAAGCGCATGCCCGAAGTGATGTTTTTCACTTCTCCATCTACTCTTACTTTCAAAAAGCCCTGTTTGGCAATTTGCGAAAAGAGCTCACGGTAATGTCCTTTGCGCGACCGTACCAAGGGGGCTAGAAGGCTGATATTTTTATCTTGATATTTTTCAATCAGCAATTCCTTGATCTGTTCGGCGGTGTAACTAATCATTTCTTCGCCAGTATTATAGCTATAAGCTGTTGAAGCTCGAGCGTAAAGCAAGCGCAAAAAATCGTAAATCTCCGTTACCGTACCCACCGTAGAACGTGGATTTTTACTAGTCGTTTTTTGTTCAATGGAAATAACAGGACTCAGGCCGTTGATTTTATCAACGTCTGGTCGCTCTAAATTGCCTAAAAATTGACGGGCGTAAGCCGAGAAGGTTTCGATATAACGTCGCTGACCCTCAGCGTAAATGGTATCAAAGGCCAAGGACGATTTTCCACTTCCGCTTAGACCTGTTATTACCACCAGCTGATCGCGCGGTATTGTTAAATCAAGGTTCTTAAGATTATGTACTCGTGCACCAAGCACTTCGATTTTTCCTGACTCCAAAAGCGAGAAATTGAAATTAAGGGCAAAAATACCGCCTTTTTAACCACTTACATAGCAATAAAGTTTCTCTTTTATCATTCACTTTAAACTGTGGATTACTTCTTCACAAATATTAGATTGGCATCAATGGAGTCAATAACTTAGACGCCACTATACAAATACTTATGCGAGGCCTAATTATCCGGATCATTGCGGTCTATTTCGGAATGCTAACATTTGCTCAAGGGCAGATCAATAGCGCAGTTTTTATGCAGGAAAAGTCATCCTGGGTAGATAGTCTTATGGATAAAATGACCATCGAGGAGAAGATTGGTCAACTTTTTATGGTAGCCGCTTACTCCAATAAAGGGGAAAGCCATCAGAAAGAGATTCTCAATTTGATTAAAAAAGAAAATTTAGGTGGGCTTATTTTCTTTCAAGGAACCGCCCAGCGTCAAGCAGAATTAACTAATTTCTATCAACAAGCTGCCAAGGTACCTTTAATGATTGCCATGGATGCCGAATGGGGTTTAGCCATGCGCTTACCCGAAACGTTTAAATTTCCGTGGCCAATAACCGTTGGCGCCATTAGCGATGAAAAATGGGCCTACGAATATGGAAAAGCCATGGCTATCCATTGTAAGCGTTTGGGCGTGCACATCAATTTCGCCCCCGCCGTTGATATTAATACTAATCCCTTAAACCCCATAATTGGTGCCCGCTCTTTTGGTGAAAGCCCGCAAAAAGTAACGGAAATGGCTACCGCTTTTATGAATGGTCTGCAGTCGGAACACATACTTGCCTGCGCAAAACATTTCCCCGGACACGGCGATACTGATAGCGATTCTCATAAAACCCTGCCCACGGTTTCACATGACCGCAAACGTCTAGATGCAGTTGAGCTATATCCTTATCAAAAATTGGCTAAGACCGGTTTAGGCGGCGTAATGGTTGCCCATTTAAATGTGCCCGCATTGGATGACAGTGGCACGCCAAGTTCCCTCAGTAAAGATATTGTGGGCCTTTTAAAAAATGATTTAGGTTTTGGGGGCCTCGTTTTCACAGATGCGCTGAATATGCAAGGCGTGGCTGCAAATTATGCTCCTGGTATGGTTGATTTAGAAGCCGTAAAGGCCGGTAATGAAGTTTTGGTCTTTTCTCAAAATGTACACCTTGCGAAAGAAAAGATTCTAGCCGCTTTAAAGGACGGAAGCTTGGATACAGCGCAAATTGAAAAAAGCGTACGCAAAATTTTAATGGCCAAAAACTGGTTTGGTCTCTCTCAAAAGAAATACATCGAACCGAATAAAATTAATCAGAATTTAAATACCATTCAAGATGAGGTGCTTAACCGTCGCTTATTTGCTGAAGCCACAACCTTATTGGTAAATAAGGATAAAACCTTACCCATTCTCGATTTGGCCAGTAAAAAAATTGCTTGCATTACCGCTGGAGTGGAAGAGGGATCGGTCTTTCCCAACACATTAAAAAAATATACTCAGGTAGAGCACTTCTCCTATTCAAAAGCTAGAGAAGAGGAAATTATCGCGGCATTAAGCGATTACGACTATGTTATTTTTGGACTATACACCAGTAACGCGAACCCTTGGAAATCCTATCGTATTAGCGATGAGGTAAAGCGTTTTATTCGTCGGGTATCTTTACAGAATAAGTTGATAATAGACCTATTCGGCAATCCTTACGGATTAATTGATTTCCCCGAAGCGCGACGGGCCGAGGCTTTATTGGTTTCCTATCAAAACCACTCCGATGCCGAAAGTATTGGTGCACAAATAATTTTTGGAGCACTTGGTGCAAAGGGGCATTTACCGGTTAGTGCGGGAGAGCCTTTTGAGCCTGGTTTTGGCTTAAATACGGAAGCTATCGGTCGCATGGGTTTTGCTTTACCTGCACAAGTCGATATGGATGCGACTAAGTTGGCTGAAATCGATAATATTGTTGAAGAGGCCATCCGCCAGCGAGCGACACCTGGGGCGCAAGTTTTGGTTGCCCGTCGCGGCAAGGTTATTTACAATAAGGTTTTTGGAACCCAAGACTATTCTTCTGAACACCCAGTTGGCTTTGAAGATCTTTACGATATCGCTAGCATCACTAAAATTGCGGTGAGCGTTCCTCTATTAATGAAATTAGTGGAAGAGGGGAAGATTAATTTGGATAAAACCTTGGGTGACTATTTAGCCATTACTAAAGGTACCAATAAAGAGAGCTTGGTATTGCGGGAAATTCTTGCCCATAAAGCGGGACTGAAACCTTGGATTCCCTTTTACACTCGCACTTTACAAGCTGGGAAATACAAGAAAGGCTATTATAGTACGAGTCGTGATTTTAATTTCCCCAATGTGGTAAATGAGGGTCTTTATAGTAGCCGTTATATTCGAGATACAGTAATTCAGGTGCTTCTCGATTCCGAATTAAGAGATACACGCGACTATAAATACAGCGATTTAGGTTATTACCTTTTCATGGAGCTAATTGAGCAAGTGGAAGGTCGCCCCATTGACGAATTAATTCACGAGTTTTTATATGCGCCTATGGGGGCTTTTAGTTTAACCTTCGAGCCCACCAAAATATTTCCATTAGAGCAAATCGTTCCCACCGAAGATGATAAGATTTTCCGCAAAGCTATGGTGCGTGGTTATGTGCACGATCAAGGTTCTGCGCTAATTGGCGGTGTGGCAGGTCATGCCGGACTATTTGGCAATGCGAATGATTTGGCCAAATTAATGCAGATGTATATGCAGAAAGGAGAATACGCGGGTATTCGCTATTTCGATTCGGTTACTGTTAATGAATTTATTCGTTGCCAGTATTGCGATGAACAAAACCGCCGCGGGATAGGCTTTGATAAACCTCAATTAGAGGGTGCCGGGCCAACTTGCGGTTGTGTTTCGGGTAAAAGTTTTGGACATTCTGGTTTTACCGGTACTTTGGCTTGGGCCGATCCGGAAGAAGAAATTGTCTATATCTTTTTATCCAATAGAGTATACCCCGATGCTTCCAATCATAAACTTATCAGTCTATCAACACGCACGAAAATTCAAGAAGTAATTTATGAAGCGATTAATACAGAACATTCTAGCACTAAGCTTTTGGGCCTTAATCCTTAGTCCAAACTACGCATCTGCGCAAGCGGAAAAAACAGAAAAAACCTATAGCGATACTACCGTAGTGGAGTTCTTCCCCAATGGAATGCCCTATACAATTAGTACTTATAATAGCGAGGGTAAATTGGATGGACCGAAAATGGAATTCCGTCAAACCGGCAGCATTACCTACCTCGAAAATTACAAGAATGGAATATTGGAGGGTCAGGTTTTGAAAACCTCTAATCGCGGAAAAATCACAGAAAAGAGCAATTATGTGAACGGACAATTAGAAGGCGAATACATGAAGTATTACGGCACCGGCACCAAGCAAGAAAGCTCCTATTATAAGAACGGCTTACGTGATGGGAAAACCATTTGGTACTTCACCAATAATAATATGAGTACGGCAATGAATTACAGTGCTGGGCAACTCGAAGGCGAAGCCAAAACCTATTATCAAGAAGGGGCTATTAAAACTGTTTTCAATTATGAGGAGAACCTTCGCGAGGGTTTATTCCGCGAGTTCTACGAAAGTGGGAAAATTAAAGTGGAAGGCGAATACCATGAGGATTTGAAAACGGGCAAATGGCATTCTTATGATGAAGATGGGAACCTGATCAAGACCGAGAAATACAAAAAAGGAGAACTGCGCTAGTGAATATAGGAATTGTAGGCTATCCAACTTACGGAGGAAGCGGGGTAGTAGCCACCGAATTAGGAATGTACCTTGCTCGTCAAGGGCATAAAGTTCATTTTATTAGTTACAGTCAGCCAGTGCGGCTCGATGTTTTGGAGCCTAATATTTACTATCATGAAGTAAATGTGCAAGATTATCCGCTCTTCGAATACCAACCTTACGAATTGGCCTTGAGCAGTAAAATGGTGCACGTTACCATTAAGTATAAGCTAGATGTTATCCATGTGCATTATGCCATTCCGCACGCGTATGCGGCTTATATGGCGAGGCAAATTTTGAAAGAACAGAATTATAATTTACCTGTTATCACCACCTTACACGGTACTGATATTACGCTCGTGGGCAAGAATCCCAGCTATCGAGAAGCGGTGAAATTCAGCATCAATCACAGTACAGTTGTAACTTCTGTAAGCGAGAGCTTAAAGCAGGATACTATTTCCTTTTTTAACATTAAGCGCGAAATTGAGGTAATTCCCAACTTTGTGGATTTATCGCTTTACAAACCCGATGAAAGCTGCAAGAACAATTTTGCCAGCGAAGGGCAAAAGATTATTACTCACGTCTCCAACTTCCGGAAAGTGAAGCGCATTCCCGATGTGATTACCGTATTTGATCATATTCAGAAAAACATGCCCGCCGTTCTATTAATGTTAGGTGATGGTCCCGAAAAGGAAAGAGCGCGCAAGCAGGCGCAAGATTTAGGCATTGCCGATAGGGTTAAATTTCTAGGGAAAACTTCCGAAGTAGAACGTATACTCTGCATTTCCGATTTGTTTTTACTGCCTTCGGAAACAGAAAGTTTTGGCTTAGCGGCTTTGGAAGCGATGGGCGCAGGCGTACCCGTCGTTTCCTCTAATACCGGTGGATTGGAAGAAGTGAATCTTCATGGCATCACGGGCTATACTGCTGAGGTCGGGGATACGGATGAAATGGGTAAAGGTGCTGTTCATATTTTAGAAAATGAAGGCCGGCTAATGGAGTTTAGACAGCGCGCCCGTCAACAGGCCGAGCAATTTTCCATACACAGTATTGGTCCGCGATATACTGCTCTGTATGAAAGAGTTATTGCTCATCAAAAAGAGTTGAATGGCTAAGCTTAAAGTGCAGCGTTTCGATAGAGCTGATTATTTTGGCGATTATGTATTTTATGTAAATCGTAAAGAGTACGCACGAATCCCTTTTGGGCAAAGCTTTGAAATTGATCTAGAGCCAGGTTATTATCAGATAAATATTGGTGGTAAATGGGGCTTGGAAGCCGAAGCTTGGTTTACGATGGGCGAGCATCGCAAGGGTTTTGTAGTGGAAGCGCATTGGCTAAAATCGCAGGATAGAAAATGGCCGAAGTGGTATCAACTAAGCCTCCAAGAAAAGCCATTTATTCAGTTACCCCTTGCGGGAGAAGTGCAGCAATTAAAACGCAATTACCAACAAGGGCTGATTCGATCTTTAGTATTTTCACTTTTGGTCTTCGCTTTTTTAATCTGGCTTTATTTGCTTGCGCAAGATGAGCAAAATGAAATATTACAGCTGGCAGCCATTTTAGGATTACCCTTTATTTGGTTCGTTAATAAGGGCATGCGTATGGCGATGTTGAAGAATACCGCAGAGCGGCCGTAGGGCAGTATTTTAATACAGACCAAAAATGGGTGATTGGAATTTTTATGGGAGGGGGGGCTCCTGTTAAACCCTCATTAATTTGGAGATCTGAGCAAATCATGTTAAATTAGCACGTGTGATTAATTAATTATTGTAACGTGCAATGAATACAAAACTCACTTTAACAATTGAACAGACTGTTATTGCAAAGGCCAAGCTCTATGCCAAATCTAAAGGAAGGAGTTTGTCGGATTTGGTAGAAAATTACCTTCAGCTTATGATTGAGGATAAAGAAATTGGTCCTTTGAATTCAGCACCCATAGCATCATCCTTACGAGGTACATTTAAGGCTCCAGCAAGCTTCTCGTATAAAGAGGAGTTAGCAAAAGCTTTAAGCCAAAAGCATTTGTTGGATGAATAGACTTCTGATTGATACCGACGTAATCTTAGATTTCTTTTTTGATAGAGCTCCTTTTGCGGAGCATTCCGCACAAATTATAGGACTCTGTGAGGCGCAAACAGTAAATGGTTATGTAAGCCCAGTTATTGTAAGCAATACCTATTATCTATTGCGGCAAACAGCTCGTCACGAAAAGGTTATCGATAGTTTCAAGCAACTGTTAAGCTTTATGCATGTATTGCAAATGGACAAGGGTGTGGTGATAAGCGCCTTAAACTCAAAGTTTAAAGACTTTGAAGACGCCTTGCAAAATTTCGCAGCCACTCGCAGTAGTGAAATTGATGTAATAATTACCCGCAATGCAAAAGACTATAGTAAAAGCCAAATTGCAGTATTAACGCCAGAGGATTTTATTAAATCGCTGGACTTAAATGGATGATTAAACGGTTTATTAGACTTTAATTTTCTAGCCAATTCGTCACATTTTGCAATTCACCCCCCAACCCGTTTCACGGGATAACCTTTCTCTTTCAAAAAGTTGGTAATTTTATCACGCAAATTTCCTTGGATTATGATCTCGCCATCCTTTACCGAACCGCCGGTAGCGCAATGGTTTTTCACTTCTTTGGCCAAGGCTTTCAGTTCATCTTCCGAACCAACAAATCCTTTAATTAATACCGCCACTTTTCCGCCGCGACCTTTCTTTTCAAGATGAGCTTCCAGTGCCTGATCCTGTGGCGCTAGGCCTCCATTAGTAGTGTCATCTTCTGCCCAAGAGGGGGCCGATCCGGTTGAGTAAACCGTGCCTCCTAAATCGGCGAGGCTATTTAAACTTTTCTTCTTTGCCATTATTTCAATCCTATCTCGCGTAAGCGTTCATTTAAATATTCTCCTGCTGTAATGTCTTCGTATTGCTTAGGCTTGGTCGAGTCGATGCAGTTTTCCAAACAATTTAACGGCATCTCTGAGCGAGGATGCAAAAAGAAAGGAATACTAAAGCGGCTGTTGCCCCAAGCTTCTTTCGGAGGATTTACCACACGATGCGTGGTGCTGCGCAGTTTATTATTGGTATGCCTCTGTAGCATATCGCCTACATTCACAATAATTTGCCCAGGCAAGGCGGTAACACCAAGCCATTCTCCCTGTTTGTTAAGTACTTGTAGCCCATCTGCGGAAGCGCCCATTAAAAGCGTAATTAGGTTAATATCTTCATGTTCGGCGGCCCGCACCGCATCTTTGGGTTCCTCGGTAATGGGGGGGTAATGAATGGGACGTAAAATGCTATTGCCATTATGGATATGTGCATCAAAGTAAAACTCATCCAATCCTAAATATAAAGAGAGCGCTCGCAACATATCGCGCCCCGTGTCTTCTAGCGTTTGGTAGGCTTCTTTCCCTACAGCGTTAAAACGAGGCAGTTCGGCCACCTCTACATTAGCCGGATATTCCTTGGCAATGGGATCATTATCTTCAACGTATTGTCCGAAATGCCAAAACTCCTTTAAGTCACCCGTATTGCGGCCCTTGGCATGTTCCTTTCCAAAACCAGTATAACCTCGCTGTCCGGCAAGACCTTCAATTTCATATTGCTTTTTTTGTGCTTCCTCCAGTCCGAAAAAGTTCTGCACTTCCTGATACAGTTCCGCACTTAACGCATCACTCAAACGGTGATTTTTTAAAGCAACGAAACCAATCTCTTCGTAAGCTTTTCCTAAGTCTTGCACGAAGTTCGCTTTTCGCTGTGCATCATCACTTAAAAAATCAGCTAAGTCAACCGAGGGAATACCAAGTTTTTCGGACATTTTATTGAAATTTTCACAAAGGTAGAGAAAAGCATTAATCCGAAAATGGTATAAAGCATGGGCTTTTTAACAGCTGCTTTATTTCTGCAATTCTTGTTTTTTAAGGATTAGGATGGAGATAAAAAGGTATTTTTGAAACCCTCAAAAAGCACAGTATGAAATTCAACCGCAAAGGTTTAAGTGATACCCAATTAATTGATTTTTATAAAGCCATTTTAAAACCTCGACTAATTGAGGATAAAATGCTCATCACGCTTCGTCAGGGTAGAATATCAAAGTGGTTTTCGGGCTATGGTCAAGAAGCCATTTCTGTTGGCGCGGCTTTGGCGATGCAAGAAGATGAATTTATTTTACCCATGCACAGGAACTTGGGTATGTTTACCACGCGTGAAGTTCCACTGAACCGACTTTTTTCCCAGTTTTTAGGGAAAGCCAATGGCTTTACCAAGGGCCGCGATCGCTCTTTTCATTTTGGAACGATAGAGCATCATTTAGTGGGAATGATTTCGCATTTGGGTCCTCAACTTGGTATTGCCGATGGCATAGCGCTAGCCCATAAATTAAAAGGTGAGGATAAAGTTTGCCTTGTTGTTACGGGCGATGGTGGTGCCAGTGAAGGTGATTTTCACGAAGCCTTAAATGTGGCGGCGGTTTGGAAATTACCGGTAATATTTTTAGTGGAAAATAATCAGTGGGGACTAAGTACGCCCAGTGATCAACAATTTGCCTTTAAAAGTTTTGTCTACAAGGCCATTGGTTACGGTGTAAAAGGCAAGAGTATTGACGGCAATAACCTTTTAGAGGTTTTCCATACCATCCAAGAGATTTCCGCAGAAATAAAACAAGATTCCGTTCCCTTTATCCTTGAGTGTCGCACCTTTAGAATGCGCGGTCACGAAGAGGCTTCGGGCACCAAATACTATCCCGATGGCTTACAAGATGAATGGTCGGAAAAAGATCCAGTAGAGAATTACCGCGCCTTCTTAATTAATGAGGGTATTCTGAGTCCTGAGGAAAATGAGACCATTACCAATGCAATAAAAACCGAAATCAGTTCGGCTTTTGAAGAGGCGTATAAAGAACCCAAAATAGAGTTTAATGAGGCTGAGCAATTCGCAGATTTATTCGCGGAAAACCCTCATAGTCCGACTTTGCCGGAAGGCGAGAAGCGTGAAATGCGTATGGTAGATGCTTTCCATAATGCCTTAGATCAGGCGATGGAGCGTCATACTAAGTTGATTTTAATGGGCCAAGATATTTCAAAATATGGCGGCGTTTTTAAAGTAACGGAAGGCTTGGCCGATAAATATGGTGAAGAAAGAGTACGCAATACACCTTTGTGTGAGTCGGCCATAGTGGGTTCGGCCTTAGGCTTAAGTATTGCCGGGTATAAGGCGATGATGGAAATGCAATTTGCCGACTTCGCCACCGAAGGCTTTAATCAAATTGTGAATAATCTCGCGAAAATTCACTGGCGCTGGGGACAGAATGCCGATGTAGTAATTCGTATGCCAACGGGTGCTGGTGTAGCGGCGGGTCCTTTTCACAGCCAAAGTAACGAGGCTTGGTTTAGCCATGTACCTGGATTGAAAATTGTATATCCTGCCTTTCCACAAGATGCTAAAGGTTTGCTGCTTAGTGCTTTGGAAGATCCAAATCCAGTAATGGTTTTTGAGCATAAGGCGCTCTATCGTTCCATCTATGGCGATGTTACCGAGGCCTATTATACCACACCCATTGGCGAAGCACGCGTAGTACGCGAGGGCACTAAAGCGAGTATTATTACCTACGGCGCTTGCGTACACTGGGCGATGAACCATGTGGAAGAAGAGGATTTAGACGTAGAAATTGTTGACCTGCGCACCCTAATGCCACTCGATAAAGAGACCCTTTTAAGCTCAGTTAAGAAAACAGGCCGTGCGCTTATCCTTACGGAAGATACGCTCTTTGGCAGTATCGTAAATGATATTGCCGCTATTCTTACCGAGGAAGCTTTCGAGTATTTAGATGCGCCAATAAAAAGAGTAGCTAGTTTAGATACGCCCGTTCCTTTTGCCGCCGATTTAGAAAAAGGCTTTTTAGGAAAGGATCGCTTTAAAGCAACTTTACAACAATTATTAGAATACTAAATTGTCATTTTTAGGACCTTACTTAGGCTCCTTAAAGTGCTCAATGGTTTTAAACTGCGAAAGACGCTCTTCGCTATAAGTAGTGAAGGGGCTGTCTTTTTCGGGGCTTTCCGCCAAGAAGCGTTCGTAATATTTTTGCGCGGGTTTTTTATCGGCGAAGTTTTCATCGTAAGAGCGAGCGATATAATAAAACATCAAAGGGTCTTCTTTGTACTTGTACGATTTTTTGAAGGACTCTACCGCGCGGTTGTATTCTTTTAAATTGTGCTGATTAAGTCCTAAGTAAGAATAATAAACCCCCGTTTTATTGGATATCGCCAATTTCAAGGCCTTGCTAAAATTAGCTTCACTTTCTTTGTGATTACCATTCTCAAAATAAGCGAGTCCCATATAATTGTATATCAATTCCGTCGGCTCTTCTTTAATTTCCATCCGCTTTAAGCAATGAATACTTTGAGAATAATTGCCTAAATGATAATTAGCAATTCCTAAAAGCTTTAGCTGATAAGCACTCGAGTCTTTACTTATGCGATAATTGGCTTCAATATGCTCTTTCATGGTGGCGTATTTTTCTTGTCGATAAGCGGAGTTAGCGCCAAGGATGCGCAGCGGAATATGATCTGGATCTAGCTTTAAAGCAAGCTCCACCAAACTATCGGTAGCAGGGTAATAGCGGATTTCAAGATAGATTTTGGCGAGACCGAAAATCGCCTCAATATCCTGAGGGTTGTAAGTAATCGCATCTTGGTAACTAAAGAGGCCCTGCTGAATATTCCCCAATTGCAGTGACAAGTAGGCCCGCTGTTTATGGTAATAGGAATTGGAACGGTCGCTCTCAATTAAATTTTGGTAAAGCTCTAAAGACGCGCGATATAAGCCCTTATTTTTATAAAGTTGAGCAAGTTTGCTCTTGGCAATAGTATGACTGTCGTTTTGGGCAATTAGTTTCTCATAAAGTTCGGCAGCCTTCTTAGTCTGGCCTAAATTCTCGCAACAATGGGCCGTGTTTAAGAGGTAGTATTCTTCGTCCTTGCTCAGCTTGTAAATTTCTTCCAAGCTAATTAGGGCCTTGTCAAATTGCATTAAGGCCAACTGGTTTTTCAAGACCGACTTTAAGCTGTCACTCTGTGCTTTCGCAAGATGCGAACAAATAAAAAGAGCGATCAAAAGACTAATTCGTAGCATCAAATGGGAATTACTACAAATTAACTAAAAATTTAGTTGAATAGTGATATTAATCTTAAAAGCTAATTCTTTAGAGGAAATTAGTCGACAGCACGGGGATGAAAACTAATGATGGTATCGCGCAATTGTTGCTGACTGAGGTGGGTGTATATTTCGGTGGTGGTAATACTTTCATGTCCCAACATATCTTGCACAGCTCGTAAGTCGGCGCCGTGTTTTACCAAGTGGGTCGCAAAACTATGACGAAAGGTGTGGGGGCTAATTTCCTTGCGAATCCCTGCTTTATAAGCCGCTTCTTTTACGATATTAAAAATCATCGCTCTACTTAACTTTTTACCGCGGCGGTTGAGAAAAAGAAAGTCTTCTTGGCCGCGAATAATTTCTTGATGCACGCGCACTTCTTTGCGGTACAACTCGATGCGTTTTTGAGCCAATGCATTAATGGGTATGAGGCGTTCCTTATTTCCCTTGCCGTTAACGCGAATAATATCTTCTTTTAAAAAGAGATCGGAAATGCGTAAATCGGTAAGTTCCGAAACTCGCAAGCCACAACCATAAAGGGTTTCTAAAATCGCCTTATTGCGCATGCCTTCGGGCTTACTCAGGTCCACTGAATTAATCATCGCCGCTACTTCATCTTCCTCTAGGTAAACCGGCAGCTTGCGACTTAAGCGTGGTGCATTAAGCAGTTCGGCGGGATTGCTAGCCCGGTAGTCTTCCAAAACCAGGTATTTATAAAAACCTTTCAGGCTAGAAATAAAACGGGCCTGACTATTGGCGCTAATTCCTTCTTTCGAGAGGTGCATCACCGCTTCTTCTAACGCTTTTAAATCCATATTCAAAGGCATCCAATTTTGATCTTCGCAATAAGCCGCCAGTTTAAAAAGGTCGCGCCGATAGGCCTTTACCGAGTTTTCCGCCAAACCTTTTTCAATCTTCATATAATCGCAAAACTCTTTAATGGCGCTGCTCCAGTTCATTTAGTACTTTTGATGCCCTAAATGTACTAAATGAAAATTGCCATCATCAACGGTCCTAACCTAAATTTGCTAGGTAAACGACAACCCGAAATTTATGGTGGTCAAAGCTTTGAAGATTATTTGAAGCAATTGCGAACGGCCTTTAGTCATTTGGAAATCAGTCATTTTCAATCCAATATAGAAGGCGAATTAGTCAATGCTTTGCATCAAGCGGCCGAAGATTCGCAGGGTATTATTCTTAATCCCGCTGCCTTTACTCATACTTCGGTAGCCTTGGGTGATGCCGTGAAAAGCTTAGACTGTCCTCTTATTGAAGTGCATATCTCTAATATCTTTCAACGAGAAAAGTTTAGGCATTTTAGCTACATCTCGAGTGGCGCCAAAGCGGTAATTTCCGGTATGGGCTTGCGATCTTACGAAATGGCTTTGCGTTATTTTTTAGAGGCTTAAAAATTTAAGTCTTTAAAAATTTTACGCTTTCGCAGATAAAAAGACGCGACAATACTTTTCGGGTAAACCCCTTTTAATGATTTTAAGGGGGCCGATTTCCGCTTTCTTTTTTCAAGAAACAGGGCATTGAACATTCCGTAAAAGGCAAAATGCGCGCGTAATATGGCGAGCAGTAATTTCGGTTTCCCAGAGAGGAGAAAACGAATAGCCGATACTCCATCCAAAACTAGTCGGGCTAGAATAGTAGGAATGGCGTGGCTATGCGGTAGGTTTAAGAAGAGTATAATTAAGCTATTGCGAAAATTGAGATAGGTTTTTTGGGGCGAATACGATTCTAAAGTGGCGCCTCCTAAATGGTAAACTTCCGAAGCGGGTTCTACTGCTACTTTAAAACCTGCCAGTTGTAACCGCCAGCAAAGATCAATTTCTTCCATGTGCGCGAAAAGCGTTTCATAGAGTTTTCCTACTTGTTCGAAGGCCGATTTCCGTACCGCCAAACAGGCACCCGTAGCCCAAAAAACTTCTTGATAGTTATTGTATTGTTGCTGGTCTTCTTCTAAATGATCGAAGATTCTACCCCGACAAAATGGGTAGCCTAAAATATCGATATAACCACCGGCGGCGCCAGCGTACTCGAAATGTTGGGGGGATTTCAAATCTTTAATTTTAGGCTGTAATGCCGCTAGGGTCGCATCTTCTGTAAAGCGAGAATAAAGGGGTTCTAGCCAATTAGGACTAACCTCTACATCGGAGTTGAGTAAGATTACAATTTCTTCTTCAATGTGTTTCAGTCCCTTATTATAACCACCCGCATAGCCATAATTATCTGCTAAGGAAATTATTTCGATGGCAGGAAATTCGTTTTTAGTATAGGCAATGGAATCGTCGCTTGAATTATTGTCGATAAGATAAACTTTTGCTAGAGGAGAGCTGTTTTCCAGTACATTAGCTAAAAATCGTTCGAGGAGTTTTTGTCCGTTCCAATTAAGAATGGCGACCGCAATGGGGGCATTAGGCATGTTTCCAGCGTTTATGACTCCACAACCAATTGGGTGGGTCTTTTTGTATTAATTTTTCCAAAGCCCGCAGGTGGGTATTGGTAATCTCGTAGGTTTCGGATTCTTGAGGCTTATCGAAAAGTAATTGCGCTTCTATTTCGTAAAAACCACGTTTTACGCGAATGATGTCGATAAAAACTACCGCTAAATTGCACTTCTTACTGAGGTTTTCTACGCCTAAATGCACGGGGGTAGATTGGTTTAAAAATTGGCCACGGTACTTGATTTTACCTTTATGGGGACTCTGATCGGCCATGAAAACATAGAGCGGATTAGGATCAGGATTATTTAACATAAAGGGGTAGGTATCCGCCATTTTAAAAAGTTGCAAGCCGAATTGCTCTCTAATTTTAACGATCAGTTTATTGAAACGCGGATTTTTAAGAGGGTGGTATACCGCATAGCAATTTTGGGGCACCACCAAGGGAATAGACATGGCGGTCCACTCGAAATTAGTGTGGTGGCCCATTACCATGATTAAGCCTTTATTCTGATCGTAAAGCTTTTGGAAAACCTCGGGGTTACGGAGCACAAAATGCTGGCGCATGGTTTTTTCGGAGATACTTAGGCTTTTGAAAGATTCGACTATTATATCGGCGAAATTGTGGTAAAATCGCTTTTGGGTTTTCTGCCGTTCTTTTTGAGACATCTTAGGAAAGGAAGCCTTTAAATTACGCTGAATTACATCGGTGCGATATTTTAAAACGGCGCCTAATACCCAAGCTATAAAATTGCTAAGCCCGTAAATTAGGCGGAAGGGTAAAAGGGATACGATGCGGCCAAAGGCCACCGCAATCTGGTAAACAATCATGCCGCAAATTTAGCGGTTTACTCGGTCTGCACCAGTAGTTCCTAAAATGATATTTTGATTAGTACGCGAGCCGAATTCACGCGCATTAGGATCACTGTCAGGATCAATCGTTCCCGGTCCACCATAAGCACGGAAGTAAAGATCGCGGCGCCAATCGCGGCTTTGCAATTCACCAATAGCAGTGGAGTGAATCAATTGAAATTCTTGGGTAGAAGGTTCAAATTCACCAAAAACAAACATTTTATTATTCTGGGTAACTACAAAATCGCTTTGCACCTTGTTGTACTGCCAAATTATATAAGCCGGCATATTGGGCTCCATGGCACGGCGCTCTTTTTGGTCAGGTCTACCATACATTAACCACACTCTGCCACGGTCCGTTTTATATCCCTGACGTAAGCCACTACTAAAAAGTTGATTAGTTTCTTTCACTTTACGATGGTAGGTTTGCCAAGCTTGCTCGGGAGCAAGTGGTTTACGATTGCGCCAAAAAGCTAAAAAATACTGTTTTAGCATTTGTTCATCAGCTTGCGCTAATAAGTTGTCTTGACTTAGCTGTTCCCTTTCGGTTGAAATAGGGTAGAGGTATTCTACGTATTTATAAACGCTGTCAAGGTTACCCAAGAAGTCAACAAAAGTGCCCGTGTAGTCCTCCGCTTCAAAACTACCCGGGAGGACCTCACCTTCCGCATTTTTACGGTAGAAAAATGTTTTGTGTTCTATAATTTGTTCACCCTTTTGATCGAGAGCTTCAATTACTAAGTTATAGTTTCCACTAGGCAGTTTTTCGATATTAAAAGCGTTTAAGACAGGGATAACCGGAGCGGCCGAACTTTTAATAAAGCCTGCGTAGTTATTCAGTTTGTTACCGGTACTTTCATCTTGTAAGTAATAGCGCAAAAGAAACTTGCTCCCTGCTCCTAGTACCTTATCTAAATTATAAAGTTCGTTATAGAAAGAAAGTTGCTTGGTGCTTTCAGGGAAATAAGGCGTGCCACTACTAATGGTAGGCACTAAGGCATAGCCTGAGCGTAGATAAGAGTTTTTGGGAGCCTCACTGGCGGGAGCAAAACTTTCGAGAAAAACAATTTGGGAATGATCCGCTTCTTCTTTATCGATGGTTAAAATGATATTGCGAGAAAACTCGTATCGTTCGGTAGTGTCGTTAATATCTACAATTTGCAATTGCATTTCGTAGCTTCCTTGGTCCAATAGAAAGCGCTGTTGGTGGAATAATACTTGATTTAGATTATTGGTATCTGGGTAAGCAGGACTGAGAATACGGAAGCGGTCGCCCGTTATAATTTTACCATCTTGGAAAACACTTACGGTCACTTCTAATCCACCGTTAAAAGTAGACTCCTTTTTTACATAGTCGAGACTATAACTATCAATGCCAAAGTACAGTTCAACGTATGATTCGCGTTGATCGGTCAGAAATTCCGAAACCGAGATATATAAGTTAGTTTTTTTTGCTGACACGAAGAAGCTGATAAACAGCAAGATAAATACTTTGCGCATAGAGTATATATTTCGAAGTAGTATATTATACGAATATAGACAGAAAAAGAGGCTTAAGGTTGTTTGTAGAGCTAAAAATAATTTTACATTTGCATCCCCTAAGGAAAATAGGGTATTTTATTGGAGAGATGGCAGAGTGGTCGAATGCGGTAGTCTTGAAAACTATTGAGGGTCACACCTCCGGGGGTTCGAATCCCTCTCTCTCCGCAAGAATCCCGCACAGCGTAAGCTGATGCGGGATTTTTTTATGCGCAACGATTCTGAGCCGCAGGCTCAAGTGAGTTTGCGCATAAAAAAATACCAAGAGGCAGAGCGCAGCGAGGGCTCGGGATTCTTGATAACGGTATCCCTTTCGGGATCAGCGACCGCAGGGAGCTAATCCCTCTTGTAAGATTTGAGATTTGAGATCGCTGCGCTATGGGATTTGAGAAGGGATTAGTCAATAAATTTAGTATTCGATTTTAAGGCCAAGCTTGCTTGAAGCCGAAAGGAATGGAAAAAGCCTCGAAGGGCGGAGCCCAAAGACCAAAGACTTTTCGATTTGGTATCCATTAAGGAGTTTGTAGGGATCAGCGACCGTAGGGAGGCAATCCCTTTTTCTAAAGATTATGGATCTGAGATCGCTGCGCTGTGGGATTTGAGAACAGATTCATCAACGGATTTTTTTCAAAACCATAGACTTGAACTAAAGCAGATAGAAGACTAAGAGAAGATTTATACCACTAATAGTTTCATCACTAAGCAGCTAGATCTTAATTTCACCGCTCAATGAAAGCTCTCACGCCATGAAGCGCGACAAAAATTTTTACCGCTACGAACTTTTGAAACTAGCCGAATTACATGGAGATTCGCCCCTTTTTTTTAGCGGGATTTATAAGCACGCTGATAATTCAGATTGGGTGACTTTGTCGACTATTAAATTGTTTGATAGTGCTCCTACTAAAATGCTTTGCAGCCATATTAACTTAGAACGTCTTGAAGTGGAACAGTATCTTAAGCTTAGTGCCGAAGAAAACCAAAGAAAAATCTATTTTTTGGGAAGAATAAAGACCTACCAACACTTCGGGACAGCGCGAGGGGGAATTAGCTTAATTCGCTCGGAAAATGAGCTTGTTCCTATTTGGGTCGGTAAAAGTAGTTTCCAAGAAAATCGTGCAATAGCCGAGCACATTGAGTTAAACTTGCTTACCTAAATTTGAGTTATATCTATTTTAAACTTAACTTGCCTTAAAATTACTGTCTTAAATTTTCAATTTTATTGGAAAAGTACATATAAGCCTCTTGTAAAAGTTTTTTTAGCGTCTTAGCCCTTTACAATAGCCCACTATTCTTTCAACGCTTCGGCTTGAAACCTACTTTTTATAAGAGGTCTGAGGCCTAATTTGATGTCGAAATCAGGTTTCTTAGAATTTGGGTATTATCTTCTACCGTTTGAATCAAAAAAATAACAGAGCATTAGGAGTTAAGCGATACACCGTTTCACAGGATTGGGAATTTTAAAGAAAATTAATAAGAATAGCGCGAAACAGAATAGTGAGATTGTCATAGTATTAATTTAATTAATAGTAAATTTAATAAAAATAGCAGACGATGTTTTTATAATTGTTTCAGTTAGGGATAAATAATCAAATTTGAAAAGTAAAAGTTTATATTAATCACTCATCTTTAGTAATGGAAATGACTTTACGAATTTCGTCTATTCGACCTGATAGTTTTTAGCAAAATAAGCAGCAGCATGTCGTTTAGCGCGCATTTCATAGTTCTGGAAGCGATGAGGCTTCGGGTTTATCGCATCTGCTTTAAAGCTTATTGACCCAATGCCTTCACCTGTAAGTTGAGCACATTACAGGTCTACTTTTCTATAAGGTACTTAAGTTCCTGTGATTTATTTTATTAAAATTTAGCTAGCGTGTAAATCTTAAACTTGTTATTGTTTACTTTGCCATTAGAGGTGAAATTATTAAGTTGCCTGAAAAGAAAACCCCATGCTAAATCTCCTTAATTCGGTTTTATGAAGTTCGCAGTAGTAGATGATGACGTAGTCTTTAGGTTAAGTGCTAAAATGCTTATAAATTCCTTAGATGGTGAGCATAGTATTATAATGTTGGAAAATGGCGAAGAGGCAATCAATTTTCTATATGAAAATAGATCTCAGCCTGATATGCTACCCGAAATTCTTTTATTAGATTTAAGCATGCCAGTGTTGGATGGCTGGGAGTTTTTAGAACAATACTTGCCGCTGAAAGATGAACTAACTAAAGATATTACCATCTATATTGTGACATCTTCCATCGATCAAGCGGATATTAAACGCGCCGAATCCATATCAACCGTTAAGGGCTATCTAATAAAACCGATCAGTAGAGCACAGCTAAAAGAATTAATAGTAAGTTTATTATAAGTCAAGATGCGCGCTGTTGCTAGGATAAACCCTTATTTTTTTGCAATTCTTTCGTTTTATTTAGTATTGGTTATATCAAGTCACTTGATTGGCTTTAGTCGACTAAGTAGTATTCAAGATGGCTGGGCGGAAATGACTATTATTACTGCCTTTTCCTTTTTGTTAATTTTATTTTCGAAGGTCAGCGAGGATTCTCGTAGTTCCAAAGTGGCTTGTACGATAGTTCTATCATTAAACATTTTAGAGTTATTGAACAATATCAACCCAGTTTTTATATGGCCTCAACTTTTGGATAAGAGTTCAATTGCCACTTCGGTCTTGCTCATACTTTGCGCTTCGGAGCAGTATTTTGCAAGATATAAAGATAGCCGTCCCGCACTCTTTCTAATAGATGTTTTTCTTTACAGCGCTTCTGGCTTGGCGATAATGGCACATCTAGTTAATCCAACGTTACTTTATACTATTCCAACTTTCGAAACTTTAAGTTGGAATACGGCCTTGTTCTTTATGATAATTTCATCGATCAACTTATCATATTACTTTCTTAATTCAATAAGAAAGATGTCTAATCACCGAGCTTATGATTTTAGTTCAAAGGCAGTTGGCTTTACCTATCGCTACGGAATTGCCGTTCCTATTCTATTGCTAATTTTACTAACTGTTTTGGAATTCATTTGGCACGATCAACGGGCTTTATTTGGAGGCTTTCTCTCTATTCTAATTGTGATTGCCCCCTTATCTACCATTTATGCCTTAAAAAAGGAGATTCAGGTTTGGTTAAAGCAAGAACAGGAAGCGCAAGAGAAAATTAAAGAACAAAACGCTAGACTAAATCATAAAAACAAACTTTTGCGATCTGAAGCTGAGCTTCGCCAACAAGCGGCCCAAATAACCTCGCATAACTTACGCGGAACTGCTTTAGCCGTGCGAAATGTAATAGACCTGCTTGAACAAGAGGAATTAAAGCCAGAAGAGTTAAAAGAATTCAGATCTTTAATAAAACAAAGAGCCGAAGAAAATGTCCAGATTTTAGACGATCTGGGAGATTTTTATAATAAAATTAATCAGGAAGATAGTTTACTAGAGAAGTGCGTCTGGCAACTAGAGATAGCTAGGGTCTTTAAACAGTGCGAATTTGAAAGTCAAAAGAAAGGTAAATTAGAGATAGAAACATCACTACCTTCCGTAATGTACCCAAAGCTATATTTCACAAGCTTGATCTACAATATTATTTCTAATGCTTTCAAGTATCGCAGTCTAGAGAGGCAGCTGCACCTGAAGGTCCGTTCTTATCTTCAAGATAATTTTTTGGTGTTTGAGTTTGAAGATAACGGTGTAGGAATAGATGTTAAGAAATTTAAGAATAAGCTATTTAAATACGGCAATACCTTTCATGGCGAGCAAAGTTCTCGTGGTTTAGGGCTCTTTATGACCAAAGCCCAATTAGCTCGATATGGCCATGAAATTGAAATGCATAGCAAGCTAGATCACGGCAGCATTCTTAAAGTGAAATTTGCCAAACAACCGCAAATGAAATAGAACGCCAACTGTTTTGAAATTGGGTACTCCCAAGAAAAAACATGGTCTTAAGCCACGCGTTTTATTCAATAGGGCTTTTCCTTGGGTAGGCCAGTTCAAAGTCCTGCCAATTTACCGCATAACTATTAAAAAAATACGCGGCCTTGCGATTAGCCCGCATTTCGTAGGATTTATATTTATGGAGCCCTGCTTTGTTTGTGGTCCCAAAAACTTGCTTAGACTGCATGGCACTAATTATACTCGGCAAGCCGATGAACGGTAAATAGAATATCCCAAAAAGCCGGCTGTCTAAGCCGTGGCCGAACTCATGCATAAATAAAGGGTCTTTAATTAATCGCAACCGAAATACACCTTTAAAATTGTCATCAATCGCGATGTAGATAAAACTCCCTAAAGACATTCCACTGCGTTCTTTCTGATTGATTCGTAAGCTAAAGGTAGCTCCTTCAAAAAATTCTACCCTCTGAATGATACCAATAGCATTGAGGCTTTGCGCCCAGATATGGCCGATTAAATTTTGGGCTAATTCCCAACTGTGGCGGCTAATTCCTTCCCAAAGTCCTGCGTAAAAGCCTTTTTTATCACTGAGGTAGAAGTGCCCAGCCAAAAGCTTTAAGGCATGCGTGAGTTTGGTCCATCTTCTATGCCTAATTCCTTGAAGAATACCACAGATAATTCCTAGACTAGCAAAGGCTACGTTTAGAAAAAGGTAATAAACTATTAGCTCTAAAACGATTCCGCCTATGCGCGGCAGTAAGGCCATCAATTGATAGGCGAAGGCTAAGATTAGTCCTGCTAAAAAGCTTTGTACACAACTATGGTAAGTGAAAGACGTAAAACCTAAAAGACCCAGCAAGATAGGGGCAATGCCGAAAATAACTGCGGTAAATACCAGGGGAAGATAAAAGGTGCTTTGTAGAAGGAACTGCATTTTTAGGGAAAATCTGTCGTCTAAATTAGTTTGTAACCTAAGTTCGACCTAAAATTGTAGCCTCAGATTTTCAATAAAAGGAAAAGACTAGTTTGGATCGTGCAGCTGTAGCGGGCTACAGCAAATGAGCTAGATGCAGGATTTTCGCTTTTATTGGAAAAAACTTGTAAGCCTCTTCTAAAAAGCGGTTTTTGGCCCCTTAGCCGTTCACAATAGCCCGCTATTGCTTCACCGCTTCGGCTTAAAACCCACCATTTATAAGAGGTCTGAGGCCTAATTTTACATCGACCTCAGGTTTGAAAAAGCCCAGCTTTTTTATTCGGTTTAAGATTCAAAAAAATCAGAGCTTCCTGGCAAGAGCAGGAATTTTTTAAACCTATAAAAGGGAAAATAAGAAGAGCTTGACTTTAAATAGGTAGATTTTAGAATGCTCACTCCCAAAATTACCGGAAGTTCTTCAAATCAGTACTTTATACTAAGTCCGGTGCCATTTTAGAGCGAAGCTATAAGTACACCCTTTTGATTCTGCAATTAAATTGTGCCTTAAAACAAAAAGTGCTAATCAATTGTCTTAAATTTAACTTCGCAAAAATGAAAATCCTTTTCTGTTTATCCTAATATGCTATTGGGTGCAGCCTATAGTTTTGCGGTTGTAAAACAAGGCCAGAATAGAGTTTACGCTGCAGTGATTAACCCAAAATTGTCTGCCCCAGCTACTGAATGATGAAAGAATTAATTGCATGAAAAAACTCTTTTTGGTCTTAAGCTTATTATTCGCATTTCTTGCGGAACTTAGGGCGCAAAAGCTTTTTACGATAGATAAAGGGCAAAATTTAGAATCGGTTTATGGGGGAGCTGGACTAGAGGAATCTCTTGATATTATTGATTATCAAGAAGGGTTTATAATGGTCGGTTGGAAGGAGAATACCACAAAAAGTAAGTCACTTTCAGTAGATGCGTCCTTATGGATACTAAACCATGCGGGCTCAGAAATCGTCTCTAAAACATATGGCAGTGCCAATTATGTCGAAATAGGTGAGGGTCTAGCAACGGACGATCATCATATTTTTCTCGCTTATCGTAAAACCACCGAGGAAAATAAGCAAGCCCGAGTGAGTAAGAACGATTCCTTGTTTGTTCTGGGTTTAGATTCTAAGGGTGAAGTACTCTGGCAGTTTAAATATGGTTCGGAAAATGAGGGTTTTGCCCCCAAAGATATTTTGTTGGATAGCAATGGTGATGTCGTAGTTTTGGTGAATAGCATCAATACTGAGGACATTGAGGGAACGTCTATCCTTAAATTAAATACTCAGGGTAAAACCTTGTATTCATCAGCTATTTTTCAGGGAGAGGAGGCTAAAGGCGCAAGTGCTTTTGAAGTGTTGGAGTATGCCCCCAATCTCTACTACATCATTTGTAATGATTTATCAGCTCACTATCCCGTGTCCGTCCTTTTTGATGGAAAGGAGACAAAAAAGCCAATTAGCCATCCACATGCGGGAGCAAGAAATGTTTCTCTCTTTGGTTTTGATATCGATAAAATCCAAGGACTCATTTACGCTGCAGGCTACTCAGTTTCGGGAGGCGATACCAATGCATACATCGCTACGATTAATTCTTCTTTTGAAATTTCCAAAGAAATTAAAGATGGCAGACCCGGTATGGAAATGCTCAAGGATATTGGTAAAAGCGGTGAAACTTTAATTGCAGGGGGCTTAAGTAATTTTGAAACGGAAGGCGGTTTAGATGTGATTATCTACCATATAAATGCTCAAGATTCTATTGAGTTAATTGAGACCATGGGGTCCAAGTATAATGAAACAATAAACCACATGAGGATTCTTAAAAACGATCCCCAAGTTTATTTCACCGGACAATTAATGGAGCTGGGAGTGGAAGAAGGCAATGCCTATTTGGGCGGACTGATTGCCTATTCTGAAGAGGAGTCTTCCGAAACCTGCTTAAATCCCCGCATTGCTTACATCGATAATTTGTTTACTCGTAATCGGAAAACCAAAGAAGTTAATGGCACCACCGCTTTATTAACGAATCACGCTAGCTTTTTTCAGACGGTTAATCAGCATAATATTGAGTTTGTAATTATCTACGGCGCCGATGCATTGATGAATCAATGGTATTTAAACGGTGCGCAAAAATCGGGAGCACAATATGCCTGTGTTTTGGAGCTACGCAATTTATTAAAATATGCCGCTGATAATAATGAAAGCGTGCGTTTTGGACTGGCTATGGGTGGCTGGAAACCCATGTATAATAATAGTCTTATTGTGATTGATGATATTATTGCGCCTATATCCTATTTAAATCTAACTAGCAATTCGGGAAAGCTGTCCTTTTTTGTTTTGGAAGATGAGTTTTGGAACCCCGGCGGCAATCGCGAAGTGGATATAGCCAATGAAACGGGCTTCCGATCTTCTCCACGTGTGCAAGCTTTATTGGGATCGGCTACTTTACCAGCCTGGACTGATAGCACCACTTTTATTGATGATTTAAACACTTTGGATAGCAGCGTTTCGGATGCGGCGAAAGCGGAACTTTTAGGCTACTACTACTTTAAATTGCAAAGAGAGCATTTGAGCTATTTACGCGATTTAATGCAAATTAAAAATAGGTCTGCCAACATTCAATTTATTGGCGATTACATTGGGGCCTTAGAGATTGACTTACCGCAAATAAGTTTTTGGAACGATAATAAAAATTATTATTACCACTATAACGTAAACACTTCTGCGCCAAATTATATAGCTACCACCGAATCAGCGCAGCGTAATTTAATGGCAGATAGTATTAAATCGCATATTGGCGTGGATGGCGTTTTTTTGGCAAATTATGTTTTTGCCAGCAGTGATAGCGCAACAATAGATTACCGATATACCAGTGCTAATCGAAAAACAGCAAGAACTTTAGAGGCTTTTATGCAGATTAATCCCAACCGCAAGCTGCCTTTGATTCCTATTTTAAGCGCGGAGGATGAAAATAACTGCAACCGCGATTCATCATCGCGTGGCTTTTTGGGTAACTGGCTTGGCGGACCTAACAGTCTTCAGAACGCAGAAATGCAATGGATGAATCAGTTTAGAACAGCTTATGACGGAAGCAATGCCCCTAACTATAATTCTTGCCCTACTTGTGCCACTGGTGTAGAAGTGCGCGGTATGTGTTGGTATTTAATAAATTGCATCGAAGCGAATCATGCGGTAGTTCCCCCGTTTTCCGACTATGGTCTATCGCCTTGCTTTGCGCCGAATACGCACGTGTTTTTTGGTCAAAATGAGCTGGCCAATAACTGGAGCGTTTACCCGAATCCAGCGGAAGACTTTTTAATAATAAATCCAATCAACAAAGCTGACCAGAATTACCAATATCAACTTTTAGATATCAATGGCAGAGTTCTATTAAGCTCTGATAATCTGCTAGGCACAAGTAGATTAGAGCTTAGTGGTCTAGCTCGTGGAATCTATGTTTTAAACCTCCGAAGGGGAAATGATTTCAGCTCGTTTAAAATTTTACATTAAGGCTTAGGCGCTAGATTTCTAGCGATGCTGATCGATCAAAATCATATTGCCGTCAGGGTCTGTTAAAGTAAGACTGGCAGGACCAGTGCTGTTCGTATCAATTTCAGGGCTACTGCTAATCCCATTAGCACTTAATGACTTTTGGATAGCACGAATGTCGTCGAAGCTTTCGATGTTTTCACCATTTTCATCCCAACCGGGATTGAAGGTGAGAATATTTCCTTCAAACATGCCTTGGAAAAGACCGATAAGGGAGTTTTCATTTTTCATGATGAGGTAGTTTTTGCTGAGCTCTCCCCCTAAGACCTCGAAGCCCAAGTTTTCGTAAAAGGCTTTGGAAACTTTAAGATCTTTAACACTGATGCTTACGGAAAAGGCACCTAATTTCATAGATTCATTTTTAAAATTATTAGTCTGGGCATCTGCGAAAGCAGAAACACTGTGAAGGCTAAAACCCATTGCAATGGCTAAGCTAAAGCCAATAAACAAAAGCGTCAATTTTTTCATTGGATTGGTCTTTGGATGTTTCTAAATTAATCTATAATCTCTTGACTTCGCAGTGATTAAAATTTTTATACTTTTACCTCAGATTCTGAGGTATGAAAAAATCCTATATTAAAGGTTTTTTAGAAGACATAATTCTCCACTTGATTGCTCAGGAGGGCGAAAGTTATGGTTACGAGTTAACGCGCTTGGTGGAAGAAAAGACCGAGGGGATTATTAAACTCAATGAAGGAGCCCTTTACCCTGTTTTACACAAGCTAGAAAATGAGGGTTTACTAGTAAGTGAATTTAAAGATAGCGGAACTCGTCCTCGCAAGTATTATCGTTTAGCGGCCAAGCCCGAAGCGAAGGAAAGAGTAGAGGAGATGGCGCTTTCAGCGAAAGCTTATATTACTGCTTTAAACGGTTTATTTAGTTCTTAATGGAAATGCAAAAGGAGAGAACAGTTAGTCCCGAAGAATTACAATTCATCTTTAACTTCTGTAAGAAGAAGGATATTTATTATGTAGATCTGCGCATGGAATTAGTGGATCACCTTGCTAGCCGCGTGGAGGATATTTGGGAGAAAGATCCACAACTTAGTTTTAAGGAGGCTTTCCATAAGGTGTATAAGTCTTTTGGGGTTTTTGGGATGCTAACTTTGGTAGAAGAGCATTCTAAAATTGTTACTAAAAAATATTGGACACACACGAAGAGAGAGTTTAATCATTGGTTAAGGCCGCCGCAGATTTTTGCCACAGTCCTTTTTATGGTGCTCTGCTATTTGAGTTTAAAAGCACTGCCAGTTTTAAATACAATCATATGGGGTGTAATTTATATAAGTGCTTTATCTACATTTATTTACATGTTTATTAAAGCGAAAAAGCTTTCTAAAAGAATGTCTGGAGAGAAGTCGATGCTACTCGCCAGTTCCCGTTATTATTGGTGGTTTTTATACTATGTGGTAATTCTACCCTGGCAATCAAATTTATTCGCTAATGGGACCTTTGGGTTTTTACATCCACCGATATTTAGTGATGGTGGAATGATTTTCACCTCCGTGTTTTTCTGCCTTGCCCTTATCTATAGTGTGGCCAATCTTAAAATGATTGTGCTGGCAGAAGAACAAGTAGAGAGTTTAAAGGAGAGGTTGAGTTTTTATCGGGTTTAAAATCACAATTATTCGATTCTATAATTGTTGTCGTTTCTGAGCTTTGCTAGTGTGGTGAGGAGAATTATTTGGTAAATTAGCTTTCTGAAGTCTCCCGCCCTATGCAAAGAACCGCCCTGAAATTATTTTGTCTTTTATTTTATGTAGCGGCCTGTGATGTTTCAAAACCGACTGATTATGCTAATAAAATTGACGATTTAATCATTAAAGACCAGGCTAAAACTTTCGCTAGGCTTTTAAATTGGCAAAGGGTGAAAGGGGATACGCTCTTTCTAACCGATGCATTTGGCTCCCTCCTCTTTGTTGAATTAAATAGGGGCCAAGAAGTTTATTTGAAAAAGATAGAAGGCTTCCAGATGAACAAGGATGATCGCAGATTACATGGCCTAAATTTCGACTTTCCCCATTTGTCGATAAAGGGGGCTGAAATTAGGGTTGATTCGAGCGATAAGGAAGATAGCATTTATAGAATTCCTTTATCAGATACAAATGCTATTGAAGCTTTAGCCGTGATGAGTTATTATGGTGCATGGCCCGGCGGAGCAAATGATAGCTTACTAGTACTTCCTCTTGTAGTTAGGTTTAAGGATTATGATCTTGACGAAGCAAGAATTGCGAGCTGCGCAAATGTGTGCTTGGTTGATATAAAAAATGGCCATACGCACTATCCTTTTTCTTTTGATCCTCCCATTACTGTTAATCCCTTTTTAGAGCATCCGATTCTGGCATATTCAGAAAATAGCCTGTACTATACTCGGGCTTTTCGTAATCAAATTTGGGCCTATGATTTTCTTAGTGGAGATTCACGCTCAATAAGGCTGAATTCAATTCATTTTTCGGCTGAGGAATTTGATGTAAACTACCTAGGTGATCAAGAGTATCGTTTAAAATATTATCAACAATCTAGCTTTGCTACCGGTTTGTGGCTGGATGAAAAATCAAATGTACTAGTCCGAAGATCGAAGCTTAGTAAAGCTTTAAAAGACGCGGAAGGCTTAAATATTCCTCCTTATTGGGCGGATATGCTTTTTGAAATAATTGCTATAGAATCAGGTGAAATTATAAAGACGCTTAGAATAGATGGCAAGCGTTACGACAATAGAAACTGTTTTATAGCTAATAGTAAATTATATATTAAGGATGAGGAATCTACAAGCGATAAGGCTATTACTTATGGTGTTTTTGCTTTGCGCTAGCAGCTGTAAAAAGACGGAGCCCCAAGTAGTTACTTATTTAGAGAGCTTTGAGCAGATTGACTTTGAAGAATGCCAAGTAGTCTTTGTTTTACCCAATTATGCTTGTGCTTTTTGTACCAAAGCCACTTTTACCTGGCTGGAGCATTTTAGTGAAACTGAAGCTCCTTGGGTTATTACTGACAATGATTTGTACGAAGGTTTTTATAAAGTGATTATCGAGAAGGACCAAGATCGAATGGTGCAATATAATCCCTATGTTAATGCTGCCTTTGTAGTGACAGTAAAGAAGGGCGAGCTCATTTCTATTGAATCTATTGGATTACAGGAGTTGAAAATGCTTCCTGAAATTTACACGAAAGTGAATAAGGGTTGTTCTCTAGATCAGTAGGCGATAAACTCTTTTAGTATCTGGTTATAGTAAGAAATAGCTTGGATGTTAGTTTTTATCACTTTTAAACCCTAGTCTCCTGATTACACAAACATTAAGGTCTTATTTTCCTTAAACCTAAAATCATCTTCCCTTCATCGAAAATTATGGGTTACTCGTCTGCTATTAAAGCACTTTAGCGAGACATACCAAACAGATGAAAAGATTTACTATTCTCGCATTAATGGTTTTGGGCTTTATTTTCAGTCCATTACAAGCGCAATTTAACTTTAGCGCTACTGGTCTTAATGGCGTTTCCATAACTAATCCCACGTCTTTAGATTTTGGTCCTGATGGGCGACTTTACGTCTCGGTACAGTCGGGCGAAATCTACGCTTATACCGTGCAAAGGCAAAGCGCCAATAGCTATAATGTTATCGCCACAGAAACGATTTTGTCGGTAAAGCAAATACAAAATCACAACGATAATGATGGTGCCTTACACAATGTTGTGAAGCGACAAATCACAGGTTTAATGGTAGATGGAACCGCGACTAATCCCATTATTTACGTGACTTCCAGCGATTATCGCATTGGTGGTGGTGGTGGCGGTTCGGATATTAACCTCGACTCTAATTCGGGAATAATTTCACGCTTGGTTTGGGATGGTAGCCAGTGGATTAAAGTAGATTTGGTACGTGGGCTGCCTCGCTCGGAAGAAAATCACAGTACGAACGGACTACAAATCGACAAAGTCAACAATATTCTTTACGTCGCTTCTGGTGGAAACACCAATGCTGGCGCCCCCTCGAATAACTTTGCCTTCCTAACGGAGTACGCATTATCTTCTGCTATTCTAGCGGTAGATTTAAACGATATTAATACCCTTCCGGTTTTAACCGATGCCCAAAATGGCAGTCTTTATATTTACGATTTACCCACCCTAGATGATCCTACTCGCGCTAATGCAAATGGCATTGACGATCCCACTCAGCCCGGATATAATGGCATTGACATCAATGATCCTTTCGGGGGAAACGATGGTTTAAATCAAGCCAAGTGGACCAGCAATAGCCCCGTGCAAGTGTATGCTACCGGATTTAGAAATGCTTTTGATGTGGTGCTTACGCAAGATGGCAAAATGTACACTTGGGATAATGGCGCGAACCAAGGTTGGGGTGGACATCCTGCCAATGAAGGTGTAGGAACTGCTACCAATAATTGGCTTATCGGCGAACCAGGTTCTACGGGACCCGGCCCCAACGACGATAAGGTGAACAATAAAGATGGTTTACATTTTATTAGCGGTCAAGGTTATTATGGCGGCCATCCTAACCCGGTTAGAGCGAATCCGCTTGGGGCTGGGTTATTTACCCATGACCATGCTAATGGCGCGGGTGGTATAAATGGTGTGTGGCGTCAGGCCGTTACCGGAAACCCCGCTACCACTTTACCAGTCGATTGGCCTCCGGTGGATCCCAGTTTAGCCGATCCCATCGAAGGCGACTTTCAAAATGCGGGGGTAGATGATCAATCGCTCTTTACAATAACCGCCTCTACCAATGGTATGACAGAATATACTGCCAGTAATTTTAGCGGACAATTGCAAGGTAATCTACTAGCTGCCAGCTTTAACGGGAATATTTATTCGGTTAATCGTAATGCGCAAGGCAGTATTAATAGCGCATCTGACGTAAGTGTATTAGCCACAGGCTTTGGTGCGGTGCCCCTAGATGTGTGTAGCCAAGGCGATAACGATATTTTCCCGGGTACCATTTGGGCGGCTACCTACGGTTCCAATGCCATTACCATTTTTGAACCGCAAGATTTTGTGCAGTGCTCGGGGGCAGATGACCCCACCATTGACGAGGATTTAGATGGCTATACCAATGCCGATGAAATTGCCAATGGCACCAATCCCTGCAGTGGATCTAGCGTTCCGGCCGATAATGACAAAACCTTAATCAATGGTTTTAAGGTCAGTGATCTTAATGATCCCGATGATGACGATGATGGTTTAAACGATCAAGTGGATTTCTTTGCCTTGGACGCCAGTAATGGTACTACTCTTAATTTAGCCTTGGATTATCCGCTGCTTAATGGCGATCCTGGTATTGGTTTGTACGGCCTCGGTTTTACGGGATTTATGAGCAATGGTATTAACGATTATTTAGAGCTCTATAAAAACGAAGATAATAGTCCAGTAGAAATTATCGCCGGTGGAGCAGTAGGTTTACTTTCCTTCAACGATGCACCCGCGGGTTCTCCTTTTGGAGCCAATAACGATTTGCAAAATGGCTTTCAATTTGGCTTGCAGGTGAATCAACAAACTTTAGCCTTTGAACTAGAAACGGCTATTTTAGGTCCGCTTTTTCAGGCCAATCCCCAGGGTGATCAGTTCCACGCTTTTTATGTAGGAACGGGCGATCAAGACAATTACATCATGATTGGCGCCAATGCGAATCAGGGTAATTTGGTGATGAGTATATGGCTGGAAGTAAATGGTCAGCTCACGCAAAATGATTTTGCATTGACGGGCCTAGCGGCGGCTTCGGAAATTAGCTTGTTTTTAGAGATCAACCCATTAAACCACAGTATTCAGCCGAAAATTGATTTTGGTAACGGCAAGCAAAACTTGGGAGCGGCCATGCCATTTCCAGCTTTTATGCAAACGATTTTCAGTTCCAATCAGGCTTTAGCCGTGGGAGTGGCAGCAGGAAAAGCTTCTGCAGATCCCACATTTAATGCGACTTACGATTATATCAAAGCGAATTTCGCTCCCAATACCTTAACGGGAGAATGGACTTATATTAATGACGCATCTAGCTGCCAAGCTTTAGGAAACGGTGGTTCTTGTCCCCAAGGCCGCCACGAAGCCGCTTATGTACAAGCAGGCGAGTACTTTGTGCTTTTAGGAGGAAGAGAGCATGGTTCTAATGTGAATCTTTATCATCCAGCCACCGATACGTGGACTGTAGGTTCAGCGCTAGGTTTTCCCATACATCACTTTCAGGCCATACCCCATGAAGGTTTGGTTTATGTAATAGGTGGTATGACGGGTAATTTCCCCAACGAAACACCGCTCGATCGAATTTATATTTACGATCCCTTGGCGGACGCTTGGCACCAAGGCCCAATAATTCCCCAAAACAGAAGAAGAGGCAGCGCGGGTTCCGTGGTGTACCAAGATAAGTTCTACTTAATTGGCGGTATTCAAAATGGGCATACCAGTGGCTGGGTGCCTTGGTTCGATCAATTTGATCCAGCCACCAATACTTGGACGGTTCTTAGTGATGCGCCACGTTCGCGCGATCATTTTCACGCCAGCTTAAAAGATGGTAAACTGTACGCTGCCGGCGGAAGAACCACTGGCTTAACCGGCTATTTCAGCGATAATATTGCGGCGGTAGATGTGTATGATTTTAATACCCAATCTTGGAGCACCGTAACAAATAATTTACCCAGACCAGTAGCAGCGGCTAGTACCGCTATAATTGGCAATGAATTATTAATAATAGGAGGAGAAGATACCGCAGCAACGGCGTCTAATCTTACCCAAGCTTTAAACTTAAGCGATTACAGCTGGCGACTGCTCGATTCTTTAAACGAAGGTCGTCATGGAACGCAAGCCATTGTTAATAATCAGAAAGTATATATAGCTTCTGGTTCTCCCGTAAAGGGCGGCGGACAATTACTATCGCAGGAAGTATTTAGCTTCTTTGCTAATCCTAGTTTACCGCAGTTAAACGCTAGCATTAAAAGTAACTTAGCACTAGCTACAGAAATCGATTTTGGAACTATTGCGGCGGGCCAATCTGCACAAGCGACTATTTGGTTAAAAAATCAAAATGGCAACCAAGCGATCTTAATTGATTCCATTCTTTGGCAGCAAAGTACTTTAGGTCTGAATGCCAGCATTGCCGAGGGATTACCCTTGCACCTCGGCGTAGGCGATAGTATAGCCTTGACAATTAGTGCGGCTTTGAGCGCATCTTTTCAAGACAGCCTGCTAATTTTTAGCTCGGCTAATAATTCCTTACAGAAACTTAGCGTGAAAGGGCAAGTGGCTATTTCGGAAGCGATTTTAATTAATTGTGGTGGACCAGCCTTTACCACTGCCTCTGGAGAAGAGTTTTTAGCCGATCAATATTTTGCCAATGGCTCGCAATTTCAAAAGGTTCAGCCTATAGCCAACACCAACGACGATAATTTATACCACAGTGAACGCTATAGTACTAATTTACAATATTCCATTCCGGTTGATGCCAATGGTAGCTATTTGGTAGACTTATATTTCGCCGAAATTTACGCCCCTAATTTTTTTACTGGAGCAAGGGTTTTCGACATAAAATTAGAAGGTAATTTAGTAGAAGGGGCCTTCGATATTTTTGATACCGTAGGTGGCGCCGCCGCTTTAATTAAAACCTATTCGGTAGTAATAAACGATGGTTCTTTAGAGCTTAGCTTAGAATCTTTGGCCGAAAATGCCAAGATCTCTGCCATTGCCGTTCGTCCCGCTGCGGCTCCATTATTGTTTAATCCAAGCAGCCATCATTTTCAGTCTACGCCACTTAGCTCAACCGACAGCATCAGCTTGAGTCTGGTAAACAGCAGCGCCAATTTGGTATGGGTAGATTCAGTTAAATTATTGGGCGCCCATCCACAAGATTTTAGTCATAATCTCAATGCCAATACGGCTATCCCGGCGGCTTATACTAACAATTTCACCGCTTATTTCCAACCTCAGAGTAGTAGCCCAGTAGTACGTTCTGCTCAGTTGCAAGTGTATTACGATGGTGGAAATATACCAGCGGTACTTAGTTTATCGGGTGAAGCGGCTTGTCCTGCAGCGGGTCTTTCTTGCGATGATGGCGATGCTAGTACAACAAACGATACCACCGATGGCAACTGTAATTGTGCCGGAACTAATGTAATTGCTAGTGCTTTCAGTCTTCATATTAATGTGGGTGGTCCAGCCTATACGGCCGCTAATGGCGATCAATTTAGCAGCGATCAATATTTTTTAAATGGCAGCACGGCCGGTGCCTTGCAAAGTATTGCCAGCACAGCTGATTCCAATCTTTATTCTAGCGAGCGTTGGGCGGCTAATTTGGCCTATGCCATTCCTTTAACTGAAGCGGCCGATTACCGCGTAACCTTATATTTCGCTGAAATTTGGTCGGGCGCATTTGCCCCTAACAAGCGTGTTTTCGATGTGACGATGGAGGACTCCTTATACATCAATGATTTAGATATTTATAATGAAGTTGGTGCTAAAACCGCTTATCAATTGACCTATACCGTAGCTGTAAATGATGGCCTCCTTAATATCAATACGCAGGCCTCGGTTAATAATGCTAAGCTTTCTGCGATAAGCATCGAAAAAGTGATTAGTACACCTTCTGCTTTACCTTACTTATCTGCCGCAGCGTTAAATTTCACAAGTAATATCAATGCGAGTTTAGATAGTGCCTTAGTTTATTTAGTGAATCCCGATACACTCGCGTATCCCATTGATTCAATTATGGCCTCTGGTGCAGATACGGCTGTATTTAGCCTGCAAGTGGCTAGTAGCGTTTTGGCAGGAGGAGACAGCCTCGCTATGTGGCTTTATTTTAATCCTACTAATTTAATATCAGGTACTTATGTTGCAAATTATGCCATCTACCTAAGTGGTGTAAATACGGCTTTAAGCCTAGATGCGCAGGCCGTTATAAACTGTCTTCCGACGGGAACACCTTGTAATGATGGCGATGCCAGTACCATCAATGATCAGGAAGACGGGAATTGTAATTGTGCGGGTACGCCCAATCAGCCGCAAAGCTTTAGTCTGAATATTAATGCCGGTGGTCTTGCTTATACTAGCGCTAACAGCGGAAAGGTTTATATAGCGGATCAGTATTTCAAAGGCGGAATTCCTATTAGTACGAATGCGAATATTGGTCAAACGGCCGATATGCCACTATACCAAAGCGCTCGTTTGGGTAAAAATATGTCTTATGTTATTCCACTTCCGCAAGAAGCGACCTATCAAGTTACCTTGCATTTTGCGGAAATCCAGAACTATTTAATGCAAGCAGGGAGAAGGGTTTTTGATATTTCGGCCGAAGGCGATTTGGTGATTGATGATTTGGATATTACCAATCTCGTCGGCGGCAATCAGGCTTATTCCATCACCTTAAGTGTAGAAGTAGCCGATGGAGAATTAAATCTCAACACTGCGGCTAGCGTAAATAACAGTCTTATTTCAGCAATAGAAATTAGCAGTGGTACTACGCCACCAGCGCCCAGTCCTATTTTAGTAGCCCTTAGCTCGGCGCAAGTTTCGATTAGTGCCGCTCAGGGGCAGATGAGCAGCTTGGATTTTTACATCTATAATAATGACAGTATTACTCGCAGTTTAGACTCACTGTTATGGTCGGCCCAAAATGCGGCCTTAAGTCTAAATATTGCGCAAGGACAAAACATTGCCGCGGGCGATTCGCTTTTAGGAAGTTTTACGTATCAGGGTAATTTGACCGATGTTTTGGGCAGCAGTTTAGCGCTGAGCTATTACTTAAATGGCGATAGTTTAAACCAAAGCATCGACCTGCTTTCTACTTGTCCAGTAGCAGGAAGTGCTTGCGATGACGGCGATTCTACCACCCTAAACGATATCGAAGATGGCAATTGCAATTGTGCCGGTAGTCCTATTGTAAACCCCAATCCTAATTTCAGTCTTAATATTAATTGTGGTGGCGCAGCCTACCAAAGTGCAGCAGGAAAAAACTTTATTGCTGATCAGTATTTCCAAGGCGGTTTCTCATTAAGTTCTTCCGCCACCATTGCCAACACCAGCGATGCTAGTCTGTATCAGAAATACCGCATTGGCAAGAATATGTCTTATGCTATTCCTCTGCCGGCGAGCGGCGAGTATGAAGTCACCTTGCATTTTGCCGAGTTACAGAATTATTTAATGAAGCCGAGTGCCCGTATTTTTAGCATTAGTGTGGAGGGTCAAGCCCAGATTAGTAATTTAGATGTTTTCTCGTCTGCCGGAGCAGGAGCGGTGGCGTATACCGAAACTTTCACCGCATTGGTTACCGATGGGGAGCTTTCTATCGTTACCGCGGCTAGTAGTCAAAACTCTATTCTTTCCGCCATAGAAATCACTGCTCTGGGCGGTTCAGCTAAACGTGCCTTAGTAGCCGATGAAAGCGAGCTTGAGGTACAGGCATTAGGTTTAGATATCTATCCCAACCCAGCGCAAAATGAATTATTTGTGGAAGCCAGTGCAGAAATAAAGCAAATACGTATTTTCTCTTCCGATGGTAAAATACTAATGCAAGAGCAAGCCAATGCAGTTTCGATGATGACAGTAGATTGTGGTAATTTATCGAGCGGATTTTATCTACTGCAAGTGGAAACCACCGAAGGCTTAATGACCAAACGTTTTATGAAGGATTAATGAAAAGTTAGCATTTACCCTCATGTTTTGAACCTAATGGTAAAAAGAGAAGACAGATCTGGGTTCTTAAGCGGGAACAGTTATGGCTTGTCGCTTTTTGATGGATACCACCGAGAATTCGCAGCTGCCGCAGCTCCTTTATTGCATGCAGCTACAATTGAATCACAAAAATCGGTTACCTCCATTTATTGCACAAACCATTCTCTCATCTCAAAGCAGCGCGGTCTTTTAGCGCACTGAAGAAAAGTGCCACCCTTTCAGGGTTCGTGGTTTAGGAGCCTATGGTTTCTCTATTATAACGTGAGTTCGAAGTAAAATTAGGCCTCAGACCTCTTATAAATAGTGGGTTTCAAGCCGAAGCAGTGAAGCAATAGCGGGCTATTGTGAGCTGCTGAGGCGTGGAAAGCCGCTTTTTAGAAGGGGCCTAAACGGATTTTCCAATAAAAATGAAAATCCTGCATCTAGCTCATTTGCTGTAGCCCGCTACAGCTGCACGATCCAGACTAGTCTTTTCCTTCCATTGAAAATCTGAGGCTCTAATTTATTGTCGAATTCACGTTATTATAGTTTCATCCCTTCGGGATTCATAGCAATTTGTATGATTAGAATCGATCTCAAGATTTATTTTCCCAAACAACAAAAGTCCCAGCGGGACGACATCTTGATAGAAACCCATAAGCAACAAGAATACAAGCGCCGTCGGTGCGAAATCTCGATAAAACTCCCTCCGCCTGCGAGAGCCTTAAGGATCGGGTTGCAAGTTTTATAATTAAAGAAACGATTACAACTATTTATTGCAGGAATAAATCTAAAATCTCAAAGCACCGCGGTCTCAAGTCTCACAGCGACAGCGGTCTCAAAACCTTATTCCAATTCTATTTTATCAATGAGGAGCTCAAAACGCTCCTCTTTTTTATTGGCAATTAAAAAAGTGAGTTCTTCAATACTGTCTTTATCGAAATTGTCCATATCTAAAAAACGCCCGCGAAAAGAAGGACGCATGTCTTTCAAATCGACTTCTATCGTTTGCCATTCGGTTTTAGTAGAAAAGGTGTGGATATAGGAGTAATAATCGCGACTATTATGTTTGATGCGCACTTGGTAGTTCTTACCATCTCCTTTTACTAAAAGTTTTAGTTTGCTAAAGCCTTTCGTGCTCTGTTCATCGAAATCGTAGCGTAAGGAGGAAAAACCACCATTATTTTCGAGAGAAACTTCACCCCAAAAACGTCCGTGTCCTTCTTCGGTCGTGGTAAAATTTCCAGCCGATAGTCCGCCCATAACTCCGTCATCTACTATGCGCCAGTTTTGGGTATTGCTATTTTTATCGAAATCGAAAATAAGGGCTGGGCTGCTTATCATGCTTAGGAAGAATATTGTGCTGAGTAATTTCATAAATATGTTGCTTGGTGGACGTCGCTTGTCATGCAAGACATTTAGTTTAACCGATTCGTGCGCTTAATGTTTTAAAAGGGAGCTTAAGCATGAGGCTAAGAAATTCTATCTTGCTGTCTCTATTTAGCGAGATAAAGTCAATGATAAATCCTCATTTCCGTAAATTCTTAGAGCAATTTCCCGAATTAGACGAGGCGCAGATTGAAATTTTGGCCGAGCATATTCCGCACCGTGAATTTAAAAAAGGCAGTATTTTACAAAAGCCGGGTGTAGTACCCCACGAATGTTATCAGGTAGTACAGGGACTTTTACGGGAATACCGTTGGGAGGACGGAAAAGATCGCACTTTGGCTTTTTACGATGCGCAAAAAGGAACGGTATCATCCGAGTATTTTGTGAGTGAGAGTCCAGCTGAAAGTTATCTCGAATGCCTCGAAGACAGTTTGCTGATTGTGGGAACGAAGGATGTAGATGCCGCCAATTTTGAGAAGTTTCCCATTCTGGCGGAAATCAGTTTTAAAATGATGGAATTAGATCGCAATGCCCAAAAAAAAGATTTCAGCAATTATGTGGGAGCAGCACCTATCGATCGTTACCGCCTCTTTTTAAAGAACCGTCCCGGTTTAATTCAACGCGTGCCTTTGCATCAAATCGCTAGTTATTTAGGCATGACGGCCGAGTCGCTTTCGCGGATTCGCAAACGGATTTAAAACCTAAAGCCAATCTCAGGTTTGAGGTAAGCTTAGCCAGTTGAATTTATATGCTCTAATGCCCTTAGATATGCTTGAGGTTTTAACCAAAGAACAAAGGCTAGACCTACTTCTCCTAAAATCATCGGGGCCATAAAAAGATGGGTCATTGGTAGTTCCCAAGTAGCGAAATAGCTGAAGTTATGACTTAAGCCGTGAATTAATAGATAGCCGATTGCGCCTAAGAAAAGCATTATTTTAAGAAAGCCGTAAAATTTTGAACTGTGTGGGTTGAGCCAAGCAAGGCCGCCTAAATGCAGTCCAAAAACGATCAGGCCCAAAGACCAAAGTCTCTCAAATTGATGCAGATACTGGAATACTAATCCACTTTCTATTTCTTTCGCATCTAGCGAAAGCGCCCCGAAAAGTGGGACCATGGCAAAAAGCAGGATGGCAGAATAGGTAAAACGGAGTTGGGCAGTGATCCGTCCCAAGCTAGAGTTTAAACCGTGGTAAATTTTTAGGAATCCCCAAGAGGCCAATACATCACAAATTAAGATACCGACCCAAGCGCTTAAGGCGAGGTAATAATCGCTACGATTGCTTACAAAATAGGAGCTTAATTCTTGCGAATCTAGCGAAAGCGCAACTTCAAAAAAACTAAGCATAGCCACAATAGCTAATGCGGCCATAATAATAATGCTAAGGCCAACTATTTTGGAATATTTAAGATAGGCGAGAACAAAACTGCTGTTAACTAACATGACGATACCTTTTTTGATGCTGCAAAAGTAATCGCAGGAAACTGCTTGAGACCTTGACGAAAGTCAAGACTTTTCACCCGCCATCGATGTTCTTTAAGCCATTTACTCGTAGCGTAAGCTTTCGATAGGATCTAAGCGGCTGGCTTTTAAAGCAGGATAAAAACCCGATATTAGTCCTACGGCGAAACATATAACAGCCGATAAAAGCATCCAAGTCCAAGGAATAATAAAGCTGCCGCCAATACCGGCCGAAACCGCGTTGCCGATGGCGATTCCGAAAATAATGCCGCCCAAGCCACCAATCAAGCAAATAACGATGGCCTCGGTTAAAAACTGACTGAGGATAGCTCTGCTTTGGGCACCTACTGCTTTACGAATACCAATTTCACGAGTGCGTTCCGTTACGGAAACTAGCATGATATTCATTAAAGCAATGGCGGCGCCTAATAAGGTAACCGAGGCAATTACGATAGCGGCAAGGCTAACGTATTTTAGGTTGTCGATAAGGCTTTCACTGAGGTTGTCGCTGCGAATAATGGCAAAGTTATCGTCCAATTTAGGCTTGAGCTTTCGCACGGCCCGCATGGTCGCCGTGGCTTCTGAAACCACTTCTTCTAAATTTAGACTTTCATTGGCCATTACGTTAACAGCAAAACTTCTGCCCTGTGTAGCATAAAGCGAGCGTGCTTTAGAAATAGGTATAAGCACTGATTTATCGCCGCCAAAACCAAAGGAATTACCTTTTTCGGCCAAGGTGCCTATCACGCGAAAGCGGGTGCCTGCAAATTGAATGACCTTACCAACTGGATTTTCTTTGGGAAAGAGAATCCGCACAATCTCTTGTCCGATAAGTACGGAGGCATCGGCTTTATCAATATCATTTTTGGTAAAGTTTCGGCCGTTTTCCAATTCGTAGCCACCGGTTAAAAGGTAGTTTTCATCAACTGCCATTACCGCAATATTGGGATTGGAGGCCGTATTCTCGTATTTCACTTCTGCAACGCCCGAGGCCATAAATGAAACACTGGTTTTAGCCTGATTGCTGGGCATTTTATCCTTAAAATTGAGTGCTTCGTAATAGGTGATATTGGGATAATACTTCGGTTTTTCGCCACCCCGACCAATGCGAATATTGGGACCGCGATTTTGAATGGTAAAAGTATTAGCGCCTAAAAGTGCAAATTGCCCCGTAAGCGATAATTTTATCACATCAATCGCCGTTAAAATGCCCACCAGCGCCGTTATACCAATGGCAATAATTAGGCTGGTTAATATGGTGCGCAGCAGCTGAGTTTTTATAGATTGCAGCGCTATTTTTAGATATTCGAAAAACATGGCTTTTTGCATGGCACTAAATTACAATATATGAGTGGCTCGGAAGAGAAAGTTTCTGCGCAAAATAATATTCAGCAAGCTATTCCTCCTGAAGGCTCTTTGGCATTACTAGCTTTAGGAGCAAAAGGTTTGGCCGCATGGCGTCTTGCGAAAGCGAATGCAGATCTCAATGAATAATACTAAATGTTTGCTAATTGGCTGGGATGCAGCGGAGTGGGAGTTAGTTGATCGCTACCGGGCTTTGGGTTTTATGCCCAATTTAGATTTGCTTTTAAAAAGTGGAGTGGGGGCCAATATGGCTACTTTACAACCTGTTCTGAGTCCTTTACTTTGGACCAGTATTGCTACGGGTAAGCGTCCGCATGAGCACGGAATTCTCGGTTTTGTAGAATGGCAAGGCCAGAAAGTTATTCCTGTTCAGGGCAGTACGCGTGGTAAAAAAGCCTTTTGGAATGTGTTGGAGGAAGCGGGCTTAAAAACCCAAATTATTAATTGGTGGCCCAGTCACCCAGTTGAACAAAGTGGTAAACTCAAAGTGTCCAATCAATTTTGTGAATTTCCGCAAGAATTGACAAATTGGAATTTAGCTTCGGGCTCCGTTTTTCCCTCTGATTTACGCGAAGAGGTGGCCGATTTGCGCATTGCTCCCCAAGAATTAACCCAAGCCCATTTGCAGCCCTTTTTCCCCAATCACAGCTGGGAAGATCTGCAGACGGACCCCATGGTGGCCAATGTGGCTCAGATTTTAGCGCGTTCGGCCTCGGTGCATAATGTTATTACCAAGGCTTTAGAAAACGATGATTGGGATTTTTCGGCGGTTTATTTAGAGGCCCTGGATCATTTTGGACATATCGCCTCCCAATATTTAGCGCCAAAATTAGAGGGGATTAGTGAAGAAGACTTTAGGAAATACTCGGGAATAATTCCCGCCGCTTATCGCTGGCACGATATGATGCTTGGGCGTTTGATGGAATTAGTGGGGCGCGATACCCATATTATTATTCTGTCCGATCATGGTTTTGAAGTTTCTACCAATCGCACAATTAATCTCCCTGACCTTCCTGCATCGCCCGCTTTGGAGCACCGTCCCTATGGTTTTTTCGCCGCCGCTGGTCCCCAGTTTAAACAAGATACTTCACTTTACGGCGCTAGTCTTTTAGATATTGCGCCCACCATTCTCCAGCTCTATAATTTACCCTTAGCGGAAGATATGCCCGGTCGCGCATTACTGGATTTATTTAAAAAGGAGCAAAAGACTAGTTTAATTCCTAGTTGGGAGTTGAGTGGTCCTGGCCCCAGTTTTATGGCCGGGGAAGAAGGCAATCAACAAGCTATTTTACAGCAACTTGATGACTTAGGTTATATCGATTTAAGTGGCGCTAATCAGGCCCAATTAATTAAGGAGGAATGGGAATACAATCGACTTTTAAGTTTATATGATGCGGGTGAGTTTCAGACCGCTTGGCAAGGCTTTAAAGAGAGTTTTCTAGCGCGGCAGGACTTTCGTTATTTAAATTTAGGGGCCAAATTATGTCTAGAGTTAAAAGATTTAAAGGCCTTTGAAAACTACCTGGCTACTTGGCCCAATTCCTTTGCAAACTCTCCTTTAGCTTTGTATTTTCAGGCTTCAGCGGCTATGCTAAACGGCGATTTTGCTTTGGCGCAAAAACAGCTACAAGAGATTGAACAAGCAGGCTTGGTTAGCGCCCAGCTCTATTTTGAAATTGGTCGCTCGGCCTTCCTATTGGGAGAACTTAGCATGGCAGCGGAATACTATGAACGTTGTCTAAAACTCAATCCTAAATACAGTAGTGCCTTAACGGGATTGGCAGGTGTAAAGGTGGAGCAAGTCCTTTACAATGAGGCCATTCGGCTTTTGCAAGAAAGTATTTCCTTGCGCTTCTTTCAGCCACAAGCCCACTATTTGTTGGGCATCTGCTTTAAGCAAGAAGATGAACTTGAAGCGGCATTACAAGCTACAACTATAGCTTTAAAACAAGCACCCAAGCATAAGAAAGCACGCTTACTTTTGGCACAATTACAGCCTAGCCAAGAACAAAGTGCGGCTGCCAAGGAAATTATTATCGTAAGCGGTTTCCCTAGAAGCGGCACCAGTATGATGATGGCTATATTAGGAAAAGCGGGTTTTTCATTAGTGCAGGATGGGCAGCGAATCGCGGATGAGTCCAATCCTAAAGGGTATTACGAATATGAGGGAATTAAGCATCTAGCGGAAGCGCCCGAAAAATTTGGCGCCAAAGAAGGGCAGGTGGTTAAAGTAGTGGCCCCTTTATTACGCTATTTACCGCCCGAAAACACCTATCGCATCCTTTGGATGGAACGTCCGATTATTGAGATTATAATTTCGCAAGAAAAAATGAAGGGTAATAAGAGCCTCCAAAATTTTCCCTATCAATTGGCAATGCAAATGGAGGAGGAACAGAAGAGGGTTTTGCAGTGGATTGATGCTCAGGTGAATATGAAGGTAGAGAAATTCGCATTTCAAGAATTTTTAGTGAAACCTGAGACGGTGATGAAACAGTTGGCGCGCTATTTAAAAGGAGATTATAATTGGCAAAAAGCCGCTGCTGAAATTGATACGAAGCTATATCGTAGTAAAATTGGTTAAGCCCGAAAAGATTTGCGACTTTTGTCGCTTTAAGTATTATGAAAAAAGAAACGAGTCACTCAGAAGCCCTACGTTACCTTTCGGTAGCTGGTGGCGTACTAGCCCTAAATAGTGTTCAGGCCCAAATCAAATATGTGGATCTTCCTGACACCACCTTAAATACTAACAATGCCTTTTTCGATTTAAACATTGATGAGGATACTTTAGGCGTGGTGGATTATCGTTTCATCCAATATGTTGATTCGGGAGCCTTTAATAGTAACGGCAGCTTTATTCAAGCGGTAAGTAATGCAGGTAATTCGGTTTTAGGATTGGATTATGCTAATTACGCCTATCCTTTTAATCTTAGTCCGGGCGACGATATTGGTCCAAGTCAAGTATTTAAAGGTGCCGGTGGTCCTAGTACTTTAGGACAGTTAGCCTTAACGGTAGATGGCGTTTCCTATCCCAACGACAAATTTAAAGGAGCGGTAAATGGCCTGATTGGTTTGCGTTTCCGCGCCGATCGCGATGATACCATTCGTACCTTTTATGCTTGGATTCGCATAGATGTGGCCGCCGACAATAAGTCGATGACTATTAAAGATTTGGCTTGGAATGAAGCTTATGGCGAAGGCATTAAAGCGGGTGAAGGTGCTCCCTGGATTGGTGAGCAAGAAATAGAACTACCTTCGAATTTAAAGCTTCAGCAATTAGCAGATTATTTACAAATCAGTTCGGCTGAAAAGCAAGGAAAACTCAGTTTCTACAATTTGCAAGGGGCCCTGATTGACAGTCGCCAGATTGAAAAAGGCGAGCAAAGGCTTAAACTCGATTTTCTACCGAAGGGAATTTTAATCGCCCATTTAGAAGACGGTAGCGAAGAAAAGCAGATTAAGGTATTGATTTATTAATCAATAAACCCTGCCAAACTTAAAATCTCATCTGCAATAGCGAGGCAAGCAGTGGCGGCAGGGGAAGGGGCATTTAAAACATGCACCGAATTTTTGTGATGCACAATTTTAAAGTCATCGACTAGATTTCCATTGCGCTCAATGGCTTGGGCTCGCACCCCCGCTCTAACGGGACGGATATCTTCCATCGATAAGCTCGGAACCATTTTCTGCAGAGCTTTTAAGAAGAGTTTCTTGGAAAAAGCCCTTTGCATTTCGCCCATTCCTTGGGAAGTGTGACGCATGAATAATTTCCAAGTTCCAGGGTAGGATAGGGCATCGTAAGTGTCCTTCCATGAAAATGAAGTAGGGGAATAGCCTTCTCTTTTAAAGGAGAAAACCGCATTGGGCCCACATTCTACACTGCCATCGGTCATGCGGGTAAAGTGCACACCCAAAAAAGGGAAGTCAGGATCGGGAACGGGATAGACTAAGTGTTTTACTTTATGCTTGGCTTGCGGAGTAAGTTCGTAATAATCGCCTCTAAAACCGACGATACGCACCCCAGGATTGGCCCCATCTTGCTTGGCTAAGCGATCACTTTGTAGACCGGCACAGAATATCTTTTTGCGGCAGTAAATGGTCCCTTTAGAGCTTTGAATGCCGGATAGATCCTTATGCTCGAAGCTATTAATAAAAGCCGTATTCAGCATCAGTTCGCTGTGGGGATTTATTTCCTGTATAAGATCAACCAGCTTTTGGCAAAAGCCAACATAATCGATAATACCGGTTACAGGCACTTTAATCGCCTTGATGCCTACCACCTTGGGTTCAATCGCGGTTATTTCTTCGGCACCGATAATCTCCATGCCTTCAATTTCATTGGCGAGGCCCTTTTGGTAGATGGCTTCTAAAATCGGCAATTCGGATTCTTGGGTGGCTACAATTATCTTTCCGCAGATGTCATGATCAATATTATACTCTTGGGCGAAAGCCACCAGCTGCTTGCGGCCATTGACACAATTACGCGCTTTGAAACTACCCGGTTTATAATAAATTCCCGAGTGAATAACACCAGAGTTTCGGCCCGTTTGATGCGCACCAAGTTTGCCTTCTTTTTCTAAAATGGCCACGCGGCGCTCGGGAAAAAGCTTTTGGTATTTATAGGCTGTCGCTAGGCCAACGATACCACCGCCAATTACCACCAAATCAAAACTCTTTTCGATCATGCTATTCCAAAAAAAAATTGAGAGGCAAAATTAGTATTTGCCTCTCAATCAAAGATTTTAATTCAATTATTATTTCTTCTTCTTAATCGTGAAGACACGGGAAATATTAAAACCAAAATGTAAATCGCCTTCTAACCAAGAACCCGTGTTTTGAGCAAAGACATAAGGCTCAGCGACACCCTGGGCATTGGTTACGAAAAGTTGGAAAATATGACCGCCGGTCTCAATATCCATTCCGATGGAAAGGGCATTGCTGAATTTCTCCAAACTGGGCGCAGCGCCATTTTCACCTGGTACAGGATAGGAATTCCCGTTAAACTGCGGCACATATTCTACTGTAATTGCATGCATTTTAGTGATCTTATAACGTGCGGCCAATCCTAAAGCAAAAATGGTATTATTATCATTTGGGGTTTCCACCAGATTGAAATGTACCAGAGTAGGGACAATTTGTGCCGAGATATTAGGTGTAAACTTGCGCGCTATAATCAACTCATTTACAAAGCTAAAGCGTGTTGTAGCATTTCGGTCTATGCCGTCATTAAACCTTTGGTTGGCATAATAGACCGACGAAAATCCAGTAATACTGAAAGGCATATTTTTCTCACCTTTCGACTGACGGGTGAGGCGATATTTAGCAAAAGCATCGTAGGTCTTTAAAAAGCCAGTGTGGCCCAAACCAACATTGAGCCATTCTTTCGGACTGTAATCAAGAGTAAGGCGCACTTGGGCATTATCTAAACCAAAGAAATTATAAACGAAATCTTGGTTAAAAGCGCCAAAACGGTGTAAAATCGTGTATTGTAAAACGCCTTCACCAGGCATTTCATTGGTTTGGAGGTTTACCACTTTGGTCCCTTTCCAAGTAGCAAAAGTGTATTCGGTGGCGGGTAGGCTAGTGGCTTCTAATTCAGCTAGTAAATCATCTTGAGCACTTAAATTTAGGCTTAAAGCCAAGATGAGGAAGAAATATAATTTAGTCATAAGTGGCACTTACTTTAACCGCTAAGGAGTTACTGATATTATCGGCTTTCGCAGCAGGGATTTCTACCTTATAATCCGAGGCCAAAATATTGAAATCAGATTTTAAGCTGAGCTTGCCGCCTTTAACGGTAATCATAACTTCTTGTTTAATTTCTTGGCTAACGCCGTGCATGGTCATGGTGCCTGCTAGCACCAATGTGTATTTTCCATCTTTGTCGAGGCTAATCTTTTTATAGTCTACAATTTCGCCGGTAAATTTGGCCGTAGGAAATTGACCACTTTCCATATAGTTTTCATTGAAATGCTCCTGCATCAAGGCTTTTTCAAATTGAAAGGCTTTAATAGGTACGAGGAAGGCAAATTGTCCATTATCTAAATTTAAGATGCTGGAAACTTGTTGGTTAGTAGCATCAATATTCTCTACTGGGGTGGCCGAGAAAAAGCTCACTTCGGCACTGCGAGTGCTTAGTTTTTGCGCGGTTGCTGCTAAGCTGAAAACGAGTCCGAGACTGATAAAGAGTGTTTTTTTCATAATCATTAATTGTTTTGAGCGCCATCGGCAATCCAGGCTTTAATTTTATTGATATCGCAGTCCGATAGTTTACCTCCTGGTGGCATTAAAGGACCATTAGTGTTTTTAATACGACCCATCATTTCCCCATCTGCGGCAATTCTTTTAGTGTCGCCAAAAGTACTTAGATCTAAACCAGATTGACCGTTAGGCCCTAGGTGGCAACCGCTTGTAGCGCAGTTTTGAGTTAAGATAATCTTTATATCATTTTGATAGCTCATATCTACCGTCACGCAGCTGTCATTATCTACCTTGGGTTGGTCGGCTAAAAGATCTACTTTATTATCCTTCGTGCAAGCATAGGCTAAGAAACCAGCTAAGCCAAGAATCATTACTTTCTTCATTCTTAATTTTTAGTATTAAACTATCCCAAGCTAAATTAGTTTATTCTATTTTAAACGCTTAGACCTTTTACTTACGACAGATCGGTCAAAATGGATGGTTTAATTTTAAATTAGCAGAAATAGGTAAGCCAAGGAGCTTTCTTTAAATTACATTTAGCCCATGAAAAAGTCAAGAGTAATTGCCACTATGCTGCTCAGCATTATTTTAGCCGCTGGAATTTTTGTGTATTATCAGTTCAATAAACCGCATCGCGATTTTTCAGCGGAAGAAGCGGCTTATACTTTTAATGCAGAGGAATTAGTGAAAGCCTATCAGCAAGATCCTTCTCTTTCGGATTCACTTTATGTAGATCAGTTAGTAGCGGTAAGCGGAGAGATTAGTCAACTAAAAGAAAATGCTCTTTTACTTAGCCCGGGAATTTACCTAAGCTTGGATAGTACCCAAAGCATGGATGCCCTGCTAGTAGGCCAACAAATAAATTTAGTGGGACGGGTTTTAAGCTATGATCCTCTTTTCGAAGAAGTGAAAATGGACAATGCTCGCATCCAAAATTAATAAACGTTTTTCGTCTTTTTAATCCGCAGTATTTGCACAAAAGCAAGAATGAAAAAGGCACTGAGGCTTAAAGCTGAGGCCTTCATATCCCCCGTAATCTGAATGAGATAGCCATAAGTTATCGTTCCAAAAATGATAGCGATTTTCTCGGTTACATCATAGAAGCTAAAGAAACTCGCATGCGAATCGGTTTCGGGGAGTAATTTAGAATAGGTGCTGCGGCCAATGGCTTGAATACCTCCCATTATCAAACCTACTAAAGCTCCAACGCCGTAAAACTTATACTCAACCAAGGGGTCGGCTTTGTCAAGCAGATAGGCTAAGACACAAATGACGGCCCAAACGGAGATACTGATTTTTAAGGACTGTAGATTGCCAAACTTCTTGGAGAGAAAGGAAAATAGATGAGCTCCGCCAATGCCGACAAATTGAATAATTAGAATAGTGGCAATCAATTTTCCGCTTTCCATTCCTAGTTCATTATCACCGAAAAGGCTAGCTAAAAGTATTATCGTTTGCACGCCCGTACTAAAAAAGAAAAAGGCATAAAGGTATTTTCGCAAATTGGAATCGCCATTCACGTGCAGCGCCACTTTTTTGAGCTCACGGAAGCCACGCCATAAGTAGCCGCTTTCTTTAGGTTTACGATTATTGATATTATCTGGCAATCTCCGAAAGGTAACTTGCGCAAAGCCCGCCCACCAAAAGCCCACCATTAAAAAGCTGATTTTTGTGGCTTGTCCTGCGTCAGTCAAACCGAAAGACTCGGGGAAAGTAATCATCAGCAGATTGAAAATTAACAACAAGGAAGAACCGATGTAACCTAAAGAAAAGCCTTTGGCGCTTAAGGCATCTTGTTCTTCAGGCTTGGCGATTTCGGGCAAAAAGGCATTGTAGAAAACTAAACTTCCCCAAAAACCAATGCTAGCTAAAGCACTCATGGTTAAGCCAAAGTAAATATTGCTCTCATCAAAAAAGTAAAGACTTAAGCAACTAGCCGATCCTATGTAGGCGAATATTTGCATGAAGAGCTTTTTATTACCGCTGTAATCGGCAATGCCCGAAAGTATGGGGCTTAAAATGGCGACTACGATAAAAGCCGCGGAAAGACTGTAACTGTATAATGCAGCGCTTTCGTAATTAATACCGAAAAGGGCCAGTTTTTCTGGACTCACGCTATTGAAATAAATTGGGAAAATAGCGGTGCTAATTACCAGTGAGTAAACGGAGTTAGCCCAATCGTAAAAGGCCCAGCCGTTTTTTATTCTTTTGCTTGACATGGCTGCAAGATAATATTAACCGCAATTCAATTTTACAATGCCCCGCAGATTTTCGGTATTGAGGGAAAGAATGGTCAAGGACAGTTTGACTGCAAGCTCTTACTAAACTAGGTTCGACGGCTCAGGTTTTTAAAATTGATAGCCTAGAACTCTCTCATGCTCTGTATCTTTGTGCCATGCAGTTACACGAACACCAGACTTCTCAGTTTTTAAGTTGGCTTAACCCAAAGTCATCGGTACTAATTACCAATCATCAAAATCCTGATGGGGATGCAGTTGGTTCAGCAACAGCCCTTTGTGGAGTGCTATTAAAGTTAGGTTATCAGGCTACCATGTTAATGCCTAACGATTATTCTGAAAATCTAAAGTGGATGACTTTGGCAGATAGCGTTCAGTTTTACAATCAAAATCCCGCGGCTGCAGATGCGCAAATAGCGGCGGCTGACATAATTATCCACCTCGATTACAATAGCCTAAAACGCAGCGGTGCTATGGAAAGCGCACTTAGTAAAACAAAGGCTAAGAAAATCGTCATCGATCACCATCAGCAACCTGATGATTTTGCTGAGGTGCTAATTTCGGATACGAGCATGTCTAGCACCTGCCAAATGGTATTTCACTTTTTAGAGTCTTTGGGATGGACCAAATACTTAGATAAAAGTTTGGGAGAAGCATTATATACTGGCATTGCCACTGATACCGGTAACTTCCGTTTCAGTTCTACTTCGCCTTCTACTCACCATGTAGCCGCCGATTTATTGGCTCTAGGAGTAGAGAGTCAAAAAGTAGCTAGTCGTGTTTACGATAGCAATACTCCCAGTCGTTTTAAATTATTAGGCCGAGCCTTAAATAATATGGAAGTGCTTCCTGAATTTCATGCCGCTATAATTTCATTAAGCGCAGAAGATTTAGAAGAATGTGGCTATAAGAAAGGCGACAGCGAAGGTTTTGTAAATTATGGCTTATCCCTTATTGGGATTGAATTAAGCGCTTTCGTTTGTCCACGTGGAGATATTCTTAAAATGAGTTTCCGAAGTAAAACCACCTTCGATGTAAATGCTTTGGCACGCAAACATTTTGACGGCGGTGGTCATCGCAATGCCGCGGGTGGCAGCTCTACTTTAAGTTTAGCGGATACTATTTCCAAGATTAAAGCGCTTTTACCCGAATATGCAGAAGAACTTAAAGCGCTCGCAAATGACTAAAATCAATTCTCTTTTTATTTTATTGATGCTGGTTTTTCTCGCTGCTTGTCAAGATCTGGGCAGCACAAGCCAAGAACAGCAAGAGTTTACCGCTCCTAAAAACCCGCGAAATTCTAGCATCGAAGCGCACCGCGAATTTTTAGAACTGGAGAAAAAATCTATTAAAAATTACATTTCTGATCGTAATTTAGACTTACAACGCAATGGCACGGGAATTTACTACCGCATAGAAAAGAATCCCGAATTTGATTCAATCATTGAGGTTCAGAGCGGCGATGAGGTGACCTATCATTATAAAATTTCCCTTTTAAACGGCAGAGAGTTGTACAGCTCCTCGGCTGATTCGCCCGCTATTTTACGGATTGACAAGGAAGACGCAGAAATTGGCCTCCATGATGCTCTCAAATTAATGTCCCTTGGCGATAAGGGTCTATTTATATTACCTTCGCACCGCGCCTTTGGGGTGTCTGGCGATCAAAACAAAATACCGCCCTTCACTGCACTGGTGTATGATTTAGAAATTGTTGATATCCAAAAATTACAAAATCCCTAAAAATGAGAAACTTCTGGATGACCGCCTTATTATTGGGCGGCTTACTTACTAGCTGTAATTCCCAAAATGTTGTTACCGTAAACGGTCAAAAAATGGAATTAGAAGATGGCGTTTATGCGCATCTAGCCACGACCGAAGGTGATATTTTAATCGCCTTAAATACCGAAAAAGCACCTTTAACCTCCGCAAACTTTGCAGCTTTAGCAGAAGGAACACATCCTAATGTGAGCGAGGAATATAAAGGAAAGCCTTTTTACGATGGTTTAGTATTTCACCGTGTTATTCCAAATTTCATGATTCAAGGGGGAGACCCACAAGGAAATGGCATGGGAGGCCCTGGCTATCAATTTAACAACGAAATTGGTGAAGGTTTAAGCCACAATAAAGGAGTAATCTCTATGGCTAACTCTGGTCCAAATACCAATGGTAGCCAGTTCTTTATTACCGTGGCTGAAACACCGCACTTAGACGGTTCGTACAATATTTTTGGAAAAGTGATTGCTGGACAAGAAGTAGCCGATGCTATTAGTAAGGTCGCGCGCAATCAGCAAGATCGACCTGATACAAATGTTGTTATCAATAAGGTGAAAATCGTTCGTCAAGGAAAAGAATTTAAAGATTACAATCCTGCGGAAACCTTTGGCAAAGCGCAAGAAGAAAAAATTGCAGCCGAAAAGTTAAAGAAAGAGGAAGAGGCTAAGAAAATGGCTAGCCTTACTGAGGGTGCTACAAAAACTTCTACCGGAATGTACTACAAAGTGCTAACCGAAGGAACGGGCCCCAAGCCAGAGGAAACTCAAAAAGTTAGGTTGAACTATGCAGGCTATTTAGCCGATGGTTCTTTATTCGACACAAGCATTGAAGAAGTAGCAAAGAAAGAAGGAAAATACGATGAGCGTCGTCCTTACCAGCCTATCGAAATTGAGGCAAGTCGTAATGCTCAGGTAATTTTAGGCTGGCGTGAAGCCGTTACCATGATGAATGTTGGTGACAAGTGGCAGCTAATTATTCCTCCACACCTAGGTTATGGAGAAAGAGGTTACCCTCCAGTAATTCCAGCCAACGCTTGGTTGATTTTTGATGTAGAAATGGTAGAAATAGTAGAATAATGCAAGACGGAATTTACGCTAAATTTAGCACCCCGAAGGGGGAATTCACCGTGCTTTTAGAGCATGAAAAAACACCTTTAACAGTAGCTAACTTCGTTGGTTTAGCTGAAGGTGCAATCGAAAACGGATCCAAAGATAAAGGCACTCCTTATTACGATGGTTTAAAGTTTCACCGCGTGATTGCCGACTTTATGATTCAGGGCGGAGACCCAACAGGTACGGGCTCTGGTGGGCCGGGCTACAAATTTGTAGACGAAATACACCCCGAGTTAAAGCACGATACTAAAGGTATTCTTAGTATGGCCAATGCCGGACCGGGAACCAATGGCTCGCAGTTTTTTGTTACTCATGCGGCCACTCCTTGGTTAGACGGAAAACATACGGTTTTTGGCAAAGTAGCCAAAGGAATTGACGTTATTGATGCTATTGCTCAAGGTGATACCATGGACAAGGTTGAAATTATTCGTCAGGGTGCCGCAGCGCAAGCCTGGGATGCTGCCGCAGTTTTTACGGAAATGTTAAGCAAGCAAGACGAAATTAAAGCGGCTGCTCGCAAAAAAGAGGAAGAAAAAATGGCTGCTTTAGTGGATGGCATGGAGAAAACCGCTTCGGGCTTGTACTACCAAATAAAAAGCGAAGGTGCTGGCGCAAAACCGAACAAAGGTCAAACTGTAGCCGTGCATTACCGCGGGACTTTACAAGACGGAATGGTTTTCGACGATTCCTACCAAAGAGGGGAGCCCATTAGTTTTCCTGTAGGTGTAGGGCGCGTAATTCCAGGCTGGGACGAAGGCGTTATGTTGCTAAAGGTTGGCAGCGAAGCACGATTGGTAATACCACCCGATTTGGGTTATGGTGCTGCGGGTGCTGGTGGAGTTATTCCTCCCAATGCTTGGCTTATTTTCGACATTAAACTCGAATCGGCTAAATAAATTACTAAGGCTGCCCGTTATAAGGCAGCCTTTTTTTTGTCTCTTTACACCGAACTCATTTTACAAGCATTCGACTGTTTCAAGTCCAAATATTCTATGTTTCAAAAGCTTTTTTTATTCTTTATTTTTTTATGGCTTTCGCCAGAAGCACATCTTTATGGGCAAAGTGAAGCTCTGAAAATTAAGGCAAATCAGCTAATTGTGCTCAATGGTGAGGCCGAAGCTTCCACTCTTTTTGATGAAAGTCATTTGTTTAAGGGTGCGAAAGTACCCTCTGAAAAGGCGGAGCATTTTTTCCGCGCGAGCTATAACGAAATTTATCTGCCTCAAGAAATGCTTATTCCCCTCCAAGCACTTTATCGCCTCGATTCTCTCTGGTTATTTGATGGCGCAGGCAAGGATGAAATAGAAGTCTTAATCGGTAACCCAAAAAGCTGGCAGTCGGCGCTAAAAACCCAAACCGATCTGTATAATCAGTGGCGCAGTTTTGCACTTAAGGGCGAAGGCGAATTCATTTTACTCAAGGTATATTCTTCTCAAGCCCAAATTGGTGAACTGCGTTTTTTTGGTGAGAAAGTATCCGAGGCAAAAGCGGAAAATCTGACCGAACTGAAAGCTACTCGTCCCAGAAGAACGGTCCGAGAAATTTTCGGTATAAATGCTTTTGTCGATGATCCCCTCGATATTGTTGCTCCTGTGGCATCGAGCATTCGCGAGTATCATAATTGGGACTGGGACGAAGCCAATGGCGATGTAAATTATAATCCTACTAAAGGTAAGGAGTTCGCTTGGTCGCCTTCCTATGTTTCGGTTTGGGATTTCGACCGCTATTACGGAGAAGCCAAAAAGAAAGGTATTGCCGTTTTTCCGTGTTTACAGGGTACGGCGCTGCCCTACCGTGGCGAAGCCGATTTTAATAGTAAACCCACCTACAAAGAATTAAATCCTGATCAAAGTCAATCCTACCGCCATTTTGCCGAGTATGCTTATCAATTTGCGGCGCGCTACGGTAATAATCCAGTAGATGCGTCTTTACTGCTTTTAAGAGATGATCAAGAAGCACGTTCTGGTTTAAATTTAATTGCTGGTTTAGAAGTGTGGAATGAACCTGATAAATGGTGGAAAGGCCGCAAAGGTTACTTTCATCCTTTCGAGTTTGCCGCTTTTTTAAATGCGGCTTATGATGGACAGGAGGGACGAATGGGTCCTAAAGTGGGGATTAAAAAAGCTGATCCTAATTTGCCCGTGATCATGGGTGGTTTGGCGGAAACTAATCTCGACTATCTTTTGGGAATTAAATATTGGTCTGACTACAATCGAAAGGGTGAATTTCCAGCGCAGGTTTTAAATTTTCATCATTATAGTAATAATGCCGGGGGACAAAACGGTAATGCCACGTCGGCCGCATCCCCCGAAAGGGATAGCCTTAAACAAAGGTTGGATAAATTAGTGCAATTCCGTAACGTGAACTTTCCACAACTGGAAATTTGGCTTAGTGAGTTTGGTTATGATTCCAATCCTAAATCGCCCCAAGGTGTGCCAAGCATTGGTGCTTTTAGTCCCGAAGAAGTACAGGCAATTTGGTTGCTAAGAACTTATTTGGCTATTGCCGCATCTGGGCTTGACCGCGCCCATTTGTATATGCTACGCGATGTAAATGCACCTAATCCCAACAAGTATAATAGCTCGGGTTTGCGGGCTGAAAAGTGGAATAAACATGCACCGAAGACCTCCTATTTTGCGCTGCAATCTTTTCTTTCCCTTGTTGGAGATTATCACTTTGCTAAAGTATTGCCCCAGAGCGATGAAAGCGTTTTTGTTTATCAATTTGATTCGCAAGAAGGAGGCAGTCATATTTGGGCCATTTGGCTCGGCACCGAAAGCGCTAAACAACTCTTTAATTATGCCTTAAAAGTTCCGGCCACTTCCGTAAATGTGTATCAATTTGCCCCGAGTTTTCTATGGGAAAAAAGTACTCAAACCAGCGCGGAAGGCACTTTTAAATTGAAAATTTCGGAAAAGCCGATTTTTATTAAATGGCACGATTAAAAATCGCCGCCATCATAGCCACCTCCACCAGAACCGCGTTCTGGGCGCGCTTTTTTCTGATTTAAACGGTAATTGAAGTTGAGGGTTATTTGTCGCTGACGCCACTGGAAAGTGCCATAGGTATCAAAGGTTCCACCGCCCGCTACATTGCCATTGGTATAATATCTACGAATACGATTATTAAATAAATCGCGCACGGCCAGCGTAATGGTGCCGTTGCCCTGCAGAATATCCTTGCTCCAACCAATGTCTAAAGTATAAATGCCTAGGCTACGCGTTTGCGCACTTTGGTTGGCCCCGCGCATATTAAAGGTAATTTGTAAATCACTTTTCCAAAAGTTAAAGCGATTAATTAAGCGGGCCGTACTCGAATTGTTTACTGCACCAAAATTGTTTCCTTCATAATCGCCTACGGTGATAGCTTGGAAGAGATTTAAATTGGCATTAACATCATACCATTTGGTGAATTTATACTGTAAGTTAAACTCTAAACCATAGGCGTCTTGTACGGCTAAATTAATGGGGAAAAAACGCGTAAACTCTTCGCCATTGCGCTCCTCAACAATGGTAATGCGTTCGATTACGCCGGTGCGGTGACGATAATATATCCCACTATATAAACTTCCTTTTTCAAAATAGCGCATGTAGCCGGTTTCGTAGCTATCGGTAAACTCAGGGTTTACATTAGGATTCCCTGAATAGAAATTACGATTATCGCTAAAGCCAAAAAAGGGCGCTAGCGTGCGGAAACCAGGACGGCTAATTCGTCTGCTATAACTCAGTTGAATATCGCTTAGCGGACTAATTTTATAGGTGAAAAAGGCACTCGGGAATAAATTAGCATAGCTACGCTGATTAAGAGTGTCGCTTTCTACTTCCGTAGTTAGGTCGGTGATTTCGCCGCGCAAGCCCAATTGATAAGTAATGGACTCGCGAAAGGTACCATTGTAAATACCATAGGCGGCATATACGTTTTCAATGAAAGTAAAGCGGTTGTTAAAAACAGGGTCAGCCACTAGGCTGCCATCCGATAAAACATCATCTAAGCCATAGTCATTATCAATGGTACGCAAGGTCGCTCTGCTACCGAGCTCGTAACTTTTCTTTTCTCCCAAAGGGTGCACATAATCCGTTTGAAAAAGGTAGCTGCTTTGGTATTCTAAATTATCTACCAACTGAATAAATTGACCAGGGCGACCGAGTGTATCTTGGGTAATGGTAGATTGTTCGCGATCATCTTCCACGCTGTAGCGGAAATCGGCAGTCCACTTGTGCTTGTCGTTTCCATTAAAAGTCTTTTGCCAGTTTATACTTCCTTCGTAGGCCGTTTCGGTTTCGGTTTCATCATCAAAGCGATTAATGGAACGCACCTCATTGCCATTGGCGTCAAGGTCACGGTAATTAAGATCCACGGTATTATTACCTAAGCTCGGTCTAAACAAAAAGGAACCAGTAATGCTCTGTTCGTTGCTTATTTGATAATCGGCGCCAAAGCGAATGGTGGCATTGGAGCCCCCTCGTAACTGATCTCGTTCTCTGATAAAAGAATAGGAGGTATCTGGCAGGCTGAATTTCTGATTGGAGCTTCCGCCACCGGGTGATTTATTATACTGAAAGCTCAAGTTCGTAAAGAAGTTCAGCTTGTTTTTACGGTAATTAATGGTGGCACCGGCACCGTATAAATCGGGATAACCCGCACTGAGATCAAAACTACCGTTGAGACCGGCACGATCTTGTTTCTTTAAAACAATATTGATGATTCCCGCTTCGCCTTCGGCGTCATAACGGGCCGATGGATTGGTGATTACCTCAATTTTTTCAATTACATTTCCTTGTAGTTGACGCAAAGCTGCTGCTGGATCGCTTCCAACCAAGGCAGAGGGCTGGCCATTGATTAAAATACGTACATTACCACTTCCGCGTAGGCTCACATTACCTTCTACATCAACCGCAACGGAAGGTAGATTATTGAGGATGTCTGATGCATTGCTTCCTACGGCAGTGATATCTTTGGCCACGTTAAAAACACGCTTGTCTTGCTCAAATTCGAATAGTTTTGCTTCTCCAATTACATCCACTTCTTCTAAAACACTAGACTTATCTGGATTTAAGCCGATGCGACCTAAGTCTAATTTCTGATTAGCAGGGATGGTAATATTGCGGATCAACTTCTCATAAGCGATAAAGCTAATTTCTAAGCGATAAGCGCCAGCGCTAGGAGACTTAATGGAAAAACTACCATCGAGATCAGTGCTAGAACCGGTAATAATTTCATCGCCTCGGTATAAAACAACATTGGCAGTTGGAAGGGATTGGTTTTTTTCATCGAGTACAATACCACTAATTTGGGCAAAGCCTGACAGAGCCAATAAACTGAGGCAGAGAGTAAATAGAGATTTTAACATAAATAGAAAACAGAGTAAGGTATTTCTTGTTCGATAGAGATTATTGATATTCCTTCTTGAGACGCTCTTCCAAAGCAGACATCTCATCGCGCAGACGGGCCGCTGCAATAAAGTCTAATGCCTTGGCCGCTTTTTCCATTTCCTTGCGGGTTTTAGAGATGCCTTTTTTCAAAGATTCTTCTGTAGTATAATTCACCTTTGGCTCTGCGGCTACTGGAATATTAGATTCATAGGGATTGTAAGACTTTTTAGCACCCGGCAAATTAGATTCGATCGCTTTATTAAGTGCGGTAGGTACTTGGTTATGTTCCACATTATAAGCAGTTTGGATAGCGCGACGGCGATTGGTTTCGTCTATCGTTTTACGCATGCTTTCAGTAATTTTATCAGCGTACATAATAGCTAAACCGTTTACATTACGAGCCGCCCTTCCTACGGTCTGTACTAAAGATCTTTCAGCACGCAGAAATCCTTCTTTATCCGCATCGAGTATCGCCACTAGGGAAACTTCTGGTAAATCGAGACCTTCTCTTAAAAGGTTCACTCCTACTAACACATCAAAAACACCTAATCTTAAATCGCGCATAATTTCCACTCTTTCGAGCGTATCTACATCCGAGTGAATATAACGACAGCGCACACCATATCGGGTAAGATATTTGGTGAGTTCTTCTGCCATTCGCTTAGTCAGGGTAGTGACTAATACGCGTTCGTCAATTTCACAGCGCTTGCTAATTTCCGCCATTAAATCATCCACTTGGTTTTCTACGGGACGCACTTCGATGCGCGGATCAAGTAGACCAGTGGGACGAATTAACTGTTCTACCACTACGCCTTCGCTTTTCTCCAACTCATAATCGGCTGGCGTGGCACTTACGTAAACTACCTGATTTTGCAATAATTCAAACTCTTCAAATTTCAGGGGACGGTTATCCATGGCCGCAGGTAGGCGGAATCCATATTCCACTAAGTTTTCCTTGCGCGATCTATCACCACCGTACATGGCACGCACTTGCGAAACGGTAACGTGACTTTCGTCGATGACCATTAAGAAATCGTCGGGAAAATAATCTAATAGACAGAAAGGTCGGGTACCAGGACTACGACCATCGAGATAGCGAGAATAGTTTTCAATGCCCGAGCAATAGCCTAGTTCACGAATCATTTCTAAATCAAATTCCGTCCTTTCCTGTAAGCGTTTGGCTTCAAGCGGACGTTCATTTTTATTGAAGAAATCAACTTGTGCCACCATATCATCTTGAATTTGATGAATAGCAGTTTGCAGGGCATCCTTCCCGGTTACGAAGATATTCGCAGGGAAAATTCGCACAGTATCAAATTTCTCTAAAATCTCCGCGGTTTGTGGATCAAAACGTTCTATCGCTTCTATTTCGTCGCCCCAAAAATGAATGCGGAAAGCGCTATCTGCATAAGCGGGAAAAATATCTACTGTATCGCCCTTCACGCGAAAGCTCCCCCGATTAAACTCCGCTGTAGTGCGATTGTATAGTGCATTTACAAAAGAGTGGAGCAGGGCATTGCGGGCAATAACTTGTCCTGTGCTAATTTCAATAACCTGTGAATTAAATGATTCAGGATTACCGATACCGTAAAGGCAACTAACGGAGGCGACCACTAACACATCCCGTCTGCCCGAGAGCAAAGAAGAAGTGGTACTAAGCCGGAGTTTTTCAATTTCCTCATTGATACTAAGGTCCTTTTCGATGTAAGTGCCCGAGCTGGGTAAGTAGGCTTCGGGTTGATAATAATCGTAATAGGAAACAAAATACTCGACCGCATTGTCGGGAAAGAAGTTTTTAAACTCTGAGTACAGCTGGGCAGCGAGGGTTTTATTGTGACTTAAAACAAGGGTAGGACGTTGTATTTTTTCAATCAGATTGGCTATCGTAAAGGTTTTCCCAGAACCAGTAACACCGAGCAGCGTTTGAAAACGGTCGCCCGCATTAATTCCTTTTTCTAATTCTTCAATGGCCCGCGGTTGATCGCCGGTGGGTTTGTAATTAGATACTATTTTAAACTCTTGAGACATGGTAAAATTCTTAAACCTTATAACATGCTAGGGATATCATGCTTAAGGCGATGTTTCATAAACCAGGCAACTAACCAGGTGCTGAAAAATGTAAAACTACTATAGATAACTGCTACTAAGGACATTTCTGCACTTTGTAAAATATTGGTGGCTATTAAAATGGCTAAAGCCGAGTTTTGTAAACCCATTTCTACGGCAATGGTAAAAGCGCCGTCGTGGCGAATCCCCGTAAACCGAGCCAAATAGAAACCAACAAACATGGTAAAAACATTAAAAAACAGCAAAGGGATGTAAAGGTTGATATTATCGAAGAAAGAAACCTTTGGACCGCTACCTGCAAAAAACAATGCATAACTGAAAACCCCAAAGAGGATGGCTGGTAAAATCCAGCGTAGCGGTTTTCTTGACTTATCAATCAAGCTTTGCGGGCCATATTCATTGACCAAAACCCCCGCGATTACTGGGAGAACGACGGTAAAGAGTATTTCTTTAAAAGTGTCCAAAATACCGATGCTGATTTTAGAAGGATGCGCGTGTAAAAAGAGCTCTATGGCTAAGCTTAGGTAAAGAGGAATACTTATTAAGATGCCAAAACTGTTAAAGGAAGTCAGGCTAACACTTAGGGCCACTCTGCCTTTGAGCATGTGAGTTACCAAATTGGAGGCCGTTCCACCCGGTACGCAAGCAATTAAAATCAAACCAACTTTATACAGCGGGGCAATGGGAAGAAGCCAAGCCATGAGAAAAGCGATTAAAGGCAAAAGAATAAACTGCGCTCCCAAGCCCACTAGAATGGCCTTGGGATGCAGAAATACTCGACTAAAGTCTTTGAACTTCAGGTTTATACCAATGCCGAACATGATTATAGCAATGGCAATTGGCATTATAACCTGAGTGGGATTGTTCATTTAATATATCCCTAAGCCTCGTTTTTAGTTTCGTTTTCTTCGCTAGGGGCAGCATCTTCTTCGGCTTGTTCTGCAGCCTCTGCTTTGATAATGTCTTTAACCTTAGCGGTTAGCATGCTAAGTTGCTTTTTCAAAGCATCCACCGCTCTCGCTTGGGTGTCGATACTTTTTTGAGCTTCTTTTACAATACTACTGTTGGGATCACTAGAGCTAAAGAAACTCATATTGGTTTCCAATTGACGCAGTTCCGACTGGGCTTCTTGCAGTTTGCGCTTCAAAAAGTCACGTTCACTATAAAGCTTGTCTACGCCGCCTTCATCAGCAAGGTTATCCATCTTATTTTCAAAGCGAATACGCTGCGATTCCTCGCGATCCATATCAATGCTTTTGAAAAGGCCGTCGATAATTTTGTTAAACTTACCATCCACCTTGTTGCGCTGATTGCGCGGTACTGGTCCAACTTCCTTCCAACGATTGATAAAGGTTTTGATGCTACTTAAAGCTTCCTTCTTGTTTTTCGGATCAATAGTAATGGATTCTAATTCCGCAAGAATCTCTTCTTTTTGGGCTTGATTCGCTTCGAAGGCTTTATCGGCTTTCTTGTTGTTTTCGGTCATGCGATCGAAGAAGTGGTTGCACGCTTTGCGGAAGCTCTTCCAAATTTTGTCGCTTTCACTTTTAGGCACGTGACCAATCTTTTTCCAATCTGCTTGGATACGCTTTAATTCATTGGCAGTATTACGCCAATCTTCGCTATCTTTAAGACTTTCCGCCTTCTCGAGGAGGGCACGCTTCTTAGCAAGATTCTCTTGGTGATCTTTTTTAAGATCTTTATAAAACTCGTTTTTCGCGTGGTTGAAGTCGCGTAAAGCCGCTTTTAACTCTTCCCAAACTTCGTCGTTCTCGGGAATGTTTAGGCGACCAATCTTTTTAAATTGTTCCTGGATTTCGCCGATTTCCTTAATAGCGTTCTGCCATTCGTGGTGGCGGGTGAAATTGCGCGGAAACTCCTTTATTTTTTCTACCAAATTGCGTTTTTCTACTAAAAGCTCTTTGCTTTTCTCGCGTAATTTCGCGTAAAATTCTTCCCTTTTTTCGTGGAATTTTTTGGTGATATCACTAAACTCTTCCCATAATGGCTCGCGGCTATCGGGTTCAACTGGACCGGTGCGTCGCCATTCTTTATGTAGCTTTTGCAATTTGGCAAAAGCATCTTTCAAATTGTCGAGGCTTAAAATTTCTTTAGCCTGTTCGATTAGCTGTTGCTTTGCTTCCTTGTTTTTCTTGTAGTCGAGGTCGCGTAATTCCTTGTTGATATTGATGAATTCGTAAAAATTCTCAACGTGGAAGTGGTACGTTCGCCATAAGTCATTGCTCTTATTACGCGGTACGGGACCCGTACTGCGCCATTCCTCTTGAATTTGATTGAACTCCTTAAATGTGTCACCTATAGACTCTTCCTTAGTTACGATTTCCTTTAATTTTTCAATTAAATTGGTTTTCGTCAAAAGGTTAGAATCCAGCTTGGCGCTCAGTTCATCGTAATATTTTCTGCGCTTGGCGCGATATTCCTGAAAAATAGGACGGAATTTCTCGCGTAAAGGTTGAATGTACTCAAAGTCCATTTCAACTCCACCGTTTTCCACGAACTCGGCTAGTTTCTCACTGCGCTCTTCGTTGAGGTGTTTTAAAAGGTATTTGCGAATGCTCTCAATATGATCCTTAATTTTTTGGATGGGCTGCTCTTTTACCAATTTCTCGGCACTGCTCACTAAGTCCTCTAAACTAAAGCTGCCATAATCGGGCATTTCCAATTCATCGGGATGGTCTCCCTCATGATCTTCATCGCTCTCGATTTCCCGGGTATCATCTTCTGTTTCTAAGTCGTCGTGCTTTTCTGAAGCAAGCGGTTTTTCCTCACTTTTCTCAGTTGACTCGCCAGTGGGCTCGCTTTCAGCTGTGGGGCTTACTGCCTCACTTTCCTCAGTAGATTCGCTCGTTTCAGTGCTTTCAGCCGTAGGGGTTACTTCCTCAGATTTGGGACTTTCCTCTGTTGTTTGAGGCTTCGTAGTTTCATTAGCTGCTTCTGGCGCACTAAGATTTTCCTGTTCCATGTCTTTATTATTTTCGGACATGTTGTTCTGTGTATTTTCCATATCAATTTCCTTGATTGAAGGCAAAATTAACTCAAAAAAAGACCTTATTAAGCTTTGCCGCTCTTATTTTATCTTTCCCTTGGAAAAAGCCTAATTTGGCCGTTCTAATCAAGCTTTTAAGCCGGAGATGAAACAAGTATTACAGTGGATGTCGCTAATATTTTTATTGATGGGAGGCTATTTGCTATATAGCTTTTTATTTGCTGGAGCTGATAATGCTACTGGCGTTGGCGGAGCCTCCTTTCTAAGCTTGAGTCTGGCCCTGTTTTTATTTTCTTTTTCAAAGTTTTTGAAACAGGGTGATTAGGAGCGAACGACAAAGCGACGGAATACTATATGAGAACTGAGAACCAAGGAGCCGTGAACCAAGAATCGAGAAGAGATGAACCTGCTTGATTTTAAGCGTAAACTAGGTTAAAACCGAAAAGCCTCCCAAGCTGGCAAAGCATTGTTATCAAAATCGAAAAGAGCTTGGTTTTCCCAAGATGAGCCATTACTGGCGGTATCGCCACGGAAAGCCACCATTTCGGCCCCCCAATAGGCAAAACCAATTAGTTTCTCTTGCTTTAAGACAAGTTGGCGTATACGCATTAAAAAATCCTTCTGCCCTTGAGGGCTGGCAGGATAATCGGGTAAAATTAAATGCTCATCCCAGCCCACAATATTATTCGTCCAATCGTTCCAAGCTAGCGTAAATGGATAGGCCGTTTCGGCAATAAGTAGGTCTTGGGGGAAATCTTGCGCTAAATGATTTAAACTATTCTCAATTTCCAGTAAATCTTTACCGTGCCAAAGAGGGTAGTAGGATAAGCCCATAATATCGAAGTCAATATCAGTCACCTGGTTGAAAAACCAACTGGCATTATTAACCCCGGCATAGTGTAGCATAACTTTACAAGTAGAATCGTGGGAGCGTACTTCTTCGATGGCCAAAGCCAAGAGCTCTTTAAATTGTGGGGCCTTATCGCCAATTCGGCCAAAAGGGTGTAAAAAGCCCGGATTAATCTCATTACCAATTTGCACAATGTCGGGTGAAATACGCTGCATGACTTTAGCCGTATAAGCGCGCAGGCTATCTTTTAAAGTGCTGTAATCCAGTCCTTGCCAAGCCGCCGGTGTTTCTTGGTGGCCAGGATCAGCCCAAGTGTCAGAATAGTGGAGACAGAGCCAAACTTTAAGACCTTTCTGTTTTAAAATCCGCGCTAGGCTATCCACCTGCGCTAAACTTGAGCCCCGTTTTGTGGGGCTATGCCATAAGCGCAAACGCACGGTATTAACACCTTGGTTTTTAATAAAATCAAGGAGATCTATTGCAGCAGCTTTAGAGTCGCGGAAGCGTGTGCCTTCAAAGGCGATTTCGGGATAAAAAGATAAATCGAGGGCGGAAACATTTCCCAGCGAATCGCTAATGGGTGCGGCTATAACGGGCTTCGAAACGGGCGAGTCCTCTTTGCAACTAACTAAAATCAGCAAAGTACACAGCATGGTGATTCCAAAAGCAGCGCGGCCAAGTTGCCGAGTATTTCTCCGTCCTAGGGTAGCTATTTTCATGGATATTGTTTGATAATAAACTGACTCACCCAATTTTGTATGCTATCTTTTTGGCTGTCGGTTGCGCCCAAAAAAGCATGATTGACGCCCTCTAATTCGTGGTATTCAAAGTTTAAATTTAGACTATCCATTTTCGCTACCAGACGCCGCGATTGTTCTACCGGTACCAATTGATCTTGATCGCCATGAATAAGTAAGACGGGCGGTAGCTCAGGCTTTAGAAAATGGATCGGTGAATATTCGTGCATAAACTGACTTGCTTTAACACTGTCTTTTTGCGGATCAAAGCCCATTAAGTTTCGCGAGATATCGAGAGGCTCACGTAATATGGCAGGTAAGTCTTCGATAAAACTATTGAGAGAATCGAGCTTTTCAGAAAAGTACAAGGTCCGCATTTCGTTGGGTCCGTACACGTCCACTAAATAGTCAATTTCAGGCCTCGGCCAATCAGGATGCGCATCTGCGTAAGCGTGAAAAGCCAGCATAAGCCCTAAATGAGCTCCGGCCGATTCGCCAATAAGCCCAATGCGATTACTATCCAGTTCATAAATGTTGGCATTTTTTTTCACCCAAAGCACCGCGTCAATTAGATCTTTAATATTCTGCGGAAAAGGACTAATCCCATCTGCCGCTAAGGTGTAACTCGGCGAAATAACCGCAAAGCCTTGCGCGCGCAATTTCTCAACAGCACCATTAAAACGGTTGAAATTAATAGACTCCTTCCGGCTGGTAATCCAAGCTCCGCCGTGAATAAAAATCACCACCGGATCTGCCTCAAACTTCTTTTGCGTGGGGAAATAAATATCCAGCGCCTGCTTCTGGTTATACTTTAGGTTGAAAGAACTCAGTCCTTCCACGATGGGTGCCGCAGTATAAAATAAAAATCCTGGGAAAAAAGTAAGGGGAATAAGCGGTATAAGGAGCAGAAGCCAAAGCCATTTCTTTCGTTTCATGAATAGGGGAATAGAGTAGTGGCGAAGTTACTAAAGCCGAGTTTTATAAAAGGTTGAGGTCCAATTAAATTTGCCATTGATTTTTCCGCTAAAATGCTAGCCCACCTTTTAATCCAAATTATTTAGTTCAAGCTAAGCATGAGTTTAGCTTTTTGGGCCTGCCCCGCGCACTTTCCGCAGACTCCAAGTTAGGGCGGGTCGGGCTATACGTTGCAAGTCCTCGCTCGTTCCTCGCTGTGGGCTTTCCACTGCTATCCCTCAGGCGGGTTTTCGCACTAACTTGATAATTTTGATTAAAAGGAATGCTTCGATATGAAAGTTTAGGCCGCTTCTTTTTAATGCCATCATTTAAAAATGAAAGACTTAGCTTTGAGGGTCAACCAATCCAAACAATAATGAATATTCAAACTGGTTCAGAATTCATCTTGGCAAGCTCAGGTGACTCTGCTATTGTATTAAGCGCAACAGGCTCTAGCACCACGATGGTAGACTACTCATACACCTATCAGCCAGGCTATCTTTCTCAATGCTGGAAAGTCTGCGATGCACCCGCCAGCACCAAGCTTATGAGTACAGTAGATGGTCAAGATGTCTACATGTATATCGAAAAAATAACCGCGGGTGCGCAATTGCAAACTACCACAGAAGTAAGCCTCGCCTCACTCTGGTGCATTGTTGATTCAGTAGATGCAAGTGGGGTTCCTTATCAAAAGATTCTTTTACTAGATGCTGACAGTGTTGATACTAACCTCTTCCTGCTCGTGTCTTTCGATCCTATTCTAATACAGGTTAACGATGAGTCTCTGAGTGAAGAGAATTGGAGGATGCGACCAGCTGCCAATACGATTTTACTAAATACTCCAACGGAACTGATTAGTCAGCAAGATTTAAAAATATTGGCACCTGCAGCAGGAGGGAATGTTGCACTTGAGCTAATGCATGAAGAAGACCCTAATAATCAAGTTATTATATCTAACCCCAATGGATCTTCCTTAGAAAATGGGGTCTTAAGTGGCGCTACCATACAGTTGGGTGAATCTTCGTATTTAGTAGCTACCGAAATCGGTCAGCCCCTTACTCTCGCCACAGATCCCGGCACTAATACTTGGCGGCTAACGGATGATGGCTTCGGTATCATAACCATTCAATGCCTGGATGAAGGAGGAGAAATTATTGGCTGCTTGGAAAATGATCTCGATCAGGCAAAACTCGCTGGAGAGGACAAAAGTAAGACCAAGCAAAAATGGAAGTTCACTCGTTCTGGAACGGGCTTAGTTGAACATTAAATTTACCCGATAATTGCGATCCTTTTTTCCAAAACAGTTGGCAGGCCTTATGGGCTTGGTATTACTCTCATTTAACAGCCTAGCCCAGTATAAAGCGTACTGGGCCGATAGCGTTGTAAGCGCCTATAAAACGGAGGAGAATACCAATTTGAATTCCCAAATTTCATTGGGGGATTCGCTCTTATTTTTATTTGAAAAAGAAAACGATCACTGTAACTGGATCGAAATAGCCATTCGCAAAAGTCATTATCTAAGTGCTGCAGGTAGGGACGAGGATGCTTTGCAAGCCGTAAATGATATTTTTAACAAATATCAGGCTGACCAATGTCATAAGGCACATTTGCTGCCAGAGATTTATCTAGCCTATGCCCGTATTTATATGAATATGGAATTAAGCAAAAAAGCTTTCGTATATATTCACAAAGGCTTGAATAGCTGGAATAATAGCTTTCCCAATAAGGACGTTTTGATGGAACTCTATCTAAGCAAGAGCTTTTTGTTCAGTGACTTAGATAGTACGGTGTACTATTTAACTCAATCTTATGATTTGGCCTTAAAGGAGAATGCCCTTAAACATCAGCAGGGTGCGCTCAATGATTTAGGTTATACCTATGCGGTACGTGAAATGTTTGTTGAAGCCAAAAGTTGTTTTATCAAAGCACTGAAAGTAGCGCAAGCGCGGGAGGCCTACATCCAAATAAGCAGTATCTATAACAATCTTGCAGGTGTTTCCACAGATGCGAAGCAAACAGCAATTTATCTAGATTCAGCCATCTATTATGCAGATCTAAAAGGCAATTTGGATGCCATGCAGGCATCGAGGCAAAATGCGGCGCTTTTTCATTATAAAAATGGTTCATTTAAAAGAGGCTATGATGAACTTTGGCAGTCTATGTTGCTCAAGGATAGTCTTTATAATGACCAGAAAATTAGAGCATTTGCCGAAATGGAGCAAAAATTCCAGTCGAAGCTAAAAGAGCAGCGCATACATTATCTCAATACCCAAAATAAAAGCAAAACTAGGCAGCGTAACGGCTTAATCGGAGGAGTATTTTTATTAGGCATATTTGCAGTTTTCCTTTTTTTTCAGCGCAATCGCATCGCGAGGGAGCGTAAAAGAAGCGACTCCTTATTGCGTAATATTCTACCGACGGAAGTGGCAGAAGAATTAAAAAGCAGCGGCCGTAGTGAAGCCAAACTGTATGAAAATGTAACTATTCTTTTTACGGATTTCATCAATTTCACCGGTATTAGCGCTGAGATGAGCCCCAAGGAATTGGTGGATGAAATACATCAAAATTTTACCGCTTTTGATGAAATCATATCGGGCTGGGGCGTCGAAAAAATTAAGACCATCGGCGATGCCTATATGGCGGCAGGTGGCCTACCCATACCAACAGATCAATCAATTAAGAAAACCGTTTTGGCGGCCCTTGAAATGCAAGAATTCATTAGAAAAAGGAAAAGCAAAAACGAAGCGGTTGGTCTACAAGCCTTCGAAATGCGGGTGGGTATTCATACAGGTCCTGTAGTTGCAGGCATTGTAGGCGTAAAGAAATTCCAATACGATATTTGGGGCGATACGGTGAACACCGCCAGCCGTATAGAAAGTAATGGTGAAGCCGGCAAAGTAAACATCAGCCAAGCGACTTATGAATTACTGAAAGATGATGCTGATTTTACTTTTGAAAGCAGAGGTAAAATTGAAGCGAAGGGGAAAGGTGAGATAGAGATGTACTTCGTTTTAGTGAATAGTGAATAGTGAAAAACGAATAAAGCTAAATGTAATGAGAGCAACAAAAGCAACAAAGGTTACTATTAAATCTATCTTCATGAACCGAACCAAATACTACTCACATTTCAAGTCTTTATCTGCACTAGCAAAACTTTTCACATTTAGCTATTTCTTACTACTAGCTAATACCTCGCAAGCACAAACCAACCTCGATTCATTGTTTTCCGTCTGGCAAGACCAGACCCAATCCGACTCTTTGCGTTCAAGTGCCTATTACAGCTACATCAAGAGCGGATACTTTTACTCTCAGCCAGACTCAGCATTGGTATTGGCAGAAGCCCTGCACACTTATGCAAAAAAACACAACTTCCCAAGAGCATCTATGCTAGGATATTCTGCGCAAGGTATTGCGAACCAGGTTCTAGGCAATTACCCCCAAGCTTTGGAATACACCCAAAAAAGTTTGGTAATTGAGGAAGAACTCGGGTATAAAAAAGGCGCTGCGTCTAGTATGGGTAATATTGGTCTCATTTATTACAGCTTAGGCAATATCCCGCTAGCATTGGAGAATATTTTAAAGGCTCTGGCGATTTATGAAGAATTCGGAGATGAACAAAGTATCGCGATCTGCCTGAGCAACATTGCCATCATTTACCAGTCACAAGGTAATAACATCCGTGCCTTGGAATACAACGAAAGTAGCCTGAAGATTCAAGAAAAATTGGGAAATAAAAAGGGTATTGCATCTAGCCTGGCTAATATTGGCAACATTTACTCAGAACAAGACCAATACTCCCTTGCCATGCAGAATTACGAAAAGAGTCTCGCGCTTATGGAAGATATCGGCGATAAAAAAGGCATTGCAGAAATAACTATCAATATTGGTGGCATTTACGGGAAACAAGAGAATTATATGCGTGCTATGGAATACTATCAAAAGAGTCTGGTGATGCTAAATGAAATCGGAGATAAAGCAAACATTGGAATTGTCCTGCAAGCTATAGGCTGGTTCCATCAAGAACAAGGCAAGAAGACCCTCGCAGTAGATTATTGCCAAGAAGCTCTGACTCTCACCAAAGAAATTGGTTTTTTAGAAGGACAAAAAAATGCCTGCGAATGCCTACACAAATCCTTTAAAGCCTTAGGTAAGAGCGATAAAGCCTTAGAATATTATGAGCAAATGATTTCATTGCGCGATAGCTTGTTTAATGAAGAAAACACCAAAAAACTGGTACAAATAGATATGCAGCATGAGTTTGACAGAAAAGAAGCTGTAGCCAAAGCTGAGCAAGACAAAAAAGATTCCCTTGCCCTACAGGAAATAAAACGTCAGAAACTTGTTCGTAATGGTTTTATGGGTGGTTTTGCGGTGGTTTTGTTTTTTGCTGGGGTTTTCTTTGTACAGCGCAACAAAATTGATAAGGAGAAACAACGGAGTGAAGAACTACTGCTCAATATTTTACCCTACGAGGTAGCCAAAGAGCTCAAAGAAAAAGGTAAGGCCGATGCGCGAGATTTCGAGTTGGCAAGTATTCTCTTTACCGATTTTAAAGGCTTTACTGAGGAAAGTGCCAAGCTCAGCGCTAGTGAATTATTAAAGGAAATCAACTTCTGTTTTGAAGCTTTTGATGGCATTATGGAGAAGTATGGCATTGAAAAAATAAAAACCATTGGCGATGCCTATATGGCCGCTGGTGGCCTCCCTGTCCCTACAGATGATTCAGTAAAAAACACCGTGCTGGCCGCTCTAGAAATGCAAACGTTTATTAAAGAACGCAAAGCCGCCAAAAGCGCAAAAGGGGAAATGGCTTTTGAAATGCGTGTGGGCATTCACACTGGCCCAGTAGTAGCAGGCATTGTAGGTGTTAAAAAATTCCAATACGACATTTGGGGAGACACGGTGAACACCGCTAGCCGCATGGAAAGCACGGGGGAAGTTGGACAAGTAAACATCAGCCAAGCTACGTATGAGCTATTGAAATCAGATCCCGATTTTGCTTTTGAAAGCCGCGGTAAAATTGCAGTGAAGGGTAAGGGCGAGATGGAGATGTATTTTGTTTCAATAAATAATAACAAATAAGTTAAGATGGGAAAATCCACTTAAAAAGAATCTTCACTAAAATCAATCGGATAGAACCAAATTTATACCGTCTATAATTTTCAATCTAATTCCAATGGACATTTCAAAAATCGCCGAATTACTCACTGCCCTTGTGGCTATAGAACACATCTACATCTTGTGGATGGAAATGTTCGCTTGGGAAACAGTGGGCAAAAGAACCTTTAGAAGTCTGCCCAAAGATCTATTTAAACCCACCAAAGGACTAGCCGCTAATCAAGGACTGTATAATGGTTTTTTAGCAGCGGGTTTAATCTGGACTTTCTTTATTAACGAGGCTAATTGGGCCGCCAATATCCGCATCTTCTTTCTGGGCTGTGTTATTGTGGCGGGAATTTTCGGTGCGCTTACGGCTGCCAAAAAAATATTTGTGGTTCAAGCAGTACCTGCCATTTTAGCCTTAATATTTGTGATTTTATCTTGCTGAGCTGAGTTCAAATAAATAGGGAAGAAGGAAGGGAATTTTGCTTGCTCTTAATTTTGTTGGTTCATATTATAGGTAAAGACGCGTCGCATACTTTTAAATCTATTTTTTTAGCCTTAAAACCTCAGTTCGGCGTAAAATTAGACCTCAGACCTCTTATAAATAGTGGGTTTTAAGCCGAAGCACTGAAGCAATAGCGGGCTATTGCGAAGGGCTATGGCGCCAAAAACTGCTTTTTAGAAGAGGCTTACAAGTCTTTTCCTTTTATTGAAAATCTGAGGCTATAATTTTAGGTCGAACTCAGTTAAAACTTATGGTCTTGTTTTTCAGTGATATATGCCTTGCTTAACCCCATCCTTTTTTTAGAAGCCAACTTATTTTCCATTCCAAACTTTGCTAATTTAGCTAACCTTTAGCCTATCTGTCCAATTACCAAAACAGCCCGCAAAAAGCGGCTGAGAGTAAGAATAAGTTTAGCGAGAGGTTATATCTAATCTCTTAAAAATGATACATCCAAAAACTGAATTAAAATTTATCAGCAATGAAGTTGGCTACGGCGTTGTAGCCACCGAATTTATTCCTGCGGGAACAATTACTTGGGTATTAGATAAACTAGACCGTGAATTCAGTCCTACTGATTTTCAGGCCATGGAGCCCATTTATCAGAATATCCTCGATACCTATACCTTTCGCAATAACAATGGCAACTTCGTGCTTTGCTGGGACAATGGCCGCTATGTAAATCACAGTTTTAATTCCAACTGCCTTACAACCGCCTACGATTTTGAAATCGCCATTCGCGATATACAAGTGGGTGAGCAATTAACAGACGATTATGGCTACCTAAATATCCCCGCGCCTTTTAGAGGGATCAATGAAGGAACGCGCCGGAAAGTCGTTTACCCAGACGATCTCGTTAAGTATTACAAAGTTTGGGATAAGAAAATCCAAAAGGTCTTTGCTAAGATTAATAGCCACGAGCAACCGCTTAAAGAGTTGATAAACTCCAATTTATGGACTAAAATCCAAAATATAATTAGCGGCGAAGAAGCCATGCAATCTATTCTTACTAATTACTACGACGAGAAAGAAATCAAGATGAAAGAGGTGTAAGTTTCTCGTGTCTGTTCGTTTTGATTCGTCACGTGCTTTGTATTTATATAGATACGTTTTTAGAGGTGCCGTGGCGAGAGTAGGAGGTTTGTCTTCCCATTTCTCTTTTCAAAGTGAAAGGCACAATTAAGAGCTATTGCAAACCAGAAATCCCTTACAATTTTTAGTCGACCTCTGATTAAGCTTCGCCCTTTCAACTCATAATAGCGCGCTATTAATCGTCGCCTCTACTAGAAACCACTATTTGTAAGTTTTCCGAGCTCTAATATCAGGACGAATTAACCTTAAAACAATTCAGGAGCAATAATCAGATCCCGCTTAAGTAAAATTTCTATTTATTCGCATTATACGGGCTAATGACTAGCCTTATGGCGATGCTAATACTAGCTAATTAGTTGCTGAAGAAGAACAAGATAGCCGTCCCCGAATTAGTCTTCAGTTGAGAGGGATAGGATGGGAGGCTAGTCATTAAAGTGTAAATTTGGAGCTTGGGGCCTTTGCAACAAGGCGGGATAATTGCTATGGGCGCTGCTTTAGGATAAAGTCGAGGCAATAGTGAGCTATACCGTTTTTCTAGTTGAGAAAGACGGGCAAGCTTTTGCGATAAACAGGAAGGCTAGGGAATTCAATTAAATAAGCGCCATAAATTACGCATCCTGTTGGTATCGTCAGGTAATTTCTCTTGTTAGGAAAAAGAATTTGCAGCCAATAAATACAAGGATATCTATAATTTAATTTGAAGATATATTTTTTTATGAATCTATTTCTTAGTTTTGGAGGGCTAGTATTTTTGACTATCTCATATTCTTAAAGTTATTGGGTTTTCGCTCAACGACGCTAAGGGGAAAGAGATTAAAATCTCAAGTAAATGACCCTGGGGTGGAACCTGATCTAAGCTATGTATAGAATAAAAACCAACGGACTGACCATTTTAGCAGTCCTTTTAGTGACCGCTTTTACCGCGGTTATTGACCTAGAAAAAAAGTCACTTCTTAGTAATAAAGTAGAGCTTAAGGTACCGCGAAGCTTCGACATTATGTCGGAAGAATTAATGCAGTTTAAATACCCTTCAGAGAGAAGACCTTCTCTAGTTTATTCCAATGCGTCGGGGGGAATTAATGTCACGCTTAATCTTACTGAGAGCCAAGCAAGTCAAGCACTTATTCCAGCTTATAAAGATAATTTCATAGCGACTTTTAAAAAGCTTCATCCATCCGCAGAATGGAAGGATAGTGGTCTTGTGACCATTAATGAAAAGAAGGTTGGTTTTATGGAATTGGTCACACCGGCTATAGATACGGATATTTATAATTTAATGTTTTTTACGGATTTGGAGGGCAAGCTGCTGCTTTGCACCTTCAACTGTACCAAGAAGGATATGGAAGAATGGACAGCCGTAGCCAAAGAAATTATGTATTCTCTGAAAATAAAATAAATGGCACCAAAATCTACCGCTTTAAAGGTGTATGCATCTCTTGAAAATAAAAATAGCACAAAAAAATAAATCACCATAGATTCAGAGGAAATTGACGGTAAAGCCCGTGACCTAGGCGCTTTACTCGAGAATAATAATAACTAAAACCAACAAGCAAAATGACTAGAGAAGAGCAATTAAAATTTTGTAAAAAGTGTATCAACCGTAAACTAGATTTGCAAGTCGGACTGGTTTGTAATTTAACCGGGGAAAAGGCTGATTTTGAAGATGAATGTAAATCATTTCAGTTAGATGATACGGTTGTAGAAAAATCAGACAATACGGAAACCTTGTTGCACAGTGAGATAGTCGCTAATATGTCTGAGGAAAATTTGGTGAAATTCCAATCTGAGCAAGAGTTTCCAAAGGCACTTACTGTTGGAATTATAGTAGGCTTGCTGGGAGCAGTTTTATGGGGAGTGGTAACCGTTGCTACAGGATATCAAATTGGTTACATGGCGGTGGCTATTGGTGCTGCTGTTGGCTATTCAATGAGAATAACCGGCAAAGGTATTGATCAAATTTTTGGAATTTCCGGCGGGATAATCGCCCTTGTAAGCTGTTTGCTTGGGAATTTCTTTAGCATAATTGGATTCATTGCAAATGAGGAAGGTTTAGGGTATTTTGAAACCTTGAGCTTATTTGATTACAGCTTATTAATGCCCATTATGGTTGAAACTTTCAGTCCAATGGATTTGCTATTTTATGGAATTGCCGCGTTTGAAGGCTATAAATTTTCATTCAGAACTTTTGAAGAAAACGAATTAAGTCGAGCTTAAGCTTAGGAACTTGCCACACTTTCCTGTATGATTTAAGCCAATGCTAATGGCTTGTATATAACCACGAATCAGTTCTTTATTCATTTGTTAAAAGCAAATGAATAAAGAACTAAAAACCTAAAGACCTTTTTCATAGCTATTGCTATCTAGGTAGCTTAGTTTGAGGTACAATAAAGCCAGATCATGGTTCAGTTTAGTAGAACAATGCTCATGAAGTATACACTATTGTTAATTCTATTAGGGAGCCTAATGCTAAACGCGCAAGAGCTGCCAACTGAACCTGCTCCAGGTTTCTCCTTTCCCCTTGGAACTAAGTTTACCATTGAAATGTTTCAAGTGGACTCGATAAACTTTGACTTTTCAATAATTGAATTTGAACCTTTCCACGAAATTGTGGATACCTACGAAACCGATTCGCTGTTCTCGGAAAATGGTAAGCCTGGTACTATTGAATTTTATTTCTGTTACGGATCACACGGATCTACTGAAAAGGAGAAAGAGAAAAACATGAAAATCCTATTAGTATTTAAAAATAGGACAGAATTCAACTTTACTTACCTATCCGACATTAAAATAGATGAGGACGGAGAGTTTCAATCAACATCAAATATTGGGTCTTATTCAGGGGCCAAAGGGACAGAAATGTGGCCCTATATGATCTACGAAATTGGCCTACATGACTTTAAATTGAACAACAGGTAAAATAAGAATAAAAGCGAGGCGCGATACTTTCTGAGTTAAAACGCTAAAGCAAATCAGTTAGTAAATTATAGGATGGAGAACAAGCAAAAGGACCAAAGTGAAGCGGTCAAAGAATTACATAAATATGCGGAGAGCTTATTAGTTGAGCAAAAGAAAAGTCCAGAGGAAACAAAGCATTTACTCGTTAAAGATGGATTAGATGAAGAAAGTGCTTCTGCTATTGTCGAACATCTTGTGACTCAGATAAACGAGGTTAGTAATGAAAAGGCTTATAAAGATATTTGGGTCGGTTTGGCTTGGGCTTTAGGTGGATTGATAGCAAATTATTCCGGTGTTGGATTTGTCTTTTGGGGCGCAGTTCTCTACGGTGCTGTGCGCTTGTTTAAGGGTTTAGCAATCTTAATTCAGGTAAACCAGATTTCCAATAATAACAGTGAAACGTAATGGACTCTCAACTTTTCACGATTCAGATTCTCAGCGTGGCTTACTGTTTAGGAATCAGTAGCTCGATAGATTCTTGGACTATTCGTTGAAAGGGTCGGTATAAAATAATACAGTATTAAATGAAAACATCCAATAGCATTGCTCTACTTGTCGTTATGCTTATCTCATTTTCCTGCGGTAACAATGTCAGCTCAGCTAAGGTTAAGACCTATAAAGTAACGAATCTGCAATATAATTTTTCATTGCCAGAAAGATTTGCAATTATAACAGCAAAGGATTTAAAACATAAGATGGAGGGACTAATCGAACTAGATAGGGATCTTCTTAGAGGTTCACAGCAAAAGAATCAAGCGCTTTTTTTCGACTCTACCACTGAAGATTTAGTTATTATTTCTCCTTTCCCCGAAAGAGTGCCAATTGAAAAGTTATTTTTGAATTCTTTCGCAGATATGATAGAGCAAGGAACTATTCAAGCCTCAGGGGTTGATTATGAGCGAGTAGAAAAAAAGTTTATCAAGAACGGAAATTACAATTCCCTATTTAAAGTTAAATTTAAATATTCAGTTCTAGACCTTGATAATTACCTGACCACCTACTTTTTAACAAACCATAAGGAATCGCTAATGGTCACAGTGCAGAGTTCGGGCGAAGACGATTTACAAGATATGCTAACTCGTTATTTGAATAAAAACTAAGTTAGAAATTAAGTAAATGCAAATTTCGTTGACACCGCGAATGGTGATGATTGCTGCTAAAAAAATGAGGTGATAGGGGGGGCGAATACCGACAGAGTTTTAAGATTTTATAATTATTTTGGTTCAAGAGCATCATAGGTAGTTATAAAAACCCAAGGTAATTAAGATACAGTTGTAGATCTTTGTATTGATGCTCAGTAATCCGGTTTTTACTAATCCATAAAGGAATTTTGACAAAATTAAACAAGAGTTGAAAAAATGAAAAGTAGAAACGAAATACTATACTTCTTGCGGGAAGTATCAATTGTTGTTATCGGGGTCTTAATCGCAGTATCGATAGGTAATTACAAAGAGAGAGAAGACAATGCGCAATATCTTGAAAAGACCTTATTGGCTATCGAAAATGAAATTGAAATCAGTCAAATTGAATTAGATACGGTGCTCAATAGGCATATAAGGTTATATGAAATACTTGAAAACGAAATAGGTGAAAATGAGCAGAAACTGGGCGAACTAGTATCAGGCGCTGGAGGATTTCAAGTGGCCTCTATTAAAAATGTGAGCCTCAGATTTTTTATTTCGAACAAGGCGGAGTTATTGGAGTTCGAGCTAATATCGCAATTATTGGAAATTGAATTAATGACAGAAATGCTCTCCGATAAAATAAAACTAATGTCGGATTTTGTCTATGACCATGTTAATGAGGGAAATCATGAGGTAAAAATAAAATTTGCCTATTTGTTAGCGAATGTGATTGACGGGGAGCAGACTCTTTTAGAATCATACTCCAGTTTCTTAAAGAACAATACTAACTATTTAAAAAAGCTCAAATAAATATTGCCACCTAAGGTTCATAGTGCAATTGCTGTTCGAGCATAGCGAAGACCTTGCAACTACAAACTAAAGCATGCGTACTTTAATTTATCCCCTTCTATTCTTAGCTTTAATTTCGTGCAACTCCATAAAGCCTGAAAATTCTGAAACCAAAATGATAGTACAAAAAGATTTAGCTAACCCTCAAGTTAAAGACCATCAATTTTTAGATTGTATGTATCAAGACTCTTATTTTCCCAAGTTTTTAGTGGATAAGTGCAAGTTCATCCTTTTAAATCTCTGTCTGGAAATTGAAAACCAAAAGCCGAGCAATCACGAAGAGCTATATCGCTTAAGTCACGCTGCGACGAATAGTATTAATTACTTAGAAGATGAATTTTTCGAAAATGGCAGTGAAATAGAGACCGCTGCGCGGGAATGTTTAGCGATGGACTTTGAATTTATTGCCGTGGCCTATGGTTTTGAAGCTGATGTGGAGGAGTTGATAGCTACGCGAGAATGGTAGATTTTAAAGGTGGAATCGGGATAGAACTTATCTGCAGAAAAGCAAGAAAAAAAGACTGCAAAGCCAGCTGAAGGCTTGTTGCAAGAGAGCTTTAAAAAGCTGATCATTTAATTCGAACTCATGTTAAATAAATTTCTAATGAAAGGTCCAGTATTCTTGGTAATCCCTTTTCTTTTTTTGTTAGGATGCAATCAAAATGAAATACTCGATACAGAAGTCGAAAAAGAATTTTGGACCTTAGAAAAAGAAAATCAATTCTTAGCAGACCGTAATGATTCAGCGAAATGGGATTGGGACATGTTTAATCAGGATTTAGAAGCAAGGTCTGTATTTCAAACAGATGTCCCCGTGGGAGTAGGTGTTTTTCCATGTCCAAACTATGATTTATTGGGCAAAGGAAGCTTTGGTGGTATCGGCATGTTTGGCACAAATGGCGATGGTGACGAACTTAAAATAGGGGAGAAATCGATTTTGTATAATTCCTTCTATGTAAAAGCCAGTGATGCTGCTAGGGGCTTCGTAGGCATCAAAGAGGATCGCGTGTTTTTTCAAATAATTGTCCTTACGGATTTCATTGACACACTCAATTATTCTCATCTGCAAAAGCAACTGGTTTCCCGAAACCATCCCGACTACATTGGAGAAGGCTTTTATAAAACTCAAAACAATAAGATTGATTATGTTGCCTTTATAACAGCCAATCAAAGTTCTTATGCAATAGTTAACATGCGTATGTTTGATCTCACCAAGGGTCGGACAATTTTAATAGCCCCACAAAAGGATGGCTCTTTGCGATCGATGCAGATTGATTCACCTGTCCTGTCAAGCCAAGAAATACAAGGCTACACCGATAAGCTTTTAAAGAAAGAGGAAATTGAAAACTTCTTTTCACAACGCGGAAACATCTAAATGTTGCTGGGTGTTGACTGCCGATAAATTGTAGATTTGAGTTTTTAAGAAATGATTTATAATACATGCCTAGGAGTGTGATAGTTCTTTCCTTAATGATGTCGTACCACGATGATAATGAAACTACAAGCGCCGAAGGGAGGGATGAAGGAAGTATTCGAAAGTACTCTATGATTTGAAGCCATTTATAATATTAATCGCATTAAGAAGAGTAAAATGCTCGACTTCACGAAAGACTATATACTAGAAAATGATAGGGTGAGACTTAGTCCACTACAATCTAGCGATCTCGGCAACTTGGTTCATTTTGCCATTACCGAACCTGAATTGTGGACCTACTCCTTAATTCAGGCAAATTCGGCGGAAAAAATGATGATTTATATTGATAAGGCCTTGGACGGAAGAAAAAACAAGCATACCTATGCTTTTACGGTCTTTGATAAGCAAAGCAATCAGTATGCAGGCAGCACTAGGTTTTATGATATAAATATCGAGAATGCCGCTCTTCAGCTCGGCTTCACTTGGTATGGAAAAGACTTTCAGGGAACAGGCTTAAATAAGAACTGTAAATATTTACTCTTAGAATTTGCCTTTGAGGCGCTCAATATGGAGCGGGTGGAATTTAGAGCCGATAATGAGAATCAGAAAAGCATTTACGCCATGAAGAGTATTGGTTGCAAGGTAGAGGGTGTTTTAAGAAGTAATAGCTACCGACCCAATGGAGAGCGCAGAGATAGTATCGTTTTGAGCATTCTAAAAGATGAATGGATGAAGACTGTGAAGGAAAGATTGTTAAAGGCGCAAGAATTTATAGCCCAAAGACTCAGGACTTAAAGACACAAGAAACTGCTATTAAATGGTTCTCACAGCCTTCGGTTAACTCGTTTTGGGTGAACTTGAGTGCCGCGTATCAAATGAACTCCTCCAAAAGTGGGCAAGCGCTTGTGAAAAAAAGAACAACAAAAAGATATCTAACTCAATGATAGCCATGTGCTGCTAGTCGCTCAAGCAGACGTCAAATAACAGTTGAATCGCGATCAATGCGAATACTGGAAACACACCCATTTAACCTTCGATATTACCGCCGGCCGAGACTCTAGTTTTTCCCTCGAAATTCCGCTAGGCTTTCGCTTATATTGGAAAAAACTTGTAAGCCTCTTCTAAAAAGCAGTTTTTGGCGCCTTAGCCCTTTGCTATAGCCCGCTATTGCTTCAGTGCTTCGGCTTAAAACCCACTATTTATAAGAGGTCTGAGGCCTAATTTTATGCCGAAGTCAGGTTATAAGCTCGTTTATTGAAGGGATTTGTATTCACGGTTTTTCAGGACACACAATACGAGCTAGTCTTGGTTTAAAAAGGCAATTTCAATGTTTCGAGGATTAATTTATTTTTCTTTTTAAAAGCTATTCGATAGTTTTGAGGGCTTCGCAATTTTGGCTCTTTAGTTTCAGGCTTACACTTCCTTAATCTTGGGGGAGTGAAGTGATAGTTGGAAAATTTGCGGGAATAATATGTTGATTTTGAATTGAGACAATTAACCAAGCAAATGACACCAATCCAAATTAAAGTATCTTCTGAGTTTAAGGCTCAAACTGCTAAGGCTATAGCCTTTATTAGTCTTTTTATACTGACTTATATTTTAATGCTGGCTCTGGCGGTTGGCTTAACGGTACTATGTGTTTATGCAGGAATATTTTTAATCCTTCTTAAACCGATGTTTATCACCATTGTTTTAGGGGTCGGCTTAGCCAGTTTAGGAATTCTTGTATTATTCTTTTTACTCAAATTTATTTTTAAGTCCCACAAGGTCGATCGTTCGCATCTCACGGAAATAACTAATGCAAATGAGCCTGAGCTTTTTAAGTTGATTGATGAGATTGTGCAGAAAGTTGGAACAAGCTTTCCCAAAAAGGTTTATTTATCGGCCGATGTAAATGCAGCTGTATTTTATGACTCTAGTTTTTGGAGCATGTTTTTCCCCATTAGAAAGAACCTTCAAATTGGGATGGGCTTGGTAAATACCATTTCTAAGTCTGAACTTACCGCTATTCTCAGTCACGAGTTTGGTCATTTTTCTCAAAAATCAATGAAAGTCGGTACTTATGTTTACAACGTAAATCAAGTAATTTTCAATTTGTTATACGATAACGAAGGCTATGATAAGCTTATTCAAAAATGGGCCAGCGTAAGCAGCTACTTTTCAATTTTTGTTGTCGCCTCAGTACGAATTATTGAAGGTATACAATGGGTTTTAAAAGAGATGTATGGAGTAGTCAATAAAAGCTACATGGGACTTTCACGTGAAATGGAATTTCATGCCGATGAGATTGCCGCAAATGTAACGGGTTATGAGCCCTTAAAAAGTTCATTACTGCGCATGTCGATAGCCGATCACGCCTATAAGAGCGTCTTATCTTTTTACGACAATAGGATTTCTGAAAATAAAAAAAGTGAAAATATTTTTAAGGAACAGTTCTTCGTCATGAGTTTTCTTTCTCAAGAGAATAACGTAGAAATAAGGAACAATTTACCTCAGGTCTCAGGTCAGGAGTTGAATAAATTCAATAAATCAAAATTGACCATCAAAGATCAATGGGCCTCGCATCCCAGTGAAGAAGATCGCATAAATATGCTTGAGAAAACAGGATTATCGTCAACCAATATTGACCATGAATCGGCTAACCTATTATTCAGGGATGCGGAAAAGACGCAAGAGAATCTAAGCAATACATTATTTGAGAGTGTTACTTACTCTGGTGAATGTTCCACCATTTCATTCGAGATTTTTCAAGCAGAGTTCAAAAAAGAGTTTCTAGAAAATACTTTTCCGAAGCTTTTTAAGGGCTATTATGATAACAAGAATCCAGTTCCTTTCGATACGCAGCAAGTTGGGACTGATTTAGATAATGTCAAATTGGATGATCTATTTTCTGATACTAAAATAGATATGGTTTACACCGCCATAGCCTTAGAGAACGATATTGAAACTTTGAAGCAAATAGCCTATAAGTCGCTCAAGGTTAAAACTTTTGATTATGCTGGAGTACGCTACGGTCAAAAGGAAAGTAACAAGCTAATTCAACAACTTAAAAAAGAGTTGGAGCTCCTCAACGAAAAGATTGCAGAAAACGATTTTAAGATTTATCATTATTTTAAAAAGTGCGAAAATGCTAATAATTCGGTTTCAAACATGGAATCGTTATATGAGCAGTTTTTAAAGCAAGAGAAAGAACTGGAGGCCAAATATGAGATATATACCACGCTGTCTAATGAATTACAGTTCATAAACTTCACTACCCCCTTTGAGCAGATTAGAGCAAACTTTTTTAAGATAGAGCCTCTTGAGAAAAAGTTGAAAAAGGAAATACAAGAAATAATGGATGATGGAAATTATCGTTCGCATTTCACAGACGAAATAAAAAGCAACTTTAATTTATATCTTTCCAAGGATTGGAAATACTTCGGCACAGAAGTCTACTTCGATAAAAATCTAGAAATGTTGTTCGCCGCCATGAACAATTATGCATTTATGGTTTCAAAGGGGCACTTTTTATTGAAAAGAGATTTATTGAATCACCAAGCAGACTTGGTTTTAAAAACACAGGATGTAGCCTTAAAATAATTAATAACAAGCGTTATACATAGTACTTCTCATAATTTGCTATGCTTTTAATCTATAAGGAATGGACTTTTCGCTCGCTTAGCCCTTCTAATTTTTAAGCTTAGTAGAATTTGGTTTTTCGTAAAAATATAAGGTCTAAAGTACCTTCGTACTCTAAATTTTCACTAACTCCTAACATCCCCATGCACGAAAATTTCCAGTCTATTATCCTGCAAAGCACTGGCGCTACTTCTTTCACCGAAATAGGAGTTATTCAGGACTTATGGAGTGGTTATGGAAAAATTATCCGTGTGCATTTAGAGAACGCATCTGCGCAAAGCGCCGTAATTAAGCACGTACATTGGCCTGAGATTAAAAAACACCCACGCGGTTGGAATAGTGATTTAGGGCATCAGCGCAAGCTAAAATCCTATCAAGTGGAAACGACTTGGTATCAAAAATACAGCAAATATAGCCAGGCTCGATTGCCGCATTGTTATGCTTTCGAAAGACAAGATGATGTGGTGCTAATGGTGCTAGAAGATCTGGATGCGTCAGGTTTTCCCCTGCGTAAATCATCGCTGCAATGGCACGAAATAGAGGCCGTATTGGCATGGTTAGCGAAATTTCACGCGAGTTATCTCGGACAAGAACCCACAGGACTTTGGGAAGTGGGTAGCTATTGGCATTTAGAAACTCGTCCTCAAGAATTAGAAGCTTTGTCCGACCAAAGACTCAAAGAAGCCGCTCTGGGAATTGATGAAAAACTGAATTCTTGCCAATTTAAAACCTTCGTCCACGGCGATGCTAAGTTGGCAAATTTTTGCTTTGCGCAAAATGGGGCAGTAGCGGGCTTAGACTTCCAATACGTAGGCGGCGGTTGTGGTATGAAAGATCTCGCTTATTTTGTTGGTAGCTGTCTCAACGAAAAGGAATGCGAACGATTGGAAGGCAAAATTTTAGACAGCTATTTCGAAAAACTACAAGGGGCGCTGCCCGAAAAAAATAAAGATTTGGAAAACGAATGGCGTTCTTTATATCGCCTGGCTTGGGCCGACTTTCATCGCTTTTTAAAAGGCTGGAGTCCGGGCCATTGGAAGATAAATAGTTACAGTGAGCGCCTTACAGCCGAAGTTATTAAAAACCTCTAGAGATGGATTTTGAAAAACTAGCTCAGCTGGCCATCGAAGCGGCATTAACTGCTGGGAAAATCATTGAGAATTACCTTACAGAAGAGGTGACGGTAGAGCGAAAATTAGGAGGCGACAGCCAAGCTTCTCAGGTAGTGACTGTCGTAGACAGAGCTTGCGAAGCAGCCATTATTACGCATCTTGCGCCAAGCTGCAGCGAATACGATCTCGCCCTTCTCTCGGAAGAGCGGCCCGATGATGGCAGTCGTTTTATAAAAGATTTTTTCTGGTGCATAGATCCCATGGATGGCACCCTCGCTTTCATTCAAAAAAGACCAGGTTTTTCGGTTTCGATAGCGCTCGTTTCCCACGATGGCACACCCTATGTTGGCGTAGTTTACGATCCCAGTACGGCTACGCTTTATCATGCTATAAAAGGAAAAGGCGCCTTTAAAAACCAAGTTTCTTGGGAATTAAAATCTCCGCAAGGGTATTTTACTTTAGTAGGTGATAAGCCTTTAAAAGAAACAAGGCAAGCAGAACAAATCGAAGCACTAATCAGCGCCAAACAAAAGGAATTAGGCCTAGTGAAGCGCCAAGAAATAACTGGTGCGGGAGCCGTTTTAAATGCGATCTATGTGGTTGACAATGGTCCCGCTTGCTATCTTAAACTCCCCAAAAAAAAAGAAGAGGGAGGCAGTATTTGGGATTTTGCAGCCACCGTCTGTATTTATCAAGAATTGGGACTGAAGTCCAGCAACTTTAGGGGCGAAAGATTAGATTTAAATCGCGAGGATAGTAGCTTTATGAATCATGAAGGAATTTATTTTGCTAACTTGTAAATTTAAGAGTCGAACTCTCGTTGTCACAGTATTAAATAAATCTCAATGCGAATTTTCATTATCATAATTCCATTATTTATGGCCTGAAGCTACTACATTGCCAATAGTCCTTTGGACGAGTCATACCTCAATTACCGCCGTATGGGGATTCTCCAGCGCCTCTATACCCTAATACAAAATGAAGAGCGCAAGAAAGTAAAAATACTCTTCGCGCTGTCAGAGGGAAATTTAAGCCAGACAATTATGCTTTTAAGAGCTCCGAGTTAATACGTTTTCACTACTACTTGAAAGAAAACACTAGGTAGTTTATATGCCCTAATTTAGGGTGTCGATTAAATTTTTTTTTTGAACACAATTAAGGTTTATATTTATAAATCAAAAATAAATTCCCAAAACAAACACAAAACCCTACAATATGAATAAACTAAAGCTGGCTTTAATTTTTTTGATCATCTTCTCCGTAGAATGTTTTAGCCAAGTCTCGGGCAACAGCGAATTAAGAAATACTGCTATAAGTGGTGGGATTGGATTAGGATCTGTTTTAGCAGTGGTGTTCTCTTGGGAAAGAAATAAATCTATTTTATTGGCTTTTCTGCACGGCATTTTTAGCTGGTTATATGTGTTGTATTTTGCGATAACCAGAAAGCCAGAAGAAAGAAGAGCTAAGTAAGTGGGAACATCCAACTCACCTTAAGTAAAGAAATTAGCTTCTGCATTGTCAATTGATATAAAAACACTTGCTTCCTTTACAAATTTAAATACTTTAGCGCAATCAGGAATATTCAGAAATAAGAATCTCAATTTTTCATTATAAATCACTAAACATGATAACAATGCCTAAGTTATTAAGCCTGCTTTCCTTTATTTTAGTTTTCAGTTTCATAAGCCAGGCACAGGCGGATTCAGAATATGAACAAACATTAAAAAAGATGTTTAAACTTTCTGGTACTGAGCAATCGTATCAAGCAGCTGTCCAACAAATGATTAGCCTTTTTAAAGAGCAATATACCGAGGTTGACCCGGCAATATGGGATGAATTTCAAAAAAGCTTTGCCAAAACATCACTTAATGACCTCACCGAAATGTTAGTGCCAGTTTATGCCAAGCATCTCACTAAGAAAGATTTGGAAGAATTAATAAAATTCTACGAAAGTCCAATTGGGAAAAAGTTTGCTAAAAGCACTCCTCTCATCACCCAAGAGTCTATGCAAGTGGGCCAAGAGTGGGGTAGGAAGATAGGTCAGGACTTTGTGAAAAAGATGGAAGAAGAAGGGTATTAACCAACCTTAACTTGGCTAGTACCGCCCCAATTTGCTAATTAAATGATTCGAAGGCATTGCCTTTCCAGCCTATTAAGGTATAGATTGTATGCATTGTTTGATACTTAGCAAAAACTTTGATATTAAACGCCGGCTTTAATATGAAGCTTTGACTAAGCTTGGTGATACTAAAAGCCAAGGTGATGGAATTTATATCTACACTATTTTCCGTGGTAACCTTTTCGTTTTCAATATTAGCCCAGAATACCGCTTTTGACTCAAGTGCTACTTCTCAAATCTATAGCTTTATAGTAGTCGATCAAGAACCAATTTGTAACCACTAAACTGATACAGAAGAAAGTTTAGGATTGGCTTATGATTATGTACAAAAACAACTAGACTAACTGGTTATCAGAAAGAAAGGATTAAAGTCCTATTTGAACTTTGTAATTGAGTTGGACGGTTCAATTAGTAATATTACCGTTGTCCGTGGTATGGATAATGACTTTATTAAGATTGCTTTTGAGCTTATTCCGAGAATGCCTAAATGGTCACCCGCAATTCATAAAGAGGAAAGGTGAGGACAGCATTTACCATTGTTGTAAGGAATTCCTCCTAGACTCCAGAAATCCTTAGTCCCAAGGCTAACGTAAAAGCAGAAAACCGAGAGAAATGAGTAAAAAGTTGAAAAATTACAAATCGCTGATTAATAACATATTAAATTTACGTTAGTCAGAATTGATAAACCAGCCTCCGCATAAAAATCAGCTCAAATTGGCTTTGCTAGTTCTAGCAGTTTTCCTCATGAGCTAACTGATTTGAAGGGGCAGATAGTTTGTGGACAGATGCTCCATTTTAGTGTCAAACTCAGGGCTAAGCCCGAGCATATATTTGGGTATGGGTTTATTTCATTACCCTAGTGACTGCAATATGGATTTTTAAATTCTATCGTCGCAAGGGCCTTAAAGGTTTTGAGCTAGGTTTTTCTAGTTCACAATGGAAATGCTTAAATAAAGAATTAATGGAGGAAATAAAATGAGTAGACTTGACCACATTAAAAACGTAAAATTAGATATTGCAAAAGAGAAATAGTCCTTTTGATAAAACCAATTAATCAGCAAATTTATTGAGGTATCTTTAGGGTTAATACTTACTAGTCAGTATTTTAAGCACTATAACTATGAACGAAAATACCATTGAGAGTCTAAAAGAGGCCCTAAAGTATTCGCCAGAGAACGCACCTTTAAGACTTTTGTTAGCTGAAAACCTGTTGAGCTTAAACCGTTTAGAAGAGGCTGAAGCGGAATACAGCATCTTGCTAAAAAGCTCGGATGACTTGAAAATTAAAGTAGGTTTGGCAAAGGTCTATTATAAAAAAGGAAACTACTCAGCCTGCAATGTGATTTTGGAGGAAATGATAGAAATGGGCAGTAAGGATTTAAAGCTTTTAAGTCTTTATGCCAAAGCACTCTTAAAGGAAGATGAGCTCGCTAAGGCCCTTGAGATATACCAAAAAGTTTTAGCCATCGACCCGCAGTATTACGATGAGGAACTAGATTCTGCCTTACGACTTCGTGCCACCACCGAAGTGCCGAAGGAAGAGGAAGACGAGGATATCGATCAGCGCTTTTTAGAAAAGCCAAGCATTGATTTTGCCGATGTAGGGGGTATGGAAAGCATCAAAAAAGAGATTGAGCTTAAAATTATTAAGCCGCTCCTACATCCCGAAGTCTATAAAGCCTACGGAAAGAAAATAGGGGGCGGGATACTCTTGTATGGACCACCAGGATGTGGAAAAACCTATCTAGCGAAAGCAACGGCGGGCCAGGTAAAAGCAAAGTTTATAAATGTGGGTTTAAACGACATTTTAGACATGTGGATCGGCAATAGCGAGAAAAACTTACATGATATATTTGAACTAGCCCGCCGAAATACGCCTTGTGTTTTATTTATCGATGAAATTGATGCCTTAGGAGCGAGTAGAAACGATATGAAGCAATCGAGTGGGCGCCATTTAATAAACCAATTTTTACAGGAATTAGACGGAATTAACACAGATAATGAAGGCGTTTTAATCCTTGCTGCCACCAATACACCTTGGAACTTAGACCCAGCCTTTCGTCGCCCAGGCCGCTTCGATCGGATTGTTTTTGTTTCGCCTCCAGATGCAACTTCGAGGGAGTCTATTCTCCAACTTAAGTTGCAAGATAAACCAGTGGAAGCAATTGATTATAAGGGTCTGGCAAAAAGAACAGAAAATTATTCGGGCGCCGATATCGATGCTATAATTGACATCGCCATAGAATTGAAATTAGAAGCGGCCTTTAGCGACGGTCTCCCCAAACCCATCTCTACTAAGGATTTGCAGAATGCTATTAAAAAGCACAAAGCAAGCACCCAAGAATGGTTTATGACGGCGAAAAACTTTGCCATGTTCGCCAACGATGCCGGCCTTTATGATGATATCCTTAGCTACCTGAAAATTAAGAAATAAGATGACCGAAGACCCAATAGTATCCCGATTGGAAATCTTGCTACAGCAAGATAGGCTAAGCGATGCGGAAAAAGTGCTTAAAGAATTGCTTTCGGAAGATCCTAATAATATTGATTTCTTAAGGCTATTGGCCGAATTGAAACTCCAACAGGATCAAAGTGAACGAGCCCTTTCCATCGTAGATCAAGCCATTGGTTTAGCGCCCGATTACGCTATCCTATTTTATCTAAAAGCTAGGATTTTAATGCATCAGCCAAAGCTGAAAGAGGCGGAAGAACAGATTAGGCTAGCCATAACCTTAGAACCAAATGAGGGAGAGTACTTTGCCATTTTGGCTCATATAAAATTAGGACGCAAAGAATATAAAGAGGCTTTAGAACAAGCGAATCAGGCCTTGACCTTAGCGCCTGAAAGCATTCTAGCACTAAATGCGAGGAGTTCGGCTTTGGTGAAGCTAGATAAGGGCGATGAAGCTTTTGCCACAATAGAAGGAGCGCTGCGGGAAGATCCGACTAATCCTTATACGCACGCCAACTATGGTTGGTCTTTGTTAGAGCAGGGTAATCATAAAAAAGCGATGTTTCATTTTAAAGAAGCCTTGCAGATAGACCCTAATTTCGAGTATGCTCAAGGGGGAATGCTGGAGGCAATTAAAGCTAAAAATCCTTTTTATCGCCTTTTTCTGCGTTATTCCTTTTGGATGGGGAATCTCACATCCAAATATCAATGGGGCGTGATAATTGGCTTTTATCTGATATTTAGGGTGTTACGAAATGTAGCCCGAAACAATGAAGATTTACAAGTTTACCTTAATCCAATTTTAATTGCTTTATTCATCCTTGTTATGTCCACCTGGGTTATTACCCCCATTAGCAATGTGTTCTTGCGATTTAATGGGTATGGAAAACTATTACTCGATAAAAAGGAAAAAATGAGTTCAAGTTTTGTGGGCTTTAGTTTACTCACTTGCTTAATTGCTTTGCTCTTATATTTTATTTTCCACGATAATAGTTATTTGGTGCTAGCCGCTTTTGGCTTTGCCATGATGCTTCCTTATGGCAGTATGTTTGTGGAGTCTAAATTCAAGCATTTCTTTCTCATTTATGCCATTACCATGACACTAATCGGCTTAACGGCCCTAGGCATTAGCTTTAGTAGTGGTGTAAATATCAATGGGGCCTCTTTTCTTTTTCTTCTTGGCTTCATCGCATTTCAATGGTTGGCTAATTTCTTTGCAATTAAAGAAAGTAATCAGTGATGAGTAGGGCTTCAATTTAATAGTAACCCGAGTTGAGATAAAGGTAGGCCTCAGATCTCTGGTTTATAATAATCCTAATCTTTGTACCTTACCACTCAACACTTTAGTAAAAAATCGGATTATCATGAAAAAGACCTTATTCATCCTATTGAGCGTTGGACTAATACTATTCACTACAGCGGCTATAATTGACTTCAAAAGCGACAGTGGTCTTTCCCAAAGCACCTATTCCTCTATTTTCGTGACCTGTAAAGCTACATGCAAAGGAACTCACATTTACTCGAGGGCTAGTTTGGAGGGAACGTCATACTTTCCTCAATGTCAGTGTGATGGTCTGCTTAAAGAAGAAGTCAAAGAGATAACTTATAATTCAGCGCAAGAGGAGAACTTAAACCAGTTTATTGATTTTGTAGACCAGCTTCCAGTGGATGCTAAAATAGAACTTACAGCCACTTTAAAAGTGATTAAGACCGCTATTGAAGCCGATGATTACCAGGGATATGAGCAGGGCATTACCAAGTATTTAGAGTACACAAATCAAATGGAAAAGGAAGACCTACAACTTCTTGACGATTGGATAGAGAATAATAGTGAGGTTCTTTAATGAGTACAACTTGGCTTTGAACTCAACCGCCTAGCCTTAATTCAAACTTCAGAGAAATAATTAAGACTATTTAACGAGACATAACCCTCCCTTAATGATCTTCTTCAAAACACAAAGGTTATGCATTAAGCGCTTAGAGTCAATGGATAAGACCTACTTTGCGGAACTATTTACCGATCCCAAAGTAGTAGCAGATATTCCACAAAAACCATTTACTGAAAAACAAATAACCGATAGATTTAAGCGCAGTCTTGATTTAGACATAGAGGATTTAAAAACGGTAAAATGCGATGCTGGCGTCTTTGAAAAAGGAAATCCAGAAATGATTGGCTTGGCTCTGTTTATACGGGAGGAAAATGGCGCGCCAGAATTGGGTTATCGCTTTCGAACGGATTATTGGGGCAAAGGTTACGGAACAGAGTTAAGCAGAGGAATGCTGGACTTTTATTTCAATATACTCAAGGTTGATGGACTAAGCGCTCATGTTAGTATCGCTAATCTTGCCTCGATTAAAATCTTAAACAAGCTTATGAAGCCAACCAAGGAGTTCTTTAACGAAAGAGACAGCTGCTTCGATAGGAGGTATGAAATGAAAAAAGGGGATTGGCTAAATCAAGACTTAAAAACCTGAGGATGTATTGAATAGTGCTTGAGAAGCGAAAAGATTGCGGCAGTATTTTGCATCAAATTATTATCTTGTGCCCTCTCTTCAGAACACATCAATAAGAATGAGGAATAAGCTCTGGTCGGTTATTATAGCATGCTTTATTAGTCTCACTTTGGGGGCTCAGTGGTGCGGTACCACCACTAGTAATGACCTTCCTCATCCTAGCATTCAATCCAAGAATTTGGTTGAAGATATCGTCATTCCGGTGGTATTTTACATTTTTGACAATGATCCCGATCCTAAGATTCAAATAGACTATTCGCTAGCAGATTTGCAATATCAGCTCAAATGGTTAAACCATGAGTTTGAACAAGTGCATGCCAACAACCCTAGGCAAAGTATCCGCTTTTGTATTGCTTCCGCAGATGCGAATTTACCTTTGCCTATTCCTCAAGCCACAGATATCGCCTACGTAGAACAGGTGGTGGTTCCGCAACAGCGCAATGCATTGGGGCAGACGAAGAAAATGGGCATCTTTTACATCGATCGCGACCCTACCGCAAATGGATTTTTAAATGATCAGTATATTCAACAGATGACTGGTCTTGATCATCAGAAATATTTAATTGTTGTAATAGCCGAAGCAGCGCAACATGGCAATGCCGCCAGCTACGCAACAGATATTCACGGTTGGCAAAACTATAGTAGTCGCTATCAGCACGTCGTTTTAATCCATCAGCATCTGCATATCAAACCAGGTATGCTCAATGAAGGTGATGTATTGGTACACGAAGTTGGTCATTATCTGGGCTTAGCCCATGTATTCGAAGCTTATTGTCAAGGGCAAGGCGATAAAATTCAAGACACACCGCCCTATGCCACTTCGGCCATGAGTACGAATTGCGCGCATAGCACGAGCGATGAATGCATTGGGCTTAAAAATAAATACCCCGCCACCCGCGACAATCACATGGATTACAAGGGCGATTATTGTCGGCAAAGCTTCAGTCCGCAGCAAACGGCCAGAATGGTGGCAACCTGTAATCAGTATTTGAATCCCCTAATTTCTGCTCAAAATCTACAAGCAGCGGAAATAATCTGCGACCTTAATTTTGGGCCTTTCCCCAAAGAAAAGGTTTGGCCCCAAAGTCAAAATAAAATGGCTTTGAATGAGCAGCAGAGTGCGATAGCCGACCTCTATCCCAATCCAGCAAATGAGGCAGTGCAGATTGAATTAAGAAAGGTAATTATTGGAGATGAGCTGCGCTTAGAAGTCTTGGAAGCCAGTGGGCGTTCCCTCAAATTGATAAGGCTCAATCCCGCAGAGCGAAGTTTTAGTTTAGACCTTTCTTATCTGCCGCAAGGAAGCTATTGGATAAGGCTTAGTTCACAAAATCACTACGAAACTTTTCGTTTGATGAAGCTTTAAAAGGTGGAAACTATTAGGCTCAATTAAAACTGGGTTAAACTTTTTGTGAAATTCTATTCTATAGCTTTGGAAAGCCGCGCATATAGCTTGCTTCTGAGGGCGATATAATTGGGTTTAATCGCGCTGAAAGAAGAGGTAAACGTATAAAAGTGACGGGTAAAAGATGTTGGCAAACATTTAAACTATGACAAAAATTTTCTTAGTAACCACTTTTTTATTGTTCAGTTTCTTTGCACAATCTCAAAGCAAGAAAGACTTTGACGAAATGAAAAGAAAAGAAATTCGACACATTCTTTTGTCCCAACAGACTTCCGAACTGGCCTTGAAATATGCTCAAAAACACAGGCAGACAAGAATCTGGGCCAATGGATTTCTAATTGGTTCTGGAGTTATAGCATTATCTGGAGTTATTTTCCACCACACTAATACGTATGAAGAAGACACTTGGGGTGAATTAGGACATGGATTATACTTGGTTGGTTTCATGTGGGGCACAGGTTTAACCATAGTGACTTCTGGAATTCTCCATTTAATATCCGAAAACCATCTTCAGAAAGCCAAGGGATTCTACTTAAGTTCTCAGAGAATAGGAAACTCTACATCTTTAGAACTCGGAATCAAAATTAGATTTTAAGCAACAAAAAAACGTTGGCAAACGTTTAAAGACATTCAGACAATGAACAGAGGGACAGCCATTGAAATCTTCTCAATATTAATGTTCAGCTTGACCTTCCTAAGCTGTCAGAAAATCACCTGTGAGCAATTCAACTTAAATCATGAGACAATGGACTGGCATTTTTTTCCAGACCTGAATCAACGATACATATTTTATGACGCGGACTCCAACCAAGCTACTTTTAAACAAACCCATTTTGTGAGAAGTGAAAAAAGGGAATTCTCGTGTCACATGTGCGCTTGTTATCCAGATTTAGAATCCATTTATGAATCCTCAGAACTAAACGTAAAGCTTGAGAATATTGCTATCTATGAAAGTTTGAAAGGGAATATTCAAAGCTCTATTTACTACAATATTGACGACTTAACATCGTGGCTAGATATAGTGGATGGCAGTCTTGTCGAGTATGTGAATGACAAAGACTATTTTAAAAAATTCAATATTCAGAATCATTCTTCATTGAATCTAAATGGACAGACATATTATAATGTGACACAATTAGACGTCATAGAAACAGATCAAACGAATATTGAAATATTTTGGATTCAGGAAGAAAAAGGAATGCTTGGATTTAAGGTTAATGACCAAATCGGGACAAAATAAATAACGATTGCCAACAATAAATAAACGAAAGCCGGCTTTAATACCGCTCCGGTAGGGGCATTACGGTGGACAGAGAAACATTTCGTTTCTTTACCACACCACGGGCAAAGCCGCCCTGCGTTTATTCAGAACCGTAGTGCACCACATGAATATGAGACTATAATTAATATTAATTATAATTTTCTAGTCTAACCAAAATTCATTCTGTCAATGATACCAATAAGAGAGAAATCAGATTTCCTCTTTGGACCTTTCTGGAAAATAACGTTGCAGTATATGGCATTTTCTTAGAGTGAAACGATTCATAGCTTATAACCTGAGTTCGACTTAAGATTATAACCTCAGATTTTCAATAAAAAGAAAAGGCTAGCCTAGATTGTGCAGCTGTAGCGGGCTACAGCAAATGAGCTAGATGCAGGATTTTTGCTTTTATTGGAAAAAACTTGTAAGCCTCTTCTAAAAAGCAGTTTTTGGCGCCTTAGCCCTTCGCAATAGCCCGCTATTGCTTCAGCGCTTCGGCTTAAAACCCACTATTTATAAGAGTTCTGAGGCTTAATTTTACGCCGAACTCAGGTTTATACTCTCTTCGAGAAATAATGGACTCAGGTTTTTTTAGGATCTTCATTGTTCCAACTCTCAGAAAACTCGCTTTTTAAACTCCCGTTTTTTCGTAATTTAGAGCGCAAGTCTGTATTATAAAATGCGTAAATTATTGCGAATATTTGGCCTTTTATTATTTTCAGTATCAATGTGGGCTCAGGGATTTGTGCGCCCTGTTATACTGCCTGAGCTTTTACCTGGTCAGTATAAGTATTATAGTTCTCAGAAATTGCAGTACGGGGCGGACTCAAGTCAAATACAGATTTGGCTTGGAGTTGGCGGATTGGCTTTTGAGCAAGCCGTTACCCTTTACAGACCAAGAGATGATCAAAGTTTAGCATTTCGAAATGCTTTTGGCAGTCCCACGCCTGTGGAGGCTTATCAATTCAGGAAAAATAAAATTCTCATTCGGAATGGTCCGGGTGGCGGATCTAGTTCTTACCCAACATGGACCTTATGGAATTTAAATGGAGGACTTGAAGGGAGTGTTTATCCCAATCGCATCGCTTCCAGTTTTTTACACTTTAAGCAAGATTCCATATTTATTCTCCATTCAAAACCTTTAGTTCAAGAGAATGATAGTTCTAGCTCATTTAACTTTGCGGCGCATGATACTAATACGGTTTATTATTTAACAGTTTTAGAGCCCGAGAAAGGGCAATTTCATATTTTGGATTCAATTCGTTTAGAGCCTAAGTTGTATGATGCTGGTTTGCATTATTTGGAATCTGAGAAACAATGGGAGCTACTTAAAGATGATCGCCGTATTCGCTTTAGTCGAGGCAAATTTACTATCGACAGTAGCTTTGTTGATCCTAGTTTAAGCTTAGGCAATTTTAGCGATTTTGGTTCCAGCATTAATCTGGAGGATTTGCGCAGAAGCTTTTATGATCGAGGAATTGACCAGTTTTTTTACAACGAAGAGAAATCTAAGGTATATCAGCTCTCGATTTCCCTCAATGATTCTACTTATTTTGATTGTTCTCCAATTTTTAAATATTTCCAAAAAAGGGGATTAGCTGGTAATTACTACAAACAGTTTGATGGAAATGTAAGCAGTATACCCGCTACAAAAGAATCTGAGAAGCTTATCGATTGGCAGTTTTATAGCGCAGATACCCTCTTTTTATTTCGCTCGAGAAGCGGGATTATTGAGAAAAGGAACTACCTTCTAATGACTAAGATGCCAGGTTTTATTTTTCGGGATTGTCTAAGCGACACCAAAGGGGGTTTCTACCTCTTAGGAAGTCAAAAACGAAACGCTCCCTACTATTATCAGCCAGTGTTAGTTTATTTAGACAAAAATGGAAGAACTAAAACTTTAGTCGGAAATGAGCCTTTTAATGTGCATTATAATGCAGATGCAAATCAGATTAAACTCTTTCTGGAAAATCCTAACATCGAATTAGATTACCGCATTGTAGATGCCTCAGGTCGGCCGCTTCAAGAAGGAAGCATCAAAGCGCATGAAGGTATTTCAATCGGATATTGGGTAGCGGCTATTTATTATTTACAACTTTGGGAAAAGAATGGGAACTACTATGGTCAACAGCCATTTTTAAAAGCCAGGTATTGAGTAAATGATCTTTTGAGAATCCAAAAGGAAAAGTCATCATGGAAAAAATCTCATTTATACTTTATTTTGGATTAAGCGTCTACCTTTGGAATCGTTATGTAGTCCCTTTTGCAGTAAAGAAAGTCGTTTTAATGAACTCATCAAATGATTGGTTGAAGAGACAGCAGGATTTGATTGTAAGAGGCTTTAAACCTGAGTTCGGCGTAAAATTAGGCCTCAGACCTCTTATAAATAGTGGGTTTTAAGCCGAAGCACTGAAGCAATAGCGGGCTATTGCGAAGGGCTAAGGCGCCAAAAACTCCTTTTTAGAAGAGGTTTACAAGTTTTTTCCAATAAAAGCGAAAATCCTGCATCTAGCTCATTTGCTGTAGCCCGCTACAGCTGCACGGTCCAGACTAGTCTTTTCCTTTTATTGAAAATCTGAGGCTATAATTTTAGGTCAAACTCAGGTTTTAAGGTATTCTACTGGTCGCTCTTTATTTTGATGGCCTTTAAGGAAATAATCAGTTTGTTGCATTCCTCCCCGGAAATCACGCTTCATTAAACATTTCATCCCATCTTAGCCTTTCAATTAGTAGCTATGAAAAAAATCAAAAACATTATACCGCTGGGTTTTCCCTGGAAAACTCAAGACCCCTTTCTATTTTGTGCCTATCATCGTGACGAATATCCAGCTGGCAATGCGCAAATGGGGCCCGATGAAAAATTGTTGCGCGGCCGAAATATTGGTCAAGATTTTAATCCCGCTCAAGACTGGCGAATGTACCATGGTAGCACGATACCAGGTTTTCCATTTCATCCCCACCGTGGTTTTGAAACCATCACCATTAATAAAGAAGGGGTAGTAGATCATTCTGACTCTCTCGGAGCCGCCGGTCGTTTTATGGCGGGTGATGTGCAGTGGATGACCGCTGGCAAAGGGGTGCTGCATTCCGAAATGTTTCCTTTGGTAAATGAAAGTGGTGATAACCCCTTAGAAATATTTCAAATTTGGCTCAATCTGCCCAGAGCATCGAAAATGGTAGAACCTCATTTTAAAATGCTTTGGAAGGAAGATATTCCCGTTCTTAAGCATCGTGATAGTTCGGGCGCATCTACCGAAGTGCAATTAATTGCTGGGCAAATAGGAGCCCTGAAAGCCTTAGACTCCACCCCCGATTCTTGGGCCGCTAATGCGGCAAACGCAGTAGCAGTCTATACAGTTAAAATGGAAGCTGGGGCCGAGTGGAGTTTACCTAAAACCAATCCGCAAGCCACACGCTCCTTGTTTTTTTACAAAGGTGAATCACTGCAAGTAGAAGATGCTGAGGTTGACGTACAAAGTATAATTGAAGCAGAAGGAGGCGAGGATATTCAACTTAAAAATGGCGCAGCTGATGCGTATCTCTTAATATTAGAAGGCAAGCCCATTGGCGAACCTGTGGTGCAATACGGACCTTTTGTAATGAATACCGATCAGGAAATTCGCGCGGCTTTTGAGGAATATCAAAGAACGCAATTTGGGGGCTGGCCTTGGGGTGACAAAGAGGTGGCCCATGCACGAAATAAAGGACGTTTTGCCTTACATGCCAATGGAGTGGAAGAGCTTCGATAGCTAGGCACGGCATTTAAATAAAACCAAATTACCCAGAAATTTAGATTAAGAATTAACTTTCAATAGTTTAAAAATCAAATGATTGCTGATACTCCACCGCCTCCTTATTATGCTGTTATTTTCACATCGACCATTAGCAGTGATAACCAAGACTATGCAGCTATGGCCTATGCCATGGTACAACTGGCCCAGCAGCAAGATGGCTTTTTAGGAATCGAAAGTGCTAGAAACGAACTCGGTATCACGGTATCTTACTGGCGCGATTTGGAGTCGATTAAAAATTGGCGCGAAAATGCCCAACATTCTATGGCTCGTGAGAAGGGCCGAAGGGACTGGTATCAATCCTTTAAAACAAGAATTGCCAAGGTAGAGCGCGATTATGACTTTGAAAGGGAGTAAGAGTGTAGAACATTTCTGTTCAGCGAAAATGATTTTTAGGGCCTTCCCTTGCGGGTCGCGCTTTACGCTGCAAGTCCTCGCTCGTACCTCGCTGTGGGCTTTCCGCTGCAATCGCTAAGGCGGGGCTTACGTTTAAAATATTATGATGTGGCTAGGTAATAAAGAAAAGCAGTAAATTACCTATTCATCCTGTGTTTCAAATCAAGCACACAAGATCTAAGCAATGGCCGACATTCACAATCGTAAAAGATTTCAAAAAGACCTAAAAGTTCTTATTGCTAGTTTACTGTTATGCACCTTAGTTTATATCAGGGATTACACCTGGACAGGCTTTGGGAATACCATATTTTGGATTATTAGCCTCTCCTTGTTGTTGTATTGTGCTTTATTGATAGGATGGTTGCTCATAAATATCTATCAATGGGTCAAAGATGGCTTTAAAGGGTTTTATTCGTTTTGGATATTTCTGCTCACTATTGGAGTATTATCTCTTTCCATTTATGGAATGCGATTAAATAATTTAGCCTTTAAATGATGCCCTATGCACAATTGTCAAATCAATATGGACTTCTTACAAACTACGAACTTATCGATTAGCCACAAGAACGATATTTTTCATCTGTGGAATAAGGGGTATTCCGCTATTAGGGGTGGATGATGCTGGTAAAGTCAAAGCTTAGTACTTTGATTTTAAAATCGGACATTCAGGGTAAAGGCTTTGGGACAAAGCTTCTGCACTTAGCCAAGGAAAAGCATACTAAATCGCTGGGCAATAGATCGCAATAAATATTTGAAAATTAATGGGGAGTTTTATAAATCACCTTTAAAATTCTGTTTAACCTAAGTCAGACGTAAAATTAGACCATAGGTCTTTTAAAAACAGTGGTAATATTTGGGCCTTCCCCTGCGGGTAGCGCTTTACGCTGCAAGTCCTCCCACGTTCCTCAAATGGCTTAAGCGCTTCTATTGGTCATTAAGGCTCGAAGCTGCTACTTAAGCCCATCTGTAAATAGATTTTTATCAGTAATTTAGGCAGCAAATCTGAGTATTATGTTTCGTTTTCTTTTACTAATTTCTTGTTTTTTGGTTTTTAGTTATAAGGTTAACGGTCAACTAATTGAGCGTACTTTTGAGCAATCGGGAATCGAACAACTATATGCAGTCGACTCTCTAGCACCCAATATTTGGAAAATGAGCTTTAGCTATAGTTGGGGTGGCTATGGGCCAAATTATAGTGAAGAATTACAAGCCTTATATTATCGTGAACAAGATTCATTAGGGTCTTTAAAAGTGATTGATTATCAAGCTGCTGACTATCAATATCATTTACCACTATTGGAATTGTCCGCAACTAGAAGTGTATGGCTTCAATATTATGGTTCGTATCCCTTTTACTCTGCTCGCTGGATTGATTTAGAAGATAGTACTTATCGAGAATTTCAAGACTATTATGATTATATGGCTGCTTCTTTAAATTGGCAGTTTCATCGAGACACAAGCTTCGCTCTTTTTAATACCTGAACTTTTGCAGCATGGAGCGATTTAAGGAAGGGGAGCGACAGTATCTTTCTTGTACAAATCGAGAGTCATAGCGAAAACTATCAAATCCTAGATACCTTTCTTCTTGCCAGTCCCATCTACAGTCCGGGCAGCTTTTTTCTGGGCGAGGATGGCCGTAAATTTGAATATATAAACGATAGTCTGCACTATCATTTTACAAGAGGTAAAAAAGAAGCCGATAGTGCCTATATTGAACAAAGCGCCTATTATGCTGGACCCAAGAAGCACTTCACTCAAGATGCTTATTTCAACGTTAATTTTAATACTTATTTAAACTATTCGCGGGGTAAGAAAAGACTAGTTGTGGACAGCTTGGGAGCGGATCTTCTTTTATTAAAAATTCTTAAGGATGGAACAAAATTGATGGAAAGAAAACTAGTTTATCCCTATAAACTTGGTGACTCCTTTCCCGATGTTTTCGGATTTAGTCCAGTAGCAATTAGTTATAATTTTCAAGATGCGGACATCACTACCTTACAATACAGGAGTGCTGAGCGCGATAGTTTTGCATTTTTTCGAATGGAGGGAGATACTATACGAGCACAGCAAATATATGTAGTTCCTTCTAATCAAGATTTTGAAATTAGACAAGTGCAGAGTTTGGCAAATGGTTCATTTTTACTGTCAGGGTCAATTGAACATGGGCGTGATATCGGTTGGGACGGATGGTCAAAGCCGCATTTTAAATGGCTCGGTCCAGATGCTAATAAATGGCAAGAGGATTCAAAAGCTCCCTTTCAACTTCATTACGATACTGAAGAAACAAGCCTTATTATTTTCTTCTCAGATTTTGCAGCCGACCTAGATTATCGAATTATAGATGTTTCAGGTCGAAGCCTTCAATCTGGTAGTGCGAGGGTTCAAGTGCAAATTCCATTGGGCAAATGGCCTACAGCGCTCTATTATTTGCAGCTTTGGAATCGGAATGGAAACTACTACGGTCAGCAACCTTTTATCAAAAAATAGGTATTGTAGTAAAAATTTTTTTTCATTCGTGCGCAAATTTTCCGCCTTCTCTTTATTTGTAATCTTATCCTTTAGTTGTACTTAATTTGGAAAAACATGAATCATCGATTGATTTTTATAAAGTTGAAACCACTAATAGCCCTGATATTATTATCAGTATTACTGGTTTCTTGTGACGTAGAGCATATAAAGGAATATTACGTATCAAACAGTTTAGACTCAACCGTTGTGTTAAAATTCAATGTAGAAGGAGAATCTAACGCAACAGATGTATTTGCTAACGAGGAGCAAAAGATTCATCACAGCTGGTACGTCCAGGGAACAGTTGGCGTTTCAGATGAAAGGGAAAGAATTGTAATAAAAGACTTGAACATTAAATATGGCATAATTGAAAAGGAAATAGATGCGAGCAAATGGATATATGAAGAAATTGATAAATATCATGCAATCTATCGATTAAGTATCGACACTAATTTGATAAAATAAATAACTAAGCAACAACAAATAAACCCTAGCTACGCCAGTGTTTATTTCACCGTTGTACTTACATGGTAGAAAACTTAACAGGATATTATGAGTGGTATATTCCCAGTCCGCAAGAAAAACTAGTCAGGACTATAGTTTCTAATCAGGCTTGGTTTGGCGGGGCAAATCTGGAATTAAGAAAGTACTCAACCTTTGGTTATAATCCTTCAGGCTATATTAAAACCGGTCTTTGGAGCACGGCCAAGGATTCGCTTAAATTGGCAGTTGATGCTAAAATAGAAAGGCCAGACTCTGCTGAAAAAGCCACTAAAGTAGCTATTATGCAGACTATTAAATTTTACATCGTGGGCGATAAATTAATACGGAATTTTGTTCCAGTCGATAAATTGTGGCTTGAGGCCTTGCGAAAAGAAAATTAAAGTTAGAAAAGCGTTTTTATTCCATCACATGAGATCCCAAAAAGTTAATGATAGTCCCAATTTTGAAAAATGGCAAAAAGAGTTTTTAGCGGAGCAAAAAAAGATTAAGACTAAATGGGCTTGGCAGTTTTTTTATGTTATTATTAGTTTGCTATTGTTTGCTTTTGTCGCCCGGGCTTGGTTTACAGACGAAATACACTTTTGGGGCAGAGATTATCAATATACGGAGGCAATCGTTACCGAAACTAGGATGCGACACATTGGAAGGGGTTATTATATGCAAAGGGTTTACTACGAATTTCAATACCAAGACACGAATTATTCTGGCTCATTTCAAGCTGGTAAAAGATTTGGTCGTCGAGATGTAGGAGATAAGCTTAAAGTGAAATTTTTGCCCTCCGACCCTGCCTGTTCCAAAGTAGTGGGCTTTTACAAATAGATCTACTATTCGCGGCCATTTTTCTTAACTTCCCCTTCTAAATTTCGCGCATGATTTCCCACTTGAAAAACACCTTGTTTATATTCCTGTTATCTCTGTTTTCATTTCATGTAAGTGCTCAAAAAGAACAGCTTAGTAGCGATGAAACCGCCCAGCCCTTTTTTAAAAATGGTGAAGCCCAAATTGTAGAAGGCTTTTCTAAAGCTAAAGACTGGATTCGTCACGACCTATGGGTAGAAACCGAATTCGATAGCGATGCCGATGGAAAATTAGACCGTATGCATGTTTCGGTTACCCGGCCAGCCCAAACGGAAAACGGTGATTTAAAACTGCCGGTAATCTATAATACCAGCCCATATTTCTGTGGCGTGGCGGAGGACGTAGATGGTCTATTTTGGCAAGTAAATCACGAGTTAGGCGAAATCGGCCCAGAGCGCGTTCATCCCGAAGTTAAGGCCCGCATCAATAGACCAGTTATTTCCAATGCGCATGTAGCGAAGTGGGTGCCACGTGGTTTTATCGTCGTTCACTCGGCTTCTCCTGGAACGGGTCTGTCGGAAGGCGCTCCTACCGTTGGTGGTGAAAATGAGTCACTCGCGCCTAAGGCGGTGATAGAATGGCTAGCGGGTAAAGACAATGGTTACGCTAGCCTTACAAGTCAGGAAAAGGTACAAGCGTTTTGGTCAACCGGCAAAGTAGGAATGATTGGTACTTCCTACAATGGCACTTTAGCTTTAGCGGCGGCCTGCACTGGTGTAGATGGGCTAGAAGCTATTATTCCCGTAGCCCCCAATACTTCTCCTTATCACTATTATCGTTCGCATGGCTTGGTGCGGTCACCGGGAGGTTATTTAGGCGAAGATATAGATGTACTGTACGACTTCATTCATAGCGGTGATCCCGCCAAAAGAGCAACTAACAATAAAAGGGTGCGAGAGGGAATTTTACGGGCCGGTATGGATCGTGAGTCGGGCGACTTCAACGATTTTTGGGAATCACGCGACTTGCTCCTGCAAATGGATAATATGAAAGCAGCTTTACTTATGTCACATGGTTTTAACGACTGGAACGTAATGCCCGAACATAGCTATCGCATTTATCAAAAAGCCAAGGAAATGGGCCTGCCAGCCATGTTTTATGCCCACCAATTTGGTCACGGAGGCGAACCTCCCATGCAACTTTGCAATCGCTGGTTTACACGTTATTTATTTGGCATTGAAAATGGAGTAGAAGAGGAGCCACGTGCTTGGATCGTACGTGAAAGCGATAGTCCGCAAGAGCCAACCGCTTATGCAGATTATCCCAATCCGCAAGCTAAGGATGTGGTTTTGAAAATGAGCCAGGAAGAGGAGCAGAATGGTAACCTTGGCTTGAACGGTGCAAAGGGAAAAATGACTTGGACCGATGATTTCAATATCACACTGCAAGAATTGGCTGAGAATACATCCTCCAGAAACCGCCTAATCTTTCGCACTTTCACCTTACAAGAAGACTTACATATTTCTGGTTTAATAGAGGTGGATTTACGAATCGCTATTTTAAACAAAACGGCGGCAAACCTTTCCGTGGCCTTAGTTTCTTTGCCTTGGCAAAATGAAGAGGATTTACCCATTACCGCCAATATTATTAGCCGCGGTTGGGCCGATCCACAGAATTATCGAAGCATCTCCCAAACATCGGAGCTTATAGAAGGCGAGTTTCACAACCTGCATTTTTACCTCAATCCCGATGATCAAATAATACCTAAGGGCCAACAATTGGCTTTGGTGGTTTTCTCCAGTGATCAAGAATTCACCTTACACCCTAAACCCGGAACTGAGCTAAGTTTGGATTTAGAGCAATCTCAAATCAGTATTCCTATAGTTGGGGGAGAGGAACAATTTTTAAAAAGTGTGCCTAGCGATGAATGAGTACCATAGCGATGAACAGTTTAATGCTGTAAACTTCCAAGACTACCCGAATTTACCAGGAGATTTTGAAGAATGCGACTTTAGTAATTGCGATTTCAGTGAAGTTAATCTTAGCGCATGCCGTTTTACCGACTGCCACTTCGAAGCTTGTAATTTTAGTGGAGCCAAGCTTTTAAAAACGGCCATTCAGAATTGTCATTTCAAAGATTGTAAAATTTTGGGCTTGGCTTTTGAAACTTGCAGTGACTTTGCTTTCAGCCCCAGTTTTGAAGGCTGTAATTTGCAGCATTCTTCCTTCTATGCTTGCCTTGTCAAAGGGGTAGTGTTCAGAAATTGTAATCTCGCTGAAGTCGACTTTAGCGATGCAAAATTAAGCGAAGCCAACTTTGAATCGAGCGATTTAAGAGGCGCCATTTTTTCGCAAACTCTGTTAGAAAAAGCAAATTTTAGTCAGGCGGTCAATTTTAATATCGATCCCAATCAGAATCGCATTAAAGGTGCTATTTTCGACCGAGATAGTTTAGAGGGATTGCTTTACAATTATGCACTACAAATAAAAGCTTAGTAGCGATATGAAGAAGGGGGAGATTATAAAAATGTATCAAGAACTTAATGCCGAAATCAGCGAATTTCTGACCCCTTTAACTAAGGATGAAAAAAGTGCTGATCTTAACGGTAAATGGTCTGTTAATCAAAATATCGATCATCTAAATAAGGTCCTAATCCCGCTTAACAAGGCCTTGTCAAAACCAAAGTTTTTATTGCGTTATGGCTTTGGGAAACCCAATCGGCCTGGTCGAAATTATGAAGCGCTAGTGCAGCGTTATCATGAAAAGGCACAAGGTCCCGCTGTGGCGCCAGAGATTTATAAAGCTAACGAGAATCTTGTTTTAGGAACACAAGATTTAGAAGGAACTTATCAAGCTTTAAGCTTAAAATTTTTAAAGATTGTAGAGCGGAAATGGTCGGAAACGCAATTAGACAATTACCTCTTGGCTCATCCTTTATTGGGGAAGCTTACCATCCGCGAAATTCTTTATTTCGTGCATTGGCACACCAACCATCACTTTGAAGCGATCAAAAAGATTAGAGGGAATTAAGCACTTTGTGAAGCCCGCACTTTTAAAGCCATCTTGCGTAAGCGTTTACGGGACCAATTTTGACCACCTTCGAAGTAATTACCATTATTTGAAAATACTTTCAAATAGAAATTGGCTGCTCTTTCTCCAGCTTGCGACCAAAAATCGTAGTATTTATGGCCAAAACTGGCTTTCTCAAATTGGTAGGATTTCTCTCGGTAATGTTGAGCAAACTTAAAAAACCTATCTGCGAAAGCGCGCTTACGATACTTCTTGTTTTTACTAATGTGGCCTTTGGCCCGATCTCCATCCAACCAAAGTATAGGTTCCGTGCAGAGGCTAGTACTAATAATCGGCTTATTTGCGCCCTTAAATTCATCTGAAACTCCTTCCCTAAATACGCTCAGGTCGAGGCTGATAAGATAGTGTTCATTGTAAGTAGCATCGGGAAGAAAGCCGAAACAATTGGCACCGTTTCCTTCGAGTAAGTACAGGGTGTCGCTTACATTAAGTTTTGTGTTTGCCGCATCTTCAGGCTGCCACCAAATGTCGATTAAGACTAACTTCTTAACGGCAGATTTATATTTATCACCAAGATAATTTTCCCTTGTCAAGCTGTCGGTACCAATAAATTTTAGTTCTAAGCCGTAAATATTAACTGATTTTAAAAATGTAGTTGGTCCTATACAGGAGCAAGCTTGGCTGGGTAAACTAATGCTTAGCAGCAGAAGGAGTGAAACTAGGATTTTACTTCGCATTACTATTTTTAAAGTAAAATGGTAAATTAAAATAACCCTTCCGCGCTCTATTCTGCTGAACAAGAGGCAGCCACGGTCCGCTCTGCTTGGCATGGTTTAAGGCGTAATTATCGTAATCAGCGCGTATACCTCGCAGCAATTCGGTTTTATAAACTCGACCTTCCTCGTCAATAAAAATTTTAATTATTACCCGCACTCTTGCGTCTCTATAACTATCATCGTCGGCTTTAAAGTCGTTGATACTTATAACGTCATTCAAACTGAGGCTGCTATCGAGCAACTGAGGTTCTAATACAATCTGCGGATTAGTATCTAAATCAACTGTTTGGGCGGCATGAATTTGCCGCATTAAAACTTCTTCTGCAATATCAGGCTCGTTGAGAAATTTTCGCTCTTGCTTTTCGAAAAGAGCTATGATAGGATTCGTTTTTTTTAAACGTTCTAAGTCCTTTGCGCCAATTTTTAATTGTGCAGGAATTCCCTCGGAGAAACTTGTTGTATAGGTGCGTAAAAATTCTTGTAAGATTTGTGAACTTACTCTAGGGTTGGCGGGTAAGATGATAACCTGATCAAGCATGTCAATCTTTTGGCCCAGTTTCAATGGCTCCAAGCTATAAACGGTCCCCGATGTTAATTGCCAATGTTTAGTCCCTAGCTTTAAGGAAATCCTGCTAATTTGATAGTCGGGATTTTCTACTAAAACCTTTTGTAAAGCGGCGTCATCAATGAAAATATTAACAGTATCGCCTTTTCCGAACCAAAGGCCATCTTGCTTTATAAGCTCTTCAATTTTAAATTGGGTAAAAGGGCCATGGTTTAAAATGACTTGGCCGTAAATAACCAGATCGGAATGAAACATGGTATAGAGCTCGCTAAGGCTAGGGCCATAGCACTCAATTGTGACTACCTCATTTTGCGCTTTTAAGGGTGCAAGAAATAGACTTAGACTAAAAAACAGGAAAGTATAAATATGCTTCATTGATAGGATGAGCATTCCTTTAGGGTTATGGCTAAAGTAGCAATTCTCTGGCCAAAGTTCTCATCACTCGTAAAGTCGCAATAAATAACAATTCCCTATTCTCCCAGTAAGCCGAAGGTACCATTGAGTAAAAATTGCTTGTCTCTCAATTCGGCAGGTAAAGAAAAACCTAAGTAGTCTTCATTACTAGCTGTAATTTTCAATTTGATAATCTTAAAAATATATTGATTGCCTTCTTTTTTATCCAATACTAATGCTTCGTAATGTGTGCCCTTTTGCACCAAAGCTTCACGGCCCAGTGAGTATAAGCTGGTACTGTCGTTTATAATGGCTACCTCTAAATAAGTACCAGGACTTAGGTCTTCTTCTAGGCTTTCTTTAGTCAAAGAGGCATGGACCAAGACACTTCTTTTGTCTAAATCAATCACGGGACTAATGAGGTCAATCTTGGCATTGAAAATTTTATTGGGATATTTTTTTAGGGTAAAGCTCATCCCTTGCCCAAGCGCTATTTTGGGAAGATCTTTTTCATAGACAGTAAGTGCCAGTTTAAGGTTACGCGTATTCACAATTTCTACAGCACTTTCATTAGGACTAATAAATTGCCCGCGGCCAATGCCTACATTGCTAATAAAACCGTCAATAGGAGCAGTTACTTTAATAGTACTACTTAAGTTTTCTGGGCTTAAGTTTTCGGCATTAATATGCATTAATTTCAGCTTTTGCTTTAAAGAGGCATAACGCGCAGCGGTAACTTCGTAGTCGGCTTTCGCCTGAAGGAATTTCTTTTCAGAACTAACATTTTCTGCAAGCAATGACTTCTGACGATCATAATCGTTTTTATAAAAGCTCAGCATGCTTTGCGCTTCTAAAAAGTCTTGCTGCACCAATAGGTAATCAGGATTTTCTAAGGTGAATAACAACTGACCGGCTCTAACTTTTTGTCCGGCTAAAAGAGAGGTTTCTTTTACATAACCACTAAAGTAGCTACTGATGCTTACCATGTTTTCGGGAGAAGCTTCTAAAACGCCACGCGCTTTAATATTCTCTCTAAAAACCTGCGTTCTGGCGGGGCCTATGCGTAGCTGGGCCGTTTTAAATTGTTGCTCGGTAAGTACCAATTCCTTAGTAGAACTAGCTACTTCTATGGCGTCTTCTTCGGCCGTGTTTTTGCTACAAGCAAAGCTGCTGATTAAGATGAAGGCTAAAAGAGAAAGGTTGATTGTATGAGTGGAAATTTTCATTCTTTTTATTTTAACTGGTAATTGAGCTTAAGGACACTAAGATTATAGGCCATTAAATTATCGAGGTAATTTGTTTTTATTTCTTGGGCATTTTCTAAGAGAAGGGAATATTCAATAAAGTTGATTTCCCCTTTCTGATAGGCAATTTCGGCGTGCTTAATAATGTTGGCACTGATATCTTTGCCTTCATTTTCGTAGTGATCAATACCCATTTTCCATTTATAGATTTCTTTAAAAAGCTGGGCTCTTTCACTGCGCATTTCGATCAGTAAGTTTTCATTTTGGGCTGCAATTTTTTGCAAAGCAATTTTCTGAGAGCGGATCTGGGCACTTTGGGCACCAAACCATAGTGGAATACTAATCCCCGCCTGAAAGCCTTGGTAAATGTCAGTTGGAGCTAGGGCGTTATTCCCCTGGAAATACTCCACTTGTAAGTCGGGTAAAAGCTGATTGCGCGAAAGGGTAATTTGTTTTTTCTGAATTTTTTCCCGCTGCATACCCAAGGCAATACTCGGGTTGTTTGCTAGGCTATCACTCAGATTTATATTCAACATGGGCATATCTTGCTGGGGCACATTTAAAACTGAGTCGGCCTGTAACAGTTTTTGCAAGTCCATGCTGGCTTTTTCAAGGTCGGCTAAAGCTTGCACTTTCCGTAGATTCGTATGGTGGGCCTTACTTTCTGCCGTAATCTTAGTGAGGTAATCACTTTCACCCGCCTTGAAACTAATGGTAGCAGACTGGGCAGTTTTCTGATAAAGGCTATCGATGAAAAAAGCAATATCCTTTTGTTTCTGCCAATAAATCACTTTAACATAAGCCGCCGAAACCGCCGCTTCAAGTGCCGTTTCTTGCCAAGTAAACTCCAGTTGGGCTTCTCTCCATTGCTCCTTTTTAAGCCTGCGTTGGGCTCCATAAGTGCTGGGAAAGCTGAAGTTTTGTTGCACCCCCCAAACCGAGAGGGCGGCATTGTTGGGCGCAATATTGTTCTCGTCGAAATTGTAGTATACATTGGTTTTCTCGAAGTTGAAAGCGGTGGCAATCAACTTTTGTTTTTCCATACTACTTAACTCGGAGGCTTTTAGTTTCTGGTTGTTTTTCAAAGCAATGGCAATTGCTTCTTCTAAGTTCGGGCCATTATTTTGAGCAAAGCCGCTCAAAGGCAGAAGCGCAATTAATAGCACTAAGAGGCCAGTTTTATAATGTTTTTTCTTTCTTTTTTTCAAGACAGTTTTTTTAGAATCGAAAATCGCATACAGAATAGGTAAAACGATCAGCGTAAGCGCCGTGGCCGATATCAGCCCACCTACCACTACCGTAGCCAAAGGTCGCTGCACTTCGGCCCCAGCTGAGGTAGAAATAGCCATCGGCAAAAAGCCTAATGCTGCCGCAGATGCGGTTAAAAGAACAGGACGTAATCTTGCCTGAGTTCCTTTAATGATGCGCTCTTTCATGTCAATAATCCCATCTGCTTTAAGCTCTTTAAACTCTTCGATAAGCACAATGCCATTAAGTACGGCAATACCGAATAAGGCAATAAAACCAACACCAGCTGAAATACTAAAAGGTAGATCCCTCAGGTAAAGAAGCCAGATACCACCCACCGCTGATAAAGGAATGGCACTATAAATAATTAGGGCCTCTTTTACCGAGTTGAAGGCAAAATAGAGTAGGAAGAAAATTAGCAAAAGGGCAATAGGAACGGCAATCAACAGACGTTTACTAGCTGCTCTGAGGTTTTCAAATTGACCCCCGTAATCAACGGTATAACCCGTAGGTAACTCTACTTTCGCTGCAATGGTTTTTTGCACATCAATAACCACCGATTCTAAGTCGCGACCACGTACGTTAACTCCTATCACAATGCGGCGTTTGGTGTCGTCACGTGAAATTTTAGCGGGACCTAAAGCGTATTTTATTTCAGCAAATTCACTTAAAGGATAATGTTCGCCGTTGGCCGCCATAATCGAAGCATTTCTAATATCATTAATCTCATTGCGATGCTCCTCGTCAAAACGCAATACAAGGTCGAAGGAGCGTTCGCCTTCAAAAACTTTTCCAGCATTGCTTCCCGCAAAACCCGTAGAAATAATTTGGTTGAGGTCGGCAATATTTATCCCAAACTCTGCTAGCTTGGCGCGGTCGTATTTTACTGACATCTGCGGAAGCCCTGCTGTTTTCTCTACGCTAATATCTGCCGCACCCGGAATGCTCTGTATAGCTTTTTCTACCTCAAGTGCTTTCTGATAAAGGATATCAAGATCTTCTCCGAAAATTTTAATAGCAAGGTCAGAGCGCGTTCCGGTAATAAGCTCGTTAAAACGCATTTCAATCGGTTGGGTAAACTCGTATTCTACCCCCGGAATTTTAGCCAAAAGCGCTTCCTTAAAAACATTGGCCAATTCATCTTTACTTTCGGCGCTCGTCCATTCACTGCGAGGATTGAGCTTTATAATTACATCGCTTTCTTCCATGGACATGGGATCGGTGGGAACTTCGGCGGCACCAATGCGACTAGCAATTTGCTCCACCTCTGGGAAGGCCATTAAGACTTCTTCAATTTGCGTGGTAATTTTTACGGTTTCGCCTAGAGAGGTTCCCGTTTTCAGAACCGGCTGGATCACAAAGTCACCTTCATCCAAGGTAGGTACAAACTCCCCACCCATACTATTGAAAAGTATTGCAGAACCAATTAATAAGGCAGCTGATAAACTTAATACCAAGGCTTTTTTGTCCATCGCCCAAACGATAGTAGGACGGTAATATCTTTTTAGGAAATCAATTAAGCGACTAGAAACGGTGCTTTTCTCTAAATTACTGGGCTTAATAAATAAGGAGGCCATCACCGGCACGTAGGTAAAACATAAGAGCATCGCTCCCGTTAAGGCAAAACTGAAAACGAGGGCCATAGGCCGAAACATTTTGCCTTCTACGCCAACAAGTGAGAGAATAGGGATAAAAACGATGATGATAATCAACTGCCCGAAAACGGCAGAGTGCATCATTTTACTGGCGCCCTTAAAGGTGATTTGATCTTTAAAAGCTTGACGTTTTTCTTTGCTTAAGCTAAGAATGTTCTCCCTCTCCGAGCTAATCTTAAAAGCGATATACTCAATTATAATAACAGCTCCATCTATAATAATCCCAAAGTCAATGGCGCCTAAGCTCATTAAATTCGCATCTACGCCAAAAATGTACATCATGGTAATGGCGAAGAGTAGGGTAAGAGGAATCACGGAGGCCACAACAAGGCCCGAACGCCAGTTTCCCAGTAAAAGCACCACTACGAAAATCACAATTAAACAACCGAGAATAAGGTTTTCGGCAATGGTGAAAGTAGTTTTACCAATGAGCTCACTACGCTCTAAAATAGGATTAATACTTATTCCTTTAGGTAGGGTTTTCTGTACTTCAGCAACTCTGGCTTTTACCGCGTCAATAACCGCTTTCGAGTCAGCGTCTTTTAGCATCATAACCTGACCGAGAACCTTTTCACCTTCTGCATTGCCCGTAATGGCACCAAATCGCGTCGCGTGACCAAAGTCAACTGTGGCCAAATCTTTTATTAAAATGGGAATATTATTACGGCGTTCTACCACAATATTTTCGATGTCGCTCAAGCTTTCCAACAAGCCCTCAGCTCTTACAAAATAGCTTTGTTGCTGCTTTTCTATATAGGCCCCACCGGCAATGCCATTATTGTTTTCTAAGGCCTGAAATACTTTACCGATAGGAATGTTTAGGCTGCGCAATTGCGCGGGATTAATGGCTACTTCATATTGTTTAAGGTAACCACCCCAAGTATTTATTTCCACCACCCCCGGGATACCCGACAATTGGCGTTTTACCACCCAATCCTGTATCGTGCGAATGTCGCTTAGGCTATACCAATCTTTATAATTCGAATCTACCTCAATAACATACTGATAAATCTCCCCTAAACCAGTAGTAACAGGACCCATAAAAGGTTTGCCAAAATTTGAAGGAATTTGCTCTTCCGCCGATTTAATTTTTTCAGCAATTAATTGACGTGGTAAATAACTCCCCATATCATCGTCAAAAACTACCGTTACCACCGATAGACCGAATTTAGAAATAGATCTTATCTCTTTAACGCCAGGCAGGTTGGCCATTTCAAGCTCAACGGGATAGGTGATGAATTTCTCCACATCTTCCGTAGCCAAATTGCGTGAAGTAGTTATTACTTGTACCTGATTATTGGTAATATCAGGAACGGCACCGATCGGTAAATTTAGTAAAGAATAGACTCCACCTCCAATCAGGACTAAGGTGAAAAGAAAAACAATTAGTTTATTCTTTAGACTAAAATGTATTATACGGTCTATCATGGATAGTTTAATTTTTCACAAAGATAATTGGGTGAAAGGCTCCCGGGCCTTTATTTAGCTTAAGAATGGCTTAAGATATTGAAGGGTAAAAAAAGCGTAAAACAAGAACTCTTATTTATAGTGCTTTCTACTTTAAGTTCGGCTCCCATGCTTTCTGCCGCTTTGCGAGCAATGGCAAGACCAAGGCCATTGCCCTTTATAATACCATGATTTACAGCATCAGAGCGATAGAAGTTGTCGAATATTTTTTCTATTTCCGTCTCATTAATGCCAATGCCAGTATCACAGACACTACAAACTATGCCTCCTTTGGCTTCTTCAATTATAATATTTATCTCCCCGCCATCAAAAGAGTATTTAATTGCGTTAGAAATAAAATTTTCGAGAATTAAATCGCTGTAATATGCGTCTACGTGATAAGGATTTTCGAGCTGGTAACTAACATTAACCTTTATGTTATGTTGATTAATTTCGTCTTTTAAGCGAAATAGTATGGCGGTTATTAGGGGTTTAATTGCTTCAGACTCTTGCTTCTTATTAACTTGATAGTTGTCAATTCTTGCGATGGTGAGTAATTGTTCAGCGCTCTTACTCATGCGGTCGATTTCATGAATGCAAAAGCTAATTTTTTCCTCGTATTCTTTCTGATCGCGTCCCCTGCGAATTAATACTTCTAAAGTTCCTTTCAAAACCGCCAATGGCGTACGCAGTTGATGGGATGCATCAGCTGTAAACTGTCTTTCTCTAATAAGTGCCTTTTCAATACGGTCTAGCAGTCGGTTGAAATTAAAGGAGAGATTGTAAATTTCATCTTTTTTACTGGGTAACTCTACTCTTTCATCTAAATTATTGCGATTGATGTGATCCATACTTTCACTCAAATGCTTGATAGGACGAATAAGTCGGTCAGCTAAGATGCGTGAAAAGAAAACGAGCACGATTACCACAACCATAAAGGAAAACAGCAAAATGTTTTGCAGCTTTTGCAGCACCGTGATGGATGACTCAAGTGACATGGCCGCTAAAATGTAGCCACTAATATTTCCCCTGTTTTTTAAGGCAATACGAGCGGTCCGAACTCTTTGGTTGCCAATCAGCTGATTGTAAAACTCACTAGTATTAGCATCAGTAAAGCGCAAAGAATCGTTTTTCAAATTGGGTGAACGCCCCATGATCTCGCCCTTCACGTTTACAATTTGAATAAAAACGGGATTCACCTGCACCTCGCGATGCTCGCGTTCTTCCCATTCTTCCATGTTAATAAAACTGAGTTTATTATCTACGACTTCTACTTCTTCGGTATGTTTATTTAGCTCGTACCTTAAATCACGGTCGATATTAAACATCACCACTTCTTTTACTACAAAGTAAATACTGCTAAAAACCGCCGCCATTAAAATAGAGGTTGCCACTAAGTAGTTTAGCGCTAAGCGGTCTTTAATTTTTAAGTTCATTATTTCTGAATCATATAGCCAACACCGCGCACGGTTTTTAAGAGGCCAGCCGCCTCTCCAAGCTTTTTGCGTAGAGCATTTATATAGACATCGATTACTCCCGTCTCATAGTCGAAGTGAATATCCCAAACATCTTCAATAATTTTGGTACGCGAACAAACTTCCCCTTTCTGTTCTAGCAAATAACTTAGCAGTTCGAACTCTTTCTGGGTGAGATGAATTTCTTCACCATTCACAAAGGCTTGTCTGCTAGCTGGTAAAACTTCCAGCGCTCCAAGCACTAATCTTTTCGGGGCTTCTTTGCCTCTCAGTTGCACTTTCATGCGTTCTAAAAGCTCATTAAAATGAAAGGGTTTTTTAATGTAATCGTTGGCCCCCGCTTGTAATCCCTTAATTATATCCTCCGTCGTATCACGCGCGGTTAAAAATATCACCGGGCTGCTTATACCTTTCTCTCTTATGCTTTCGCAGATTTGTAATCCACTGTATTCAGGTAGGTTCCAATCGAGTAGGAAGATGGCAAACTCTTCCTCCAAAGCTAGTTTTAAGCCTTCAGCTCCTCCATTACAAACACTTACTCGATAGCCTTCTTCTTCCAGTCCTTGCTGAAGGAAGTTGGCAATTCCTATTTCATCTTCTACAACTAATACTCGCATGCTGCAAATTTGCGGATTAATACTTAAGCCCTTTCTTATCAATTCTTAAGATTCGTTTAAAATAAGGATCTGACCCAAATTGGCCCTTTATTCTGACTATGTTTGTATGAGGAATTGTACAATTTCTAACCAAGCTAATTTTTAACCATCCAACCATGTCACGCATTTGGCATCAGATTTACATCTGGTCGATGGTATTAATAACCCTTTTGGTAACTATCTACTTATCTATTAAGGGTTATGAGTATTATCAGACACCACTCGAAGAACGATTTTACCAAGATTCACATGCCTATCTAAAAGCAAGCGGAATATTCGGTCAAGGTCTAGGTATTATTGGAACTCTATTAATACTAGTGGGTGTAGTCCTCTATATAACCGCTAAGAAATATGGATATTTAGAGCGTTTCATTCGTTTGCGCTATCTATTAGAGTTTCACATTTTCCTTTGCACGGTTGGCCCTATTATGATTCTCTTTCATACCACCTTTAAATTTGGCGGAATCGTTTCCATCGCTTTTTGGTCGATGGTAATTGTGGTCGCTAGTGGAGTAGTGGGGCGTTATATTTACAATCAAATTCCCCGCACCATTAGCGGGAAAGAATTGAGTTTAGCCGAAATTAAAAAACAACAAGAAGCGGGATTGTCCATTTTAGATGACCTTATTGGATCGGACACCAAATTAAAAACAGACATCCTCAATTTTAAAAATCCTTACAGTTGGGGTCTGCGCAATTACTTCCATGAGCGCAGTTATTTCCATAAAATCAAGAAACGGGTAGAGTCCTTAGACCTCGATAAAAGGCAAAAGTCTTTAGTACTAAACTCGGCGCGCCTAGAATGGAAAATGGAAAGGAGAATTGCTCGTTTGGCCAGTATGCAAAAACTCTTTAAACTTTGGCATGTGGCACATCGCCCCTTCGCCTTAATAATGTTGATAATCGTGGTGGTGCACATTGGCGCCACTTTAACCATGGGGTATACCTGGATATTTTAATGAGCACGGAAGAATTAATCATATACGGTTTTACCTTTTTAGTTTGTCTAGGGATAGTTTTCTATTACGTTTATCGTGGTTCCAAACGTTCTAAAGTGGTGCAACAAAAAGTGGCACAAGCCAAAGAAGATGGACGTTTTGAGCCAGTATCGCTTCATCCTTATATAGACTTAAACACTTGCATAGGCAGTGGGGCTTGCGTTACCGCTTGTCCCGAACAAGATATTTTGGGTTTAATCGATGGTCAAGCCACGGTAATTAATGCCTCGAGCTGTATTGGCCACGGCGCTTGTTTTCATGCTTGTCCGGTTGATGCCATTTCTTTGCGTATTGGCACCGAGAAACGTGGGGTTGATTTACCGCACGTTAAGCCTACTTACGAAACCAATATTAATGGGATTTACATTGCCGGTGAGCTGGGAGGCATGGGTTTAATTAAGAACTCAGCGGAGCAAGGGGTACAGGCGGTAGAGAATATTGCGCGTTTAAGACCGGAAAGAAATACTGAAGAATACGACTTACTTATTATCGGGGCTGGTCCGGCAGGAATTGCGGGCGCCTTAACCGCTAAGAGTAAGGGCTTGAAGTTTAAAATTGTTGATCAAGATAGTCTTGGTGGAACCGTTTTTACTTTTCCACGTAGCAAGGTGGTTATGACCAAACCGATGAATTTACCGCTCTACGGTAAATTGAAACTGGTGAATACTCGCAAAGAAGAACTGCTCAGTATTTGGAATGAAGCACTGGGACGAAATGAGATTGAAGTTGAAGAGCATTGTGAAATAGACCAAATCATACCCGAAGGCGCCTATAACTTTAAGGTAGTGGCTAAAAACGAAAAAGTCTTTCGAGCTAAACAAGTGTTAATTGCCATAGGAAGACGGGGTACCCCGCGCAAACTGAATATTCCGGGAGAGCAATCTACCAAAGTGGCCTACCGCTTATTAGAGCCTGAAACCATAGAAGGTGAAAAAATTGTAATAGTAGGGGGTGGAGACTCCGCGGTAGAGTCTGCCATGCTATTAATGGATCATAATGAGGTTCATTTATCCTATCGCAAAGAGAAATTTGGTAGAATTAAGGCCCAAAATAGGACGAATTTAGATGCGGCCGTAGATGCGGGTAAGATTAAGCTTCTGTTAGGCAGCAACCTTAAGGAAATTAGAAAAGAAGATATTGTTTACACCGATGCGCAAGATGAAGAGTGCAGCTTGCCAAATGATCGCGTGTACATTTTTGCGGGTGGCGAATTACCCATTTCATTCCTGCAAAAAGCAGGTATTGAGGTAGATAAGAAATTTGGTAAAATTGTTAAGAAGCATTGAAAAAGCTAATTAAAATAACGACACTCTTTATCCTACTTTTTACTGGGCTCAATCTTTCTGCTCAGTTTTCACCGGGAAAACTCTCTAAGGCGCATGCCGATTTAGAAGGTCTTGCTAATTGCACCAAGTGTCACGAACTAGGGGCCAAAGTTTCGGAAAAACTTTGCCTCGACTGTCATAAAACGCTCGATTTTCTGATTAACAACAATCGTGGTTATCACGCATCTACGGAAGTGAAAGCAAAATCGTGTATTTCTTGCCACAGCGAACACCACGGGGTGAACTTTAATTCAGTTCGCCTCGATGAAGACAAATTCGACCATGACTTAACGGGCTATAAGTTAAAAGGTGAACACGGGAAAATTGATTGTCGCGATTGCCATAAGCCCGATTTTATTGCTTCCGCAGATATTAAAAAACGTGAGGGTACTTTCCTAGGAATGGAGCAGGAGTGCTTAAACTGCCACGTAGATTATCATCAAACCACTTTAGGGAATTCATGCACCGATTGCCACGGTTTTGACAATTTCAATACTTTATTAGGATTTGATCACAGTAATACTGACTATCCGCTTAAAGGCGCGCACCTTGATGTAGATTGTATTAAGTGCCACAAAAAAACCACGCGAAATGGTAAGGAGTTTCAAGAGTTTAGCGATATAGCATTTGCCAAGTGTACCGATTGCCACGAAGATCAGCATGACGGTAAGTTTGGGAGTTCTTGTACCGATTGCCACAATAATAATTCTTGGCAGAAGATTAAGATATCCAATAGATTCAATCATAATTTAACGGACTATCCCTTAGAAGGACAGCACTTAAGTGTTTCTTGTGCCGAATGCCATATTGGAGGGGACTATAAGCGTGATCTAGCTTTTTCCCAATGTTTAGATTGCCACGACGATTACCATGAGGGGGAATTCATTAAACCTGATTTAAGCAAACCCGATTGTAAAGACTGTCATAGTTTACAAGAGAAGTTCACTTATACCAGTTATAGCCTAGAAGATCATGAAACAAGTGACTATCCGCTGGAGGGCGCTCATGTAGCCACGCCTTGTTTTGCTTGTCATAAACCCAATGAAGATGAAAGATGGACTTTTAAATTTAATAGTACGAATTGTATAGAATGTCACGTTGATATTCATGAGGGCTTTATAGATAGTACTTTTTATCCAAGTCAGGATTGTAAATCTTGCCACCAATTAGAAACATGGGCCACCCTAAATTTTGATCACGACCAAACTGACTTTGCCCTCGAATTGGCGCATAAAGAAACGGATTGTCGTGCTTGCCATTTTAAAGACGATGCCAATTTAGAACTGGGCTTTAGCCAAGAGTTTGATGGTTTAGCTTCCGATTGTTATAGCTGTCATGCAGAGGATAATATTCATGGTGAACAGTTTGAAAAAGAAGGAATTACCGATTGTAAAACTTGCCATACTGCCAGCACTAAACTTTGGGAAGCGAGTGTATTCGATCATAATAAAACTGAATTTTCCTTGGAAGGGAAACACGCTGAGGTCGACTGTAAAGCCTGCCATAAGTCTGAAGTTAAAAACAGTTTCGGGGATTTCACCACGGATTATAACATAGAAAAATTCCAATGTATAGATTGTCATTCTTCTTAGCGCTCATGGTCCACCTAGGACTTAGTGCACAGAACCCGCACGGGGAGACTTTTAAAATAGACTGTAAGGAATGTCATAACAACGATGGCTGGTCCTTAATATTAAGCGAAATTAGTTGGGATCACGCCCAAACAGGTTTTGCCTTAGAGGGGCAGCATAAAATGACGGACTGCATGGATTGCCATAAAACTTTAGAGTTTTCGGATACCGATCCTAATTGCGTTTCTTGCCATAGCGATGTGCACCAAATGACGGTGGGAAATGATTGCGTGCGTTGCCACGATGAAAACTCTTGGTTGGTAAACGATATTCCACAATTGCACGAACAAAACGGCTTTCCTTTAGAAGGCAGTCACGCCGTTATTTCTTGCAGCGATTGCCACCGCTCATCAAATAATTTAGCTTGGGAGCGCCTAGGCAGTGAATGTGTGGACTGTCACCGCGAAGACTACCTAAGCGCCCAGTCACCGAATCATATTGCTTCTGGTTTTGGAACCGATTGCGTGCAATGCCATGAGCCGATTTCTCGCGATTGGGGCGGCGAAAACTTCCACTATTTCTTCCCCTTAACAGGAGGACATAATGGGGTAGATTGCAATGAATGCCACCAGTCTACCAATTATTCTGACATTTCTTCTGTCTGCAATTCCTGTCACTTAGATGATTTTAACAGTGCGACCAATCCAAATCATGTTGTTTCTGGTTTTACCACCGATTGTGCCCTTTGTCATAGTTTAAGTCCTGGTTGGTCACCGGCCGGCTACCGTCAGCACGACGACGATCATTTCCCTATTTACTCGGGTAAGCACGATGGAGTTTGGAATTCTTGCACCGAGTGCCATACTAGCGGAACCAACTATAATCTCTTCAGTTGTATTGATTGCCACGAACATAGTAATCAGTCTGAAATGCGCAATGAGCATGATGACGTGGGCGGCTATCGCTTTGAAAGCAATGCTTGTTATAATTGCCATCCGCGCGGAAGTGAATAATTATGAAAAAGCTCCTAATCCTTTTCTTACTTTTTTTCGCTGCTACATTGGTGGCCCAGGAAAATATTAAAGGGGAAATAAGTTTTATCTCTGGCGATAACATTTACATACGATTTGCTGATACCAAGGCCATCGAAAAGGGTGACACACTTTTTTATCAAGATGAAACCCTCGGCGCTCAAGCTTGTCTTATAGTAGAAAATAAATCTTCGGTATCATGTATTGCCAAACAAATAGGTGATTGCGCTTTAAGTAAAGGACAACAATTTTTCCTAAACAAAACGGCCCCTGTTGAAGAAGCGAAGGACGTTCCTAAATTGCTTGACAGGAAGGAGGAGATTCGCGATACCAGCAATACGGGCCTAGAGCAAACAAAAGCTGATAAGAAAGCAGAATTTGAAAAGAGAGAAAGAATTTCGGCTCGAGTAAGCGCTGCATCTTATACTATTTTTGCACCCGATAATAAGAACAAAGGGAATACCCGCTTTATTGGCAGGGTCAACTTTGCCATGGACAATATCTCCGAAAGTAATTTTTCGGTAGAGAGCTATTTTAATTATCAGGAAAACATGCGATTGTACGATGAGTTTAGAGGTTACAACCGTCGTTTTAATGTGTACAATTTGGCTTTGACTTATAAGAAGGAAAATGTTCAAGTTAGTATTGGACGGAAAATAAATCGCAAAGCTTCTTCCTTGGGAGCGATAGATGGGCTACAAGGCGAGTACAATAAAAACGGTTATTTTGTGGGGGCCTTGGCCGGTTTCCGCCCCGATTATCAGAACTTTGGTCTAAACACAAGCCTTTTTCAATATGGCGCTTACCTTGGCCTAGAGAAGGGAGGTAAGAAATTTCGTAGTCAAATAACAGCGGGATTTTTAGAGCAAAGAAATCAAGGAGCGATAGATCGTCGCTTTATCTACCTACAAACATCTAATCAGGTGGGCTCACGCCTCAATGTATTCGCATCTACGGAAGTGGATTTATATGAGAACTATGATTCCGTCGCGGCCCAATCGATATTGCAATTAAGCTCCTTATTTATTTCTTCCAGCTTAAAAATAACCGATTGGTGGAGGATTTTTGGATCCTATGATACCCGCCGACAAATTATATTTTTTGAAACCTACGATACTGAAGTTGAACGCCTCTTAGCAGATCAAGAAGCACGACAAGGCTTAAGAGCCCGCTCTAATTTTAGTATCGGGAAACGCACGAATTTGGGCTTGAGTTATAATTCTCGCTTTCAGCAAAATGCCGGTAAACAAGGCGAGAACATTCAAGCTTATATAAGCTATAATCGGGTACCTTGGATTGGCGGAACTTTTAGTTATCGCTTTAATATAAATAGCACCTTATACTTGCGTAGTGAAGTTAATTCAGCCCGTTATTCCCATTACTTTGCCAAGGGAAAACTTTATACGGCGGTGTATTACCGCTACCTAAGCTACCTCTATTTGGACCGTGAAATAGTGGTGCCGGCCCAAGCTTATTACGGAGCTGAATTAAGCTATAGAATGAACAGTGGCTGGGATTTAGGTACTTTAGGAGAAATGTCGAAAACTGGACAACAAACCAGCTATCGGATAAATGTTAGATTGACAAAAAGATTTAAATTTTAAGATGAAGAAGGAAAAGTTACTAAGCCTTTTACTAGTAAGTGGAATGATGGCCTGTTCGAGTGGCCCAGTGAAGATTGAAGAACAAGGTTCGCCTGAAGCTGAACAAGCGGCCCAGTCGATATTTGAAAAACCGGGAACAAATGCAAAGAGCAGCAATAAAGCCGAACATCAAGTAAAGGTTTTAGAGATTTTAGAAAGTGATCGTTATTCTTATCTACGCGTTTCAGAAGCAGAAGATGAATATTGGATTGCCACGATAAAGGGAAGCTTCGCTGAAGGCGAGAATTATATTTATGGCGACGGTCTGTACAAGACGGACTATTTCAGCACGGAGTTTAATCGTAGCTTCGATCGTATTTACTTAGTGTCGGATTTAAGAGCGAAAAATGCGCCGAAAGCTGGTGCCAGTAGTATCGATAAATTAGTGGTAATACAACAATCTAGTCCCGTTTCGGAAGCCGATTACAACCGCGAGGGCTCTATAAAAATTAAAGATTTATTAGCTAATTCTGATAAATACGCCAATAAAGAAGTGCAAATTACGGCTAAGGTGGTTAAGGTAAATCCCGCTATAATGGATCGCAATTGGCTACATTTAAAGGATGGTAGTTTTGATGATTTCGATTTAGTGGCCACTTCTCTTGAGGGAGTGCCGGCAGGACATATAGTTACAATTAAAGGTACATTGGTTTTAGATCGCGATTTCGGCGCTGGTTATCATTATGATTTGATCATTGAAAATGCGACTTTGGTTCCATGATGAATAAACCTTCTCTGTCTCCTTTACTTAAACTTTGGTCGAGTTTTTTTAATGAAAAAGCGGCCCTTGTATATCTACTACTTTTCGCGATTGCCATTGGTGTTGCGACTTTTATAGAGAACGATTTTGGTACCGATGCGGCCCAAAAAGTGGTTTATCAGGCTACTTGGTTCGAAGTGCTTTTAGTCCTCTTTTCAGGAACCTTAATTCAGAACATCCTTCGCTATAAATTCATTCAGCGGAAGCGCTGGTCCCTGCTGCTTTTCCATGCCTCCATGGTGATTATCATTGTAGGTGCGGCCCTAACACGCTACGCGGGTTTTGAAGGAATGATGGGCATACGCCAAGGGGAACAGTCCAATACATTTCTAAGTGCGAAAACCTACCTGGGTATTAAGTTCTTTAAGAATGGACAGGAATATCAGGTGGATGAACCGGTTCTTTTTGCTTCTCTGGGGAACAACCATTTTGAAAAGGAATATCAAATAGGCAATGATCTGATAAAAATTAAATTAGAAGACTTTCTGCCTAATCCTAGCACCGAATTAGTAGAAGACGCGAAGGGCGAAAATCTCCTCAAAATCGTGATGGCTGGTGAAGGTGGAAGAAAAGATTATTTCTTGGCCTTTGGTGAATCGAAATTTATTGGTGGACAGGCCTTTAACTTCACCAATACCTTTAAGCCGAATCAGGTAAATATTTTTTATACCGAAGGTGAGCTGCGCATTTCCAGTGATCTGTTAATGACGCAGATGACGATGGCTACTCAAGCTTTAGATACTTTAATACCCGAGGAAGGCAAAGCTTTTCCCTTGGTAATGCGATCACTTTATACACGCGGTGGCAGTCGTTTTGTCTTTGCTGATTTTAATAAATCGGTAAAAGAAGTTATGGTAGCGGGTGATCCGAAAATTTCTAACTCAAGCCAGGTTGCCCTTAAAATGCAAGTGGATATAAACGGGGACAAAGAAGAGGCCTTTATTATCGGTCAAAAAGGGGTTTATAGCAGAGGCGAAAACTTCGGTACTGCAAATATGGCGGTCTCCGTGGCTTATGGAGCGAAGGTTATGACCTTACCCTTCAGCATAAAGCTGGATAAGTTTGAAATGGAGCGCTATCCAGGCACCAACAGTCCTGCATCTTTTGCTAGCGATGTAAAAATTTTGGATCAGGAGCTGGGCTACTTTAGCGACTATCGCATTTTCATGAATCACATCTTAGATTATCGCGGCTATCGCTTTTTTCAATCCTCCTACGATCGCGACGAACTAGGAACCTACCTTAGTGTAAACCACGATTTTTGGGGAACTTGGGTTTCTTATTTGGGTTACGCTTTACTCACCTTGGGAATGATTATGACGCTCTTAAGTAAGAACACTCGTTTTTATGAGCTTTCGCAGAAGATTAAAAAACTGCGCTCCGTTAGAACCGCAATTATTCTTGCTTTTGGTATAAGCACCTTAATGAACTCATCTGCGCAAGCGCAAGAGAAGCTAAGCCCGGCGATACCCACGGTGAGCGAAAGCCACAGCGCCCTTTTTAGTAAGCTGGTAGTGCAAGATGTGCGTGGTAGAATGAAGCCAATGCATACCTTAAGCCGTGAGGTAATGCGCAAAGTATACGGGAGCGAAAGCTATAATGGGCTTAATGCCGATCAGGTAATCTTATCCATTTTCGCCCATAACGAAAACTGGTATGGTCTCCCTCTTATCAAGTTAGATAAAGAAGGTCATTTAGCTGAATATTTAGGCATTGATGGCAAGCACGCCGCTTATCGCGATTTCTTTAATAAAGATGGTTCCTATAAATTATCGGAGGAGATTCAAACAGCGAATACCAAAGCGGCCGCAGAACGTAGCACTTTTGATAAGGCTTTGATTAATGCGGATGAACGCGTAAATATTGTGAATATGCTGCTTTCGGGATATTTACTGCGTTTGGTGCCCTTAATCGATGACCCCAATAATAGTTGGGTTGCAACCCATGGTTCGGAAAGTCCCGTGGCAGAGAAATTTTTTAGTGCTTACCGTTCGGCCTTACGCAGGGGTAATTTAGTCGAAGCCAATGCTTTGGTTAAGGCTTTAAGCGATTTTCAAAAGGATAAGGGTAGTGCGGTGATTCCCAGTGAAACTCAGCAATCGGCCGAAATTTGGCTGAATAATGCGAAGATATTTAATCGCCTAGCGCTGGTTTATACCTTATTAGGCTTGGCCTTTTTAGTACTTCTGTTTACGGGCGTTTTTAAAGCCGACTGGAATCTGAGTAAAATACAAACGGGTTTAGTGGCTCTGCTAATTTTAGCCTTTGCATTTCACACGCTCGGATTGGGCTTACGCTGGTATGTTAGTGAGCGCGCACCGTGGAGTAATGGTTATGAATCGATGATTTACATTGCTTGGACGAGCACCTTGGCGGGAATTCTTTTCAGTAGGAAATCTCCGGGAGCCATGGCCGCCACCAATATTTTGGCGGGGGTAGTTTTATTGATCGCCATGCTTAGTTATCTCAATCCAGAAATTACACCGCTGGTACCGGTTTTAAAATCCTATTGGCTTACCATTCACGTTTCTCTGGAGGCGGGTAGTTATGGTTTTTTAATGCTGGGCGCAATTATCGGTTTGATTAATCTTTTACTGATGATATTTATTAAGCCGGCCAACTTTAATCGCTTGCGTGCCATTATTCGCGAGATGTCATTTATTAGTGAAATGACCCTAATAGGCGGCTTGTTTATGTTAAGCGTTGGTACCTATCTGGGCGGCGTTTGGGCCAATGAATCGTGGGGACGCTACTGGGGCTGGGATGCCAAAGAAACTTGGGCTCTCGTTAGTATTTTGGTTTACGCCTTTATTTTGCACCTGCGTTTAGTGCCCAAAGTATCGGGACTGTTTGCTTATAATTTTGCGACCCTTTTCGGTTTGAGCTCGATTATAATGACCTATTTCGGGGTGAATTATTACCTCTCAGGTTTACATTCCTACGCGGCAGGCGATCCGATTCCTATTCCAAATTGGGTTTACTATGCGGTGGCAAGTCTTGTGGTAGTAAGTATTATAGCTTTTTGGCGCGCCAAAAAGGCGGGACTTAAGGCTTAGTCCAAATGTCCCAACTTGCTTCGGCCTGAAGAATCAACATTCCTTGGCCGTTGCGGGTTTGTGCGCCTCTCAGACGGGCTTCTTTTAGCAGGCGGGTTTCTTTCGGATTATAGATGAGGTCGTAAAAGAATTTACCCTTTAAATCATCGCTCAGCCTTAGGGCGGGCATGTCATTTACATGGGGGAAGGTTCCCACGGGACTGCTGTTTACTACCAATTGAAAGTCGGCTAAACGCGCGGAAGCTTGCTCGTAATTCCATTTATCCAAAGTTGCCGTTCTGCCTACTACTTGTGTTTCCATACCTATCTGCTGTAAAGCATAAATAACCGCTTTAGAGGCCCCGCCACTGCCTAAAATAAGGGCTTTTTCGGGCCTTTCGGCGGATAGGAATTTGAGCAAATCTTGGCGAAAGCCTAAAAAATCGGTGTTATAGGCATATAGCTTTTGCTTGCGCACCGCAATAACATTGGCGGCACCAATGCTTTGCACTTCTGGGCTTAGATGATGCACGAAAGGCAGTATTTTCTCCTTATAAGGAATGGTCACATTGAACCCAGTCCATTCTTTACTCTCTAATAAGGCTGGGAATTGAGTAATCTGTTCTAAGTCGCAGTTTTCATAGCTGTGATCGAGCTTTGCCTGCTTAAATTTTTCGGTAAAATAGGCCTTAGAGAAGGAGTAATCGATACTTTTTCCAATTAAGCCAAAATGCATAAACTAGGCTTCGCTGGGTTTTTTACTACCTAATTTTTCCAGTAGGAAGATTAAGGCGGCTCCAGCGACAGCAAGACCTAAAGCAGGTAAAAACTGAGCATCAGTTGGTGTTTGACCAATTACATTAGCACCTTCAATAACAGGTAAGCTAAAGTCGTTCGGTAAAACAGCACGTTCTACCACATTTACAATTTCCTCATTGGCTTCACCGGCATGCTTAATCATGATTTCATCCACGCGTTTCCAGGGCCAAATTTTATTAAGAGACCCTAGTAAGAAACCCGAAAGTAGGGCAATGGTAAGATCGTGGTATTTTGCAAACATTACTTTTAAAAGTCGTGCAAAAGAAAGCAGACCTAAAATTGCACCGGCACCAAAAGTGAAGATGATACTTAATTCTCTTTCGTGAATAGCGTTTAACACAACCGAATAGGAGCCTAATAAAACTAGGATAAAGGAACCAGAAATACCGGGGAGAATCATCGCACAAATGGCTATACTACCGCTCAAGAAAATATACCAAAGGGAATCGTTGGAGCCTGAAGCGGGGAGGATAGTTACCATATAGGCAATCGCAGCACCCACAATAAATGCTAGGGCAGGGCTAAGGCCCCATTGCTTTACCTGCTTACCTACAAAGAAAATACTGGCGAAAACTAATCCAAAGAAAAAGCTCCATAAAAGCACGGCTTGATTTTCTAATAACCAAGAAATTCCTTTAGCTAACGAAACAATGGAAACACCAATCCCTAAGAAAAGGGGTACGAAAAACCAGCCGTTTACATATTCCCAAGCTTTGGCAAAACCCTCTTTCCGCAAGGTACGAAGCGCCTCTAAGTTAATGCGATTGATACTCTCAATCAACTCTTCGTAAATACCAGTTATAAAGGCAATGGTGCCACCACTAACACCAGGAACTACATCGGCGGCGCCCATGGCCATGCCTTTTAGGAATAAGAAAAATTTTTGCATGCTGCTGCGAGAAAATTAGAATGGTTTTGATGGATTGTTCAGGATTTCTCTCACCATGGGGTGATCGATTAATACTGGAAATAAATCGAGGAAAAACAGTTTACCCTCGGGGTATAGGCTCAGTGCATCGCGCAGTTGGACAGCACCTTCCATTTCTTTGCCTTGAATAAAAAAGAAGCCCGCCAAATGGAAATATAGCGAGGCCGCACTAGGGAGTTTTTTTATTCCCTCGGCCAATACTACTAAGGCTTCTTCAAATTCGCAGAGATCGTTTAAAAGCTCAGAGTATTGAATAAAGGTGTCGCTCTCGAAATAGCCACTTTTAATTAAATCACTGTAAATTATTTTTGCTTCGTCAAGTTTGCCTGCACGCTGGTGGATTAAGGCACTAACTTGTTGGTACTTCCAGTTTTCGAAGTCCAATTCTACCGCCTTATTGATTAAGAAAACCGCTTCATCCCATTCTTTAGCTTCGTCCTTCATTAAGGCCAGCTCATAATAAGCCTCCTCTAAATCTGGATCTTCTTTAATGGCTTTGTAAAAATGACTGGCTGCTTTTTTGTCTTTGTGTAATTGTAAAAAGCAGATTCCCATTTTGTAATAGGCATAACCACTCGTACCATCAAATTCAAAGGTAGCGTGATAGGTTTCCGCTGCTTCTTCAAAACGGAAAAGCAATTCTAAAATTCGTGCCTTTTCATAATAAGCCGCCGAGAAGAAATCATCGATAAGGATGGAATAATCTAGAGCATTGATGGCGAGATTGTACTCTTCCATTTTAGCATAGATAATTCCCAAGTGGTACCAAGCCACTTCCCCGTAAGGGTTTTCGTCGATTAATCTTAAAAAGAAATCGCGCCCCGCTTCTTGTTGATCTAAGAGATCATAGCAAAGAGCAATATTGTAAATGGCAATTTCATCGTCGGGATAAACTTCTAGCGAAAGCTTCAAATACTTAAGGGCCTTTTCGTAGGCTCCCGTTAACTGATATTCTAGCGCCAGTAGATGGTAAACATCTTCTTGATATTCTGCTAAGTTGAGGGCCTGACGGTATTGTTGAATCGCCTTTTGGTGATTCCCCATTTTACTGAATAAGCCTGCCCTCGCCATAAATAGGTCGTAGGACTCGGGCACCACCAGTTCTAATTCTTTAAGAGCATCCTTAGCCGCCTGCGTATTATCTGAGGCGGTTAAAAATTGAACTTTCTTAAACCACAAATGCGTGGCATAGGGATGCTGGCTAGCGGCGATTTCAACCACTTCTAGTGCTTGTTTAATCTTCCCTAACTCATAAAAATAGTCTGCAATAGCTTCAAATTCTTCTAAATCGTAAAAGGCCGATTTACCTTGTGCTTGCGCTCGTTTGAAGTCATCGACTAGCTCTAGCAGATTGAAAAATTCGTCTTCGTTCTCTTCTTCAAACATAGTATACCATTGGATATTTAAAAGTACCCTTTTAAGCCCAGCAAAGGTACAGTCTTATACCCGCTTTTTCACAAATTAATCAACAAGCTTGCAATCTAAGTGTTTAAAGCAAGCACGGGAAATTATTTTTAAAAAGCTTAGCCTAGAGCTTGTTTTTTTAGGCTAGATCCGATTAAGCTGGGCAATAAAGACTTTATCTTTTTCCGTCCATTGAAAATCTGATGCTTCAATTCAAGTTTTAAGCTTGCCTAATATTTATATTTGCCAGCAAATACAAAGCATGACCTTAATTAAATCTATATCGGGTGTGAGAGGCACCATCGGCGGAAAAAAAGGCGAAAACTTAAGTCCATTAGATGCGGTAGAATTTGCAGCGGCTTATGGAAATTGGTTGAAGCGTAAAAATCCAAATGGTTCAGTGAAAGTGGTTATTGGCCGCGACGCTCGTCCTAGTGGATCGATGATTCAAAATTTGGTGCAAAACACCTTAGTGGGTTGCGGCATTGATGTTATCGATTTGGACCTTTCCACCACACCAACGGTAGAGATGGCGGTAGTTTTCGAGAAAGCCCAAGGAGGAATTATTCTTACTGCTTCGCATAATCCCGTAGAGTGGAATGCTTTGAAATTATTGAACGAAAAAGGCGAATTTATATCTGGTGCCGACGGTCAGGAGCTGATGCGTATGATCGACTCGGAGGACTACGACTTTGTTGAAGTGCACTCTTTGGGCAAAACTACACGGAGCGAAGACGCTATCGAAAAACATATTGATGCCATTTTGGCTTTGCCTTATATTAATGTTGAAGCCATTGCTAAAGCCGATCTTAAAGTTGCGGTTGATGCGGTAAACTCGACGGGTGGAATTTCTATTCCCTCATTATTAGAGCGCTTAGGTGTAAAACGTACTGAACTTTTATACTGCGAACCAAGCGGACTTTTCCCACATAACCCCGAGCCGCTAAAAGCGCATTTGGGCGACATTATGAAAGTGGTAAAAGAGAAGTCTTGTGATATTGGCATCGTGGTAGATCCCGATGTGGACCGCCTCGCCCTTATTTCTGAAGATGGAGAAATGTTTGGCGAAGAGTACACTTTAGTGGCTGCAGCCGATTACCTATTAAATCATAAAAGCGGATCTCTCGTAAGTAATTTAAGTAGCAGTCGTGCTTTGCGCGATTTGGCTAAAGAACGTGGCGTTGATTATGCCGCTGCTGCCGTGGGTGAAGTGAATGTGGTTACCAAAATGAAAGAAGTGAATGCTGTGCTAGGTGGCGAAGGCAATGGGGGAGTGATCTTACCCGACTTACATTATGGTCGCGATTCACTAGTGGGTATAGCTATTATTCTTTCACATCTAGCGACAGCGGGGAAAACCTTAAGTCAATTGCGTGCTTCTTATCCCGCTTATTTTATGGGTAAGAATAAAATTCAACTGGAAGCAGGAATGGACGTAGATGGCATCTTAAACAGCATTGCTACGAAATATCAAAAGGAAGAAGTTAGCACTATTGATGGTGTTAAAATTGACTTCACCGACGAATGGGTTCACATGCGAAAGTCGAATACCGAGCCTATTATCCGCATTTATACCGAAGCCAAATCTCAAGCGGCAGCCGATAGCTTAGGAGAACGATTTATTAATGAACTTGCAGCGCTGGCCAATTAATTTTTAGCTCATGAACACTACCACTCAAAAACTAGCACACACTAAATGGGAAGAACACTTCCAAGAGTTTAGGGATAATATAGTTGGCCAAAATGCCGAATTTGTGGGTCCTTACGGGCCCAAGCATATTATTTATGCCGACTGGATTGCGAGTGGTAGATTATACGGTCCGATAGAAGATAAGATGAAATCGGAGTTTGGTCCTTTAGTGGCTAACACACATACTGAAACTTCGTATACGGGTGCGATGATGACGGCGGCTTACAGCGAAGCCAAACGCATTATAAAGGACCATGTTAACGCCGCCGCAGATGATGCCTTTATTCCCACGGGAACGGGCATGACAGGAGCGGTGTTAAAACTCCAACGCATCCTAGGTTTTAAGATACCTGAGCAATTCGCCGATCGTATTAAAATTGAAGAACACGAACGGCCGGTAGTTTTTATCAGCCACATGGAGCATCATTCGAACCAAACCTCTTGGCTAGAAACGATTGCGGAAGTAGTGCAAATTCATCCTTGTCCAGAAGGTTTTCTAGATCTAAATCATTTTGCCCGATTGCTCGAGCAATATGCCGATCGTCCGTATAAAATTGCGAGTATCACTTCGGCGAGTAATGTAACTGGCGTTTTCACACCTTATCATGAAGTAGCCAAAATGATACACGCTGCTGGTGGGTATTGCTTTGTAGACTTCGCCTGCAGCGGCCCATACGTTGATATTGATATGCATCCTAACGATCCGGATGCGCATTTGGATGCCATTTTCTTTTCACCTCATAAATTTTTAGGTGGACCAGGAACTCCGGGGGTTTTAATTTTTAATTCTAAATTATACAAGAATAAGGTACCTGATCACCCTGGAGGTGGCACCGTAACTTGGACAAATCCTTGGGGAGGTCACCAATATATTTCCGATATAGAAGCGCGTGAAGATGGCGGCACTCCTGGTTTCTTGCAAACCATGCGCGCCGCTTTGGCCATACGCCTAAAGGAAAAAATGACGGTAAAAGCCATTCGTGCTCGCGAGCATGAGCTGCTTACTTATATTTTTGATCGTCTAGAAAAAGTTCCGGGCCTTGTAATTTTAGCCGGAAATATTAAAGAGCGTTTAGGAGCAATTTCCTTCTTTGTGGAAGGTTTACATTATAATTTGGTAGTGCAATTGCTTAACGACTTGTTCGGCATTCAAACTCGAGGCGGTTGCAGTTGTGCGGGAACCTACGGGCATTACCTTTTCCATCTTGGTGAAGAAGCGAGCGATAAAATCAGAGCACAGGTTGATGCCGGAGATTTATTTGTGCGTCCAGGTTGGATTCGATTATCAGTGCACCCCACCTTTACCGATAAGGAAGTTATTGAAATTTGTGATGCCATTGAACATGTAGCCACCCACGCTCAACATTATACCAGTCAGTATTTTTGTCCTAAAGGATCTAATACTTTTACTTACACCAATCGAGAAAACTGCACTCAAGCGCTGATCGATTCTTGGTTTAAACTATGACCCATACACCCATTTATTTCGATTATGCCGCTTCCACGCCCATGCGTAAAGAGGTGGTAGATTATTATTCGGAATTATTAGTAGGCTCACAAGCCAACCCTTCCAGCAGCCACTCTTTTGGTCGTAAAGCCAAGGTGGTCTTGGAATCTAGCCGCAAGCAAATTGCCAAATTAATGGCATGTCAAAGTGCGGAAATTATCTTCACTTCGGGCGGTACAGAAGCTAATAATACGGCCATTGTTATGGCTTTACGCGATTTAAAAGTCAAGCGCATCATCACCAGTCCACTCGAGCATCATGCAGTTTTGCACGCCGCCGAACTTTGGTCTAAGGCCTTCAACGCCGAATTTTCTATCCTTTCGGTAGATACGCAGGGACAGATTGACTTGGCCGAATTAGAACATGAGTTGCAAAAGGAAGGACCGGCTTTGGTTTCCTTGATGCATGGTAATAATGAAATCGGCAATCTTAACGATTTACAAGCAATAGGCGATTTAACCCATAAATACAATTCTTATTTCCATAGTGATACCGTACAAACTGTAGGGCACTTCCCTTTAAATTTAGGCGAATTACCAATTGATTTTGCCTCGGCTTCGGCGCATAAATTCCACGGTCCTAAAGCAGTGGGATTTCTATACCTCTCGCAAAAATTAAGAGTGCAAGCTTTAATTTCTGGCGGAGCACAGCAAAGAGGATTACGTGGTGGAACGGAGAATATTTTTCAGATAGGGGCCATGGCGAAAGCCCTAAGCTTGGCTTATGAGCATCTGGCCGAAGAGCGGGCTCATATTGAGGATATCAAAACTTATTTCCTAGCCCAGTTAAAAGAGAAATTGCCAGCGGTGTATACCAATGGTCTAAGCGGTGAACTAGGGAAAAGTTTGTATACTGTGGCCAGCATTTCTTTCCCTTTGCAAGATGATAATGGCATGTTACTATTTAATTTAGATCTGCATGGTTTTGCCGTATCGGGTGGAAGCGCTTGTTCCTCGGGTAGCGTGCAAAGTTCGCATGTTATAGCTGCGATAAAACCAAATCACCAAGACACGGTGCTGCGAGTTTCCTTTGGTAAAGACAGTAAAAAGGAGGAAATCGATTTGTTAATCAATTACCTCCTTAGTTTATAATTTGAACTTAAAGAACGATTTATTCGCTCAGTTCCTTTTTCTTACTCAGGTAGCCGAATAGGTTCTTCTCTTTAATCATAGTTCCTACCAATTCGGGTAGGGCAAACTCCCAGCCGTCTTCGCCTTTGCGGATGCGTTTTAAGATATCACGCGAGAAGATTTGCAGTATACTTGGATCGTAATCGTCAATATCTTTTATCCTACGGTTAAATACCAAGAAGTCGAACAGTGGCTTAAAGCGCGGATGAATATTTAAGCTTTCACTTGTTTGTATTGGCTCATTAGGATTAGGCTGATAAGGATACACATAAAGCTTAAGATCGGTGGAGTAAAGAATACCGAAGGCCTCTAAAATACCACCTTTTAAGTCGCGGTAATAACGCCCGTCGAAAAGCTCGTTTAAATTACTTACACCCATAATAAGTCCCATGCGCTCTTCCGTGTAACGAGAGAAATATTCAACCAGCTTATAGTATTGTTGGTAATTAGAAATCAGTACGGTTTGCCCAAGGGAGCAGAGAATTTCCGCCCTATCTAAGAAGTCTTGTTCGTCAATTTCGCCTTCCGCTTTGAGGTTATTGAGGGTAATCTCAAAAAGGACTTCTACGGTATCGGGACTAACCTTACGCTCTTGCATAAAGCTTTTCCGCGCCTTACTAATCATGTCCATATTTACCTTGGTAACCGGACGGAAACTTCCTCTTACGGTAAGAATATTCTTTTTGTAGAGTAGGGCAGCGGGTAAGATATTATTGCCTTCTGGACCAAAAATAACTGCGTCGGTCATGCCGTATTGCAAGAGTCTAAGCGACATCAAACGGTTGTCTACCTCGGCAAACTCAGGCCCTTCAAAATGGATCATATCAATCTCCATTTTATAGCGGGCAATATTGTCGTATAATGATTTTAGTAATTCTTCGGGATTGTTGCGGATATTAAAAACTCCATAGATGAGGTTTACTCCCATTACTCCAATTGTTTCTTGCTGTAAGGCCGCATCTTCCTCTTTCATACGCACATGAAAAAGTACATCATTAGGTTCCTGATCGGCGCTAAGCTGAAAGCGAATTCCCATCCATCCGTGTCCCTTAAACTTGCGCGTGAAGTTAATGGTAGCAACGGTATTAGCAAAAGTAAAATAGCATCTTTGAGGGTGAAGATCACGCTCTAAGCGCTCTTCCATTAATCCATATTCATGGTCAAGCATCTTGCGTAAGCGCGCTTCTGTTACATAACGGCCGTCTTCTTCAATTCCGTAAATAGCGTCGGAAAACTTTTTGTCATAGGCGCTCATGGCCTTGGCAACAGTTCCTGAAGCGGCACCTACTCGAAAGAAATTCCGAACTACTTCTTGGCCTGCACCAATTTCAGCAAAGGTTCCATAAATGTTTTCATTGAGGTTTACCTTCAGAGATTTCTGGGCGGTAGAGAGAACGAGACGTTCCATAGGACAGAGCAATTTTAGCTATTAATTCCACACAAAAGTAGGATTCTATTCTGGTAAACATCTTTAAAAGCCTAAAAGTTTTAGCCTAATTTTGGACCGTGGAAATGACTTTGAAAATCTTAGGCAGTGGCACTTCACAAGGGGTGCCGGTTATTGGTTGCAAATGCGCTGTTTGCACTTCGGTAGATGCGAATGACCAGCGCTTGCGGAGCTCCGCAATTGTACAGTCGTCTAGCACTACAGTATTGATAGACAGCGGTCCTGATATGCGTTATCAACTCTTACGGGCGGGAATTGATGATATTGATGCTGTATTAATTACGCATCAGCATCAGGATCATACCGCGGGTATTGACGATTTAAGAGCCATCAATTTCATCCAAAAACACAGTATTCCAATTTACTGTAGCGCGCCCGTCGAAGCGCGTATTCGCGAGCAATATTCTTACATTTTTCAAAATTCCAATTATCCTGGTATTCCTCAAATTAATTTTAAAAGGATACCCGCCGACCCTTTTCTAATTGGCGATATTAGAGTTCAGCCCCTTTTTCTCTGGCATGCAGATTTAGCGGTAACCTGTTTTCGGCTAGGCGATTGTGCTTATATTACCGATGCCAACCATATTCCCAGCAGTGAGTTGAAGAAATTGCAAGGCTTAGAAAACTTGGTGGTTAATGCTTTGCGCAAAGAGAAGCACCATTCGCATTTTAGTTTAGAGGAGGCGCTAGCTTTAGCAAATGACTTGGGTGTTGCGTATTGTTACTTCACTCATATTAGTCATCAAATGGGGCTGCATGCTACTTTGCAAGCTGGGTTACCACAAAATCGTTTTTTAGCATGGGATGGTTTAGAATTGCCGATAAAAGCGTAATTGATTAAAGGAATGAATGGAGAAAAGAAAAAACCTAAGGCCTTAAATTTCATCAGCTTGGGCTTAAGCGTCTTTATGACGGTGTTGAATTTAGGGCAGTGGTTTCTTGTTAATGTGCTCGATTGGACAGAGCTTTATTCTTTTGGGGCGCAAGTAGAAGGTCCCTATTTCTACAAAAGCGCAGCTTTATTTGCATTGGTCCATCTCTATTGGGGACTTCTTTTCCTGGTTCTGCTTGCTTTGAGCTCAATTACTGTTTTCTTCAAAAAAAGGATATTAACTGGTATTGTATTGATTTTAAGTTTACTATTTGTGGGCGCTTATCTATACCACGGTACGATTGGTTTGTAATAATTGAATTAAAAAACGGTAATAACCGTAAGCCGCTTACCGGTAATTGATGTTTAAACCTTAATATTGTGAACATATTCAATCATTTTTAGTTAAAATCTGCATGAAAAGAAACATTATTCGAACAACATTTTTGAGTCTGTTACTAGGTTTTAGTACTTCTCTATCGGCACAGTCATGGATAACGGCGGGAACCATTCCTAGTGGTAGGCACCATCCAGTAACTTTTGCCTTGAATGGTTTTGGTTATATGTTAACCGGTACCAATAGTTTTGGCGCTTTAACAGATGATTTTTATCGTTATGACCCCGTTGCTGATGTATGGGCCACTTTAACTGACTTCCCTGGTGGTGCCCGTTCTTTTGCCATTGGAACAACCTATGACGGTTTAGCCTATATGGGTTTTGGTGTTTCCAACTCGCAATATTTTGACGATTTATGGGTATTTGATCCCCAAACTAGTCAGTGGACCGAGTTGGCTTCTTGTCCAGGTAATGCACGTCGCCACCCCTCTATGATGGCGGCCGATGGAAAAATTTACATGGGCTTAGGTAATGATAATAGTGGTGACTTAAAAGATTTTTGGGTATATGATATCCAAACAGATACTTGGTCGCAATTACCCGATATTCCTGCTAGTTCACGTCATCATCCTTTTCAATTTTCCATTGGCAAAGAGGTGTTTTCTGGCATGGGCCACGGTGGAAATGTAATTTACGACGATTGGTACAAATGGGATACAGTTACTAATAATTGGGCCACCATGGCTAATTTCCCTGGTGAGGCGAGAGTAGCAGGTACTCAGTTTTCCAATGACGGTTACGGTTATGTATTAAGCGGCGATGGCGACAATCATAGTTTTATGACCACGGGTGAAATGTGGCGCTATAACCCCACAAATGATACTTGGACACAGTTGCCATCTCACCCTGGCAGAAGTCTTTGGGCACCAGGTTCTTTTGTGATTAGCGATACGGTATACTTTATGGGTGGATTTAATCGCCAATTCTCAAGTTACCCAAATACGATGTATAAATTTCATCTTAATCCGTTAGGCATTGGAAACGAAGAGCAGCAAGCTTTAGAGACCTTTAGTTTTGATTTTTATCCCAATCCAAACTCGGGTAGCTACCTAGAATATAAGTCTAGTGAGGAGATTGACGAAGTTGAGATTACTGATGCTCAAGGTAAATTTATAGGTACTTATCCTACTATTGGGTCTAGAATCAACATTTCTAACTTGGCACCCGGTTTTTACCAGCTACGCATCTACCGAAAGGGAGAAATACTAGGCCAACAAAAACTGATACGAAAGTAATTTTAGTTTGAAGATAATTTAATCAAAGTGGTTTTGGGCTAGCTCAGAACCACTTTTTTTTGTAGAAATACCAGATGCTACCGAGGCTAACTAAAAACATAATTCCCAAGAGAATAAAGTAACCGTTTTCAGTTTCAAGCTCGGGCATATTGCGGAAATTCATGCCGTAAATCCCAGCCAAAAAGGTAAGCGGAATAAAAATCACGGATAAAATGGTGAGGGTTTTCATGACCTCATTGAGGCGATGTCCTTGGATACTAAAAATGAGATTGATTTTACTTTCCAGCTCTTGCAGATCGAAATCGATATCGGTAATATGGTTGTTAATTTGCTCTTTTAGCTCGCTGAAGTATTTGGATTTTTGCTGGTAAAGACCTACTTTTTCCAGTTTTACAATGGTGTTACGTAAACTGGTAGCAGCTTTTTTGAAATTGAATAACTCTTGTTTTCTACTTTCTACCATGGCCGTAAAAGCGGGCGTGGGCTTAATATCGGTGTCGTCAAGCAGTAAGTCGCTTTGTTCTTCGTATTGGGTATAGGTCTCGATGTAATTATCAATAATTGACTCGATAAGGAGAAAGAGTAGGTAGCTAGCGTTTTTCTTGCGGCTGATGCCCAAGTTATTACTGAGGCGTTCTCGGATCCATTCGAAATAGTCACCCGGTTTTTCCTGAATACTCCACACGTAATTATGAGAAGCGATAAAAATCATTTGCTCGGAGGCTAAGGCCGTGTCGCCTTTTATTAAAACCTGCACCGCAAAAAACACCACATTATCCAGTTCGATAACCTTGTTGGTATGTTCTTGATCGTTTATTAATTTGAGGAGAAAGTCGTCGAGATTATTATCGCGGATCACCACTTTTATGGTTTCGCGGTAATGCATGCCGTAGGTATTAACCCAATGAACACTTTCGTTCGTGCTAGGGCTAATAAGTATATCTTCGAGACTATTAAATTTTGTTCGACTAAAGTCCTTATTCGAATAGCTTATTAGGCTTGTGTTCTCGAGGAATTCTTGACGCTCTTTATTCATTTCCATAGAAAGCGAAGGTAAAAATATACTATTGTTCTGTTTGCTTTTCTTTTTCACGCTGAGGCGAATAGAGCCAAAAAAAGGGAGAAAATGCTTTCCTCCCTTGGTTTAATATAGTTTTACTAGCCTATTTCAAGGCTGCTGTCTAAGCAACTTTACAGCTGTTGATGCCGAAAAGTCGGTATAGGGGGCAGAAATTAATGAAACTGGTAATTACAAAAATGCCTGCTACAACTAATAATACGGTAGCTAAAGTTCCCGCAATATTGCCTGTAAAATACAGTATAAGGATAACGGCCGCCACTATCAGTCTAATGGTACGGTCTACCTTGCCCATGTTTTTTTTCATGATTTCTTCTTTGGTTATCTAACAAAGGTAGCTGCTTTACATTAGTAAAAGAGTAACTTAAGTTGCTTAAGCTTAATTAGTTTTAAACCGAAACGCTATATTCACGAAGGGCCTCGTTTAGGGATGTTTTTTTATCGGTGCTTTCTTTCCGTTTACCAATAATCAAGGCGCATGGCACATTAAAAGTCCCAGCGGGGAATTTCTTCGGGTAGCTTCCAGGAATCACCACACTGCGCGAAGGAATATAACCTTTAATTTCTTTGGGCTCATCACCGCTAACGTCAATAATTTTGGTAGAGCCCGTTAATACTACATTGGCACCGAGTACCGCTTCTTTTTCAATGCGGATGCCTTCTACTACAATTGACCGGGATCCGATAAAGCAATTGTCTTCAATAATTACTGGACTGGCTTGAACAGGCTCCAAAACACCACCGATACCGACGCCTCCCGAAAGGTGCACGTTTTTACCGATTTGAGCGCAGCTGCCCACCGTGGCCCAAGTATCTACCATCGTGCCTTCGTCCACATAAGCACCAATATTTACATAACTGGGCATAAGAACGGTTCCAGCCGAAATATAGGCGCCATATCGCGCCACAGCATGAGGGACCACGCGAATACCTAATTCTTTATAATTTGATTTCAGAGGGATTTTATCGTGAAACTCCATGGGGCCCGCTTCAAAAACCTCCATTTTACGGGTGGGAAAGTAGAGTATTACTGCCTTCTTTACCCATTCGTTTACCTTCCAACCTTCGGCACTTGGTTCCGCGCAGCGAAGACGGCCTTTATCGATTTCTTCAATAACCGCCTCAATGGCTTGCAAATATTTATTTTCACTTAATAGCGCTCGGTTTTCCCAAGCTTCCTCAATTAAAGTAGCGTAGTCTGTCATTATATTAATAATATTGCGCAAAAGTATAAGATTGGCGAAGATAATAGCCCTTGATATCGGTGGAAAGCGAACAGGCATTGCCGAAACAGACCCTATGCAAATTATTGCCTCTCCGCGGGAAACGGTAGCTACCAGAGAACTAGAGCTTTACCTAGTGAATTGGCTTAAACTCGAAACAGTAGAAGCAATCGTATTGGGCGACCCTTTAGGTTTAGACGGTGGAGAAACGGATAATTCCGCCTTGGTGAGAGAATGGGAGGATAAGCTGAAAGTACTTTTTCCTACCATCACAATTCATCGGCAAGACGAGCGCTTTACAAGTAAACTAGCCATGAAGAGCTTGGTGCAAAGCGGTATGAAGAAAAGTAAACGCCGCGAAAAAGGGGCTTTAGATAAAGTTAGTGCCGCGATTATCTTGGATGACTTTATGCAAAATAGATAGCTACTATGATTATTAAAATGCGAGTGCGAAATCCTTTTGCTAATCCTTACTTTTGCCGCAAATTGTAACCATGATATTACCGATAGTTGCCTACGGAGATCCAGTTTTAAGGAAGGAAGGAGAGGAAATAACTAAGGATTATCCTAATCTGGATAGCCTTATTAGCAATATGTTCGATACCATGTATAATGCACAAGGCGTGGGTCTTGCTGCACCCCAGATTGGTTTGCCGATTCGTCTATTCATTGTAGATACAACCCCTTTTGTAGATGAGGAAGATCCGGAAACAGAAGAATTGAAAGATTTTAAAAAGGTCTTTATCAATGCTTGGATTGAGGAAGAAGATGGGGAAGAGTTTGTCTTTAACGAAGGCTGCCTAAGCATTCCCGATATTCGCGGAGATGTGGATCGTTTGGAACGTATCAAGATTAGATATGTAGATGAGAACTTTCAAGAGCAGGTTGAGGTTTATGATGGTTTAAAAGCGCGCGTTATTCAGCATGAGTACGATCATATTGATGGAATTCTTTTCACCGATTATTTAAGTCCTTTGCGTAAGAACATGATTAAAAAGAAATTAGCCAAAATTTCCAAAGGTCAAATTAGTGTTGGATATCGCATGAAATTCCCCTTAGCCAAATGAGAATTATAGTTGTTTTAAGTTTTCTTCTTTTAGGTACAGCCTGTGCCCAAAATAATGAAGCAGTTGATAATAGCGCTCGTATTGAAGCACTGGAAGGTGAATTGCGCTCGAAAGAACGCATGGATACTGTGATTGGTAATGCACTTATCAAAGAATACGATGTTTTTGTAGCCGGGCATCCTAAGGATAGCATGTCAGCCGTATATCTTTTTAAGAAGGCTGAAGTGTTAAAGGCAACTCAGGGCAAAGAGAATGAAGCCATTGAAGCTTATAAGGCCGTTTATCGTAACTATGCCTATCACCAGAAGGCTGCAGAATCCATGTTGGCTTTAGCCTTATTTTACGAAGAAATGCGCTCTAAAGATTTGGCTGCCGCTACCTACAAGAAATTTATTGATACATACCCGAGTAATGTCCTAGCCGACAATGCAAGACAGCTTTTAGACTTACTGGAAAACACTGTGGAAACAGAGATACAAATGGTGCAAAAATGGAAAGAAGAAGCGAAAAACTCTGAAAAATAAAAAGAATGAAATTAGAAGAAATCTTATCAATCGGCGGAAAGCCAGGTCTTTATAAATTAATTAAAGCGACTCGTCAAGGTGTTTTAGTAGAGTCATTAACCGACGGCAAAAGAATGCCAGTATCACAAAGAGCAGAAGTTAGTGCCTTAAGCGACATTGCTATTTATACTTACGAAGAGGAAGTTCCTTTATCAGAGATTTTTGATAAAGTATATGATAAAGAAGATGGTGGATTAGCCATTGATGCTAAAAAGGCCAGCTCCGAAGAGTTGAAGGCTTATATGGAAGAAATCCTTCCTAACTTCGATCAAGAACGGGTGTACCCTAGCCACCTAAAAAAACTATTCTCTTGGTATAATATGCTACATGCCAAGGACATGTTAATTCAAGAAACGGAAGACGCATCTGCGGAAACGGAAGAAAGCGCTAAAGAAGGAGAATAATGGCGCATACGCGACAGGAAAAGATGGAGGCCTTTGGTCGTTTATTAGATATAATGGACGATCTGAGGGCTGGCTGTCCTTGGGATAGAAAGCAAACTATGGAAACGCTTCGGCCTTTAACCATAGAGGAAACTTACGAATTAGGTGATGCCATTCTCGATCAAGATCTTCCTGAAGTGAAAAAAGAGATTGGCGATATTCTCCTTCATATGGTCTTTTATGCCAAAATAGGGGAGGAGAAAGAAGCTTTTGATATGGCCGATGTGCTGGAGTCGATTGCCGAAAAACTGATTCACCGCCACCCGCATATTTACGGCGATACCGTGGCGGAAGATGAGGAAACCGTTAAGGCCAACTGGGAATCTTTAAAATTAAAAGAGGGCAAAAAGTCGGTGCTAGTAGGGGTCCCTAAGTCGCTTCCAGCTATGGTGAAAGCTACGCGTATTCAAGAGAAAGCGCGCGGTGCCGGTTTCGATTGGGATGAAAGCAGCCAAGTTTTAGCAAAAATGGAGGAAGAGCTAGCTGAGCTCAAAGCCGAGATTGCAGTTAAGGATGCCAAAAAAATGGAGAATGAATTTGGCGATCTTTTGTTTTCCATGATTAATGTGGCACGCTTCCTTAAAATTGATCCCGAATCTGCCTTAGAGCGTACCAATAAGAAATTTATCAAGCGCTTTCAATTTATGGAAGCGCAGGCTAAAAAAGCCGATAAAGCCTTGGCCGATTACAGCTTAGATGAATTGGAAGGTTTTTGGCAAGCCGCGAAAGGGGATGAGTAGTCAACGTCCTGTTTTTCTCAAATTAAATCTAGATTAATTATTTCGTCGATCCTTCGTTAACTCCTTTGTTTTAGCTAATTTCCATCCCTAAAATTTACAGGAGGCTATGAAAAAGCTTTATCTGATTAGACATGCCAAGTCATCTTGGTTAGAGGAAGGTGTTGACGATTTCGATCGGCCCCTGAAAGGCAGTGGAATTCGCGATGCACACAATACTTCGCAGTGGATGGAACAACAGGGTTTCACGCCTGATTTAATAGTTTCTAGTCCCGCTACCAGAGCCTTACATACGGCTTTAATATTCGCAAAAAACCTGCATTATCCTTACGGAGATATCAAATTAAAGGAGGCGATTTACGAGGCTGAGGTTAAGGATTTATTTAAGACCATTCGTAAATTAAAGGATAAGTATAATTCCGTTTTCCTTTTTGGTCATAATCCGACCATAACCACCTTTGTAAATCATTGTATCGATCATATCATTGACAATGTTCCTACGACCGGCGTTGCCTGCTTAAAGTTCGATGTAGAGTATTGGACCGACCTTGAAACAGAGGCAGAACTACTATTTTTCGACTTCCCTAAACGTAGAATTAAGAAGTGATAAGCACTGTACAGCAGCATATTATTGCCCGCGATATATCGTGGTTAGCCTTTAATGAAAGGGTTTTACAAGAAGCCCTTGATGAAAGTAATCCCATCATTGAACGCCTACGCTTTTTAGGAATTTACTCCAGTAATATGGATGAATTTTTTAGGGTGCGATATGCTAGTATGAAGCGCTTAGCGCAGATTACCAGTAAAAAACAATTGCGTTTGGGACAAAGAGTACCCGGTGATGTTTTGCATGAAATCTCTGAAAAGGTAAAAGACCTCCAAGCGCGTAGCCAAGAGATTAATGATATGCTGATGGAAGAGCTATCCCAGCACGATATAGAATTTGTCAACGAGAAGGATTTAACGGCGGGGCAGCAGGACTTTGTGCGAAAATATTTCGTGGATAAAGTGAGTCCTACGGTTTTTACCTTGATGATTGATCCCGAGGCTCCTTTGCCCGAACTGCGCGATAAAAGCATTTACCTCTCCATTCGGATGTACTTAAAAGGAGAAACAGATAAGCCACGTATCGCTCTAATAGAAGTGCCTAGTGACCTCGTAGGTCGTTTCGTGCAATTGCCGCGTTATGGCAAGCAGTACTTAATGTATTTGGAGGACCTGATTCGCTATAATCTCAATTATATCCTTTTCATATTCAATATTGAAAAAATTGAAGCACATACCATTAAAATTACCCGCGATGCGGAATTAGATCTTGATGATGATGTGTCTAAGGGCTTTTTAGAAAAAATGACCCGTTCGGTCAAAAAGAGACGTATCGGTGATCCCGTGCGTTTTGTTTATGACCAGCAAATTGACCCGGAAGTGCTTGACTTTTTAATCGATCGTATAGACCTCGATAATTTTGATAGCCTTATACCTGGTGGACGATATCACAATAAAAAGGACTTGATCAAATTTCCAGATTTGGGTAACCCCGATTTGGAGTTTGAGCGCTTTCCCGTTTATAATCATCCCGATTTAGACTTAGATCGCAGTATTTTAGAGGTGCTAAAAACGAGGGATGTTCTGCTCTTTTTACCCTATCATAACTTCAGTTATATTATTCGCACTTTACGTGAAGCGGCCCTAGATCCACGCGTTCGTAGTATTGAAATTACCCTCTATCGCTTGGCAGACGAGTCACGCATCATTTCAGCTTTAGTCAATGCTGCTAAAAATGGGGTAGAAGTAACCGTGGTGATTGAGTTACAAGCTCGCTTTGATGAAGCGAATAATATTGGTTGGACCGAAGTCTTACAAACCGAAGGGGTGAACGTAATTTTTGGGGTACAGGGGCTTAAGGTTCACAGTAAAATAATACTAATTACTCGCGAAGAAGAAGAGGGAATTCGTCATTATGCCTCAATCGGAACGGGCAATTTTAATGAAAGTACCGCAAGGTTTTATACCGATTATCATTTATTAACGGCTAATCCTAATATTACCAAAGATGCGGTTAAGTTATTCGATTTCTTAAGAAATAATTATAAAGTGATGCGCTACAAGCATCTCATTGTTTCTCCCCATCATACTCGCAAGGCTTTTATTGCTTTAATTGATAAGGAAATTGATAATTCCAAGAAAGGTCGACCCGCAGGTATTCAGTTGAAATTGAATAGTTTATCGGATGTGAAGCTAATTGAAAAACTGTATGAAGCTAGTTCTTACGGTGTTAAAATGAAGTTGATTATTCGGGGTATTTGTTCGCTTATTCCGGGGGTTAAAGGCGTCAGTGAAAATATTGAGGCCATTTCAATTCTCGATCGCTATTTAGAACACTCTCGTTTGTTTATCTTCACCAATGGTGGTAAACCGCGTTACTTTTTAGGATCAGCGGATTGGATGACGCGCAACCTGGATTATCGCGTGGAAGTTTGCACTCCTGTGTACGATGATAAAGTGAAGAGACAATTGCGCGATCATTTTGATATAATTTGGAAGGATAATGTGAAGTCACGCTGGCATAATGAAAAATTAGACAACGAATACCGTGAGATAAAAGGTCCCAAAATTCGTTCGCAGTATGCCATGCACGATTATGTGAAAAAGCAATTAAAATCAGGGTAGTGGAGATACATAAGCTAGCGGGAATTGATATTGGCTCTAACTCAGTGCGTTTATTAGTTTCCAACGTAATAGAGACGAAGGACCAGGTAATATTTAAGAAGTCATCTTTAACGCGCTTGCCGATACGGCTTGGGCCAGATGCCTTTGGCGATGGAAAAATTGGCCCGAAAAACCGCAAGCGTTTACTGTCTGGCATGCTAGCCTATCGAAAAATTATGGAGGTACACCGCGTTGAGAAGTATCGTGCCTGTGCCACTTCTGCTTTACGCGAAGCGAAAAATGGACTACAGGTTGTGGAAGAAATCTATCAGGAAACTGGTGTTAATATCGAATTAATTAGCGGCAAAGAAGAGGCACGCATGATCTTTAGTAGTGATATGCTAGGTCCGGTGGTACATTCTGATGGCAGCTTTTTATATATCGATGTTGGTGGTGGTAGTACCGAATTAACCCTTTTTAATAAGAAGGTAATTGTAGCTAGTAAATCTTTTAAAATCGGGACTATTCGTTTATTGAACGACTTGGTGAAAAAGAGTCGCTGGCAAGAAATGGAAGAATGGATTAAAGAGCATACCCAAGGCCTCTCAGATATCTTGATGGTTGGTTCAGGTGGTAACATCAACCGGACTTTTAAGCTTAGCCAAAAGCTGAAAGGGGAGTATATGACTTTGCAAGATTTACAGAAGATTAGAGAAGACTTACTGGCCTTGGAAAACGATGAGCGTATGATCGTTTACGATTTAAACCCAGATCGTACGGATGTAATTACCCATGCCTTAAGAATTTACACTTCGGCCATGGCTTGGGCCGGAAGCAATAATATGATTGTTCCCAAAAAAGGTCTGGCTGATGGTATTGTGCGCTACCTTTATCGTGAGCATTATCGATGATATATAGTATTTTGTTATCATAATTTTTATTTGATAATTATTTTAAATACTATCTTTGAATCTCAAAAAAAATAATACCATGGCAGTACTAAATGTAAATGATAGCGAGTTTAAGGATAGCTTAAATAGCAACGAGAAAGTTGTAGTAAAATATTACGCCGATTGGTGTGGAAACTGTAAGCTTTTCGCTCCTAAGTATAAAAGAGTAAGCAATGAAGAGGAAAACGCTGATATAGTGTTTTTAGAAGTAGATGCTGAAAAATTCCCAGAAGCGCGTAAGGCGGGTAAGGTAGATAACCTTCCTTATTTGGCAGTTTTTAAGAATGGTGAATTCTTAGATGGAAGCGCGAGTAGCAAAGAAGATTATTTAAGAAGCCTAATGGCTAAGTTCTAATTTCGCAGAGACATAGAGTAATAAAAAGGGGATGCTTTTCAAGCATCCCTTTTTTTATGTCATTTATTTGAGCATACTCAAGGCCGCGGCAAAATTCGGATCTTGCGCAATTTCAGGTACTTGCTCACTGTAGATTACCATTCCTATTTCATCGACGATCACGACGGCCCGCGACATAAGTCCTTCAAAGTCGCCATCCATTATTAGTACATTGTAATTGTCACTGAAATTTGAATCGCGAAACTCAGAAAGGGTAATAACGTTTTTAATGTCTTCGGCCGCGCAAAAGCGTTTGAAAGAAAAGGGTAGATCACGACTGATATTTAAAACCACCACATTTTCCAGCTGCGCAGCCTCACGATTAAAGGTTTTCACAGAATGAGCACAAATCCCTGTATCTACACTTGGGAAAACATTAAGGACTACTTTTTTACCGAGATAGTTACTCAAACTATGGGTAGTTAAACCTTGATCAACCAAACTAAAATTAGGTGCTTTAGTACCTAGCTTAGGCAATTGACCACAGGTATGGACTGTAACTCCTTCGAGTGTAATTGTTGCCATAAAATAATTATAAACTTTAAATTTCTGAAAGCCTTACATTCATTTTAGGCTTTCATTTTCCGGTTTGATTTAAAGACAAAAGCCGTCACGATTACTAAATCGGGACGGCTTTTGTAATATTTACTATCTCGATTTAGGATTTCAGTTTTTCCAGAGCGTCAGCAAAGTTAGGATCTTGTCCAATTTCAGGTACTTGCTCGGTGTATATAACTTCACCCGCTTCGTTAACAATTACGATGGCGCGCGATAGTAAGCCAGCAAAGCCTCCATCTTGAATCATCACATTGTAGGCATCACTAAAATTGGTATCACGGAATTCTGAAAGATTTACCACATTGTCAATGCCTTCTGCCGCGCAGAAACGTTTGAAAGCAAAAGGTAAGTCGCGGCTTATATTTAAGATGCTCACGTTTTCTAAATCCGACGCTTCTTTATTAAAAGTACGTACAGAATTGGCACATACGCCTGTATCTACACTAGGGAAAATGTTAAGTACCACTTTTTGCCCTTTGTAATCACTAAGCTCCTGAACTTTTAGGTCTTGGTCAACTAGTTTAAAGTTTGGTGCTTGTGTGCCAATAGCGGGTAAATCGCCTTTGGTGTTAATCGGATTTCCTCCGAGGGTAATTTTTGCCATGTTTAGTTCTTTTTAATGTAACAAAAAAAAGCCACCTCTTGTTTGAGGTGGCTTAATTTATTACGATTTATTATTTCTTATCGTCTACTTCTTCAAACTCTACGTCGGTTACATCATCTGTACCTCCGTCGTTATTTGAAGCTTGTGCACCAGGATCAGCAGCGCCATCAGCGCCAGCTTCTTGCGGAGCTTTGTACATTTCTTCTGTAGCGTTTTTCCAAGCTTCGTTGATTTTTTCCATTGCCGCATCGATACCAGCGACATCTTGTGCTGCATGTACTTTTTTAAGCTCTTCTAAAGCTTCTTCAACGGGCTTTTTCTTGTCATCAGAAATCTTATCGCCAAATTCCTTTAACTGCTTTTCAGTTTGGAAAACCATACTGTCCGCTTGATTAAGTTTTTCAACCTTCTCTTTGGCTTTTTGATCCGAATCAGCATTCGCTTCCGCTTCTTGCTTCATACGATCAATTTCTTCCTTGCTTAAACCTGAGCTCGCCTCAATTTTAATACTTTGCTCTTTACCAGTGGCTTTATCTTTAGCCGAAACTTTTAAGATACCATTGGCGTCAATGTCAAAGCTCACTTCAATTTGAGGTGTGCCACGGGGCGCAGGAGGAATATCAGTTAATTGGAAACGTCCGATAGTTTTATTGTCGTTTGCCATTGGGCGCTCGCCTTGTAAAACGTGGATATCTACTGCGGGCTGGTTATCACTTGCCGTAGAAAAGGTTTCCGATTTTTTTGTAGGAATAGTGGTATTCGCTTCAATAAGTTTGGTCATAACACCACCCATAGTTTCAATACCTAATGATAAAGGAGTAACATCTAATAAGAGTACATCTTTCACATCACCAGATAAAACACCACCTTGAATTGCAGCTCCTAAGGCTACTACTTCGTCGGGGTTTACACCTTTAGAAGGATCTTTACTGAAGAATTTCTTAACCGCTTCTTGTACCGCTGGGATACGTGTAGACCCACCTACTAAAATTACTTCATCGATATCAGAAATATCTAAGTCAGCATTTTTAAGAGCAGTGCGACAAGGTGCGATAGTACGTTCTACTAAATCGTGCACTAATTGCTCAAATTTAGAACGGCTTAACTTACGAACCAAGTGCTTAGGACCGCTAGCAGTAGCAGTAATGTAAGGTAAGTTGATTTCAGTTTCGTTGCTAGAAGAAAGCTCAATTTTAGCTTTTTCAGCTGCTTCTTTTAAGCGCTGTAAGGCCATGGCATCTTTACTAAGATCCAAATCTTCTTCGGCTTTAAACTCGGCCACTAACCAATCGATTAGTTCTTGGTCGAAGTCATCACCACCTAAGTGCGTATCACCATCGGTAGCTAATACTTCAAATACGCCATCGCCTAATTCTAAAACTGACACATCATGCGTACCACCACCGCAATCGAATACGGCTACTTTTTTATCGCCGCCTTTTTTATCAATTCCGTAGGCTAAAGAAGCCGCGGTTGGTTCGTTGATAATACGCCTTACAATCAAACCAGCAATTTCACCTGCCTCTTTAGTCGCTTGACGCTGAGAATCGTTAAAGTAAGCGGGTACAGTAATAACTGCTTCGGTTACTTCTTCGCCTAAATAGTCTTCGGCTGTTTTCTTCATTTTTTGAAGAATCATAGCAGAAAGTTCTTGTGGCGTGTACATTCTTCCGTCGATATCTACACGTGGAGTATCGTTCTCACCTTTGATCAGTTTGTAAGGTACGCGTCCTGCTTCTTTGGTCATTTCGCTATACGAAGAGCCCATGAAGCGCTTGATAGAATAAATGGTTTTATGAGGATTTGTAATCGCTTGTCTTTTGGCTGGATCACCAACTTTTCTTTCGCCTCCTTCAACAAAGGCAATCATAGATGGTGTAGTTCGTTTTCCTTCGCTATTAGGAATTACCACCGCTTCATTACCTTCCATTACGGCAACGCAAGAGTTAGTGGTTCCTAAATCAATGCCAATGATTTTTCCCATGGCTAATATGAATTTTAATTAGTAAGTTCAATTTCACGCTTGAAAAGACAAACCGTATGCCACTAGGTCTAGAACAAAAAATCCTGACAGTATTGTCAGGATTTTAGTTAGTTTATTTTTTTTGTCGGTTATATTGTCGCACTGTCAGGCTAAAAACAGATTTTTTCATTGTTTACACACCAGCAGGTGTCACCATTGATATTACCCGCTTCAAATCGCGCAAAGTTCAAATCGCAAGTAGTTTGACTGACCAATAGGCGATTATACAATTGCGTTTGTAAGCTTACGCCGACACGTTTTGAAAAGGTACGCGAGCTTAATATTCCGCTGCCATTTATTACTTGGCTGTAGTCAGGACGGTTTTGGTTAATCCCTGTGCTTGGTTTATTTAATTCTATAAAGGTCATTAGTTCTTCCGATGCGCCATAAATTTCTACATCTAAAGATTGGAAAAAACGAATAACATTTGGATTTTTCTCGAGACGCTCTGCCAAGGCTTGGTTTAATTCGGTCCCCGTAAAAGTGAGGTTTATATTATCGAAAATAGACTCAACCAATGGTAAAGTGATGGTAGCTGTTTTAAATTGCTCTATCCGGGTATTTAGGTCTACCTCTTTGTAATGAAACTGAATAATAGGTTGATAGGCAGTCATTTTCACCGTTGCATCGGGACTGTTGCCAGTTAAATCTTGTCTCACCCTAAACTCAATTAAGCCATTGTAAACTTTGGCTGTTACTGTGGCACGCGGAATTAAGATATCAATATCACCTACAATTCCTGTTCTAGCGCTAGCTTCAGAGCCATCTTTACGAATTACTGCCACTTCATATTCTTTCGTATTAAGAATATCCATTGCGCTAGGAACTCTAAAAAGATAATAACCATCGCCGGTATATAGTCCCGAATCTAGTAGAATAGAATTGTCATAAATTAATGGAGCCTCCTTGTCAAAGGTAGTTGCATCCTTAGCATATTCTCTAATATAAACGTCAATATCAGCAGTATCATAATACAGGGAATCCGACTGTCCAACAGAGCTGGAAGCAGGTTCAGTCCCTAAATACCCTCTTTGCACACGCACGTAGTTGCTATCTAGTTTAGGGTTGAGCATTCCGTAAATAATACTCAAGTCTTGGTATTCAGCATTTATATCAACTTCATTGTCGCAACTGAATAGAGCAACTAAAGTGCAAAGGGCCAAAAGTATTTTTTTCATGTAGGCAGAGTTCTTTTAGGGTTTGCCACGAGGCAAGCCTCAAAAGTATAAATTTGTCGGCAGAAATAATTACTATGTCAGTAGCAAGCTCAGATTTTAAAAAAGTTACTACCAATTCGGTTCAAGAGATGAAGCGCAAAGGCGAGAAAATCTCCATGTTAACCGCCTATGATTACACCTTAGCGCGGATTATTGATCAGGCGGGAATTGACGTGATACTGGTTGGCGATAGTGCCTCCAATGTAATGGCGGGACACGAAACCACTCTACCCATCACTCTAAACGAAATGATTTATCATGCTAGCTCTGTCGTGCGAGCGGTTACTAGAGCGTTGGTAGTAGTGGATTTGCCTTTTGGTTCTTATCAGGGTAACTCAAAAGAGGCCTTAGTTTCGGCCATTCGAATAATGAAGGAAAGTGGCGGACATGCCGTTAAATTAGAAGGAGGTATCGAGATTTTAGAATCGATTCAACGTATTTTAACCGCGGGAATCCCGGTAATGGGCCATCTGGGTTTAACCCCCCAAAGTATTTATAAATTTGGCACCTATACTGTAAGAGCCAAAGAAGAAGAGGAGGCAGAAAAGTTAATTGCAGATGCTTTGGCCCTAGAATCGGCTGGTTGTTTTGCCTTGGTTTTAGAAAAAATCCCCGCTCACTTAGCAAAAAGGGTGGCCGAAAGTTTAAGCATTCCGGTTATAGGCATTGGCGCTGGCGCAGATGTAGATGGTCAAGTATTGGTTTTACACGATATGTTGGGAATGACCCATGAATTTAATCCCCGATTTTTACGCCGTTATTTAGATATGTACACCGAAATTACCGGCGCTGTTCGTCAGTATGCTCAGGATGTGAAAGATGGAGATTTCCCTAATGCCCAGGAACAATATTAGTGCTGAAAGTAGAAGACAGAATTGTATTTGAAGACAATCATTTGATTGTGGTAAATAAATTAGCGGGAGAGCTCGTACAGGGCGATTTCACTGGTGATAAGCCATTGTTAGAGCTGGTGCGGGAATATATTAAGGAGAAGTACAACAAACCCGGTAATGTTTTTTGTGGCTTAGTACATCGCTTAGACAGGCCTACTTCTGGGATGGTGATTTTCGCCAAAACCTCTAAGGCTTTAACTCGCATGAATAAGCTTTTTGAAACACGCAGTTTAGAGAAGCGTTATTTTGCGGTTCTTGCGGAAAGACCACCCGAAGATTTGACACGCTTGGAACATTGGCTGCGAAAGGATGCGACTAAAAACAAGTCCTTCGTTGTGAAAGCGGAGAGTAACAATGCCAAGAAGGCCCAACTAGATTATCGTTTGGTTGCGGCTTCTCAAAAGTATTTTCTCGCAGAGGTGAATCTCTTAACCGGTCGTCATCATCAAATTAGGGCACAACTTGCTAAAGAAGGTAACCCTATAAAAGGGGATCTGAAATATGGCTATCCGCGCAGTAATCACGATGCTAGTATTAGTTTACATGCGGGAAAAATTTCTTTTGCGCATCCCGTAAGTAATGAAATGATTAATTTAACAGCGCCATGTTTAGGTGAAGATGCCATTTGGCGCGTTTTTAATTCTTACATCTCAGAATGAAACTGATTTTAGATTTAGCGTTTCTAGTATTGCTTTTCTGGTTTTTCAGAAAGGGGGTAAAGTTGCTATTTCCGAAATCAAATATAGAAGTAGAAATATCCGCGGAGTCAGAAGAAGCCTTGCGCAAGTTTCGTCGGCGCTATTTTTTAATCTGGACCCTTTTGTTTATCCTTATCAGTGCTTTGAGCTACGCGGTACTTTATTATTTGGATCAAGATATTTTCGTTTCCGCCAAGTTTGATGGGCTTTATTATGGAGTTAAGCCACAGGCTTATGTTCAAACCGCCATGTTATTTGCTGCTTTGTGCGCAGTAATATTGGCCCCTATATTTAACGAAAGACTCCAAAAAGACGGCTTGGGTTTTTACCTCGAAGAACTACAGGAACATGTGCAAGGCTACCGCATTAAAGGCTTAAAGCTTTTGCAAATAGGTTTTGGTTTGATTCTTCTTGTTGCATTGCTATATGCACAAATGCAAACTTTTTTTGTAATGAACCCTACTGAGGGTAGGGCAATGCAAGGTTTTAGTAGTGACTATCGGTTTAAATTATCAGATATTAAAGAAATAAATAGCGATAAGGAATTACTACTTATTTTTACTAATAATGATACCATTTTCATGGGAGTCTATGATTATAACGCTACAGAAGTCTACGATTTTATAAATAAAAACACCCCGTAATTTACGGGGTGTTTTGTTAATAGACGATTTTAAGCAATCTCAATGCGTCTTTTAGTATTGATTTCTTCTTGCGATTTTTTCGGTAATTCTAAGTGTAAAATACCATTGTTAAATCGGGCCTGAATATTTTCTTCGTCGATTTGTCCTTCTTTAAATTGGAAGCTACGTTTAAAGCTCTGCTTGATAAATTCGCGACGATGAAACTTTGTGGCAGTCTTTTCCTCGCTTTTTTCTTCCTTCTCGGCACTAAGAATGATAAGGCCTTTGTCAAGCTCGATTTTGATTTGATCTTTTTCAAAACCAGGTACTAAAAGTTCTAATGAAAAGGCATTTTCATTTTCACTAATATTTACCGCGGGATTTTTTCCTAATTGGCTTACTTGCTGAGACCAATTTAAAGGTTCGTCTCTAAAAAAGGTGTCGAATAATTGATGCATGTTGTTCATTTCGGGTTTTCTAATTATAGCTTTCATATTTATTTTTTATTAATTTTCTATTTTCTAGTCAACTTATATACCAAGGGCCAAATCCCGGGTTAAACAAGGAAATACATTGACATAATGGCGCGATATATTTTTTTACACAGACAGATTGTCTGAATTGCCTTTTATGTGCTGTCAAATGGTTTCTTTTGCATAATCAAATTAGTATTATGAAAAAGGTTTTAGCCACAATATTAGTATTTGCCATTTACTCTTGCAGTACCGTACCCTTGACAGGGAGAAGACAACTTAGTTTAATTCCTGGGGCCCAAATCTCCTCGATGGCTGTTGATCAGTACAGACAAGTTTTAAATGAATCGAAGATTGTAAACGGCACCGCTCAAGCGAAAATGGTTAAAGATGTGGGGGCAAGGATTTCTGCAGCGGTAGAGAAATACCTACGTCAGAAAGGCCACGCCGATATGGTTAAGGAGTTTGCTTGGGAGTTCAACTTAATTGAAGAGAACATTGCGAACGCTTGGTGTATGCCAGGTGGGAAAGTGGCTTTTTATACGGGTATAATGGGTATTTGTAAAGATGAGGCTGGTGTAGCTGTGGTTATGGGGCATGAAGTGGCCCATGCTGTGGCAAAGCACGGTTCAGAGCGGATGAGTCAAGGACTAGTGCAGCAATTTGGCGGCATGGCTTTACAGGTGGCTTTACAAGATAAACCGGCAGAAACCCAAAGTCTTTATATGGCCGCTTATGGATTGGGTGCGCAATACGGTGCGATGCTTCCTTTTAGCCGTCTCCACGAAAGTGAGGCCGATGAAATGGGTTTAGTATTTATGGCAATGGCTGGCTATGATCCGCGCGAGGCCCCTAAGTTTTGGGAAAGAATGGCGGCACAATCTGGTGGTTCCGCACCCGTGGAATTCTTATCCACCCACCCTTCGAACCAAACACGTATTAAAGATCTAAATTCGCAGATGGGCAAGGCTTATTCTATTTACCAGAAAAACCAGAACCAAAACTAAATAGATCTTGAAGTTAAAAGATTTCCTAAAAATTTTCGGGGCTATTGTTGCTCTTCAGGTAGCTTCGGTTTACCGACAAGAAAGTGACGTACTCTATTATTTAAGTAAGCCATTGATTATGGCCTCTTTGGGTATTTTTGTTTACTCCAAACTAAATGGGGAAGAGCTCAAAGCGAAAGGCTTTTTGTTTGTGGCCATATTTTTTTCTTGGTTAGGAGATATACTTCTAATGTTTGAAGGAACTCCTATGTTTTTAGCGGGAATGGGAAGTTTCGCCTTGGCCCATGTTGGATATATAGTTTTCCATCGTATACACTTCACAAAAAGTAATGGCTATAAGATATTTAGTGCCGTACTCTACTGTCTTATTTTAGCCACATTAGTACTTTATCTAGTGAATATTCCTAAAAATTTGGAGATGTTCATCTATGCTTACTTTTTAGTGCTAATGATTCATCTAATAATAGCCACTTTAAATTCCGATTCGTCTAACCTTGGCGCTTTACCAGCGATTGGGATTGGACTTTTTGTTGTTTCCGATGCCTTAATTGGTATCAATATTTTTGGCGGAGCAAAAAGTGTATACATTTCTATGGCAGTGATGTTTAGCTATTCTGTATCACAGGCCATGATTATTTTGGGAATTCTTAAGAAGAAAGGTCTAAGCGAATAATCTAAGCTCGAACTCAGGTTAATTTCCCATCTGCTTAAAGCGGATCTACATCAAATACAATTTGAAGTCTCTTTTGCGGATGCTCCTTTTCAAAATGATTGACCTGTTCGAGCAACAGCTTTTTGGCTTTAGGCCGATCAATACTATTTTCAAGCTTCAGCAGCATTTCCATTTGATACTGCCCTCTTAAACGGTTAGCTAAAGGGTATTCGGGGCCAATTAAGCGATTGCCAAAAACTTCTTTTAACATTTTGGCGAGAATGCTGGCCCTTTGCTCCAAGTGAATCTGCTCGCGATGGCGCACAGTAATGCGTAACAAGCGGTTAAAGGGCGGATATTTATAATCGCGACGTTCGATGATTTCCTTTTCGTATAAAGACTTAAAGCGGTTTTGTTGCACCTTAATAATTACATCGTGTCTGGGGTCGCTCGTCTGAACGACCACCTTTCCGCGTTCTCCTTTTCGGCCAGCTCTTCCCGAAACCTGGGCGAGCATTTGAAAGGCTTTTTCATGCGAGCGGAAATCGGGGAAAAAGAGGAGGGTGTCAGCATTCATAATACCTACTAAACCTACGTTGGCGAAATCTAATCCTTTAGTCACCATTTGCGTACCGACCAAAATATCCGTTTCCCCATCTTCAAAAGCACCAATTATATTTTCGTAGGCCTTTTTCCTGCGGGTGGTATCAAGGTCCATGCGTTGCACCGTAAGTTCGGGAAACATAAGACTTAAATCGTCTTCTAATTTTTCGGTTCCAAAGCCCAAAGATTTTATTTGATGACTTTTACAGGCTGGGCATTGATGTGGGATTCCGGCCGTATAGCCGCAATAATGGCAGCGCAAATGGTTGCGATGACGATGGTAGGTCATGCTTATGTCACAGTTTTTACACTGCACTACGTGTGCACAATTCTCACACTGGATAAAGGTGGAGAAGCCACGACGATTTTGGAAAAGGATAACCTGCTTTTTACTCTTTATGCAGGCCTCAATTTCTGCGATTAAGCGTTCGGAAAAATGGCCTTTTAGTTTTTTGCGCTTGCGTTCCTCCTTCATATCCACTGGGATAATCTCAGGCATCTCAATATTGCCATAGCGCTCGGTAAGACTAACTAATACATATTTATTTCGCTTGCAATTGAAATAGGATTCAAATGAAGGCGTAGCCGAGCCGAGTAAAACTTTAGCCTTATGGATACTCGCTAAAACGATGGCTGAGTCGCGGGCATGATAGCGGGGGGCCGGGTCGTGTTGCTTGAAACTATTTTCATGTTCTTCGTCTACAATCACCAAATCGAGATTGCTAAAAGGAAGAAATATGCTGCTACGCGCCCCCACTATTAAGCGCGGCTTCGAAGGGTTTTTAACTAATTCTAGCCAATTTTCTACTCGTTCTCTATCGCTAAAACGAGAATGGTAAACCATTACCGCGTCACCAAAGTACTGGCGTAAACGCTGAATAAGCTGTGTGGTTAAAGCGATTTCTGGCACTAGGTAAAGTGCCTGCTTATTTTTCTTTAAAACGCTTTCCAGCAGATGCGCATAAACTTCAGTTTTTCCGGAAGATGTAACTCCGTGTAATAAGCACACATCATGACTTTGCCAAGCAGCTTCAATTTCACTTTTCGCTAAGTCTTGAGCAGGATTAAGAGCTGGCAAATTAGGTTCGAGATCGGGTAGAGGCCCGAAGATATTCTGCTCCTCGTAGTAAATGTTAACCAAGCCTTTTTTTTCCAGGCCCTTTAATGCCGCATCATTAGAACCGGTCTTTTTTAATAAAGTAGCGGCTACAATCGTTTTACCTATCCCGGCATACCGGAAAAAGCCCAGCAAAAGTTCCCTTTGTTTTTCACTTCGGCCTAAAGCTTCGAAAGCATCATTAATATTATCGGCTTTAACCGCATCAGTTAGGGAAACCATGCGTTTTTTACGAGGTGTATAGCCACCTTTCAACTCTTCTTCTAAAAAAAGGTATTGTTTGCTTAATAGCTCTTTAATAACATAAAGCGGATTTTTTAAACCCGTTATATCGGTGAGATCTTTAATACTTAGTTTGGCCTGCACTTGTAAGGCTTCCACAACCAAGTACTCGGTGTCATTCAGCTCATCGTCAATGAGTTCCTTTTCGGGGTTGCGCAAAACCACCATTTCGCTTTCCAACTTAAGGCCCGAAGGCATGGCGGCGGTCATTACTTCGCCTTCACTGCAGAGATAATAATTCGCAATCCATTGCCAAAAGCGAAACTGCTGACTAAGAATTATAGGATACTCGTCTTCTTTGCCTAAAATCGGCTTGGTATTATATTCCAAACTTTCGGCGAAGAAAATGCGCTTTAATACGCCCGTGTACAGTTTTCGCTTCCCCAAAGGAACCACCACCCGCATACCCGGCAGGAGTTCATTTTCTCTTCCTTCTGGCACGCTATAACTATAGTTTTGCGGGAGAGCTTTAGGAATTATTACTTCTGCGAAATAGGGCATATAGAAAAGGACAGCAATTTAGAGGCTCTCGTTTTTATGTTCTTTTTTAGATCCATCATATAGATCATAGCGCAGAAGCCAAGCATCCAAGCTCCCGTTTTTAAGCATAAACTTTTTACTTGCTTTAAGGCCAATGCTCTTTATGCCTTCTTCGCTTCCCGTGAAAACCCAGGCGGTATAGCCACTAAAATGTCGCTTTAAGGTATTGCCAATTTCACGGTAGAGCTCAGGAATATTCGCCTCCATTTTAATGTCGTAGGGCGGGTTCATTATTAAGATCCCAGTATCGGGAATATGATCACCTTTATTCCAATTGGTGAAGTCGGCTTTTTGTACCTTAATTACTTCATCCATTAAAGCCTGCTTAGCATTGCGCTTGGCCTTAGCTACCACCCGTGGATCAATATCAAAACCGAAGAATTTCACCTCGGTATTTTCTTCCTTTTCTAAACTTTTGTTAAAAATAAGATCGTATAACTCTTGATCGTAATTATTCCAGTTTTTAAAAGCGTAGTAGTCTCTAAAAACATTAGGCGGAATATTGGCTGCTTTCAGGGCTCCTTCAATAAGAAAAGTGCCAGAACCGCACATGGGATCAATTAAATTTTGACTGCCGTCGAACTCCATTAAAGAGAGGATTCCCGCAGCAAGGACTTCACTTAAAGGAGCAGTATCAACTTCGTTGCGGTATTTGCGTTTATGAAGGCTATCACCAGAGCTATCGAGGGAAACCGTACAAAAATGCCTTTGAATATGAATATCGATGCGAATTTCGGGTTCGCGTAATTGAACCGTCGGTCTTTTGCCTGTCTTTTCTCTAAAGCGATCTACAATAGCGTCCTTAGTTAATTGCGCGATGTAAAGACTGTTCTTAAATCGATCGGAAAATACGGTGGCATCTACCGCAATGGTTTTATTAACATCGAAATAATCTTCCCAAGGAATCTTGTTGATTACCTTATAAAGGTGGTCTTCATCCCGCACTTGGAAGCGTTTCAATTGCACCAAAATGCGCAAGGCCGTGCGTAACCAAAGATTAGCTTTGTAAACAAAACCTAAATCTCCGGTAGCTTCTGCGCCGCGTTTTACTTCTACTACGTCGCGACCTCCGAGCTTTTTAATTTCTCGAGTGAGGATTTTTTCTAGTCCGGGGAGGGTCTTTATAAAAAGAGTTAAATCTCCTTGCACCCTATCGAATTTCGAAAGTATTCACCTCTATCTTAGCACCGCCCATATCATCTACAATTGCTTCCGAAAAAATCACTTCGCCTTGTACCTCTTGATTCGCAGAAAGCTCAAGGTAAAGCGTATCAAACCAAACTTTTTCATTTAAAGTTAATTTGACCGAATACCCTTTTTGATCATCCTCTTCACTAAAGTCTTTTACCACTGCGGCGTAAACTACGTTTTGGCCCAACTCAAACTCTTTTAACTCCGATTTTAAGCCAATTTCTTCGGCTTTTTCTTCTTGGGGATTTGATTGACAAGCCGCTAAGGCGATTAGGGCGAGTATTATTGTTTTTTTCATAAAAATCACTTTGCAGCAAAGGTAGTCTATATAAGCATTTTTTCAGCATTACTGCCTTTCTACATATGTGCAAAAAGAAAATGACATTTTAAAAGTTAAGTTTAATGGTTTTGTAAAATCCTTCCGAGATTATATTTCCAATTAAATCTGTTGCTCTAATTTTACGCCGAACTCAGGTTTATAGATAGTATACGGCAGATTTTTATTTAGTTTGCCGCTTATATTCACACCATGAATCATTTGGCGCCCCTCGATTGGGTTATCGTTATTTTCTTTTTGCTGCTCTTTGTGAGCATCGGCATCTATTATCGTGGCAAGTCGGAAGGAGGTTTGGCAGATTTCTTTTTAGGAGGTCGAAAACTCCCTTGGTATATTGCCGGTGTTAGTATGGTGGCAACCACCTTTGCGGCAGATACGCCTTTATGGGTTACTGAGAAAATAGCCCAAAATGGAATTTCTGGCAATTGGCTTTGGTGGAATATGGTAATTGGTGGAATGCTCACTACTTTCTTTTTTGCGCGTCTCTGGCGCAGAGCAGAAATAATTACCGAATTGGAGCTTTTAGAAATACGCTACAGCGGAAAAGTAGCCTATTGGCTAAGGGCCATTCGTGCCGTTTACTTAGGGCTTTTTATGAATGTGGTTATTATTGGCTGGGTTAACGCTGCCTTGATTTCTATTTTAGAAGTGTTTTTTGAAATTCCCTATCAGCAGGCATTCTGGTTTACTTTGGGAGCCATGGCTTTAGTAGCTTTATATTCCTCAATCGCCGGTTTACTGGGAATTGCGATTACCGATTTTGTTCAGTTTATTATTGCCATGACGGGTAGCATTGTATTGGCTGTGGTAGTTTTAAACCTTCCAGAAGTGGGAGGCATTAGTGGCATGAAAGCCCAGCTACCAGCTTGGCGTTTAAGCTTCTTTCCTAGTATAAACTCGGCTTCGGATATCGCAGTGGGAACTTTCTCACTTTCGGCAGGCGCATTCTTTTCTTATATTGTTTTACAATGGTGGGCCAGCTGGTACCCCGGTAATGAGCCTGGCGGTGGCGGCTATATTTCACAGCGTATGATGAGCGCCAAAGACGAGCGTCAAGCGGTTTATTCGAGTTTGTTTTTTCAAATTGCCCACTATTGTTTACGTCCTTGGCCCTGGATTATCGTGGGCTTGGCGGCCTTAATTCTCTATCCTGATTTACCTTTAGAAGAGTCGCGCAAGGGTTTTATCTTGGCGATGCGCGATCATCTGCCAATAGGTTTAAAGGGCTTACTTTTCGTAGGATTTATATCCGCCTACATGAGTACAATTTCTACCCAACTGAATTGGGGGAGCAGTTACCTTACTAATGATCTCTACCAGCGCTTTTTTAAACCAAATGCTAGTTTTTCGAATCAGGCGAAAGCCAATAAACACTACGTTTTTGCCGGAAGAGTTATAACCATTGGGATCATGATAGTGGCCATGTACGCCACTTCCCAAATTACCATGATTGATGAGGCGGCGCAATTTTTAATTGCCAGTGGCGCTGGACTAGGTATGGTTTTAATCTTACGTTGGTATTGGTGGCGAATAAACGCTTGGAGTGAGCTTAGTGCTACTATTGCACCCTTTATTGGCTTGGCAATTTCTAAGTATGTTTTACCAAACTATTTGCCCGAAAGCTTTTTTGTAAACAATGGAGACTTTATGTTTACGGTCCTATTTACCAGTATTATTTGGATAGTGGTTACCTTTAGCACGGCGCCTACTGATACCAAGGTTTTACAAGCTTTTTATGAAAGAATCAAACCGGGCGGAGCTTGGGGACCCTTTAAAAAAGCGGGTGAAAAAGGACAATCGCTGAGCCCTTTGTTTTTTAGTTGGATATTCGGAGTCATCATGGTTTATTCGATCCTATTCGGATCGGGAAAGCTAATTTTTCAAGAATGGACAGCCTCAATAATTTGGTCAGCTGCTGCGCTTATTGCAGGATTTTTAATGATTCGCTTCATGCGAAAGTCAAAATTTTTTAAAGATTAATTTATATGCGTTTTTCAAAACTGTTTAGTTCTCTTTTAGTCTTAAGCCTATTAACTAGCGCCTGTGGTAACCTGCGCATTAAAACGGAAATGCCTTATCAACCTGATGCTAAGGTGAAGAAAATTGCGCTGGTGGCTGTCTATTTAAACCCACCGGTTTTACCCGAAACTCCCGCGGGAGACGCAACGGCTTTTAACCGAAAATTGGAGGCCAATAAGAAAGAAATTCATGCGCTATTTACCAATGAAGTGGAAAAGCTAACCAATGAGTTAGGGATGGGATTGGAAGCACAACTTGGAATTACCACCGATTATGGCCTAGCTTTAAAGGATGGAAAAGGATACGATCGTTTAGCTTCGAAGTCAGAAAAAGAAGCCCTAAAAGTAAAGAACGAGATATTCTCTGAAATTCTAATTTCAGATGGATCTTTAAGCTTACTGGAATTTGATGAAGGACAGGTGATAGAGTATTTAGAAGAAAGCCCGCGTTTACGTTCGCAGGTACGCAGCTTATCAAAAAGTTTGCAAGCCGAGCTCATTGCTTATGCCAATGTCCAACTGGTAGTAGATAAAGTGCAACGCTTTGGTGAAAAGGCGAATATTAGACTGCTTGTTGATATTTATTTATTTGACGACCAAGGTAAAATGGTAGGGCAAAGTTACGGCGAAACAGAGCCCTTCATAATTACAGGATCGGAAGCGAAGGAGCTCAGTGTGGCTTTTGAGGCCTATCCAGTTTTGCAAAATTTAATTCTTACCGACCTTCAAAAAGTAGACGAGTAAATGAAATGGCATTTTAGTCAGCTTTTTGTTCTCCTTTTAGCTTTTACCTTGCAAGGGCAGAAAAATGGAAATTCAGAAGAAGGTCCAGAGTACTATCAGATCATTAAAGCCTACCAAAGTCTTGCGGCAAAACATGATAATGCTACTCTTTTGGAGTTTGGCCTAAGCGATAGTGGCAAACCTTTGTCTCTGTTTTTAGTGCAAAAGGAAAAAATAGAGAGTAAAAGCATAGCAGATATTCGCAAGGATAAAATAATTATTTTCATTAATAATGGTATCCACCCCGGCGAAAGTTGCGGAATTGAGGCGAGTTTAAACTGGCTGGAACGCATCACTAATTTACCCATCGATAAGGAGATTCTTATTGCGGTTATTCCCGTTTATAATATTGGTGGACTGCTGCAACGTCGTCCCCACACAAGGGCTAATCAAAACGGACCAGCTATACAGGGTTTTAGAGGTAATGCACGCAATCTCGACTTAAACCGAGATTTCATTAAAGCGGACGCTCGAAACACCTTCGCTTTTTATACTGTTTTTCAGGCTTTAAAACCACATATTTTTATAGATACTCATACATCGAATGGGGCCGATTATACCTATACCATGACGCTGATAAGCACCCTAGCCGATAAGCTCGCTCCACCCATGGCCAATTTGTTAAAGGATAAAATGGAGCCTGCTTTATACGCATCTATGAAAATGAAAAACTGGGAAATGACGCCTTATGTAAATGTATTCGGACGCACACCAGACAATGGTTTTAGTGCTTTTTTAGAAAGCCCCCGTTACGCCAGTGGCTACACCGCCTTGTTTAATACTATCGGATTTATTAGCGAGGCCCACATGTTTAAGCCCTATGCCGATCGCGTTGCTTCTACTGAGGCTTTTTTGGAATCAGTTTACGAATTCTCAGTTGCGAATAGCTCAGAAATAAAAAAGGCAAAAACAGCATCCGAAAAATGGCAAAAAGAGGCGACAACATTTCCTATTGACTGGGAATTGGATTCAAGCAAAGTTGAAAAGCTGCATTTTCACGGTTTCGAATCAGCTTTGATTAACAGTCATTTAGGCCCTTATAAACGCCTTAAATACTATCGCGACTCTACTAAAAATAGCGTCTTAAATTATTATCCTCATTATTCCACTATTGTAGATGCGCAAGTACCGAAATACTATCTCATACCTTTTGCGCAGCAAGAAATAATTGAGCGATTAGAAGCCCATGCTATTGAGATGATTCCTCTGAAGAAAGATACTTTGATAGAATGTGATTTTTGGGAAATTGAAGATTTCCAGTTTGGTAATCAACCTTATGAAGGGCATTTTAGGGTCGAGAATATTAAGGCAAAAAGAAAAAGCGCCACTCGGAAGTTTTATCAGGGTGATTTATTAGTGCCCGGTCAACAAGCCCAGGCTTATTTTTTGGCGTCCGTTTTACACCCCATGGCCCGCGATAGTTACATCAGTTGGGGTTTGATGCACAGCATTTTTGGCCAAAAAGAGTATTTTTCAGCTTATGTTTTTGAAGATACAGCAGAAGAATTATTAGTGAATGATACCCAGTTAAAAGCGGACTTTGCCGCTTGGCAGAAAGCGAACCCCGAGCAAGCGAAAAATGCATATGCAAGTTTAAACTGGATTTATCAGCACAGCGATTACTTTGAAGAAGAATATTTGCGCTATCCCATAGGCTTTATCAATTAGTGCCTAAACTTAAGCAGTAGGCATTTACCTTTGCGCAGCAATGGAAAACCAAACTTTGTATTATTTTTTGCTTCTAGCTGGTGGTCTTCTCGCTGGGATAATAAATACCTTGGCAGGAAATGGCTCAGCTATTACCCTTAGTTTGTTGATTTTAAGCGGGATGCCTGCAACATCCGCCAATGCCACCAATAGAGTAGGTGCCTTATTTCAGACGATAACGGCGGTGCTTAGTTTGCGCAAAAGCCAACGCACCAAATTTCTTTTTAAGGATAGTGCATGGTTTTTCATTCCTTCGGTTTTAGGCTCATTTTTAGGGGCTTTTTTGGCAGTGGATATCGATCCAATTGTGCTGAAACGCATCATTGGCGTAATCATGTTATTGCTCTTATTTACCATGCTATATAAGCCGCAAAAGTGGGCGCGCGCCACCAACTTAGATCATTCTAAAAAAACTTGGTCTAATTGGATTGTCATTTTTATTATCGCTGTTTACGGCGGATTTTTACAAATGGGCATAGGAATCATGATTTTAAGTGCTTTGGTCTTATTAGCTCAATATAGCCTGAGAGATGCCAATATTATAAAGCTAGTTTTAGCTTTGGTTTTCGTCGTTCCTGCTTTTATTATTTTTGTGATAAGTGGTCAAATTGATTGGGTGCCCGGTTTAATGTTGGCTATAGGTCAATCTTTAGGAGCGGTAATCGGAGCGCGATATATACTATTCCTTCCCAAAGCAAATACCATTGTGCGTTATACTTTATTAATTATTCTAACAGCATCATCGCTTTCGCTTTTAGGCGTATTTGGCTGATCACGAAATTATGGGAGAACCGAGTACAAAAGAGAATTGGTTTCAAAAGTGGTTTAATACCCCCTATTATCACATGCTTTATCATCAACGCGATAATATGGAGGCCAAGCTTTTTATTACTAATTTAATCCAGGAGTTAAAACCCAAAGCAGACAGTCACTTCCTTGATTTGGCCTGCGGCAAAGGCCGTCACTCTCTCTTTTTAAACCAGCAAGGTTTTGAAGTTACTGGTATGGATTTAAGTGAAGAGAGTATTAATTTCGCTCAACAACATGCCTCTGATAGCCTGCATTTTTACAGTGGTGATATGCGCGAACCTTATGGAGAAAACCGCTTTGATTTTATTCTAAACCTTTTTACCAGCTTCGGATATTTCGAAAATAATGATGATAACCGCAAAGTCTGCGAACAGATCGCTAAAGCCTTAAAACCAGGCGGGAAGGTATTAATCGATTTCCTTAATGTTAGTCAGCTTGAGCGAGGTTTGGTTCCCCAAGATGAGTTTTTAATAGAAGATTGTCAATTCGCTATCGAGCGTAAAATCGTGGAGGATAAGGTTTTGAAGACCATCAAAGTAAAAGAAGGGAATAAAGAAAAGCTCTTTTACGAATGTGTTCAGCTTTTACACGAAGAGGACTTTAAGAACCTACTACATGAAAGTGGTTTACACTATGAACAGTCCTTCGGAGGTTATACCTTTGAACCTTACTCGGCTCAGAAATCTAAGCGCCTAATTATTCTTGCTTCTAAATGATAAAAGAGATATTATTTTTAGTCCTAGCGGTTGCTATTGGTGGAATTTTGGCGGCGATCTTAAGACGTTCAAAGGCTATTTCCATAAAGGTGCTTCTTACTTTTAGTGGGGCATACCTTTTAGGGATTGGAGTGTTTCATTTATTACCAGAAGTTTATGAAGAGCATTCTCACCATTATGGTGCAGTTATTATGCTGGGCTTTTTTGTGCAGTTAATACTTGAGGCTTTTAGTAAAGGCCTAGAACATGGCCATAGCCACAGTGAGCTTTTTGCCAATAAAGGCTTACCCTTTGGCGTTTTACTTAGTCTTTTTTTACATGCTTTTTTAGAGAGCATCGCCATCGGAGGCTCGCACAATCACGTGAGTAGGGATGCCTTATTATGGGGACTCTTAGTGCACAAAGTGCCCGTTACCATAATTCTTTACAATATGCTTTGTGAGTTTACTAAAAAACTTCCAGTGGTTTTATTTTGGCTTTTACTTTTCGCCTTAATGGCTCCACTGGGCGTGCTGGTGGGTTCACTTTTGCCTATTTTAGGTGATTACAGCCGAGAACTGACCGCTTTTGTTTTTGGTATTTTTCTCCATATCAGCACCACCATACTTTTTGAAGGCAACCAATCACATGGCTTCAATGTAATGAAGTATGGTGTTATCCTAATGGCCTTAGGCCTGGCTTGGTTATCAGTAAGCCATTAACTTTTATAAGTTATTTAAAATCAAATTTTTAGAAGCGAGTAGGATGGACCTAACATAGAATTTAAAAGGATATTTCTTTTGCCTAATTGCAATAGATAAGATTTAACAAGGCCTTTCGCTTGTGGCTAATTGTTAAACTATATTTGCAAAGATTATGAAAATCAGAATCGCATAAGTTTAACTAATATCATAAAATCAATATCATGAGTGTTTTAGTAGGAAAAAAAGCGCCAAGCTTCACAGCGGCAGCCGTTATTAATGGAGAGGAAATCGTTGAGGATTTCTCATTAGACCAGTACTTAGGAAAGAAATATGTTGTTCTTTTCTTCTATCCAAAGGATTTCACTTTTGTGTGTCCGACGGAATTACACGCTTTTAACGAGCGCAAAGCCGACTTCGAAAAACTAGGTGTTGAGTTAGTAGCGGTTTCTACCGATACAGAACAAAGTCACTGGGGTTGGTTACAATTAAGTAAGGACAATGGTGGTATCCAAGGTATTACCTACCCAATTGTAGCGGATACTAACAAAACCATTTCTAATAACTACGACGTATTAGCAGGTAACTTCTTCTACGATGAAAACGACATGCTTCAAGCAGAGGGTGAATTAGTGGCTTATCGTGGTCTTTTCTTAATCGACAAAGAAGGCGTAGTTCGTCACCAAGTAGTAAACGATATGCCTTTAGGAAGAAACGTTGAAGAAACTTTACGTATGGTTAAAGCTTTACAATTCAACGAAGAGAAAGGGGAAGTTTGTCCTGCTAACTGGGATGAAGGTAAAGAAGGTATGAGCGCTACCCACGATGGTGTTGCAAGCTACTTAAGCAAAAACTAAGTTTAAACTTAGACGCCAATCTGATAATTCAGGTTAATAGTATAAAGAAAAAGCCTTGTTCGTTTGAGCAAGGCTTTTTAGTTCAATATATTTTGGTTTCCCTAGATGCCATTAAAACTGGAAAAACAAGGCTGTTTGGATGATGGAACCACTTAGGTTCGAACGTAATTCATTATTACGGCTAAAGTTGCAGTAATTATAGCTAGAACGTATTCCAATTTGCCGCGTGCCATAAATCCGTACCTTCCATTCTAAGCCCAGGCCTAAGCTTAAAGATTCTAGTCCAAAAGGACTTTCGGTATCGGTTTCGGCGTCGTAAGTATTTAAATCAGTGGCTAAAATTGTGTATCCTAATGTTGTGCGAAAAGCCAAGCTTGTGCGAGCTGCCTTTAAAAACTCATAGCCATAATAGCCACCAAAATAAAGGTTACTATTAATTTCACTTTTTTGAATAACATTTTCTAAATCGATTCTTAAACTATCGGAGCTAACCGGAAAGCTGAGAATAAAGTCGACCCCGTAATTGTGCTTTCGGTAAATGCCGCCAGCACTAATTGCAAAACCATGACTGGTACCAATATTCTCGGCTAAAGCTTGGGTGTAAATGGTATTCGCATAGGCGATATATATATAAAAGTCAGATAGGGAAGTACTTTGCTCTGTCAAACTTTTCTCGGTTTCCCTGCCTTCCTTTAGCTTTAAGGTTTTGGAGCGATATATTAAATTATTGGCTTTTTGAAATCTGCTACAGCTTAGTATTTTAAGACATAAACTTTCGCGTGCTGCCCATTCCTTAGAGCTTAATATTTCTTCGGCCCAGGCAGCAGTATAGTTTAAATACTTTCGTAAGGTGCTATTAGCATTATAATAAGGGAGGTTAGTGATGTATAAAGAATAGAATTCACTCAATGAGGCCGTGCTGTCGAGGGACTTTCCTAGACTAAGTTCATGCAGAATTTTCGTACGAATTTGTAACTCAGTGTTTCCGCAGTCTTTTTGCCAATAGTTTAAAAGTGAATCGAGGTTTTGGCGGTTTTCCTCGCGGGAGCTGGAACTAATCAGTTGAGGAAGACGTTGGTCTTTCTCATAGCACGATTCTCTAGCGGGGATAAACAGATCGCTAAAGTTTTTTTCTTGTGCACCTAAGACTGAACTAAAAAGGCTAAAGAGGAGGAGGAGTTTTTTCATGGTTTCGTAAAACAAGATAATATGAAAAATTAGGCCAAAAAGGTATTGGTGACTCCTAAATTACATTAAAACCAACATTAATGCATCTAAGCCTAAATTCCCAGTAAAATGGACGTTTTATAATATCATTTGCTTGTGAGGTTCTAGTTTACTGATAACCGAACTCAGCGATAACAGGGTAGTGATCCGATAAGGTTTCCGTTCTAACCTTATAATTAAAACAGCGCAATTCGTCTGAGTATAAAATATAATCGATACGCAATGGTATAGGCCCGCGGTTATAAGTTCTTACCAGTCCATCCCCAGCAGTAATAAAACTGTCGGTTAAGCTATCAGTAATGCTCTGGTAGGTATAACTACTGGGAGGGTCGTTGAAATCCCCTGCTAAAATAAGGGGGTAGGGACTTTTGGAGACGATTGTTTTTAAGTCATCCACCTGATACGCGCGCCTAATAAATGCGGCTTTTAAATCACCTCCAACTTTACTAAGTCCTTTGGTAATCTGATCTTGATTTTTATCACCTATGTTCCCAAGCTCTGCATAATCCTCATCTTTCAGTCCTATTGAAGCAAGATGAACGTTTATCATCCGAACTTTACGTCCTTGCCAGTCAATATCACAAATTAGAGCCTTTCCTCGGGGACCGATAGAATCGGGGATCGCAAATTCGTAGTTTTCACTGCTTTCAATGGGATAACGCGAATAGGTAATCTGACCCGTTCCACCCACTCTTTCTTTAAAGCTACTGTACTTATAGTTGAGCTTCACCTTTAAGGCGGGACTTAGCTGACGGTATTCTTGCAATTGCAAAATATCGGGATTCTCATCTAAAATTAGATCCTCAATTTGCTTGGGGACATCATTAATATCCAGCCAGTTAAAGTGATTTAGCATGCGCACATTATAGGTCATCACCTTTAAGGTAGACCCGCTAGCAATTACTTGATTACTGCCCCTAAACTGGTAGAGTTCGCCCAAATGAGTATATCCCAAAGCTATCGCTAGGGTAGGTAGGATGATTTTTAGTTTTAAACGCAGAGCCCACCAAATGGCAAAAATGATGTTACCGAGAAGAAGGTAGGGATAAGCTAATCCTAAAAATGAAAACCAAGAAACTAACCGGGGGTCGATATAGCCCGCCAGATAAGAGGCCATAAGTAGGAAAGCAATAAGAGTATTGATTACATATAGAAAACCATCAATAAAAGACTTCTTCCTCGTGGCCATTAGTCCTTGCCAAATTTAAATAGGTGTTCTTTTTCGTCTTTACTAAGGCTATCGTAGCCACTTCTGCTAATCTTATCTAGAATCTGATTGAGCTTAGCTTCATCGTTTTGTGCGCCATTTTTTTGACGATATCCCTTATTAAAACCACCCGAAGAATAAACTGTTTTTAGTTTGGGCTTAGCTTTGAAAAGGTTGACAATTCTATCTAACAAGCCGGAAAAGCCATCGGTAAGGTCTTTACCTTGACGGTAAGCACGCGCCATTAAAAAACCAAAGGCGGCGCCGCCAATATGGGCAATTCTTCCACCCGCGTTCGCACCATCACCTAAGCCAATTAAATCTGTTAAGAGGGCAAAGGCTGCCACTCCCCAAAGCGGAACGGTAGCAATAAAAAAGATACGCACGGGGAAACGGGGATTGTAAGTAGCAATTGCGAAAATAATAGCCATCACTCCGGCAGAAGCCCCACGGTTGTTGCTAATACTAACCACATTGCTAAAGGCGGGAAAAATGTTGTAAAAAATAACGTAGAGAAACCCACCAATTATACCGCCCAATAAATAAGTACTTATCAAGCGACGACTGCCGAAATACTCAAGAAATAGCCGGCCCCCAAAAAAGAGCCAGAGCATATTAAATAAGATGTGCAGAAAGCCTTCATGCAAAAACATGTAGCTCACCAAGGTCCAAGGACGAGTGGCTAAAGTGAGTAAGTCGCTGGGCAGAGCGGTGAAGCTTATGAAAAAGGCACTAATGTCTGTTTGAAACAGGAAGCTTAAGATGCGTAATAACAGAAATGCTACATACACTCCTAAGTTAATGAGAATTAAACGGGTAAGGGCATCACCACTTTTAAAACTCAGTTTAATATCGTCGATTATACTAGCCATTAGTAAAAGGTACCATTATTCTTCTTCCAGTAGCGTAAAAGTAAGAAGCCAAACAACATTCCGCCTAGGTGGGCAAAATGCGCCACATTTGAAGCGGGATCGTTAACAATGCCGTTGTATAATTCTAAGGCACCATAAACAGCTACGAAATACTTTACTTTTACCGGTAATACAAAGTAAAGGTAAATGTATTGGTTAGGGAAGAGCATTCCGAAGGCTAGTAATACACCAAATACTGCACCTGAAGCACCAACAGTGGGAGAGTTTAAAAGCGCATTAGCCTGGCGCATAATTGGGTCTGTATAATTCTGACCTCTTTCTAGTATGGCCGCACCTTCTCTTAAAACAGTTTCCAATTGACCTTCAGTAAGTTGCCCAACTAATGAGCTATATTCCCAGTATTGAAAGCCTAAATGTAAAAGGGCTGCTCCTAAACCGGTAACGAAATAGTAGATTAAAAAACGTTTGGGTCCCCACACATTTTCTAAAGCATTTCCGAACATCCACAAGGCGAACATATTAAAAAAGATATGCCCCATATTGCCGTGCATAAACATATGCGTTACAATTTGGTAGGGCCTAAAATTTTCCGATTGTGGCAGGTAAACCCCTAATAAATCAATTAAGTTGGTGCCGAAAACATTACTTAATACCACCGTGGCTAAAAAGAATAGCCCGTTGATTATAAGCAGGTTTTTTATGACCTCGGGAAGTAGTCTAAATTGTAGAGGTGACTGCTGCATTAATTAAAACTTTTATCGATATCACTTAAAGTGAGATTTACTATTATCGGTTTGCCATCGGGGCTGTGGTAGGGAGACTTGCTGGCAAAAAGCTCATCTACTAAATTAGCCATAGCGGGGTTTTCAATAAGTGTTCCTCTTCCAAAAGCAGCCACTTTGGCCATTTTTTGTGCCATTGTTTCTTGGTATTCTTCTTCCGAGCTATCATTAAAGTCTTTGTGGGCTTCAATAATGTTTTCGATAATCTCTTGCACGGGCGCATTCTCTATAAATAAAGGAACACCATGCACCACCAATTGGTTTTTACCGAACTCATCTAAGTCAAATCCTAAGGCTCTAAGTTTGGGCAATATCTCTTTGCTCAAGGCGAAATCGGCTGCATTAAGTTCAATATTTTGCGGGAAAATTAGTTGCTGACTGGGGATTTGGCGGTTGCGTAAAGCGGCGACAATCTTTTCAAATAAAATGCGCTCTTTCGCACGTCTTTGATGGATAAGGATCAGTCCATCACTGTGCTTTGTTAAAATATATTTTCCGCCAACTTGCAAATAGGTTTTACGGGTATTGGCTAATCCTTCGTTAGAAGCAAGAAGTTGCCCTTGCTCGCTTTTCGTTTCGGGCATTTCAGGAATCTGTCCTAAAAGCGATTCCCATTCTCGGCTTTGCGAACTCTCGGGTCTTTGATAATTAGAACCCGATTTAAAACTAGGTGTGCTGCCGCCAATGGTGCTTTTTTGGCTCGTATCCTTATTAAAGGGATTAAAACTCGGGTCAATATAAATACCGGGCGCTTCCACCGAGCCACTTTTAGGATAGCTTACAAATTGCTGATCATGCTCAAAATCGAGACTAGGAGCAATATTGTATTGACCCAAACTGTGCTTTACCGAAGAACGGATTATGGTGTGAATAGCACGTTCATCATCGAATTTAACTTCTGTTTTGGTGGGGTGAATATTCACATCAATCCGCGCTGGGTCTAGCTCTAAATATAAAAAGTAGCTGGGATAACTATCGTCATTTAGTAATCCTTCAAAAGCCTTTTGTACCGCTTTATGCAGATAGGCATTTTTTATAAAGCGATGATTAACAAAAAAGAATTGCTCACCTCTAGTTTTGCGAGCAAATTCAGGTTTTCCTACAAAACCATGGATGCTTAAGATTTCGGTAGACTCTTCTACAGGAACTAATTTCTCATTGTACTTCTTCCCAAAGATATTTACGATTCTTTGCCTTAAAGTACTAGCCGGTAAATTAAAGATCTCTGATTCATTGTGCTCGAAAGTAAATGCTACCCCGGGATGGGCCATAGCAACTCTTTCAAACTCGTCAATGAGGTGTCTTTGTTCTACCTGATTCGACTTCAAAAAATTACGTCGAGCCGGTATATTGTAAAAGAGATTGCGTACTTCAATATTGGTGCCTTGCGGGCAAGAACAAAACTCTTGCAGTTCCACCACATTAGCGGCAACTTTCAGGTGCGTACCCAATTCTGAGTCGGCGGTGCGGCTACGCATATCAACTTGAGCTACGGCACTAATAGAAGCGAGAGCTTCACCACGAAATCCTTTGGTGATAATACTGAAGATGTCTTCTGCCTTGGTGATTTTACTGGTAGCATGCCTTTCAAAAGCCATACGACTATCAGTTTCGCTCATGCCCTTACCATTATCAATTACCTGGATAAAGGTTTTACCGCTTTCGCGCGCAATAAGCTTTATCTCACTGGCTCCAGAATCTACGCTGTTTTCCAGTAATTCTTTTACTACCGAAGCCGGCCTTTGTACCACTTCTCCTGCGGCAATTTGGTTGGCTACATTATCGGGCAAAAGCCTGATGATATCGGCCATTAAAATTTAATTATATAGTAAGTAATGCTTAATAAAGCTAGAATAATAACCATCAACATGCGATTGGAAGAATTCACTTTGGTTTGACGCGCCTCTTTCCAAGAATTACTAAGATTGCTGCGCATGCTTTCACTTTTAGTTTCCTTATTTTGCTTTTCCTGCTCATATTTGCGTTTAATCTTATCCAAACGCTCTTGCCTTTCGTTGTAATAACGCGGCTTAAACTCAAAGGATTTATGGCGATTTTGCTTTATGAAACTGGGTAATTTCGGCGCTTCCATGTTAAATTTTATTTTTCAGTGCTTTCCTGTTCTTGCGCTGGCGCAGATGCGTTAACAGATGCGCTCGGCACTTTAATCATATATACTTTACCGCTAGAATTAGGTAAGTATTCTAAACGTAGCCAAGGGTTATGAAATTTCAATTGGCGGTAACTTAAGCCATATTTGGTATTGAAATAATCAACGTGGCTAAGAGCGGTATCAACCGGAACCTCAGTAGTGGCAATAGGGAAATAGGCATGTTCATCTCTTAGGTGAAAACCGTATTTAGCGGGCTGAGAAATAATTTCCTTTACGGAAATGATGCGGTATAAATAACGGCCTGTTTCCGGGTTGAGAGTCAGTTCAAAAAAGTTGTCGGCTTTCTGGCGCTCCATCTGTTTCTGCACACCGTTAATTCCCATATTATAAGAAGCCGCCGCTAAGCTCCAGCTACCTAATCGCTTCTTGGCATCTAATAAATACTGGCAAGCCACACGCGTAGCTTTTTCTAAATGATAGCGTTCATCTACGGCACTATTAACTTCTAAACCATAATCTTTAGCCGTACCTTCCATAATTTGCCAAAAGCCTACTGCTCCCGCTGGAGAAACAACGTTCATAAAGCCAGATTCAATGAGGGGCAAATATTTGAAGTCCTCGGGAATTCCATATTCCGCTAAAATTGGTTCAATAATCGGAAAGTATCGCTTCGAGCGTTTCAAGAATAGCAAGGTTTGACTTTGCCAATAGGTATTTACCAAGAGCTCACGGTCAAAAGCTTCGCGGATTTGTTCATCTTTAAGGGGAAACTCTTCTCCAGCAAATTGTAAATTCTCAGGTAGGCTAATACTGTAAATGCCATAATTCTCATTGAAAGCTTTTTGAAAATCATCGTTGGAAAGACTCTTCTCATTTTCTTCAACGCTAGGGTAGGTGAAGAAACTAAAGATGGAGCTCATTAAAAAGAGGATCACTAAAAAGCTTAATGTTTTAAGACTTTTACGCATTAATATTTGAATTGAGAATTAAGTTCACTTAAAGGTCGGGCTTCCATATCTTTGGGCGACAATAATGGATTTTCCACGTTCCAGTCAATCGCCAATTCGGGATCATTCCAAAGCACAGAGCCTTCGCTTTCTTTATGGTATAAATTAGTACACTTATAACTGAAAATAGTTTTGTCCGCCAAGGTTAGAAAGCCATGAGCAAAACCAGGAGGAATCCAAAACATTATTTTATTTTCCCCACTGAGCATCACCTTGTGGTGTTTGCCATAAGTAGGCGACCCTTTGCGAATATCTACTACTACGTCAAGAACCGCTCCTTGAATTACACGTACTAATTTCCCTTGCGCATAAGGAGGGTTTTGAAAGTGTAAACCTCTTAAAACGCCCTTATTAGACATGGATTGATTATCCTGAACAAAGTCGTAATTGATGTCAAATCTCGCGAAAGCTTCTTTGCTATACGACTCGAAAAAGTATCCACGATCATCGCCGAAAACTTGCGGCATGATTTCAAATAAATCTGGGATATTGGTTTCTATTACTTGCATTTAAATGTATTGCGTAATTAGGAATGTGTTAGTTTGCTACGTCGCTCATAAATTTGATGCGCATAATACGCAACTCTTCTTCGCTGTAGTCGCCCTCAAATTCTTCGTGAGCTATGCCAAGATCATCGGACTCAGCCTCCATAAAATAATCGTGAATTTCTTCTATTTGATCTTCGTCAAACATCTCATCAATTACATAATCGAGATTGATTTTGGTACCTGATTGCACGATATGCTCTATTTCGGTAATCAGATCATCCATGCTAAGGCCCTTGGCTGCGGCGATGTCTTCAAGCGTAAGCTTGCGATCGGTACTTTGAATGATGTAAACCTTGAGTCCTGATTTGTTGACTACTGATTTAACCAGTAAACCGTCGTCTTTTTCAATATTATTGTCGGCCACATACTTGGCGATAAGCTCTAGAAAGGGAGCTCCAAATTTTTTCGCTTTTCCTTCACCTACGCCCGAAATCTGTTTTAGTTCATCTAGACTAGTGGGGTAGTGGAGCGCCATCTCATTTAAAGATGGTTCTTGGAAAATTGTGAAAGGCGGTTGACCTTTGCTTTTAGCCACCTTTTTGGTAAGCTCTTTTAGCATTTCGAAAAGCTTGGGATCAAAAGCGGCTCCAGCCTTTTCATTGGCGATTATTTCTTCTTGTCCCGCTTCTTCCTCATAATCGTGGTCTTCGGCCATCATAAAGGTATATGGCTTATTTACAAACTCATGCCCTTTGTCGGTGAGCAGTAAAACGCCGTACTTTTCGATGTCTTTATTGAGAAAACCATTTACAATAGCTTGACGTACCACGGCTAACCAATGCTTTTCGTCTTGATCAGCTCCTTGGCTGTATATCGGAAGTTCTTGTACTTTATATTGTTTTAGAATAGCACCTGATTTACCAATAAGTGTATCCACTATCGATTTGGCCTTGAATCGCTGATTAGTTGCCAGAACGGTGTCTAGTACTAGTTTCAGATCCTCCTTCGCATCGAACATTTTGCGTGGATGCAAGGAGTTATCATCGTTTTGCGCACCAGGACCGTTTTCTTCGTCAAACTCTTCACCGAAATAATGCAATAAGAACTTGCGACGGTTCATAGTCGTTTCTGCATAAGCAATAACCTCTTGCAATAATTGCATGCCCACTTCTTGCTCCGAAACCGGTTTGCCGTTCAAAAATTTCTCTAGTTTTTCAACGTCTTTATAGGCATAATAAGCAATACAGTGACCTTCGCCGCCATCGCGTCCTGCCCTTCCTGTTTCTTGGTAATAGCTCTCCAAACTTTTCGGCATATCGTAATGAATAACGAAACGCACATCGGGTTTGTCGATTCCCATTCCAAAAGCAATGGTCGCCACGATAACATCGGTATCTTCCATCAAAAAAGCATCTTGATGACGTGAGCGGGTACTCGCATCTAATCCTGCATGATAGGGAAGGGAACGTATTCCATTAACTTGTAATGTTTGCGATAATTCCTCCACTCTTTTGCGGCTTAGGCAGTAGATAATGCCACTTTTACCCTCCATTTTTTTAATGAAACGGATAATGTCACTGTCTACCTTTTTCGTTTTTGGGCGTACCTCGTAAAATAGGTTGGGGCGGTTAAAAGAAGCTTTATAAACTTCGGCATTTTCCATACCCAAGTTTTTTTGAATATCACTTTGCACCTTTGGAGTGGCAGTGGCAGTAAGGCCTATGATAGGTTTACGACCAATTTTGGTAATAATTGTTCGCAAATTGCGGTATTCTGGACGGAAATCGTGACCCCATTCTGAAATACAATGCGCTTCATCGATTGCGTAGAAAGAAATTTCTACGCTTTTGAAAAACTCAATATTGTCTTCCTTGGTGAGGGATTCAGGCGCCACATAAAGTAGCTTAGTAACGCCGCTTACCATGTCGGCCTTTACCTGTTCGGCTTCTTTTTTGGTGAGGGAAGAGTTTAATACGTGAGCAATACCGCGGTTATCGGCAAATCCTCTTAAACTATCCACTTGGTTTTTCATTAATGCAATTAGCGGGGATACTACAATTGCGGTTCCTTCGCGCATAATTGCGGGAAGTTGATAACAGAGGGACTTCCCGCCGCCAGTAGGCATAATTACAAAAGTATCGTTGCCCGCTAAAAGATTTTCAATAACAGCTTCTTGATTTCCTTTGAAGCCATTGAAGCCAAAAAACTTCTTTAATTGCTTTTGGGCCTCAGAAGACGGTGATGCTAATGCCACAGTTTCAATTTTAATTTGCCTAAATATACGTTAATGCGACGACTAAAAAATAGTGTTTCCAAAAATTATCAACCTTCGCAAGTAAAAAGTTTACACCTTTGCAGCCTATTTTACAATCATGGCGGAAAGCAAAAACGATAGTATGTCTTTTTTAGAACACCTTGAGGTCCTGCGATGGCACCTCATACGTTCATCTTTTGCTCTAGTAACCATGGCTTTAGTAGCTTTTTTCGCGAAAACCTTACTATTCGATGTAATCATATTTGGCCCTAAACAGGCCGATTTCATTACCTACGAAGTCTTTTGCCGTCTCTCCCGCGAAATTAGCAATACTGAATTGTTCTGCCTTAATGAAATGCCATTTAAAATTTTAAATACCAAAATGGCGGGTCAATTTAGCATGCACCTTTGGGTTTCTTTGATTGCTGGCTTTATTATGGCTTTTCCCTATATCCTTTGGGAAGTATGGCGCTTTATAAAACCAGGGCTTAAAGACAGTGAGGTAAACTACAGCCGCTGGATCTTGTTTTTTGCAGGTATACTTTTCGCCTTAGGGGTGCTTTTTGGCTATTATTTAATTGTTCCCCTTTCACTCCAATTTTTAGGTTCCTACTCCGTTAGTGCTGAGGTTACAAATTTGATTGACTTACTATCCTACATTTCTACCGTAAGTACCGTTACCTTAGCCACAGGGATAATTTTCGAGCTGCCAATTGCAGTTTATTTCTTGGCTAAAACAGGTTTAATTACGGCAGAGTTTATGCGTACTTATCGTCGCCATGCGATTGTTTTAATACTAATACTTTCGGCGGTAATCACACCGCCCGATATTGCAAGTCAGATTTTAGTATCGGTACCCATTTTAATACTCTATGAGGTAAGCATTAAAATCGCGAAGCGAATTGAGAAAAATCAAGCTAAAAGCCTACTGCCGAAAAGCAAAAAATAATTTTACATGAAGTTAAGAGCCGAGAATATTGTTAAAAAATACCGTAGTCGCACTGTGGTTAAAGGCGTGAGTTTTGAGGTTAATCAGGGTGAAATTGTTGGTTTATTAGGACCAAATGGGGCTGGTAAAACAACTAGCTTTTATATGGTTGTGGGATTGATAAAACCCAATGAAGGCAAGGTCTTTATTGATAATCAAGAAATAACTTCCGACCCGATGTATCGTCGTGCCAAAAAGGGAATAGGTTATCTGGCCCAAGAGGCGAGTGTTTTCCGAAAGCTTAGCGTCGAAGATAATATTTTGGGGGTCTTGCAAATGACCAAGTTGAATAAGGAAGAACAACGAGCCAAGCTTGAATCTTTGTTAGATGAGTTTAGTTTGCAGCATATCCGTTCTAATCGTGGGGATTTACTATCGGGTGGGGAACGGCGTAGAACCGAGATTGCCCGTGCCCTAGCGGTAGATCCTAATTTCATCTTGCTCGATGAACCATTTGCAGGGGTAGATCCCATAGCGGTGGAAGATATTCAAAGCATCGTGGCTTCCCTGAAAAACAAGAATATCGGTATTCTAATTACCGATCATAATGTGCAAGAAACCTTGGCCATTACCGACCGAACTTACCTGATGTTTGAAGGTAGAATTCTAAAATCAGGTAGTGCAGAGGAATTAGCCGAAGACGAGCAAGTTAGACGAGTTTATTTGGGTCAAAACTTTGAATTGCGTAAAAAACGCGAAAACATAATTAAGTAGCAGAAGCGCGTTTCAAGCGGTCATTTATCGCTCTACCTAAACCTTCGGAGGGAAATTCTTCGGCAAGGATGAGGTCAATAGTCCCTTTTTCAAAACTGCGAAGACTGCCAAATAATTTAGCGGCCGCTTCCTTTAGGTCGCCCTTGGGCGATAAAATTCGTTGATTTTCCGCGGGTATTCCAGCAATGGCCTTGCAAAAAGTAATACTACCACAACGGTTTCGGTCTACTTTTTTTAGGTTTTCACCAAGATGGCCAAAAACAACAGGTATGCCCGGTGAATAATGGGCACTGAGCATGCCAGGCGCTTTGGGATTGCTAGATGAGTTTTTGGTATAATCAACCTTTTCGCCTAAACAATCTTCGAGCTCTTCCAGGCTTAAGCCGCCCAAGCGTAAAACTTTAATTTTATCTGTACTTAAATCAATGATGGTCGATTCTAATCCCACTCGGCATTGGCCGCCATCTAAAATATAGTCGATTTCACTACCTAGTTGATCCGCTACATTTTGGGCATTGGTGGGGCTGACTCTACCAAATAAATTGGCGGAAGGAGCAGCTAATGGGAAATCTAACTTTTTCAGTAATGCTTGCGCAGATGGATGCTCTGGAAATCGCACGGCTACCGTGGGATGTCCTGCGCTTACTAAATCGGGGATAATAGCCTTTTTGGGCAGAACATAACTAATGGGGCCAGGCGAGAAGCGCTGGTATAGTTTAACGAAAGTTTCACCCACCGAACGAACATATTTATCTAAGCCATCTGCATTAGCGAGATGAATAATAAGGGGATCGAAAGAAGGACGGTTTTTTACACGAAATATTTCGGCTACCGCATCTGCATTCAGCGCATCTGCCGCAAGGCCATACACGGTTTCGGTGGGTATAGCCACTAATTTCCCTGCCTTTAAAAACTGCGCTGCCACGCTTAAATCGTCGCCTATTTGGGCCATTATTTACAGAGTTAAAAAAACTATCATTGCCGAAAGCACAAAAAACAGCATAAAACTGATTATGGACAAGAAGTTGGTGAGGAAAAATTTAAAGATGGTTTTGGACCATTTTTGGCCGTAGAAATTCTTCAGGGCCAGCAGCAGGTGGATTCCATATATAAGGAGTACTAAACTGAAAAAGAAAGCGCTAAGGTTGAATATCACATAAATGAATAGTAGTTGGAAAAAGAAGGCTTGCTGGTAAAAAGCAAAGAAAAGATGCTCGGGATAGTTTATTTTTCTACGCAGGTAAATCAGCTTAAGCAAAAGGCCTAGAATGGGAATGTAGAAAAAGAGTATCCAAAAAAGTTTGTTTAAAAAAGCGCGATTAAAACTGTCGTAATTGTCTTCCTTATCATTGTTAAAGGCATAAAGCTTTTGGGCTTGACTAAATAGGAACTCGTTAAAAAATCCTTTTTCTAGAGAGAGTGCCTGTAAGACTTCATCCACATTGGCGTTGGGTTTAAAGTTTAGGTAGCTAAGCATGAAATTAATTTTTTGAAAACTCGTGGCTTCCGCTATTTCGTTTTGGCTTTCGCTCAGAAGGGCGGCCAAGTCGCTGTTCTTTTCTTCGACACTATCTAATTTAAAGTTTATAATACCTCGCTCTTCACTTGAGGCCCCTTCGGTTATCACTTTGGGATGATTATTTTGGTACTGAATAGCGAAAATGATAAGGAGCGAGCTAAGGAAATAAAAGCGCACAGGGTTCATATAACGCACCCTTTTGCCATCGGTAAAATCGCGCGCCACCCTGCCTGGCTTAGAAATTACTGTTAAAAAAGTTTTGAAGAAGCGCCCATCGAAGGAGAGCACATTGGCCAATGACTCGCTAATAAGTTGGCCAAAAGTAAGATGACGGGTGTCATTAATTTGTCCACATTCGGAGCAAAAATTATCATCTCCAATATGGGCATTGCAATTGAGGCAGTTTTCGCCTTTTTTAACTTTCGGCATAATTGATTAGAGGTTATCGGAGCTAAATTCGGCAAAACCAACGAGGCGATCATAACGACTGCCAATTTCTCGATGATAAACTAAAATTTGATATTGATTGGAAGTTTGCCAATGGTTGCCTTCGAAAAATCCCAAATCAGCCCCGGGCTTGGTAAAATCATCTATAGCGTAAGCGTAGTTATAAAAGCCCTGCTTTAAGAGAAGTTGGGTGCGATAGGCCTGTCTCTGAGGATCGTAAAACATTTCAAACTGCGGAAGCATTTTCCAATCGCTTAGCTCACCGAAAACGTATACTTTGGAACTTATTTCTTGGGGATAATCAAGGTAAAAGTCAACTAAGGCATAATCAGCTTCACTGTCCGAATTGCTTGCATCAAGACGCCGAATGCGCAATTGACCGTTGATGTCATTAATGAAGGAATAGTTTTCTACACCCCGGGAAATGTCAGGATTAAGAAAGGCCGTAAACAAACTATCTTGAGTTATTTTCCGTACATTCATGCTTAGGGAAAAGAGGTTTTTTAGATCGAAAAATCTAAATTCAGCGCCACCAGTAAAGGTGTTTTCATCATCATATTGATAAATTAACTTCGCATTTTGTAGGAATTGTGGCTTTAAGTTATCAATAGAATTGTCCCAACGTTGATTTTGCATCAGTACTACCTTTAAGTCGGTAAAAGGGTTGGGGATAGCATAATTACTATGGCTAATCTCGAAATCCACCTCTTGATGAGTTGGCATTTTCTCTACTTTTGTGGCCCTTTTTACGATGGCGCCAACTTTTACAATCTCTTCATAAACCATAAAACGGCGACTGAGTACTAGTTGAGATTTATCGTTATTGCGATAAATAACCAATAAGTAATTTCCCGATTTACTAAGCCTTACTTTTTGATTGGGAATGTTAAGGCTATAATGGGTATAAGGAATAAAAGTATTGAGCGAATACTCAAAGTCTTGAATGTATTCATCGGCTAGGTTAGAGATATAGTCATTGCGCATTAAATCGGAGGGAGTCCAGTCGGAGTTACAATGATAAATAGTGTAAGACATATCCGTAAACTCCTCGTAGAGGTCATCAAAACTCAATTCGAGTTGCTGCCCCGAGTTCAAGGCGATTAGCGGCATGGCTAAATCATTTCCTGAAGGGGTAAATCGCACACTAAGTATACCTTCTTGGTATACGTGATCGTCATAAATCAAGGGGCCTCCCGTAAAATATGCAGGACTCTGATTTTGAGCGAAAGCTAGTGTGGTAGCACCTAGAAATAGGACTAGGGATTTTATTAAGGGTCTTATCTTCATAATTATTGCTAAAAAAACATTGCAAGCTTTAGAATTAAATGCTTGAGATTGTACCTTTGCGCTCAATTTAGAAATGCTCTAAATTATCTGCAAGTTAGGCAGGCTCATGCTTCGTCTTAAATTTGCAGCCAATAATAACGACAATTTTTTGATTCCATCCGATGCCAGAGGTTATCAAAATTAAAAAAGGGGTAGATATAAAGCTACAAGGTTCAGCAGAGAAGATTTATGCTTCTGCGGCTGCTCCTAGCACCTACGCCCTTAAGCCTGGAGACTTTCCAGCCATCCGTCTCAAACTTAAAGTTAAGGAAGGAGACGAAGTTCAAGCCGGTGATGCGGTATTTTATGACAAAGATCGTAGCGACATTCTCTTTACTTCGCCCGTAAGTGGTGAAGTTGTAGAGGTAGTACGCGGAGAGAAACGCAAGATTCTCGAAGTTCGTATTCTCGCTGATCAGGAAACAAAATACCGAGATTTCGGAAGTAGCAATCCTAGCGGCTTATCGCGCGAGGACGTAAAAGCCAAAATGTTAAATTCAGGCTGTTGGCCTTTTGTAAGACAACGTCCTTACAACATTGTGGCTAATCCCAATCGCGCTCCGCGTGATATTTACGTTTCTTGTTTTGATAGTGCCCCTTTAGGTCCCGATGCGGATTTTGTGGTTCACGGTCAAGAAGCTGAGTTTAAACTGGGTATTCAAGCCTTACAGCAACTTACCGATGGTAAAGTGCATTTAGGGGTTGATGGGAGCAATAATCCTTCAGAAGCATTTACTGGTATAGCCAATACCGTAATTACACGTTACAACGGGCCACACCCTGCTGGGAATGTAGGTGTTCAAATTCATGCTACCGCTCCAATAAATAAGGGAGAAACCGTATGGACCGTTAATTTCCAAGACGTAATTATTATTGGTCGCCTGTTTAAAGAGGGTAAATTCGACGCGCAACGTAGTATTGCTCTTTGCGGCTCGCAAGTGCAAAAGCCACGATATTATAAGATGATTTTAGGAGCGAATCTTAAAACTCTATTAAGTGAAGGATTAGAGCCTACTGATAATCGTATCATTTCGGGTAATATACTGACCGGAACTCATGTGAACTCAGAAGGCTATTTAGGTTTTTACGATAGCCAAGTTACCGTTATCCCCGAAGGTGGCGATGACCGTTTCTTTGGTTGGTTAAGTCCTAATTTAGATCAATTTAGTATTTCGCGTGCTTTGTTTAACTGGTTAATGCCGAACAAACCTTTGAAGCTGGATGCTAACTTAAATGGAGAGGAAAGAGCCTTTGTTGTAACTGGCGAATATGAAAAAGTATTCCCATTTGATATCTACCCCGTTCAACTTTTAAAGTCGATTATGGTTAAAGATATTGAAGCCATGGAAAACTTGGGTATTTATGAAGTAGCAGAAGAAGATTTCGCTTTATGTGAGGTGGTTTGTACTTCCAAAATTCCCGTTCAAGAAACCGTACGCGAAGGCTTGAATATAATGTTGAATGAATTAGGAGATTAATACGCGAAAGGATGAAACTATTTAAGAATATCTTAGAAAGTGTAAAGCCAAACTTTGAAAAGGGCGGCAAGCTTGAAAAGCTTTACCCTGTTTATGACGGTTTTGCTACGTTTTTATTTGTTCCCGGACACACAACTCATACCGGTGCTCACATAAGAGACGGTATTGATTTGAAGAGAACTATGGTTACCGTAATTCTAGCCATGATTCCCGCTTTGTTATTTGGGATGTGGAATGCCGGTAACTTGCATTACAATGCTCTAGGCGAAAGCGTTGAGTTTATGGATAAGTTTTTATGGGGTGCCATGAAAATTGTCCCGATGATAGTAGTTTCTTACGGTGTTGGATTAGGAGTAGAATTTATTTTCTGTATCATTAAAAAACACCAAATTCAAGAAGGTTACTTGGTGTCAGGAATGTTAATTCCGCTTATAATGCCTATTGATATTCCACTATGGATGGTAGCAATAAGCGTAATTTTTGCCGTGGTTATTGGTAAAGAAGTATTTGGTGGTACGGGTATGAATATTCTAAACCCCGCTTTAACGGCCAGAGCTTTTGCCTTTTTCGCTTATCCTAGTTATATGAGTGGCGATAAGGTTTGGATCAATACGAGTACTGCTGAAGGGCAGTCTGTAGTTGACGGATTTTCTGGCGCAACCGTTTTAGGTGATCTTGCTACAAGCGGTTCTACTCAATATTCTACTATGGATATGTTTTTAGGATTTATCCCTGGTTCGATCGGTGAAACATCCACTTTAGCTATTTTAATTGGTGCAGCGGTTCTACTTTTTACTGGAATCGGTAGCTGGAGAATTATGCTAAGCGGATTAGTAGGCGCTATCACCATGGGTTTGATTTTTAATGCGGTGGCTCCATACGCTATTTCCCCTGAGCAGCAATCTTTTATGGCCGTTCCTTTTTGGCAACAGCTAATTATGGGAGGCTTTGCTTTCGGATTAGTATTTATGGCAACTGATCCGGTATCGGCTGCACAAACAGCTAGGGGTAAATGGATTTACGGATTTTTGGTAGGATTCTTTGCCATTATGATTCGTGTTTTTAATCCAGCTTATCCAGAAGGTATCATGCTTGCTATCTTATTCATGAATGTAATGGCTCCCTTAATTGACCATTACGTAGTGGAAGCAAATATCACCAAGCGTAAAAAACGTCTTAAAGTTAAAGTAGCCTAATCATGGATGTAAACAAAAACAGTTACACTTTCACCTTTGCGGCCGTTATGGTTATAGTGGTGGCCGCGGTATTATCATTTGCCGCCACTTCTTTAAAGGAAAAGCAAGACAATAATATCCGCTTAGAGAAAATGCAAAACATTCTTTCGTCTATCAATGTAGACGTAGAGCGTGATGGAGCAGAGGCGGTTTATACAGATTATATTAAAAAGGAGTTGGTAGTTAATAATTTCCAACCAGTGGAAGGTATTGCTGCTTTTGATATTGAATTATCGAAAGAAGTAGTGAAAGAACCATCCAAGCGTAATGCGCCTCTTTACATTGCAGAGAAAGAAGGAAAAACCTATTTCATTTTACCATTAAGAGGTAAAGGTCTTTGGGGTCCAATTTGGGGATATATTTCTCTGGAACGGAATGCAAGTACTATTTATGGTGCCACCTTCGATCACAAGTCTGAAACTCCTGGTTTAGGAGCAGAAATTAAAACCGATCCTTTTACCAGCTTATTTCCCGACAAGGAAGTTTTGAATAAGTCTGGTGAATTTACCGGTATTACGGTAATGAAAGGAAATGCTTCTGGCCCGCATGAAGTAAACGGTATCAGTGGTGGTACGATTACTTCAGTAGGGGTACAAGACATGATTCAAGATTGTATGAAGGCATACATCCCTTTCTTAAAAAACTATGAAGCTAGCAACACTGCTAGTGCCAATAGTGGCAATTCTAACCCTATCGCAAGCATCGACTAAATACGGACGTTATGGCCGAAGTACAAGAAGTTAAAAAACAAGCAAAAGAGCGCGAGGCGCTTTTTAGTAAGAAAAATCGCAAACTAATCTCCGATCCCTTGAACGATAGTAACCCTATTACAGTTCAAGTATTAGGAATCTGTTCTGCACTAGCGATTACAGTTAAATTATACCCAGCGTTGGTAATGTCTATCTCAGTACTTTTTGTACTATCTGCAGGTAACGTTATCATCTCCTTAATGCGTAATTATATTCCTAACCGAATTCGTATTATCGTGCAATTGGTAGTAGTTGCCTCTTTGGTAATTCTGGTAGATCAGGTGCTTAAAGCTTATGTTTACGATGTAAGTAAAGAGCTCTCAGTTTTCGTAGGTCTGATCATTACTAACTGTATTATTATGGGACGTTTTGAGGCTTTCGCCTTAGCAAACACTCCTTGGAAATCATTCTTAGACGGTTTAGGAAATGCTTTTGGTTACGCTTGGATTCTTCTAGCGGTAGCTTTTTTCCGTGAGCTTTTAGGATCTGGTCAATTATTCGGATACCAAGTAGTACCCAAATCGTGGTACTTAACTGAAGGTGGCGTATACAGTGATAACGGCTTAATGTTATTACCTCCCATGGCCCTTATTACTGTAGGAATTATTATTTGGGTGCAGCGTTCTAAAAACACTGCTTTAATTGAAGAAGATTAAGCGATAAATCATGCAAGAACTAATTAACATTTTTGTAAAATCGATATTCGTAGAGAACATGATTTTTGCCTATTTCTTAGGCATGTGTTCCTACTTAGCAGTATCTAAGAAGGTAAGCACCGGCGTAGGCCTTGGCGCAGCCGTAATATTTGTTTTAGGTATTACTGTTCCAGTAAACTATTTACTAGAAAACTATGTCCTTAAAGAAGGTGCATTATCCTGGTTAGGACCACAGTTCGCCGAGGTGGATCTTAGCTTCCTTTCTTTCATCATGTTTATTGCTGTAATTGCCTCTTTGGTGCAGTTGGTAGAAATGATTGTAGAAAAATTTGCTCCAGCTTTGTACAGTGCCCTAGGTATTTTCTTACCTCTTATTGCGGTTAACTGTTCAATTTTAGGGGGTTCGCTTTTTATGCAAGAACGTAATTATAACTCTATCGGAGAAGCTACCGTTTTCGGTTTAGGAAGTGGAGTGGGTTGGTTTTTAGCAATTGTAGCTATTGCTGCAATTCGTGAGAAAATTCGCTACTCTGATATCCCCGCTCCTTTAAGAGGTTTAGGAATCACATTTATTGTGACAGGTTTGATGGGAATTGCCTTTATGGCCTTTATGGGAATTAAATTATAATTAGAAAGCGAAATTAGATGATAGTATTAGCAACCAGTACGGTTATAATCTCCAGCATTGTAGTTTTCTTTATCCTTATTATCTTATTAGTATCTATACTTTTAGGGGCAAAGGCAAAGTTATCTCCAAGCGGACCGGTAGTACTTAATATCAACGGTGAAGATCGTGAGGTAGATTCAGGAGACACTCTATTAACAACTCTTTCTTCGGAAAAAATCTTCTTGCCTTCGGCTTGTGGTGGCGGTGGTACTTGTGCCATGTGTAAATGTCAAGTTTTAGAAGGCGGTGGTGAAATCCTTCCTACGGAAGTGGGATATTTCACGCGTAAAGAAGCACAAGAAAACTGGCGTTTAGGTTGTCAAGTGAAGGTGCGTGGTAATATGAAAATCCGCGTTCCTGAAGAGATCTTCGGAATTAAAAAATGGGAATGCGAAGTTGTATCTAACTACAACGTAGCCTCGTTTATTAAAGAATTTGTAGTTCGTCTTCCTGAAGGCGAGCACCTTGACTTTGAAGCAGGTGGTTATATTCAATTGGATGTACCAACAGTAGAAGTTGACTTCAAGAATATTGACATTACTTCTCACCCTCGTTTGGGTAGAGATCCTATGGATTTTAAATCAGAATGGGATAAGTTTGGTCTTTGGGACTTGAAGATGAAGAATGATGAGCCTCTATTTAGAGCTTATTCTATGGCCAACCACCCAGCGGAAGGTAATATCGTAATGTTGAACATTCGTATTGCTACTCCACCATGGGATCGTTCTAAAAACAAATGGATGGATGTAAATCCTGGCGTTTGTTCTTCGTATGTATTTGATCAGAAACCAGGTGATAAAGTAACCGTTTCAGGTCCTTACGGAGAATTCTTTATTAAAGATACTGGTGCTGAAATGTTATACATTGGTGGTGGAGCAGGTATGGCGCCCATGCGTTCGCACTTATTTCACTTATTTCACACCTTAAAAACAGGGCGTAAAGTTAGTTACTGGTACGGAGGTCGTTCTAAGCGTGAGTTATTCTACTTAGATGATTTCCAAAAAATTGAAAAGGATTTTCCTAACTTCCAATTCCACATTGTTCTTTCCGAGCCTGCTCCAGAAGACAATTGGGTAGAGAAGAAGGATGTAAACGATAAAGAAGGCGACGGGTTCTTAGGATTCGTTCACCAAGCAGTTATCGACCAGTATTTATCGAAACATTCAGAGCCGGAAGAAATTGAATTCTACTTCTGTGGACCACCCTTGATGAACGCAGCTGTTCTTAAAATGGTTGACGATTGGGGAGTACCTCCTGAGAATGTGAGTTTTGATGACTTCGGTGGTTAAAAAATAAAAAAAGCGGCTTTTGGGCCGCTTTTTTTATGCTTGATAAACGCTATCTATCCTCTACCGTATCTAGGCTTGACCTTTTTTTAAGCCAGTAAAGAGTAGGTAAATTCTACTTACTATAAAGCCAATAAGGCCATAGAAGGTGGTAATCATAGATACTTGTAAGCCACCCATCAACATGGCAGGCGAAACAGAACCCATTTGCTCAATCGCAACAAAGGCCGAATAAAGTCCGATAAGTTGCCCTAAGATTCCAAGGACCAAGGCTAGCAAGCCGAATTCACGAATAGCAATAGAGCTGGCTTTACCTTTCAAGTGAAGAACGATGGCGATAAACATACCAATTTGAGCGAGACTTATTAGGCTCATAAATAGGGGGCCGCCGCGATAAAATAATTCTAACATAATTATTGATTTTTGATTTCCTCAAAGCACCATATTTTAATGGTTTTTACCTAAGTCGAAACCCGACACTTAGCGGTTAAAACCCGTAATTACTTGCTGTGAGCGCAAATTCGCCGCATCTTTGAAGGGTGAAAGTACTAAAACGAATTATCTTTTGGTTGTTGGCATTATTGGCGATGACCCTCATTTACCGGAGCTTTTTAGGTGGCTTATCAGGGTCTTTGACCCTTGCTACTTTATTGCTACCCGGTGCCGCACTCATGTCATTCGGCTTAAAGTATTGGCATTGCAGCAAAAGTATTTGGCGTTGGCTGCATCTAATCTACTTATTGCTATTCACACTTTATGTGGAGTGGCTTGGTATGGTCGTTGGATACTGGCTTGTGTTTAAGTTACAATTTCAAGCGGTACCTAAGGTTTTAGTTAATCCTGTTTTTCTATGGCTCTACATGCTATTTTTCACCCTTTTGGAAGATCGGATTTTTAAGAAAGAAGAAGAGCTAGTAGAAAAAGACAGTCTAGCCCCGCTCTGGTTTGAGATAATCTCCGAAAGGAAGCGGCAGCAAGTTAATTTGCGGGACTTATTTTTTATTGAAAGTGCTAACGAGCAGATTGTATTACATCTTAGTGAGAAAAGTCTTACTAGTAGAGAACGCATTTCACAAATCGCTGAACGATTGCCAGAGAGCTTTATCAGAATACATCGCTCTTATATTGTGAATTTAAATTGTATAGAAGCCTACGCAAATGGGGTAGTGACAATTAAAGATCAGGATTTGCCAATTAGCCGAAAGTACAGAGAAGAAGTAGATAAACTTTTAAGAGATCAATAAGTAGTCTTCCTTTCGACTTAATATCGAAGTCCTTTACTCAAATCATAACGGTAGATATCTTGAACACTTTTGGCTTCATTTATATTTAACTGCTCCTTTACTTCCCCCGTAGCAATGTCAAAAACCCATCCGTGTAAACTCAGTTTCTGACCATCTTCCCAGGCTTGCTGGACTATGCTGGTTTTCGCCAAATTATGCACTTGCTCTTGTACATTAAGTTCTACCAGTTTGGAAATTTTGGCTTCATTATTTTCAATGGCATCTATTTCTGCAGCATTAAAGCGATATACGTCCTTTATATTTCGCAGCCATTTATTCATTAGGCCTAAATTGGTGTGCTCAAAGGCAGATATGATCCCATGACAATCGTAGTGACCACAAACTATGATATGTTCTACTTTTAAGGTACTAACGGCATATTGTAAAACCGACAAAAGATTTAAGTCGGTATGCACGACCAGGTTTGCAATATTACGATGTACGTACATTTCTCCCGGCTCAGTATCCGTAATTTGGGTGGCGGGTACGCGGCTATCACTGCAGCCTATCCATAGAAATTTAGGTTTTGCCGAAGCGGCTAAATCTTTAAAGTAATTAGGGTTCTTTTCACTTTGCTCTTCTGTCCAGGCTTTATTTTGCAAGATTAGTTTGTCGTAATTGTCCATATTAATAGGTTTTATTTTAAGCCTTCAATGCTTAAGTTAATGTCTCTTTCAGCGGCGGTAATATGAAAATCCTCAATCAGCTCGCGTATATCTTTATCAATAAACTCGGCGCGTTTAGCATCAATATGTACGATCGCCCCCTCTGGTATTTTCCCAAAGTAATCTAAAAGCAAGGCTTTATTTAAAAAGCTCACATCCTTATTTAAACGAATCAGATAGTTGCCTTCTTTTTCCACCATACGGATGGCACGGTGGAAATTCGTTTTAATTACATAAAAAAGCCCCACTGCCATTCCTATCGCAATGCCGATTAAAAGATCAGTAAAAAGGATGGCAAATATGGTAACCATATAGGGAATAAACTGTGACCAACCTTTGGCATACATAGCTTTTATAAGCTCTGGCTTGATGAGCTTGTAGCCCACCATTAAGAGAATAGAAGCAAGGGCAGCTAAGGGAATATAGTTCAGGATTGTTCCGAGGAAAATTATACTTAAGGCAATCCACAAACCATGCAAGATGGCGGAAAGCTTAGTTCTTCCGCCCGAACTTACATTAGCGGAAGAACGCACTATCACGGCGGTTACGGGTAAACCACCAATTAGCCCCGAAACAATATTACCGATACCTTGGGCTTTTAATTCACGGTTGGCGGGTGTTACCCTTTTCAGGGGATCTATTCTATCGGCCGCTTCGATACTTAATAGTGTTTCGATACTAGCCACAATGGCGATGGTAAAAGCAATTACATAAATATCGGTATTAGCAATTTGGGACCAATCTGGCATTTTAAACTGCCCAAAGAAGTCGCTGGCATTGGTGTTTATGGGAATGTTCACTAAATGCTTCCCCGAAAGGGCGAGATTAGGGAAGTAGAGGGTGAATAAAGTATTTAAGCCAGCACCACTAAGCACGGCAAATAAGGCAGGAGGAATGATTTTAAAGATTTTCATCTTTTTGAAATAAGTTCTTTCAAAAAGGATGAGCAGGCTTAGTGCCACGCCTGCAATGATTACCGCTCCCGTTGAAGGATTTTGAATAGCGAGAATAATCTCACTGAAAGTATTTTGATCATCAGGTTGGAAAAAGGATTCATCTCCCTCAAAATCATCATCGTATCCAAAAGCATGGGGAATTTGCTTCAATATAAGAATCAAGCCTATGGCGGATAACATTCCTTTTATTACCGCATTGGGAAAATAGTAACCAATTAGGCCCGCTTTTAAATAACCGAGAATAATCTGAAAAACCCCGGCAATAACAACGGCTAGCAAAAAGGCATTAAAAGTGGGTAGGGTAGTGATGGCGTTTAATACAATGGCCGTTAACCCCGCGGCAGGACCACTAACGCTAATAGACGAACCACTTAAAGATCCTACAACGATTCCACCTACTAGTCCTGCAAGTAAGCCTGAAAGAGGATCTGCGCCCGATGCTACAGCGATACCCAAACAGAGCGGAATAGCCACTAAGAAAACAACGAGAGAGGCAGAAAGGTCTTCCTTAAAGTATTTGAAGGTCATATTTGGGCTTGGCTTGGGAGGTAAATTTAGAAAAATACAAGGTATTATTTAATTTAGCGGCATTAGTATTTAATAGTAGAGAATAAAATACTAATTTCGCAGCCCTTAAGAGATATACTCTTTTAGGTATGGTCGCGTAGCTCAGCTGGATAGAGCATCTGCCTTCTAAGCAGACGGTCACAGGTTCGAATCCTGTCGCGATCACCAAATCCTGCACCCGCCTATGGCGAATGCAGGTTTTTTTTAAGCCGCAAACCCTGCAAGCTTGCTTGCGGTTTGGGCATAAAAAAATCCTAAGGCTGCCGCGACAGCGCAGCAAGGATTTGGTGTATGACCTTAAAGCCTCCCAAGGATCTGTAATCCTGTCGCGATGTAGGTTTGCGGCTTAAAAAAATCCTAAGGCTGCCGCGCTGGCTCCAAAGCAACAATTAATCATGAATTTTTAGTGCAGAGGTCTAATTATCATTTCAAGACTTAATACGAACAGCCACTTAATACTAAATGGCAGTATCACCCCTTCGGGGTTTTGGTTTCCTTTTTTTGTTTTTTTCTACAATTATGTCATCCCTTCGGGATTCTCAAATACGGATGGCGAAAAATATCGCACGGTATTCAATGAAAATTTTCGTTCATAAAAAAGCCCATCTCCGTATTATCGCCCTATTCCTCACTCTCATTAGGCACCACAGCATTTCCATTCTGTCGCTCCCCAACAAAGTACTAAACTGATAACTACTTCCGCATGAAAAGCGTATGGATTTTAACTCAGGGAGCTTAGCACCAGTGATTTAAACCTCAATCTATTTATATCCTATTTTAATAAGTAAGTCTTTCAAAGTGGGGAAATTGTTTTTACCACTGGGAGGCTTATCCCCAAAAGTGTATGATATGTATAAGCGGATCGTTAGAAACTTGATTATTATTTTTTTGGAGTAAACGAAGTAACCTTTTCTTGGTTCTTGTGTTTTTCAGTAGTAATATCACGGGCAATAATTACTGGTTATTAGCATTATAATGCTACCATGAGAAAATTGTTATTCACATTATTACTTATTGCAGCTTCTGTATGCCTGATCGCACAGAAAGGAGAAACATGGCTAGGACTCCATTCTGGCTTCGGCCTGCAAACCATTGTTCAGACTAAGAAAAATATCTCAAACTTCTCTCCTAGTTCGAGTGGTGCTAGGGAAAATGGCCTGAGTTTTAGCTATCTTTTCACTAAAAATATAGCAGTCTATTTAGAGGGTGCCGTAAAGCAGCACTGGCAGGAATACTATTCTGGCCAAAACCATGTTTCTGCCACTATAAACACAGGACGTTACTCTATTGGAATGAGAATGCCATTCATGGTTTCTCCAAACGGTTTTGAACTCGTTGTAGATTACGGTTTTTATTATGAAAGAGAGTATTTGAGATTCAATGAGAATTATGATCCTACTATTGATAACTTAAAACCACCTCTGATAAACAATCATGGATTGTTGGGAGCAGTTGGTGTAAATTTCCGTTTTTCTAAAGAACAAAGATTGGTTCCAAGTATTCATTTTAAAGTTAATATGGATGTTGGTAGCTCTAATGCAGTAAAAAGACATTCTCACCTTGCAGTATTCGGAATTAATTATAGATTGTAGAATAAATTTTTAGAGTGGATCAGCTCTCGTTTTACTGCTGCATTTTTTCAGCTTATATTTATCAATCAAGATCATTCTTTGTGTTTAAAAATTGTCCTAACAATTAACATGTTCAGTCCTGTTCCATATCTAGGTATTGAAAAGCTATGAATAGAGAGTTCCATATAACCGCGAACTTTAATAATAGCTAAATTAAGAGCTTAGGGATTGTATATTATTATACCTTGTCGATTATGCGGTATTTGTTATCTTTTTTATTGATTTTCGCGACAACTTTAAGTAGCGGTCAAAATATTTTGTTCCTTGACTCAATTAGTCTCAAGCCTATTCATAACCTCAGAGTTTATCACGATAATAGGGTACACTATTCTGACGAATTAGGTTATGTTACTATTGATAACTTCTATGGTGAAAACGCCTATGCAATCCATCCTGGCTATCAATCCAAAGAATTCAGTTTAAAAGACACAGTGCTACTAGAACCGACCAATTTCATTCTTCCTGAATTGGAGATCTCTGCCAAAGCTAAACCTAGAATTTTAATCAATAAAAGGAATAGGCACTGGCGCCTATCAAGTATTGGTATTAGTAATGGATCCATTCACGGTGTTAGTCTTGATTTAGAACAAAGATTAGTAGTTAAAGGAGTAAGTATCTATTTTAAAAAATCTTTACAGGAAAGGATCTATTGTAGGTTAGTAATATTTAACACCGCAGATACCCTTTCCCCTAAACCTACTCCCGTATTTGGTGCTTCATCATTCGACACTATTGTCAAAGGCACTAAAAAATACAAACTAAATATTGCTGAATACCCATTAAATAACAGCCCTGATACAAATTATTTAGTAGCGGTGGAATTCAAATTGGATGAGTCTTTATGGGGTGAAAGCTTACCTAGCCTAGAGTGGTGGGAAACCTCTAAGGTCAATTATTACTACTTTACAAAGAATCATACTTTGGTAAGGGACAGATTTCATTTTTCCAAGCTTGCACCTGAGATGCCGTTGACAACTATAGGAATTGAGGTATTTGCCTCTAAGCTTGATTGATTTATTCCAAGCCTTAATTCGCGTAAACTACTAAAACTATTTAACCGCCACAATTCCTAAATTGCCGAATGATTAAAATGAAAAGCTTTCTCCATTATTTAAGCTTTGTACAGATACCGCTGTACTTGTTGGGTATGTATTGGTTTATCCACCCGGCATTGGTAGGCGGAAAAGACTTTTTAGGTGACATCAATGCCGCTCTTCTTGCGCTTGGTATTGCTTTGAGTTTTTCTTCTTTAAGTGATCCATCTAAAAATAGAGCCCTTGCCCAAAAGGTCTTTAAGGCCAATCGCATTAAGTGGTTGACAAGAATGTTGCTGTTAATGATAATTCTACTATTTGTAATGGCTGTTTTTTTGAGTCTGGCCGAAAATAAGATCTCGGAAATAAGCACGAGTCTTTTTGTTTTGGGAATTGGATTGATGGCCAATTTGAAACAATTTGTGGAAATGGGGGATCAACTTTAGTGCATAGGATATTATAAAGGAGACTAATCTGCCGAGTATGCCTCGTTTTATCACCTTTTATAGTAGCCACGCCGAACTCAGGTTAGTCAATAGCGGGGGGTGAAATTGGCAACTCAATTTTAAAACTACTTCCTTTTCCGAGCGTGCTCCTAATGGAAATAGTACCGGCAAGTAGTTCAACAAAGTCTTTACAGAGTAACAGTCCTAAACCCGAGCCCTTTTCATTTTCTGTTCCTCTAGTGGATGCATGGGTTTCTAGTTTAAAGAGTCCTAAACGCTGTTCTTCGGTCATACCAATTCCCGTATCGCTAACCGTAATTTCAATTTGATTGGTATTGCTTAATGCGCTAACGACTATTTCACCTCCCTTACCGGTGAATTTTATAGCATTATTGATTAAATTCCTGATGATGGTTTCTAGCATATCAGGATCGCTCTGAGCGATTACTTTATTGTCAACTGTAGAAGACAAACTTATTGATTTGCGACTAGCGGCTGCTTTAGTTGAGATGAAAACATTTTCAATTACTGTATTAATTATCAGTGTTTTATATTTTGGTTGAACCTTGCCCCGCTGAGAGTTGGCCCAATTTAGAAGGTTATCTAGCAAAAGTTTAGTGCCTTTAATCGATTGGGTAATAAGCTTAAAATACTCTTTCCGTTCGCTATCCTCCAGGGGCGAATCCTTATCCTGTAAAAGCTCTGATAGACTTAAAGTGTTACCGACGGGTCCTCTAAGGTCATGAGCAATTATGGAAAACATTTTGTCCTTAGTGTCATTGAGATCCTTAAGTTTTAGTTGGTTTTTCTCTAATTCTTTTAAGGCCTGATATTTCTCGGTAATGTCTTGAATTACCGCTAATGAGGCTTGGGGCTCTTCGTGTTTATTGCAAATTGAGCTAGTAGACACTTCGCCCCAAAGTTTCGCCCCATCTTTTCTTAAAAAGGGTTTAGCAAAGCTTGACTCAGAACTGTTTTTTGATGATTTGTCAAGTGCTTGAAATTGGTTTTCACTAACCTCGGGGTATACAAAGCTTTTTAACTTTTTCCCTAATATTTCGTTTGATGAATAGCCAATAAAATCACAAAAAGCTTGATTGCATTTTATGATTAGGTCATTCAGATCTAGCAGAGCTGAGGGAATGACAGATTGCGTAAAAAGACTGCGAAATTCCTCTTCAGCTTTTATTCGAGCGGTAAAATCACGTATCACGCCAACCAAAAACTTATTGCCTTGAGTATCTATAAAACGTGACTTTTTAGTGGAGATAATGCGAGATGCCTTGCCTTCAACCGTTAGGGATTCTTCGTTTATATTTTCAATGCCGTCATCAAGAACTTGTCGATCAATAGCCAGAAAGCTTTCTCTTTCTTCGGGAGGAACATGTTCGGCTAGTGTTTTACCAATCACATTTTCCCTACTGATTTGAAAAATTTTGCAGAAGGCGTCGTTAACCAATACTAGGCGGCTATCTGCATCTTTAACAAAAACAGGGTCGGCCAAAGTATTTAGGCTAAGTGTTAGAAAATCATTTCTCTTTCGTTCATTCTCTCGAAGATTGTTCTTTAGAAATTCATTTTCACGTTCAAGATCCGCAACCTTAGCTTCTAATTGGCTGATTGACAATCGGTTCATTATGAAGGATTTTGTACTTTAAGGTACAGAATAATCGTAAGTTCTCCAAAGGGATTGGGATTTAGTGGGAAAATTAAATTGATTCTTAATTCAAAGTCGTACACACTTTAATTAAACTATTTATGAAGAAAATTATGAAGTCTTTTTTTTAAAGCAATTAGCCAGTATTAAACTAAACAGACTTGCAATAAAGTTAATTTTACTGGTGTATTTCGTTTCGATGTTTGAAATTGAAGGACGCAAGAACTGGGCGGCTTATTATAAGATATAATAGTCTGAGTGCTTTGAAAAGAAGACTCTAGCTGCAAATAGGCTTACCAGAAAGGGCTAAGAGCTTGAAATTTACTAGTTCTAATTGCAGAGTTTATCTTAGGCAGGAATAAACCATTTTTAAAGCGCTGTAAATCACGCTATTTGGTGATATGAGAATTATAGCAAATACCTCGTCTTTCAATAGGGAAATTTATTCGAATCATTAACTGGTAGGAAGGACGAAATGAACATTCCTATATGCGGCAATTTTTGAGGTTTAAATAGGGGCTATATTTGCTAATGTTAATTTCAATTCGGCGGTTACCGCAATTAGATTAGTTTCTTGTATAATGAGTGTCAGTAGGCTTCAAGGCTTTGTTTTAGTGAAAGCAGAGAATGAGCGACTTTACGAGAGATTAATTATTTAATGGTCATCACCCATGTAAACCAAAGACTATGATTAAGTTTTATTATATGTATGCGCTCTCAACCCGACGGGTATTTTTCTCACTGCTTATTTTGTTTAGTCCTTTTTTATCCAAAGCGCAGTCGGGAATTGATCATTGGGAAACTGTTGTTTCCAATTCTGATATTTGGTCTTATAGAGTTGGAACATCGGCGCCTCCTCCCAACTGGATGCAAGCCCAGTTTAATGATAGCACATGGCTAACTGGCCCGGGTGGCTTTGGTTATGGAGACGGAGATGATAGTACTATTATTCCACCTACCATTTCGCTCTGTATTAGAATACCTTTTAATCTCGCGGACACGGCAAAAATTAAGATGGCCGTTTTACATGCGGATTACGATGATGCTTTTATAGCCTATTTAAATGGGACAGAAATTGCTCGGGGAAACTTTGGCCCTCCAGGGACCTTTCTAGCTTATAACGATATACCACCTACAGATCATGAGGCAACCCTTTATCAAGGCGGCCTGCCTGAAGGCTACCCAATTTACCCTTTGGCTTTTGATCAAGTGATTAAGGAAAATGAAAATGTATTGGCGATTCAGATCAATAATTGCATGATCACTTCCTCAGACTTATCTAGCAACTTCTTTCTATCTCTTGCAGTCGCTGACACTTCGAGAGATTTTTATCCAACGCCAAGTTGGTTTTATCCCCCTTTTATTGGTACTCATCTACCCTTATTTAGCATTAATACGGGCTCTCAAGTAATTGTTGATGAGCCAAAAATTAATGCCACAATGAAGGTGGTGGATAAAGGAGTAGGTATGACAAATTATTGGTTTGATGCTGGAACCGATTATGATGGTGCGATCGGCATTGAGATTCGAGGTGCCTCATCGCAGAGCTTTGACAAAAAGAATTATGGGCTTGAGACCCGCGATCAGAATGGTAATAACAATAATGTTTCCCTACTGGGAATGCCTAATGAAAACGATTGGGTATTGCACGGCCCATATTCTGATAAGAGTCTGCTTCGCAATGCCATAACCTTCGAAATAGCAAGAGATATGATGGATTATGCATCTCGAACACGTTTCTGCGAATTGGTAATTAATGAAGAGTATAAAGGTATTTACCTATTGATGGAAAAAATTAAACGTGATAATAACCGTGTCGATATTGCAAATTTGCGGTCCTCAGATATTACGGGTGATGAGTTAACTGGTGGTTATATTATTCAAATTGATCGTGACGATCCCACTACGGCCAGTGATGGCTGGCGATCTTCCTATGGGACATTTCCTTTTTATGCTTTTCATAATCCAAGTAAAGATCAATTAGTACCTGCTCAAAAAACGTATATCCGAAATTGGATATCGAACTTTGAGCAGGCCATGACAAGGCCCGATTTTAATTCCACTTATGAGAACTACATTGACGTCACGTCTTTTGTTGATTATTTCCTAATCAATGAATTAGCGAAACATGTGGATGCCTTTAAATTGAGCTTTTACATGTATAAGCAAAAAGATAGTGACGGAGGGAAGTTGCATATGGGGCCTATTTGGGATATTAATTTGGGCTATGGGAATTTCGATTTTGGATGTAATCCCGATCCCATGGGTTGGATATACCCTTGTACGTCTGATGCATTCTGGTTTGACAAAATAGTAGGCATACCCGCTGTACAAAACCGCATTTACTGTCGTTGGGAGGAGCTTAAACAGAATAAGCTAAGTAATACCTTTTTAATGAGTAAGATAGATTCCTTGGTGAGCCTTTTAGGTCCAGCGGTGGATCGGAATTTTAACGAGTATAACATATTGGGCAACTATGTCTGGCCTAATAATTTTATTGGGAATACCCATACTGAAGAAATCAACTTTTTGAAAACTTGGCTCGTGCAGCGTTTAACTTGGATGGACAATAATATGTTGGGTAATCCTAGTATAAACTGCAGTGCTTTACAAACGAATTCAGTAGAGCTTTTAAGCCATCATTTGAATGTACACCCCAATCCTTTTGAAGATCAAATAAGCTTTACCTTTTTTGAGGGTGGTATTAGCGAGGGAGAGTTTTTTATCTACAATTTACAAGGAAAACTCATTTCGAAAATTAAGCCTTTAGAACACGCTTTTCTAGATATGAGTAAGGTTCCAGCTGGGCTGTATATTTATGTATACCGAAAGGGACAACAAGACTTGCAAACGGGAAAATTAGTGAAAAGGTGAATGGTGTTGTTCCGAAATAATTACTCCAATAATTTTTTTGATCCCTCATTAAAGTGAAGCCCTATTTCCTAATATGCCATTAGAGAAGAATTCACTCTGCTTTTCGTGTAAGCTTAAAGTCTCTCTTGCAAGATTTCAACTTTTGTAACGCTTGGTATTAGGTTAAAGAAAGGTGACTGTAAAAGTGACAAGAGTAGTGTGTATCAAAAAGGCCATGATTTCAAATCGCCTGAATTTCAGCATTTTAATAATTTAATCGAAAATAAACATTCAGACCTTTGTTTCAGATGGTCTAAAACAAAAAAAGCCTCGTAATCTATTGACTACGAGGCTTTTTAAGGTGGTGCCAGCTGGAACTCATGCCAGCCTTGTTACTATCTAAAAATCAATGGTTTAGAACGATTCTTTAGAAAAATCGTCCACAAACCGTCTACAAATCGTCTTCCTCAATCTTCTTCTTGAAGTCCGCAAGTGCTGTTCTTAATGACTCGCCTAATAATTTGGCGTGTTCTGGATTAAACTCATAAGGGTCGATCTCAATTTTCAATTTGAAACCGCTGTCTTTTGCGCGATACTCGATCATCGAATCATCAATAGGGGGCAAGCTTTGACTAAATTTTGCCGCTGCTCCAGAATTCTGAGCGAAAAATTCATCAAAATAATTCGGCCCTAAAACCTTCTCCAGCTCTTCAATTTCACTGGGCTTATATTCCGACTTACTGATCCAAGTATTGGCAATATTCTGCCGCGAAGTATTCATCTCCTTGGCAAGCCAAGCTTGGGTTCTTCCTTCTCGAGTGAGTTTCGCTTTCAAAAACTCTCCTATGTGATTTTCATATGACATAAGGCAAATTTCTAGTTTATAAATGGATAATCGGTGAAACATAAGTTTCAGAAATAGTTTACAAAAAGCTCTTTATACTTTGCTGGTAAATAAATTACTATATATTTGTCAAGTCAAAGGTTGACAATAAAAGCACTATAAAAACTACAGATTTATGTATTCAGAGTTAGATGTCTATAAAGCCGACAAAACAAAACTTAAAGCAATGGTCAGTAAGTACTTAGGTACGACTTGGCAAACTCGTCTCGCAAAAGAGTATCCAGTTTCAAAAGCGGCTTTAACTGCGTGGAATACGGGAAGGCGTAAAGGTGGAAAGGCTGAAGATATGGTTCGAAAGGCGCTGATTGAGTTCCGAGAATTAGTTCTAAGCGATACCGAAGATTAACCAATTCCACTACTATGAAAAATGCAGTTATACCCGGCTTGTTTGATGATCATCTAGAAATGATTGCCATTGGCGAAGACCTAAAAGTCGTTTTCCGTGGCTTAGCGATTCCCTTTGAAGATTTACCAGAAGCTATTCTAGCTAAGGTCCGCGCAGAACTAAACAAAGACATTAAGGCGCGCATGGCGCTAAAGGAATGGGGTTTTAGTGAAGGCGCGGCCATGCTAAAGCAATTTGCTTGGTGTCGCTTTGGAGGAGTTGATTTAAACCCTGACTTATGCAGTTCTGGTAAGTTGACTCCCGACTACCATGAATGTGGTAATAGAGGCAATTGCCCTTTTGAGGGTAAAATCTGTGTCAACACATTTAACCTTACGAGGAGAGAGGAGGAAGTTTTAAAGCTGATTGCTTTGGGCTATCCTGAAAAACTTATCGCAGCGGATCTTTTCATAGCTCAGGTAACTGTAGCGAAGGTTCGAAAGTCCTTGTTTGTTAAAACCAATTCGATCTCTTCCGTAGATCTTACGCGCTTTGCTTTAGAGCATAATTTCATTAGCCCAGGCGATGCGACGCATTGAGGATTTAATCGAAATCGCTTCTAATGAAAAGGGCTCCTATCGGGTGCGATTTAGCTACAATGGTCGCTACACCCTTAGCCCTTATATCCATCGCAGCGATATCCCGCGCATGATCTGTATCCTGCTAGGCAAGCGCATTCAAAGCATGGTAAACCAGAGGTCTTACCTAGTAAGGAAGGGCTTTGTTTGCAAAAGACTTGAGGAGCAAAAAGCCGCAATTCACCGGCTTAATTACCGCCTTTCGGCTCGCAGTAAGTGGGAACCGAACAATCTTAAAAAGTACCTGCAGGCGCTATTGCCAGACTTGGAGCTTATCGCACCCAGAATGGGCAAGTATGCTCAATCTTGGTTCGAGCTTATTGTGGCGGTAGAGTGCTTTGTCTATGAAGAGCGGATCGAAAGTAAAATTAAAACCCTCATTAAAAATGCCTGATAACCTTGACAAAGTCTACCTAAAGCGGCTGTGTGAACGAGACTATGCAGCCATTACCAATCAAATAGTACTTCTGGAATTTGACGATCGCTTGAATCCAGATGAAAAAGAACTTCTAAAGAAAATATATGAAAAAGATAAAGCCAGAGCAGAGCGACACTACCGCCTTTTTGCGTAGCCGTTTGGAGATATTATTCATGCTCATTTACATCGTGATAGTCCATTCGCTGGCTGTTGTCGGCATGGCTTATTTCATAGAAAAAAACAGTGACTTCGAACTTGGGGAAGATCAGGTCAGTGAGCTGTCCGCCAGCAGCACAGAAACTTCAAAGGGCTATGGCGGTAGCCCTTTATTTAAAAATGACGAATAATGGAGTTTACGATAGTACGCGAAGGCAACCCAGAGTGGAAGTTGATCTTAAAGTTTGAGAATACAGAGTTGCTAATTAAAAAGCTGGAGAAAATAGCAGAATCTAACCTCGAGTTAAAAAGTTGCATTAAAGACTGGAGCAATGTTTTGAAGGGATTCTCCCAATATCTCGCAGTCAATATATACCAGTTCCTCTATGCTTGCAAGATTAGAGATGACCAACGCCGCCTTAAGAGCTGTCAAGAGCTTCTTTGGGGATTATGCCCCGATGTTACGGAGGTAACTGTTTTATCGGTGGATGCCCCTAATGTAAAAGATCACGAGCTAACCATTAGCCAAAGTGTGTAGATCTATGGTAGTATCTAGAGTGCAGTTTATCGTGTTTTGCCAGAAGCATGAAGTCTTTGCGCCTTTTCATTTGAATGTAAAGGAAATGGCGAATGTGAAGGCCTTTGTTCGGTCCTTTTACGAGACGGCTTATATCGCTAATGTTGATCAAGTCGAGATTTTAGATACGGAGTATGAAAATCATAACTACGAATCTGGGAAACCGCGCAAAGCAAAGTAAGCCATGGCAAAACGAAAGTTAAGGGCGGCTGAGGAAGCCCGTTTGCAGAAGAGGCCTCCCGCCAAGCAAGAAATTGAGCGAGTCAAGTTAGGTAAGCCTTGTGGCCATTGCAAATTAAGCAAGGTAGGACAGTGCCGCCGATGCCGCGATGTAGGGCGCTATTTGTGGTCGAAGCACCAAAATCAATACTTGCTGGCGATTTAAACGAGTTGCCGAATTCAAACAATTAAAGTGTAACTGTACTAATGTTCATCGACCATAAAAAATTACTCGAGCAAACGAATGGAGGTCTCGAGATCATACTTAAGTATTATCCAGATGCAGCGAAAGCGGCTCAGGATTCAAGGCAGAAGTTTAAGATGAGAAGCGATGAAAAGACGCCTTCTGCCAGCTTAAAGAAGATGCCAGATGGCAATTATATCGTTACGGATTGGGGCGAGGTCAAGAATACACCGCGCAATGGGATTCAGGTATGCATGAAGGAAGAGGGGCTTGACTTCCGGGATGCGGTGTTATTCTTGGCTAAAGATTTTAGTATTGCGGGAGAGGATGGCCACAAAGCTGTTTTTCAAAAGGATTACGAACAGCTCCCCGCGGCCGAAGGGCAAAAGGAAGGCGACTATCTTTTTGAGTATAAAGAGTACACCAATAAGGAATTGGCTGTTATTGGCCCGGGTGTAACCAAAGATCAATGTTTAGATCATAAGCTGAACTCCCTTAAAAGCTATACTTATGTAAGAAAGAGCAAAAAGACGGGGGAGCTGGTGCAGCATGTTTTTAAGAGCAATGAAAACTACCCGATTTTTCAGTTTGTTTTTGAGGATGGCGAAGCACAATGGGGTAAGCGCCTAGAACCAAAGGCAGAGAATAAAGCCGATCGTTTCCGCTATTTTGGCGAGCGGCCGAGCGACTATATCATGGGGATTCACCTGATAAAGCGTCGCTGGCGCAAGGAGAATGCCGATGCGGCCGATCAGCATGAGTCCTTGGACGAAAGGGAGGAGCAAGCCGCCCGCATGGATAAGAAACTCCCCGAGATTATTATTTGTGGAGGCGATCGCGATGCTCTAAGTACAGAGGCTTCTATAAATGCCAATGTGGTTTGGTTTAATTCCGAAACGGCTAAAATTTCCAAGCGCACCATGAAGGAGCTGGAGACCTATGCTTATAAGGTGTATTACCTGGGCGACATTGATTCCACCGGTTTAAAGGTGCAGCATAAGCTGGCCATGGAGCATTTAGATCTTCATTTAGTAAGACTACCCGAAAAGCTTCAAAAGTTTAAAGATCATCGCGGTAATCCTTGCAAGGATGTGCGTGATTTCTTGGAGCATTTCAATAGTTTTCAGCTGAAGGAATTAGTTCGGGTAGCAATTCCTTATCGCATGTGGGATATCGTTTGGAAGAAAGATACTCGCACTGAATTTTATTACAAGGACTATGCGATCAACCCGCTTCAAACCTATAATTTTTTAGAGGCTTGTGGCTTTTATCGTTTCAAGCTTCCCAATGTAAAAACGGGTTATGTGTACATCCATAAAAAGGATGGGGTAATTGAGGAGATCGACCATGTAGAAATAAAGGCTTTTGTAAATGACTTCCTGAAGGAGATCAAAAGCGAACCGAAGCTGCGCAATGCCTTCTACAAAAGTAGACAGTACTTGGGCGAACAGTCTTTGAGTAATTTAAGCTTAAAGGAAATCGACTTTACTGATTATACGCCTACTTCACAGCTGTTTTTCTTTAAGAATCAAAACTGGGAGGTGAGCAAAGAGGGCATCCGAGAAATTAGAGTGGGAGAGGTAACCGCTAATGTGTGGGCCGATGAAGTGATTAAGCATAAGGTTAAGAAGCTAGACGATCCTTTTACGGTGACGCGAAGCGAGGAGGGCGAATACGATATAAAGCTGCATAATAAAGACTGTCTGTTTCTGCAGTACCTCATTAATACCAGCCGGGTGCACTGGCAAGAAGAAAAGAGTCTGCAGGAGAAAGGCATTAAGCTTTCGGAAGAGAAAGACCAGGAACAAAGGTTACACCTAATCAATAAGATTTACAGCCTGGGGTACCTCTTGCACCGCTATAAAGATCCTTCGCGCCCCTGGGCGGTTTTTGCCATGGATAATAAGATTAGCGATGATGGCGAATCGCATGGTGGTTCGGGAAAGTCTATCGCCTATAAGGCCGTGCGGTATTTTATGAAATCGGTGAGCCTAGAAGGGCGTAACCCCAAGCTTACGGAAAACCCCCACGTTTACGAAAACGTAACCAGCCATACCAATTATATTTTGGTAGATGATGCCAATAAGTACCTGAAGTTCGATTTCTTCTATTCGCAGCTGACGGGTGAAATGACGGTGAACCCAAAGCATGGCAAGCAGTATGAAATTCCTTTTGAGGATGTTCCGAAGCTGGCCATCACTTCTAATTTTGCTTTACGCGATGATAGTCCTAGTACTTACAGAAGGCTGCTGTTCTCGGTGTTTTCGGACTATTACCACGAAGATAAAGACGGGGAGTATGGCGGTAGCTTTTCCCCGAAGGACGAGTTTGGCAAAAACTTGTTTATGGATTTCACAGAAGAAGAGTGGAACCTCTTTATCAATACCATGGTGCATTGCCTAAAGGTCTATTTGAGTTTCCCGAAGATAGATCCTCCTATGGGTAATGTTACGGCGCGGAACCAGATCACGCAAATGACACAGGAGTTTAAGGACTGGGCCGACGTGTATTTTGGGGAAGACAGCAATGCGGATAAGTGGATCGTAAAAACCGATGCTTATACCGATTTCTTAGAAAAGAACCGCTCGGCGCAGCGCACCTTTGGCAAGGTAAATCGCTTTAAAAAGTCCTTGAAAATCTACTGCAAGTACAAGGGCTATATCCTTAATCCGGAAATATTAAACCCCGATAGTTCTGGCCGCCTGGTGCGGACAGTGCAAGGTAAAAGTGCCGAGCATTTTTATGTGCAAGCGCATGATCGTAAAATCTACGATTTCGAGGGGCATGTAGTGAACACCAAAATTTCTTTAGATGAACAACGAGAAGACGATCTCCCCTTCTAAGCTAGCGCCTTTGGAGATAAAAACGCCAGCTGGGCCCCAAACTATAAAAAGGCCGATGGAGTGGGTGCGAAGCGAGCATTTGCTTGACTTTATTGACCCCGAAAAGAAAGAGAAAATTATCAATATGCCTTACTGGATCTTAACCAGTTCGGGTGCCTTGTGGTTTGAGTTTGTGCGCAAGGAAACCGAGAAAGAAGAGCTATTGCAACTAATACGGGCTAAAGTAGTATACATCCGACCCTGTGACGCCCGCAGTAAAGCCACACAGGAAAATTTAAATCAATAAACACTTATGAAAACACAGCAAAAATTTTTAGAATTCAATGGAAAGAATATTGTCTTTCTAGATGTTGAAGGCACTTACTGGATTGCCTTAAAGCCGATTTTAGATGCCTTAGAAATGGATGCGGACAGGTCTATAAAAAGGATGAAAAAAGACCCGATTTTAGGACCTGCACGGTCTATTCAGACCGTCCAGGTACCTGAAAACAGCGAAAATCAAGGTAGAAATATGACCTGTCTGCCCGAAAAGTACATTTACGGATGGATTTTCTCCTTACGATCTGATAGCTCTGCTTTAACTGAATACAAGAAGACTTGCTACGATTTGCTTTTTGATCATTTCCATGGCACCATTACTAGTAGAAAGGAGCTCTTAATGCAGCGGCAGGAGATTGATGATCAGATTCATCACTTAAAAAAGTCTTTGAAGGAAGAAGACGCGAAGTTTAAGCAGCTGCAGCTTTTGCAGAGCAAACGTAAAACCCTAAGTACTCAGTTAAATACTATTGATAAGGAATTGGTGAAGCAACCAGAGCTCTTTAAAGGATAGAAATAAATTGTAACGCTCTAAGTTAGCACCATTCGGTGTGCGTGGAGAGTCTAATTTGAGCCAAAAGCTCACTTATATTAATCTATTATTGGAAATATTTGAATTTGATATTCGCCTATTTTTGGATTCGAGGTGTGATTATCTGTAATTAATAAGTGGTCAGATTTACAATTCATTTTCTGATATTCTACTTTAAGAACGGTTGGATATTGGTAAGGATCTAAATTCCCTGTGAGAAAAGTTATTTGTCCGTAACCCGGAGTGTTTGCAAAGCTGATTAGTATTTCAATTTGTTCGTTTTCTAAAGTGTTTGTTGCGGTATCGATATTCACCAATGCATCGAAACGGATGATAGATTGGGCGTCGCGTAGTTTGTTAATATTAACAAACTTTCTTAACTCTTGGGAGTTTAAATTTTTTTGATCCATGTTGTTTGTTTTTGTAATTATATTAAATAATTTGAAATTTGTTTAGATAAAAGGTGATTTAGCCCTAAATAAAAAGCCTTTCAACGATCTTCTTTAATTAAATACTTCTAATAGCTCTTTAGCTTTTGACAAAATAGATGGCACATTCGATTGAAGTTCTTTGGCTATAACATCGGAGGATACTTTTGTAACCCAACTCATTAGTTTTTGGCTTAACTTTATTTTGTTTTTTTCACTTTTTGTTATGTCCTTAATTTCAGTGATATCATCATTTTTGACTCCTAGTTTTTTTAGCTCGGAAAAAATGTCGTCAAGTTTTTGCTGTTGATTAAGAGTGATATTTTGCGACAAAAAATCTCCTACACCTGTCACTGAACTGGCATTTTCACCGTAAATGTGATTGGTAATTATAGTGCTTGTTTTTCTATCATTCTCTTTGGTGTTTTTATGAATATCTTGAAAGTCTGGAAAGGCCTTATCAAGATCGAATAATGTGTCTAATAATTTTTGCTTGGTAAGATTGAGTATCTGCTCTTGCTGATGAAACTGAATCTTCCTACGAACTGAAACTATTGACTGCTCATTAGACAGTTGTCGTAATTTCTGAGTTATACCTATTGGTAAATTTTCATAAGCATAAATTCCAGAGCTTTTAGTTAGTAAACTCTCTATGATGGATACACTAGACAAAATCTTCATTTTATAGATTTGCTTGTATAAATCTTCTCCTAAGCTAGTTAGGTCAAATGGTAACTCTTCCTTTTGGCCAAAGTTGTTAACTATCGCGACAACCTCACATGAAATAACTCTGTGATTAGGCAGTATATCGTTTTTTGTATATCCATTAAGTTCTTTTTGTAACCATTTTATTAGGTCGAGATTGTTTAACTCGAAAGCAATTAACTTTGCTCTATTCAAGGCTTGACTCAAGGTTAACTTGTCATATATGATTTCGTTTATTAAATCTTTAATTGTGATCATCTATTTGATTTAAAAGGATTTACCATGGCTAAATATCTCTAGTTATTCAGTATTCTAAAGCACTGCTCAATAATTATAGGGTTATTTATCACAACGATTCTTAATCTTGATTTTGCTCTTGAAACGATTTGGTAAAGCATTTGAGTAGGGTTGTAGGGTGCGTATTTTTCATAATGCAAGGTTGACAGACACTTATCTTCATCATAGTAGAAATAATCATCTAAAACGGCTATAACATTATCGTATTCCTGTCCGAAAACAGTATGGGCATTTTCAAATACGTTCTCAACTTTGTAGTTGTCATAAGGCAGTGGATAATAGATGGAGGAAGTGTAATTAATGACTTGCCAGTTTTCTATGCTCTTAGCTTCCAAATATCGCTTCGCGTCATTTACTTCTTTGAAATAAATTACATCTACATTTTTGAAATGCATCTTTTCACAACTTACAACTAAATTAAAAAGCCTCTTTATAAAAGATGCTACTTCTTTGTTAGTTCTGATTTTTTTAGATAAAACGAATGGTTTTGAAGTTGCATGCTCTTCAATTTTAGCAGCTATGTCTCGATTTCTTTCGTAATCTGTCAATGTTTGCAAAGGGTCGTAGCCGAAAACACAAACAAGGTCAAACTCCTGAGCTGTTTTTAGTATTTTTTGGAATTGAGATTTTTTTATTCGTTGTGCTTCATCTATAATAATTACTTTATAGTCTTTAAGACAAGTAGCATCTATTGATTTGGCTGGGATGATATCCCAATTATCGTTTTGATTCAATAAATCATGACCGTTGTTTAGGTAACCACAGTGAATGATCAGAGTCTTATATGCTAATTGAAGATCTTTTGCGATATCATAAATTAACAATGATTTACCAGTTCCTGCATTTCCACTAACTCCAAAAATACTGTACGTTGTATTAGGAATGACTTTTAAGATTGAGTCTTTAATTTCGTCTTGTTGTGGTGTTAGGAAGTATTTATCGTTTAAAAAATCAAACGTAGAGTTGAAAGGTGAAACCAAAAATTCCGAAGGTTTAAACTGACTTGAGATATCAATTATTTGATCTGTTGTAGTCTGGTGTAATATGCTAATAAGATCTTCTATGTTTACTTTCACTAATTCCAAATCAGGGCTTAAGGAGTAGAAAGTCCGATCGGAGGATACAAAAGTGAATTGATATAATTCTTTTTTTAAATACTCTAAATAGTGACGGTTTAAGATTAGTTGCTTTTTAATTGACTCTTGAGAACCAGCTTGTTTAAGCTCAATATTTAATACTGTTTGAGAGTTGATTTTTATTAGATCAAACTCCTTCCCAATTTGAGGTATAACAAAACCAATATTAAAACCATCGAAATCTTGGTAATTTTCATCATGTTTTTTAATCAATTCAATCAATATACTTAGATCGTTTAGCTCTTCGTCTTTGATTTTAACTTCATGATAGTCGAAATATGTTTTTTTTAAGGTTTCTTCAAGGTGAAAAAAGACATGAAGTAGCGAGACTAGGTTAACAGGCTTCATTAAAGTAATTTTTGTTTTTCTATTAAAAAAAGCCCCAGCATTACGCCAGGGCTTTGTCAATTACGCTTCAGCCATAGCGGCAATGGCTTCGTTATCTAGGCGCTTGCGCTGCAGTTCTTGCAGTTCGGCGCTTTGCCATTTATTTAAAAATTCCATTAAGCGCAGCATGCGAGTCATTTCTTGGTTATTGAAAAACTCTTCGCATCCTTCTTTCTCTTTCATCTGCGAAAGCTCGCAGAGGTAAAAGGTCAATTGCTTGCACAGCTCACTAAGATCTGTGTCTTGCAAATAGGCCATGGCCTCAATAGTGTCCTGGTTTAAATCAACCTCATGGTATTTAAGCCAGGTTAAGACTTGATAGTCTCGAGAGCCTTCGAGGTAGATTTCTCCTTTGCGCAGCTGCTCTACAAGGCGGCGCTCCTCTGCCGTAAACTTTACGGTCTTTTGATTCTCTCTGTTCGACATAACAGTATTGGAATAAATTAAAAAAAGACTCGGGTGTGTCGAACAGAGAGCTCGCCTAAACGAAACTAAATGCGCTTGGTATTGGATATTCCCAAGCCACCCGAGATATTTTAAGCATTTTGATTTCAGAGTAATGCTTACCCTCTGTTCGACAATCCAAATTTCAAGAATGTAGATTAATAAATAGGTTGACAATTGGTTATAATTTAATATACAATTGTATTAATTGTCTATTAAGGATGGGAGTGTAGATTTGTATAAATAAGGTAGTTTAATGTTTAGTAAACATTAAATTTTCTACAAATAAGCCTTTAAGTCTTAGGGGACTTGAATAGGAAGAATACCTTTGACCAAAGTATTTATATGAGACTACTATTTGCTACTATCGTTCTTTTATTGGCTGGATTACTCGAGGCGCAGGTTCAGGACTTTAGAGTTATGACTTATAACCTTCTGAATTACAATCCTAATAATATTGATGATAGGCATGACGAATTTAGGATCATTATGAATGCCACACTTCCGGATCTGTTAATTGTTCAAGAAGTAGATGGTCAATCCGCAGTGCAAATGTTTGCTGATAGTGTCCTAAACTTTGATTCGACCACGTATAGCTTTGGGACTTTTATTGATGGCCCGGATTCGGATGTCGGTCTCTTTTACAAAACAAGAATATTTAGGCATGTGGGTGTGACTCACTATGCTACAGATCTGCGAGATATTGTTCATCATCAATTAAAAACCACCCTTAGAGCACCGGCCACCGATACAAATCAGGTGTTGCATATTATAGGGCTGCACCTTAAAGCAAGCAGCTCTAGCAGTGATCAGGCCAAACGTAAGTCTGAAGTAGATTCGTTAAACAAGGTTCTACAGAGCATTGCTAATGAACCAGTGATTGTATGTGGTGACTTCAATATTTATAGTTCTAATGAAGCTGCATATCAAGCATTGGTAACATCGGGTTCTGGCTATCTATATGACACAATCAATATTACGGGTACTTGGAATTACGCCAACTACGCACAGTATCATACTCAATCACCTAGAACTACCCGCTTTAATGGCGGTGCGAATGGCGGTTTAGATGATCGGTTTGATTTGATGCTTTTTTCAGCACCGATCGCACAAGATTCAATTTATAGCTATAATGGCGATATGGAGGTTTTTGGTAATGATGGTCAGCATTACAACAAGGCCTTAACCGATCTTCCTAAACATCCAACCTTATCGGATACGATTATTGAAGCCTTGCATTATGCTTCGGATCATCTACCCTTAATGGCAAGTTTTTACAATGGCATTCCTGGATTATATGTTCAGGAAAACAGCTATGCGAATCAAATTAGAGCCTATACTAAGGACGGAGTTTTAAACATTATCAATGAAACTGGAGAAGGTTTCCAGTATCAGGTTTTTGATGGCGTAGGCAGGTTAGTGGCTAAAAAGGATTTAGCTGGTAATCAGACGGTTAATTTGAAGCCTGGGTTTTGGTTTTTGATTGTGACTGATAAGGGTGGAGAGCCAGTATTGAGAGAGGTAGTGAGTAGTTACTAATGATTGCTTCATTGGTTATGTTAAATGTTATTGCTTATATCCTTCAGTGGTGATTCTCCATCTCGGTCCCTTTTTTCTCTGAACGACCTCCACCAAACCGGCTTTCTGAAGGCCAACTAGCTCATTTTTCACAATAGGTGTACTAAGATTTAATTCTTTGGCTAAACCTGAAATACTTCTGTAAGTAAACCTTGAATTGATGAAGGTCTTTAAAATATTGCTTTGGACTTCGGTTAAATCTGAGTTATTAATTAATTCTTCAACAATTTGAGAGTCATTTTCAGTATTGTTTTCTTCGATTTCTTTTTGAACTGCATCAATTTGGCTTAATGCCCTTTGACCAATTGAATCAATAAACTCGCCGGAGAATATGGAGGCGATCAAACAGAACCCCAGAAAGATTAAATAATTGTTTGTAGTCGGGTCATTAGATTTTATCAAGTCGCTTGAAATCATATTTAAAAAAAGCGGAACTAGCGCAGCAGCAGCAAGTCCCAAAAGAATTGGTTTTAGCGCTTCAATGATCTTAATTTTATCTTTAAAGACATTTCTGAAATAGTTGATAATTCCTCCAAATATTCCAGTCCCTATGATTATCCAAATGATGTAACTTAATTTCATACTTACTGTTTATATTTTAATTTTTACGGAAGGATCTCATAACTGTTGCTATCGAAAAATGGAATTGTCTTTTTTTATTTCGCCTAACAAATGTATTGTTTGACCAGAAGGTATTTCAACTTCAACTTGTTCATCTTTTTTGAAGTTATATGCTGTCTCAGTCTTTATTTTCACTATTTGTCCGTCTAGACGGATGTCTGGATCGCTTGTATTAAGATTTATTTTAACAGTTATTGATGTTTTATCTATGTCTTGAATAATACCTTGATATTTCATGTAATAAATTTATTTTAATTAGTATATCAAATTACTTCGTATTTGTTTATGATTTCTTAAAAATAATCTAAATAGAACTGAGTTTGAAAAATATTATTTAGTCATTTGTAACGCTAGTGCTTGATTTCTGCTTTTATCTTTAAGTAGTTTATAAACGCTGAACAGGACACAAGCATAAATTTGGCATCCTCAAAGGTGATTTTCAAATCATCTTCTAATAAAGAATGTCTTATGCCCCCGGTGTCGCTCGTGTACCCATATAGCGCTGTGAAAGCAGTTTTCAGGGCTCCATGTAACTGAAAGTTTTTTTCTATCGTAGCTAAGGCTTGTCCAAAACTGACTTTCTTATTACCGGATATTATTTTACAAAGTGCTTCTACGGCAGATATTGCTTCCTTAATGCAGTTTCGATAGTCAGGATTGTCTCGGCTTGATAGAAATTCTATAGCGGTAGAAAGATGAGTATTTACACTACCCCATTTGGTGGAGGAATTAATTGCGTCTTCGATAGCTGAAACTTCTTCTTCAGTTGTCACTGGAGCTACTTGTCCATTAATTATCCTGTAAGCAGAGACTTCACTTTCTAGACATAGGTTGCATAAAGGTGTAAATCCTATATGACGTTCAAATTTGCCTTCCAATTCTGATAGAAATTCAATAAGATCCAACTTTTCATACCATTCAGATTCGAAATACCACCTTTTGATTATCGCTACAATTTCTTCGGAATCTATACCAAAATGAGATATTGGGATTTCGTCAGACCGTTTACCTAAAAAGTCTTTCCAAAGAATTGCAGCACAACGATCTTTAAAAGATCCATCCATGGACCAATGAAGGAATCCATCATATACAGCGTTCCAAAGCTTATTCTCGAGTCGCTCATCAATTGATTTTAACTGTATTTGATCCCTAATGGGTTTAAAACCTGCTCTTTGCGAGAATCTCATTTAGATTATGTTTTTTATAGAATGGTTAAACTAAATTGGGGAATTAGTCCTGCCAAAGCTCTTAATTGAGTCAGATCTGTTTATTTAATAAGACTTCGGCGCTCTTTTTTCAGAGAAATCTTATTGTAAAGAGAAATTAGACCATTCATGTAGATCTTTTCTTGTTCTTCCTCTGGATTAGGTTTAAGAATTGATTCATTCTTTTTATGGAATGAAATTCGCTCTTCATTTGGGTTCAATAGGTATTCCCGGATTATCCCAATCAGTAGAGCCTTATTTACACCTACAAAAGAGGAAAAGCGTTGGCTCAATTCTGATTTAATTTCTTGGAGTCGCTCATCTTGACTTTTCGATTGACCTTTATTCCTTTTCTCTTGTTTATAGATTGTGTCAACATAGGCAGCTCTCTCGTTGATTACTTTATTAAGCAAGTTCTTTTCTTCTTCTGTAAATTCTATTAGCGCCATATTAGTCAATATCAAGAAAGCGTTTAACGTTTGTTTCGGCTATCATTTTAAATTTTTCTTCACCTAAAGCATATCTTACTTTTAAGGCAACTTCCCGTTCTGAAATTTTCTCTCTTTCCACCATATAGAAATCTGACCCGAACATGATTCTATTTCTAATTGCAGTATTTTCTAGTATGATTCCTAGTAAAGGGAAATATCTATCAGAGTGGAATGCGGTATAAGAAATATCTGTATATAAGTTTGGATACTCTTCCATCATCTCAATAATCTGTGAGACCCATGATTTTTCCTCATTTGTGTATTCAGGATGCCATTCTCTTTCCAAATATGAGTCCCATTCCGAGTTGCCTCCAAAATGAGCCAGGCATATTTTTAAATTTGGAAACTGGGTAAGAATTGTTTTAAAGTTCTGAGGCTCGCTAAAGTAATGGGAAAAGTGTTTTGGTTTGAGTTTGGCTACCTTGCCTCTCACAGGGTGGATTAGCATTTCATCGGTTACTTCTTTGGTGTAAACTCCACCTCTAGAGCAGTGACTTAAAACAGGAATATTTCTACTTTCTGCAAAGGCATAAATATCCATTAATCTATCATCAGTTGGGTAGAAGCCTAATCTGGGATAAATTTTAATCCCAACAAAAGAATTTTCTAGTACGAAGCTTTTTACAAGGTTCAAAATATTAGTCCTTCTTGGATCGACTCCTACAAATGGTAAGACCAATTCTGGGTAAATATTTCTTACTTCAATAAGTTCTTTTAACTGATTTTCATACTTGGTTTTTACTTTGCCTGCTGCCATAAACTCCATATCCATTGGAAGAATCACAAAACTTGTACCTCTTGGGTAATAGCCTTTCACTCGTTCAAAAGTTTCTAATTGGCTTTTATTAGCAGTAATTTCTACGAAATTGATATATCGATCTAGTACATCACGATCTGTAAAGGGCATTAAATTGCTTATAATCCAACTAAGTGGTTTTCTAATAACATCTGGCTTGAGGATAGATACTAACCTTAAAGGAAGAAACCTATTAGGTACATGCTCAATTGTGAAGGTGTGAATGTGGCAATTGATGATTTTCATAATAAATTAAGGTTTGGTTGTAGTTAAGTTATATTTTCAAGTCAAAATTATTTTATGTTTATTCTTTTTTCGAAAATTCGGGAATTATCAGCAAATAACAGGTTTACATTAGTTAATTATTATGTATACAAGTGTCATTTTAAAGGATTTGCTATAAGCCCTAGCATTTCTGCCAGGGCTTAAGCTGATATTAAAAATCAGCATTATCACTTAGGCTGTAAAAGAGGCTTTCAGCATCAAGGATAATATGGTCTAGCACTTGGATGTCGAGGAACTTGCCGGCTTCTTTAAATTTCCGTGTAAGGTTAAGATCTGCCTGGCTAGGTTTCAGGTTTCCTGAAGGATGGTTATGTGCTAAAATTATGGAAGTGGATAAGGATTTAAGGGCCGTTGCAAAAGCCAGTCGGATATCGACCACTGTGCCCGTTATCCCGCCAGAGCTAAGTTCCACATGGCCAATTACGCGGTTGGCATTGTTAAGCAGGAGAATGTAGAATCTTTCGCGCATACCTCGGTCGTCAGGCCAGATCTCTTCAAAGTACTTGTGGGCTTCAATGCTCGAGCAAACTCTAGTGGAAGAATCCTTCTTTTTCGGGTGGTAATTCAGGGTAATTTCATTTAAAACATTCATAACGTATGTGATTAAGTTCGGCTGCGTTATGAAGGCCTAGGGCCAGAGTAAGCGACAAAAGGAGATGGAACGCAAGCCCAGGGCTTCAAGCTTTGCCGGGGCTTTATCACTTGCGTGGATGGGTGAGATTAAACAGAATGCCTCCGGAACGAGGGTCTTTCTTCCTTGGTCGTTTTGAGTTTAAGAATTCCGCTTTGAAGAGGGCGGCCTATCCTTTTGGTAGGCCTATTCCCCTTTCCCCTTAATAATGTATAGAATAGCGTAAAAAAAGTGTAATAGTGTAATAATGGGATGACAAAGCTCGATTAATCAACTCTTTAGGCTGTTACAGTATTATTACAATTCTTTTTAATTATTACAAAAAAAATGTAATAGTAATAGGTAGAGTTTGGGCTTATTACAGAATTACAAGTCTAAAAGAACTCTCATTACAAATTGATAGTAATCATTTAATACCCTGTATATCAGTTAATAAAAAGTGAAATTTTCGCATTATTACAGAATTACACAATTTTAGTGAGTTTATATCTATTACTATTAAAGTCAAATTATGAGTCAAACCTTCCCCAGTGCATCGCCATCGCTAAGCGACCTTTTCTCTAAAGAGGAAAGAATTTTATTTGAGGCGCAAGCCATCATGTCAATTATCAATTCAACGGGAGACATCCCGCTAAAGCTCAAAGACGAAGCCTACTACCATTTTTTAAGGCTTCAAGAGGAGCTGGACACTAAGTAAATGTCCTTTTCATACTAAGAAAAGGGGGCTTATTTAGTAGCATGGGCCAATTAAATAAGGAGCTACAGCGGTATAAAGTAAAATACCTGTTATTCACCTACTGGAAAAACTTCAATGCTTTTCTATTAGGAAGTTCGCTGCCTTATGTAATGCCTACTCTAAATCAAGGATCTTGGAACAATGTCTATTTCACGCCAGGGAAAATCACTTTGAGCGAGAAAGCCGAGAATTCAGAGAACGGCCCCTTTTTCAACTACGAACTACAATCATTTTTACCTGGGAACTTTAGCGATCTAAGCTTAGCCTTAAGTCGCTATTTAGGTCGAAAGCAATTGGTATTGCTCGAGCTCGAGAACGGGCAGCGTTTAATGCTAGGGAATAAAGATGCCGGCGCTGCCTTTAGCTATGCGCAATCGGTATCGGGACTCGGAGCGGAACTAAACTGGAGTTTTAGCGATTACCGCCCCATTAATCAAGTAGAGTGGTTACCCCAGTTTAAGATTTCGGCGGCAGGAATGCTGCAGCAGCTTTATGTCGATAATAATACCTATTCATTAGGCGCCACTGGTGCCTTTACTGTGATCGGTCCCGATTCGCCCAATCTTTATATCGAAGCTTCAAAACTATTGCAAGAATGAGTTACCCAGAAGACAAGGGCTATGTGTCCAACTTTGTGATTAGTCTTACGGCACCAGCAAATAAAGCGGCTATGTGGGCGGTTGGATCTGATGCTAATAGCATTACGGACTATCGTTTTTGCATTTCAAATACCTGGCAAAGTATTACTGTATTATTTAATGTTGCATTCGTTGGAAACGCTGCGCCTGCTAATACTTCACAAGTATGGTTAGATACTTCGGTGAATCCGAATCTCTATAAAATCTTCGACAGTGTTAATACGGTATGGGTAGCGATCAGCGATTTATACCCCATCCATATTGGTGCAGGTGCTCCAGCTGACAATCGTAAGATCTGGCAGAAGCCTTTTGGCAGTAGCTTCGAGCTATTCAAATATAATACAGTTACGAGCAGTTGGGATAATATGCTTGCAGTTCCCGCAGTAGAGATCGGCGGAAATATTACCATTTCAGATAAAACCTATGATCAGAAAATCCTTTGGTCACAGCAGAGCGGCAGCATCACGATAGAGATTGTGAATACGGCACCGCTTAATTTATCCTTTGTCTTGGAGCGCAATGGCACCGGGCGCGTGTTTGTCCAGGGCAACGGAGTTTCCGTTAACGGGATTCCTGATGGAGTAGTAGAGATCAGTAATACATTCAGTTCCTGTTGGGTGCGCATTTACGATACAAATAGAGTAAAAATTGAAGGAGAAATTATATAGCCATGGCAAGACCACATTTACAACCAAACTCAACGGTAGACTGCATTTTTAACGGCGGGTTCTGCCGCATTAAGCATGCGAATGGCGGCTTATTAAAGTCAAGTGCCAGCGGAACCGTGCTGGTAAACTACCTCTACGATCGCGATGATAAATGGGTCCCTTTAAAGCTAAGTGCGGACCAGGAATGGTCAGCCAATGCCATTAAGGCCATAAAGCAGGAGGGAAGCGACATTGATGCTAGTGATTTAATAATTGGGATACAGCAGTGAGTTTATTGGTAGGCAGAGTCGTTGGTGGCCGTCGTGGCCAGCTGGAGCAATTTAAACCCTTCGAAGGAGGCGTTAAAAGTGCCTTGCTTCGCATGGGCTATACCATTTTAGACATTGACTGCCTGAAGAGTTTTGCTAATCAAATTTACTTGGAAGAATGACAGTTATAGCACGCTCTATTCAGGTTGGCAGTAGCCATTCCGCTTCAGATCTCGCCAGTTTATTAGCTACCAAGCTTTCAGAAGCAGGCTTTGAAGTTTTATCCAGCAGCTGCCTGAAGTCCTTTAGTCTTTCCATTTTCGATCCTTCCGGGCATCCCTACAATTGGTTAATCACGCCTATGCGCGAGGAGCTAATTAGTGAGGGCTATTCCCTTTTAGATATTGACTGTTTCGCCTCATTTTGTAAATCTATTCACGATGCCAATTAATTTATACCCCGATTTCAAGTTCTTTTTAGCCCCTGCAAATAAAACAGGCAAGCTTGCCTTTGTAGAAGTTACCGGACCCGCCAATGCTCCTGAAGTAGGCAGAGTATTGGAGGCGGATTTTAGTCGGCCTAATGTGGGTGGGACGAGTGGCGCGACTGTTTTTAGAAATGGGCAATTGGTAGAGCTCGAGGAGGATGAACCGGATTGGGATGATGCTGATGGGTGTGCGGTTTTGAAGATGCGGCCACAGGGTCAAAATTTAGAAGACAACGCGGGTGATCCTGCAAATTGGTATAATAATAGTGTCGCCCCTTCAAATGAAGGAGCATTTGAATTATTCCCAAGCTATTATTGGGGTAAGTATACCCAAGTTTCAGCAGGCGATAATGTAGGACTGCTATATAGTCTATTCAGCGGTGGTGAAAATTGGGTAATAAGTTTTTTTGTGAAAATTTCGGAATCCAATGACTATATCGCAATCCGAGAAACAGGTGCGGGTGTTGGAGTTATTCAATTATCAACCGAAACTGTTCCGACATCTGGCGGGGGAGTTTCTTCGGTTAAAATAATAGATACGATAGATAACGACATCAAACTAATTATTGTAAAAGGAACAAGTCAAGTCGGTGGGAATTTATTCTTAACACTTTGCTCTTCCAATGGTAGCTCCGGAGTTAACGATGGAACTTCATTTCAATTAACAGGGCTTCAGTTAATAGAAGGAAATGAATATACCGGTCACATTCCAACTTATGGTAGTTCCGTCACTCGATCAACAAATCAATTTGTGTTTAGTGATTTGGTTAATAAAGGATTGGTTGGCTTAACCGAAGGCACTTTTGTTGTTAAGTACAATACTACCATCATGCCTCGGTTAAATTCTCAGGTTTATTTATTCTTTGGTGATTCTACAAATGGATTTGCACTAGGTAATTCTACAATTTCGGGAGATATAGCTATCAGAACTTATGCAGATGGCGTATTTACTCAAGAATTTAGATCTGGTGGCGAGTCAATAATTCTATTTACCTATCAAAACGGGTATTATAAAGTCTTCGTGAACCAAAATGAAACACCTGAAATAAGCGGGACAGAGAATTTTATATTAAACACTCCTAATCTGACAGTAAATGGGACTTCAATTGATTTCTTCATAGAAAAATTAGCATTTTCACCAACATTATTAACTGATTCACAAGCTATCGCTTATCTAAATTCATTGTTATGACTTATACCAAAGTAATTTTAAAAGGTTCCTTAGAATTAGTCCGCAGCGATATTAAGAGCATAGAATGTGACGGTATACCTATTTACATAAACTACCCTGAAGGTTATGAAGTAACTGGAAATACTGTGCATGATCGCTTCATCGTAACCCCACCTCGCCAAGAAATAATTACTCCAGGAACCTATAATGAATTAGGCGAAGAAATTACGCCTCCAGTGATGGGAGATTATATCTCGCACCTAGTTTTACCGGCGGGCTACGATACCAGCCATTTCATTACTAGTATTTGATTGTAAGCGAGTGTGCAAAACTTTTGTAAGAGTTGATACCGATGTCAAGTGAATAATTGACAGAAGTTTTAATTTTAGGCCATGAACGGAAATCGTCAAATCGTAACTTTTCCTTTTAAGCCTCATCTAGCGCAATATTTATTTCATAGTATAACCAATACTATTGTTAGCACGGAAGAAGCCTATCATCGTACACTAGATATTAATTTAAACTCCGCTCATGGGCAGATTATTCGCTTAATTCTTAAGCGGGCTGATTACCCGGGAATCAATGAAGTGAAGAAAGGATTTTCTTTAACGGTTACTATTCCTAGATACAATCCCGACAAGAAATTAATGGAAGATGGTCGCTATAATGAATTGATCATTTCTGAAGAAGCTATCGAGCTTATTAATACCTTATTTCAAATTGAATTTGAGAATCATTTCATGTCTTATATCGCTGGGCGTGTAGCTTCCGAAAAACGTGGCGGCTTAAATAATGCTATTAAAACTTTTGTTGCCACCTATAATTTAGAAGAGACTGAATTCAGTTTTGATCGCATCCGGAAGATGTATCATCGCGCTAATTTTCCCTTGAAAAGTGCGGCTTACGAAAAAAAAAGTGACGGCATTTTAAGAGACACCCCAAAAAGACAGTCTAAAACGCTGATAGAAAGGTATTTAAAATAAAAGCTAAAACTTAGGACACCGAAAAAACAGAGCTTTCAAACTTAAATAACTGATAATCAGTGATAAAGCGGTTTCGCTAAGAAATCCGCTAGTCTTGATCGTTTGGAAGGGTCTAATGTCCCATTGCCTCAGTCCTTTTCATCCTCTCTAGCCAGACTTAAAATTGTACAAAGCCTAAAGCGTGAAGTACAATAAACTCTATGCCTCTATTTTAAAGTCCGAATGGGCCATGATGCCTGATGCTTGGAATAGTTATTCCATCTTCTTAAAGAAATTGGCCGATGGCACTATTGAGGATCTTAATGCCTTAGAGGTCGCCAAGCCAGAATTGGTGATTTCCTATTTCGATACGAAGGGATCTCGCTACCGCCACGATTATAATAACCCCGACAATATTCCCAAGGATGCGGTTGCAGTGGTGGAGATCATTGGGGTATTTACCAAGTATGGCAATTTGTGCAGCTACGGCATGACCGAGCTGGGCGCTATTTTAAATTCAGCTTTAGACAATCCAAAAATTACCGGTGCGGTTCTCTTGGTTGATTCAGGAGGTGGAGCCGCTAATGCCATTGCACCATTAAGCTCAGTTCTAGCGAATCGCGATAAGCCGGTAGTCGCTTTAGGTGATACGGTTGGATCAGCGGCCTACTGGGTTGCTTCGCAATGTGATTATGTCCTTGCTGAAAATACAATCAGCTCTGCTTTTGGATCCATCGGCACCATGATCTCCTTTGCTGATATACAGCCTAAGCTTGAAAAGGAAGGCATAAAGTTTCATACGATCTACGCACCCGAGTCTACTCATAAAAATCAGGCTTTCGAATTAGCCCGCGAGGGAAAGTATGAAATGATTCAAAGAGAAATGCTTTCACCCATGGCGAAGGCTTTCCAGGATCATGTAAAACAATACCGAGGCTCTAAGCTGAAGCTTGAAGAGCCTGGGCTTCTGAATGGAAAAATGTTTTTCGCTAAAGATGCACTCGAAGTGGGCTTGATTGATGGCATTGGCAATATGCCAGCCGCTATTGAAAAGGTCCGTTCCCTGGCATCCAACTATAAATTAAAGAAGGCTTTATCTAATGTTTAATCAAAATCCATAACATGACTTGGAATGAAATCAAGGCTAACTTCCTATCGCTGCTAGGAATTACTAGTCTGCCTCAGAAAGAAGGAAAATTAAATCTTTCAGAGGAACAAATGCAGCTACTCAAGGAGTCCTTGGGGAATCAAGACTTAGTCGATAATCTGGTCAAAATTGCGAATCAGGAGCTATTGCAGGAAAGTAAGGTTGCAAAACTGGAAAAGGAACGCAAAGAAACAGCTGCGGCTTTACGATTAATTCTGGAGGAGAATGACATCGAATTGCAAGAGGAGGAATCGGAAGAGGAGGAAGAAACTGATCCTAAGTTGAAGACGGCTAAAAAGCCAGCTAACATTACGGACAGTATTAATAAACTTAAAGCGGAGCTGGCTGAAAAGAATCGCATGATTGCCAAGCTTACAGGAGAACCTGAGTTGGATACCGCTGAACTGATTAAATCAGGAAATATGAAAATAGCACATTCGGCTACGCATTTGTTTGCCAGTGCCAACGGATGGGATGCCTTTGCAGATCGTCCCTGGAATCAGCGCGCAGCTGGTCAAGAGGTGAAGTCAGAAAGTTATTCTGAGCTGAGCATTGATCGAGTAGTAGAGGACTTTGGTGACTATTACAAGCAAGATCTCAATGAGACCGTAAGTTTCTTACGTGGCATTAGTCGTCTTCCTTCGTTTTGGGGTCGCTTATCTGGCGTTCAAGATGAAGCTTGGTATGTAAAGTTATTCTTGGGTGAAATTACCCAGGGCCGTAAAAAGAACTGGTTACCGAAAGGTAAATTCGAGTTCCAGCCTGAAAAAGTGAAGGTTTACGATAATCAGATTGACCTTGAGTTCATGGGATATGAGCTGCAAAAGTTGGAAAAAACTTGGTTAGGTAAATTGAATCAGGAAGGCGCGAGCCCTTTTAAAATGTCATTTGTAGCCTTCTTAATGCAGGAAATCATTAAGAAACGTATCGAAGAGGATGAAATGGCTTTGATTCGTGGTATTTATGTGCCGATTGCCGATGATTCGGACAAAGCAGGAAGCTTTTTGCATAAATGCGAAGGCTTACTCAAGCGCATTCAGAGAATGCAAGTAGAGCGTAAATACTTGCCTTATGATATTGGTACTCCTACCGCTGCCAATATTGTAGACTATGTAGAGAAATTCGTGAAGAGTATTCCCAAATACTATCGCGATTTACCCGGAATGGTGCTTTATATGGATCCAGATTGGGAGAGAGCTTACCATAAGCGCAGAGAGGAAATTAAAGGTACCATGCCAACGTATCAGCCGGGTAAAATGACGGTAGATCGCTACGAGAACATCCGCATTGAACCTTTGCATTTTGGATTAGGAGACTTCATGTTTATTACGATCGATGATAACATTGATCTTGTTGAAGGAAGTCCAACGGAGAAAAACACCTTCACCGCGGAGAAAGCAAAAAGAAACTTAGCCGTTTATGCAGATTACCGCATTGGAGTGCATGTGTATGCAGTCGGTTATGAGTGGCCAGAAGGCTTACAAATGACGGATGAAAAGCAGTTGTTTTTCTCCAACAACGTGGAGATCAAATTGGACAATTATGTGGAGATAGATCCTAACGTAACAACTCCATCGGCTAAGTATCACAATGAACTGCAAATAGGCGTGAATACTGGTAATACGGCTATTACCAATGTCATTGATGTGCCTTCAGGAACCTTCGTTTACTTGTATGGAAATAGTGGAGCGAACCCTTCTACTATTGCCGCCAATGCTGCGAACTTTGATATGAGTGCGGCGATGACGCTTTCTGAGAATTCCGTGATCAAATTTTACAAGAGACCAGATGATGGTAAGCTTGTGGAAGTGTGGAGAAACGAAAATCTACTTGAGCCAAACTATGTAATATTAGATGCTGGTGCTACGACTGCCGATGCTACAGCGGGAGATCGCTTTATCACTTCAGCGAATGCCGGTGCAACTGCTCTAACGAATATTGTAAACGCTGAGAATGGCGATAAATTCAGGATTGAAGGTGGAAGCAGTACCAATGCTACCACAATTGCCAAAACTGGCAATTTCAGCCGAATTAGCGAGGCCATTACCTTAAGCGATGGTAACTGGATAGATGTGATCTACCAGGACGGTAAATTCATTGAACTAGGTCGCTCTGTGGCTTAGAATTAATTCAGAGCTCCATGCGAGCCATGGGGCTCTTTCTTAACTAACAATTTCAAAAAGATGAAAAATTTATTTAGAACATTTTTAGGCTTTGGCTTGCTGCTGTTTTCCGTAGCGATGATTGCCGACCCTAGTTTATTCAACCTAGTTATTGATAATCCTGAAGTCGCCCTGGCGGCAAGTGGTTACATCCCTATCAATGTGGTGAAGCCAGCGAAAGATGCGGGGGTTTCTAATAATACCGATAAGATCACCATTTTCGATTGGAATGATGTGTTAAGCGGTTATCAGCGCGATGCAAAGGGAGTGGTTATTCCAGGCAGTTTGGTTTTAAAAAGCGGGGCTTACATGATCCAGTATTATAGCACGCGCACCAAAACTAGCCCATCTATGGCCAATGAAGGTGATGCCGATTCTGTAAGCTTTAAGCATAATGTGGATACGATGCACCCAGGAGACTCGAAAGAGATCTTAGAGCTCATTCAAAATTGGACCAATGCCAATGCTGGGGTTATCGTTGAAAAGTGCTCTGGAGGGAGTACGCGCTTATATGGTGATCCGTGCCATCCTTTACAGTTAAAAGCAACGGGACAAGATGACGGCATGCGCGGACAGCAATTGCTTTGGGAAGGTGTAGGCACTGTGTCTAAGGTACCCGCTATTTATGAGGGAACTTTAACCTTAGAGAGTCCTTTAGCGACTATTTCGGCTGATGATGATCAGCCTAGTGTTGTATTAGGATCTGGACAATATCAGCTATCTGAAAATACTTCAGCTACTGAATTGGCCAGTTTGGACGATGCAGAAAATGAAGGGATATATACGCTCTTAGGTTCCGGAGGTACCAATCCTTCGAGCATAGCTTCGGGAGGTGATTTTGTTCTAAAAGACGGTATTACTTGGAATGCCAATGCTGGAGCACAGATTACCTTAAAAGCATTTAAAACGGGTGTTAACAGTTTCGTATTTATAGAACTAAGTCGGGCTTAGTGTTTTCATAAGTGGAGAAAGGCCGCCTCGGATTCGTTCGGGGCGGTTTTTTTATGTCCTTTTTGTGGCTTCAGATCCTCTTGATATTGCTAATCTCTAATCGTTTAGTAAAAGCAAAGCAATGTCTAGCATTAAAAACAAGGTTCTGGCCTATTTGAAAACCGATCGCAAGTTTAATAGTGGTCGTCAATTATACGTTTCTTTTCCGGGTCATAATCGAGCGTATGCCCGTCGTTTGGGCGCTATCAGCGAAACGGACGACAATGCTAAAACCCTTTTTTATGAGTTGGGCAAGTTGGCTGGTATAGATGAACGAGTAGTAAACTCGATCACTAAAGGGCCTCTAGAAAATGCGGAAGCGGCCAAGGTGGATGCAAAGCAAGAGCCAGTTGATATCCTGAAAGATCAAGTGGAGAGTATTGCCTACCCTCAACTTAAAAGTTTGGTTAGTGAGCTGCAATTAGAGGTGGCCGATCAAAAGAAAATCACCCTTCAAGCGGCTTATTTAGAGCACCTAAGAGGCAAGTCCGAAGAGGACGAAGAGCAAAAAAAAAGCACTTAAAGTTACTCTATCACAAGGTAAACTTTAGTCAAGAATACCCATTTTTAAGAAAGGTCGATTGTCCCAGTGAATTAAAAAGCTTGGCCAACGACCTTTTTAGCGTTTGGGGCCAGCTGGTCGCTAGTCGAAAACAGTTAGAGCAGGGTAGCATTACAAGAGGATTAAGCCAACAAATTGTAGAGCTCTATAAAGAGCGCGTATTGATCTATGCTGAACTGGATTATTACCGCGCCACAAATAAGATTTTAGGGCAGCACGTAATCTTTCAAAAACGCCATTGGCGCAATGAAGCAAAGGCGCTACCGCTCAAAGAGCTGGTAAAGAAATACAATGCCACCCAGAAAGCGATTCGACTGCTAAAGCAGCAATTAGGCGGTAATGATCGCCCCGACTTAAAAGAGGCGAGGGAAGCAAATTTGGCTCAGAAAAGCTGGCAGCTGGCCATTATTGAAGAGATAATGCAGGAACTGGATGGATAAGTTATTTAATCTCCCTGAAGCCAAGGAAAAAGAAGCATCTGGAACGGACCTTAAACTGGTTAAAAAGCACAGTATTCAGCAGCTAAAGCAGATAAGTTCTTTGCGCGATTTAACAGAATCACCCTTACCAGGGCAAATGATTTTTCTGTTTACTGATAAGTCTTTTAATGCCTTTTCTTTTGTGTCGTACCTATTGGTTGAGCACGCAAAAATTGATGAATTGTACTTGTCTACTTATAGTGTGAGCAAGAAAATTCTGCTCAGCTTCTCACAGCTGCTTTCAACGGGTAAGATTAGTAAAATTGAGTTACTGGTGGCTGATAGCTTAAAACATCAAAGGCCTCAAGTAAAGGATCAGTTAGACCGTTTTGCAAATAGGTTTGAGGCCTTATCGGTAAAGTATGCCTGGAATCATAGCAAGATGGCGCTATTTAAGATCCAAGATCAATACTATGTGGTAGAGGGCTCAGGCAATTGGTCTGAGAATAGCCGGCATGAACAGTACTTGTTTGCCAATGATAAGGAGCTCTTTGAATTCCGCAAAGAATGCATCCAAAAAGCGCATGAGATCTAGGTAAAATGTCCTTTTCGAGGGGTAAGAAGCTTCTTTAATTGCATGTATGCTTCCAAGTAACATATTGCAGGAAATAGAGGATTTAGCGGCGGTTTCAGGCTTTAGTCTGAAAGAGATAGCCGTTTATCTCAATTTAGATGAAAAGAAGCTCTACAAACAGTATAGCGACCGTGAATCAGAGGTCTACAAAGCCTATCAGAGAGGGCTTTTAACATCCAAGTACGAAGTAGATCAAGCCTTAGGAGCGGATGCTAAAACAGGAAATTATACGGCTATTCAAATTCAAATGAAGCGAGAGTATGATACGAAGCTTGAGAATGTGAAAATGAATCTAATTCAGGGAGATCTATGAATCTATCGAATGAACTGGATGGGGTCGAGCTCGAGTTAATTGAAGAGTATTTCACTAAGGGAGAAAGCGACAGTCTTCCTGAAGAGCTGATCCAATACCTGGATTTAATGCAGTTAATGGCCGGTCGCTTATTGCGATGGGATACCGGTACTCGGAAGAATCATATTAAGTTTTTTACAGCAGAGCCTTATGGCTTATCAAAATATAAAGCGGAGCAGCTGTATCACAATACCATAGAGTTTTTCTACATCGAGAAAGAAACAAGCCTGGAGGCTTTTGGAAATTATTATGCTCAAAGATTAGAAAGTCTGGCCAATGCTACCGTTCAAATGGCGACCGATGAAAAGGCCTTGAAGGTAGCTGGCCAGCTTTTAAAAGATGCCATGGACATGCGGGCCAAGTACCGACCAGCAGAAGCGGCTTATCCTGAAGAACTGTTCGGTAAAAAGACAGTGATCTATAGTGATAATAAGAAGCTACTGGGCGAGGAAAGCCAAGACCGTCGCGAAATTGCGCGCTTAATTGACAGTTGGGAAGTGCCCGAGCAGGAACGTTTGCGTTTACGCTCTGAGGCTGGAATAGATAACCCTAAATTAATTTTGGATGTCTCTAGCCGCCCTACGCAAGCAGAGTGAAGTTGAAGTACGTTGGGGCTCCTGGTTAAAGCAGGCCGTAATGCAAATCTCGCCTAAGGACCTGTATTTAATTATTGGTCGAGCGGGAGGAAAGACCACGGATTTTTTAGCGGAGCGAAGCATAGATCTTTGTCACGAGTTACCAGGGGCATTTATTGCGATTACTGCCGATACCTATTCCAATGCGAATCAGAATATCATTCCTTCCTTAATCGAAGGTTGGGAGCGTCAAGGCTGGGTGGAGGATATTCATTTCTGTTTAGGCAAAAGACCGCCCAAGCATTTTAAGAAACCCTATAAGCCGGTGATTGAATGGAAGCATGTAATTTCTGTTTTCACGGGTACCATCTTTCAGGTGGTGAGTCAAGATAGACCTTCTATCGGCGCTGGAAATTCCTATCAACATCAGATCGGGGATGAGGCAAAGTATTTAGATAAGCGCAAGCTGGACAAACTCACAGCCGCTATCCGTGGGGAGTACGTACGTTACGGCGAGTCGCCCTATTATTTAGGGAAGACCTATACCACGGATATGCCCAATCCCGAACTAGGCGAGCATGATTGGATTTTAACGATGCGGCGTTTTATGGATCCAGAGCAAATAAAATTGATACTGGAGGCAGCGAATGTCATCAACGAAATCAGAATTGAAATTGAGGGCTTAAAACTAGACAAGATTGCCAATAGAGCTAAGATTAAACTAGCGGAAAAGAAGCTGGAATTATGGCTTGAACGCTGGGGCAAGATGCGTAAGAACTCTGTTTTGTTTATAGTCGCTAGTGCTTTAATCAATATCGACAATTTACGCCTGCAGTATTTTATTGATCAGCTGAACAACTTAGGTAAAGCGGAATTCAATACGGCCATTTTAGGCATGGAACCACAGGTTCCAGATGAAAGTAAATTCTATCCTTTCTTAGCGAATAAGCACTTGTACAAAGATGGCTTTGAATACGATTACCTAGATCAGTTTAAACTAGGGAATCGAACCTTAAAGAATTCATTAGGACTAAAACACTGCGATTCCAATTATAAGCTGGAGGCGGGTTATGATGCGGGAAATATGAACTCTTTAGTGGTTGGCCAGACGGCAACAGATGAATCTTGGACAAGGCTGCTTTGTGAGTTTTACACGGTGGCACCAGATCAGCCGACGGACTTAGGTGCTGCCTTTGTGAAGTTTTTCGAGGAGCATCAGGATAAAGAACTCGATCTCTGGTATGATCGAGCGGCCAATAATTATTCCCGCATGAAATTGGATTTCGCTACGATGATGGCCAAGGCGATTGAGTATACCAAGGATGGCACCCCGACTGGTTGGCGGGTGAATCTCAAGAGTCGAAATCAAGGGGATATTACCCAAGCCCAGGAATATAAATTGGTTAAGGATGTAATGGCGGGTGCTTTTTCCAATCTCCCCAAGCTGCTCATTGACGGCTATAATTGCCCGGTACTTTTAAGCTCGATGCGGGTGGCGCGTGTGCTTTTTGAAAAGGATCGCTACGGGCGGACGATCATCAAAAAAGATAAATCGAGCGAAAAGAAATTCAAGGGCAATACTGAAAAACTGATTTGGAAGTCAACCAATATGAGTGACGCCTTCAAGTACTATATCTGTCGTCCCAAGTGGCTAGAAATTAGCTCACAGCGGGAGTCTCCAAGTTTTGATGCTCCTGTTGATTTATCAGGAATATGAGTAGCCAAGAAGAGCCCAAAGCAAAGCCGAATGATCGCTGGTATGGCGAAGCTCCTGCGCAATGCACGGGTAAATGCGCCATTGGTGGACCTGTGTTTTATTCCTGCCTCACTTGCGGCTGGCAAGAAGATTAATTCAATCCCTTCTCATGAAATATTATCACGGATCAAGTCAGCACGACTTGAAAATCTCAGGCAGTAGAAATAGTCGCTATGGCTTTCCTGCACTATTTCTGGCCTCCAATATTGATTTGGCGGTGCAATATGCCTTTTACAATGCGGAGCAGCAAAAGAGCAATTTGCCGGGCTGCGTCTACGAGTTTGATCTAGCGTCTATTCCCAAGGTGATTGATTTTAAAAATGAAATCACCCATAATACGAGCTTCAGAAATCTGATCTATCGTCTTAAATCGCAGAAGCATTCGGCGGTTCGAATTTTAAATGCCTTGGATTATCCAAGTATAAAATTTAAGGAAAAACACTACAGTACTATTGCGGTAGTCTTTGATTTTGAGGTGATCAAAAACTACCATCGAATAGGAACTCTATCCCTATAGACGACTAAAAAGGGCTAAGTTTTTTTAAAAACTAGTCAAGTTTAGGAGGGTTTGAAAAATTACATTTTTCTAAAGGTTTGAAGCTCAACAAAGAAGGGCTCGGAAATAAAACGAGACCTTCTTTTTTGACGGAAAACCTAGCAGCCCCACTCAAACGGCTTGTTGTGCGCCCAAATTCGCCCTCTTTCCTTAGATATATGATTGCGCAGAAAGGTAGCGCCAACCACTTATTGACCGCCTTTTTCGGCTTGTGCTGTCCTTTTCAAGGGCTTGGATAGCTAGTAAGATTGTATAAAGCAAGTCCATGAACTTAAATCACGCATTACTACATGCACGCGCTCTTAATAAGAGGGATCAGCCCTTTGAAATATCCTTTGTGAAGGCAAGCGAGGATGGGCGTGAAGCGAGGCGAACCATTAAGCGGTGCATCCTGCGCAAGGCAGACCCCAAGGATGTGAATAAAGACTACAAGCTTTTCCTATTTGATGCGGATACCCTAGAGAATAGAAGCTGCTGGATCCCCTTGATCACCTCTGTAGATAATCAAAAAGTAACGATTGAATGAGACATTTGGAGAAGGATGGTTTTGGTGCCTTTGAGTCGGAAGCCGGACTCTTTACCTACGAGATCACCAGTAAGACTAGGCAAGAAGTAGAGGAGAGTGTAGCGCAGAATAAGATTGCCGATGAATGGGAGGATTATACGCTCTCTGTCGGTGCCTTCAAGGTATTGCCCATTGGTAAGAACAACGATCTGCCTAAGATTATTCGTTCGGCTTTGAACTCAAACCACCTTGCTCCCAGAATACTTACTAAGCGTCTCTTCTTAACATGGGGCCAAGGTCCTGCACTGTATCGCTATGAACTCGATGAAGAGGGTTTGATGCGAAAGAAGTTCCTTGAGGATCCTGAGGTATTGGCATGGCTTAAGAGCAATCACTACCGTAAGCATTTAAGAAAGGCTATAATTGATTTCAATCACGGTGAGTCCGTCGTTCATAAGATCTTCCCCGATCGAGGTCTCCGCATTAGCAGGGCTACAAAGATTTCACGAATTGAGCATGTTCCAGCTGATACCATGCGTTTAGCCTATCGCATCTCTGATTCACGCGAAGAGCCTACCCATGGCCTCCTGGGTAAATGGAATAGAATATTTCACGGCGATTATAAGGCCTATCCACTATTAGATGAAAGTAGCATCGCAAGCGGAAAGGTTGGTGTGCTTTTCAGTTTTATTGATGCCTATGCGCAGCGCTACTACCCGCACCCAGATATTATTAGTGCCTTGCCATGGATTCGTAGGAGTTCAGCCATTCCTTTTATCCTGGAGACTTTCACCAAGAATAATCTCACCATTCGTTGGCATATAAAAGTGCCTCAGAAGTACTGGGATTCTCAGAAGGATATCATCCGAATTCGGTGCAAGGAAACGGGGGAGCAGTTTACGGAAAAGAAATTTATTGAGTTTAAGAAACAGCGTTTCAGAGAGGTTTCCGCGGTTCTTTCTGGAGCCGAGAACACGGGGAAATTTATCACTACTGATAGTATTTTTGAAGTGCTGGCAGATCGACATTTAGTCGAACATGCTTGGACTTTTGAGCCCATCGATCAGAAAGTAAAAGACTTTGTCGATGCGAATCTTTCCATCAGTAAAAGGGCGGATTTAAATACTATTTCAGGCTTAGGGCTTCATGCTGCTTTAAGCAATGTTTCCGCTGAAGGCAAAGCGGATAGTGGCAGTGAGCAGCTGTATGCGCTAAGAAATTACATGCTGACAGAAGTAGATCTGCCGGAAGAGATTATCTGTGAAGCTTGGAACTTAGCAATTGAGCACAATTGGCCTGAGAAAAACGTTCGCCTGGGCTTTTCCCGCAGTCTTCCCATTCGTGAGCAAGATGTCACCCCAAAAGATAGAGTAAAGAATGATTAGCCTCTTTAATTTTCGCAATACTGGAACGAAAGAATTTAGGGTTCATGTTCCTTTTTTAGATCCTGACGAAAGCTTTGCCAAGCTCGTGCCCAACACGGAGAAGGAGAGTTTTAGAATAAGAGCATTGATAAGCGCAGCGCTTTACGATCGCGCCCAAGCTCATTATGAATCGAATGACTATAATCAAGAGAATCAGAGTAATGCTACTCTTAAGATCTTGGACTATTTGGTTTACTTAGTCCAGGCCCCAGTGAGCAGTTTTGCTTATCTAAGCTATGCTCCTAATAACGATATCGTTCATAGCAGAAATGGCCGGCGTGAGCATTGGGATAAAGACTCGAAACCAGCAACCCAATGGAAAGTAAGCGCACAGGAACAGGAGCTCTTCAAGCAGGCACATGAAGCGATTAATAATCTTCTCTCCTATATCGAAGAGAACCGCGAAGTTTTAACGGAGTGGAAGCTTTCGGCTGAGCGTAAAAAGCAAAGAGGACTGTTTATTCAATCGGCAGATCAATGGGCTGATGTTCATCCATTAGGCAGTGATCGCTGGCTTTTTGTTAAAGCCTATCCCTTTTTTAAGGAGTATATGGATAAGTCTTTAGCATCTACTTTGGGTAATCTCTATGCCCCTTTAAAAATCAAGTTAGAAGACAACAGTTCCCTAGAAGAAGCGGACAAAATACTTCTGGAAAAGTGTAATGCTTGCTTGGGTCTTTACGCCTTGTTAAGAGTGATTAAAGAAATGCCTTTAGAGATTTCTAAATCAGGCTTAAACCAGAACTATAGTAGTGATCGCATGACGTTAAAAGCCAGTCAGGTGGCTACCGATAGCGCTTTGTCCTCCTTAAGTTTTGAGCTTCAAAGTAAACTGTCCAGCAATGAGCAGCTGCTTGAGCTGCATATAAAGTCACTCCTGCCTCTGGATGATTCAGTTGAAGAAAATAAGCTCGAGGATGATGGTTTCATGGTACTGTAAATAACAATTTATCGAATATGAGAGTATTGCAATGGTTAAGAGGTTTTTTTAGAAAACGATCGTATAAAAAAGTTGGAAAGGAAATAAAGACCAGCGCTTTAAAGCGAGAGCTGCGCCGGCGAGAGTTGGAGGATTCTATACGAGAATTTATTGGGGAGAAGCGAAAGAAAGGCCGTTTAACGGCATATCAGGCTTGGCAACTTGGGACAAAGAAATTTAAGCGTGAGCTCCAGAAGGAGCGCATGAATTTGGTCTTATCAGGTGCTCAGCTTAAGGTCAGATCTCGCGTTGCGTAGGGTTCAATTAGGCGCTGTTGTACGCGAGGTTCCCGAGCATATCGGGGAATGCAACCAGGAGCAATATTTATATTTCGTCCAGCTGGTCATGATGCTCGAAAAAGGGCATTTGAGTATCGAGGAAGTGCAGATCCTTTGGGTTTATAGGCTATTAGATTTAAGCTACACGGGAAAGCTGAATCAATCGGGTAAGGAAAATCTAGCACAGCTGATAGATCTTACTGATTCCTTCTTTGAGATTGAAAAAGGGGCTTATCGTGCCAATACCGAATGGGCGGCTAATTTGGTACCTGAGTTTAAATGGAAACTTCGCCGATTTAAGGGCCCCGCGGATGCTTTAGCTGATGTAACGATCAAACAATTCTTAAGGGGCTTGGAGCTTTCTACTGCTTATGCCGAAAGCAAGGATCCTAAGTTTCTTTTGAAGTTACTGAGCCACTTTTACTTGCGACTAAGCCCAATGGGTCGAGTTAAGACCTACTCAGAACTGGAAGCCCAAAAAACAGAAAAGCTACTGGCTCGACTTCCGGAACATTATCTCTATGGCTTTTACTTTTTCTTCCAGTCTGCAGTCAAGTATCTAACGAGTCAGGAGATTGAGATGGCGGATGGAAGACGCTATGATTTTTCCCCTCTGTTTGGTGCTGGCGAAAGCGATGGTAAGTCAATTGGCCCTATGGCTGTCCTTTTCAGCTTGGCTGAGAATAAGGTATTTGGTAGTATAAACGAAACAGAAAATCGCAATTTGATTGAGTGCTTAATCTACTTATTGGACCGGCACTACGAAAAGGAGCGACTGCTAAAAAGAAGCGAAAGTGATCGGTCCGAATGACATCAAACTATTTACCGAAAAGGCCATTAATGAGGTCGATCCGCTAAAAAAATCATTTGTACTAAGTACAGAGGATCAGCTTCGCACTAGGGTAAAGGATTTATCTGTAAATGACGGCGATTTTCCAGTACTGGTAAGCATGCTACCCAGCAGCAATAGAGGAGGACATCGTGACTCAACTCCTTTTAATAATCTTCTGGTCTTCTACGTGCTCACTAAGGTGGACTATGGTCAAACCAGTGATGCGGAGGAACTGGAAATCATGCAAGAGATGCACTTGGCTTGTCTTGCATTTATCGACTTTTTGGAGGTACAAGCTGATCAAGGCTGTAATCTTTTGCAAAACTGGGAAGGTCGCTTGGGTGTGGATCCCGAAATAAATCTAGCTGGCTGTAATGGCTATTCAATTTTAATAGAAACCGATGACTAAGAAACAACAGTATCAAAACCTGCTTTTCGATAGTAAAGAGCTTTACGATCGTATTTTAAATTACTTCGATGTTCAGGAGCTTGTTACTCCCTGGGCTTATGCCAAGTTTAAACAAAGAGGTGATTACTTCTTCCTCTCCCGGATAGATACGCGCTTACTGATTACCATTCTTTTCATTAGAGAGACGACAGGCCGCAAGATGACGATCAATACCTATAAGTGGGGAGGTCGTTTTGATGAACGCGGAGTGCGCGATAACCTTTCTCCTTTGGTTATGGCTCGCAAAACTGCCTATTGGTCGGGGCATGTATTCTCTATGGCGGTTGACTTTGATTTAGAGGATATGACGGCAGAACAGGTTCGTGCCTGGTTGCAGGATCATGCAGATGATTTACCCTTTAAAATTCGCTTGGAGCACATATTAAATGGTGTGGCCATTACTTGGGTGCACTTGGATGTAATCGATGATCCTCGATTACCTAAAGTGTATTTATTCAACGTTTAAATCAAAATACCTATGAGCTTTCTAGATACTTTAAAGACTGTTTTCTCGGGTGGGTCACTCATTAAAGAAGTGGGTGATGTAGTGGATAAATTCGTTACTACGGGCGAAGAGAAATTGGAGGCGACTCGCTTACTAGAAGCCGCTATTCACAAGCATGAGCTTGATCTTAAGGATAAGGCAATGGAGGCAGAGCGTTTATTCTTACAGGATATGCAAAATGCCAGATCCATGCAGATGGAGGCTCTTCGCCAGGCGGATAATTTCTCAAAGCGCTATGTTTATTTCTTAGCAAGCTTTGTCGTACTGGGTGCCTTTTCTTTTGGCATGGGCTTGATGTTTTATGAAATTCCACCAGAGAATAAACGCATGATCGAAATGTTTGCTGATATATTCTTATTCAGCGGAGCCCTAACCGTTCTGAACTTCTTTTTCGGTTCCTCAAAAGGCAGTGCTGAAAAGACTTCAATAATCGCAAATAGCAATAAAGAAAAATCGACTTAGAATGGACGGTTTAAAAGACATTATTCAAATCTTGATACCCATCGCTGTACCGCTAATAATGGCCTATATCGGCTATCTCAACGGTCGTATAAGACAACTTGAGAAAGATGTAAAAATGCTAGAGGTTCAGACCGCACTAAATACTAAGGACGGCATCACCTTTGAAAAGTATTTGGACGAGTTCAAAGCAGACATCAAAAAGGAAATGCAGGACATCAAGGATATTCTAAACAGAAAGGATTAAACGTTTAAATGCCAGATCTGGCTTTCAAGAATATTCAAATAGTACTACTTTAGCTTACGCTATTCATCGCAGAAATCAGGTTTAGTTCGGGAGGCTTTAATGTTACACATTAAGGCCTTCTTTACTTTACACGCATATCAAATTAAATAAAACCACTTACGGTCCTTTTAAAGACCTGGTAAGGGTTTTTTTATTTATTGATTATATATTTTCCATAAAAAAAGGCTTTGATAACCGTAAACTAGTGCGTGAATATGGCTGAAAATAGGTGGCTAATAAAAGTTATCTCCAATTCATGTAATGGTTTTATCAAATCAGGGCTTTGGTAGTTTTTCCTTATTATTTTACATTAAAATAATGTAAATCAGTTTATTGTACTGGATTTGAGATATTGAAAAAATCAAATTAGATATCGTTTTCCTATGACTTTTTAAGAATTATTGCTCAAAATAGATTTGAAAACTCACTTTTTCATATTATGTCACTTTTAACACTTGATTTATTGAGTAGTTGAAAGTCTTTAGACTTGGTGTTTAATGCATACTTAGATGTGCTCTGGGTTTAATAATAATTTGATAACTAATAATAAGTATTTCAAAAAAAAAACACACATATGTATGGTTTTGTATTGAAATTTTCACTTCTTTTGAAATATTAATTAACACAATTACATAATGAAAAATCTATTTTTTACAGTGTTTGCAGTAATTGCAATGAGTTTTAGTTCTTATGCTGTCTCGGGTAATACCGGCGAGGAATCAACTGACTCCGAAGTTCCGAGAGATTTAAGAGCATATGGAAAAGGGTCATATAAAGGTCACTCAGTTAATGCTGGTGTAACTGAAGTTGATTGTAATTGGGCCTGGTGGAATATATGCTGGAGATATTATAGTGATGGACTATTAACGGTTGGACCAGGTGAGATTACACTTGGTAATTATTCAACTGTTACTTACATTATTATTGATGAAGTGGACGGGAATGAAGTACACACCAGAACCCAATTTTCTAATTAGATTTTGTGACTTTGAATAAGGATAATTTAATTGATTTAGCAAAAGGCATATGCCTTTTGCTTTTTCTGTTTCTAAACACTAACGCTTACTCTCAAAGTAAAGTCCTTTACCTTGGTAATTCAGATTGTGCTAAATGTGTTAGTATGGTCGGAGGGATTTACAATAGTAATAACATCAAAATTGGTGTTTCTACTTCACGGACAGAATATGATATAGTAGTAGCTCGAAGTGTAATTCCAAATATTAAGAAGGAGGATTTTACGCTTTTATCCGATAAAGTTATTAAAGGCATTACAGCAACAGGGTATGTGATTTTAGATATAGACACAGCTGGTCAATTGGTAGGTTCATATAGTGTTTCCGACTTGTTTAGTACTGATAAAGAAGCAGATTTCTACTCTCCGAAAGAGTCTTTTAACTTACCTAATAGTTTAAATTTAGGAGGTGGTTTAGCCAAGGTCGATGAAGGTTCTTTGTATTTATTGGATTCAAGACTTATGACACTAAAGTCAATTTTATATTATTCTGACAAGGTTGAGTGGGAGCTTAAGTTTAGTGAGGACTTTGGAGACTCTATTTATAAATCTATATACCCAGAACGTTATTCAGCTTTTAGAGAAATGGCTACCGAGTTAATGGCTGTTTTTGGTGCACCGTACAAATTGGGTAATTTTACTATTTTGAATGATGGAAATATTGGTCTAATTTTTAACATTACCGATTTCAGTAGTAAAAGAATGGATCGGGTTATTTTTTATTTAGTTATTTCATCATCAGGAAAACTTATTTCAGCTAATGAGATAGACCGAACTGAAAATATGAAACGTTTTTTTTTCATCAGCTCTGCTGAAGGTTTTCGCGTATTTGATGATATAATAGAGATTCGTGCTTTTCATCGTGATTGGAATAACAAAACTTTAAAAAGAGCAATTGTCCGTTATCAAAAGGAAGGCGAAAAGTTTAAGTTTCTAGAGTATGTTGAGGATGCCCCGTTACCTTCTAAAATATTTAATTTGATTAATGATTCTTATACTTTCGAGAGTGGCGATTATTCAGACTCTATTTTTTATTTTAATCACGCTGCTGAGTTTTATGTTCTTGGCTCAAATGGGAAATATTCTTCTCTGATTCTTGATTCAGTGGCTATGTCACAAATTACCTTAGATGATCAAGGATATCCAATAGAAAATTATCCTGTAATTTATGGTTCAACCAAGAAAGGACAGTTAGCTTATCTGTACAGCTATGTAAAGAGTAGTAATACTCACACAATATACCAATATGATCTAGAAAGAAATGCTTATAAAGAGACAACAATCGAGTTTGATTCCAGTGGTTCTAACTATTCTATCTACTTCCAAGATGGAAATTGTTATAGAACCTTATTTGATACCAAGAAGTTAGAAGTGTGGGACCTTTCTTCATTAAGTTATGAGTAGAGATTGTACTTTTTCAATCTTTTATGTCTAGTTCTAAAGGACAATTTTATACTTTAAATATTGAAGTATGAGTTTTGATGAGAATGTAAATGCTTGAGTTTAAAGCAGACATCAAAAAGGAAATGCAGGGCATCAAGGATATCCTAAACAGAAAGGATTGAACGTTTAGATTAATTGAGGAACGTGTAAGAAATACAAGTTTTACTTAGTTTAGCCTAAGTGTCTTCATATCGATTTGGTTAAGGTTTAAGCCCCAGTGACTCACTGGGGCTTTTAATTGTTATGGAAATAGGATTAATTAGAGGTGCATAACTACTATCGATGAAACACTTTTATAATTCTCTATCTGTTCAACCTGGTCATCACTTAAGCCAACTGATAGAACAACTCTGTCTTCAACTGTATGATCTTTAAATGAATCAATAGTCTCTATTTTTACAGAGGGCAAACCTTTTGCAATCTTAATTCCGCTCATGTATCTTTCGAAGTCATTGCTGGGGATTATAGGATTAAGGAGTCCTAAGTTTTCAATACTTGGGATTAAAAGTATTAACTCGTTAATTGAGTCTTCAATCTCAAACTGGTTCGTAGCCATTTTAAGAGCTTGAAGTTCATTATCCTTAAATGAACCTAGATCTTTACCAAAGAATTTTTGAGGTGCCAAAGCATTTGTTTTAAAGTGTGTAATCATAAAGATCTTGCTAATTGGTTTTTAAATATACCCAATTAATAGGCTTCTTCAAATGACATAAATCACATCGGCATGGCTTTTTATCGAGGCTCCAAAAAAAATCCCTTGCGGTCCTTTAAAAGACTTGGCAAGGGATATTTTGTTTTGATGCTACTGGCTTTTCTAGTTTCTATCAGGATTCATCTGTTACTCTTTTCCTAAACTCGATCATTTTTTCGTAACCTAATTCCAATATGATATATTTTCCATTCGCTACATCTTTGATAAGCCCATCCTTTTCGAGAGCATTAATACAATCTCGGAACTCTTCATTAGTTAAGGCACGAGGATCACGCTTAAGATTGATAATGCCATTAATCTGGGTTTTTAAAGTGAGATATTTCTTTTCATCCATCATCATGCAGAGTTTAATAGTTCAATCGTTAGAAAATCAGCTATTTATATTTTGAAGGCAACAAATATAAATAATGGAGGAGCTAAGCAGTTTAATACTACTTAGCTCCTGTGTTAAGTTACACCACTACTTTAACCGTAGTTCCTACGTACTTGGTAAACACATCTTCAAAGTCTGGAAGAATGTACTCTCTAAAGTAGTAGTCGCGTTTGGCTCTTTGGTCTTGCGGGTAGGTCTCCTTCATGAATTTCACAAAATGCATCAGCAGATTGTATTCGCGTGCTAGCAAGATTTCTTCCGTTTTTCGGCAATGCGCTTTAACTTTTCCATAAAGGCTTAAAAAGAACTTTTCATTAATACGCTCCAGCTTTTTAAGGGAGTGAATTTGTTTAATTAAGCGAAGGGTGTCCAAATCGAATGTACTGATAGTGATCATGGTATGTGAATTAAAATTATAGCAATACCAGGGGGCTTGAAGCGCAGCTAAGCAAAAGGAAGCTGAAATAAATTTTATGTCGGCAAGTCTTTTGCGTACTAAGCGTAAGCACACATTCGCTCTAATTCTAATCACAGCCATTACCACAAATAGTCGATTGAGAGGCACTTCTATTTAACAAATTGTCCTTTTCGAGCTGCTATTAATAGGGCATTTTTAGTTCGTGGATAAGCAAAGAGTAAGTAGTAGAAATTCGGATTCGTTGCTAGAGCAGCGTTTCATCGACAAAATTTTAAATCAAGAAGGCAAGGCCATCTGGAAAGCCCAGAAAGCAGCCATTAGCAAATATGGTTTAAAGAGACATTCCGGGCAATTGCAAGACAAGTTAAACTATGCGGTAGAAGGGTCTACGGATAAGTATAGTGGTGACTTACAAATTAGCTTTATTAAATACCTGCGCTTTTTGGATATGAAGAAGAAGCATCAGTCAGGGAAAACAGAAAAAGGAAAGCTAATAAAGCGACGTCGTCAATATCATATCTATAATCGAATCATTTTTGGGCACTATAGTGAGATATATACTCAACTGGCCTATGGTTTTACTGAAGAAGTTAAGGCCCAATTGAGAGCAGATTTAAAACTTCCAATTACAATATAATGGCTAGAAGGATTAAGGACGAAACCCTCAATTTAAATGTAGTTGTTAATGGGAACAAGGCCCAGAAGGAGCTGCACAAATTGGAGGCCGAGCAACGCAAACTCAAAGAAAACAGCAAGAGCCTTTTAGCTCAAAAGCGGAAGCTTGAAAGGCAAAACAAGAAAAATACGGTTGAGTATACTAAAGTAGTTGCTGCCATTAAGGAAAACTCTAAGGCTTTAGCCGTTAATAGGGCTCGCACCAAAGAGCTAGTGAATGAACTTGGAATAATGGGTTTAACTAGTCGCCAGCTGCGAAAAGAAGCAACTCGTTTGAGACTGGAACTTTCCAATATGATTCCTGGTAGTGCAAATTTTAAGAGGTTGCAGGCCGATTTAGATGCTATCAATAAACGTTTAGGCACTTTAAATGGCAGAGCAAAACGCAGTGACAATTCTTTAAGCCGTTTGGCGAACGGGTTCAATAAGTACTCGGCCATGGGGCTAGCCTTCATTGGTGTGGTTACTGGTGTTGCGTTCTCACTGCAAAGCTTAGCTGAAGGCAGTGCCAAGCTAAGCGATGCTCAGGCCGACGTAATGAAGACCACCGGAAAGGGCCTTTCTGAAGTAGAGGCCATCACTAGGAATTTAGCTAAGATAGACACCCGAACCACACGTATAGAATTAGTAGAACTGGCTGAACAGGCGGGAAGACTAGGCAAGAAATCAACTAAGGAAATTGAGAGTTTCGTGGTTTCAGCGAATAAGTTGAAAGTGGCACTGGGTGATGATCTTCCAGGCGATGCGGCCGAAAATATTCGGGTGGTGGGTAAAATGGCCGAACAGTATCAGGTCGGAAAAGAAAGCGGCGACGACTTAGGCGCTAGCATGAACCGACTGGGTTCAGCGATCAATGAGGTTTCTGCATCTGGAACCAACCAGGCTTCCTATCAGGTAGATTTATTGAAACGTATGTCGGGGGTGGCTAATACTGCGGATATTACGGCTGATAAAATTATTGGACTCGCTGCAGCATCGGACGAAGCGGGACAATCACAAGAAATTACCGCTACAGCTCTGAGTAAAACAATTGTAGACATGATGCAGAATACAGAGGTGTATGCCGAAGTAGCCAAGATGTCGGTGACTGATTTTACTGAGCTATTAAATAAGGATGCGAATGAAGCTTTACTGGCCTTCATTGGAAACCTACGAGGTAATAATGAGGGGATGGTTCAGATGGCTCAGCGATTTGATGAAATCGGAATTGATGGCCAAAGGAGCATTCAAGTATTGGCAGCATTGTCCAATAATGTCGATAAGATCAGATCTCGGCAGGAGCTGGCTTCTAAAGCAATGAAAGAAGCGACCAGTTTAACCAATGAATATAATATCAAGAATGAAAATTTAGCGGCAAATCTGGCCAAGCTGCAGCGGCATTTTTACCAGATGTTCTTGAGTCCTAAAATCCTGAAGGGAATTGAGAATACTACCAAATCACTCCTCAATTTATTTAAAGTTACCGAAAGCGAAAGCTTAAGGCAGGCCAACATTGAATTCAATGCCATACTTAATACCCTTACCGATGTGGAAGCGATGGCTAATATATCGGCGGAGACCAGAAAGCGCTTAATTAAGGATGTGAATGATCGTTATGGCGAATACCTACCGCGTCTTATAAAGGAAAGGGATACCTTAAATGAAATAAAGACGCTCCAAAAGAATGTTAATAGTCAAATGGAGCGCAAAATCGAACTAATGGCAGTTCAAGAGCTGGAGAGTAAGCTTCAAGATGAAATGCTTGAATCTCGCTTGAAGATTGAGGAGCATATCCATGCTAAGGCAATTGCTTTGGAAAAAGAACGTCAAGGCGATTCTTGGTATCTCAATCCAGAAATTCATGAAGACCGGTTAGAACATGAAAAGAAGAATCTAAAAGAGCTTCAGGAGGAATATGCTGTTTTCGTAAAAACCAAGAAGCATATTTTGGATGACAATACTATGGACGAAGGGCGTTCCGCAAGCCTTAGTTATTGGCCTGAAAAATATCAAACTGACCTTGAAAAGCTAATGGAGAAATCCAAAAAATATTTTGAGGGCTACGAAATTGATCAGGTTAAATCCGAGTTTTTTAGTAGCAAGTGGTTCAGAGTTGAAGAGGATAAATTGAAAGGCTTTGAGCACTTTTTAGAGGCTAAACTTAAAAGCTTAGGTAAAACTAAAGAGGAGATTGATAAGGAATTAAACGGCGGTACTCTTCTAGGAAGTGACGATAAAAATGGTAATAATGGAGATTCTAAATCGGAACTAACCGAAAGGCAGAAGGCAGCTAAGGAGATTGAAGCTTTTATAAGCGGCCAAAATGAAGATGAAATAGCAACTTTAATCCAGCATTATGATGAGCTAATTGCCCTGGCAAAAGAGCACGGTTTTAATACTACCGAATTAGCAGTGATGCAATTTTCAGTGCGCAAAGAGCAACGCCAAAAAGCACGCGAGGAAGAAGAGGCCGAAATGCAGGCTGATATTAAGAAAATTGAAGATTGGTATGCTAAAAGACAAGCCGCTTTAGAAGCATTTAACTTAAAAACCAAGGAAGACGAGGAGAAAGATGATTTAGCTCTAATTGAACAGGCTTTTGAGGATGGCCTTCTCAATCATGAAGAATACCTACGAGCAAAGGAGAACCTTGATCGTGAATATCGAGACAAGGATAGGTTGGAAGCTGCAAAGCTGGAGGAAGAAAAACTAAATAGTCGTCTTCAGAAACTACAAAACTACAGTCAAGTAGCTTCGGCAGCATCTGATATTGCAGCCAATCTTCGCAATGCAGAACTAGCCGGTATTCAAGAGGTAACGCAGAGGCAAGGGGAGTCAGAAGAGAGTTATACCCAACGAAAGGAAGTCGAAGAGCGCAGAAGAAGAGAAATCACTAAAAAGTATGCGCTGCTAGAAGCGCTAACTTCCATTGCCAATATAGGTATGAAGACGGCTGAATCTATTATTACTGCTCAAAAAGACGTTCCCTTTCCTCTTTCGTTGGTGGTGCAAGGCCTCTATTTAAGCAACGGGCTTGCTCAGGTTTATGCCGCTAAACAGCAATATTCAAAAATTCAGGGATATAGCTTGGGAAAGTATCCAGTCCAGGATCAATATGGCCAGCGCTATTTCGCGCAGCGCAATGAAGGCCTAACAACGGGTGAGTATTCTCAGCCAACCGTCAGTTTTAGTAAGAATATGTTGGTGGCAGAAAAGATGCCTGAAATAGTGATTGACGGCTTAACCACTCAAAGGTTGAAGCAATTTAGACCAGATGTTATCGATGCCATTTATCAAACTGCTGGAAAAGTAAAGGGCTATTCTGTTGGGGCATACCCTTCAGAGCAGAGACCGTCTTCCATGGATTTACAGGAAACGAATCTTCTTCTGCGAGAATTAATAAAATCGTCTCGTCTGCCTAGCTACGCGATACTAAGCGAGGACACTAGGCGAAGGGCTAGAGAGATCGATAGTTTAGAAGAGCGCATTAAAAAAGAGTCAAAACTAAGTTCATGATATCAGCCAGTTTTCCAAAGAGCATTAGCCTTTTAGGCAATGACATTATTTTAGATCTTAGTAGTGATCAGTATTTTGCGACGGCACCGGCTAAGTCCGTTTATGACTTAGAGTTTACTAGTTTACCTGTTGATGGCAATACTTTGCTATTCAAAATAGATAGCGAGACAGTTGAAGTAGAGATAATATTTAAGACTGCACCTGGTGCAAGCATGTGGCATTTTCCTACGGTGGATTCAGGAGCTATCGAAAGTTTTATTGAAACCTTATTTATTCCGGCTTGGGAAGAGAATATTTTCCTCAGTGGTTTATATCTAATCGAGAAACTAAATGCAACCACGGTACGAATAGAAGGCATTGAAGAGGGCTTTAAAAACAACTTCAGCTTAACCAGTAATGCGTCGTTTCACAACCTCTCTTTAGTTACAAGCGGTGCTAATGGTATAATTTATACTGAGCTAAATATTTATCTAGAACTCTTTTATAGGAAGCTTGGGGATTTGGATTGGAAGAAAAGAGTCTTTCAGGCTTTAACCAATAAAGGTGAAACTCGTTTTTACCTGGACCGAATGCTTAATAGTAGAGATGTAGATTTAAATCTACCAGCCATAAATCAGAATGGAGCAGTAGATATTAGCTCCAGTATGCTAGAGTTCAAGTTTAAATACACAGAACTATACAACTCTAGTAACACAAACGGAAATAAGTTGGTAGAGTCTTTTGTCTTTAAGGCCTTGCCGGGAGGAGTAACGGAGGATGATTATTCGACCTTTGATTTGGAAGCAGGCTTAGACGATGATAAGGGTTGGTTAACTCATTTTCCAGACACAATCAGGGTCTATCCTGAGCAGAGATTCTTTTTAAATTTCATGCATGCTAATGCTACGATTACTCGGCACCTTAGGGCGAAAGTTACTTTTGAAGGCGGGGAGATTGGTTACTATTTCATTTATGAAAATCAGGTCTTAACCAAGGACAAAATATATCGCTTTGCTTTGCATCCAGCATTAGTCAGAGCCGCGGTAAATGATGATTCAAAGGTCATTGTATCCTATGAGTTGTTTTTTTCAGAAACAACAAGTGAAGACACGCCAATCCTTGAAAGCTTGTATTTTGAATTAGAGCAGTTGACATCAGACGACTATCACGAGATCTTATACCGTAATAGTTTTGGATTTTTTGAAATTCAAGTCTTAACAGGTGTACTGGAAGGCAACCTGGAACTTAGTGGCTCGGAAATCTCTATTCAAGCGGCTAAAAACTATTCAAGATCAGATCGGCGGGCACGAAATTATGGAAGCTTACAAAGGAGAATGTTCACCATTCAGAGCAGCTTTAAGTCGGCCGATGAAATGGATCACTTTATTGATGCGCTTCGCAGTGAGGAAATCTATTTGGTTCAGGAGACCCACTTTCAGCCGGTAACATTAAAGCGATCCGATATACCTCTTTATAAATCAAGCTCGGGCCGCATGAATACTTTGTCAGTAGACATCTACCCTGCAAAAAGCGATAAATACTACAGCAATGGCCGCTATAGCATATAATGGACAAAATTTAGAGCTTCCTGAAGCTTACAGTTTCAACCTGGTAAAATCGAGTGGTTATTTTGAGACAGATCTTAAGGCAGATTTTACGCTTCCTTTATCACTTCCTTATTCCCAGAGCGAAATAAACAGAAATATCTTGCGTGATTTAGATATTCCCCAAGCCATAATTAATACTGACGCTGTTGACGTCTTCTTTGAATATGCAGGGAGGTACTTCCTCAGTAAAATGGTTTTTAGGGGCATTGATGATGACTTAACCGTCAATCTCTATTTTGATAAAACTGAGTTTAAGTCCTTCAATTTATTCAGTAATGAATTAAGCCTAGTCAACACTAAGGATCTAGTGGATTTATATGAGGATGGGATTAATGAATCTTTTCCTGGTACCCATTGTTTTTTCCCGATGATAATCGCTCCAGCCTTTTATGATGATCCGGATACCGATGTAGAGGAAAAGGTCAATCCTAATTTTAAAAATATCCTTAATGCTCATGAGGTGGCCAGTGATAGCTTCTATGAAAATTATCAAGACGGCAGTGGAGAGAACTTTAATGTAAACACTTTAGCACCACAGATTAGTCTTCTAGCGGTTTTACAGGCAATGTTTAAACTAGATGGCTTCAGGACATCAGGTAGTTTTTTTAAAAACTCTTCCATGCGCCGTGCTTTTGTTACTTGCAATAGAAGTTTAGATCAACGTGTTGCACCCACCATTTATGAAGAAACAGAAGCCTCAAAAGACTTTTTTAGCAAAACTATTAGGTCTAGGGGAGACTTTCCAATTACCTATGATTCTTATAAGAACGCTGCAATTAATACTAACGGGGAATACTTAAGCGATGAAGTAGGCGAGTTCGATTTCATTTTTGAATGCGATAATTTTCAGAGCAATGGCTATGATGAAATCCAGCTGATTTTTCTTTCTGGTGGTGTTCATACCGTGGTGGCAAAATACCGCCGGGATACTTCTCAAAGTATAAATGGCTTTAAACTTGAGAAACGAATTACGATAAGTGCAGCTGCGGCCAACTTGAACCGAAAGTATTATATTAGATATTTAGCCTTTAGCGCTAGTCCTCAGCCAAGCATGCAGCTTTACAACTACTCTTTTAGGGTGTTGAAAGCTGGAACGCCATTATTCACTTTTGTCTCACCACCAGATCTAGGACCATTTTTACCGAAACTAAAATTGGTGGATTTCTTAAACTCTGTGATCAATACTTTCTGCCTCAAGTTTAGTGTAGATTCAGAAAATCGAACGATTTATTTAGATTTTCGAAACAATGTTTACGAAAATCCAAATAGACAGGATCTAACCAGCTTTAAGTCAAGGATCGTCCCTGTAGATTTTTTGGAACGTAAAAAGTATTTGATTCAATATAAGGCCCAAGATGAACTGGAGAGGGAGCGACTAGGAACAATCTATAAAAGTGCCTTGCTGGTGGAGGAGGATGGATCTGTAAGATTCCTGAACGATGAAACGGATGATATTGAAGCCGACAAAATTAATTTAGGGACCTTTCCCCTGATTTCTCAAGATTTCAGTCAAGATCCTTATTCTGACGGAATAAGAACCTTACTTTTTAATCAACGTGGCATTAGCTTTCCAATTGAAACGGAAGGGGAGAACCTGGAAAGACTTCGTATCGGGTTTTATGTTGGAAAGGTTGATAATTATCCTGTAGCAGCAAACTCCTATGAAGGCTATTCCCTCTGGATTGACTCAAATGATGGCAGTATCGGAGGAGCCTGGAGCACTTGGCTTTCTCGCTACAATAGAGACAATAGGCTTTATAAGCCAAAATTCCTATTGCCTAATAACGTCCTCGATAACCTGAAGCTTTCGGATCCAGTGGTTCTTGAAAAACTCCCCTACATAATAAAGTCTTTGAATGCTGAAGTAACCAGTTCCGATGAACAGGTTGTTGAACTCGAGCTAAAAAGAATGTAGCCTAAGAGTACATCCATTCGCTGTCAATTTTAGTAATAACCTTCATGCTTTTGGCGAAAGTTTCATCAAAGAGTAAGTGATCCTTGCTATCAATTTTCTTCGCGAGCTTAACATAATTCATCGTTGTTTGGATATCACTGTGCCCCATTACCAGCTGTAAGTTGGTCACATCCCCGCCCAGGTAAATAAAGAGGGTACCGAAGGTATGTCTACTGCAATGGAAGGAAATATGCTTATTGATCCCCATGGACTTAAAAATTCCATTTAAGTGTCGATTGATTACCTGGTTACTAGGTACTTTAAAAAGCTTTCCAATTCGCGAAGAAATAAGCTCAATGGCGACTACTGGTAAGGGCGTTTGAATCCTTTTATTGAATCGCTCGGTTTTCTCAGCGACATAAATCAGTGTATTGTTATTGATGTTTTTATGTGTAAGGTGCTCCAAATCACCGAAGCGACAACCAGTAAAGCAACAAAACAGAAACAGACGCAATGAATTCTGCTCACCTTTCTTTAAAATGCCATCTTGATAGAAGCGAATAGCTCGCTCGAGTTCAGAAACCGTGAGGAAATTTCGATTGCCTTTGATAACTCCAATGCTAGATTTATATACCACTGGAATCGCGTAGCCTTGATCTCGAGCATGTTTTAGCATAGTTTTTATCTGGCGATGTCTCTTTTTCCTGGTATTAACATTTGAGCCTCGTTTAGCCAAGGCTTTTTCTGCTACTCTCTGCAGGTCGGTTATATCTTCTAGGTAAAGCTTCCCAAACTCTTCTTTAAGAAAAGCTAAGGCACCGCGGTAAGAATGGGAAGTAGTTTCTTTCCAATTGTCGGGATTCCTGGCAATGTAATCTTCCATAAAAGAAGTAAGCTCAAAAACGTTGGTCTCGCGACTAAGGGCCAGTTCAATGGCTCGATGGGTTAGGGGCGTGCCGCTAATTGCGGCATCATCGATAAGGTTTTTAAGCTTCTGCCGAAGGGATTCGATTACTCGCATCTTTTCCAAGGCTTCAACCGCGCTTAGTCTACGATCTGATTTAAGGCATTGTTTCTTATGATCCCAATTTTTCAGGGGTACATATTGATTGGTCGAGATGTCTTTGCGCCTAGAATCTATTCGAATAATCAAATAAACTAAGCTTGAACCGTCAGCTCTAGCCTCAGAGCGAGGTTTGAATGAGAATGTTATTTTCTGCATCGTCCACATTTTTTTGGAGGCTCCGTCCACAATTTGTCCACAGAATGGCCAAAAAATGACGAAAACCCCGGTTAAAAGGGACTTCGAGAATCAAAAAAAAAGTCAGCAAAATCGGGCTGTATAGCCTGACTTCATTGACTTTTAGATGTTTATCTTGGGGAAGATTAGTGGTGCCAGCTGGAATCGAACCAGCGACACAAGGATTTTCAGTCCTTTGCTCT
>CAXBBL010000005.1:0-296214 GCA_963974215.1 uncultured Schleiferiaceae bacterium | reverse complement strand
TTAAAAGATCCGAAAATAAGACTGCAAAATTAACCATTTGCTTTATCTCACTGATGGTTGCATTGCGTTCTTTCTCAAAGATTAATAAAGCCTGGCCATTGCACTCGATGTGATAACTTTTATTTTCTTCTAAAAAGTTAATTATGGCGCGGTTTAAAAACCTCTTTATCGCCATGGCATTATCGCCCTTCACCTTAAAGCGCTTGGAGAAATCGGGGTGTAATTCGAAAACTATGTCTTTGAATCCCGCCAAAAAAGCCACCTTATCTAAAAGGCTTTCTCGATCTATCACAAACAAAGGCGCCCTCTTTTTCAAGGTGATGCAAACCATGGTAGCGTGTAAATCCTGATTGCCATAAAAGTCACCTTCCTGATAATGAACATCGGCCAAAAGCCAGTCTAATTGCCCTTTGGGAGAAAGGCGATTACGAAGGAGATTGACGGGTTTAAACTTGAAATACTCAAAATTTTGAAAACCAAGAGAATCGTCTATTTCGTGGTAATCAAACTTATACTCATGACTTAGGGCAAAAAGTCGCAAAACCTTTTGCCGACGTGTTAAGGTATAAGCCCGCTTTTCGAAAAACTTGCGCGGGTGTCGATTGGCCATAGGATGCGAAGAACTGCGTCCCATATCATCCAAGCCTATAATCTCCAGATGCCCTCCCCCATTTTGGAAATTACTTTTGTATTGATGCAAATGCTCTAAAACCGAATAATCTACATAAGTGGTAAGACTGAAATCAACAATCACTTCCGCCTGGGTAGAAATAGTATCGAGGTGGTTTTTAATGCGGAGAAAATTTAAAAAAGTAGCAAAAGATTTGACACTTAAATGATACTTATTGGGTTCCTCTTCGTATAATAAGGTATTGGGCCTAAGTAAATTGCGAAAGAAAATGGTAGACCGTCCCATCCCAATTAATTGCAAAATTAAAGTAGCCAACATACCCAGTAAAATGCCAGTTATCAAATTGGTAAATAAGGTAGCCAAGTAGGTAATTACGAAAAGACTAAGTTCCTCCCAACCCACGCTGTACATTGCTCTAAACTGCGAAGGCGCGGTTAACTTATAGCCTGTATAGACCAGAATCGCTGCTAAAACGGACAACGGGATCTTTTGTAATTGACTGCTAAAAAGCAAGAAGAAGAGAGCGATAAAAATGCCATGAAAGAGATTGGACCAGCGCTGGCTCGCACCATTATTAACATTTACTGAACTACGGGCAATCACCGCCACCACGTTGAGCCCGCCAATCATACCCGAGATAATCGTTGCCAAACCAAGGGCACGCAAATCCTTATTTACATTACTGCGTCGGTGTAAAGGATCTAATTTATCCACCGCTTTAATGCTCAATAAAGACTCAATAGCAGCTATAAAAGCCAAAGAAAAAGCAATGCTGATAAAGCCTCCACTCGCCCACTCCGAAAAATTCGGAAATACGAAACTACTTTCTAGGTTAGCTGGTAGGCTTAGTAAATGATCATCTGCCAAAGCGGGGAAAAGATGCGGATAAAAGTCAGATAAATAACTGTAGCCCATACCCAAGCTAATCACCCACATGGGCGCGGGAATTTTACTTAGCCACGATTTCCCCTTATTGGGCAGTATAAAAAGGAGAGTTAAACTCAATAAACCCAGAAGGGCTGAAGGGTAATAACTCTTATCCAGCCACGCAATTTTAACACTATTGGTAATTTCGGCTATCAGTCCTGGGGCGCTTTCGCTGGATGGGTTATTAATACCAATGAGAACATGAATTTGCCGACTGAGGATTATCAGTCCTATGGCAGCCAGCATACCTTTAATGGCCGAAGCGGGGAAAAACTCGGCCAGTGCTCCAAAACGAAAAACACCCAGTAAAACTAGAATTCCTCCCGAAGCAACGATGGCGGCTAAGGTGAGCTGATATCCAAGCAAAGCATCTCCTGCCCCGAGGGAAGAAATGGCGAAGAGTGTTACCACGACCAAACCATTGCCGGGGCCCGAAATCACCACATAAGATCCCCCCAGAAAGAAAAGCACTATCGCCCCTACCACCGCGGCAATAACCCCCGCCATGGGAGGTGCGCCAGAAGCTAAGGCCAGTCCGAAGCCTAAAGGTAATGCCACTAGAGACACCACCAAGCCAGGCAAAATATTAGCAGATAAAGTTTTAAAAGACGGTAAACTCATCCTCTATTTTGAGTGACTATGAATGATTAATAAGTCACTCGGTAAATCGGAAAGAATATACTCCATGTCGTGCGTAAAAACGCGATCCATAAATCCCAACTTGGTATCGGGCGAGTTTAAGACTAAGAGCTCAGCGCGGTTGGTTTGAGTGAAATGCCCAATGCTATAGCCTGGTTTTCCAAAAACCACTTTTGTTTCGATCTCTAAGTCGGCTTGTTCTAATTGGGCTAGCGTTAGGCTTAAACGATGCGCTTCCCTTTGCTCAATAATATCGCGCCAGCGGTTACAACGCTCCAGTTCTTCATTATCGGCGGCCCTTTTGGTGTTTTTATCGGGAATCACTTCGTCAACGATACTCAGTTTCCTTGATCCTAAGGCATCGGCCACCTGAATGGTTTTCTCAATAGTGTCGGGAGTTTTCGGGTGCTTATTGCCTGTTACTACTATTTTAGAATAGGTTTTGGGGAATCGCTGCGGATTGGTTAATAGTAAAATGCTAAAGCTAGATTTGCGCACAAGTTGGCGAGCCACGGAACCCATATAATAGCGCAGCAAGCCTTCGCGTGGCAAGGCACCCGCTAAGAGTAAATCCACCTTTTTATCTTGGCAAACCTTTATTATGCTTTCGGTAATATCGCCTTGTTCAAAAATTATTTCGTGCTTAAGATCGGCCAGAACCTTAGACTTTGCCAGTTTCGCTACAAGCTCTTCTACCGCCGCACGCGACTGAGAATTAGGAGCTTCTACGTGAATAAGGAATAACTTTTCTCCTAGGATGGAGCAAAGTCTCGCCGCCTCAGTTATATTAGCTTCGATACTTGGGCTTAGGCCAATACCAATGGCCATGTTTGCAAAGGGTTTCAAATGTGAAAATTATTAGTTTACTGACGAAGCCTAAAGGTACAAAGGCTTTTAAAACCTAGTTTAAAATTAAACGCTTTGTTTTTAAGCAGTGCTAGATCAAAAATTAGACAAGCGATCACAGAGTATTAGCTGCAAGTGTAAAATTTAAAGTCCTACATATCAAAGCCTTGAAAACTTTTCACCAACGAAGGTCATCTTTTTTACCCAAAGCCCTTGCAAGGAATATTTCAATAGTTAAATTTGCAGCCCCAAAACAATGAGACGTTTACCATTAGCCAGGTAAAAAAAGTTTGGGGATCGAATGGGTGAGATGGGTGAGTGGCTGAAACCAGCAGTTTGCTAAACTGCCGTACGAGCAATCGTACCGCGGGTTCGAATCCCGCTCTCACCGCCACGGGGCGTAGCGTAGCCCGGTATCGCGCCTGCTTTGGGAGCAGGAGGTCGTAGGTTCGAATCCTGCCGCCCCGACCAAAAAGTCCCGACGAGTTTCGTCGGGGCTTTTTTTATGCCCATAAGCGCAAGTTTACTTGCATGCTGCTGGGCATAAAAAAAGCAAAGAACTGCGAAGCAGGCTGGGCTTTTTGGTCGTATTCCTTAAATTGTTAGCGGCTTTGGGATCATGAAATAATCCTGCTTGCCTGCTGCAGGGCATAAAAAAAGCAAAGGACTGCGAAGCAGGACGGGCTTTTTGGTCGTATTCCTTAAATTATTAGCGGCTTTGGGATCATGAAATAATCCTGCCGCCCCCACTTAAAAATCAAGGCCTTAGAGAGTAAAATCTTTAAGGCCTTTTTTTAATTGCACAATTGGTGCAGAGGCTTTGATGGATCAAATGCAAATTTTGTGCTTTACACATATATTTGGTGAATCTACACTAATCTGTCAGCCCTGATGAATCGCATTTCTACCTAAATGTTTCTCAACCAATCATTAGAGACTTTAAATAAACGTTCAAAAAAATCTCATCTAAATGAATGTGCAAGACCAGATAAACGTTTCCAATAGCGCGCGCCTGCATTAGCGCTTCGGCTCAAAACCTTGCAATTACAAACGGTCTGAAGTCTAATTTTGCATTGAAATGAGCTTATAGATTTGGATCAAGCTTCGCCTAACCTTAACGTCCTTTCCTAGCAAGTTTCTGCTCGGTATAAGTATCGATTAAATCAGTAGTGTAATCATCAAGTTCTTTAGCAGCCTCTTTAATATAAGCCGAGATTCGTAGCAATTCTTTTTGTTCCAGTTGATCATTTTCAATTAAACTACAAAGGCCCAATATGCTAGATACTGGTTTACGAATTACATGTGAAATATCGAAAATGATACACTCTAGAGTTTGCTCGTATTCTTTACTATCCGTTATATCCAAATTGGTTCCAACCATGCGTACAGGCCGCCCCTTTCCGTTGAAATAAATATGGGCAAGCGATCTAATGTTTCGAATGGTAGAATCGGGTCGTACAATGCGATATTCTATATCCAATTCACCTCCGTCTACTAAAATTTTCTTCACTTGCTCTTGTAAAAATTCTCGATCTTCTTCGTGAATTAATTCTAACCAAGTATTCGAAGTAAGTTCAAAAGTGGGATCTGAAACTTGATATATGCGATACATATCCTCATCCCAAATTAAAATATCATTTTCTAAGTCTTGATCCCAGATTCCAAGCTTAGAGCCTTTAGTGGCCAAGTGAAATCTTTCATTAACCTCCCTCAGCTCAGATTGCACCTTAATTCGCTCCGTCACATCTCTGAAATTATCCACGATGCCATTGATCGCAGGGTCATCAATTAAATTGGTAACCACCGCCTCTATCCAACGCCATGAACCATTTTTGTGCTTGACCCTTGAGGTATGGCCTTGTATCGGGATTCCGGGATTAAGAATGGTTCTAGCGAAAACCTCTTCCGCGCCCTCTAAATCATCGGGATGGACTAGATCTCTAAAATCAACATTCAAAACTTCATCGGGACTGTAGCCCAGTATATTTTTTATAGAACGTGAAACATAGGTAGTTGTCCCTTCAGGTGAGACAATAATTACACAATCCAAGCCATTTTCTACCAGAGACTCGAAGGTCCTTTCTCCTGGACCCTTCGCTGAACTAGCCCCTAACTTCTTATACCTTTTAATAGAAACGGACATCCTCCATATTACCAATAGGCAAAGACCAATAAGGCCAAAGAAAGCAACAAATATCAGGTTGTCCATATCAAATTAATCAATAGTAAATAGCAGGGAAACACTCATCCATGCTCGATCCTATGAGCTCACCTTAGCGGGCAATTACCAATTTATAGATCAAATAATAAAAATCCTTCAAAAAGTTTCCGATGCGAAAATAGCCCCTTAACTCGCCCAAAGAAAACCATTTTCTTGAATTGACTTGGGAAATTTGCATCACTACTAATCAACTTTTGTTTTTCACCTAGGATTGAACTACAAAATAGTAATATTTCTGTAACTAAGATTCAAAAAAAACTGAGATTTTTTAGGAAAATAAAGCTTTCAGCTAATCTTCCACTATATACTGGCTCAAATAATAGGGTACAAATTCTGCCAACCATACGCTTTAATTTTTAAAATAAAATTTGGGGTCTTTATTAAACTTGATTTCAAATTATTTATCTTTGTCTATAACCAATATTAATAACTAGTTATTACTTTATATTTCCCTCATTTTACTCACATTATTATTGATTAATTGGATTCACACTTCCATTTATTAGCAAAAATTTAATAGCCCTGTTTTAACTGAATTCCCATAGCCTTCAATTATCACTAAATAATTAACATGAAAAAACTAATTTTAGCTCTTAGTACCCTCCTCGTTTTAAGCAGTTCAGTACAAGCCCAATACGCCGAGGAAAAACCCGAAATACTTTGGGGTAAAGAGTTCAAAGCCTCCAAACGATCCACCCTAGAAGATATAGTTGGCTATGACGAAAGCGGGATTTATGCCATCAATTCTAAGATAGTTAACTTTATTACAGGCAAGAAAAAATATACCCTACAACGTTTTGATAGGAATATGAACTTGGCGCAAAGTGTTGAATTTGAACAAGAGCACCAAGGCCATGATTTGGATTATGAATTTATCTTGCACTTAAATCAACGTTTATTTTTATTTACCTCATCTACCGACAGGAATAAAAACCTAAAAGCACTTTATACCCAAGAACTTAATAAGAAAACCCTAGTACCCATTTCTACACCAAATAAAATTGCTGAAACCGAATATACCTTCTTAACTAAAAGTAATACCGGGAATTTTAATTGGGAGATTTCAAGCGACAGCTCTAAAGTGCTTATTTATTACAACCTAGCGCATAAACTCAGTAAAACAGAAAAATATGCCCTGCAGGTTTTAGATAATGAATTACGTCTACTTTGGAAAACGGAGGTAAATATCCCTCATGGAGAAGACGTTTTTACCGTAAGAGATTATTTAGTTGACCCTTTTGGAGAAGTACATATACTAGGACGACTGTATAAGGAAAAACAGAAAGAAAAGAGAAATGGGGAACCAAATTACAATTACCAAATTTTAAGCTACACCAATAATGGCACTGATTTCGAACAGTATACAGTAGATCTTGAAGGGAAATTTTTAACCGAAATGAAAATTGCCGTTAACGACCATCAAGATATTATTTGCGGGGGCTTTTATTCTTCTAAGGGCACCACTAGCATTGATGGTAGCTACTTTTTGAAAATAGATGGGCAGTCTAAAGAAATCGTTTCGCAAGAGTTCGAAGAGTTTAGTCTCGATTTCATTACCGAAAACCTCAGTGCAAGACAAGAGAAGAAGGCGAAAAAGAAAGCTGCTAAGGGAAAAAACCTAGAAATGTTTCAATACGATTTAAGGAAGATTATCCTCAACGAAAATGGAGGAGCAGTTTTAATTGGGGAACAATTTTTCATTCATACTTCTATTGTTTACACATCAACGGCTAACGGCGGCGGAAGCACCACTACCAATTATCAGTATTATTACAATTCTATCATTGTTATTAACATGTCAGCGGAAGGTAAAATTGAGTGGACGAAATCCATTCCTAAACGACAGGTTACAAGCAATGACAATGGCTTTTTCTCATCCTTTGCCTTATCTGTGGTGGGTGATAAATTATATTTCGTGTATAACGATAACCCGAAAAACTTACTTCCCCCCGAAAAAAAGGGAGACATTTATGCCATGAGTGGGTCCCGTAAAAAACGGGGCGTAACTTTGGCCACCTTATCTCTAAATGGCGATTTAAAACGTGAATCCTTAGTAAGTGCCGGGGAGGTTGAAATTTATATACGTCCCAAGACCTGTGAGCAAATCTCCCAAAACGAACTAATAATATTCGGACAGCGCAAGAAAAAACAGCGTTTCGCCAAAGTGACTTTTAAGCCTTAAGCTGACGAAAAAACGGGGACCATAAAGCTGCTGTAAATTGATACCATCATACTACAGCAGCTTTAACATTTTGAATGCTATGATAAAGTCTCAACCTGAGTTCGGCCTATAATTATAGCTCAGATTTTTATTAAAAAACACTGCTAAGCTTATTATAATTGGCGTTCTTTTGTGCCTTAGTCCTTTGCAATAACCCGCTATTTACAAAAGGTCTAAGACCTAATTTCACATCGAACCCAGGTTCTAAATAAATAGAGAGGCTACTTAAATAAATTCCAAGCTCATATACCTAATTAAGCCCCATTCTTAAACTTCGCTTAAAATCAAGCTTTTTCCCGCTCAAATGCTTCAAATGCCGCATTTGAGCTTAGCAGATTATCTACCTTTGCTTACTCCTAACAAAGTATATTCTTTGCCGCATAAGCCCTCAATCTATTGAGCGCCTTTTTATTAATTATAAGATCAATAATGAAAAAAATAACCCAAACCCTTTTCCTCACCCTCTTAAGTATTACAGCGGCCTTCGCCCAAGAATGGCAAACGGATTTCAACAGCGCAAAGGAATTAGCCAGCGCAGAAAACAAACCTATAATCTTAGTATTCCAAGGTTCAGACTGGTGTGCGCCCTGCATTAAATTAGACCGTGAAATTTGGAGTAGTGATACCTTTAAGGAATACGCCTCCGAGCATTATATAATGCTTTTAGCCGATTTTCCCCGTCGCAAGAAAAATGCTTTACCAGAAGAGCAAGCGGCCGCCAATGCCAAGCTGGCCGAAACCTACAATACCATTGGTGCCTTTCCTTTTGTGGTCGTTTTAGATAGCAACGGTAAAGTTTTAGGACAAACAGGCTATAAGAAAGTTAGCCCAGAAGAATACATTAAAGAGCTCAATGGTTTTGTTAAAAAGTCCTAAACATATAGTAAGTGCCCTACTCCTACTGACCAGTTTATGGGCATCTGCGCAAGCGGAATACCAACGCACCTTAAAGTTAATGGGCAGCCGTTTCGATATAACCGTGGTAGCCAAAGATTCCCTTAGGGGAGAAGCGTACATTGATATGGCCGTGGCTAAAATTGAAGAAATCGAAAGACTAATTTCCTCTTGGGATCCGCAGTCGCAAACTTCCGCGATTAATAAAGCGGCAGGAATAAAGCCCGTGAAAGTTCATCCCGAACTTTTCCATCTTATTGAAAGAGCCCTTGGTATTTCAAAATTAACCGACGGCGCGTTCGATATCAGCTATGCTTCCATGGACAAGATATGGAAATTCGACGGCAGCATGACTACGATGCCATCTGCGGAAAGCATTAAAGCTTCGGTGGCTAAAGTGGGCTATGAAAATATAATCCTTACGAAAAGCGATACCAGCGTTTTCCTAAAATTACCCGGAATGAAAATCGGTTTTGGCGCCATTGGCAAAGGCTATGCGGCCGATAAAGCCAAAGAATTATTAATGGCCCACGGAGTTAGCGCCGGAATTATCAACGCCTCTGGCGATATGAATACTTGGGGAAAACAAGCCAATGGAGAAGACTGGAAAGTAGCTATTACTAATCCCCTCAATAAAAATAAGGTCTTTGCCATTTTACCCATCCGCAACAGCGCAGTGGTAACTTCGGGGAATTATGAGAAATACGTAAACTTCGACGGTGTGCGTTATACCCACATCATTGACCCCCGCAGTGGCTATCCTTCCAGTGGAATTAGTAGCGTTACCGTTTTTGCCCCCAAAGCCGAACTGGCCGATGCCCTGGCTACCTCCGTTTTTGTAATGGGCCAAGAAGTGGGTTTAGACCGCATCAACCAGCTGCCGCAAATTGAGTGCATTATTATAGATGCGCAAGGAAATATTAGCACTTCCCAGAATATAGAAATCGAAAAAATATGATCAAGCGAATCATTAGCCTTTTGGTAATTACCTTCTCTGCCAGTAGCTGTGTGGTGGTTAAGGAATACGAAAAAGTGAACCTAAACGATCCCGATATGACACTGGCTGAAAAGTCTTGCAACCGCAATTTAGCCACAGCCCACTCGTACCGCGAAGCTGCCGTTGGAGCCAATGGCGGAAAAACCGGCGGAGGCTGCGGCTGTAATTAAAACCAAGACCACCCAGCAAATGAATACCCTCAAACAACTCCTCTTAAGCAGTATAGTTCTCATTCCTTTTCTGGCTTTAAGCCAAGATGCGTCGGACTCTATACCCGTTTACAAAAAGCGAGTGCTGGAAAGCGTGGAAGTAGATTTCCTCAGTAGTTTATACGGCCAAAATGGGGATAATGCAGCCGTTACAGGTGGTTCCGGTACCGAACGATTAATGGATGGCACCGCTACCCTCGTAATTTCCATTCCCTTAAACGCCGATGATGTTTTAACCATCGATGCGGGTGTATCGGCCTATACCTCGGCTTCTTCCAGTAATATCAATCCTTTCGACAACCGAAAAATTGCCGATAACTTTCAAGCCTCCACCGGGGCATCTGGCAGCGATGTTTGGACCAACGTAACCGGCAGCTATAGTCACAGTTCCGATGATCGCAATGATATTTGGTCGGCCAAGCTTTCGGTTTCTAACGAATTTGATTATTTTTCCACTGGTGCTGGTGGTTCTTATACCAAGCTCTTCAATGAAAAAAACACCGAGCTCAGCGTACACGGAAGCATTTACATAGATAGCTGGCGCGCTATCTATCCCTACGAATTAAGGCCCTTTGCGGCGGGTGGTGATGGTTTATTTAACAATCTCTTTCGCAGCAATACCATTACTGGAAACACCAATTACGATCCTACTTTCAGCACTTTCGATAGTGAAGGACGCTATTCTTATGCCCTCGGATTTGGCTTTTCGCAGATCCTCCATAAAAACATAACCGGCTCGCTAGCTTTAGACTTGGTGCAGCAAAGCGGTTTATTATCCACCCCTTTTCAGCGCGTTTACTTTGCCGATGTAGAAAATTCCTACATCCAAAATTTCCAGTTGGCCGATGATATTGAACGTCTGCCCGGCTCTCGCTCTAAAGTTGCCGTCGGCGGAAAGTTAAACTGGTATTTAAATGAATACGTCGTACTCCGCAGTTTCTATCGTTATTACTTCGACGATTGGGGTATACAGTCGCACACTGCTAGCCTAGAAATCCCGGTAAAAATTAGTAGCAAGTTTACCCTCTACCCCTCCTACCGGTATTACGATCAAACTGCTGCCGATCATTTTAGAGCCTATGAAACGGCCTTATCGACCGATCTTTACTACACATCCGACTACGATTTATCGCAGTACTCCGCTAATCAATTTGGCTTTGGCCTAACTTATACCGACATCTTTACCAATGCGCACATTTGGCGTTTTGGTTTGAAAAGCATCGACTTCCGTTTTTACCAATATAATCGCAATACCACCTTTCGGTCTAGTATTGGTACCCTCGGGTTTAAGTTCGTGTTGAATTAAGCACGAATACATTATCATATTAAGCTTAGACAAAAGACCGTTTTATAATGGTCTTTTTCTTTTACCAGTATTTGTTGTTTTCCCCTTTCGGTAGATGCGTAATTAGATTGTATTTGCACTCTTATTGAAAAGCGATTCACTAAATTTGAGAAAACCCTTTTTTCGCTTTTCGGAGAAAGAAACTATGGATAATCAAAAAAAGATACCGTTATGAAAAACATATTAGTTACGCTTGACTTCAGTGACAATGAAAACTTACTCTTAGACCAAGCCCAGCAACTGGCCCAGGCTTTTGAAGCTAAAGTTTGGATAATGCATATTGCCGCCCCCAATCCTGATTTTGTTGGTTATGATGTAGGCCCGCAGTACATTAGAGACAGCCGCGCTTCGGAACTACGCGAAGAACACCGTAAATTACAAGACTACGCCGCCAGCCTCGAAGAAAAGGGCATAAACAGCGAAGGACTACTGGTGCAAGGCGCCACGATAGAAATGATTATCGAAGAATCGAAAAAACTAAATATCGATCTTATCATCGCTGGCCACCACGACCGTGGCTTTTTCCACAATGCCTTTATGGGCAGTGTTTCTTCTCAGGTAATTAAGAGATCTAAAATTCCCGTACTGATTGTGGCTTTGTAGCTTTAGTAATTTTAATTATCCGCTTATTGAGGCTCAACTAATTGGTAATACACAAATACAAACTTGCTAAACTGCAAGTGTATTTTTTTGTTACCGCACTACCAATTGAATTATTAGCTTTGAGAACCTGAACACATCTAGAATAACACTGGCAACAAGTTTTTAAGCTTATCCCTCAGATTAAGGGGGTAGCAACAAGAGTGTTGGGGATAAAAGGTGTTATGCCTCGCCAAGAAAAACTGTAGAAGAACTAAAAAACTTTGAAATATGGATCAAATTGTAATAATTACACGTGTAAGCCTGAATCAGGACTTGGCTTTGAAACAGTAAAGCAAATGAAAGAAGGTGGATATAAAGTTTTTATCACAGCTCGAGTCTTGGGCAAAATTTCAGAACTTCCTGAAAAAACCGAAGTACCTCACCGTCATATATATATTACGAATGACCATTCTATGAGCAGACTTGCTAAAAACCTTGAAATGGAATTTGGAGGAATATATGTTCTGATTAACAATGCAGGTTCGTTCTTTGACCAAGGCGGAAAACCAATAAATTGATAATGGAACTTTATAAAAAAGTACAAACTTTTCATGCGAAATCAAGAAAAGAATGGAAAAAGTGGTTGGAGAAAAATCACTCGACAGAAAAGTCTGTTTGGCTAGTTATTTACAAAAAGGAAAGTGAAATACGCAGTGTTTATTATCCCGAAGCGGTTGACGAAGCATTGTGTTTCGGTTGGATAGACAGCAAACCCAACAAAAGAGACGAGAACAGTTACTATCAATTTTTCTCAAAAAGAAATCCGAAGAGCAATTGGAGCCGACTAAACAAAGAGAAGGTCGCAAAACTAATTGAACAAGGACTTATGCAACCATCTGGTTTTGAGATGCTAGAAATTGCCAAACAAAATGGGACTTGGACAGCATTGGATGAAGTAGAGAATTTGATAATTCCTGATGATTTGCAAGAATTGTTTTCAAAAAATAATACAGCCTTTGAAAATTGGGAGAAATTTCCACCTTCTTCAAAAAGGGGGATTTTGGAATGGATTTTAAATGCCAAAAAACTTGAAACAAGGCAAAAACGATTAGAAGAAACTGTATCACTTGCAGCGAAAGACATAAGAGCAAATCATTACAGACAACCAAAAAAGAAATAAAAATAGACGAAAGCACAACCATGTATATTAAAAATAGGCGATATAATAATGAATTCGAGAGTTTTGGCTCGTATTAAAGTTCTTGTTTAACCGAAATTTTGTACTTCATATACTAACCAATAGGAACAAGCTTAATGCTACTCATAAAGCAATACCACACCTCTAATTTAATTAAACATTATATTGCAATTTCTTACTTTACCAATCTACTATTATGAAAGCATTCTTAATAATTTTGATTTCATTGTTTATCAGTTTTCAATTAAATGCACAGAATAAACTTTATGTTGAGCTTGACGGAGGTCAGCGCAGTGTCTTAAACATGGGGAAAATTGGTTTCAACAATTACTATTTTTCTAATAGCTCAGGCAAGTGTGACACATTATTATGTTCTGAATCAGGCTTAAGCAATTGTAAAATTGATGATTACAAGATTTTTAACGAAAATCAAAAAGAGATGTGCAAGATTTACAATAAGGCTATTAAGAAGTCGATAAGAGCCATTAAAAAGGATGATAAAACTGCTGGAGCTCTAAAACTTAATGTAAATGGAAGAACTATTGATGTTAAATATTTTGATTATCAAAACGCTGGAAATCTCAAAATGGAGATAAGCTTATCCTGAGTTTATCTAGAGCCATAATAGTAAGATCAACAGACTACTTGATTAGTACAAATTCTTCTTATAACCGAAAACACAAGAACACATGGCGGTCATTCAATGCGTTAGTGGTTAATTTAATAAAAACCTTGAAAATTAATGCGCTGAACAGAATGATCCCAAAAAATAATCTTACCGCAACTTATTATATTTACAAACCTGACCTTACCATTACATAGAAACTTATTATAGTTGAATAATTATGTCTGCCTTTAAAAAGTTTGCTTTTATCCTATTAATCCTGCCATTTTCGATTTGTGGTCAATGGACTCATAGATATGCCACGGGTCAAGGCAATGGATACGGCACTAGCAGCAGGCATGGTACTTTCGATGGTTATATTCGAGGAGATAGTTTAATTACATTTGGATTACAAGTAATTGGTAATAACAATTCATTTGCAGAAGAATTTTTTCAAGACAGTTACAGTTTGACAAGTGGATCTTTTGGACATTCAAAAATCATATATCAAAGAGATGGTTCACCTACGAGTGAGCGCAAGCCTCAAGCTTATTCGAGGTACTATAATGGATATATTGTTAATAGAAATGGTCACGCTTTTACAGGTCCCGCCCGCTATATTCGAAATTATGATGGGTCATTAGTGAGAGTTGACAGTAATCAAAGAACCTTGATACCAACACTTCAGTTAATTGACACCACTAACTCCTTTCTTTGTACAGACCCAAGTACTAATTTATTCTTGCTCGATTGGTTTAACGGCGATACTATCCAAACCTTTTCCTTGGATACAATTTCGGCTAATTACACTGGTGGATTAGACGCTTTTAAATGGAATATTGCTGGCTATCATAATGACGGCATTTATATCTATTTAAAGGTAGCCGAACCGACCAAAATATTTCCTTATGGTTATGAGATTTTGAAGTTGAACATCTCAACAGGCAGATTAGATGACTTCAAGACTTTCAGGGAATTAGAATCTACTTTTTGTTCAAGCCAAGAGTTCTCTATGATCGTTCAGGATTCCATTAGTGAGTTTGGTAATAATTATCGAAGCTTCCATAGTATTTATGACTCTCAATGGCAAAAAACAGTAAGTTTCTCTTTTATGTCTGAGAAATACAATGGCCTTGAGTTGGGGTCGGTACCGGTATACTTTAGTGATTCGTTACTCATTTTTAACTCAGACGCTGAAGATCCTCGAAGTACCATTCCGGATAAAGAAGTAAGCGGTTCTTACCTAAAAGTCTTCGATTTAGTGAATCGAAAATGGTTAGGTTCAACTCGGTTTTTTGCTCAGCACCAGGGCTCAAGTTTGGTCTTGGGTAAAATTCTTGGGATAAAAAATGGATTTATCTATCTTAATTCACAACATGATGTAGCCAATTTCAACTATAGCTTGCTAATGTGTCTGCCTTTAGATTTAAACTATGACAACCCTTTATTTTACAGGCTTATAGGAGACCTAGAAGAGGAGATGTCAGGGTCATTGGAAATTTTCCCTAATCCTGTTTCTGAATTCTTGAATCTAAATTACGGGACTACATTTGATGAAATTCGTTTTTATGATCAAGCCGGCAGATTACTAGGAGCAAGTCCATATTCAAAGGAAAGAAGATACTCTACAGAGTTTTTAACGCCTGGCATATATTACCTTTCTATAATGTCAGGAGACAGTGCCCTTGCCAGAAGGAGGTTTTTGAAAATAGACCAATAGCAATTAATCACCAACTTAGTATAAAGGCTAATCTGTAACTTGTTAAAACATTATCTCATATCGAACAGACTCCCAGACTCCAAAAGTCCATAGCCGCAAGGCTAAGGTAAAAGCGGTAAACCGTGAGAAATGAGTAAAATTTGAAAAAATATAAATCACTGATCAACAACATACTAACTTTGCCTTAGTCAGAAATACCAAAAGAATCTATGAAAACATTAATATCAATCATTTTGCTACTCACATTTTATAATAAGTTTCCTACCAAACCTGTTGAGACAGATCATTTGTTCAAAAGGTGGGTTGTTAATGCCCCCTCTAACCCAGGTTCATTTTCAGACCTTAAAGAAATTGAGTTTATATTACGCAACTCTGAGGACTCGGAAAGACTACCGATGCACTTAAAGTACGGAGGGATAACATTTCAAAAGGACGGGGTTTTTATTGAACATTGGTGGAATCAGTGTGGAACTGGAAACCCACCTAGTTCAAAAAGTTCTGAGTGGTCAATCAGCGATAATGGGATTGAAAAATTGATTACAATATCAGGTTCAAATAATTGGAATGGCATATACCTAATTGATAAACTCGACTCGGAAACATTGCACTTGATACGAAAAAATTAAACCTGCATAACAAAGTATAAAATTGTGTTGAAACGTATTTCACACTAAATGACGGCGCAAATGATAAGAAAACGACCTGATTCCAGATGACGAACAACACAGATCAATAAGACACAAAAACAGGCAGACCTAGGACCTGATTAATAGGGGTGGACAACTTTAATAGAACCCAAGGAAATTCCCACTCTATAATATCTATCGCATTATGCTTCAAAAAAAACTCCTTTATTTCTGGCTTTTATGGTTACTTATCATAGGATTACCTCAACCTCTCCTAAGTCAAAACATAAAGGTAAATTCCTCACCTTTTGCTATTCTTGTTATGCCTTTCACTTTAGGCTTGGGTGTTGAACAGAAATTAAGCCTGCACCAGAGTCTTGAATTCAGTGGCGACCTTTACTTTCAAGATAGAATTACAACACATGGTAGCTCTGACCATGGTTATCGATTAAACCTTTCCTATCGATACTACTTCGGGAATAAAAGAACCTATGATGGCTTTTACATTGCCCCCTCTCTTGTGTACCTAAAAGCAGATGTGTATTCTGGAGGCCTGCCCCTTGACCCTAATTACCAAAGATTGGAAAGCTTCCGCCAGGCTTTTGGGCTACAAATAGCTATTGGCTATCAGTGGATTTTTTATGATGTAATAAGCTTCGGAGTGGGTTTCGCTCAAACCACTTATCGCAGTTATGACTACAGCCTGAATAATAGTTTGAAGGTAAACCAATCTTGGAAGAATGACATTGAGTTTAATCCATATCTGAGTTTAGGCGTTTTGATTTTTCAAGAGAGTTAAACAAGAAGATTCACCAAATTTTCAGTCAATAAAACCAAGCCTATTTTGAGTAAATCCATCCAATATTTGGCATGGCTTTAAAAATTTTGAAATCCCTTAATTTAAAGACTGTTTTTACAGACTTTGCCTAAAGTCATAAATAAACACTTGTAGCTATAATGTATATACGAAATGTAAACTAAAGTTCTCAAATTTAACAAATCGGATCCTTACAAACTTATTGGCAAACTAAAAGTGTAGTACTATTAATCCCGCACTTCCCTTATATTTGAGCGTGTTGCATTCTAAAAAAGTCAGACGAGATGAGAAATTTATTTTTGACACTATCCTTGTGTATTTCAATTTACCAAGCTCAAGCACAGAAGACGGTCAACTTCAGTGGCGAAATTAGGAATACAAATCCAGAAGAAACTATTTACCTTGGTTTAGATGGGTCTCTTTTACCATTAAAAGTAATGGAAAATGGAACCTTTTCAATCGATGGAAAGATTGAGCATAGCCCTTCCTTCTTTTACTTCGCTAAAATTTCCAAGCAGGGTAAAATTGAACCCCAAACAAGGCAAATTTGGTTTGAAAAGGACCGAGTAGAAGTAATCTTAGATTGGTCTAATAAATCCTTTCAAACAGATGATTTGATGCCATTTCAATCATTTTCTGAAGAAATAGAAGCACTAAAGGGAAACAAACAATTCAAGCTAATACAAAAAAATCCGAATGAAATACCTAGTCTTTATTTTTTAGACCTGCAGAAAGAGCAAATTTCAAGCTCAGATGTAGAAGACTATTACAAATTACTCAATGAGGAAAACCAAAATTCCATTTATGGAAAAAGAATAGAAAACTATCTATCAGCATTAAAAAGAAAGGTTTTAAAAAAGGGGGAAACTGTTGAGGATTTCAAGCTCCCTAATAAGAACGGGGATTATATTAATGTAATCAACGATAAAAATAAACCTCAAGTAATTGCCCTTCTTTCATCAGGTTGTACGTATTCTATAGCCAGTATAAAACTCCTCGAACAGCTTTCGAAATTAAGTAATAACAAAATTGAAATTGTAACCATATGGGATGATAAAAGCAGAAATATTTGGCTTAGCTCTTATCAAGATGAAAAAAGTAAAATAACTTGGACAAACCTTTGGGATGAATTCGGGTTTGCAAAAACGTACTTGAACAGGAAGATGTGGCCCACTTTTTATGTAATCAACGAAAATGGCGAGTTAATTCAAATACTAGAGGGTTACGACAAAAAGACGGCAAAGGCTTTAAAAAGATTAGTAGAATAAGTCTACACAAAACACAATAGCAAATACAAGCTGACTGCTCAAAAATGAAGATTCGGGAACTAAATAAAGTTAAGGTAGGCAGACAGAAGGCGGTTTCGAAATCCCACACTTGCCAAGATCATGAACGCTAAAGGTCAACAAACAGCATTAACCAACTTAGAAAAGCTCAAAACCCAAATTACTGCTCTCCTCTAAACCCATCATAATGTTTTAGTTCCAGTGCTTCGGTGCTTGGTCCCAAGCCATTAATACTATGATTAATCCCTCCATTTTGCCCAGTGAAAGTGGAGATATGTTCGATAAAAATCCCGGCATGGTCGGGAACTTCCATGGCATTTTCTAATCTCACCTTATTCGAAATCGTTGGTTCCCCACTAAAAAAGCTGTAAATCCCCAGTCCGTAGGCGGCATGGTTTTGAACGCTATCGGCCACTTTATAAGAAGCGTAGCCTGGCTTTCCACTATCGTTCCAAACCGCGTTGCTTGGCGGATGATAGGGGATTTCCGATTGATAAAAATAGGTTCTGCCATATTCTCCCCGCCAAAGCGTTTGATAGGCCTGAAAGTGCTCATTGAATAATCCGTAAATCGTCACATGATCGCCATTCACCACTAATCCGTGTTTATTTTGGCCCTCCATCCATTCCGTTCCAATGCCGTGATCTGCACGCCATAACCAAAAATGATCGCCAATCACGTAATTGCTATTAATCGTAATCGTTGCTTCCGCTTGACCGACCACGGCACCACCTACTCGGCAATAGATATCATGCAGGGAGATGGGATTATCCGCATAATTAGAATCCGCATTTTCTGGACCAATTTGAATAAGTGTAGGCGACAGTTCTGGACCTGCATCTACCATAAAACCCGCTAATATCACGCCGGGGATATCCGCGGTAGCAAGAGCCGCTGCTCCTTTTTGCGGAATTAGCGTTGGTAGTCCCAAGCCCATAATCACAGTATTGGCTTTGCTGATGCGAAGCGTTTCATCAAGCTCGTAAATTCCGGGTGTGAGGAGAATATGCTTACCGTCCGTCAAAGCTTGATTAATGGAAGTGGCATTATCATGATCAGGATTCGCGATATAAAATGAAGTGAGTGGAATAAGTTCACCTGCCTCATTTCCATTCACCCAAGAGGGACCCGAGGTCTCCCGTCTTAAAGCCGGAACAAATACCGCATAGTCTCCTGCTTCCGTATAAGTTAAGAAAGGTTTTTCACGCATAACTGGAGTTTTGCCTATTATAGTTGTCGGTTTATCTGGCCATGTATCTTGGGGCGCACCCTCCACACCGACAAATACCCGATTCCAATTGCCACCTTCCCAGGAACCGATTTTTGAATTCCGGCTAAACCATTGCTGCCCAGAGGTCAGTCCTGCCCTACCCTCTACAAGAGAATTGGCCAAAAGGCCACCACTGGCCCAACCGCCCTTATCAAAATTAATATCACCCGCTACATGCATACGCCGATAGGGAGCCGCTTGGGATACGGCCCAATAAATCATTTCACCCTTGGGTGGCACAACTTTAAAATTTTCTGCACCCCGCCAAAACATGGTCGTAACTTTGTTATTATTGGTCGTCGTAATCGACTGTACCGCTCCATTAATGGTGACATCGGCGGGATATCTTCCTAAGCCTAGTGCATGAACATAATAATCGACCGTTACATCTAAATTATAAGTTCCAGGTTTGAAAAGTAGTGCGTATCGCTCCGATCCAAATTCGGAATATTTCTGCTGCTCGTGTAGGGCATCTAGCGTAAGCTTAATACTGTCCAGTTCCATCGAATCGTCAAATACCAGAACGTTTTCACCAAATATGGAGCGGTATTGCGAGGTATCTAGCTCTTTATAATTTTTATTTACTTGGGTACATCCGCTAGGAATACTTAGCATGAATAGCAAAGTTAAGGGAAAGAGAATCGCTCTGAAAAAATAGATGGAACGCATAATAAACTATAATGGTGTTGCAATATAGGATGATTTCAATTATGCCTTCAAAGAGTGAGATACTGAATATTGTTAGTAGGGAATCCCAGATCGCAGTTTAAGCATTTCGCAACAACGGAGAGAGGCAGAAAATGAAAGTTGCAGATAACATGAACAGAATGGCTAAAAGTAAGAAAGTGAAGGAAAGGGCGTTCGCGACAATCATCAATTAGAAGATGCGATTCTGATGTGTTTTCACCTCAAAATAAAATATCGCAGATCAAAGCCTTTTATTCACCGAACCTAATGAGTGGTGTTTCAAATATCAAATAAAACGCAAAGCTTGCTCCAGTAAATTGAAATTGTAACCGACTTTATTTGACAGGCACATAAGAAACAACAAATAGTTTCTTTACGGTCCAAACAAGAATATAGTGCTTGCCCCCTTTTCATACCGTGGATTCAACGACTGCAATTCTAAAGCTTGACATCTTAGCAGGCTCTAACTGTTTAATTATTAATCATCCAGCCCAACTGAAATATAGCCATACTCATAATTTTCAATCCTTTTCACTGCCATAGCAATGCTAATGCTAATCAATTTATTAGCTTTGAAATCAGTTGCATCGGATCGTTCCATCTAACACTTGTTAATACGATATCCCGTGATATTGGAAGTATATAAGGAATAAATTGAAGGATAAAAGGAGTTGTGCTTCATTAAAAAAAATGACCGAAATCGAAATATTAACAGAAAGACTAAAATTGAGATTAATTGAATTGTTAGATTTAAATTCAATTCATAAATTACATTCTTTGCCTGAAACAGATGAATTTAATGCTCTTGGTATTCCAAAAAATGATGAGGAAACTAAAACTATAATTCAACCTTGGATTGCGGAAAATAAGTTGAGCAAAATAAAGAACTACACATTTGCGATTGAAAACAGATTGAATAGAGAATTCATTGGATTATTTGGACTTAAACTCGGAAACGACAAATATAAACGAGGAGAAGTTTGGTATAAAATACATTCCGACTTTTGGAAAAAAGGTTACGCAACGGAATCTTTAAAAGCGGTAATAAATTTCGGATTTGAAAATCTTAAATTACATCGAATAGAAGCTGGATGTGCGGTTGGAAATATTGGTTCATTTAAGGTGCTCGAAAAAGCAGGAATGGTAAGAGAAGGACGTTTAAGACAAGTTTTACCTTTGAAATCTGGTTGGTCTGATAACTTTGAGTATTCAATACTTGAAACTGACGAAAGAAAAAATAACTAAGCACAACATCGGCTATAGCAAATGCGGGCTGACTGCTTAAAAATGAAGATATTGCAACTAAACAACATTCGGTCTGGCGGACAAAAATTCGGTTTCAAAATCCCGCACTTGCCATAGCCAGGGCCGTTGTAACACTTTGAACAAACAAGATAAACAGTGGAATTTATTACGCAGATAGAACTCTCAAAAAATGATAAAAAAGAAATTCTAAATCTTTGGAATAATGAATATCCAGAAAAACTGAATTATCAAAATCTTTCGGAATTTGAAAAGTATCTTGAAAATTTAACTGAGCCATCTCACATTTTAATGAAAAGTGAAAATAAAAGCATCAAAGGTTGGTACTTTGACTTTGTTCGTGAAAATGAAAAGTGGTTTGCTATAATTTTAGATTCAAATTTCCACGGAAATGGATTTGGAACAAAACTTCTAAGTCTCGGCAAAGAAAAAGAATCAGAATTAAATGGTTGGGTAATTGACAAACAAGATAACAAAATGAAAAATGGAGAATTATACAAATCGCCTTTGAATTTTTACCTTAAAAACGGATTTGAGAAATATGACAACGAAAGATTAGAAATTGAAAAAATATCTGCTGTAAAAATCAAATGGCAAAAATAAAAACTGGTTACAGCAACTCCTAAACACAATGCGCTTGGGGAAAATAACCATAGCCAAACCGTTCGTAACTTAAAAAACCAAAACCCAAAAAAATTAAACTAACATCAAATGAATATGAAATTAGGAGCATTCTCCATTAGTCTTGCAGTGAAAGACATCCACAAATCAGTAGAATTTTATAAAAAACTAGGATTCAAAGACAAAGGAGGAAATATAGATCAAAAATGGGTTGTTTTAAAAAATGGTAATGCTGTTATTGGTCTGTTTCAAGGAATGTTTGAGGACAATATTATCACCTTTAATCCGGGCTGGGACGAAAACGCACAAAATATTGATAAATTTGATGATGTGAGGGATATTCAAAAACAGTTAAAAGAAGCCGGAATCGAATTAACGAAAGTTGCAGACGAAACTACAAAGGGCCCAGAGCACATCACGTTGACTGATCCTGACGGAAATAACATTTTAATTGACCAGCATAGATAAATCATTATTATAAATCAAATATTATGACAACTAGCACTAAAAACCCATTCACATGGGTAGAAATTTATGTAGAAGATATGAACAGAGCTCAAAAATTCTACGAAACCATTTTAAATATTCAATTGACACCTCTACAAATGCCAGAAGGTATGGGTGAAATGCAAATGCTAAGTTTTCCTTGGGTAGAGGGGAAGGAAAATATTAGCGGAGCATTAGTGAAAATGGAACAAATTAAGCCTGGATTCGGTGGTACGATCGTTTATTTAGCATCAGATGATTGTTCTGTAGAAATAAGCCGAGTAGAAAAAGCAGGTGGTAAAATAATACAACCAAGAATGGCACTAGGAGAACACGGATTTTCAGCGTTATTTATGGACTCCGAAGGAAATACAGTCGGCTTACATTCTAACAAATAAAAGCTACACCCAATCTTGTCTGATAGAAATAGGGGGTGAAGGGCTAAATCGAAGTTCAGTGCATTAGATAATCTTTGGTAGTATCGAATGGGTAATCGTCTTGAAATCCGCTAATGCTCTTATATTTGATTGTTACTTATTTACAAATCAAACTAATGTATAAAGCAAGTACACCATTAAAGATACATTTGGTTTCCTTCATGGTCTTCTTGCTGCTAGCTTCGCCTACCGTGGCACAGCCCTCCTTACCAGAATTCTATTCCTTTAGCCTTTATTTCACCTTGCCCCCAGAAATGGAAGCGCAATTTGAGTACGGAGATATAGATGTAAAAGACCTCAACATTGATTGCCAATATTATTACAATGCTGTCACCTATAAAGCTTACCAAGAGTTCCGAACCGTTTTCTTTCATAGAGCCACTTTGGAAGCACCCGCACAAATTCGTGTTCAGGACGGATTTGAACTTTTTGGAGGGAATTTAGAATTCGATAGCATAGCAGTAAGCTTTCAATGGAATGGGAAAAAATATGCGACCACGGTTTTACCAGCTGCAGATAATGTAAGATACGGCTGTATCTGTGATTTTAAAAATGAATACAAAAGACTAGCTCCAAACATTTGCAAAACGCAAACCCTATATGCTACGGGAAGGCCTGAGTCTAATGCCCTAAAGCTTATAATCGATCAAAATAAAGTCAAGCCCAAATTAAAGTTAAGGAAGCCTCTTCCAAGCGCTCAGCTTTTAAAGATCGTGAATTCTGATCTTAAACTTTTATACCCTTTGGTAATCGCTAATGGTGACACCTGTAAGATTGCTGAGGGTCAGGGGATTGACACCATCGTGTTACCTTTCCTCTGGGAAAACCAAAAGATACAATTAAAAATATTTCACCCTGACTATCCCAGCCTACTATTAGATTCCGTCTCTCGGCACGGACAAGGTGGTCTGCGCGATTACGTTTATCTTTTGCGAGAAAACGAATCGTACTTCTTAGATGGAGGAATACGCCTACCCCTAAAAAATGGTTACAAAGAATTAGCCTTTTGGTTTGATCCGTCAACTAGCGATAGCGCCTTAGATAAAATCGTTCAAAGACTCATTACTAGGCACAAGTTGAAACTCACAAAGGATTGGAAAAAACTAATTCAGCAGGAAAGGGATAGTCTTGGTTCTGAGTATGTAGAATCAAAATATGGATCATTTGATGACCAATTGGAGCATATATTACATTTTCGATTGGAACAAGAGACTGACTTTAGCTACACCCATATTCCTAAATATGCTGAAGAAATAAATGATGTTTCTATTCCTCTTTCATTTTACCAATACCTTGTTCCTATTTTAAAGGTGCAATTTAAAAGTGGACTAAGCGAAGAGGAGGTTGATAAGTTCGAAAAAGAATATTTGCCGAATTTCAGACGCACTAATTACAATAGTGTTCAAACAGAAATGAATTTAATTCAAAGAACCTATCAGTTCCCTAATTGGCTATTTATCCCGAATTATTTTCAAGAAGTAATCATGAGAGACCCGAGAGTGAGGTATTGTGGGGGCACAGAATACGAGTACATATTAACAGATTAATGAGAATTCAAGGGTTTTTGAAAACCGATAGCAGAACAGTCTTATCCTAGGCAGAAATTTCGCCCATTCGTATGACCCAGAAACAATCAAAATCATTATGACCTTTCCATTTCCTCAAGAACCAAAAACACACCTATATTTCGTAATGAACAGCTTAAACTATAATTCTATCACCCGCTAGAAAATGAATAAATTCAAAACAAAAAAAGTATTTCAATTTTCGGTAGTCATTATTCTGCTATTTATCACCATTATCAGGTGCTCATTTCACTCTTTACCTAAAGAAAAAGTACAAGCTATTAAAATAGAAATTAAAGAAAGTTTTGTAAATAATGAATACCAACTAACTATTAAAAATCCCGTGGCTTGTCCCAATAGGTTTTTCTTAAGTTGTCAAGATGAAGAAGTAAATGAAATTCTAAGCCCTTACTCGCCATTAATCCTAAACGCCTTATCTGACACAATAATATCTATAAAAAACAAAGGTGATTTACAAGGTAAAATTGAAATCCAATTTAAATGGGGAAACCCTGCACTGCCGATTCAAACTACCAAATTGAATAGACTTCCCTATCCATTTGGGAAAAGCTATTCTTTACTACAAGGTAATAACTCGAATCCTACGCATAATTCTAATTCATCTAGATATGCCTTTGATTTTACAATGAGGATTGGTGACACTATTTCTTCCACTCAAAATGGCTATGTCGTTACAGCTATTGATGCTTATGATGGCTGGGGCTACGGCGATAAATGGAAATCTTATGGAAATCAAATTATGATTTATGATCCCTCCTCTCATTTGTTTACTATGTATGGTCATTTAAAGCAAAATGGCAGTCTGGTAGAAGTTGGTGACTATGTAACAATGGGACAAAACATTGCATTAAGTGGTAAAACTGGCCAAACTTCGGAAGAGCATTTACACTTTAATGTATTGCAAGCGGATAGCGGAAAAAGTGGTTTGAAATCCTATCTACTAGATTCAATTGGGAATTACAAAGTCAGGGATCTAAAACGTGCCCAAGCAATGAAGAGCCTTCCATTAGCGCATATCCCATAAAAGGCAGAATGCCATCAGCATTGCGCATGCCACTTAAAATCGATAAAAAAACTAGATAAAACAATTCTTTTGCTTTTAAGAGTAGAGCAAGAATAACCTCTGATAACATCAGTTTTTGTTGAGAAAATTCAACCTGAACTGTATTAACGTTTATTAAGATCCTATCTCATGATGATTGAGCCAGAGGATTCAGAAATTTATGAATTGGCAAGCGCTCAAAAGCCAATCAAAATTGAAGTTATGTCCTTTACAGCCTTGGCGCTGCCTATTTTGCGGGTGCTATTTATGGCTTTAGCACCATGAATAAAGTTAGCGATGGTTTTTTAGGAAGAGATTTTCACCAGCGACTGATTGAGTTTATAAACATGACAGAGGACCACTGTAAGGAATATTCAAAAAAATGCTCGAGACTCCTTTTAAACATTTTAATCAAAGGAACTATTTTAGTGCTTTCGAAAAAATGAAAATCAACTAATGAAATACCTACTCCCATTAGTAATCTTTATGCTTGGTTTAAACCGTAGCGCTTTAAGTCAAAATTACAACTCCTACCTCACGGGAAGCGCGGTTGATTTAAAAGTAGATCCATCTGGAGGATTGTGTTTAATGGGAGGCGCATCTGAGGACGATAATGCCATGACCTGGTTTTTACAACAAGCCAATGGGGGTGATATTCTGGTTTTAAGAGCTTCAGGTAGTGATGGATACAACAACTATCTGTACTCCAATTTAGGGATTAGTGTCAATTCGGTGGAGACCATTGTTTTTAACGATTCAAGCGCGGCTAATGAAGCCTATATTCATCAAAAAATTCAAGAGGCAGAAGCGATTTGGATGGCGGGAGGAGACCAATGGGATTATATATCCTACTGGAGAAATAATTCCATCGACAGTTTAATAAATGATGCTATTGCTAATCGAAACATAGTAATTGGTGGCACTAGCGCGGGTATGGCCATTCAAGGAGGTTTCTATTTTTCAGCCGAAAATGGAACGGTGACTTCCGCAAGTGCTTTGGCCAATCCGTTTACAACTAATATTACCGTTGATTCCTCATCCTTTATTTCCAGTCCCTATCTATCGGAGGTAATCACCGACACGCATTACGATAATCCCGACCGAAAAGGAAGACATCTTGTTTTCTTAGCGCGCATTTTAGTTGATTATGGTATTGCGGCAAAAGGCATAGCTTGCGATGAATACACCGCTGTTTGCATCGACACTAATGGCATCGCAAAAGTTTTTGGTGGCTATCCAAGCTACGATGATAATGCCTATTTCATTCAAACCAACTGTGAATTACCCAATGTAACACCCGAAAACTGTAGCGCAGGTAATCCGTTAGACTGGAACCTAGGCAACGAAGCCATTAAAGTATATGCGGTAAAAGGAACAAGCAGTGGTGCCAATACCTTTGACTTAAATGACTGGGAAACAGGAACGGGTGGTGTTTGGGAAAACTGGTATGTGGACCAAGGTCTTCTTCAGCAACAAGCTGGCTTAGCCCTTAATTGCAATTCTGTTTCAGTCAGCCAATTAGGAAAGATTGATAAAATTCAATTGCACCCCAATCCTGCAATTGATTTTGTGATTATTAAATTTGATCCTACCGATAGTAGACCACAATCGCTGAAAATTGTAAATCAACTAGGCCAAGTAATTAAACAAATTAGGCTCAGCGGTTCTGATGAAATACAGCTTACAACTAGAGATCTGCGCTCAGGTTTATATTCGGTGGAGATCAAGTATTCCAACGATAGCATTCGCGTAGAAAAATTAGTTGTAAAATAAGCTGAATTAAACCTCAACTTAGGCTTTAAGCCTCGGTTTTAGAGGAAGTTCGGTTTAAAGTCGCTTTTCCGTATTTTTTTTCATAGGTTACTGATTGATAAAACTCGCATAATGAAAACTCTATTACTCGCTACTTTCCTACTATTTTCCAACTTAATACACGGCCAAATATTCAATCGCTCAAAGGCTGGAGCACTCGATGCCATACCCTTTCAGTTGGGCAATACTTTATACACCCTTAATTCCAGCAGCATCGATGAAATTGATGCCAACGGTGATATTATGCTCCGTACAGCCCTACCCTTCTTAAGTGACTACAGAGCCTCTAAAACAGTGCTTCGCAAAGCCAATGGTAATGTTTTAATTATCGGCAGCTACCAAGCCGCTTGCGATATATTATCAGACTTAGGCTATTTTGCCTACGAATACTCTCCCCAAATGATCTTGGTCGATTCTACCCATCAAGCCCTAAACGATATAAGCGGTATCATGCAAGTTTTAGAGCTCAGTCAGAATCGCTATTTTGCTCTCTCTGAAAACGGCTACTTGCTATTAAATAGCAGTCTCGATACGCTGGCCACGGCCCTTACTCCTAATTTGGCCGAGCTCAATCGGGCCATTTATTTAGGTGGCGATGAAGTTTTAATTTACTCCCAAACATGGGCTTCTTCCACGCCCTTATATAATGTATTAAATCTTGCTACGGGCACTATCACACCTTGGTCAAATGCTCGTGCCGGTCAAATTACCAGTCTCAGCGATAGCACTTTTGCCTTTGTAAATTTGCAAAACGGAGATGTTTTACGTTTCCGAAAAAACAATCGAGCTTATATCGACAGCACCCGCTTAACGCTTTCCACTAACTTCGTTGCCAATCAGTTTCAAGAGTTTAGCGATGGTTTTGTTTTGCGAGGCGATAGCGGTCTAACAGTATTCAACAAAGCCGACCTAAGTCTGCGAGGCAGCTATTTAGCCGACCAACCTTTAAATCGTGGAGCACTTTCTGTAGATGGAAATCAATTGTTTTTTTACCAGCAAAACGTCCTTAATGTTTCCAATTACCATGTGTTGGAAGCAGCAAAGGTAGACCAACCCGCCTCCGCAATTGTAGAAGGCCTAATTTTAAAAATTGAGAACAGTAGTTTGGTTGCCAATCCGCATCCTTCTGGTGCAGCCAACTTATTTCAGGTAAGCGCAACCTGGGAGCTTACCCTAGTAAATAATAGCCAAGAAACGATCGATAGCGTGCGTGTACTTTGGTCGGACCCCACAGCAAGCCCTTTTTGTACTAGCCCCTCGGCCGAATTACCCACGGGTATCAATGGTCTTGCCGTAGGTGATAGTGTGGTAGTTTCCTACCCGATGGTTTTTAGCTCAGTATACGCTCCCAACGGCACTGCCTTTCTAAATTTCAATGCCGCCATCGTAATGGCCAATGGCAAAGTAGTTGATGAAGAGGGATATTCTTCCGCAAGCGAAGTCATTAACAATATTAGTCTCGCAGAGCTCGGTCCCCTAACCGAGCTGAACCTTTTCCCTAACCCTGCTTCTACCTTCATTTACATAGATGCGCCCAAAGCGGTTAAACAGGTTCAAATTTTAAATCTTCAAGGACAAAGAATACGGGAGGTTAGTGCGCCAAACGGTCTAAAACAATTCTCTCTCGCGGGCTTAGCTAAGGGAATTTATTGGGTAAAGCTGCAAAGTGAGAACAGGGAAACACTTAGAAAAGTGGTGGTGGATTAAGGTTTAGTTCCTAATCCTTGCATTTTACATTTTTTTTGGTATTCTAATCCTTACTGCCTCGGGCAAATCTTCCCTTTCGGTAGATGGGTTTTTAGGAAATACCGTTTTCAGCTGAAAATCTATAAATTAGATGAAACAGCAAGCCATAGTTAGAATGGAAGCTTAGATCTTAGAAACCTTAGTTCTACATGAGAGCTCTGACCTCTTACAAATAGTACCTTCTACGCCGAAGCGTTGAAACAATAATGGTCTAGTAAAAAGGGCTCAGTTGCAGAAAACTGCTATCTAAATGAGGCCATTTAGTTTTTCCCATTGAAAGTGAAAACCTGAGGCTAGTATTTTAGGTCAAAATCGGGTTGGAAATACACACCGAATGAGTGGGATAATCGGATAAATACTGTTCTGGCTATGGTGAAACCACCAGAAGCAAATAACCAATATTTAATGAATCAATTTTTACAAAAATGGAGCGAATCGGCTTATACTAGCCTAGGGTTCTTCTGGATGGCACTGTGGGCTTTTGTATTAGGCTATATTATCAGTTCGATGATTCAGGTTTTTATAACTGAAAAAAGCATGCAAAAAGTGATGGGAGATAAAAATGGAAAAAGCATTCTTCTGGGTACTTTCTTCGGGTTTATTAGTAGTTCTTGTAGTTTTTCGGCCCTTGCCTCTACAAAATCCCTATTTCAAAAAGGAGCTAGTTTTATTTCATCGCTAGCCTTTTTGTTAGCCTCTACTAATCTTGTAATTGAACTCGGAATCATTATTTCCATTTTTCTCGGCTGGCAGTTTGTTGTGGGAGAATATGTTGGTGGGATTTTACTCATTCTTTTTAGTTGGCTTCTTATTCTTATCATCAAGCCTGAAAAGCTCATAAAAAATGCTCGCAACAAACTAAAGGAAGCCAAAATTGAGGAGTCATATCCTAACCAAAAACCAATCGTTGAAAAATTTAAATCCTTGGAAAACTGGTCTAAGGTTGGTAAACAATATGGCATGGAATGGAAAATGGTTTGGAAGGACGTCACAATAGGGTTCACCATAGCAGGAATTGTTGCCGCTTTTGTACCAGACTCTTTCTTTCAAACACTTTTTATTCATACTGGTGCTGGTCAGAGCTCCTTCGGTTTTTTAACCTTGCTCGAGCATGTTATTGTCGGGCCGATTGCCGCTTTTCTAACCTTTATTGGCTCCATGGGTAATATTCCCTTAGCCGCATTACTTTTTGGGAAAGGTGTGAGTTTCGCAGGAGTTATGGCCTTTATATTTAGTGATCTTGTGGTTTTCCCCGTTCTGCGCATCAATGCTAAATATTACGGCTGGAAAATGTCACTCTTTATCCTGTTCCTTTTATTCACTTCATTGGTAGCTACCTCGTTGCTATTGCATTATGGATTTGCTATTTTAAATATCATCCCAGAAGGAACCACGAACAACATAACTGATAAAGAACATTTTAGAATAAACTATACCCTTTTCTTAAACCTTAGCTTTTTGGTTCTGTCAGGCGTATTAATCTATTTAGGTTTCTACCAGGGCAAAAAAGTGAAGCATCATAAAGAGATGGCCCCAAAGAGCGCCTTACTTGAAAAAGGATTGAAATGGGTGGCAATAGCGAGCTATACTTGGTTATCAATCGGAATTGTTTTGAAACTAATCCTTTAAATCACTGAAATGCGATTAAAAAGCTACTACTAAAAAACCGCTAAAATGCTTAAGCCCTGGGATAGATAAGAGCAGGAAAACATTACTAATGGAAGAAGCCGAAAATCCTTAAGAGTAGGCATTATAATTAACGAAAAATAGATATCATGACGAAAGAAGAATTTAAACAACAAGCAAAAAATAGTGTGGACGAAATTTTTGCTAAGATTGATGAATTGGAAAGGAAAAAAGACAAGGCAGAGGGAGACGCTCATGCTGAATACGAAGAAAAACTGCAAGCTTTAAAGCAGAAGAAAAAAGAGCTTCAAGCTAATTATGAGCAACTTACCAAGGCTTCTGATGAAAAATGGGAAGAGGTGAAAGGTGCTTTTTCTTCTGCAAATGATTCGTTTAAAGAGGGTTTATCTAAAATCAAGTCCTTAATTTAAAAAGAGTCAAGCCATAAGGAAAATCAGCCATCTAGTTCATTTGGTTTAGCATTTTACTTCTCCACGCTCTAGATTGGTTTTTCCTTTTGTTTAAAATCTGAAACAATAATTTTACACGGAGCTCAGGTGGAAAGTAAAAATGGATTTAGACCCCGTGCCATTTATCGTCAACAACTGAAATATTTGCTGAAAAGGTAGCCCACTTTAGTTTTGTTGTGGTAATTAATAGTGTCACCTCAATACAGCTGACTGTTGTAAAAGGGTCTGGTCCATTTTTTTCATAGCTCCCTGTTTATTACAGTGGCAACTTGAATCCGTTCCTTTCTACATTTACAATGCAATTCAATTCACTAGATTTGAAATCAGCAATTATATGGATAACATCACTATTGTGTTGGGTAATTGGATAAAAGTGATGGATAAAAGATGTTGGCCTCAATTTTAAAAATAATGTTCAATATCAATTAAATCTCCGACTGCATGAATTCTCCATAATAACCTGATTTCTTAAATTAATACAAGAAAATAATTCTATGAGAAACGGGGATATCATATTTCAAGCCTAGGTTAAAACAACTCGTTCTTCTATGAAATAATACTGCATTTGTTTGGTGTGTTCTCACTGAAATCATACTTTAACCCTTTTTTTTTTGACCTAAATTTGGATGAAGATATTTATTACCGAACTAAAACGCAGAAAAGTAACACAAAGCGTATTGGCTTATGCTGTATTAGGCTGGCTATTGATACAAGTTGGTATTGCATTAGAGACTGCACTCAACTTACCTTCGTCTACAGACCGGTGGATCATAATCATTGTCGTGGCAGGTCTTCCTTTAGCAATTGTTTTATCCTGGTTTTACAATTTTTCAAGTAAAGGCATTATACGAACCAAAGACTTGCCTGATGAATCGATTGAAGCCCAAAGAGTACTTCCGAAAATAGAATATCGTACACCTGCCCCAAAAAAATCGATTGCTATTCTTCCATTTAAGAACTTAGATGAGGGAGATGAGCAATCCTTTCTGGGTAATGGAGTAGCACAAGAAATATTGAATGCGCTAGTAAAAGTTAAGCCTTTAAAGGTAGCAGGGAGAATTTCTTCATTCTCATTAGAAGACCGAAATCTGCCCATTTCAGAAATTGGTAAAATGCTGAATGTTAGCTACATTCTGGAAGGAACCGTAAGAAAACAAGACAACAAAGCCCGAATTACGGCAGAGCTTACGCAGGTGGAGGATGGCTTTCATGTATGGACGGAGACTTTTGATGGCGACTTGACAGATATTTTTAAACTGCAAGACGAGATAGCCAAGTCAATTCTTGAAGAACTGGAAATCATTCTAGATGTTAAACAACTTCGTCTTGTTGCTACTATGACTAATAGTTTAGAAGCATATGAAGCCTTTATTAAAGGACGAAAATTTGTGCAGATTCAAGACGGAGATGGCGTCCTTGCTGAAGCCATCTCTCAACTAGGAAAGGCAGTTCGGATCGATCCTGAATTTGCTCTGGCATGGGCATGGCTTGCCATGGCAAATTTTTACTTGCCTGAACATAATAAGGTGCCTAACTGGAAAGAATATCTAGAAGCCGGTAAGACGGCAGCGAAGATGTCATACAAACTTGATCCTGAATTATCCGATGCTAATCTCGCATTATCCTATGAACGTCTATTAGAATTAGATATCGAAGGTCAATTTGAGGCACGAAAAAGAGCCCATTTACTGGATCCTTCGTCAATTCCAGCAATGCATGAATATGGTATGGCCTACGGACTAATGGGGCTCATAAAAGAAGGGTATCCTTATATTCGAGATTCAAATGAGCGAGAACCATTTTCAGCAAGCTTTTCGGGATCAACGGGTATATTTCAGTGGATTTTAGGCAAAGATCAAATGGCATATAAAAGTCTTGATTGTACCATAGATCTCGGATTTGTATTATGTGCAATCTCCAAATCTCAGATGATTACAAGCAAGGGAGATCCAGTCAGGGCACACAAATATCTTCTGGAGACACTGAAGAAGCATAAAGAAGATGTCCCTCCTGAGTTCAAATCAAGACTCGTACAAAAGATATTTAGTCTCGCAATCAATAAAAATGTTAGGTGGGCAAAGAAAATGATTGGGAAAAGTCTCTTAAAGGAAAACAATAGTTTAAAGAAGTATTCTGGACTATCTTTAAAGTCTGGTATTCTATCTTTAGGTGAAGCAAAGGTCTACTTTGATTCGGTACTCGAACAACCGAACACTTATCTATCAGGAGCTCTTTTTAATCTCTGGACTCCTACTGAAACTGCTAAGAGCGTTCGTACTCATCCTGAATTCCCAAATTTCGCACAAGAGCTCGGTTTAGTAAAATTATGGCAGAAACATGGATGGCCTCCTCAGATTCAACCGATACCAGGAAGTGATGGATCCAACTTGCAATTCATTTGTTCTTGAAAATTCTTATTAAAAATACGGCACTGAGGCTAACATTGAGTAATCATGTCAGACTCTCTACGGTCGTCCGCCAGATACTCTAATCCGTTGCCAATCATTAAAAGAAACGACTCATATTTGATGTACATTTACACCAAAATAAAATATGGGACGACAAAGTATATCGTTGACTGAACCAAACGATCAGTGGCTAAAAAGTCAAGTAGAGACTAAGGAATACGCTAGTAAAAGCGAGCTTGTAAATGACTTAATCAGACAGGCACGCAAACAACAGCAACAAATAGACTTCCTTCGGAGTAAGCTAGAAGCAGGCGAACAAAGTGGGTTTACAAAGCAGACGAAGGAGCAAATATTGGCCTCAGCAAAAAGCCGACTTAATGGCTGATTATAAACTTGCTAAACAAGCTAAAGAGGACTTAATTCGGATTCACAATTATGGAGTTTACAAGTTTGGTATAACCCAAGCAGATCAGTATTTTGAAAATTTCTTTACTCACTTTGAAATTATATCCAAAAACCCTGAATCGTTTGAGGCTGTCGATTACATCAGGCCTGGCTACAGAAGATGTCCATGCGGAGCGGACAGCATATATTATCGAGTAAAAGAAGGCATTGTGGAAATCATTGCAATTCTTGGCCGCCAAGAAACTAACTTGGTATTTAATTAAAACGTTTGGCAATAATAAATTAACGCAAGGCGGTCACTTACGTTTTCAAATGACGAGTTTTACTGAAAATGAAAATCTGGTATCTTAACTTCGCCTAATAGACACCGCCCAGCGTTTATTCAAACCATTGGTGCTAAGCTAAAAAAACGACATTGGAAACTCTAAAGGATATATTGGAAATAGAAGACAGCGGAGATTTCGACAAAGATTTCGAATCTTACAACCGACTTTATCAAACCAACCCGTCAGACTGTGAAATTTGGAAACACTTCTACTTTTTCCTTTGGACGGCAATTGAGGACGCTCCTTCGGAATTTCATGACCGAATAAATCTCAGACAAAAACTGCAAGAGATGTATGAGGACGGAAAAAAAGGATTTCAGAACAATACCGAATTCAAATTTATCGCAGGCTGGACAGTTTCTATTTTGCCTCACGAGTACGGTGAATATGAATACTTAGAAAGAGAAGGAAAAGAACTTTTACGACAAGCTAATCAAGACCAGCCTGACGACAAGATTTTCAAAATGGTTTACCTCGGCAGCTTCAACTCAGACAATGAGGAATATAGACAAGCTGAATTGGAAGCAAGTCCAGTGGTTTTGAATAGATTTCAAGGCCCAGGACTTCTGAACCGCTATTTTAGACAAATATTGAATAGAAATAAAACTAAGCGCTAATAACACCTAAACGCAATGCCCTGCGAGACACTGCGCATAGCCAAACCATTACAGTCATTAAACCAGGTCGAAAATGAAAGATGAAAGATTAGCTGTTCTTATAGATGCGGATAACGTTCCCTATGCAAATGTGAAAGAAATGTTAGACGAGATCGCAAATATGGGAATCCAACCATTAAACGAATATACGCAGACTGGACCAAGCCTACCGTATCGGGATGGAAGGGTGTTTTACTGGAAAACGCAATTACCCCCATCCAACAATACAGTTACACTACTGGTAAAAACTCGAGTGATAGTGCCCTTATAATTGACGCTATGGATTTGCTGTACTCGGAAAAAGTAAATGGGTTCTGTATTGTTTCGAGTGATAGTGATTTTACCAGACTGGCGATACGCCTAAGAGAGGCGGGAATGCTTGTAATTGGCTTAGGGGAAAAGAAAACACCCAAACCCTTCATTACCGCTTGTGATAAATTTATCTATATCGAGATATTAAAGAAGGAAACTGAATCGCAGTCCAACGAAAAAGGTAAACAGCAAAAAACGCAGAAATCTGCTGCTGCAAGCGTCAATCAAATAGACGCTGATTTGATTAAATTAATTACCGACAGTATCGATGAAATTTCTGATGAAAATGGCTGGGCTTTTCTGGGCACTCTAGGCAACTATATCCTAAAGAAGAAGACAGATTTTGATCCTAGAAATTATGGTTTCCCCAAACTGTTTCCCTTGATTAAGAAAATTGACAAGTTCGCCATAGAAGAAAAAGAAACGGGGGAAAATAACATAAGGCACATTTACGTGAGAAACAAATAGCACCTGTTATAAATATCTACTAACTAGAACCTTACATAAGCTTCAGCACTTTAACTCTTTTTATAAACTTAACTTGAATTCTAAGTGAAATCAGGCCTAAGACCCCTGATAAATAGTGAGATTCGAGCAGAAGCAGTGCAGCAATAGCTAGCTATTGTGAGATGCTAAGACGTAGAAAGCCTCTTTTTTAATGGGGCTTAATTTAAGTTTCCAATGAAAAGATAAAATACTGCATCAAAACATTTGCTGTTGCCCGCTACAGCTAGACGGTCTAGACTTATCTTTTATTTTTATTGAAAATCTAAGGCTATAATTTATAGTCGAACTCACCTTAATAGAATACCAAAGCCAAGAAATTGTGCTTTACTCAGCGCTTACCTTTACCAAGTATTTATATTCTTCCCCTTCTTTTGCTAATACTTTTTCTTGCCAAAACTTTTCATCATCAACAAAGGCTCGGCTTGCATTCCATGGAGTCACCTTATTTAATGTCTCGGTTACATACTGCAAAGTATTCTTCCCGCTGTGGAAATCATACATGATTTTAGGGAAGTAAGTCCATTCATAGAGCTCATCGCTGTGCTCTTCGTTCCAGTAGAAAAAACGCAAGGATTGTTTTCCCCAAAGCTCATCGACCCAAATTACTAGCAGTCCTTGAGTTTTTCTATAATCATGGATCATGGGAAAAATATTACGCTCTGTGTCTATGAAGTTGATGTCTCTCACCTTTCTATCCTCTAAATCAAAAAAAATACGCTTCAAGTGTTGCTCCGCAATGTCCTTATACCAATCGCTGGACCGGCTAAAGTAAGTTGAAAGCATTCCATGGATAAAAATTTCAGGAAGCCCCTTATAAGGTGCTGCATTAAATTTATCAATTGCAAAGTTTACTCTCCAGTTCTTTGCCTTGGCCGTATCAAATTTGTAGACCATTTCTGCAGTATCTAGCGGAGTAAAAAAACCCTCAAACCAAAAATTATCATATAGTTTAACGGTATCAGCCTCGAAAATACCAAGGTTTGCACACCGTGCATAAAAGGCCCTTTGTGCTTCGATAGAATCAGGAGTATAAATCCAGTCTCTCTTGATAATCATGAAAATCCATTCTTCCTCAAACTTGATCCCTGCTAAGGTTAGTGCTTCAAAACGAGCTCTATCAGGGTCCATATCTTCCGAGACATCAACATTATCATACCTTTGATGATAATTCTTTAGGGATAATTCTTCTTCAAAATCCGGTGTGTAGGGCATCATTTTAAAAGCCATGAAACGGCTCTTGTCCTTCTTAACTAATCCTCCAATAAAGCCTTCCTCCAAGCCTCTCTTAACAAGGAAATCATTTAACCATTTATTGTTCTGACTGGCTAAAAGCTCCTCAAAATACTTCCCTCGCTCAAAAGAGGTTTTTGCAATTTCTCTGAAAGCTTTGTCCATAAGAAGTTTTGAGGCCACAAATCCACTAGCCTTTGCTACTACGTCCTGCATAACCTCTTCTAATGTGCTACCTTTTTGTTCAAAAGCCTTGACAAATCTTAGGGTATCTAGTTCAGCATCCCAAACCTCCAACTGCAATACACATCTTAGTCCTTCATTACTGGTATCCACTTTTACCATGACAGGAGAAATAACCCAGTCTGCGGAAAAATCTTCTGCCATTTTTGCCATAGGGTATTCCTGAGTGCGGTTTAATCGGTAAGCAAAGCATACTGATGCAGCAAAAAACTTCTCGAGCTTCAACTGCAAAGATTTCTCAAGCATAGAAGAAATAAGATTTCCAGTATGCAGTTCTTCATGAAAAACCAATGTCGTCCTTTCTAAAGCTTGAGCCGATGTTTGGACCGTACTGTATTCGCATAAGTCGTGCAAATAGCGGTAATGGTATAATTTGTTATTCGCCTTCAAATATCGATTAAAGTCCCTTTTAAATTCCGGATTGACATTTACTACCTCCGTGTTAAGAATCATCAATATGGGTTTCAAGTCGTGATTTTGCCGTTCTGAGTAAATATAATCGGTAACATTTAGAGTCGATACCAAATCTTCTACCCCAGGTCTTACGAAAATTTGACTATAAATACTGAAAGAGCAAAAAAGTAAAAAGACCAGCGGCAGCAAAGGTTGTTTCATTTAAAAGGTTTTTTATCGAAAAAGCAAACCTAAAAATTCTGGATAATTTTCGCTCTAAATTTTAAACATTTATACAGATTCGTTAAAAATAAAAAAATAGGCGTGTTTGATTTCCCTCCCTTTTAAAGTTTTTAGAGAACTAGAAAATCATGTTATAGTCAAAACTCAATGTTATTTCCTTTAATAGCTCGTAGATTTTTTGCCACGGATTTAAAAATCGTCTAATTCTCGACTAGCCTATTGGCCCATTAACCTGCGTATTGTCATTACTTGCCTTGAGCCTTCCTCCTCTAGAAAAAAGATGTATTCAGATTTCAAGCTGCAGCAGCCAGCTAGCCGCTGGAAGATTCTTTAAAATTGGTTTCAAAAGAGTGTATCCAACTAAACCTCTCAGAATTTAAAGGAGCATAATCCTCCTTCATTTACAAGCCCTATAAATTTGATATTCAATATTTTATACACAACTACCAGCTTAAACCAAACCTTCTGTCTAAGAAATTCGATTTTCTCCCCACTCTATCAAGCTTGTACCGCGATAAAATTTACTTTTGTTTGGCCTTACGAGGCAAATATTGTATACTACCGAAAAAACCGTCCCTCGGGCAATTAATGAAAAACACCTATTTCGATCTAGTAGATCAGAGTTACTATTTTCCGCAAGAAGGCTTCGACCTACGCGATGAGTATTTATCCTTCCACGGTATTTCTTTAAAGCATCTGATTGATAAATACGGCACTCCCTTTCGCTTTATTTATCTACCCAAAATTGGCGATCAAATTAAAAAAGCGCGGAATCATTTCAATCGCGCCATTAAGCGCCTCAATTACCAAGGAGAATATCAATTTTGTTACTGTACCAAGTGTAATCACTTTTCCCATGTGGTTAGTGAAGCGTTGAAGCATAATGTAAACTTAGAAACTTCCTCTTCTTTCGATATCGATCTTATTCTTAACCTTTTCAGAGAAGGGAAATTTACCAAGGACCGCTACATTGTAAATAATGGTTATAAAACCGACGACTACCTAGAAAAAATCGTGAAGCTGATCGATATGGGCTTCGATAATGTAGTGGTAGTGCTAGATAGTAAAACCGAACTCGAGCGCTTATTACACTTTGCTGGCGATACAGTGATTAAAATCGGCCTAAGAATGGCCATTAACGAAGAGCCACAGTCTTCTTACTATACCTCTCGTTTGGGCATACGCCACAACGAAATGAAGGAGTTTTTCGAAGCCAATATAAAAGACAATCCCAAAGTGGAGCTGAAAATGCTGCACTTCTTTGTAGATTCAGGTATTAAAGACAGCATATACTACTGGGGTGAATTTAAACGCGCCCTTAAACTTTATATCGAACTAAAAAAGCAATCAGACAGTCTTACTCAGTTTAACCTTGGCGGTGGATTCCCCATTCGCAACAACCTTGGCTTCGAGTACGATTACGAGTATATGATTAAAGAAATCGTAGAAAATGTGAGGGATGCTTGCGATAATGATGACATAGCTCACCCTGATATTTTTACAGAATTTGGTAAATACACCGTGGGTGAAGCGGGTGCCATTATCTTTAAAGTGCTAGAGCAAAAACAACAAAACGACACCGAGAGTTGGTATATCATTAATAACAGTTTGATGAACACCATTCCCGATGCCTGGAGTATTCACGAGAAATTTATCCTTCTGCCCATCAACAAATGGAAGCACGAATACAAGCGTGTAAACATTGGTGGTATAAGTTGCGATCATTCCGATTATTACAATTCCGATGACCTTAACCAAGAGGTTATGTTGCCCCAATATGGCCCACAAGAGGAAGAACCTCTGTACGTTGGCTTTTTCCATACGGGCGCTTATCAGGATGCGATTAGTGGCTATGGCGGTATCAAGCACTGTTTAATTCCTTCCCCAAAACACGTAATTATCGATCGTGACGAGAAAGGCAATATTGTAGATTATGTTTACCGCAACGAGCAATCGGCGGATGAAATGTTTAAACTTTTAGGATACAAATGAGAAATTATGCAGGTGTAGAGGAACATTGGGGCGCTTACGAAAGAGCCAAAGTCCTTTTACAATCTATTCCCTACGATGGCACTAGCACTTGGGGAAAGGGAGCCGATGCCGGCTTCGCAGCCTTTTTAGAGGCCAGTGAAAACATGGAGCTTTTCGATATCGAAACGCAATCGGAAGTGTACCAACAAGGGATTAATATTCTCGATCCCATTAAAGAAGATAGCAGTCCCGAAGCAGTTTTTACGGCGGTTTATAAGAAAACGCAAGAGCTACTTGAAACGGGGAAATATCTGAGCTTCTTCGGCGGTGAGCATAGTATCTCCATCGGCGTAATTAAAGCCTTCTACGAAAAGTATGATAACCTTTCTGTGCTGCAGCTAGATGCGCATACCGACTTAAGACCTGAATACCACGGCAGTCCTTATAATCATGCTTGTGCGGTTTATGATGCCAGTCAAAACGCCAATTTGGTACAAGTAGGAATACGCAGTATGGACATTGAAGAAGGACAGTATATTCAGCCAGGGAATTGCTTTTTCGCGCATGAAATGTACGGACACGAAAAGTGGATGGATGCCTCTATTGCCCGACTTACTGATAAGGTTTATCTAACCATCGACCTCGATGCTTTTGATCCTTCTATAATGCCCGCTACAGGAACTCCCGAGCCAGGTGGCATGGGATGGTATGAAACCTTAAAATATTTACGTCGCGTTTTTAAAGAGAAGGACGTGGTTGGCTTCGACATTGTTGAGCTTGCCCCCCACTCTGCCCACAAGGCTTCTAACTTTTTAGCGGCCAAACTTTACTATAAACTACTAAGCTATAAATTCGAAGACCATGGCCAATAAAGGACCCATCAGCCAGTTTATGCTGGAGCATTATAAGCATTTTAATTCTGCCGCTTTGGTAGATGCTGCGCAAGGTTATGAAAAGCATCTTGCGGAAGGAAAAAAAATGATGGTTACCCTCGCGGGAGCCATGAGTACCGCTGAATTAGGTAAGAGTTTTGCTGAAATGATTCGTCAGGATAAAGTGCAAATTATTTCCTGCACCGGCGCTAACCTAGAGGAAGATTTAATGAACCTTGTTGCGCATAATCACTACGAACGTGTGCCGCATTACCGCGACCTTAGCCCCAAAGAAGAATGGGATTTACTAGAACGCGGCTTAAACCGTGTAACCGATACTTGCATCCCAGAAGAGGAAGCTTTTCGTCGTTTACAAAAGCATATTGTAGACCTATGGTCTGGCGCCGAAGCAAAAGGAGAGCGCTACTTCCCACATGAATATATGTACCAATTACTCAATTCTGGGATATTAGAACAATACTACCAAATTGATCCTAAAAATTCGTGGATGTTGGCTGCCGCCGAGAAGAACATTCCTATTGTAGTTCCCGGTTGGGAAGACTCCACCTTGGGTAATATTTTCGCGTCCTACTGCTTGAAAAAAGAATTACAGCCCAGCACCGTAAAGTCGGGTATCGAATACATGACTTTTTTAGCGGATTGGTATACTGAGAATGCTGGCACCGAGGGCATTGGCTTTTTCCAAATTGGCGGTGGAATTGCAGGCGATTTTCCAATATGCGTTGTGCCTATGCTTTACCAAGATATGGAAAGAACGGATACCCCTTTCTGGTCTTACTTCTGTCAAATTAGCGACAGCACCACTAGTTATGGTTCCTATTCTGGCGCTGTTCCCAATGAGAAAATCACCTGGGGAAAACTCGATATTACTACACCAAAATTTATTGTTGAATCGGATGCTACCATAGTAGCGCCCTTAATTTTTGCTTACCTACTCGACTGGTAATTTATATGGAAACTATTGACAATGTAGAGCTCGCCTACCTAAGCGGGGATGACTATCAAGCTTTAAAAACTTTAATGAACCAGGCCTACCCTGGTATGCAAAGCCTACATTGGAAAAAGGAGGAAATTGAAACCCTCATTGGGATGTTTCCCGAAGGCCAGGTTGTTCTTAAAGTAAATAATGAAATTGCGGGATGTGCACTTTCCGTATTGCAGGATTACAGCATTACTGATAAGCGTCATACTTATAATGACATTACCGGAAACGATAGCTTTAAGACCCATAAAAAAGATGGAGAACTGCTTTATGGTATTGATATTTTCATTAGTCCTAAATACCGTGGCTTACGCTTAGGCCGTCGCCTCTACGATTTCCGTAAGGAGCTTTGTGAAGAGTTAAATTTACGCGGTATTGCCTTTGGGGCAAGGATGCCTCTTTATCATCAACATGCCGCTAAATTGAGTCCTTTGCAGTACCTCGAAAAGGTAAGGCAAAAAGAGATTCACGATCCGGTAATTAACTTTCAGTTTAGCAACGATTTCCACGTAAAGAAAATCCTAAAAAACTACTTGGTGGGCGATAAAGAATCGCAGGACCATGCCGTTTTAATGGAGTGGAATAATGTATATTACGAAAAGCCTAGCGACAGCCCCGGTAACCGTAAAAGAGTGATTCGCATTGGCATAGTTCAGTGGCAAATGCGTGGCTATAAAGATTTGAGTGAATTGATGGATCAAGCGGAATACTTTCTTGATTCCATTTCAGGCTATCGTTCCGATTTCGCCTTATTCCCAGAGTTTTTCAATGCTCCTCTTATGGCGCAACACAATGCTCTCAGTGAAGCGGAAGCAATTCGAAAACTAGCAGAATATACCAACGATATCGTTGATCGCTTTAGTCAATTAGCGGTAAGCTATAATATCAATATCATCACCGGTAGTATGCCACAGTTTATAGATGGTAAGCTGCGCAATGTCGGCTATCTCTGCCGGAGAGATGGTAGCCGCGACTATTTCGAGAAAATACATGTAACGCCCGATGAAGCCCGCGTTTGGGGTATGGAAGGTGGTTCCAAATTACAGACTTACGATACCGACTGCGGACGCATTGGCGTTTTGATTTGCTACGATGTAGAGTTCCCCGAATTATCGCGCTTATTGGCGGATGATGGCATGGATATCCTCTTTGTGCCTTTCTTAACCGACACTCAAAATGGCTATTCACGCGTTCGTAACACCGCTCAAGCTAGAGCCATTGAAAACGAATGCTATGTGGTTATTGCGGGTAGTGTAGGTAATTTACCGAAGGTTAGCAATATGGATATTCAGTATGCTCAATCTATGGTTTTCACACCCTGTGATTTTGCTTTTCCCAGTAATGGGATAAAAGCAGAAGCCACACCCAACACCGAAATGATTTTGGTGGTAGATGTGGACATCGATCTTTTACGTGAATTGAATGAATTTGGCGCGGTACGAAACCTAAAGGATCGTCGTAATGACATTTATAGTCTTAAACGCGTTTAATAAAATATATGGATAAGGTCAATTTTTGATTTGATCTTATTCATATTTTTCCCACCAATACTCACGTCCCTGCTCATCTGCGAAAGCGATAGGAACGCCCATTTCGGGCATATAAATATTTTGATTTTTAGCTAGTGCCTCTTCTTTAAAGCGCTCTACCGGGTTTTTCCAATCGTGTAAGGCTAGTGTGAAAGCGCCCCAGTGAATAGGAATGGCAGTTTTAGCCTTCATATCTATTGCCGCTTGCACCGATTCTTCGGGATACATATGAATGGCATGCCAGAGTTTATTGTATTGTCCGCATTCTACAAAGGCCCAATCGAAGGGTCCGAGTTTCTCGCCAATCTCCTTAAAGTGTTCACCATAACCGCCATCACCAGTCCAATAAACACGGTGTGTATTGCTCACAAAAGTCCATCCACCCCAAAGGCTTTCTGCTCTATCAAAGGGTCCACGGCCCGAAAAGTGACGGGCGGGAACAAAGGTCATTTCAATATCGCCTAGCTTGGCATTATCCCACCAATCGAACTCCGTAATCATCTCACTGGGAATATCCCAACGCAGTAAATGACGCTTCACCCCCAGTGGCACATAATAGTGTTTCACTTTGCCTTTTAGCAATTGGAAGCTATCGTAATCCAAATGGTCATAATGATCGTGGGTAATTAAAACCGCGTCTAATTCGGGCAATTCATTGATAATTCTTAAAGTACTATCGCTATAACGTTTAGTGCGAAAAGGTCCAATGGGTGAGGCATCTGGCCCGAACATAGGGTCGATTAAGAGATTTAAGCCCGCCATTTTCATAAGGCCAACGGAATGTCCAAACCAAATAAAACTAAAGGGATTGGTATCGGCTTGCCACACTTTACCATCGAATTGAGCAATGGGTAATTTCTCTTTTGGAGCCCTTGCAGCGCGGTCACTAAACTGCTCTTTAAGCAGACCTGGCATGGTGCTGAGATTAATATCCATCACCGTTTCGGTCGCATTTTCAAAAACTTTTCCGTTCCATTGGGGCGATTCTGAGAAACGCGATTTTTCTTCATGGCTGAGGCGGCCACCAAACTGCGGGTTTAAATATAAATAACCGAGGCCATAAGCTAAAGCCAAAACGATTAAGCTGAGGATGATTTTAAGTATCACTTTGAATTTCACTTTTAATAAAATTAGAATAGCAAAGAAGCGGAATATAATCCACTGAAAATTATACGAATTGCAGAAATGTAGATTATTTCCATCTGCAAATAGTGTTAGCCTTTGGTGCTGCTCATTATCTATGCTTATCTTGCGCCCGCTATGGCACAGGAAAAAATTAACATTAAAAATCGCAAGGCGAAATTCAATTACGAACTTTTAGATATCTACGAAGCTGGGATTAAACTCTTAGGCACGGAAATTAAATCTATTCGTAAAGGCAAAGCCAGTTTACAAGAGGCTTATTGCTATTTTGATGGTGAAAAACTGATGGTGAAAAACATGCATATTGCCGAATGGTCGCATGGTAACATTAATAACCACGCACCTTTACGCGAGAGACTTTTGCTTTTACACAAGCGTGAAATCCGCAGCCTAATGGGCGATGTGGAAAAAGGCACCCGTACCATCGTTCCCCTTAACCTCTATATTAACGATCGCGGTCTAGCCAAGATGCGCATAGCCTTGGCTCAGGGTAAGAAAACTTACGATAAGCGGGAAAGCTTAAAAGAGAAAGACCAAAAGCGCGAAGTAGATCGCGCCTTGAAACGTTAGTTATTAATTCCGATTACAGTTTGTGACGAACCGCTAGCAAGGTGTTTTTCAACAAACTAACTCTTGTCATGGGTCCTACTCCACCTGGTACTGGTGTGATATAACTTGCCTTTTTAGAAACCGTCTCAAATTCTACGTCCCCAACTAAGCGGTGACCCGATTTTTTAGTTTTATCCACTACTCGCGTCGTCCCCACATCTAAAATTACTACCCCTTCTTTAACCATATCGGCGGTAATAAAATTGGGTTTTCCTAATGCCGCAATAATAATATCGGCGGTCTTTAAAATCTCTTTCAAATTGGTGGTTCGGCTATGCGTTAAAGTAACCGTTGCATTGCCGGGGTAATGATTACGCGCCATTAAAATGCTGGCAGGCATCCCTACTATATGCGAACGGCCTACCACTACACAGTGCTTACCGCCCGTTTCAATATTGTAACGATCCAATAAATCCATAATCCCCATGGGGGTAGCGGGAACATAGCTGGGTAGGTTTAGAGCCATTTTACCCAAATTGGTTGGGTGAAAACCATCCACATCCTTTTCGGGATCGATAGCCATTATTACCTTTTGCTCGTTGATATGCTTAGGTAAAGGTAGTTGTACGATAAAGCCATCCACATCATCATTGGCGTTAAGCTCATCCACCACCGCTAATAATTCCTTTTCGGTAATAGTCTCCGAAAGTTTTACCAAACTCGATTTATAGCCTACCTCTTCACAGTCCTTTACTTTCGCATTTACATAAGTAACACTCGCGCCATTATTGCCCACCAAAACGGCGGCTAGGTGAGGCTGTTTGCCGCCTTTTGCGATGATGGACTTAACTTCTTCCGCAATTTCATTACGAATATCCTGTGATGTCTTTTTCCCGTCTATTAAAATCATTACTTGGTTATTCTCTTATTACTGTTAACGCATTCCCTTCATCATGCCGGCCATCCGTTTCGCGCCGCCACCCTGCATCATGCGCATCATTTTACTCATTTCGCCAAACTGTTTTAACAATTGGTTTACTTCCTGAATATTTTTTCCCGATCCATCGGCAATGCGCTTGCGGCGACTGCCATTTATTAATTTCGGATTGGCTCGTTCTTCCTTGGTCATCGATTGAATAATCGCTTCTACTCCTTTAAAGGCATCGTCGTCAATATCTACATCCTTCATCATTTTACCCATTCCCGGAATCATTCCCATGAGGTCTTTCATATTCCCCATTTTCTTGATTTGCTTAATCTGTCCTAAGAAATCATCAAAGTCAAATTGATTCTTGGCAATCTTCTTTTGTACGCGACGCGCTTCCTCTTCATCGAACTGCTCCTGGGCACGTTCTACCAAAGAAACAACATCACCCATGCCTAAAATCCGATCGGCCATACGCTCGGGATAGAAAATATCCAAAGCCTCCATTTTCTCGCCCGTACCAATAAACTTAATCGGCTTATTAACCACAGTGCGAATGGTTAAAGCCGCACCACCGCGGGTATCACCGTCTAATTTGGTTAAGATAACCCCTTCGTAATTAAGCACATCGTTAAAGGCCTTGGCCGTATTCACTGCATCCTGACCCGTCATGGCGTCTGCTACAAAAAGAGTTTCTTGGGGTTTAATCGCTGCATGAACATTGCGAATTTCGCTCATCATTTCCGCATCAATGGCCAAACGACCAGCGGTATCGACGATTATAGTATTATGTCCGTTTTTCTTGGCGTAAGCCACGGCATTTAAGGCAATTTCAACCGGATTTTTATTACCTTCTTCGCTGTACACCTCAACACCAATTTGCTCACCAACCACGTGCAGCTGGTTAATAGCCGCGGGACGGTAAACGTCGCCCGCCACTAAAAGCACTTTACGACCTTTTTTACGCGTTAGAAAATTGGCCAGTTTACCACTGTGGGTGGTTTTACCCGAACCCTGTAAACCTGCCATTAATATAATGGTAGGCTTTTCACTGAGGTTCAACTCGGCCGCTTCACCGCCCATAAGGCGCGCCATTTCATCGCGTACCACTTTGGTTAAAACCTGGCCGGGTTTAAGACTAGTAAGTACTTGCTGACCTAAAACCTCTTCCTTTACCTTATTGGTAAAATCTTTGGCAATTTTAAAACTAACATCCGCATCTACTAGAGCCCGACGAATCTCCTTTAGGGTTTCGGCAACGTTAACTTCCGAAATTTGACCATGGCCTTTTAATACATGAAAGGCTTTTTCGAGTTTATCTTGTAAATTATCAAACATCTATCTTAAAATTTTAGATCTGGGCTGAGGCCCGCAAATTTATAAAAAGCAAAAGGTCTTTTAGCTAATATGGGCTACATCTGTTCGGGCACGGTAATACCCAGTAAACGCATACCATTAGATACTACCGCAGCGGTTTTACGCGACAAATCTATGCGGAAGTGCACTGCGGCCGGATTTTCATCGTTTAAAATGGCCAATTGCTGGTAGAAACCATTGTAGGTTTTCACCAAATCGTACACGTAATTAGCTATTAATGAAGGCGCATGATCGGCCGCCGCTTGTTGGATAATAGAGGGAAAGTTTAAAATCTGTTTAATCAACTCTCTTTCTATCCCTTCCAAATTTTGGTAAACGCCTGTATTCGGTATACTCATTTGGCTCGCTTTACGCAGAAGCGATTTTATGCGAGCATGGGTGTATTGAATAAAAGGACCAGTATTCCCCTGAAAATCAATGGACTCTTCAGGGTTAAATAACATGCGCTTGCGTGGATCAACCTTGAGTATGAAGTACTTTAAGGCCCCTAAACCAATCATTTCGTTGGTCGCCTTTTTTTCTGCTTCACTCAAGCCATCGGTTTTACCTAGATCTTCTGAAATTTTTTGCGCGGTAGAAATCATTTGCTCCATTAAATCATCGGCGTCTACCACCGTTCCTTCGCGCGATTTCATCTTCCCGGAAGGGAGATCTACCATGCCATAGCTGAGGTGATACAAGTTTTCGGCCCAAGCGTAGCCCAATTTTTTAAGAATGGCAAAAAGCACCTGAAAGTGATAATCTTGCTCGTTACCCACGGTATAAATCATCCCATCGATACCGAAATCCTTATAACGTTGAATAGCGGTACCGATATCTTGCGTCATATAAACCGAAGTGCCGTCGCGTCTTAACAATAATTTTTCGCCCAGCTTCTCCTCCTCTAAATCACACCAAACGGAACCATCTTCTTTTTTAAAGAATACCCCTTTGGCCACTCCCTCTTCTACTATTTTCTTTCCGAGAAGGTAGGTTTCAGATTCGTAGTAGTTCTTATCGAAGTTAACGCCTAGTCTGCGGTAACTTGCATCGAAGCCGGCATAAACCCAAGAGTTCATCTTCTGCCAAAGAGCAACAACGGCGCTATCGCCTTGCTCCCATTTCAATAGCATTTCGCGGGCTTCTTGCAAAATTGGAGCTTGTTCTTTTGCCTCATCTTCCGTTATACCTTCGGCCATTAATTGAGCCATTTGCTCCTTGTAGGCCTTATCGAAGGCAACATAATATTTACCCACCAAGTGATCGCCTTTGAGTCCGCTACTTTCAGGCGTTTCTCCCTCCGCAAAACGCTGCCATGCCACCATACTTTTACAAATATGAATGCCACGATCATTAATGATCTGCACCTTTTTAACAGTATGTCCGGCTGCGCTTAAAATTTCGGCTACTGAATAGCCTAAAAGGTTATTGCGAATATGCCCTAAATGCAAAGGCTTATTGGTGTTCGGTGAGCTGTATTCCACCAAGGTTGTGCGCCCTAATGACTCTCCTCTACCGTAATTTTCTAAATCTTGAATACCATGTAAAACCGCCTGCCAGTAACTGTCGCTGATGGAAATATTTAAAAAGCCCTTTACCACATTAAATGCTTTCACTTCAGCATGACGCTCTTGTAAAAGGGTGCCAATTTCTTGGGCGGTATCCTCCGGCTTCTTGCGACTGGCTTTAAGATAGGGAAAAACCACCAAGGTTAAGTCACCGGCAAATTCTTTGCGCGTCGCTTGCCATTCAATGTTTTCAACTTCAAGATTATAAAGGTCTTTTAAAATTCCTGCACAGGTTTCTGATAAGGTTTTACTAATAGTATGCTGCATTCCTTTTTATTGGTTTTCTAAAGATTCGAATAGTGGTTTAAAGATGCGGAAGGCCGCCTCAGCCATGCTATTTCCTTTTAAATCGAGTAAGGGGTTAATTTCAACCATTTCGAAACAGCAAAGGCGTTCATCGCGTAAAAGTCCCAGTAAAATATTACGCACTTCCATTTCCGAAAAGCCACCGGGCACAGGCGTACCCGTTCCTTCGCTTACCGATGGATCCATGCTATCCACATCAAAGGATACGTAAATGATTTCGCAATCTTTAAGGTGAGAATAAGCCTTTTCCACGGTTTTATCAGCGCCAAGTTTTTTGCTTTCTTCTACGGTGATATTGGGGATATTATAGCGCTTCATTATTTCTTGTTCGGGTACTTCAGTACTGCGAACACCAATAAAAACAAGGTCTTTCGGTAAGACTCTCTTATTGGAACCCTTCATTTCATTCCAGTGCCAAATCGTTTCTTGTTCCGGCTGATTATTCTGACAAACAATATTATCTTCATGCAAAGCGGTAGCTAAAGGCATACCGTGAACATTGCCACTGGGGCTTGTATAAGGCGAGTGTAAATCCGCATGGGCATCTACCCAAATAACGCCTAACCTCTTGTTGGGATAAGCTCTTTTAATACCCGCAATTGTACCGCCAGCACTGCTGTGATCGCCTGAAATAACCACTGGAAACTTCCCTTTTTTAATGGTGCTACTAACCGTAGTTTCTATGCGTCGATACATCTCGGCAATTGCATCGAGACGTTTTGCATAAGGTTCTTGTACTTCCCTGTAAAGGCGATGGTTTAAAGTAGCCACCTTCTTTTCGGGATGCCTATGGAAAAAACTGCGGTCATATTTTAAACTCGCAATCTGTAAGGCGTCTAATCCTAAGGAAGATCCGCGCGTTCCCGCTCCGAGTTCCGACATTACGCCGATGATTTCTAATTCTTTAGCCATTTTGTGTAATTGAGGCTGCAAAAATAGGTAATTTACGAGGCCTAAAAAGACTCTCCGTCAGATAATACTGACAGGAGTATTTAGGACCAACCAAAATTAAAATTCCTTCGTATAGGATTGCAACAAGACCACCTAGCCCATGTATAAGTTTCTAGTAACAAGCTTACTAACTTTCCTATGTATTTCTCTTAATGCACAAAACCTCAGCATTAGTGGTTATGTGCAAGACAGTAAATCGCAAGAGCGCCTCATTGGCGTCAACCTTTATATAGAAGGAAAATCGATTGGAACGAGTACCAATACCTTTGGTTATTACTCCTTAAGTCTCCCTCCTGGGGATTACAAATTAATCGTCTCCTTTATTGGCTATCATAACCAAGAATTTCCCATTAACATATCGAAGGACAATATTAAGCTGGATATTGATCTAGTAGAAAGCAATACTCAATTATCAGAGGTTGTAGTGACCGCTAAGGAAGCGGAGGTTAGCCGCGTTCAGATGAGTGAAATTCAATTGTCGGTTGCGGAGATTAAAAAAATTCCCGCCTTTTTAGGCGAAGTTGATATCATCCGTGCTATTCAATTATTACCCGGGGTTCAATCGGGTAATGAGGGCACCACGGGTTTTTACGTACGGGGTGGCAGCCCTGATCAAAACCTGATATTATTGGATGGTGTGCCAGTTTATAATGCCTCTCATCTTTTTGGTTTCTTCTCAGTTTTTAATGCTGATGCAATTAAAAACGTAAACCTTACCAAAGGTGGCTTTCCCGCTCGCTTTGGCGGCAGATTGAGTTCCGTATTAGAAATTGACATGAAAGAGGGAAACCTTAAAGAATTTAAGGGCGAAGGATCTTTAGGACTTATCTCAAGTAAGCTAACTATTGAAGGACCAATTTGGAAGGAGAAAACATCATTTATCCTTTCGGGCAGACGCACTTATTATGACATCTTGGCTCGACCTTTTATTCCCGATGGTACAGAGTTTGGCTATTATTTCGCCGATTTAAACGCCAAGGTTAACCATATCTTTTCGCGCAAAGACCGACTTTACTTAAGTTATTATACTGGAATTGATGATTTTGGAGTAAGGCAAGAATACAATTCCAATGGATTTTTCAGCAATGAAGAAGGTTACGATGAATCCAGCCTTCGCTGGGGAAACCACACCGCTGCCTTGCGCTGGAATCACCTTTTTAACGACAAACTTTTCAGCAATTTAACCGCTACTTTTTCGCAATATCGCTTCGGCATTGGTTTCGAAAATTATTATAAAAGTGGAAATGACGAAAATAGTTCTGGCTTCGAGTACTTCTCCCTTATTAGAGATTATGGCTTACGTTACGATTTAGAATACAGTTTAAATAATAAACACAGTCTAAGATATGGCGCCAGTTATACCTTCCACACTTTTAAACCTGGTGTAGCCCAAATTGCAGAAGAGTACGCTGGCGTTAAAATTGATTCTATCCTTAACCTCTCTAAGATTATTCAAGCCAACGATTTATTTGCTTACATCGAAGATGATTATAAAATGAACGAAAGGTGGCGCCTAAATTACGGTCTACATTATTCCATGTATTTCACCGACGATGATGCTTTTTATCACTCTCTTCAACCCAGGGTAGCCGCGCGCTATTTGGTTAATGATGATTGGTCTTTAAAAGGTTCATATGCCTTAATGAATCAATACATTCATCTTTTATCTAATAGTGGTATTGGCTTGCCGACGGATCTTTGGGTAAGCTCTACTGCCAAAGTAAAACCGCAAATTTCACAGCAGGTCGCCCTGGGTAGCAGCCATAATTTAGGAGACGGTAAATATGAATTCAGCGCCGAAGCCTATTATAAAATAATGGATAATCTGATCGAGTATAAAGAAGGGGCTAGTTTTATTGGTTCCACCGATTGGCAAAATACGGTAGAGACCGACGGCCATGGTGAAGCGTATGGACTAGAACTTTTAGTGCGTAAAAAAAGAGGTAAAACCACGGGCTGGATTGGTTACACTTTAGCTTGGAGTAATCGTCAATTTGAAAATTTGAATAATGGTGCGCAATACCCCTATCGTTACGATCGTCGCCACGATATCAGCGTGGTAATGAATCATCAATTTAGTAAGCGATTTGACATTGGTCTTACTTGGATTTTCGGCACAGGTAATAGTTTTACCGCTCCAGTAGCCCAAATTATATTACCAGGAATGGGATCAAATCAATTTGGCTACTCAAATACAATTTATGATAGATATAGTGATAGAAACTCACTTAAAATGCCAGCCTATCACCGCTTAGATCTTGGTTTTAATTGGCACTATGCAACCAAATGGGGGGAAGCAAGCTGGAATGTATCACTGTACAATGCCTATAATCGGCAAAATCCCTTCTTCCTGTATATAAGCACCGACAATGCTGGGAATGGGAGAGTAAACCAAGTTAGCCTCTTCCCCATTATTCCTTCTATTTCGTACCAGTTTAAATTTTAAGTGATGAAAAAGTTAATTGCCCTTTTTGCTTTAAGCCTAGTACTTTCATCCTGTGAAAAGGAAATAGATTATGAAATTCCCAATCCTGGCGATAAAATCGTAGTTTCTGGCCGTCTTCAAAATGGACTAAGCCCTAAGATTTACATTAGTACCTCTGTTTATTCGATGCTCGGTCGGCGTCCAAGAACTAGTAATATATATAGTGCGAAACTCTTTACTGATGACCCCAATAGTCCCTTTGAATTAGAAGCGCTGCTAGATACTCGTAATACTTTTGATAGTGTATATTATTACACGACTAGCAACATTATTGAAGCTGGAAAGAACTACCGCTTGGAAGTAAGCGCTCCTAATTTAGATCCTGCAAGTGCACAAACTGGAGTGCCTCTAGCACCAGCCATCGAAAATATACGTTTTGACACCGCAACACGCGACTTGCGTTTTAACTTTTTGGATGATGGAGCTGCTACTAACTATTATATAGTGGAGATGCGTAATAGCACTTACTTCAATAGTCTATATATGAGTACTGCCGACCCAAGTTTAGACTTTTTCAACTTTGGTCAGGATCCTTTTGGCGAAGGCGAAAGTCGCACTTATGGTAGTGAGGCCTTTTTAGATGACAGCCAATTTAATGGGCAGAGGCGAGACATAAACATTCGACTGGAAAGCTTTGGAGATAAAGATGGCTTTTATGTTTACTTACGCAGCATTAGCGAATCCTATTATCGTTTCCGCCTTACGCAAGCCGCAGGTGATTTTAATGAAAACCCTTTTAGTGAACCCGTGCAAATTTTCTCTAATGTTAGCGGTGGCTATGGCATTATTGCTGGACAAAGTAGCGATAGCAGTTTAGTGCGATTTTAGCAATTGGCCGCAGAACGGGAGTAAAAACAGCTTGTGAGTAAATAGAAATCATTAGCCTGCTTAGGCTACAATATTGTCTTATTTTTGCTGTTCCAAATAAAACAATGGCGAAAAAGAAAGTTACCCCTAAGTCGGAAAAGAAACTTGACCTCACAAAACTGCAAAATGCTTTTAGCAATCGCAGCAATCATTTTGTGTTAGGCTTAAGTTTAATGGCTTTTGCCCTCTTCCTGATGGGTGCTTTTATAAGCTACCTCTACAATTGGACTGCCGATCAAAGCTTAGTACGTTTTAGCTTTTGGTCCGCGCTAAGCGATCCCCAAATACAAGCGCAAAACCTTTTTGGCAAATTTGGCGCGGCCTTGGCTCATCAATTTATTTTCGAGTGGTTTGGCTTAGCAGCTTTTCTATTTTGCTGGTATTTAACCCTAATCGGTTTACGCTTCTCCTTCAAATTAAAGTTAAACTCGTTGCGCCAAGCCAGTGCAGCCATGCTTTTCTTTCTAATTTGGATTCCCAGTACCCTGGCCTTTTTTCTGCCCAGTCAAGGTCAGTTAGCCGGTGCAACAGGCTATTGGTTAGAAGCTTGGTTGAGTTCACTAACGGGACCAATTGGTACCATTATCATCTTAATTATCAGCTTGTTGCTCTTTTTAAGCATTAGTAATAAATGGACGGGAGAAACCGTCTTAGGCTTCTTTCGCAAGTTTAAGCCACAGACCTTAAATAAGGAAGCCGATTCCAGTTTGGAAACTTCGGCAGTAGCATCGCCATTGGCAAATGCTACACCAGAGCTAAGCAATACTGAAAGTTCGGCGGTTGTCGATAAATTTCGCTCCACGGGAGATGCGCAAGAAGACGAGACTCCGCAAGAAACGGCTGTTCCTCCTAGCTCCGAAATTGACTTGGAGATAGATCTTGAAATTGAAGAAAAGCCCACCGAAGAAGCGAGCAGTGATATCGAACTTGATATCGAAGTGGTGAGCCCCGAAGAGACCCCATCTAAGGAAACTGAGAAAACAGAAGAAGTACAAGAGGATGAGGATTTTGAGATAACCAATACTGAAACCGAGGAAGAGCTTTCTGCGCGAGAGGTGAAACGCAAACTGAAGGAGTTTGGTGAATACGACCCCACCTTAGAATTATCGCGCTTTAAATCGCCACCCCTAGAACTTTTAAAGGATTTTGGCAGCACCAATATTATTCGCAATGATCAGGAATTAGCCGAAAATAAAAACAAGATTGTTGAAACCCTCAATAATTATAAAATTGAGATTTCTAAAATTAAAGCCACCATTGGGCCCACGGTTACCCTTTACGAAATTGTACCTGCCCCTGGGGTGCGTATCAGTAAAATTAAAAACCTAGAAGACGATATTGCCCTTTCTTTGGCGGCTTTAGGAATTCGTATTATCGCTCCCATTCCTGGCAAAGGAACCATTGGTATAGAAGTACCCAGCACCAATCCCCAAGTGGTCCCCATGCGTAATTTAATTGCCAGTGAGAAGTTCCAGAAAAACGATATGGAATTACCGATTGCTTTTGGTAAGACCATTAGTAATGAAACCTTTGTTGCCGATTTAGCCAAAATGCCTCACCTTTTGATGGCGGGTGCAACCGGACAAGGTAAATCGGTGGGATTGAACGTTATCCTTACTTCCTTGCTATACAAGAAACATCCTTCGCAAGTAAAGTTTGTTTTAGTAGATCCGAAAAAGGTAGAACTCACCCTTTTCAATAAAATTGAGCGTCACTATTTGGCTAAACTGCCTGATACCGAAGATGCTATTATTACCGATACCACCAAAGTAATTCACACGCTTAATAGTCTCTGTATTGAGATGGACCAGCGTTACGATTTACTAAAAGATGCAATGGTGCGAAACATTAAGGAGTACAATGCCAAGTTTATTCAAAGACGCCTAAACCCCGAACAAGGCCATAGGTATCTGCCTTATATCGTTTTAGTTATTGATGAGTTTGCCGATCTTATTATGACAGCTGGCAAAGAAGTGGAAACTCCTATTGCCCGTTTAGCGCAGTTGGCACGTGCCATTGGTATTCACCTTATTGTGGCCACGCAAAGACCGTCGGTAAACGTAATTACCGGCATTATCAAAGCCAACTTCCCGGCGCGTGTGGCTTTTAGAGTGACCTCGAAAATAGATTCGCGCACCATCCTCGATGCGGGCGGTGCCGAGCAATTGATTGGTAAAGGGGATATGCTCCTCAGCCAGGGATCGGACTTAATTCGTTTGCAATGTGCTTTCGTTGATACGCCCGAAGTAGAAGAAATTACTGACTTTATTGGCAATCAGCAAGCTTATCCTGAAGCCTATCAATTACCCGAATACAAAGGAGCAGACGAAGATGGTAACGTGGGTGTTGACATTCTCGATCCTTCTGAACGCGACACCCTCTTCAATGATGCTGCGCGTTTAGTGGTAATCAGTCAGCAAGGTTCGGCTTCTATGCTACAGCGTAAATTAAAGCTAGGTTATAACCGCGCAGGCCGAATTGTGGATCAATTAGAGTCAGCCGGAATTATTGGTCAATTTGAAGGTTCGAAAGCACGTGAAGTATTAATCCCAGACGAGCATGCTTTGGAACAGTTGTTGAATCACCAGAACAAATCTGAATAAACATTTATGTATAAGTTTTTTAGTATCAGTGGAGCCATTTTACTCAGCTTCAATCTATTTTCTCAAGCTAGTAACGCCAAAGCCAAAGCACTTTTAGAAGAGTCTTCTGCCAAAATGAAATCCTACCCAAGCATTTCTTTAGAATTCACTTATACTTTTGAGAATCGTAAAGTTGAACCGCCCGTTGTTCAAAGTCAATCGGGTACTATTGCCCTCAGGGGAGAAGACTATCATTTAAAGTTAGAAAGCATCGAGCAGATTAGAGCTGGCAATAAGTTGTACAACATTCTTAATGAAGATGAAGAAGTACAAATCAGCAGCTACGATAACGAGGAAGAAGATGAGGGCATTAGTCCGAGTAAAATATTAAGCTCCTTCTCCAAAGGGTATAGCTATAAATTGGGCGGCACAGAAAAAATTGATGGCAAAACCATCCAATATATAATCCTGAAACCAGTTAACACCCTAACCGTTGACAAGATTATGATTGGCATCGAAAAATCAACCAAGCATGTTTATAGCCTTCAGCAATGGGTCAGCAATGGCACAGTCACCCTTTTAAAAGTTAAAAGCTTCAAGGCCAATCCTAAATTAGCCGCAGGTTACTTTTCCTTTAATCGCTCCGATTACCAAGATTACTACATTAGCGAATAATGAAAATAATAGATCGCTTTGTACTGAAGAGCTTCTTTAGACCCTTTATCATCACCTTTTTCGTGATGATTCTTTTTTTATTGATGCAATTCGTATGGAAGTACATTGACGATTTAGTAGGTCGCGGCGTAGAATGGTATTATATCGCCGAACTTTTGTTTTATACCTCTGCCACTTTGGTTCCCATGGCGCTGCCTTTGGCGGTCCTCCTCTCCTCTATCATGGTTTTAGGAACCTTAGGGGAAAACAATGAGTTGGCCGCCATGAAATCGTCGGGCCTTGGCCTGTATCGAGTAATGCGCCCGCTTTTTGTTTTTATGATATGCCTAAGCGTAGGCGCCTTTTTATTCGCCAACTATATTATTCCCATCGCCAATTTGCGCAGTGAAACTCTGCGGAGAAATATTGCCAATCAAAAGCCTGCCCTTAGTATTAGACCAGGGGTGTTTTATAAGGGCATCGAAGGTTTTTCCATAAAAGTAGGAGAGAAATACGGCGAAAACCAGAACTTACTTAGCGATGTAATTATTTACGATCACACGCAAAGACGGGGCAATACCAAAGTAATTGTAGCCGATAGTGGAAAAATGCAAGTGACTTCAAATGAGCAATTTCTCGAGATTTTCCTTTACGATGGTCATTCTTACGAAGATCACAATCCTAGCAAAGCGAAAGATCGCGATAACAAACCCTTTGTAAAATCTGATTTTCAAGAAAGCTTAATCCGCTTCAACCTAGTTGATTTTCAAGCAGGCGATTTAAGGAAGTCTGGGCGAAAGGAATTCGATATGCTTAATGTGCGTCAACTATACGAGTCGGTAGACAGCCTTAACAACCAATTGAGCGAATTGCAAGGCGATTTCGAAAAACAAATGATCGGTAAGTACGCCTATGATGATCTTAAGGATATTCCTGAAGCAGAGCGAATTCTTGCAGTAGATACGCACGAAATGGAGGTCATCGCCAAATTAAGCGATACCGTCTTAAACAACTTCGAAGGAGATATGCGTTCTCGGATTTTGCAAAACTCTATGCGCATTGCTCGCAGTAATAAAGCTTATTACAGCAATGCTAAGGCGCAATACGATTGGCGAAAATTAATTATTACACGGCATGTTTTAGAATGGCAAAAGAAATTTTCCGTTTCTTTCGCTGTCATTGTCCTCTTTTTTGTGGGAGCGCCCCTAGGCGCGATTATTCGCAAAGGAGGCATGGGAATGCCCGTGGTAGTAAGCGTATTTATATTTATTGTTTACCATGTAACCAGTTTTTCCTTCGAGAAATTAGGGAGATTTATGTACTGGACTCCCTTCCAAGCGATGTGGACTGCCAATTTTATTTTGCTTCCTATTGGTCTTTGGTTAACCTATAAATCCGCTACAGATAGTGTGATTTTCAATATTGAGGTTTATAGTAAGCCTTTTCAGAAAATTTCGAACATCTTTGCCAAGCGAAAATCTACAGAAGCAACTCGTGAAAATTCTGCTCCTAAGCAATAAAGTTCCCTTTCCCGCAAACGACGGCAGCAGCATTGCTATTCGCAGTATGGTTGATGCCTTGTTACTTAATGGCGCTTCGCTTAGTTTACTGAGCCTTAATACGAAAAAGCACTATCGCAGTCCCAAGGAAATTGCTAAGCACCTTCCTGAAGGACTAGATTTCAAGGCCATAGACGTTGATACGGATATAAAACCACTAGCCGCGTTTTTTAATCTTTTAAACGGCAAAGCATATCATGTTTCTCGCTTTCTGCAGAAGGATATGCAAAATGAGCTTAAAGCCAAACTGCAGGAAAAGGAATTTGATATAATTCAGTTAGAAGGTTTGAGCATGGCGGTTTATCTGCCTATAATTCGCAAGTACTCCAAGGCCTCTGTTAGCATGCGAGCCCACAATATTGAACACCTTATTTGGCAAAGGCATACTGAAAACGAAACCAATACTCTCAAAAAGAAATACCTAGAAATTCAATCTGCTAGGCTTAAGAAATTTGAATTAGAGCAGCTGGCTTTAATGGATGCGCAAGTTTTTATTACCGACGCCGACCGAAATATTTATCGCAGCTGGGGGGGCAAGAAAATTAGCACCTCTATTCCTTGCGGCCTAAACCCGGAAGATTATAGTACTCAAGCTCCTGAAGAATTTCGCTACGATATTGCCCATTTAGCTAGTTTAGATTGGTTACCGAATCAACAAGGCCTAGAGTGGTTTTTAGAAGAGGTTTGGCCTTTAGTTTTAGAAGCTCGCCCTCAAAGTCGCATTGCCATTGGCGGGAGGCACATGCCCAAGAAGTTGTTTAATTATGCGAACGACAATCTCTGGTTATTTGCCGAAGTTGATGATGCCCAACGTTTTATAAAAGCGGCTAAAATTGCCATTATCCCCTTATTGGCGGGTAGCGGTATGCGCATAAAATTGGTAGAATACATGGCCATGGGCCAAGCTTGTGTTAGCACTCCAATTGGTGCTGAAGGCATTAATTTGGAAGCGAATAAAGAAGTACTTTTAGCCCAAGAAGCAGAAGCATTTGCTGCAGCCATTATTTTGCTTCTAGACAATGATACCGAACGTGAAAATATGTCGCAGGCCGCTCGCCAAAAGTTTGAAGAAGAATACGCCAATGCTGGACTAGGCGAAAAATTGCTTAAGTTTTATCAAACCCTACTATGAATTTATTCCTTCAAGTCATTTTTTGGCTAAGTCTGGGAAGTATTCTCAGTAGCTACCTCCTTTATCCATTAATGGTGCGCTTTTTTGCACTTTTTAAAAAGGAAAAAAAGGCAAACTTAATTGAAGATTGGCCCAGTATAGAAGTAGTTTTTGCAGCTTATAACGAAGAAAGCGTTATTGATAAAAAAATTCGCTCAATTCTTGACTGCGATTATCCAAGCGACAAATTAAGCATAAGTATTGGTAGTGATAACAGCTGCGATGGCACCAATAATATTTTAGAAGCTTGGCAAGCAAAAGACGAGCGCCTAAAGGTGACGATATTTAAAAAACGACAAGGTAAATCCGCCATCATTAATCAACTTACCGCAAAAACTAAGGCTGAGTTTCTGCTCCTTACCGATGCTAATATTATATTTGATAAAGACCTTTTAAAAAAATTGGTGAACCGCCTACAAACAGACCACGAAGCCGCTGCTTGTGGAGCGGTAATTCACTACGGGGCACTTCCTCAAAAAGGTATTAGTATACAGGAGAACTTTTACCTCAGTTGGGAGAATAAACTAAAGGCCGCAGAAAGTAAACTTTGGTCCATCGTCTTAGGATTGGAAGGTGGTGCTTATTTGATTAAAGCCAACAAATTTCCTGAGATCCCGCCCCTCTTCTTTATGGAAGACTTTTATGTTAGCTTGCGCTTGATGGAGCAAGATCAAAAAGTATTGTGGGAGCCCAAGGCGAAGGTTTACGAAGATGTTAGTGTTTCACCGCAAGAAGAGTACAAACGAAAAGTACGCATCGGTATTGGTAATTATCAAAACTTGAAATGCTTTAAGGGACTTTTAATAAAAAGGTTTTGGCCGATAGGTTTAGCCTTTTTTGCCCATAAAATTCTTCGGTGGTTCACTCCTTTCTTCTTAATCTTATTATTATTTAGCAGTACCCAATTAACTATGTACCATTGGTTTTACGCCATCTTTTCGGGACTGTATATGGTTTTTATCGGCTTGGGATTATTTGGGATTTTATTCGCGCAGCGCAAAGGCGGTGCCTTTCTAAAATACCCCGGTCATTTTATTTACATGAACTTAGCCCTACTCGAAGGGTTTATGACATACATCAAAGGAATTAAAAGTAATGCTTGGGAGCCAACAGCAAGAAATCAGCACTAAACTGAACACAATAGAAGAAGCCATTACCGACATTAAAGCCGGTAAAGTGGTAATTGTAGTAGACGATGAAGATCGCGAAAATGAAGGCGATTTTGTGGCGGCCGCCGAAATGGTAAGCCCCGAAATGATCAATTTCATGACGAAAGAAGGACGGGGCTTAATTTGCGCTCCTTTAATTGATGAGCGCTGTAAGGAATTGAATCTTCACCCCATGGTGAACGACAATACCGATCCAATGTTGACGCAGTTTACAGTGTCGATAGATTTAAGAGGAAACGGTGTTACTACTGGTATTTCGGCAGCAGATCGATCTAAAACTATTAAAGCCTTAGTAGATCCAAAAACTACGGCGAACGATTTAAATCGTCCGGGTCATATCTTCCCCCTTATCGCCAAACCTGGTGGCGTTTTACGTCGCACTGGTCATACCGAAGCCGCCATCGATTTAGCGCGCTTAGCGGGCCTCTCCCCTGCGGGTGTTATTGTGGAAATTATGAACGAGGATGGTACCATGGCTCGACTTCCCCAATTAAAAGAAATTGCCGCTAAATTCGATTTAAAAGTAATTAGCATTGAAGACTTGGTGGCCTACCGCATGGAGGCCGAGTCTTTGGTCGTTAAAGAAGAAGAATTTGAACTAGCAACAGAGTACGGGAATTTCCTCTTACGGGCTTTTAGACAAACTACCAACGACCAAGTTCATCTTGCCTTAAGCATGGGTACCTGGACTAAAGATGAGCCTGTTTTAGTGCGTATGCATTCCAACTCGGTGGCCAACGATATTTTTGAGGTATTAACGGGCGATACCAGTCATCAACTAGGAAAAGCATTAGCCAAATTAGCGCAAGAAGGCAAAGGAGCGGTGGTTTATATGAACCAAGAAATGCCCACTGGAAACCTTCTGCAGCGCATTCGCAGCTATAAAGAGAACTTAGAAGCCAAGGATGCGAAGCGCCGTATGAGTTTCACTAAAGATGCGCGTGATTTTGGCATTGGCGCCCAAATCCTTCACCAACTTGGTATTAGCAAGGTGAAATTACTCACCAACAATCCCATTAAAAGAGTAGGTATTACGGGTTATGGCCTGACCATTACCGAGAATGTAACCATGGATTAATTCCAATAGAAATAAAAAAGCCCTCCTTAATGGAGGGCTTTTTTATTATATAAAGTTACCCATGACATCTTTTTTAATGTACTGATTTTCAATGGATATTTCACGATAAAGTAATACTTCTCAAGATCATTCTCCTTTCTTTTTCGCTTGATCGCAAAAGAAACAAAAAGATCAAGGCTGCAATTCCTCATCTTAAAAACATTCCCCTTTGCCAAGCTCAGTGGGCGAGCTTCCTTTGGTCGCTTCCCAATTCGCTAGGGCAAAGGCTTTTATTTTGAAGCTTCGTAATTGAGGCCGGATAACCTACTAATAACAATTACGTTAAAATTAAAATGGGAATTTCCGATGCTTTTCCTTGGCTATATGTCATCAAATCTTCTTGGTTTACCTGCGGAAAACTCTTCTCTTGGCATGACTTGCGTCGAAATTAATTTCTTATAAACCACACAAGACTTAAGTTGCAAGTCTATTTCTTTGTTTTGAATCAAGTCGATTAAAAACCTCAAGATTTCAACCTAGGCTCCAATACGTTTTCAATTCCCCATTTACTTAATTCGCTAAAAAGTGGTCTTAAACTCTCGCCCTTGGCAGTAAGGGTATAAATGATTTTGGGTGGTACTTCTGCAAAAACCTCTCGGTGGACTAAGCCATCACTTTCCAATTCGCGCAGCTGGGTAGTCATCATTCTTTTGCTACAGCCAGGCATCATTCGTTGTAACTGTCCAAATCTATTTACATCAACATTAATAAAGTATAAAATCAAAGGCTTCCACTTACCCCCTATCAATTTTAGAGTAGCACTTACGGGACAGCCACCATACTTTTCTATATTCTGGACCATATTGTCGAAGCGCTTCGATTTTATTTCAACTTTTTTCATTTTCTATTTTACTTATAATCAATATAGGTAACTATTTTGTAACTATTAGCTAAAAATGTAACTACTTGCAAAGATAGATATTAGTAAAGAAGTTCGCAAAGAATTTAAGAATCAAAATAAATGAAGAAATTAGTTATTATGGGTTTGCTAGGTGTTTTAACAATTGCCTGCTCACCTATTAAAAAGTCCTTAGTCGAAAAAACGGAAAAACCGGTTACAGAAATTGCCATCCGCTTGGTAAAAGCAGATATGAGCGATAAGTTTAAAGAATCTCGCAAAAACTTTATTAGCGTTTTAAAGGAACAAGAAGGTGTTTTGGCCGACCGAGAGTTTCAGTCTTTCTATGCTTTACCTCAAGCCGACGAAAGAGAGGTTTTTATTGGCATGACTGATTACGAAACCTATAAAACCGTAGCTAAGGTACAAGGCAAGATGGGGGTTGTAAACAAGTTTTTGAAGTTCAAAAAAACCATGGACTTGAAAGCTTATGTCTTTGTTCAACAAAGTGAAGGCCCACAATTCAATCTTAAAAATTTAGCTTCTAAGCAGGGCGAAATTCTCGAAATAGGTGTACGCAGAGTAAAGCCTGGGATGGAAAAGGAGTTCGACGAGTACCGTAAAAAGTTTGTAGAACTCTTAGGCTCCTATGATGGAGTGAAGGAAAGCTACGAGTTTAAAGTAGTTGGAGGCAAAGACATTGAAGGGCTGAGTGTTGGTATGACTGTTTACGAAAGTCAAGAAGCCTTTATGAATCTAGTAGAAGAGATAATGACAGAAGAGATCACCCAGAAATACTTCAACACTTTCGAGATTGTAGCCTCTCAGTTTGCTTTTCCCACCACAAACCAATAGACAGATGAAAATTAGACGTGAATTCCCAAAGTGGATTGAGTATTATACCCTATTTCTAGCGGTTTTAGGAATTGGTGCCGGACTAACTTCCTACTTGGCTCCACATTTAATGTTTAGCAATATCAAAGTAGATTTTGCTGAAATATCCACCGCAACAGGCATGTTTGCAGCGAGAAATATTGCCTTCGGCATCATGGCACTTTGGGCCTACCTTTCCAAGGAGCCTAAGTATCTGTTCCTACTTTTCGTGGGGAGAATCGTTACCGAAATACAAGACTTAGGCGTAATAATAAGTACCGAAGCAGTGCCAGTTCCTGCCATTGCCTTAGTATTAGTTTGGATAGCCTTTTTCTTAGTGCCCGAATTTCTTGCCTTAAAATCACTTAACCATACCCTAAAGCAAAAATGAAAAAACACCTAACAAAAATAGCCTTGCTTTCTCTTGGCTTTGCCACTTTAATCTCTTGCAAACAAGTCACTGAGGAGAAGGCGACTAAAACTAATTCACAGCAAAAAACCGAAGAAAAAATGGAACAAAAATCAGTACTCGAAATTGCCATTCGTAAAGTTAAAGAAGGGCAAGGCGAAGCATTCTTTGCCGCTAGAAGCGCATTTATTAGCAAGTTAAAAGCCCAAGAAGGCATTGAAAAAGACTGGGAATTCAAGTCATTTTTCACCATGCCCGAACCTGACAATACCGATGTTCTTGTGGGCATGACACGTTATAAATCAGCCGATGCCATGCAGGTAGTTGCCAATAACCTGATGCAGTCTACTGAAGCAGGTGAATTTTTTGGGACTTTCGATATGAAGGCATTTTTAGCGGTTCAAGCTGCCGATGGTAGTGATTTCAAATTAGAAGACTACATAAAGGGTGGTAATGTCTTAGAAGTGGCCGCCCGAACAGTGAAAGAAGGTAGTGAAAGTGAGTTTGATGCAAAACGTAAAGGCATCTTTGATCTTATCAAAGAACAAGATGGCTACCTATTCGATAAGGAATTTATTGATCTACAAACAGGCGATAAAGTAGTTTTAATTGGCTGGGAATCTATTGACGTTTTTCAGAAAGGTGCAGGCTTCTTGCAAACTCAGGCAGAAATGGTTGACTTTTTTAGTATCCTTAATATTAAGGCTTACCAAGCATTAGCATTGAGTACAAATTAGTAAATTATCCAAAATTTACACCTATGAAAAAGATTTTTATCATCCTTTTTAGTGTTATGATTGTGTTTTCAGGAAGGGCACAAACTAATTTAAACTTGAGCTCAGTGGCTTCTGCCTCGGCAAGTTCAAGTGGATCTTATGGTCCTTCTAATTGGAACGATGGTATAATTAATGGATCAAGCTTTGGCTGGGTTGGAACAGCGCCCAATCAGCCAACACCAAGTTATATGGAATTTACTTGGACTACTGCTCAAACATTTGACAGTATCAGAATTGTGAATTTAGGAACTAACTTCTCACCAGCCAATGGCGGTAACGGCGTTGTTTTTACCGGTTCGGCTGATTTGGAATATTTCAATGGTGCACAATGGATTAACATAAGATCTTTTATTGGTCAGGGCACTTATGGCTCTGCCTATGCCTTAACTTTTCCATCCGTAACAGGTAGTAAGTTCAGAATTATTAATTTAAATACTGGTACAAACCCCGTTAATCACAACCCCGGCTTCGATGAAATTGAGGTTTATTTAAGCCCTCCGCCCGCCTCAATCTATGATGCAGCATTATTAACATCAGATACCTTGTTGGACATTGGAAATGAAGAATTGCATATCTCCACTAAAATTAGCAATGTTGGGAACCAAGTCTTGGATACTATAGATGTATCTTATCAAGTAAGCAATGCACCTAGTGCTATCACTGAGTCTTTTTTTCTAATGCTTGCTCCTGGAGCCGATACAACGGTTTTACTTTCTCAATCAATAGCTTTAGACACCCTGCCTTCATCACTTTCAACTGAAGACCTTTGCGTTTGGGTTTCAAATACTATGGATGTTTCCAATTCAAACGATACTTTGTGTCTATCCCTGAAACCTCTAAATATTGAAGCAAAGCCGTTGACAGATGTAATTACCATTTATCCCAATCCAGCAATTAGCCCCTTTGTGGTTGAGAGTCTTAGTCCCTTAAATACTATTTCTATTTACCACATAAATGGATCTTTAGTTTATCGGAAAGAGCTAAATTCAACATTCAGGGCAGAGATTGAACATAATTTACCCCGAGGCCTATATCTAGTCCTTCTTAAAGGAGAAGCCGGAAATAGCATTAAAAGAGTAGTTTTAAAATAGCCATTGTTTTAAATAGACAATTTTCAAAACAGTCGTCACTTAGTGTCGGCTGTTTTTCCTTTTACCTACAAGCTACTATTTAATGTGAGTTCGACGTAAAATTAGGCCTCAGACCTCTTGTAAATAGTGGGTTTCAAGCCGAAGCAGTGAAGCAATAGCGGGCTATTGTGAGCTACTGAGGCGTGGAAAGCCGCTTTTTAGAAGGGGCCTAAACGGATTTTCCAATAAAAATGAAAATCCTGCATCTAGCTCATTTGCTGTAGCCCGCTACAGCTGCACGATCCAGACTAGTCTTTTCCTTCCATTGAAAATCTGAGGCTCTAATTTATTGTCGAATTCACGTTATTTACAACAAGTCCTTATACTGTTCTGGATACTTGTACATTACATTTTTTGCAAAGGGACATACAGGCAGTATTTTATAATTATTTGAGCGTGCAAAAGATGCCACTTCTTCCAGCAATTTCTTCGCAATACCTTGCCCTTCTAGGCTAGTATCGACCTCCGTGTGCTTTATTACTAATTTACCTGTTTCCGTCAATAATAAATCCATGTAAGCTAATTTCTCGCCCTTAACTTCATAGATGTATTGACCCTCTCCTTTGTTTTCCCAAACTGCTTTATAACTCATAATTCATTGCTTTTAATTTGTCTAAAATCACTTGTGCCATTTTTTCATTTGACTCAAAAGACCACCCGGCAATATGCGGACTGAGAATAAGCTTATCGCTCTTTAATAAATAGTCAAGGGCCGCTGGTTTATCGCCCTGAAAGATATTTTCGAAACTCGATTTTTCGTACTCAAGTACATCCAAACAAGCCCCTAAAACGGCTCCCGATTCTAAAGCAGCCACTAAGGCATCACTGTCTACAATTTTGCCGCGGGCCGTATTAATTAAGTAGATCGGTTTTTTGAATTGATTTAAAAATTCGGCATTCACCAATTTAATATTTTCTGCTGTTTGGGGAATATGTATGCTCAGTATATCGGCTTCCGCCTGAAGGGTTTCTAAGTCCACCTCCTCAATTCCTGCTGTAGCATAATTACGCTTGTACTTATCAAAACTAAGAATGCGACAATTGAAGGATGCTAACTTTTCTGCGAAAGCAGAGCCCATTTGACCAAAACCAAGAATACCTACCGTTTTACCTGCGATTTCAAAACCTCGATTTTCCTCCCTTAACCATATCCCCGAACGTACTTCACGGTCGGCAATGCGCAGGCGATTTAGTATGGAAAGTAACATTCCCAAGGCATGCTCGGCCACGGCATTGCGATTACCTTCTGGAGCGGCTATAAGTTCAATGCATTTTGCTGCGCAGAAATCACAGTCGATGTTTTCCAAACCGGCCCCTACGCGAGCGATAAATTTTAAATTAGTCGCCTGTGCTAATAAAGACGCATCGAGCGGAAAGCGGCTACGAATTACCAGGCCCTCCACTTGATTCCAAGCTATATCCGCTGACTTTTTTTGGTATTCTTCATGAACAGAAAAACCCATCTGGCGCAGACCAGCTAAGAGACTAGGGTGGACTGTATCGATGATGAAAACCCTCATAAATCTTTTTCTTCCTCTTCTTCCTTTTGGAAATCGATTAACCAAGAAAAACCGGCATTTATAAAGGGCTGGGTTACATTCTGATTAAATCTGCTGCGCTGCCAACCCGCAAAAATTTCCATCTGAAAATTGGGACTAAAAGAATAACTGCCGCCCATATTATAAGCTCGGAAATCGCGACCACCAATGGTGTAATAATTAGCACCGTAAGCTTCGATAAAATAGGAAAAACGCTGGTAGGCATAGCTTGCATTTATGGTATAAAAACCATCCACCCTTTCACCATCGTGAAAGATCCCATAATTTATTGTAAAGCTTAAATCTTCTAAAAAATCGTAGGACAAAATTCCGCGATATTCCAAATTATTTATTTGCGATCGAACTAAAAACCCTAAATGCCATTTAGGTGAATTTAAATTGAGGGAATAACGCAGCATCAACCAAGGATTTTGCGCTGCCTGTAAATTAAAATTATTGTCTGTTATAGTATTATTCAACCACTGATTTCCGTAGCCTAAGCCCGCTTCAAAATTTTCACCAAGACCCACACGAACTTCGGTAAAATAGCTTGTATTTCTCTGTGTGGTAATGCTATCTAATAAAGCCGCCCCAAACTCAAAGCCTTGCTGTACCACTATTTGTCGTGCTTCTAAGCTAATGGGCGAATAACTCTGCCCCGGCCTGTCACTATTAAAGGCGCTTTGCGCAGATGCGTAGAAACTAAAAATACATAAAATTATACTATATCGCATACTAGGCTAGAATTAATCGGCCTATTTGAAAATACAAAAAGAGGCCGATAATATCATTTAAAGTGGTAATAAAAGGGCCCGTCGCAAGGGCTGGATCTACTTTGTAATTATTCAAAATTAAGGGAACAAAAGTTCCAATTAAAGCTGCCACAATAATAACCGCAAAAAGAGCTACTGCCACGGTGAGCGCTAAAGCCATACTATAGCCTAAAAACAAGCTACTACCAATTACGGTAGCCGCTAAGATAGAGGCATTTACGGCAGCCACACCCAATTCCTTCATGAGTCGCTTACCCGTTCCGCCGCTTAAAGACTGACTGGCTAAACCCTGCACAATAATGGCAGAAGACTGCACCCCCACATTACCACCCATGGCCGCTATGAGTGGAATAAAAAAGGCCATTTGGGGAATTATCTCAATATCAATTTCGTAGCGTCCAATTACAGATGCTGCTAAAAGTCCCCCGAAAAGACCAATTAAAAGCCAAGGCAAACGAGCGCGGGTTATAGCGATAATACTGTCATCCTCCTCTACTTCGTCGGTAAGACCACTGGCTAGGTTATAATCCTCTTTGGCTTCATCGCGAATGAAATCCACCACATCATCAATGGTAATTCTCCCCACAAGGTGACCAATAGGATCAACCACGGGCACTACAACCAAGTCGTATTTTTGCATGTAATTAGCCACTTCTTCTGCCTCGGCATTTACTTCAACATATTGAATTTTGGAAGAAAACACTTCCGAAATTGGTGTTTTTGTGCTGGTGGTAAGAAGCTTTTTAAGACTCAAGGTTCCAAGTAATTTGTTACTCGCGTCTACCACATAAATGGCATGAACCCGTTCTATTTCCTCGGCTTGTTTGCGCATTTCCTTCACGCATTGTAAAACCCGCCAAGTGTCGTAAACCTTTATAAGCTCCGTTCCCATTAAAGAACCAGCGGTTCCCTCGGGGTAGATAAGCAGGCGAGCAATATCCAAAGCCTGCTGTTCATCTTCTATATTATCTAAAACCTCCCGTCGTTGATCGCTGGGTAACTCGTTAATAAGATCGGCCGCATCGTCAGAGTCGAGGTTTTCAATTAATTCGGAAGCAATCTCTTGCCCATTATAACCTTCTAGAAATTTAGCCCGCAGATCTTCATCAATCTCCATTAAAACCTCAGCGCCTAACTCGTTTTCGAGGGAACGAAAAAGGATTTCCGCCGCTTCCTCATCAATCTTATCGACGATTTCAGCAATATCAGCGGGATGACTATCATTGATAAAACCTTGATAGTTTTCCTTTTTTCCGGCGAGGATTTCTTCTTCTAGATTATCTAAAAATTCGCGGGTGATTTCTATACTCATGGGCGAGAAAGAATTTCGGTGAGTTCAACAAATTCCGAGTAATGCAATTGTTCCGCGCGTTTTTGCAAAGTATCGGCTGCAATTCCATCGAGAGGTAAATTTAAGGCTTTCAATGCATTACGCAAGGTTTTCCTTCTTTGATTAAAAGCGGTTTTTACGATGCGTGTAAATAAAGACCTATCTACCGTAAGGCTATAATTTGATTTGCGCTTAAAGCGGATAACACCGGAAAAAACCTTTGGTGGCGGACTAAACTCGTGTGGATCAACCGTAAAGAGATATTCTCTCTCGTAAAAAGCCGCGGCGAGAACACTTAAAATGCCGTAGGTTTTAGAACCAGGCTCGGCAGTTAAGCGATCAGCGACTTCCTTTTGAAACATGCCCACCATTTCTGGAATTAGCTCTACATGATCGAGCATTTTAAAGATAATCTGACTGGAGATATTATAGGGGTAATTACCAATTAAAGCAAAGGGCTCTCCCATTATTTTTGCCAGATCTAAGCGTAAAAAATCACCGGGAATAATGTGTTTATCCAATGCCTTAAAGTGCTCTTCAAGATAGGCTATCGATTCGCCGTCGATTTCTGCCACAAAAAGCTCGGATGGACCGTCCAGCAAAAACTGACTTAGCACGCCCATTCCAGGACCAATTTCAAGGACCTTTTTATAGCCCTCATGACCTAAACCCTCGGCGATATCCCTTGCTATGCCTTCATTTCTTAAGAAATGCTGACCTAGGTGTTTTTTAGCTTTTACCATACATTTATTTAATCAGACCGGCGCGGCGTAATAAGGCTTTGGGGTCTGGGTTTTTACCTCTGAAATTGCGATACAGTTCAGCGGGGTCCACTGCACCTCCACTCGATAAAAGCTTGCGGAAGGCGGCGGCAACTTCCGGATTAAACAATCCTTTTTCTTTAAATAGCTCAAATGCATCCGCATCTAAAACCTCAGCCCATTTATAGCTGTAATAACCCGCAGAGTAGCCTCCTTGAAATATATGGCTAAAGCTACACGACATATTAGTATCTGGCTGCACGGGTAGTAATTGCGTTTCAGCGAAAACCGATTCCTCAAATTCTCCCACCGATAAAGTACTGGGTTCCGTTCCGTGCCAGCCCATATCTAACTTAGCAAAGCCTACCTGTCGTAAGGTAGCATAGCCCTCCATGAAGCTTGCGCTTTCTTTAAGGCGCTCGATAAGGTTAGCCGGAATTAATTCGCCGGTTTTATAATGTTTGGCAAAGAGATCAAGGCATTCTTTTTCATAGCACCAGTTCTCCATTATTTGTGAAGGAAGCTCTACAAAGTCCCATAAAACACTTGTACCGCTAATGCTTTCGTAGGTTGTATCGGCTAACATTCCGTGTAAGGCATGACCAAATTCGTGGAATAAGGTAAGTACCTCATTAAAGGTCAATAAAGAAGGACTGTCTGAACTAGGCTTGGTGAAATTACAGACAATGGATATATGCGGTCTTTGCTCCTCGCCATTAATATTACGCTGCCCGCGATAAGAAGTCATCCAGGCACCATTGCGTTTCCCTTCACGGGGAAAGAAATCGGCGTAAAGGAGGGCTAGGTGACTGCCGTCCTTGTCCTTCACCTCATAAGTAATCACATCGGGATGGTATTTCTGAATATCCTTCCTTTCTTCGAAGCGAATACCGTATAATTTTTCGGCCACTGCAAAGGCTCCACCAATTACTCTATCTACTTGAAAATAGGGCTTCAGCATGCTATCGTCGATTTCAAATCGCTTCTGTTTTAGCTTTTCGCTGTAATAAGCAATGTCCCATCTTTCCAGCTTATCTAAACCATCTATGTCTTTGGCAAAGGCGGCTAATTCGGCTAACTCATCTGCGCAAGCGGATTTAGAGACAGCTAAAAGTTCATCTAAGAAATTGTCGACGGTCACTTTCGATTTAGCCATACGCTCTTGCAGAACATAATCGGCATGATTCTCAAAGCCCAGCAATTGTGCTCTTTGATGACGTAAAGCCACGATGCGTTGTACAGTTTCCTGATTATCGTGCTCATTACCTTTAAAGGCTTTGCTACCGAAGGCGCGAAATAACTTTTCCCTTAAGGCACGATTAGCGGCATACGTCATTATCGGGATATAACTAGGCGCTTGCAAAGTAATTAGGTATTCCCCTTCTCTTCCTTTGGCTGTGGCTTCATCCGCGGCGCTCGCTAAGGCATAATCTGGCAAACCCACCAATTCCTCAGCAGTTTGAAAGAGTTCAAAAGCATTGGTTTCAGCTAAAACATTTTCACCAAATTTTAGGGAGAGAGAAGCTAATTCCTCGTCTATTTTTCGCAGCGCTTGCTTGTCGTTCCCCTGTAGCTTGATACCATTGCGAGCAAATGATTTGTAAGACTTCTCCAAAAGGATAAAATCCTCGCCTTGCAAATTGTCTTTTTCGGCTTCCCAAACTTTTGCCACTCTCTTAAAGAGGGCTTCATTGAGCATTATATCGTTGCTGTAGGCGCTTAATAAAGGGGAAAACTCGCGGGCAATTCCTTGGATAGTGTCATTGGTTTCGGCAGAATTGAGATTAAAGAAAATCCCCGACACCCGACTTACCTTCTGTCCAGCCAATTCTAAGGCCAATATGGTATTCTTAAAATTAGCTTCTTCCGCATTGTTAACGATAGCGTCTACTTCAGCGAGACCCTCGTTAATGGCTTCTTTTAAAGCTGGTAAGAAATGCTCCTCTTTAATTTCATCAAAAGGAACGCTATTAAATGGTGTATTAAAATCTGCTAAAAGCGGCGTTTTCATCGTTCAAAAATTCTTTTTACAAATTACGTCAATGCTAGGCTACTCACCTAAATTTAGGATTAGAAAAGCATGGACCACTAAGGATATGTAAATTTGCCGGATGAATGAAGCAATGACGCATGCCGAAGCCTCTGAGTATTTACTACAAAGGCTTAAAACGATTGAAGAAAAGTTGGATCATATTTTCTACTACAGCGAAGGTGAAGACCTGTTAAAAACCGCAGGGAAAGGCAGCTGGAATGTAGTAGAGGTATTTTACCACATCAACCTTTTAAACGAAAGTTATCTTGACCAATTTCCTGCTGGCTTAAAAAAAGCTCAAGAAGTAAAGTCTGCGACTATTAAACGCAGTTGGCTAGGAAAGAAATTAGAAAACGCCTCCTTATTAGATGCTGATGAGAAGGTCTTAAAGTCTTTCAAAAGCCCCAAAGCGACTGACCCGAAAGCAAAGGTAAAAGCTGGTTTTGCTATTGTAGAAAAAGTCGTATTTCAAGAGCTCCTGCGGGACTTAAAGGAAATAAAGAATTATTCTGAATTATTGGCTTCGAAAAACTTAGATCAATTAAAGGTGAATACGCTTTTACCTCTTCTAAAGGTAACTATGGCGGATGCCTTATTTATAATGCTGGAGCATACGAATAGACATATCGTTCAGGCGGAGAAAATACTTAAAAACTGAGTTTGTCTATAAACTCCTTCTTCTCCTTAAAGGTATAAAAGAAAAAGGGGCTGCCTGATAAATCAGACAGCCCCTTCTTTATTGCCTTACTAAAATTCTACTTGATAATTTTAATCCAAAGATCACCGTTAAAGCTGCCATTTAATCGGCTAGCTTTCGCTTGATCTGCTTCACCATAGCTATTGAATTTCAATATGTACACATAGTAGAAGCTATTGCCTGGATCTTGGAAAATTCTAGCCTGTATGTTTTGACCAGCCAGTTTATTCACCAAACGTTGGGCATTAGCTTGCTGACCAAATACACCCGCTGTTACGTAATATCCTGGGGAACCTGGATTAACATTAGCAGGAAGATTTTCCTGAGGATAATTCATTCCTGCATTGTTATTAGTAGCAGGCTGGTTCATGCTATTATCTGAACCTTGGTTACTGTTATTGTTGTTATTGTTATTGTTTGCCGGTTGATTATTCGGCATGTTATTGTTAGGATTGAGCTGACCGCCCTGCTGTCCTCCTTGGTTGTTATTGTTGGAGTTATTGTTGTTATTGCGATTTCCTTGCTCTTCAGCTTGTTTACGCAGTTTTTCCAACTCTTCAACCATTTTCTTCTTCTCTTCTTCAAGGGCCTTTTGGATATCATCCTTATAGCTATCCTTAAACTCTTCTAACTTCTCATCAACAGTTTCCTCTAACTCGTCTTTCTGACGTCTTTGATTTAACTTCAAGCGTTTTAGCTCATTTTGCATACGCTCATTATCCTTGTTACTGCCAAAGCGGTAAGTAAGCATAAACTCGTGGCTTGTACCAAAGTTAGAACCATAGGTATTGGTTGAGAAATCGTAAGCATAACCTAGGGTTAAAATCTCAGACAAGTTCACACCTGCATTAATAGTAATACCATAATTTGAACGGAACATAGCTCCTAAGAAGCCATACTCTTTCATGTTATATAGTAATCCAGCATCAATTTGTGCGGGCACAGACTCGGCCGTTCTTACCATTAAAATGGGACTTAAAACCTGCTTTTCTCCTGCAAATTTAAAATCGTACTGAGCGGTTGCCACATAGTGACGAATCATGTTATAATTGATATCGCTAGGGTTAGTAGCGTAAACAACATTTTGACTTAACAATTGAGGAGCGGCAAAACCTAAAGTAAAATTTTGCACGGCCAATTTGAAACCAATATTTAAATCAAAAGCACCACGATTAGGGGCTACAACGCTAAATACATCACCAAGATCACGAGCACGCACAGCACTTTGATCGATATTCTGATTTAAGTAACCTGCACCAATACCACCCGATAAACTAATATCGTCGGTGATTTTCACATGATAGGCATAGTTACCATATATACCCAAGCGGCTTAAAATGTCGGTTTTATCTGAAAAACCGTAAACACTCCAACCTACTTTCTCTTCATTTAAAGATCCATTTACCGCTAGGGCAGATGTTTCGGGGGAACCCTGAATACCGGTCCATTGACGACGGTGCAAGAAGGTTGCCTCGGTAACTCCTGTTGAGCCAGACATGGCTGGGTTGTATATATAAGGAGTGAAAAAATAATTACTGTATAGTGGAATCTGCTGAGCCGTAGCCAGGTTCGAAATCATTCCGAAAGCCAGCAGTGCTAAAATTTTTCTCATCGTTTTCATCTTATTGTTGGTTGCGGATTATGGTTACTGCATTACGCATGCGGATTTCATTGGCGTTACCACATTCTAAAATATAGTAGTAGGTTCCGTCAGGTAATTCATTGCCGCCATTATCAACACCCTTCCATAGACCTGTAAATCGAGTATCATCGTAAATTACCGAACCCCAACGATTCATGATCTGAATCGCACAAACATCACCATCCATCAGTTCGCGTATGTCCCAAACATCGTTTAAACCATCACCGTTCGGAGTAAATAGGTTGTAAGCCTTATTAATTAAGCCAACCGATTCGGGGAATGTTTTGGTAATAATTAATTGCAAGGAATCAAGTCCAACACAACCACGCTGATTAGTTACCTCTACATAAATAGTAATCGTATCTGCTAAAACACCATTTTCCAAAACTTTCGAAACTTGTATTCTTTGGCTTAAGAAATCTGAGAACTGTAGTGGCTTGTTGGCAAACCAACGGTAATTGGAACCACCAGAAGCGGTCAGTGTTACTACCTCACCCGATTCAGCTGTTTGATCCGCTCCGGCTCCAGCAGAAACGATTAAAGGATAAACCGTAACCGTATCGCGGGTAATACATCCATTAACTCCAGTAACTCTTATGGGGTATGTCCCTGCGGTATTTATATAACGAGTTGCTCCTAATACAGCGCCGTTACTCCAGCTTGCTGTATTGAAATTCCCCGTTGCAACCATTAAAATACTATCGCCTGGGCAAAGCCCAATACTATCGCCTGGGATAAAGGATAAAGTGGGGTTATCATAGAAAATCACGGCAATACTATCCGTAATGCTTACACAAGTTTCTAAACCAAATTGGTTGAAGTAACTGGTCTGCAATCGGAAGTACGCAGTGTCTTCTCCTACTCTTTTCAAACCAGAATCAATGCTGAAAGTAACTAATGTATCAGTTAATAAACTGGTCCAAAATCCATTGGTGGGGTTAAGTTGCTGCCATTGATATTTCCAAGGCGTTAAACCAAGAACCGTATCGGTTGCAGAAACTAAGGCTGAATCGTATAAACAAAGATTAAAGCCGGTTAAGCCATTGGTACTGCCTGGGAAAGTAATTTCCTGAATATCAGTACTAGGTAAGCTATCAACAAACACACGGTAAACATCCGAAGTATCCGAGCAAATTCCATCGTCGATAACTACAAAATATCTTCCCGTTTCGTGAACGATAAAGGATTGATTAGTTTCTCCCGTAAGGGCATATTTTACACGATTACCGTTATTTGGATCGATCGAGTCGGTTAGCCATTGATACGAGTAATTATAACCAAAGGTTATTAATCCTGCAGGAGTAGACGGTGCACTAATAGTGGCAGAATCGGTTTCACAGAAATTGATAGAATCTTGACCAATTATATTAATACCGGGAGCAGAAGCTACTGTTAAATCGTAATCGGGAAACCAGCGTACGGCTATACTATCGCTTAAATAAACACAGGTTTCAATATCGTAGTAAGGCGTTTCCGTTGCTACTCTTAATCTAAAAAAGCGTAAAACCGGCTTAGGACTTTGAAAATACGGTTGACCAGGATCGGATAATGAGGTGTCGATTTTAATAGTTGGCAAAGTATCAAAACTTAAAGTTCCTGCTGCGGCAGAACCGCCTGATACCGATTTCCAGTGGTTAGCACCAGCGGGCACGGTAGGGTCATACCACTGCCATCTATAACGCCAAAGTGGATTGGCTGCACCGTTATTGAAAAGACCGAGGTTAACCGAGTCCGTCATACAAACTTCGCCGAAAACCGTCGGCCCAGTGGTACCTAAAAAGGGTATTCCTACCGGTGTACCAGTAGGCACTGTATCAACAAAGACATTAAATTTAGAAGTTATGGCTGTTGTATCTTGACAAAAGCCATCTGCTACAACGATGCGGTAATAATTTACTCCCGGACGAGATGAATTTCCGTCAATCGTGAGAAAACGAGTTGTTGCGCTGGGAGTCGTTAAAGCATACCAATCTCTTAAACCAGTAGTGGTGTTTAAAGAGTCTGTTAACCATTGATACGTGAAAGTAACACCTGTCCCTAAAGGCTCAACAGGCCCGCGCAGGACAGCCGACTCATTGGCGCAGAGTTCAATTGAATCATCAGGGGTGCTGTTTACCGGAGGATAGTCGATAACGTAGGCATTCGCGTTAAGCGGATTCGAAATGTTAAAACTTATATCGGTTGGCGTATTAATAGCAGTAACCGTTACTGTATCGGTATAAATGGAACAAAGCCCACCATTCGTCACCTTAGCATAATAAACTCCAGGAGAACCTACTTGTAGCGAATCTTTTGTTTCACCAATAATAGTATTGAAGCCATTATACCACTGAATAGAGCTTGCATTAGTGGTTAGGCGCAAGAAAATTGAATCTTGCTTACAAATACCCACATCGGCTGTTCCGCTATACGGATTGTCGACGGTGTCAATATGAGCATCAGCGCGAACCAAGGCTATAGAATCGATAGCTGCTAAAGTTGGAATACGGTTTACGTTAAAGAAAATTGTATCACTAAAACCATCAACGGGAGTAATTACCCCGTTTGAAGCCCTGTTGATTATTCTTAGTGCATGTAACCCTATGGGTGTATTACAAGGAATTACCAAATAGGCTCTCTTTCTACCGGCACTGAAAGTATCTGAAGGTAAAGTTAAAGGTATGGGAGGTGCATTTTTCTCTAATTTTGTTAACTCTAGCAAGCTAGGAGCACCAAAAGCTGGCGCGGGCGCCGCGGTAACAAATTGATACTCAAAACTAGAAGTTGAAGGGAAATTCGCCAAGGGCTTAATTTCATAATCTACTTCAATGGTATCACACTGACAGATGGCATCAGCGAAATTAACATCAACTACTCCAGTTAAGATATCAATCTGGCCTTGAGCTACCGTCTGTTGGGCAGAGCTTAAGGCTGGCATAAACATCGCCAGAGTAAAGAACATTAAAAGCTTTAATAGCTGTTTCTTCATAACTTTGAAATTATTTACAAATTAGCCGCAAGTTACGGCATGCATACTAAGTAGACGAATAAAATAACTCAGCGGGTGCAGAAAATTATTAAGCGTCTGGTTGGATAATTTATTTACTAGGATTTTAAACGTTAAAAAAATACAAAAAGTTGGGGTATTTACAGAAGAGAATTTTAGCATTTAAGGTGGCTTTCCAAGGACTTTACCTTTTTTTTAAGGATGGCTCCCATGCTAAAGTTCATCTCCTAGCTACTTTCGTAGTGGTGTTAATGGGCTGGTTTTTAAACATCACTAAAACCGAGTGGATGCTAAATCTGGTCTGTATTGCCCTCGTTCTTAGCCTAGAAGCAATAAACTCCGCCCTGGAGTATTTGGTCGATCTCGTAAGTCCAGACTTTCACCCTCTTGCTAAAAAATCAAAAGACATTGCTGCGGCCGCTGTGCTTATTGCCGCTATTTTTGCCCTTATAATTGGATTACTAATTTTCTTACCCTATCTAAATGAAATTTGAAAACGACCTAATTGAGTTAAGCAGTCTTATTGAGAAAGAGGAAAATGCAGCTCGTGCTTTACAGCAGATTTGTTCTAAAATTCAGCAGGATTTAGACCATTACGATTGGGTGGGATTCTACTTTATGCATCAAGAAAGCAAAAAATTACACCTGGGCCCTTATGCTGGAAAAGCAACCGATCATACTATTATAAATTTCGGAAGCGGTATTTGTGGGCAGGTCGCCCTTTCGGGAGAAACCTATTTAAGTGAAGATGTCGCCGCCGAAGAAAACTACATCGCCTGTAGCATTGATGTGAAATCAGAAATAGTAGTTCCTCTCTATTTAAAGGACGAATTAATCGCTCAAATAGATATCGATAGCAATACCAGTCGCGCTTTTAACCAAGAAGATGAACGGTTTCTAAAGGCTTTGAATAAAATGCTAGGCGACCGCTATGGTGAAGACTTGAAAAAAATTGTCGCCTTTTAAACAAGGTGAGATCCAAGATAAATGGGAGACTACGATTTTAATTGGTATTCACGAAAATTACTGTCCCGAACGGATAGCATCCACAGGGTTTAAACGGGAAGCCATATAGGCAGGCACAAAGCCGGAAATAATTCCTATTAATATAGAGATTATTATACCCTGCATAATATTGCCAAAACTCATGGCAATTTCAAAGTCAAAGTCGCTAATTAGTATGGGCAGCAAATAAACCATCAGTCCAACTAAGGCTATACCCAATCCGCCGCCTAAAAGACAAAGAATTACTGATTCAAGTAAGAACTGTAATAGTATGAAAATTCGCTTGGCCCCCATGCTCATTTGAATACCAATCTGATTGGTGCGTTCTTTCACACTCACAAACATAATATTGGCAATACCAAAGCCACCCACTAAAATACTGAAGCCACCGATAACCGCTCCTGCCAATCCAATTATAGTAAAGAAGGTATCGAGGTTATTGGAAATCATAGAAATCTCATTTAAGGCAAAATTATCGTCGGCCTTGGGTTTTAAACGACGGAGCGCGCGCATAGCGCCCGTTATTTCATCCTGCATAGCAGCCATTTCCACACCAGGCTTAGTAGAAGCAATAATGGTAGAGCCATTCATATCGTTAAGACTCATGATATTACCTACATATTCTACCGGAATAAGAATGGAGCCATCCATATCATTCCCTATCAAACTTTTACCTTGTTTGGCTAAAACACCAATTACCTTTAGTTTTCTTCCCAGTACGCTAAAAGTGCGACCAACCGGATCAATAGCACCATAAAGTCCTTCAGCCACATCATGGCCTAAAATAGCCACTGCATTTCCTTTGCGACTTTCTAATTCTGAAAAATAACGGCCCTGTTTGATTTCGAATTTCCAAATATCATTGTAGGCATGTGAAACGGATAATACATTAACCGCTTCGACCGAGTTTAAACCATATTTTAAAGTTTGATTGATACCAAATAAATAGGCTATATCTTGCACCGTGGTTAAACGACGCTCCAATTTTTCCATTTCATAATAAGTAGGTTCGGGTCTTTGATAAAAGGTCCACCACTTATACTCACCCGTTCCGCCCCAAGGCCACTTTTGAACGTAAACCACATCACTACCTAAGCTTTCCACGCTAGAGCGGATATTTCTTTCGAGCGAATCTACCATAGTGAAAACGGCCACAATGGTTAAGATACCTATAGTGACCCCCAATAAAGACAAAGCGGTACGCAGACGATTCACCTTGAGGGCGTGCAAGGCAAAAAGTAAACTTTCCTTCAGAATCCGCAGATATACCATTTTGTTAAAATCTAGCGCTAAAGTACTAGTAAAATTGTGGTTTTTGTAAAGAAAAGCTGCGCAAAAAAACTAATTTTGCCCAATAATATTATTGACCCTCAGGAATGTCCCAAAAGCCCACCGCTCTTATCTCCGTTTTTTACAAAGATCGCTTAGATGAATTGGCAGATGCCCTAGTTAAAAAAGGTTACGACCTTCTTTCTACCGGCGGAACCCGAAAATACCTTGAGGATCTCGGGCATGAAGTGATAGCGGTAGAGGACCTTACTGGTTATCCATCCATTTTAGGTGGACGCGTTAAAACTCTGCATCCCAAGGTATTTGGCGGCATTTTAGGTCGCCGCGATTTAGAGAGTGATCGCAGTCAGATGGAAGAATACGCCCTTCCCTCCATCGATGTGGTTGTAGTAGATTTATATCCTTTTGAGGAAACTTTAGAGGCGGGTGGTTCGCATAGCGAAATCATTGAAAAGATAGACATCGGTGGTATTTCCCTAATTCGGGCTGCCGCTAAAAATTATCAAGACACCTGGATTATTCCAAGTCGCGACTTTTATGCCGAAGCTATTGAACTGTTAGAAAGCTCGCAGTTAACTGAAGTAGTACGTAAGAAATTTGCAGGCGCTGCTTTCCAAATTTCATCCGCTTACGATAACCTTATCCAAAATTACCTAACGGGTGAAGATAAGATGTTGAGCCTAGGCGAAGGTCAAGTTTTACGCTATGGCGAGAATCCGCATCAGAAAGGTGTTTTCCACGGTAAATTAGACGAGGTTTTCACCCAATTACACGGGAAAGCTTTATCCTACAACAACTTACTGGATGCCGATGCCGCCGTAAGTTTAATGGGCGAATTTAAAGGTGATATTACTGTAGCGGTTATGAAACACAATAATGCTTGTGGCATCGCATCGCGCCCCAGCGTGCTTCAAGCGTGGACCGATGCCTTAGCGGGCGATCCAGTTTCTGCCTTTGGTGGTGTTATTATCGCCAACACTGCTGTAGATGAGGCGACCGCTAAAGCCATGCACGAAATATTCTTCGAAATAGTAATCGCTCCTTCTTACAGTGAAGAAGCATTAAATATTTTGAAGCAGAAAAAGAACCGCATCATATTAATTTTAAATGATTTTGCGGCACCGAAAATGCAATACCGCAGTCTCTTAAACGGAGTACTAGCGCAGGAACGCGATCATCATACCGATGCTTTAGCCGACTTGAAATACAGCACAAAATTAAAGCCTAGCGCTGAAGAAGTTGAGGATTTGTTATTTGCCTCAAAAATATGTAAGCATACCAAGTCGAATACCATTATCTTAGCCAAAAACAAGCAGCTCTTAGCTGGAGGGACCGGACAAACATCTCGCGTAGATGCCTTAACCCAGTCTATTGTGAAAGCGAAAGCTTTTAACTTCGATCTTCAGGGTGCAGTAATGGCTTCCGATGCATTTTTTCCCTTCCCCGATTGTGTTGAAATAGCACATAAAGAAGGAATAAATACAGTAATTCAGCCCGGCGGATCAATAAAAGATCAATTGAGCATTGATTACTGCGATGCAAATAATATGAGCATGGTTTTCACTGGAGTACGTCATTTTAAACATTAAAACAAATTGGGATTTTTCGATTTTTTAAGAGAGGATATAGCTATCGATTTAGGAACAGCCAACACCCTAATCATTCACAGAGATAAGGTTGTGGTTGATGCACCGTCTATTGTAGCTAAAGATCGGATGAGTGGTAAAATAATCGCTGTGGGCCAAGTAGCTCGACAAATGCACGGTAAAACCCACGAAAACATAAAAACTATTCGCCCTCTCAAAGATGGTGTTATAGCCGACTTCGAAGCCTCCGAAGCAATGATCAGGGAAATGATCAAAAGTATTCCCGCCCTCCAAAAACGTTTAATCCCCCCCGCCTTGCGCATGGTAATCTGTATTCCTTCTGGAATTACCGAAGTGGAAAAAAGAGCGGTAAAAGATTCCGCTCAACATGCTGGCGCGCGCGAAGTATATCTTATACACGAGCCTATGGCAGCTGCTATTGGTACTGGTGTAGATGTGCAAGAACCAAAAGGTAACATGATTATTGACATAGGCGGTGGTACTACCGAAATCGCGGTATTAGCCCTCGGTGGTATTGTGGCTGATAAGTCGATAAAAGTAGCAGGGGATGTTTTCACCAATGATATAGCCTACTATATGCGTACACACCACAACCTTTTTGTGGGAGAACGCACTGCAGAAGAAATTAAAATTCAAATTGGCTCGGCCCTCGATGAACTCGATAATCCGCCCGAAGATATGCCTGTACAAGGTCGTGACCTATTAACGGGTAAGCCTAAACAGTTAATTATTACCTACAAAGAAATAGCCAAAGCCCTCGATAAATCTATCATCCGTATTGAAGATGCGATCATGGAAGCGCTATCTTTAACGCCTCCCGAACTCGCAGCCGACATCTACAACAGTGGAATTTACTTAGCCGGTGGTGGTTCGATGTTACGTGGCTTAGACAAACGCATTAGCATGAAAACAGATCTTCCTGTTTATGTAGCAGAAGATCCGCTTAGAGCAGTTGTTAGAGGAACCGGTATTGCTCTTAAAAATATTGGCAAGTACAATTTCTTGATGTCTTAATAATTTATGCGCTATTTTTTCCTTTTGCTGAAACGAAGCAGAGTTTTGCTCTACTTTCTGCTCTTGGAATCTCTAGCTTTTGCGTGGATCATTAATAAGCGGAGCTATCAACGTTCCCAGTTTTTAAGTGCTACGACCGAAATTAAGGGAACCTTTCAGGGCCTGGCGGCGCAAACAAAAGCCTACCTCAATTTAAAGGAGGAAAATGAACAACTTGCCCGTGAAAACATTCGTTTGCGCGAATCACTGGATGAGTCGTATATATTCCAAAACTTCGGAGCAGATACAATCTACTCAAGTACCTATAAACAGCGTTATACTTACGTAGATGCGCAGGTAATTAGCAGTAGTCATTTTAAGGTTGAGAATTACATCTTAATTAATAAAGGGCGTCTGAGCGGTTTAGAAGAAAATATGGGCGTAATTGGGCCCAATGGCGTAGTGGGTGTAATTGCTACGGTGAGTCGGCATTTCGCACGGGTAATTCCCATCATCAACCCCAATTTGCGCATTTCCGCCGAGCTTGCGCAAGATGGCTACTTCGGACCACTGCGCTGGTCTGGAGAAAACTATCTGGAAAGTAGTATTCAAGATATTCCTCCTTACGCCAATGTAAAAACTGGCGATACCGTTAAAACTGACGGTCGATCTTCCTTCTTCCCGCGTGGTATTCCAATTGGCTTGGTAAAGTCTACCACCTTACAAGCCGATCAAAATTTTTTAGAGGTTACAGTTAGCCTAAGTACCGACTTTTCGAAAATACGCAATGTATATGTGGTGAAAGATCTATGGATTTATGAGTTAGACTCTTTAAACAACAGGCCATGAATCTATTAAAGTCCATTTCCGCCCTCATTGCCTTGCTCTTTTTACAGATTTTTATCCTCAATAATTTTCTGTTTGAAGGCTATCTCAATCCCTATATATACATTGCTTTTATTCTCTTTCTACCGCAGCGTAGCTCGGCTTTCTATACTTTAACCTTGGCTTTTTTAATTGGCGCGGTAGTAGATATTTTTGAAGGTGCTTATGGCGTTCATACCGCCGCTAGCGTTTTCATTGCTTTCTTAAAACCGCTAATCTTGCGCATTTTCAAAACTGGCAAAAACGAACTTTCTGAGTCATCGGATGTAAAAAATTTGGGTTTAATGCGGAGCTTAGCTTACATTTTAACAGGCTTGTTTCTGCATCATTTTATTCTGTTTAGCATAGAGAATTTTGCCTGGGATAACTTTTTCCTACTTTTAGCGCGAAGCCTTTATAGTAGCCTTTTCTCTTTTACCTTTGTGCTGCTTTATCAACTTTGGAACTACCGTCGCTAAATGCAACGTAAATATCTATTTTTCACCTTCTTTACTCTTATCGGGCTAGTTTTTCTGGCGCGACTATTCTATATACAAATCATTAACGAAGAGTATAAATTATCGGCCATCAGTAATGTGGTGCGCATTGATAAAATTTACCCCGGTAGGGGTTTAATTTACGATAGAAACGGCAAGCTCTTGGTAGGAAATCAAAGTGCCTACGACTTAATGATCGTGCCCCGCCAAGTTAAACTAACCGACACCCTCGCCTTTTGTGAGGTTCTCGGTATTAGTAAAGCTGAGTACATAGACAAAATCACCAAAGCCAAAAGCTATAGCTATTTAAAACCCTCCATTTTCATTAAGCAAATTAGCAAAGAGCGATTTGCTTATATCCAAGAACAATTGCATCTCTATCCTGGCTTTTATCCGCAAAAACGTATTTTACGTAGTTACCAAAATAGAGCCGGCTCAAACGTTATTGGCTTCATTGGCGAAGCGGGTGTTAGCTTCATTAAAGATAATCCATCTTACAGCCAAGGCGATTTAATCGGCAAAACGGGCATTGAGAAGAGTTATGAAAACATTCTCAAAGGCAAAACGGGCCACATTTACAATTTGGTAGATGTGCACAATCGTACCCAAGGATCTTACGAAAGTGGGATTTACGATACCCTACCTGAGCCTGGCAAGCATGTAACCTCAACCATAGATATCGACTTACAAGCATTGGGCGAACAATTAATGCATAATAAGCGAGGTAGTATCGTTGCCATAGAGCCCAGTAGTGGTGAAATTCTAAGCTTGGTAACTAGCCCCAACTACGATGCAAATCTTATGGTGGGAAGCGAGCGCACTGTTAATTACTCTAAACTTTATTTAGATAGTATCAATAAGCCCCTCTTCGACCGCGGACTTTTGGCGGAATATCCTCCCGGTTCTCCCTTTAAGGTAATAAATGCCCTTATTGGTTTACAAGAAGGAGTTACCAAAGAAACCACCACTTACACCTGCCACCATGGTTTTCACTACGGTAGATTGCATGTAGCTTGTCACTGTGGAACTTCTAGCCCTATTGCCTTGCGCTTGGCGATAAGTAAGAGTTGCAATAATTACTTCTGTCAGGTATTTAAATCAATTATTGAAAAATACCCCACCGCACAAGAAGGAATGAACGTTTGGAGCAACCATGTGAAGAGCTTCAATATGGGCCGTTTTTTAAACAACGATTTACCAACTGGAAGAAGGGGTTTAGTGCCCAATGCCGATTATTACGATAAGGCCTTTGGCTATACTGGCTGGCGAGCGGTAAGTACTATTTCGTTAGGAATTGGACAAGGCGAACTTTTACTTACCCCTATTCAAATGGCCAATATGACCGCTGCCATTGCTAATCGTGGTTATTATTACACCCCACATATTGTAAAAGCCATTGACAATAAACCTATTGATGATCCCAACTTTGTGGAACGTAAGTATACCACAATAGATAGTGTTCATTTCCCCGTGGTAATTAATGGCATGTTCGATGTTTTTGAAACTGGAACAGCCCGTGGCAGTCGTCACGATACCATTCAGATGTGCGGAAAAACCGGTACCGCAGAAAATCCTCACGGACAAGATCACAGTATTTTTGTGGCCTTTGCTCCCAAAGATAATCCTAAAATAGCGGTGGCTATTATTGTAGAAAACGGCTATTGGGGTAGTCGCTGGGCCGCACCAATTGCTAGTTTACTGATTGAAAAATACCTAACGGGGGAAATTAATCGTCCTGCCATGGAAAAGCGGATGCTTGATGGCGATTTAAGTGAGGAATACGAAAAGCAATTGCTAAATATTTATAAAAAGCCAATTAAACTAAGCGATGCGGAGAACTAGCGGCCTTATTTATAATATCGATTGGCTAACAGTTGTTTTGTTTTTCCTTTTAGTTTTAATGGGTTGGGCTAATATTTACGCTGCCGTTTACGATGAAGAACATGCCAATATCTTCGACCTAAGTCAGCGTTATGGCAAACAACTAATGTGGATTGGTACTTCCGTTGTCATCATCGCGGCTATTTTCATTTTAGATGGTCGCATCTTTCAAACCCTTGCCATCCCTATTTACATCGCCACAATGCTGGGCCTCTTGCTGGTGCTCTTTGCCGGAAAGGAAATTGCCGGAGCGCGTTCTTGGTTTGTAATAGGCGGTTTTAGTATTCAGCCTTCAGAGTTTGCCAAATTTGCCACAGCCCTTGCCTTAGCTAGCTTTCTTAGCCGAAAAGAAAGAAACCTACGCGGATTGCGCGATAAAATAATTGGCTTTTTCATAATCATCATTCCTGCGGCTCTTATCATACCCCAGCCCGATCCAGGCTCGGCCCTGGTTTATAGCTCGCTTTTACTGGTAATGTACCGCGAAGGACTTTCGGGCGCTTATATCTTTATTGGTTTGGCCTTAGCGGTTCTATTCCTGATGAGTTTATTGGTTCCTCTCTTAAGTTTGCAAATTGCCTTAGCGCTTTTGGCGACTTTAATTATTGTAATAACGCGGCGCTCTAAAGGATTTTGGATTAAAGTGGTTGGGCTCTGGCTACTCAGTGCCGTGCTCGTAAATACGGTAGATTACGCTTTCAATAACATCCTTGAAGATCGTCACCGTAACCGAATTAACATCTTACTAGGTAAAGCCCACGACCCGAAGGGAATCGGATATAACACGGCTCAATCGATGATTGCCATTGGTTCTGGCGGAGTGGCGGGAAAAGGCTACCTCAATGGTACTCAAACCAAATTTGATTTCGTACCCGAGCAAAGCACAGACTTTATTTTCTGTACCGTTGGGGAAGAATGGGGTTTTGCTGGCAGCGCCGTATTGGTTGTGCTTTTTATGCTACTATTCTTTAGACTGGTCCAATTAGCTGAGAGGCAAAAAAGCACCTTCGCTAGGGCCTATGGCTATGCCGTGGTCAGTATTCTATTTTTTCACTTTACCATTAACATTGCCATGACCATTGGTCTGGCGCCAGTAATTGGTATTCCCCTGCCCTTCTTTAGTTACGGCGGTTCATCGCTCTGGGGATTTACACTTTTACTTTTTATTTTCCTAAAGCTAGACTCTTTTCGCTGGGAAACGCTATAACTGGTTTAAGCAGGAGACTATTCACTTATTTCCACTCCCTTCCAAAAAGCAACGTAATTGCGGATATTATTCGCCAGCGGTTTGGTATTGGGATAGTACCAAGCAGCATCTTTATTTTCTTGCCCATCTACCGTTAAGGTATAATAGCACGCTTCGCCTTTCCACGGGCAAGTTGTGTGGGTGTTTGATTCTTTTAAAAATTCCTTTTTTACGCTGTCCGCTGGAAAGTAATGGTTTCGTTCTACTATCTCAGTAGCATCACTTTCGGCGATCACTTGATTATTCCAAATTGCTTTCATTAATTCTGTTTCATTAAAAAAGCCTCCGAAGAGGCTTTTTGTTCAATTTTTAATCATCTCAAACTGAAAATTGTTTGAAATTTTTTGGGTTTCATAAGACCTTGAAAAATTTAAGATGTTCTGAATGGTTTGTGCATCTGGTCTTGCATTAGTTGCATAGCCATCTTTAAGAGTAGTGGTTTTATCCATATACCTAGATTAGTTAGACTAAAGGTTAACGGACTACTTTATCACTTATTGTTAGATCTTCATTACAAGCTTAAAGTTACTTTATTATCCACCATCAACTTTCTCAAATTTATAAGGGCATAACGCATTCTTCCTAGTGCAGTGTTGATTGAAACGCCGGTTTGTTCGGCAATATCCTTAAAGCTTAAACCCGAGAAATGACGCAACTTTAAAACCTCCAATTGCTCTTCCGGTAAAAGAAGAATCAACTTGTGGAGATCCTTTTCAATTTGAACCTTAATCATTTCATTCTCAGCGGTAGGACTTTCGTCCTTCAGTATCTTAAAGATATCGTACTCATCGTTGGGGGCAATGGTTGGCATACGTTTTTGTCTACGAAAGTGATCGATTACCAAGTTATGGGCAATTCGAAGTGACCATTGTAAAAACTTTCCTTCTTCATTGTAATTCCCTTTTCGCAAAGTCTTGATGATCTTCACAAACGTATCTTGAAATACATCATTAGCTAAGTCACGATTTTGAATCTTACTTAAGATGTATGAGAAGATACGTTGCTCGTGTTTTGCGATAAGAAAAGAGAGTGCCTGTTCCTTTCCATTGATGTAGAGCTTCACAAGCTCTGCATCTGTCATTGCTTTATAATCCATAGTCAAATCTGATTGGGTTAGTAAAAAGTCCGTAAATCAGTCAAATAACTATGTATCTATAGGCAAAAATTTTATTAAAGGATGACGAGATATTCGCCCTTGCTGAAAACAAATATATAATTTTTGTTGTCAATCCAACAAAGCAATATGAGAATGATAATTTTGCAGACTCGATAGAGCCGAAAAAATATGACCAAAAATACCGCTACAATAGAGCGCCAGCAAGGAAAAATAGAGATTAAAGGGGCTAAAGTTCACAATCTAAAAAATGTTAATATTAGCATCCCACATCAGAGCTTAACGGTAATAACTGGACTTTCGGGCTCTGGAAAATCATCTTTAGCCTTCGATACTTTATATGCCGAAGGTCAGCGTCGCTACGTTGAAAGCCTAAGTTCTTATGCGCGCCAGTTCTTAGGCCGCCTTGATAAACCAGAAGTGGACAGCATTAAAGGTTTATCACCTGCCGTGGCCATTGAGCAAAAAGTGATTTCAAGAAACCCCCGCTCTACCGTGGGAACGGTAACCGAAATTTACGATTACCTAAAAGTTCTCTATGCCCGAGTGGGAGTTACCTACTCTCCTATAAGCGGTAATAAGGTAAAAAAACATCAACTTGAGGATGTTCTTATCTACGTAAAGGCGCTACCTGCTAATACCAAGTTTATCATTAAATGTCCACTCATTCTCCACGATCGAAAGTTAGAAGATCAGCTAGAAATCCTTTCGCAGCAGGGCTTTTCGCGTATGGCTCAAAATGGAGAACTACTGCGCATCAGTGATTTCGACCTAAAAGCATATAAAAAAACTGACAAATTAGAAATTGTAGTTGATCGCTTGGTAGCGGATTGGAGCACCGAAGAAAACCTGAACCGTTTGGCCGACTCGGTGCAAACGGCCTTTTTTGAAGGCAGAGGGATCTGCTTCATTCAAATAAGTGGTGAAGAAGAAGCGCATCAATTTTCCAATAAATTTGAGATTGACGGCATGGAATTCGAAGAACCCAGCATTCATCTCTTTAGCTTTAATAACCCCTTTGGCGCTTGTCCGAAATGCGAAGGATTCGGAAACATTATGGGCATCGACGAAGATTTAGTGATTCCCGACAACTCTCTTTCGGTTTACCAAGATGCGATTGTACCTTGGCGTGGGGAAAAAATGAGTGAGTGGAAAAATCAATTTATTGCAGGAGCAGAAAAGGCAAAATTTCCCATTCATCGTCCCATCTTCGAGCTAAACGAAAGCGAAAAAGCCATGCTTTGGGAAGGTAGTGCCCACTTTCGTGGCCTAGATGAGTTCTTTAGTTACCTGGAAACGAAAAGTTATAAAATTCAGTTCCGCGTAATGCTCTCGCGTTACCGTGGAAAAACTAAATGTACTTCTTGTAAAGGGGCACGCTTGCGCAAAGAAGCGAACTATGTCAAAATTGGTGGATATTCTATTTCAGAACTAGTGTCTTGGCCAATCGATCAACTGCTCACCCATTTTCAAGAATTAAAGCTTAGCGAGCAAGAACATGCCATCGCCAAAAGGCTATTATTGGAAATCGAAAATCGCCTTTCCTATCTCTGTAAAGTGGGTTTACCCTATCTTAATTTAAATCGCCTTTCCAGTACCTTATCAGGAGGTGAATCGCAACGAATTAACCTCGCTACTAGTTTGGGCAGCGCTTTAGTGGGGTCTACTTATATTTTGGATGAGCCTAGTATTGGCTTACACCCGAGAGATACCGCCAAATTAATAGAAGTGGTTAAGGAACTTCGCGACTTGGGTAATACCGTGGTGGTGGTAGAGCACGATGAAGAGATGATGCTCGCCGCCGATTATATTATCGACATCGGCCCTGAAGCAGGCAGCAATGGCGGAGAAGTTGTTTTTGAAGGAGTTTATGAGGATCTGCTCAAAGCAAAAAACAGCCATACTGCCGATTATTTACGCGGCGTCGACCAAATTAAAATTCCCATAAAAAAGGAACCACGTAAATTCATAGAACTAAAGGGAGCGCGTGAAAACAACCTGAAAAACATTGATGTTAAATTTCCCCTCCACTGCTTCACTGTGGTAACGGGTATGAGCGGTTCTGGGAAAAGTAGTTTGATTAAGAAGATTTTATTCCCTGCTTTAAAAAAGCGTTTAGGAGGCTACGGTGAAAAAACAGGTAAGCACAGTAGCTTCGAAGGTGCCTGGCAGGATATCAGCGATGTAGAGTTTATCGATCAAAACCCCATTGGTAAAAGTAGTCGCAGTAATCCTGTAACCTATATTAAGGCCTACGACGATATTCGTCAACTTTATACCAGCTTGCCCTTAGCTAAAGCAAGAAAATATAAAGCGGGCTATTTCTCATTTAATATAGATGGCGGTAGATGCGATAAATGCCAAGGCGAGGGTGAGATTACCATAGAGATGCAGTTTATGGCTGACGTTCACTTAAAGTGTGATGTGTGCCACGGTAAACGCTTCCGAAAAGAAATACTTGATGTAAAACTGGCCGACAAATCCATTTTCGATATTTTAGAACTTACCGTAGATGATGCCATCACATTCTTTAATCAAGAGGATCAAACTAAAATTGCCGCGAAACTGCAGCCCTTACAAGATGTGGGCTTAGGCTATGTTAGCCTAGGACAAAGCTCGTCCACTCTTTCGGGTGGTGAAGCGCAGCGTATTAAACTGGCTACTTTTCTCTCTAAAGGAAGCGCTAAAGACCCGGTGCTTTTCATCTTTGATGAACCGACCACTGGCCTGCATTTTCACGATATTCAAAAATTACTGCAAAGTCTTTATGCCCTCCTTAAAAACGGGCACAGCATCGTGGTTATTGAGCATCATCCGGATGTAATGAAATGTGCTGACTGGATTATTGATTTAGGACCTGAAGGAGGCGAAAAAGGGGGTGCCCTTATTTTTGAAGGCACACCAGAAGAGATGATCTATTGCAAAGAATCGGTAACTGCTCCTTACTTAAAGGATAAACTTTTAGCGCAAAAATAAGTTAGGTCTAAAAGTGAAAAAATGTCAAATCCCGAGAAACGTTTTAGGCTAAGAAAAGGAGAACAAATTGTGGGCTACATGCGCAAGGTTAGTCCTACTATGATTCTTTATTCTCGCGATGGATTTTGGTGGCGTGGATATGCCATCGACTACGATGAACTAGACGAGTACATCGGCTTTCGCGATCGCAATAACCGCTACATTTACGAATGGGATATTCTTGAATTTAAAATTGACCCAGACGGGGATTACAGTCAGGGGGTAATTTTATGGGAAGCAAAAGAAGAAGTCTTTGGCATTAAAGCGATCGTAGAAGGAAGTTTCATCCCTCTTTTTATTGACGATATTGCCATGTTCAATCCAAGAGAACTAAAAGTGTACTCCCATTTATTTCTCAATCCTGAATTAAAGGCGGAGTTAAAAGTAAAAGACTAATTCATCTTCCCCAAAGCCTTAGGCTTAGGAGCTGATTCTTGAGGAATACGAATAAGATTATGCACCACCACTGTATCGAGATTTAGGCGCACTTTTAACCAGTCACTAATTTGCTCCGACTCAGGTTTTAAGCCAAGGGTATCTTGCAAACTCCAGTATAAATTGGTGGTAATTAAAGTGTCTTTCTCTCCTTCGTTTAGCTCAATCATTCGTGCCATACCGATGGTATGCAAACGGGGATGGTTCACCTTTAACTCGGCCATTAATTGGTCTATGGGTAAACGCATATTCATTTCCTGATTCAAGGCTAAACGCAATTGCGTAATGGTTTGCTCTTTGGTTTGCAATTCGATCTGACTCTTGCTAAATACATCTACCAATTTATTCACTTCGGTAGAATTCATTTCCTCCATACTTTGGGGTTGAACCACCTTGATCTGAATGTTTTCGAGATTGTAATTTGTAAGTTTCTTCCGCCAGGAATCAACTACTTTAAGGGGAATATTTTCCCCAAAGAAAACCAAATTGAGGGAGTGAGTATCATCTTCATTTGCAATGAAGTCCTTCTTTACCAACTCTGCCCCATCATAAAAGATATTTTCTTGCACAAATTCATCTACCCTCCTCGTTAAATATGATTCAGAAACAACTTGGTAGAAGGTAAAACCACTGGGTACGATAATTAAAAGTAAAACCGCAAAAACGTAACGTCTTGCTCGTTTGGCTCTCTCTGGATCCACAAAATCTTTCACGGGAAAAGCGAGAAAGCGAACTGTTAAAAAAGTTGCCAAAGAGATGAAAATACTATTAATTAAAAAGAGGTAAAAAGCACCAAAAAAGAAACCCCACTGCCCGGTGGCAATTCCATAACCAGCGGTACAAAGTGGCGGCATTAAGGCGGTGGCAATAGCTACACCAGGCACTACATTATTCTTAATTTTGCGATTAGCAGCTAAAATCCCTGCTAATCCACCAATAAAAGCCACAATTACATCTAGTAAAGTGGGACGAGTACGAGCCAGCAATTCCGATTGCGCATCTACTAGAGGAGTGAGTAAAAAGTAAACCGTACTAGTAATAATACTTACCGTAAACATCACCGCAAAATTTTGCAGCGAACGTTTCATGGTCGACCAATCATTAATCCCTAAACTTAATCCTACCCCCAAAATAGGGCCCATTAAAGGAGAGATTAACATCGCTCCAATCACTACTGCACCCGAATTGACATTTAAGCCAATCGAGGCAATAAGAATACTAAAGATGAGAATCCAAACATTGTAGCCTTTAAAGTCAATATCCACCTTAATCGACTCGATCGTGTCATTTGGGTCGGCATTATCTTGAATGCGTAGGGTGCGATAAACCAGCATCCGCAGCGAGCGAAAAGCTATGGCTAAATAGGTTGAGGAGCTGTGCTCTTCTTTATTTTCGGGGCTACTGTTTTGAGGAGTATCTTCTGCCATCTATAATTCTAAACTAAATTAACGGTTCTCCAGAGCAAGTTTAGCTGCTTCAGTAATTTTGGCTGAATTTCCAACAAATATTTCATTTTTCAAGACCAAAATAGGCCGTTTCAAAAAACTATAATGCGAAAGGATTAGCTGTTTGATTTGCTCTTCCCGCCCCGTACCATCAAGTAAATCATGTTGTTTCAATAATCGTGCTCTCTTATTCAATAAGTCTTCGTAGCTGTCAACTCTTGCTCTTAAAAATTCTAGTTCACTTTCGTTGATAGCTTCTTTTTTAAGATCCTGCTCTTCTATACCGCTTAAGTCCCATGTCTTCATTATGCCCTTACAGGTTGAGCAAGTAGCAAGGTAAAAAACTTTGTCGTTCATATTTTCAATATATTTTTCAATCTTCCATTGTCTTCGGCTTCTTTATTGCCGAGAAAGTAAAAAATAAGAGCACAGTTTTATTCTGTGCTCTTATTAAAAAGTTCAATCTACTTTAATTATTAAAACAGCCCAGAAATATTTCCGTCTGCATCTATGTCAATTTTTTGAGCTGCTGGCACTCTTGGCAAGCCAGGCATGCGCATTATATCTCCCGCCAAGGGCACAACAAAACCGGCTCCGGCTGCAATTTCGATCCCGCGAATAGCGAAAACAAAACCACTAGGACGCCCAATCAGTTTCGGGTTGTCGCTTAGTGATTTTTGAGTCTTAGCCATACAAACGGGTAAAGATTCCAAACCAAGCTCTGCAATGTTTTTCAAGTCGCGTAAAGCCTTAGAGCTATATTCTACGCGGCCTGCACCGTAAATTTCGGTGGCAATGGTTTCAATCTTTTCTCGCATCGACAAATTGAGATCGTAAAGAACTTTAAAATTACTCCCACCGTTTTCAATTTCACTAACCACCGCAGCAGCAAGATTTTTCGCACCATTACCTCCATTGGTCCAAGCGGTGCTAGAAATCGCCTGTACACCCAATTGGGCGCAAGCCTCCACTACCGCCGCAATTTCTTCGGGCGCATCGCCACTAAACTCATTGATAGCTACTACCGCTTTTAGGCCAAACTTTTTGGCATTTTCTAAATGTTTCTCCAAATTAACCATCCCCGCATTTACAGCCGCTACATCGCTTTCTTGTAAATTATCTAAAGCCTTGGCTCCATGGTATTTCAAGGCCCTAATGGTGGCGACAATTACCACTAATGCTGGTTTAAAGCCTGCCGCTCTACATTTAATATCTAGGAATTTCTCGCCCCCTAAATCAAAGCCGAAACCCGCTTCTGTTACTGTGTAATCGGCTAATTTTAAACCCATTTGTGTGGCGATAATAGTATTTGTTCCCTGGGCAATATTGGCAAATGGTCCACCGTGTAATAAAACAGGGTTGCCTTCTAGTGTTTGCACAAGATTGGGCTTAACCACGTCTTTTAAAAGAGTTGCCATCGCGCCTTCTGCTTTTAAATCGCGGGCATATACAGGCTTTCTGTCAAAGGTATAAGCGACTAATATATTTCCTAAACGACGCTTTAAATCCATCAAATCAAGAGACATGCACAAAATGGCCATCACTTCTGAAGCCGCGGTTATATCAAAACCACTTTCGCGCGGAACGCCATGCATCTTTCCGCCCAAACCAACATTTACAAAACGCAAAGCACGATCGTTTAAATCCACTACGCGCTTCCATAAAATTGTACGAGGATCAATGGCCGGTTCTAATTGAAAATGAATGTGATTATCTAAAAGTGCGGAAAGTAAATTATGCGCTTTCTCAATCATCCCGAAATCACCGGTAAAATTGAGGTTAATATCCTCCATTGGCACTACTTGCGAATGACCGCCACCCGTGGCGCCACCCTTAATTCCAAATACGGGACCCAATGAAGGCTCGCGCAAAACAGCAATCGACTTATGGCCTAATCTAGAAAGGCCATCGTGCAGACCAATAGATACGGTGGTTTTGCCTTCACCCGCAGGTGTTGGTGATATGGCCGAAACTAAAATTAAGTGGCCATCATCCTGGCCTTGGGCGGTATTTAAAGCAACCTTAGCTTTTAAGTTTCCGTACAATTCAAGCTGGTCTTCAGAAATATTAAGTTTCTGAGCAACCTCACGAATAGGAAGTGGTCTATACTGACGAGTAATATCTAAATCGGACATTTTGTAGGTTTGGAATTATTAAATTTGTTAGCTCTAGGCTGAATGCCCCTGCAAGTTACTACCGATCACGAATAAAGACTATTAAAATATGAAGAATTTAAGCTCTAGCCGTTATATTTTTACCTGCTTAATTTTTCTTCTATGCGCATCAGGCCCCAGCCTAAAAGCCCAAGAAAACCAGGCTGAGAAGAAAGAAATTAGTCGCGAAGAATTTGTTAATCAGTTAAAAAACTCCGCCCTATTGGTCCGCTTGCAAGACCGCACCAAAACTATGGAAGTTTTAAAATCGAATGGCCGCGCGAAAGAGGCCGAAAAATTAGCCCAAGAGCAGCGTCTTGAAAACCGCGAAACCCTCCTGTCGTTCACCCAAACATTTGATTTCTGCCCGGTTTATTTCTTTTATGCCCAAGATTCTGAAGCGATTCGCAGTGGTAATTTAGAGGGAAATGTTTTCGATGCCAATCGAGAAGTGGTATCCGTCAAACTCAACAAATTCTACACCGCCGAATTTGCTGAAACCCCAGATTTAGGAATCGATGGACTTATTATTATGGATCAACGACTGCTTAACCTAGACAATAGCCTGCCCAACTTTGAGCGTCGCTTTGTCTTTTTTAATTTAAAGGAACGTTCCAAAGCGGAGATGGTTGCGGCTTACAATAGTAGAATGCATGAATACTACAACTTCTATCACCAATAGAGTGAAAAACTGGGGCTCCAAGTTTTAGTCGAATTTAGCTTAAACAGCCTGTATTAGCGGGCGGTTGCCCCAGATGTAAAAGGCAAAAGTTCCCGTAGCATAAGCCAATATATCCCAATAATCTGAAGTGTGTCGCGGGTCATCCCAAGGATAGAGAAATTCAAACAGGAGACTGTAAACAAGTACAAATATTACTAAAAGCTTCGTCTCTAAAATAAAACTCTCGTCGGCAGGAAAAACCTTCTGGAAAAAGAAAAGCGCAAAACCCAATACGATACCGGGCGCCAGAAGATCATCCAAATAAGAATATAGTAGAGGGATTTTATGGTACCGCTCCAAAACTTGGTTCGCTGAAAAAACTAAAAAGCTAAACCAAAAATAAGGCGAAAACCATCGAATCATTAGTGCACCGTTGAGCTTGCCATGGAGGCAATTAAGCTGATAAGGGTTAAAAATATAAGCTGAATAAAACGGATTACTTGCAAAAATCCTCGGGTAAAAAAAGGAGCATCTGGGTTAATTTTAACCAAGGGAATACCTCTTAACTCGATCGCCTCGCGTTCCTTAATTTCATTGAGGTGCTTTTCATGTAATTTACCACCACAATGGCCACAATACTCCTGATAACCATCCGTCCAGGTATTGCAGTGTTCACAACGAATTTCCTTCACAATTAAAGAATTTAAAGACCTTTTACAACAATGCAGCAAATGTAAGGTTAAGGAAAATACAATCGTATATTTGAACTTATTTTTAGCCCATGCGTAAAGCCATTAAAGGATTTTCAAAACTTAGCAAAGAAGCTAAGATTGAGTGGATTACCGATCAGTATTTTAATCAAAGTGAAGAAGCCGCTGCATTATTGCGCAAGTATTGGCATGAAGATGCGAAAACGCAAAAGCTTCACGATGAATTTATAGAAAATACGATCTCTAACTTTTATACTCCATTTGGAGTGGCTCCCAACTTTAAAATTGACGGTAAACTTTATGCCATCCCCATGGCCATTGAAGAAAGTTCCGTAGTGGCGGCAGCTTCAAAAAGTGCGAGCTATTGGTTGGAAAGAGGTGGTTTTAAAACCACCATTTTGTCGACCATCAAAGTGGGACATGTTCACTTTATTTATGAAGGCGATAGCCAGAAATTAAAAGGTTTTTTTAAAGAAATAAAAAACCACTTTTATAAAGATACTGAGTCATTGACGGCCAATATGCGCGCCCGGGGTGGCGGTATTGAGTCTATTGTTTTGAAGGATAAGAGCGCCGACATGCCTAATTATTGGCAGCTAGAAGCGCAGTTCGATACCTGCGATTCTATGGGGGCTAATTTCATAAACTCCTGTCTCGAGCAATTTTCGCAAACCTTACAAAGAGAAATTAAAGCGGATAATCGCTTTACAGCAAATGAGCAAGCTATTGAAGTAGTGATGTGTATTCTTTCGAACTATACCCCCGAATGTGTGGTACGTTCTGAAGTAAGCTGTAAAATATCCGAATTGGACGGCGATGCAGGCATTTCGCCGGAGGATTTTGCCCGTAAATTTCAGCGTGCCGTGCGTATCGCTGAAATTGAACCTTATCGTGCTACTACCCATAATAAGGGAATTATGAATGGCGTTGACGCCGTAGTTATCGCTACTGGAAACGATTTTAGAGCGGTGGAAGCTGCCTGCCATACTTACGCCTCGCGCAATGGCAAATACAGCAGTTTAAGCCATTGCAGCATTGAAGGCGATACCTTTAAATTTTGGATCGACCTTCCCCTAGCCCTTGGCACCGTGGGTGGTTTAACCAGTTTACACCCCATGGTTAAGTTTGCCTTAGAAATGTTAGGGCATCCAAGTGCAGATGAATTAATGTCCATTATAGCTTCAAGCGGATTAGCGCAAAACTTTGCCGCTCTGCGCGCTTTAACCACGACTGGCATTCAGAAAGGGCACATGAAAATGCACCTGCTAAATATTCTTAACCAGCTTGAAGCTTCGGCCGACGAAAAAGATACGATTGTCAATTTTTTCAAAGACAAAGTAGTTTCACACAGCGCTGCGGTAAATAAATTTTGTGAGTTGCGCGGTATTCCGGCTCCGAAAGTGACCAGTAAAAAATCTTAAAAACTTGCCTTATTTCGCCCCCGGTAAACTATTGCTAAGTGGAGAATATGCTGTTCTTGACGGAGCCAGAGCCATCTCTTGCCCCAGCCATCGAGGGCAGTTTTTAGAACTATATAAAACTAAGAACACATCTACCTTAGAGTGGAATGCCCTTACGGAAGATGGGTACTGTTGGCTACACATTGTTTTATCGACCGATGGTGAAATACTAAAAACCAACGATTTACCAAAGGCGGAATTAATTCACGCTCTTCTATTGGATGCTTTCGACCAAAATATCCCTGGTGGCTTAGGGGTAGAAACTCAGCTAAATTTTAAGCGTGAATGGGGCTTAGGAAGCAGTAGTACTTTAATTTCGTTGATAGCAGAATGGGCTGAAAAAGATGCTATGGAGTTATTTTTCCGTCATCTAAAAGGCAGCGGCTATGATGTGGCAACTGCGATTGAAAAGCGAACTATTTGCTACCACTTAATGGCGCACCGCCAAGCCGAATGGAAGACTGTGGAGCTTCCACAAATATTGGATAAAACCTATTTCTTGTACTTAGGGGAAAAGCAAATTAGCAGTACTGAGGTCTTACGTTATGATCGATTAGAAAAACAGCCCACATTAGTCAATGACATTTCTCAATTAAGCGATGCTCTTTTAAGCCTTCAAAGTGAGCTTGAATTAATAAATTGGATGGCGGAGCACGAAAAAATTACTGGACTTTTAATTCAGCAAGAAAGTCTTAAAATACAACGATTCCCTCACCTAAAAGGGGGCTTTAAGTCTTTAGGGGCCTGGGGGGGAGACTTTGTTTGGATTATGCCCCAAGCAGATGATTTAGAATATCTTAAGAAATTGGGCTACCATGAATTTTTTGCTTTTAAGGAGTTACTAAGCTGATTTCTAGCTACAAATTACTGCAGCTTCCAGTAACAATTGAAAAATTGAGCCTTTAAACCTGAGTTCGACCTAAAATTATAGCCTCAGATTTTCAATAAAAGGAAAAGACTAGTCTGGATCGTGCAGCTGTAGCGGGCTACAGCAAATGAGCTAGATGCAGGATTTTTGCTTTTATTGGAAAAAACTTGTAAGCCTCTTCTAAAAAGCGGTTTTTGGCCCCTTAGCCGTTCACAATAGCCCGCTATTGCTTCACCGCTTCGGCTTAAAACCCACTATTTACAAGAGGTCTGAGGCCTAATTTTACATCGAACTCAGGTTTTAAGTTATCGTGTAAATCAGGTTTCAAAGTTTTAAGAATAATGCTTCTAGCAAAGATTAAAGATTTTGTATCTTGCTTTCCTTTGAGTGGAAAATGCATAAAACCCTAATCATACTGCTAAGTTTACTGACCTTTGGGTCAAACGCTGCGCATTTGGTGGGTGGAGAAATAAGCTATCGTTGCCTAGGTGCTAATAATTACGAAGTAAGGCTTATCATTTATCGCGATTGTCGCTCCTCTGGCGCTCCCTTCGACAACCCCGCTATTATTACTGTTTACGATGGCAATAATGTTTTACAAGGCAATTATTTTTTCCCTTTAAACTCACAAGGGCAATTACCAAATGTAGCTCCAAATAGTTGTACAGCACTGCCTAGCTTGGCTTGCACAGAAGAAGGTATATATATTGATACCTTAAACTTACCACTAAACGCTTCGGGCTATACCTTAAGTCATCAGCGTTGTTGTCGCAATGCCAGTATCGCTAACATTCCTAACCCATCTGCTTGGGGCAGTACCTATACTATAGAAATCCCACCACAAAGTCAAAGTTCAACCTGTAATAGTAGTCCGCAATTTACCAACCCACCGCCCGTTGCATTATGTTTAAATCGGCCCGTTTCTTTAGATATGAGTGCGGTTGAAACTGACGGTGACAGTGTGGTTTACAAGCTTTGCACTCCCTTACATGGAGGAGGAAGCGCCACTACACAAACTGGCCCTAACTCACCACGACCCGATACTGCCACCGCCCCACCCTACCAAAATGTTCCTTTTAGAGGTGGTTTTTCCTCCGTAAATCCTATTACGGCTAGTCCGCCTTTTAGTATTGATCCCCAAACGGGAATGTTAACGGGAATCCCTACCCAAGTAGGGCAATACGTTTTTGCTATTTGCGTAGAAGAATGGCGTAATGGATTCTTGCTGAGTAATTTGAGAAGAGATTTTCAGTTTAATGTTAGTTCCAATTGCAACCAAACAGTAGCTATTATAACAGCTCAGAACCCCGACCCTTTTGAGCTATGCATTGGTAAGACGGTGTTATTTCAACAGAACTCTTTTAATACTCAAAGCTATTTATGGGATTTTGGCGTTGCTGGCACCAATGCAGATACCAGTAGATTAGCAAATCCTACCTTTACCTTTCCAGATACTGGCACTTACACTATTCGATTAATTGCCAACCCTGGTTCTGGTTGTGCCGATACTACTTATTCGGTTTATAAAGTTTATGATCCGCTTAATTTAAACTTCATTGTTACGGGGCAGAAGTGTTTTGATGCCCATAATTTTAATTTCGAAGTCAGCGGAAACCTTAGCGATAGTGCTGTTTATAGCTGGGATTTTGGTGGGGCAACAAATTTTGGAAACAGCTCTTCGTTGGCTGAGCCTCAGAACCTGCAATACTCAATTCCAGGCACCTATGTCGTAACTTTAGAAGTACGGGACGGTGATTGTGCTTCAATTAAAATTGACACTTTGCGTTTGTATCCTCGCCCAGTTTTAAAACATTCCATTCCTGTTGTTTCGGCTTGCGCGCCAGAGGTGGTAGAGTTTACCGATAGTAGCGAGTATTTTGGTAATGCCTTACATTTTTGGAATTTCGGCGATGGTGGCTTTTCAAGCTCCGCCAGTCCAACTTATGTCTATGAAAACCCGGGGACTTTCACAGTCTCTCATAAGCTAATAACTCTAGAAGGCTGTCGTGATACCCTAGAAGAAATTTTCGATCTCCTAATTGAAATCAAGCCGAGCCCCAATAGTAGCATTACGGTTAGCCCTAGTGAAACCACTATTTACGATCCCTTTTTTACCATCGAACTCGAAAGTTCTGGTGCTACCAAATCTTGGCTTATTTTGCCCAATGGCATTCGTTTAAATAATCCTAGTTCCTTTACTTATGAAGCGAAAGATACTGGTGTGCAAAACTTCATCTACGTAAGTACAAATGAGTTCTTTTGTAATGATACTAGTTTCTTTAAAACTTATGTAGAGCAACCCTTTAAGCTATTTATACCCAATGCCTTCAGCCCTAATGGAGATGGTCTAAATGAGATATTTGCCTATAGCATTTCTGGCGCCAATCGCTTGGAAATTTTCATTTACAATCGTTGGGGAGAACAAGTTTTTCACTCCCAAAAATTAAATGATTACTGGAATGGGAATATCAATAATACCGGCGAAAAAGCGCTTTCTGGTGTTTATATCTATAAAATCCGTGTAGTATCTTCTGCAGACGGGACCAGTCTTTATAAAACCGGACAGGTGAGTTTAATTAGATAGGTAGCTTAAATTTAAAGGCGGGCATTACCCATACTCCAAGCTTTAATAGCTGAAAATCAGGTTGCAACCTTTGCCAGCGAAACAAAAATTAACAAGGCTAAACCAATACTTACCACCAAATTTAAACTTAGCCAAAAGTATTGCTGACTCTGAATAAGCTGCCAGTTTTCTAAACTAAAAGTAGAAAAAGTAGAAAATCCACCACATAATCCTACCAGCCAAAATAACCTTTGCTTTTCGCTAAAACTAGCTTGAAAATTATACACTAAGAAGGCTAATAATCCTGTGGCCAAAAGATTGGCGAGCACCGTTCCCCATGGCATAATGCTTTTGCCATTAAGTGCGAGGCTCAAGGCATAGCGAAGCATTGAACCCAAGCCTCCACCAAGAAAGACCATCAGCCAATTCATTCTTTCGCCATTTTATATTCTGGTTTTACACGCTTAAAAAGTTGGTAAACCAAGCTTCCGCAAAAAGCACCATATAGGGCACCGAAAAATATATCAGCAGGATAGTGCACTCCTAGGTAGATGCGGCTATATGCCACTAAAGAGGCCCAAAAAAGCATTCCATAATAAACCCAGGGCCAGCGTCTACGATAAAAAAGCCCTACCAATACTGCGATACCGAAGGAATTACTAGCATGAGAGGAAACAAAGCCAAATTTTCCACCGCAATGTCCCTTTACCAATCGAATTTGATCTTGAATACTTTCTTCGTGGCAGGGGCGAAAGCGCTCAAACTGATTTTTAAAAAGTCGCACCGAACCTTGATCGGTTAGCACTACATTTAAAGCAATGGCCAAAACCGCCCATAGAGCAGTTTTGGTTTTAAAGAGAAAAAATAGACCAACAATTAGAGCGAGGTATAAAGGGATCCAAATAAATACTTCCGACATTCTCAGCCAAAAGGGATCCCAAGTTTCCGTTCCCAAATTATTTAAGAACAGAAAAAGCGTCGTGTCTAATTCATTGATATATTGAAGCATTAATCTTCCAAGTCTTCGTTAATCGCTTGCCATAGTTTGTCTTTCAATTGCGGGATATTATATCCCGAAACAGCGGAGAAAAACTGGTAGTCTATTTCACCATTCAAACGCTTATCTAAATCGGCCTTTAGTTCTGCTTCCAATTCAGCGTCGAGCATATCTGCCTTACTAATGGCTAATACGTGTTTTTTATCCATTAATTCAGGATTGAACTTTCGCAGTTCCTCCCGTAGAATGTGGTACTCTTTTACAATGTCATCTGCATCAGCGGCAATTAAAAACAATAAAGTAGCATTGCGCTCGATATGTTTTAAAAAGCGGTGACCGAGACCTTTTCCTTCGCTGGCACCTTCAATAATACCTGGAATATCAGCCATTACAAAGGAGCGATAATCACGATACTGCACGATACCTAATTTCGGGGTAAGGGTGGTAAAGGGATAATCGGCAATTTCAGGCTTAGCTGCCGAAACCACCGAAAGTAAAGTCGATTTACCCGCGTTAGGGAAACCCACTAAACCTACGTCTGCTAATACTTTAAGTTCGAGAATACACCAAGCTTCTCGCCCATCTTCGCCTGGCTGAGCAAAACGTGGGGTTTGAAAAGTAGAAGATTTAAAGTGAACATTACCTTGGCCTCCGCGACCACCTTTCATAAGAATCTTTTCTTCACCGTCTTCGGTAATTTCAAAAAGCACCTCGCCAGTTTCTGCATCTTTCGCCACTGTACCCAAGGGCACGTCTAAAACTTCATGCTTCCCATCTTTACCAGTACTTTGGTTTGCACTACCATCGCCACCAGCCGCCGCCTTAATATGTTTGCGATACTTAAGATGTAACAATGTCCATCTTTGGGAATTTCCTCTTAAGACTACGTTTCCACCCTGACCACCATCGCCCCCATCAGGACCACCTTTGGAAGTCAGCAAGTCTCTGTGTAAGTGTGCCGAACCTGCGCCACCTTTACCAGATTTACAATAGATTTTTACGTAATCAACGAAATTTTTCTGCATTAAGATTTTGCGTCAATGGCCTTAAATAGGCGTTCAGTTATGCTTTCGATACTGCCAGTACCATCAATAAGTGATAATTTGTTTTGCTTTTCGAAATACGATTTTACCGGTGCGGTTTCCTTATTGTACACGGCAATGCGGTTTTCAATGACTTCAATGTTGGCATCATCGGCACGACCACTTACTTCTGCTCTTTTTAATAAGCGCATTTTTAGCTCTTCTTCCGGTACTTCCAAAGCTAACATACAAGTTATTGCGGTATTTTTTGAAGCAAGCAGCTCATCTAAAGCCTCTGCTTGAGGATTAGTGCGAGGAAAACCATCAAAAATAAAACCCTTTGCCTCGGGGCGTTTTTCCACTTCTGCTTTAAGCATTTTAATGGTTACTTCATCGGGAACCAATTGGCCCTTATCCATATATCCTTGCGCAAGCTTTCCAAGCTCAGTACCATTCTTAATGTTATATCTAAAAATATCTCCGGTAGCTAAATGTACTAATTGATATTCTTTGATTAACATTTCCGATTGAGTTCCTTTCCCTGCTCCGGGAGGACCAAATAGCACTATATTCAGCATTCTGATTTCTTTTGTTTGTTTAATATACGCGATGCAAAATTAGCAATTTAATAACGTAGTAGGGGGCTTAATTACTTTTCTCTAAATCGTAACTTTGTAACCAAATTTGAAAAACTATGGCATCAACTTATTGTGTTATTATGGCCGGTGGTATCGGCAGCCGTTTTTGGCCTATGAGTACCGCTGATTTCCCTAAGCAGTTTCACGATATATTAGGAACAGGCGAATCACTAATTCAACAGACTTTTCGTCGATTAAGCGCCATCTCTGGCAAGGATAAAGTTTTAGTGGTTACACATAAAAAGTATGAAGACCTAGTTGCCAAACAGCTTCCAGACATTCCCCGTAAAAATATTATCTGCGAACCAGCACGACGCAATACCGCTCCTTGCATTAGCTACGCCTCTTACCGCATCGAAAGCGAAGACCCCGAAGCAAATATTATTATCGCTCCTTCGGATCACCTAATTACTAATGATGGTGAATTTAAACGCATCTGCGAACTAGCGATTAAGACGGCTGAAGAAAGCGATTACCTGATAACATTAGGCATTAAGCCACATCGTCCCGACACCGGTTATGGTTACATTCAATTTGAAGAACAAAACAATACCAAACCAGAGGTGAAATTGGTAAAAACCTTTACTGAAAAACCGAACGAGGAAATTGCCAAACAATTTATTGAAAGCGGCGACTTCTTGTGGAATTCGGGACTTTTCATCTGGTCTCTAAAAACCTTTAAAGCTGAACTAGCCGCACATCAGCCCGACCTTCACGCTTCCTTTGAGGCGGGAATTGGCCTTTACGGTACCGATAAGGAACAAGAGTTTATTGATAAAGTCTACCCTTCTTGCGACAATGAATCAATTGACTACGGCTTGATGGAAAAGTCTGCTAAAGTGTATGTTATCCCTGCCGATTTTGGCTGGAGCGACTTAGGCACGTGGGGAAGTTTATACGAGCACAAAGAATTGGATGCCAATAAAAACGCGCTAATCGGTTCAAAAATCTTAAATTATAACTCCGCCAATAACATCGTCCGCATGGGGCAAGATAAAGTTGCGGTAATTGAAGGTTTAGACGGATATATCGTAGTAGACACCGACCATTCTTTACTTATCTGTAAAATGGAAAATGAGCAAATGATAAAATCTTTTGTAAGCGACGTGAAATTAAGTTTTGGCGATAAAACGGGAATTTAGTCCAGTATTAAAACCTCTGTTCTTTATAAAATTAGGTTTCAGACCACTTAAAAATAGTGGGTTTTAAGCCGAAGCGGTGAAGCAATAGCGGGCTATTATAAACGGCTAAGGGGCCAAAAACCGAGTTTTAGAAGAGGCTAACGGATTTTTTTTAATAATAGTGAAAATCTGAGGTTATAATTTTAGTTCGAACTCTGGTTTAAAGTTTGCTTATAACGGGCAATAGCTCGTAAGCGCGCTTCTTTATGATCTACGATGGGTTTCGGATATTGGCTCGTGCCAAATTCTGGAACCCATTTTTTTATGTAACGCTTTTCGGGGTCAAATTTTTCCATTTGCAAGCTCGGATTGAAAACCCGAAAATAGGGAGCCGCATCTACTCCACTGCCAGCCGCCCATTGCCAACCGCCCACATTACTAGCCAACTCATAATCTAAGAGCTTTTCGGCAAAATAACTTTCACCCCAACGCCAATCGATTAGCAAATGTTTGGTTAAAAAACTGGCCACTACCATGCGCACCCTATTATGCATGAAACCACTCGCATTCAATTCGCGCATGCCTGCATCAACCAAGGGGTACCCCGTTTTACCTGCACACCATTTTTCAAAATGGTCGGTGTTATTCTCCCACTCTATCGCGTCATATTCTCTGCGAAAACTTTCCTTTTCAGAATGCGGAAAATGATAAATAATACTCTGGTAGAAGTCGCGCCAAATAAGCTCATTGAAATACTTTTCATTCTCGGCCATCGCGTGTTTGGCTAAGGCGCGAATAGAAATGGTTCCAAAGCGCAAATGCAGACTTAAACGACTCGTACCCTTGATAGCAGGGATATCACGCTGCTCGTGGTACTTCTGAATAATTTTAGTGGGAAATTCTGCACTAGGGTATTGAAAAGGAAATTCTTGAAAACCCATCTCGGCTAGACTGGGCATAGGCAATACCTCCATTCTAACAAAATTCTCCTTCTCGCTTTCGCTAAGATGGGGTCTCAGCTGCGCGTCCGTCAATAACTGCTTGTAGCGTTTCATATAGGGCGTGTAAACCACATAGGGCTTACCATCATCCTTAACCACCTCATTTTTCTCAAAAATCACCTGATCTTTGTAGGCTTTAAAGGGAATACCCTTTTCCTCTAAAAAGTAATATATGCTTTTATCTCGGGCGATTGCATAGGATTCATAATCGCGATTGGCAAAAACCGACTTTATGGTAAACTGGTCACTCAATTCCTGCCAAACTTGATCCACCTTTCCGTAGCGAACAAGCAAGGTAGATCCCATTTCTTCAAGGCGCGCCTTAATTTTTGAAAGTTCCTGATGTATAAATTGTACACGTGCATCCTTAGGCGGAAGTTTATCCAGGATCTCCTTATCAAAAATAAAAAGGCCCAGGACCTTTTCACCAGCGGTCAAAGCTTTGTAAAGACCATGATTGTCTTCCAAACGCAAATCGCGACGAAACCAGAAAATACTGAGTTCTTGTTTTACCATGGCTTCTCACTTAGGTTTTCATTGGGACGTGGATACGAAAAACGCTTTAAACGATTCGCACTGTAATACGAATCAAGACCATTAACTGCAATGCTATCCGCTAAACTATGATCAATTAAACCATCTGCCAAAATGAGTCCTTTTTCAATGATAACTTTCTCAATTGAAGCCACCACTAAAATGGTATCATTGGCCTTTATTAAATGCTCTTCACGGTATTTTATCCCTATTTTAATTTTACTTTCGGCCACAAATGGCGCTGGAAAATCGCGAAATTCAGGACTTAAGCCAGTTGCTTCAAACTCCGATTCCTCTGCAGGGTAATTTGCCGAAGCTTGATGTGCATGCGCAAGAATACCAGGATGAACCGAATTTAAGGTAGCATAGCCCGCGCGTAAATTTTCTAAACTATGGCGTGGCACAGAATGAGGACGAAAAATCAATCCCAACAGCGCCTCATTTGCGCCAATATGTGATACTGAAAAAAAGAGACCGAGATTATGCTGTCCTTGGGCATTTTGAGACGCTAGCAAATTGAGACTTTTAAAACCACCTAAGCTGTTAAAAAAGGCGGCACGATAAAAGCGCTCCCATTTCGCAAAGTCCGATTTCTCAAAAATCTCCTCCATTTTACATTGGCTTGATTGCGCCCATTCCTCCATCAACGGCCATAACCTGTCCCGTGATCCAGCGCGCCTCTTTGCTTAACAGGAAACTGCACATATTGGCAATGTCTCTTGCTTCGCCAATCAATTTCAGAGGATTGCGATCTGCGTTCGCTTCTCGTTTCTTGTCGTTTGAAAGTAGATTCGCTGCTAAGGGCGTATCGGTTAAAGAAGGGGCAATGGCATTAAAGCGAATCTTCGGCGCATATTCCGCTGCCAAGCTCCGCGTTAATCCTTCAATCGCTCCTTTGGCGCCACTTATTGAGCTGTGAAAAGGTAATCCTAATTGTACGGCCACAGTACTAAAGTAGACCACACTGGGATTATCACTTTTCTTTAAAAGATCTAAAACCTGCTGGGTAACTTTAACTGCGCCTAAAAAGTTAAGCTCCCATTCCGATTGAAAATCAGCAGGTTTAATGCGATGAAAAGGCTTTAAATTAATACTCCCCGGACAGTAAACTAATCCGTCTAAAACATCGGGTAGGCCTTCAATTTTCTCATCCGTACTCACATCAAATTTAATTGCTTCGGCGCTCGGGGGCAGATTGGCCTCCCTAATGTTTCGGCTTGCGGCATAAACCTGATACCCTGCTAAAGCGAGGTTTTCAACTACTTTTTCTCCAATTCCACTTCCTCCTCCTACAACTAAGTAATTCATAAAATCTTAAGATATATGTTTCAAATATTCATTGCGATACGACTCTTCCAAAAACTTACCTGAATAATGAGTAGTGATAGTACTTGAGCCTGTATCTTCAATTCCACGTGTGGCAACGCACATGTGTTCAGCATCAATAATTACCGCCACGTGTTCTGTTTCCAAAACCTTTTTTAATTCCGCTGCAATCTGTTCGGTTAAGCGTTCTTGCACCTGTGGACGTTTCGCGAAATAGCGCACGATGCGGTTTATCTTACTTAAGCCGATAACCTTACCACTAGAAATGTAGGCTACATGCGCTTTCCCAAGAATGGGTACTAAATGATGCTCGCAGTAAGAATGTACATTGATATTCTTTTCCACTAGCATTTGGTTGTAGCGGTACTTGTTATCAAATAATTTCGCCGTTGGTTTATTCTCTGGATTTAAGCCCTGAAAGATTTCATTGACATACATTTTGGCCACTCTACGAGGCGTTCCTCTTAGGCTATCGTCTTGCAGATCCATTCCCAAAATCGTAAGAATATCCGCGAACTTCTCTTCTATCAAATCTATCTTCTCTTCGGAACTAATATCAAAAGCACCGGCTCGCATAGGTGTATCTAAATTTGCACTTTGGTGATCATCACCAATGGCGCTTAACTCCGGCCACATATCGTCTGTGTTCTTCTCCAAAGCCTTTCCTGCCAATCCATTAACCTTCATATTCAACGTAGTTTCTCGGAGTTTCATAAAGCGTAATTTTTAAATCTAAAGTTTCATTTAAATGTGGGCGAAGTAAATCGAATATCACCACGGCGATGTTTTCGGCCGTAGGGTTTAGACTTTTGAACTCCTCGGTTTGAGTATTGAGGTTTTTATGATCAAAGCGATCTTCAATTTTATCCTTAATCAAATCTTTCAGCACTTTCATGTCCATCACATAGCCTGTTTTGGAATCTATTTCACCTTTCACACTTACGATTAGTTCGTAATTGTGTCCGTGAAATTCGGGGTTGTTGCACTTCCCAAAAACCTCTTCGTTTTTCTCGGCTGGCCAGGCAGGATTGAAAAGGCGGTGTGCCGCATTAAAGTGTGCCTTGCGGCTTACAGTAACTTTCATCTTTAAGCTTTAACTTTTGCTAAAAAAGACTGGTAGATAATCTTAAACCACTCGGTATAATTTTCAGGACGAGCCGCAATATCTGCGCTGAGCAAGTCAATGTCCATCCACTTCCAATCCATTACTTCCTCAGGGTTTATGGCAGGGCTGTCATGGTAGTGACCAATGAAAAGATGATCATATTCATGCTCGGTCATTCCTAAATCAAGCTCTGCTCGATAGGTAAACTCAAGAGCCTTTTCGATTTCACAATCAAATCCCATTTCCTCTACCAAGCGACGGTGTGCGGCTTCTTCCACAGTTTCACCGTCACGCGGATGCGAGCAACAGGTATTGGTCCACAATTTACCCGAATGGTACTTGTGTGCGGCTCTTTGCTGCAACATCAGCTCGCCTTTTTCATTTAGCACAAAAACGGAAAAGGCACGATGCAAAAGACCTTTGCGGTGGGCTTCCATTTTCTCCATCAGTCCTAAAGCATTGTCTTGCTCGTCGACTAGGATAACTTTTTCTGCCATATTTATTAAAGTATATTAAAACTATGTCTTAAGTAAGAGCTTAATAATAAGCTGTATTTATTGCGGTTTGGAATGCGCACTCTCCGGCTAAGAATTTCTGAGCTTGGAGTAGCTTTAATTTTGCGAAATAAGGCGTAATAATAAACATAGGCGATGTAAACACCAAATCTAGCCTTTTTAGGTAATCCTAAAATTCCTTCATAACCAGCTTTGAAATCAAGATCAATATCTGCCTCAATTTCGGCTTTTACATCGTCATTAAATATATCCATGTTAACGCCTGGGAAATAAACTCGTCCCAATTGGTTGTAATCTGCGTTTAGATCGCGTAAGAAATTAATTTTCTGGAAAGCAGAACCCAACTTCATGGCGTTCCAATGTAATTTTTCATACTGCTCTTTATCACCGTAGCAGAAAACCTTCAAACACATGAGTCCTACTACCTCAGCTGATCCCAAAATATACTCTTCATATTTCGACTCATCGAATGAGTCGACTGGTTTAAGATCCATTTCCATTGACCTTAGAAAGGTTTCAATCAAATCTAAGTCAATATTAAACTCATTCACCGTATGCTGGAATGAGTTAAGGATGGGGTTCAAGCTAATGCCATCTTCTATGGCTTTGTAAGTTTGTTTTTTAAAGTCTGCTAGTAATTCAGCTTTGGGGTAATCGTGGAAAGTGTCAACAATTTCATCCGCAAAACGCACGAAACCATACAAGGCATAAATATGCTTATGCAAGGAGCGATCTAAGAATAAAATCCCTAGTGAAAAAGAAGTGCTGTATTTTTTAGTAACGATGGCACTGGTCTGATACGACACTTTATCAAAAAGCTCTTTCATACAAATTACTATTTAAAATCTTTTTCTATTTCATCGGCTACCACCATACCCGAAATTAGTGATGGTGGAACGCCTGGCCCTGGAGTAGTTAACTGCCCAGTGTAATAAAGGTTCTCCACCTTTTTACTTTTCATGGCCGGCTTTAATATCGCTGTTTGCTTTAAAGTATTCGCCAATCCGTAGGCATTACCTTTAAAAGCATGATAATCCTCAATAAAATTGCTGTGGGCATAGGACTGTTTAAAGGAAACATCTCCCCTCACCGATCCTCCAGTTAAACGTTCCAAACGTTCCATCATAACATCGTAATAGCGCTCTCTGTTCTCCTCATTATCATCAAGATGTGGAGCGACTGGCATGAGTAGAAATAAATTTTCTTTTCCTTTAGGGGCTAAACTCGGATCTGTTTTAGATGAAGCCGAAGCGTAAAATAGAGGTTTAGATGGCCATTGTGGCTTATTGTAAATCTCTTCCGCATGTTGATCAAAATCCTCATCAAAAAATAAGGTATGATGTAAAATGCCTTCCACGGGCTTCTCTACTCCCATGTAAAACAATAAGCTCGATGGAGCCATCGCGCGCTTATCCCAATATTCTGGGCTGTACTGTCGTAGATGCGCAGGTAATATTTTTTGTTCAAAATGATTGTAATCTCCCGCTGCAATAATAACATCCGCATGGAAATCACCTTGAGAAGTAACTAGACCAGTAATATTTTTACCACTGTGCTTTAACTCTAAAACTTCGTGGTTCAACTTAATTGCTACTCCTTTTTCTTCCGCCAAGGAAACCATGGCCTCCACAATTTTATGCATGCCTCCTTTAGGAAACCAAGTGCCTCCGTCTACATCGGCATAGTTCATTAATGAGTAAAGCGCAGGCGTATTATTGGGAGTGGCGCCCAAAAACAAAACAGGAAACTCCATTAATTGTCTCAGGCGAGGATTTTTAAAATGGCTATACACATACTTGCGCATCGATTTCAATAGGTCTAATTGGATTAAACCTTTGGCAATGCGAATGTCTGCAAACTCCAGCAGGGAACGACCGGGCTTATAAACGAGATCGTTTATTCCCACTTCGTATTTATAGGCGGATTCACGCATGAATTTGCGTAGTTTGTCGCCAGAACCTTTTTCTATTTGATTGAATAATTGAGCGCAGGCCTCTACTCCTGCGGGTAGATCTATAAAATCCTTTTCCCCGAAATACACGCGGTAGGATGGATCTAATCTTTCTAATTGGTAATAATCGCTTACTTTCTTACCGAATTTACCGAAATATGTCTCGAATACATCGGGCATCCAGTACCAACTTGGGCCCATGTCGAAATCGAAACCTTGTTTCTGGAAGCTTCTTGCTCTTCCGCCCGCTTGACTATTTTTTTCTAGAATGGTTACTTGATAACCCTTCGCCGCTAGTGATGTCGCCGCAGCAAGACCAGCAAAACCTGCTCCTACTACTAGTGCCTTTTTGGCCATGATTTATTTAATTGTTAGCGGTAATCTTTAAGTTTATCCATCATTTTACGTCGCGCCAAAAATATGCGACTTTTTACTGTACCTAAGGGAATACCTAATATTTCTGAAATCTCTTCGTATTTATAACCATTGTAATACATCATGAAAGTTTCGAGATAAGTCTTATCAATCGAATTAATTTGCTCCATCATGTACTTATGATCCACTATGCTATCTGTCGTTGCAGACTTCTCGCTTTCGCGGATGTTAAGGAAGTATTTATTTTCCGTTTCATCCACAAAAGTGTTCTGATTTTTTTTCTTGCGATAAGCGTTGATAAAGGTATTCTTCATTATGGTATAAAGCCAACCTTTAATATTGGTACCTTCCTGAAATTTGTCTTTATTTTTTATCGCCTTAAATAAGGTCTCTTGCATTAAGTCATTACTATCCTCATTACTCTTTGTCAACTTCATTGCCAGTTGATGTAAGAAATCTTGGTGATTAGTAATCATCGCATTAAAATCGGAATTAGACATGACTAAGTGTTTTGGTATGTTTAACTTTTAACACCACAAACTTAAACAAAATCAAAATACCTTACAAGTCATTTGTTTAAGCGATCCTTAAAATAGTTAAACAAAAATCTAATTAACTGATTCATTGTCGTTTAGCTGATAAATATTAATATCAGCAAAATCTATCAAGCGAAAAAAGACTTAAGATGCTCAATATTAGCAGCTAACTCTACTTGGCCTGGCAACTTTCTTGCTTCAAAATTATTAAACTGCAGACCAGTAACAAAGAAACGGTAGTTGTCCTTATCAAACATCTCTGCTATTTTATCAAAGTACTGATCGATCTCATCAAAATGTGGAGTAGTCGTAAATATTGAAACGAACTGATCAACATCTGTTTTCTCAGAAACCTCTTTTAGGTACTCAATTGGTACTGACTGCCCGAGGTAAATTACTCGGTGTCCCATTTTTTTGAGATAATAATATAAGTATAGCAAGCCTAATTCGTGTAACTCATCTGCTGGCAAGTACAAAACATAACTTTTAGACTTCTCTTTGGTTTGTGGCAGCATGGTTTGATCGATGATTGCAAAGAGCTTTTGTTTTACTAAACTACTGATAAAATGCTCATTACTAACGTTGATCGCACCCGCTTGCCACAGCACACCAATTTGACGAATAAATTCGCCCAAAATTTTGGTTAGTGTTTCGTCTGTTCCAAACTGAATTAAACATTTATTAAAAACACTGTCGAAAAGGTACTCGTCATAATCAATCATAGCGATTTTAAAAGCACTTATTTGGCTTTCATAATTACCTTGATAACGACCAGCATCAATTACCGCAGAGCGTATTTCTTCTGTACTTAAATCGGCCACCTTACTGATGCGCATACCACTCTTAACCAGTACGGCTATATTTAGGATCTTCTTTAAGTGATCGTCAATATAATAGCGAATATTAGTCTCGGTGCGATGAGGCTCAATAAGGTTGTAACGTTGTTCCCAAGCTCTTAGAGTATGGGCTTTAATACCTGAGAGCTTCTCTAGGTCTTTGATGGAGTATTTCGAGTTCATAATGGCTTTATACAAGCTTAAACTTAGCTGCACCCAAAATGTTTAGCTGTTGATGATTAAAAGTTAAACAAAAATAATGATTTAATAGGAAATCGAAAATAACGTGGGTTTAGCGAAAATTCAAGTCTCACACCTTTTGTAAATAGTAGAGTTCAAGATCAAAGGACGAGATTATAGCGAGCTTTTTTTAAGAGAGGTGAAGATATATGCTGCCGGCAATAAGGTAGCCAACAATTTTTTTAATAAAATAAAAAAAAACTGAAACCATTCACTTTAAGCGGCACGCTGCATTTGCATCTCATAGCCTTTTCTTTAAAAGCAGAGTTCCTATTTAACGTGAATTCGACAATAAATTAGAGCCTCAGATTTTCAATGGAAGGAAAATCCGTTTAGGCCCCTTCTAAAAAGCAGCTTTCCACGCCTCAGCAGCTCACAAGAGCCCGCTATTGCTTCACTGCCTCGGCTTGAAATCCACTGTTTACAAGAGGTCTGAAGCCTAATTTTACGTCGAACTCACGTTATTTAATCGTCGAACTCACGTTAAATAGCTACTTTTGTCGGCCAATTATGAGTACAATAAAAGAAGAGATTGCACGACGCCGGACATTCGGCATTGTTTCACACCCTGATGCAGGAAAAACTACCCTAACCGAAAAGTTACTTCTCTTTGGAGGAGCAATTCAAGAAGCCGGGGCTGTAAAGAATAATAAAATCAAGAAAACCGCTACTTCCGACTTCATGGAAATTGAGCGGCAAAGAGGAATCTCCGTTGCCACCTCGGTAATGGGTTTCGAATACCGTGGAAAGAAAATCAATATTCTTGACACGCCTGGTCACCAAGATTTTGCCGAGGACACCTATCGTACATTAACCGCCGTAGATAGCGTTATTGTGGTAATTGATGTTGCCAAAGGTGTGGAGGCTCAGACTGAAAAACTGGTTGAAGTTTGTCGCATGCGCAATACGCCTATTATTGTTTTCATCAACAAATTAGACCGTGAAGGCCGCGATGCGTTTGACTTACTTGATGAAGTTGAAACCAAGCTTGGTCTAAAAATTAGCCCATTAAGCTGGCCAATTGGCATGGGACAAGACTTTCAAGGAGTTTATAATATGTGGGAGTCGAATTTAAAACTCTTCACCGAGGTTAGTAAAGTTAAAATAGCGGATGCTATTGCAATTAAAGATGTTGAGGATCCGCAAATCAATAAATTGGTAGGCGATGCTGCAGCCAGCACCCTGCGTGAAGAAGTGGAACTTTTAAGTGGGGTATATGATGATTTCGACCCCGAAAATTATCGCAAAGGAGAAATCAGCCCTGTGTTTTTTGGTAGTGCCCTAAATAATTTTGGCGTGGAGGAATTATTAAACTGTTTTGTGGAAATAGCCCCACCACCCCAACCTAAGGATGCGGATGGACGCTTGGTAAAACCAGAAGAAGAACTATTTAGTGGCTTTATTTTTAAAATCCACGCGAACATGGATCCCAAGCACCGCGACCGTTTGGCCTTTATGAAAATCGTTTCTGGTGTATTTGAACGTAATACCAATTACCGTCACCACCGAATTGGAAAAAATATAAAATTTAGTAGTCCAACGGCCTTTATGGCTTCCAAAAAAAGTATAGTGGAAACAGCATATCCTGGCGACATTGTAGGCCTGCACGATACAGGAAGCTTCCGCATCGGTGATACTTTAACCAGTGGTGAAGAATTAGAATTTAAAGGCATCCCAAGCTTCTCGCCCGAACATTTCCGTTTTGTTAACAATGCCGATCCCTTAAAAGCCAAACAGCTTAACAAAGGTGTAGACCAATTAATGGATGAAGGGGTAGCCCAGCTTTTCACTTTAGAAAGCAATCAGCGAAAAATTATTGGTACTGTCGGCGCCCTACAATATGAAGTTATTCAATATCGCCTAGAGCATGAATATGGCGCAAAGTGTAGCTATGAAAACTACTCGGCTTATAAAGCCTGTTGGATAGAAAGCAGTGACGCGGCCCAGTTAGAAGAGTTCTCCAAATTAAAGTACCGCTACCTTGCGAGAGATAAATTTAATAGATTGGTGTTTTTAGCTGACTCTTCCTTTAGCCTGAGCATGGCCCAACAGAAATTCGATAAAATCAAATTTCACTTTAAATCTGAGTTTTAATCAAATCGATTAAATACTCGGGACGAAGAGGTTTGCGCAGAAGCTTAACGATATGATCATTAGCCTTGGCACGGTTAATATCGCGCTCGTCCTCTGTGGAACTAACCATAAAGAGTATCGGCTTTTTGGGTGATTTAGATATTAGGGTGTGATAAGGGCGTAAGAATTCGAATCCATCCATTTCTGGCATCATTAAATCTAATAAGATGAGATCAGGGACGCTGCCAGAAATAATAGCTGCTTCCAAATAAACGAGCGCTTCTTTTCCACCAGAACACTCATTTATGGTTTCAGCTATCTTATAATGTCCCAAGAGTTTGCCATGAATAAAACGATCGACCATGGTATCGTCTATCAGCAAACACTTATCTAAAATGAATTCACTCATCTTCCTCTAAAATGTGATTCGGGAAACTAATTCTAAAATCAGAACCCTCGTTTGGAGAAGATTTAACATCTATTTGCCCGCCCATTTTAGACAAAGCCTCCTTTACGATATACAGTCCTAAACCCGAACCTGCCAATTCTTCCTTCCGCTTAAAGAACATTTTAAAAATCTGTTCCATGTGCTCATTCAGTATCCCCATACCTTCGTCCGAAACTACGATTTTTACCTTAGACTCGGTAATTTCAAAGTGAAGTTTAATCTTAGCCTCGCTTTGCGTGGGCTTTTTGAATTTAGCAGCATTCGAAATCAGATGACTTAAAATTATGCGAATTCTGAAGGCATCTCCGATAAAATCAGCTTTCTGATCTATTATTTTTTCAAGGTCAAAACCTGAGCTTGAACTATCTAAATGAAGGTTATTAATAATATCGTCAACCAGTTCAGTAATATTAATTAGCTCTAAATGACCGGTGGATTTTGAGTTTTTATAGTAATCAATAATATTATTGACTAATAAATCTAGCTTTAAAGTAGACTGATCAATTTGTTTAAACAAACTTTCGGCGACTGGATGATCTGAGACTTCTATCTCCGCTACTTTAATCAATCCTAAAACACTAGCAATAGGTGCTCGTAAATCGTGTGAGACACTATAAACAAATCGATTCAACTCTTGATTGGCTTTTTCCAATGCGCTAATCTTGTCATCTAACTCCCTACGGGTTAAATATAAATCATAGGCATTTTCAATCGCGACAGTAATATCCGACTCATTCCATGGTTTAGTTATATAACGATAAATATTGCCTTTGTTAATGGCTTCTATTATATCGTTTACATCAGTATAGCCTGTGATTAAGATGCGTACGGGCTCAGGAAATACTTGACGTACGGCATTAAAGAAATCAACGCCGCTGGTCACCGGCATTCTTTGATCGGAAAAAATTACGTGTGGATTTTGAGTCTTAATAATGCTAAAAGCATCTTCCGTATTGTTGGCAGTATATACCTGATAATCTCTACGGAAAGCCGCCTTAAAAGAACGCAGGTTGTTATCCTCATCGTCCAAATACAAAACCCTTATCTTTTCTTTTGGTGCTGAATTAGTCATTATGAAAACTCATTTGGTTGATTAACAGGCAAACTGATTTTAAATTCTGTACCCTTTCCCTCCACAGAATCCACCGTCAATTTACCGCCGTGCCTCTCAATTATTTTAAAAACTATGCTCATACCTAGCCCAGTGCCTTCACCAACATCTTTGGTGGTGAAAAAGGGCTCAAATATTTTCTTCTTGGTATTTTCATCCATCCCTACTCCATTGTCGCCGAGATAAATATTAACCCATTCCGAACTTTCCTTCTCGGTTCTAATCTTTAAGGTAGGTTTTTCATCCCCCTCATATTCTTTTTCATTCACCGCATAAATACCATTATTGAGGATATTCATAAAAGTTTGATTCAATTTTCCCGGGTAACAATCAATCTCCCCAATATTTGGATCATAGTCCTCAATAACTTCAATCAAATCTTTGGTTTTGTTTCGCAGTAAAACCAAGGTACTTTCTAAACCCTCGTTGGGAGATGCCTTTTTAACAACATCTTCATCCAGTCTAGAAAAATTCCGCAAGCCCAATACTATCTCAGATGTTCTTATTGCGCCATCCGAAATACCACTTACTAAGCTTTCAATTTCCGTTTTGAGAAATTCATAATCAAACTCCTCCAGCTTAGCTTTTGCATTGGCAATATCATCACTATCACTATTCTCATCTAAGGCTTCAAAAGCAGAAACAATTTCATAGATTTCTGATAAATCAAGTTTTAGGGGCTTAATATTAGATGCAATAAAGTTTATAGGATTATTAATTTCATGCGCTATTCCCGCTGTTAGCTGTCCTAAGGAAGCCATTTTCTCTGAATCAACTAACTGTGATTGGGTCTCCTTTAGGTTATCAAGGGTAACCTGTAATTCTTCATTGGCCTCTTGTAACTCCATAGTACGCGAATCCACTCTTCTTTCTAATTCAACGTTCTGTTCTTTTATAATCTTCTCATTCTCCTTGGCCATCTCTAGGGCTTTGGCTTGAGAATGTTCCTTTTCTCTTCGAAGCTGATTGATTCTATCAGCCAAAGCGACTGAAAGCAAAACAATTTCTATACTCGAACCAAAGAGCATGGAACGACGGAAAAAGGGATTATAAGGGATTATAGAAAAATCTTTGAGCGCAAAAATGATCACGCTAATTAAAAATATAGACCATGCAATTAAGAAGAAATTAGCCGGTTTATAACCCGACCTTGCCAGCTTCACTGCCGCCGATATGGCTAGTATAGAGCCGCTTAAAGCAACAAAGTTCACCCAATTATAAGCAATAGTTTCAAAACCTGAAAAGAGTAGAATGATACCCACCAAATCCAAAACCACAATAAATAACATGAGCTTATAGAAAAGGGGAGCCTTTTGTTTAAGCCTTAGGAAATTCACGATAAATGCTACTGATGCAATTCCTACTAGAGCCCCCGAAAGGACAGCGAACCTGCTATTAAGCAATGGGAAATCTGAGAATATATAACGATCGGTATAACCAAAAAGCGCCGCTTGGGCTAAGCCTAAAAACAGTAAATAGAGTATATAGAATAAGTAACTTTTATCTCGGGTTAAAAAGTAAATCACCAAATTGTACAAGAGCATCACTAATACAATTCCTATATAAATACCCATAAAAAAATCATAGCTCGTGACCCTAAACAAAAGGTCATTACTCTCAATTATTTCGAAGGGTAATACAATAGGTTTATGGCTACTAATCTTAAAATAATACTCCTCAACACTTGGTTTTAGATCGAAACTAAAGTCAGTGATAGCATTTAGTCGCGAATCAAAAGGAAAAGCCTGTCCAGTTTTTTGACGTAGCGCAAAGCTTAAACCATCACTATAGTAAATGGAGATGCTATCCAGAAGTGAATAACTTAAAAAAATACTCTTTCCTGCTAAACTTGCATCAGGTGTTACTTTTAATCGAACATATACCTGTTGGCCACCCTGAAAATTAGGTACTTCACTTTTGCTAGTAACATAATTAAGTTGAGGGATTTTATTAATCGCTACTTCTTCCTTCGTCTCAAAAAACGATAGTTCAAAACTTTTCGCTTCTTGCCCTAGCAATTTGAGCGAAAGAGAAGCGAATAGGAACAGTACTAAGAAACTCCTCCGCATATCCTATGATTTTATTCTAAGATCATATTGTATGGGAACATTTCTCCGTCGAGATTCTTCCTCAAAATACTGACTAGGATCTTGACGCAGTGAGAAAACTCTTTCCTTTTCTAGATCCGATGCATTCTCCAATTTTAGGGTATCTGGCAATAACATAGCCGTTGCTAATAAGTCAAGCTTAGGGTAGTAAAAAGTACCGTCGTTGCCCAAGTTTTTAATAATGCCATAACCAAAAGTTTCAGCCGTTGCCACTGTGTATGGAGCACAAAGTGCAAAAAGCGATTTCACGCCCACTGAATGCGAAATCGTTACCGCCGCTCTTGTTAAAAATAAACTGCCAAACCCCATTCCCGCTACTTTCCGGCTGTTCCATAAACCGCAAATTTCACCGGTGCCCGCTTTGGCTTCTTCCGCAATGTAATCATCCACCTTAGGATCCATATAAGCGGTTGCATCAGAAATTGGTAACTTACTATTACCATAAGAAGTATCAACACGTGCTCCACCCAATACTGCTTTGGTTTCGGGATCTTCAACTACTAAAACATAAGTACCCGGGTTATCTACCCAGGTTGGCGAGCTGGAAGTTACTTTATTTACTCCAATACTCGTTAAAATATCACCGTGACCCTTAACAAATTTAGCACAACTCTCAGGGTCATCAATTGCTTTAAAGGCTCTTAATTTCAGCACCATAATTTCAGCTCATTATTTTAAACACCTTATCCAGTGGTTTACGCAACGATTTTACCGCTGGTTCATCAGCATAAAAAAGCCTCGCCAAAAATAAATCGTTCACACCTTCAGGTAATTCTAATAAATCTAAATATTCTTTTCTTAATTTACTTAATTCTTGAACGAGATAAGGAGAACTTGAGGCATCAGCCATTCTAAGACGAGCAAACATAAAGGTTGCGGGAGAAACAGGCTGATAAGATAAACCCATTTTATTTAGGTAAACCCATAATCTTTCAACTATTCTGCCACCCTTTAAAACGCTTGCCGCGGAATGGTTATTGGTGTAAACCAACGCCAAGGCGGATGAGTTCTCAAGAGAGTCTGTACTCATTTTTATCAAAGCTTTGCCTTTATCCCAATTTCTTAAATGTGCTATTGCTTCGGCATCTTTTATTAATTTAAAGCCTACCAAATCAGACTCATTGAGATCTAAAGTTCTTAAGTCCACACCATTACGAGTGCTTTCCGCTTCTTCTTTTGTCCAACGCGCCTCAGCAATAAAGTCGTCATGTCCCCAAGGGTCTAAGATACGCTGTCGCTCCACAGCTCCAACAATTTGAGCCATTTTTTTGAGCTTTTCTCCTTCGAGCCATTTTACCGAAAATTCACTGCCTTTTAAATGTAGAGAAATTTTACTTTTCAGCGCTTCACTAATGGGTTTTATCTCCTTCGATTTTAATCGGTTAGTTAGCCGACTATTTAGATCTGAACCCAAATCGGAAAACTCATTTTTCAATTCCTTCCCGCCTTTATAAAATTGAATTTGCGCAATAAAACGATCCTCCAAGTCTTTGGCCAAAATATCAATCTCTGCTTTTAGTCCGTGATAAGTGGCTCTTTGCACCACATTTTCCAGTGCTGCTCCTAAACCAATCAAACTGCCGCGATTTTTAAAATCAAGAAATGAGTAGGAATAATGTATATCATGAAAAAGGCTAAGGATACCATCTTTATAGATCCATTTCCAGGGCTGCACATTTCCGCCGCTCGGCGCCCAGCAAGCCTGCTCTACGATATCATCAATTACCTCTGTGGCTAAAATTAACGCCTGATCTTGTCTTGATTTTTTTAGATTATCAACCATTGCTTCACACTCACTAAAGCTTAAAGCTGCCGGTTTAAGTTCTTCGCTTGGTACGGATGTCTTTTGGTCCTCAGGATTTAATATTTCATCAATATCTATGTAATGTCTACCCGAAGCAATGGGCTCTTTCAGTAATATTCTTCGTGCTGCAATGGTTGTTATCGCTCCACCTAAAGCCACCGATGAGGCCAATTGAGGCCACGTTTTTAGACTTTGTTCGACTTCTAAAAGCGAGGCTTTTAAACGTGGAGAAATATGCTCCACCCCTACCATATCCATTACCATTGCCAGACGCTCCTTGGCTGACCATTTATCGATATTGGCTGCAGCGTCGTCGCTCACCATTCCGTGCATAAGAGGCCTTTTGGGCTCTAGGTCAAAACGCTCAACATCTAACATTCCTCTATCACTGGTATCCATCAAAACGGGCACACTTTGCTTTCTCGCCTCAGCCCGAGCGAGTATTTTAATATCGAGGGAGTCACACTCTTCTATCAGTAAATCCAGTTTAGATTCACCTTCCCCAATAAAGTCAGCAATGTTTTCTTTTGTGATGCCCTCATTGTATAATTCGATTTTCAGGTATGGATCTATCTCAGCAATTTCACGCGCCACCAAAATGGTTTTAGGCATTGAAATATTACTTAAACCACTGCGAATTCGATTGAGGTTACTTAAATCTAAATGATCAAAATCAGCAATACGAATAGTACCGAAAACCCTTTCAATTGCCATCGTTAAGGCGACGGATTGACCCACGGATAAACCGATTACACCAACGATTTTCTCACCTAAACTGCCCTGCTCGTCTTCGCTTATTTTATACTTATTCCGAGAGGTGCGTAATTCGATGAACTCATTTGCGGGTAAAATATGACTAATAACATCCGACCAAGGGTAGTAAACCCAAGTTCCATAGCTATAAATATCGTTCTTTTTTTTCCACTCTTCAAGCCACTCAACTCGCTCAGATTTGCTAATTTGGCGATCTGGATGGCGAGTTAGATATAATTCTAAAAGCTGATTTTCTAGGCTATTAGCTATTTTTAAATGATTTTTATTACTAGTTATTAAAGCCTCAAAGTCTTTCAGTTCTGAATCAAGGTTTAAGTTATATAAAACAGGTTTGTAATAACTTTTATTTATACCCTTAATCCCTGATATCAAGTTTTTTACGATACCTTTATCCTGTTTTATCATTAGTATTAATTGTTAAATAGCCTGAGCCAAATTACATCATAGTATTCAGTAAATCTTTATTTTTACCAAAAAATTTCACTCCCAGATGAACGATTCTGTACGCATACTTTACATTGACGATGAAGAAAACAACTTGCAGGCATTTAAGGCAAATTTTCGTCGTGACTTCAAGTTATTTACCGCACTTTCAGGTGCCGAAGGTCTAGAAATTTTCAAAAGAGAAAAAGACCTTAACATCATTCTTACCGACCAGCGCATGCCAAACATGACAGGTATTGAGTTTCTTGAAGAGGTACAAAAGATTAACCCAGAACCTATGCGGATTCTCATTACAGGTTACTCGGATATCAATGCCGTAATTGATGCCATTAACCGTGGTCAGGTATACCGCTACTTTAATAAGCCTTGGCATTATGATGATTTAAAAGCAACCATTCTTGCTGCGCATGAGGTGTTTAGCCTGAGGCGTCAAAACAAAGTTCTAGTGGATGAACTAGCTCGTGCCAACGATCAGCTTGAATTCCTACTTCGTCAAAAGCTTTTATCTTAATTGAGATGGTTTAAAATATTATTCTTTCTCCTTTGCGGTTTAAACCTCTACTCACAAGAGCTAATTCAACTTAAGGAAAAAGGAGAAATTATTATATCTAAAGAAAAACTTAAAGAATTAAGTCTAAAGACTGATCTTGAAGCATATCGGGAGTACTATGCGATACGAGGTCTTTTTCAGGAAGTCTCTCTTGAGCTAAATCTTAACAATTTACCAGCTAGTTCTGAGCCACTGCCCATTCTAACCTTTAATGAGCCTTCGCTGCAACTAGATCTCTTCTTAAATTTCACAAATCTTGCCTCGGAAGATCAACTTTTCCTATCTACTGAAAAGGGACTAAAATCCATTACCACTAAAGCCGAAAGCTTCTTACTTAGCAGCTTTTCTACCAAACACCGCCTTTTATTTAGAGATCGATTTCCTTACCATAATAGTCGCCTTAATATAAATGGAGTGGTATTTAGCGAAATTGATAGCAATGTCGTTTTAGATGATTATGGGGATGCTGGCACTTGTCAAGTAAATGCCATTTGCTCGATCGCTACCAATAATGAACTTAGTCGTGCCACGACCCGAATTCTTTGGATAAATGGCAGTCTCGCTGGTTGGTGCACGGGTACCTTAATAAATAATACAGCCTTTGACGCCAAACCCTATGTACTGAGCGCCGAACATTGTGCCTTGGCGGGTTCTTTAGTTTCCAATAATGACCTCAACCGCTGGGTGTTTTTCTTTAATTACCTCAACCCTAATTGCGAAGGAGGCAACCAAGAAAGCGACATTCTGCAGCAGCAAATACTGGGCGCCTCCCTGCGCGCGCGTAGCGCTGATAATGGTGGCGATTTTGGCTCAGACTTCCTCCTACTCGAGCTCAACCAAAACATTCCCGCTTCCTATAATGCCTATTTTGCCGGCTGGAATCGCGGTCCTATTTTAAGTTCTAAAGGAGATTGTTTTCACCATCCTTCCGGAGATGCTCAAAAAATAAGTATCTATCGCCAACGTCCGAGTATCACTAGCTATGGCGGGAGTATTCCCAATACCCACTTGGAAGTCTTTTGGCAAGATAGCAAATACGGCTTTGGCACCACAGAAGGCGGGAGTAGCGGCAGCGCACTTTTAGATGAGTACGGTTTAATACTCGGTACCCTAACCGGCGGAAACAGCAGTTGCCAACAAACGGAATTATCTGACCTTTATGGTCGCTTTGCCTATAGCTGGTCAAGCAATGGTGAATTTCCCGCAAGGCAATTAGCGCCTTGGCTCGATCCTTTAGAATTGGGAAACCTGCGCTTACAAGGCCTCAACAGTGGAGATACTATAGATATCCCGATTCTCAATGATATTAGCGTTTTCCCCAATCCCGTGCAAAACGGCCAAGCTGAAATAAAGGGCTTTTACGACCTGCAAAGTCCTGCACGCATACAGCTTTTCTCTCTTGCGGGAGAGGAATTACAAGAAACTTATATCTCCCCCTTTGCCTACGGAACAATTCCTCTAAATTTAGAGACTTTTCGCAGTGGCTTATACATACTGCGTATTGGCCAAGGAAATCGGCAAAAAACACTTAAAATATGGATACTCTAAAATTAAGTCTAGTTTTCACTATCAGCCTTTTTCTGAGCGCTTGTGGTGCTAAAAAAGACAGCAAAACTAAAACTGAATCGGTGATAGAGTTCACCGAAAATGACGAAGAAAATCCCATCCAAATTATAAGCCCTTGCTTAGCGGCTGAAGAAAACCCACGTTTGGAGTTCGAGACTAATACTGCTTATATCACCGAATTTAAACAGGAAGGAAACTGTATTGTACTCACTTATAATTACAGCGGCTGCAAACCAGGTCGGGCGCATCTAGCCGTGACTGAAAAAATACCAGGTAAAAAATCGCTCCACCTTAAATTGGAGCTGCTAATGGAAAATGCTGGTGAATGCGATATGCTTATCACGGATAGTAAACATTTTAGCCTGCAAAACATTGCGGCAGACCAAGACCTTAGTCTTGATTTTAACACGGGTAATCTAATCGTAGAATATAAAAAGCCCTAAGGTTTAGAGCGTCCAATTTATTTACCTTCTGCTTAATACTGATTGGTACGTAAAAGAACTAAAGTACATGCTACCTCTGTTTCAATGCCGCGCTTTTGCAGATGATCCATCCAATCAGGGTTTTCGGTTCCAGGATTAAATATCACCCGCCGCGGATTTAAGGAATCTACATAATCGATATACTCTTCTTGGTTTTGAGGCCCTAAATAAAGCGTTACCGTATCCACCGCTTGAAAGTCCTTTTTCTCCTTTGAAAAGGGAATGCCATTTACCTCACCCGTGCGATTGCCCACAGCAACTACTTCATGCTGATAATCTTTGAGCATATTCATGGCGATATTAGAATATCGCTGCTTATTTTCACTCGCACCGAGAACCAATGTTTTCATCTTAACGTTTTTCTTTATTGACATGAATTAGAGTTGAAAATTAGGGCGATTTAATTTGTTTACAATAACATCGAAAATCTGTGATCCTAATCTATAGTCGAACTCACGTTTATTAACTTTGCCTATGGCCTTAGAAACAACAAATTTACAATTTAGTTATCACGCCGAAAAAGCGTTCAAGTTTCCTGATATAAAACTCGCTTCCGCAGATGCCGCCTTAATTATCGGTCCGTCTGGCTCTGGAAAAACGACTCTACTAAACTTAATTTCGGGATTGCAAAAAGCCAGTGCGGGTGAAGTTAAACTGGTCGATCAATCTCTCCATAATTTGGAAGGTCGCAGCCTAGAAAGGTTTAGAGCCAAGCACCTCGGTTTAATTTTTCAAAAGAGCCTTTTCCTTCCCTATCTCAGCATGATGGATAACATGAAAATGATTTACTCCATTCAAAATCGCAAGGCCGATAAAAGTGAAATTGAGCTCTTGTTTTCAGAATTAAACATTGGCAATATCCTCTATAAAAAAGCGGCCTCTTGCAGTATTGGCGAGCAACAGCGAGCTGCGATTGCGCGAGCACTATTGCAAAAACCCAGTTTAATTTTAGCCGATGAGCCCACGGCTGCTCTGGATGATGCCAATGCGGAAAAAGTAGGCGAACTGCTTCTGCAAATGAGTCAGTCTCAAAAAACCGCTTTATTGGTAGTTACCCACGATGCTCGCCTTAAAAAGCTAATTTCTAAATCCTATCAACTGTGAATATCTTTCGCCTCGCCCTGGCCAGTTTAGGTCATAAGAAACTGCATAGCTTTTTAAGCATTTTACTTTTATCCTTTTCCCTCGCTTTAATCATGGTTCTTTTTACCGCGAAAGACAGCTTTGAAGAGAGCTTCACGCGCAATATTAAGGGAATCGACTTAGTGGTAGGCGCCAAAGGCAGTCCATTGCAAATTATACTTAGTAGTGTATACCATATTGATGCCCCTACAGGGAATATTTCCTTAAGCGAATTTGAAAAACTGGCTCGAAACCGTTTGGTAAAAAAAGCCATCCCTTTGGCGTATGGCGATAATTACCAAGGCAAGCGAATTGTGGGGAGCGATAGTAATTACGCTGCTCTATATAATATTAAGTTAGCGGAAGGTCGTTCTTTCCAAAAGGCTTTTGAAGTTTGTATTGGCGCAAGTGTAGCGCAAGCTCTAGAGCTCAAGATGGGCAGTCTCTTTCTCGGCTCCCATGGTTTTAGCGAAGAAGGCGAAAACCACGCGCATCAAGATTTTAAGGTAGTAGGAATTTATAAGCATAGTGGCAGTGTAATCGACGACTTAATTCTTACTCCCCTCGCAAGCGTATGGCAGGTTCACGAACACCCTGAAGAAGGAGCACATGATCATCAGCATGAAGAAGTAGAACGTGAAATTACCGCTGGCCTTATCCAATTTAGCAATCCCATGGCCACCCTGAGCCTGCCGCGACAAATTAATAGCCAAACAAAAATGCAAGCTGCCTTGCCTGCTATAGAAGTAAATCGTCTTTTTAGCTTGGCCCAGTCGGCGCTAGATTTGCTCGAGGCCTTGGCTTATATTTTACTTTTCATTGCTGGTATTAGTATTTTCGTTTCGCTGCTACAAGGTTTAAAAGACGAAGAACCACAATTGGCCTTTCTAAGAGCGGTGGGAATTAGTCGCTATAAAGTGGTTTTATTAGTTTGGGCGAAGTCCATATTTATTAGCTTTATTGCCTATTTGTTCGCCTTAGTCTTAGCCATACTAAGTCTAGAACTTCTCAGCCTTAAGCTTCCTAACCTCAGTAGTGGTTTAGGCTTGCAAACCTTGCAAAACCCCCTGCAACTTTGGCTGCTGTTAAGCGTTTTATTATTAGGTACCTTTGCCTCACTTTTACCTGCATGGCATGCCTACCGCATTAATATCCCTAAAACTTTAGCTGATGCTTAAAGTATTTCTATCCTTTATTTTTTGCCTGAGTATTTTTAGCGTCAACGCTCAAAAGAATTTGGTTTGGCCCGTATTAGCAATGACGAACTACGACCAAGATCCAGTTTCGGGCTTATTTAGTCCGAAATTCCCCAGCATTTTAAGTTCGAGTTATGAAGGTGAAGAAGTTATTATTTCAGGCTACCTCATCCCATTAGACGTGGCAGCTAACACTTACGCCTTAAGTAAAAATCCTTTTTCGGCTTGTTTCTTTTGCGGTAATGCCGGACCCGAAACAGTAGTAGAATTGAAGTTTAAAGAGGACCCGGGGCGTTTTGCCACAGATAAGTTTGTTCCCATTACAGGCGAACTGCGTCTCAACCGCAATGGACAGGGCTTGTTCTTTACCATTATAAATGCGCAAATTGAAGGTTAATGAAAAAATTCCTTTTTCTAGTTTTACTCCTTGCAGGTTACGCTTCTGCGCAAGCGCAAAAAACCGCACAAATAATAGACTGGAAAATACTGGCCAAAGTAGATTTTGTAGACAAATATTTCCCTGATTTCGAGGCTTGGTATCTAATTCCGAAATTTCACGAAGAAGTAAAAGTCCTCGATCAAAAGCCCATAATTATTAAAGGATATATCATTCCCATGGATGTAGAAGGAGGCGAATACGCTCTTTCCGCCTATCCTTTTAGTGCTTGCTTTTTCTGCGGAGGAGCAGGCCCCGAAAGCGTAATTAAGCTAGAACTCGCCGAAAAAACAGAGCGTTTTCAAACCGATGATATTATTACCTTTAGTGGCACGCTAGAATTAAACGATTCTGACGTCGATAACTTTAATTATATCCTAAAAAATTGTCGTCCTCTAAAAAAATAAAAAAACGCTGGCTCGCCCTTGGCCTCTTGCTTACATTGGCTTTACTCTATTTTTCCGGACCAATGCCGGAAGAAGGAAAATACCCTGTCACTTTCCCCTCCGTTAATACAGACCTGCAAGCCCTGAACGATTCAATAAATCAAGCGGAAGTTACTAATCCCAACATACGTGACGGCAATGAAGCGCGCATAGTTTGGTTGGATACTATTCATAAAACCCAACGCGTTATTCTTTATTTACACGGCTTTTCGGCTTCAGCGGTAGAAGGTGCGCCTTTGCACGAGAAAATAGCGCGCGAAATGGGGGCTAATCTATACTTGGCTCGCATTGTGGGTCACGGATTAAAATCTAATAACCTTGAGGATTTTACCCTAAGTAGTAGTTGGCAAAGTGTTTTAAAAGCTTTAGCAATCAGTGAGCAATTAGGCGATGAAGTGGTAATTATGGGCACTAGTACAGGCTGTAGCTTTGGCTTAAAATTAGCCGAACTTTTTCCCAATAAAGTAAAAGCCTTGGTAAATCTATCACCCAATATTCGCGTAAAAGATCCAGCCGCTTACCTATTGAATAAACCTTGGGGCGAGCAAATTGCCGGCGCGGTTTTGGGTGAACCCCGCACCGTAAAAGGCATGGGACCAGAATATGCAAAATATTGGGATACCGTTTATACCGTGCGATCCTTAGTGGAATTACAAGAATTTTTAGAATCGGCTCTTACCGAAGAGTGTTTCGCAAAAATCCATCAGCCGGTGCTAAATCTCTACTATTATAAAAATGAAGAAGAGCAGGATCAGGTAGTTTCGGTCGATAAAATTCTGTGGATGCACGAACTCTTAGGCACCGCTGATTCTTTGAAGGTTCTTCAAGCCATTCCTACCGCAAGCGACCACGTTTTAGCATCTCCCATTAAAAGTAAAGACCCCGCTGCGGTTGAGGCTGCGGTACGAAGTTTTTTCCACCAAGTTTTGAAATGGTAATGTCCCAATAAGTCTTACGGAAATTCTCGATAAATAAAGCACAATTCATGAAGCTCCTATGCCTGTAAAATTTAATTTTGCCTTTTAATGAGTTTCACCTTTCCACAATTCTTTTGGGCCTTTTTCGCACTAGCGATTCCTATACTCATTCACCTTTTTAATTTAAGGAAACACAAAACTGTTTATTTCAGTAATACTCGCTTTCTGCAAGAAGTGCAGCGTAGTACCAAAGCCATAAAACGCTTAAAAGAGTATATCCTTCTCGCCTTGCGCTTGCTCGCTTTAAGCGCCATAATTTTGGCTTTCGCCAGACCTGTTCTACCCATCAGAAATGACCTCGATAAAGATTTCAGCCAGCTTAGCATTTATCTTGACAATAGCTATAGCATGAAGAGCAGCGGCAGCGAGGCCAGTCTTTTCAATAAAGCGCGGCAAAATGCTGTACGGCTTATCAAAAGCTTAAAGCCAGATGCATCCGTACAGATACTCACTAATAATTTTGAAGCGAAATACCAGCGCTTTTACAGTCCAAAAGAAGCCATACAACTGATAGATGAGTTAGACTACTCTCCTGCTTTCCGTAGTTTTAAAGAAATAAAATCCCGTATTATCGAGGCATCCAGTCGACGGGAAAACAAAGGGCCATTGCAGGTAATTTTAATCAGCGACTTTCAGGCTACAAGCTTTAAAGATTGGTCCGAAGAAGACATTCCTGCGAACTGGCAAGTAAAACTCTTAGCCTTAAATACGGCAGATGAAGCGGCCAACTTAGCGATTGATTCCCTTTGGCTCGAAAGCCCTGTGCTCATTCCTAACTTCACTCAAAAGCTTGCTTTTCAACTAAAAAATTACGGCAGCAAAGATTTAAAAGATGTTTCCCTCAGCCTTAAGGTGAATGAGCAAATTATCAATCAGCAAAAAATTAGCATTCCGGCGCAAGGTATTGAAAACGCTAGCCTAGAATTTCTTCTGCCATCGGCGGGTAATTTCAAAGGACAATTAGAAATTGAATCGAGTGGCGGAGCACAATTTGATGATGTTTTTTACTTCCAGTTAAAGGCACAGAATAAAGTAGCGGTCTATATTTTAGCGCCTCAAGGGCAGTCCAATTTAAACACGAGTCTTTTCAGAGATAGCCTTTTTGAACTTAGAATCAGTGCATACGAAGACATCGACTTTGATGCTTTACAAGCTAGTGAACTCATTATTGCTGAAGTACAAGATGAGCTTAGTTCTGGCTTATTGGTAAAATTAAATGAGCATCTAGCGGCAGCGAAAAACCTATTTATAATACCCAGTGGAAATGCCACGGGCTTTGCGCCTTTGCTGGCTAATTACGGCTTAGCCTTAAACCCCAATTGGCAAAATGATAGTTTGCGTGTGGTAGAACTCAATTACCAAGATCCCTATTTTAGAGGCGTATTTTTAAGTGAGACGAAGAACCCCGACTTACCCTTCAGCCGCAAGTTTTTTAGAGCCCCAACCGGCATTTTATTCCCTCTATTAAAATTTGAAAACGGCGAAGCCATGCTTTTCCGTCAGCCTTATGCGAAAGGCGACATTTTCATTAGCTTAAGCGCCATAGAGGATGAGTTCAGTAATTTTTCGTCACACCCTGTGGCTCTCCCCCTATTGTATAATGCCGCCCTTTTTAAAAAGGAAGCCGCGTCGCTTTACCTCAGTCCGGGCTTGCGAAAATCTAGTTTACTCATTGACCTACCTTACCGCAACGATCAACCTTTAATCCTAAAAGTAGGTCCGGAAGAGCTCATCCCACCGCAAGAGAAACGCGGCGATCTTATTGAACTATCGATACCCGAACAAGATTTAAAACCAGGAATTTATCCGCTTCAGCGCGCAAAGGAATCGCTGGCCTTTTTAGCCCTAAATGTAGATAAACGCGAGAGTGAAATTAAGTGCCTTAATTCCACAGAATTGCAGGAAGCAAGCTTTATTGAGGCCGAACAAATTATTGGCGAAAACGAATTTGAAAATTATAGCTTAGAACTAAAAACGCTCCAAGAGGATCAGAGCCTTGCTCACTGGTTTATCCTCGCCGCTTTGATATTCTTAATTATTGAAATGTTGATCAACAAAAATTCCGGCCATGAAGAATTCAGCGCAAATTCTCATTAAAAACGCGAGGCTGGTAGAGCCTCTGTCTGAATTTCATTTACAGCAGGTAGACCTCTTGCTTACAAATGGTAAGCTTGAGCAAATCGCTCCCAGTATTTCCCTCGATAATATAGAAACTTATAGTGCCGACAATCTCCATGTCTCACTGGGTTGGATGGATTTGCGCGCCAACTTCTCCGATCCCGGCATGGAAGATCGCGAAGATTTAGAATCGGGAGCCATGGCCGCTTGGCAAGGTGGCTTTACCTCAGTGGGCCTTTCGCCGCAAACCGAACCAGTAGCCGATACGAAAGCCAGCATTCATTATATCAATAGGGCTAACCAAAACAGCCCCGTAAACCTTCTCCCCTATGGCGCATTTAGTCGTGGCACGAAGGGTGAAGAGTTAAGCGAGATTTACGACATGGACAAAGCGGGTGCCCTCGCTTTTAGTAATGGCAAACACAGCGTGGGAAATAGTGCCTTAATGAAATTGGCTTTGCTTTATAACCGCGATTTGAAACGTCCGCTGCAAGTGCAATCATTCGATGCCAATTTAAGAGCTGAGGGTCAAATGCATGAAGGATCTAAAAGTACTTGGTTGGGCCTAAATGGCTTACCCGAAATTTCTGAAACCATTACCCAGGCAAGAGATATTCGCTTAGCCGAATACTGCGAAGCGCCCCTACATTTTTGTGGTATTAGTAGTAGTAAAAGTGTGGAGCTTGTGCGAGAAGCACAGGAAAATGGGATGGCTATTTCGGGTGATGTAAATCTCATGAACCTCCTTTTTACAGACGAAGATTTAGAAACCTACGACAGTCGCTTAAAGGTTTTTCCACCCTTACGGGAGATGCGAGATAAATCTAATTTAGTACAAGCCTTGAAAGACGGCGTTCTTAAAGGAATTGCCAGTAATCATGAGCCGCGTACCATTGAAGAAAAACGCTGTGAGTTTGATATGGCCTCCTTTGGTGCCGCTACCCTCGAAGGTTTTTTTGGAGCCCTAAACGCGGCTTTAGAAAAAGAAATGACCTTAAGTGATATCATTTATCAAATTAGCCGCGCGCCCAGAGAGATCACGCAATACCAAACCAATATGGCCGTAAAAGCGGGCGAAGAAGTGGAACTCACTTTCTTTAATCCCGCTCTAGAATGGTCGTGGAACGATTTAAAACCTTTCAGTAAGGCGGCCAATTATCCCTTCGAACTTATCCCCTTAAAGGGAAGAGCGCTCGCCACTTATGTGAAAGGGAAATTTAGTCCCATCGCTTAAAATGAAAATTGGATTTGACGCAAAACGCATTTACCACAATGCCAGTGGCCTCGGCAATTTCGGAAGAAATCTGCTCAGTGCCTTAGCGCAATTCCATCCTGAAAATAACTACCTCCTTTACAATCCTTGGAAAGGGAAAGTGAGTTTTGAAACAACTAGTGCGGTGCAAGAAGTTCGCCCGCACTTAAAGAGCAAATTAATTGGCCAAATTTGGCGCAGACGCTTAGTAAGTGCGAGGGCGAAAAAAGATGGCGTGCAAGTTTTTCATGGACTAAGTGCAGAAATCCCGCAAGGACTAAAAGAGCGTGGTATTAAATCGGTCTTAAGTGTGCACGACTTAATTTTTATGCGCTTTCCGCATTTATACAAGGCGATTGATCGTAAAATTTATGAGAAAAAACTGCGTTCCGCCTGCAAATCAGCCGACCTTATCGTAGCCATTAGTCATCAAACCCGATCCGATTTAAGTCATTACCTAGGCATCGACCCTAGTCGCATTAAGGTAATCTTTCAATCTTGCGATGCTGTGTATTGGTCTAGCCAACAAAATCGGTTCTCTAAGCTGAAAAAGGAATTTCAACTACCGGAAAGGTTTTGCCTTTTTGTCGGAACCTTGGAAGAAAGAAAGAATCCCATTTTAGTAGCGCAAGCTTGTTTAAAGTTGCAGATTCCACTTTATGTAGTAGGACGTGCAAAAGCGGCTTGGACTAGCTATTACGATGGTCTTACTAAAGAGGAGCAGGCTTTAATTATACCCATTGCGGTAGAAGACAATGCCGATTTATCCGCCTTATATCAATTAGCCGATGTTTTTATTTACCCTTCCATTTTCGAAGGTTTTGGTATTCCCCTTTTGGAAGCCATGCTTAGTAAAACAGCTTTAATTACCGCTAATAATAGTGCTTTAAAGGAAGTAGCAGGGCCTGGTTCTATTCTTTTAGATGAGATTAATTCTGAAAATATCGCAAGGGCTATTCAGCAATTTTGGGAGAACAATGAAAAGCGCCAAAAGGCCATCGACATAAACTTTACTTTTGCGCAGCAATTCTCTCATGAAAACATTGCCTTGCAATGGATAGAAACTTACGAGCAACTAGCGCATGAAAGTTAAAATATCGGCGGTAATCATCACTTTTAACGAAGAACGCAATATTGGTCGTTGCCTCGATTCCTTGCAAGGGGTAGCCGATGAAATTGTGGTAGTCGATTCCTTTAGCACCGACGCCACCGAAGAAATTGTAAAAAGCAAAGGCGCCACTTTTATCTCCCATAAATTTGAAGGCCATATCGAACAAAAAAACTGGGCTGTTCTTCAAGCTAAATATACACATGTTCTTTCATTAGATGCCGATGAGGCTCTGGATGCACATCTGCGTAAAGCGATAAATACCGTAAAGGATAACTGGCAAGGTGAAGGCTATTATTTAAACCGCTTAACCAATTATTGCGGTAAATGGATTCGACATGGACTTTGGTATCCCGATCGTAAATTACGATTATGGGACAGCCGCAAAGGCGCTTGGGGCGGACAAAACCCGCATGATACCTACATCTTAGAAGAGGGATCTCGCAGCCAACATTTAAGCGGGCACCTTTTACACTATAGCTTTTATACTTTTGAGGAGCATTTGAAGCAAATTAAAAAGTTTACTGATATTTCTAGTGCCGCCGCTTTTAAAAATGGCAAGCGCGCTACGTGGCTTAAAATTATTGTATCGCCCAGCCTAAAATTTGTGCGTGCCTATTTTTTCAAGTTGGGCTTTTTAGATGGCAAAGCGGGTTGGATGATTGCCCGCTGGAGTGCTTATGCCACCTATTTGAAATACACCAAATTAAAAGCGCTAAACCATGGCCAATAAAGGTTTGAGCATTTTGCACATTAGCACGGCGCGTTCTTGGCGCGGTGGTGAGCAGCAGATTGCCTATTTAATCGCCGAATTGGCCCAGCAAAATACCCAGCAGTTTGTAGTTTGCATTAAAGATGCGCCCTTTTACCATTGGTGCCTGGAAAATAATATCCCAGTAAAGGGACTAAAAAAACGCAACTCTCTTGATTTGAGTTTTGCCTTTTCTTTGAGAAAATTCTCCCAAAAAAATAAGGTAGAAATTTGGCATGCGCATGATGCCCACGCCCACGGATTTGCCGTGTATGCCAATGCTTTTTTCGGAGCCAAAACACCAGTAATTGTCTCACGTAGAGTAGATTTCCCAGTAGCTGGTTCTTGGCTCAGTGCTTTTAAGTACAATCACGCAAGCGTAAAGAAAATTCTTTGCGTAAGCAGTGCTATTGCCGAAATTGTTAAAGCGAAAATTAAAAACCCTACCGTGCTAGAAGTGGTGCATTCCGCTATCGACCACTCCAAATTTAGCCATCTCCAAAAAGGTAAATTACGGTCAGAATTGCAACTGCCAGCCGATATAAAGATTATAGGCAACATAGCCGCTTTAGCGGATCATAAAGATCATCTTACCTTTATAAATACGGCCGAAATTTTAAGCGCTCTGCACCGCGATATTTATTTTGTAATTGCTGGCGATGGTGAACTCAGAGCAACTTTAGAAGCCAAGGTTGCCGAGAAAGGGCTTGAAGAAAAATTTTGCTTTTTGGGCTTTCGCCCAGATGTACCGGCAATAATTGCTGACTTCGATGTATTTCTTTTCACCAGTAAAACAGAGGGCTTGGGCACGAGTATTTTAGATGCTTTTGCAGCAGGTGTTCCTACCGTAGCCTCTGCAGCTGGTGGCATTCCCGAGATTGTGGAAGATGAGAAAACAGGTTTACTCTGCCCGGTGGGCGATGCAGAGGCTCTAGCTAAAGCAACGGAAAAAGTTTTAGATAATCCCGCCCTAGCGGCAAATCTAATAAAAGGAGCTTCTGATAAGCTTGCTCTTTTTAGTCTAAAGAACCTCGGTATAAAAACCTACGAACAATATCAGCTTGTGCTGCATTAGATTTCTTTATGGCGATAGAAAGCCCTAATTTTGCAGCCAATTTTGAAATAGAACCATGCAGTCAACCTTTATAGTTTTAGTCATCCTCAACAGCGTAGGCATGCTAGCACTGTTTGTTCGCAAATCGGGACTGCAACTGCAATATCTTCAATTAAAGAAAAAAGCCCAAGTTGGAAAAATAAAGGATTTCCTATTTTTCAATTTACAAGATGCTGAAGCCAGAGCCATCCGTCTGCAGGCTTTCTTGCTCTTTCCTATGCTTTATCCGGTAATTTTAGATGAAGAGCGAGACGAATTAAACGAAATTAAGTCAAAGGTAAAACGCACACATATCGGCATTTACTTAAGTCTAATCCTATTTATAATCTTAGCGGTATACTCTGAAAAGGTTTTCCCTAGTTAAACAAAAGTCTTGTTAGAGTCAGTTGATCATAAAATATTTCGCCTTATTGGCGCTTGCGCAGATGAGCTTGGATTAGAAACTTACGTGGTAGGTGGCTATGTTCGCGATGCTATTTTAAAACGTGGAGAAGCCAAAGACATTGATATCGTGGCCGTAGGTAGCGGTATTAAATTGGCCCAAGCTGTTGCTAAGAAATTAGGCAGCAACCGGGTGAATGTTTTCAAAAACTTTGGTACTGCGCAGGTGATAACCGACGATATAGAAATTGAATTTGTAGGCGCTCGCAAAGAGTCATACGATAGAAATAGTCGCAAGCCCAGTGTTGAAAATGGCACTTTAGACGATGATCAAAAACGAAGAGATTTCACCATTAACGCTTTAGCGATTTGCCTTAATGATAAGCGTTTTGGAGAACTTATCGATCCCTTTAACGGTATAGAAGACCTTGAAAATAAAATCATTCGAACCCCTTTAGAACCCGATCAAACTTTTAGTGATGATCCTTTGCGAATGATGCGCGCTATCCGTTTTGCCACCCAGCTCGATTTTCAAATTGAAGAGTCTTGCTTGGCTTCGATTAAAAGTCAGAACGAGCGCTTAAAAATTATTAGCATAGAACGTATCAGTACAGAGCTGAATAAAATAATGGCTGCGCCCAAGCCCAGCAAAGGCTTAATCCTACTCTTTCGCACGCACCTATTAAAGCACTTCTTACCAGAGGTTACCGCTTTGGCTGGCGTGGAAGAAATTGAAGGACAAAGTCATAAAGATAATTTTTACCACACGGCCATTGTGGTGGACAATTTGGCCGCAACCAGCGATAAACTATGGTTGCGCTATGCCGCCCTCTTTCACGATATTGGAAAACCAGTAACCAAAAGGTTTGTGCCGGGCATTGGCTGGACCTTTCATTCCCATGAATTTGTGGGCGGTAAAATGCTCAATAAAATCTTTAATCGCATGAAGTTCCCCTTAGGCGAACCCTTGCGTTATGTAAAGAAGATTGTGCAGCTAAGCAGTCGACCCCAAAGTGTGGTAGACGATACGGCCACCGACAGTGCCGCTCGCCGGCTCTTAAATGAAGCGGGCGATGATGTAGATGATTTAATGCTACTTTGTGAAGCAGATATTACCACTCGTAATAAAAAGAAGAAAGAGCAATTTTTAGAAAACTTCCGCCTGGTCCGCAAAAAACTGGTGGAAGTAGAAGAAAAGGATCACCTAAGAAATTTCCAACCGCCCATTGGTGGCGAAGAAATTATGCGGACCTTCAACCTTAAACCGGGTCCCCAAATTGGCGAATTAAAAAAGGCCATTAAGGATGCCATACTCGACGGAGAAATTGAAAACGATTATGAGCAGGCTTATGCCTTTGCTTTAAATAAAGCCACCACAATGGGGCTGAAACCGATAATTGAAAATGACCAAAAGGCTTAGAATAATCCTCGATTGGGAACAGGAAGACGTTTACCGTGATGTTGTAGTTCCACAAAAATTCAATTTAGAACACCTGCACTTGGCAATTGTGCGCTCATTTGAATTGGCCGAAGGAGAAATGGCTTCCTTCTATGAAAGTGATAATAATTGGAACCAGGGCGATGAAATTCCTTTAATGGCCTTTGATCCTGAGCAACGCTCCATGCCTGATATTTCCATCTACGAAATATTTGAAAAAACCGGCGACAAGCTGCTTTATATCTACGATTTCCTCAATATGTGGACTTTTTATGTGGAGCAAATTGAAGATAGCGAAGAAGACAGCGATCAAATTAAACTGGTATTAAAGCACGGGGAAAGACCAGCGGAAGCACCCGTAAAGAACATGCAAGGTGACGAGGATGAGGATTCTGATTTCTCGGAAGAAGACGAAGATGAAGAATTCGGATTTAACGAATTTGACGATTACAATTAAGCCCAGCTGTTAATTCCTTGCGAAAGTTTAGGCAAATGGTAGGGCTACCTTAAATTCTCTTATTTTTGGTTTTTAGCAAATTCGAAGAATTTAAAAATTACCCTCCTTGCAAATCGTTTTAGAAATTGATGGTATCAGTAAGCGCTATGGGAAAGTTCAGGCTTTAAAGCCTTATAAACTTCAAATACCAAAAGGCACTACCTTCGGTATTTTAGGACCCAATGGCAGCGGAAAAACTACCACCCTCGGAATTATTTTAGGCATACTTTCCTCAGATAGTGGTGGTTTTACTTGGTTTGACGGCCAAAGTGTAAACTCCGCAAAAAAGCGCATTGGTGCTTTATTAGAAACGCCAAATTTTTATCCTTACATGACAGCTTACCAAAATTTAAAATTGGTGGCCAAGATTAAGGAACTTAAAAATCCTAATATCGATGCTGTTTTAAAAACAGTGAATCTGCACGAAAGGGCGCATCATAAATTTAAAGGCTATTCCCTCGGAATGAAGCAAAGATTGGCCATTGCCGCCAGTTTATTGGGTGAACCCGAAGTGCTTTTATTAGATGAACCGACCAATGGATTAGATCCTACTGGTATAGCGGAAGTGCGCGATTTAATTACCCGTATTGCCGCCAATGGCACCACCGTTATTATTGCCAGTCACATTTTAGCAGAAGTAGAAAGAGTGTGCAGCCACGTGGCCGTTTTACAGAATGGCAGCTTGCTTTACAGCGGTTTAGCCGATGAACTTTCTGCTAAAGATGCCGTAATCGCAGTCGCTTCGGCAGATATGCAAGCTCTTGAAAATGCAGTAAAAGATTTGAGTAGTCTGAAAAAGATACGTCCTATGGATGGTCATCTGCATCTTAGCTTTAGCGAAGACATGAGTCCCAGTAAGTTGAATCAACTACTCGCAGAGCAAGGTATTTACCTTAGTTATATCGAAGAAAAGAAAGCCAGTTTAGAAGAACGTTTCCTAAAAATATTGACCCGTGATAAAGCTAATTAGTATTGAGTGGCATAAGCTGCGCTACCATCGTTTTTTCTGGATCGGTATGGTTTTATTCGTATTATTACTTTCCGCTTTATTGGTGAGCTTTGGTAGTTTCCAAATATTTGGATCTAGAGCCGAAGCAGATCCCAATGACCCGAGCATGCTGGCCATTCCCGCCAATCTAGCCGATGCGGGATTTTATAAACTACCCTACGTTTGGCAAAACACCAGCTATCTAGCAGGTTTCTTTAAATTTATTCCTGCCTTTTTAATGTTGTTTTTTATGGCCAGCGAGTTCGAATACCGCACCATGCGCCAAAACGTTATTGATGGCCTTTCGGTGGGCGAGTTTTTCTTTTCGAAAATATTTAGCCTGCTCTTATTTGCTTTGGTTTGCACCCTAACGGTTGCCCTTACCACCAGTGCCTTAATTTATTCTTATAACGACTTAGCTGAAGTGGATTTCTGGCATCAAAGCTCTTTTATTGTCGCCTTTTTTGCCGAGGTTTTCTTTATTCTTAGCTTGGCTTTTTTCTTAGGTATCATACTTAAGAAGAGCGCCTTGGCTATTATTCTTTTAATTCTATATTATTTTGTAGTAGAGCCCGTATTGGGTTTTTACCTAGGCAGTCCACTGAGTGACTATTTACCTACCCGTCCCTCTCGCAATTTAATTCCCGAGCCTTTCACAAGACTGTTTAAGATTAATAGTTTTTTAAATATCGAAAGCCTCGACAGTATTTCGATTAAGAATCTATCGCTAAGCTTCTTCTACGCGATTATTTTGTTATTTGGCAGCTTTATGGTGCTTAAAAAACGTGATTTGTGATAGAGGAAAAGGCCGCAAAAAAGGAGGGTTGGCGCAGCCGCTGGTACACGATTATTTTCGAATCGGATACCAAGGCGGGACGTCGCTTTGATATTATTTTGCTTTTTGCCATTATCGGCAGCCTTTTGGTGATTATGCTAGAAACGGTGCCAGGCATTAATGAGAAGTACCCCAATGTTTTTATCAGTTTAGAGTGGTTTTTCACCATACTATTTTCGCTCGAATACTTAGTTCGCCTACGCATAGTAAGTCGTCCTTGGACCTATGCTTTGAGTTTTTATGGCATCATTGATCTAATTAGTATTTTGCCCAGTTACCTCGCAATGGTTTTAGGAGGCGCCCAATATTTTATTGTTATACGTTCCCTTCGTTTATTGCGGGTATTTAGAGTTTTAAAAATGGTTCGCTTTATTGGTGAAGCCAATGTTTTAAGCGGGGCCCTAAGAGCCAGTCGTCATAAAATCGCCGTTTTTATTATTGCCGTGGTTTGTATGACTTTCATCATGGGAACAGTAATGTACATGGTCGAAGGCCCCGAACATGGTTTTAAAAGTATACCCGTGGCTATTTACTGGTGCATCGTAACCCTTACCACTGTTGGTTATGGCGATATTTCTCCTCAAACTCCCCTCGGACAATTAATCGCATCTATAATAATGATTTTAGGCTACGGAATTATTGCTGTACCAACTGGTATCGTAACCTCCGAATTAAATAGACAAAGTCAAGCGACAGCCAGTTCCAATACCAAAGCCTGCGCCGTTTGTAATACCGCTGGCTTACCTATCGACGCGCATTACTGTTTCAATTGTGGAGAAAAAATCAGCTAATACTTTAATCTGTGTCTGTGGTCCTACTGCGGTGGGAAAAACTGCCATGGCAATCGCTATTGCGAAACACTTCCATTGCGAAATTATTTCTTTCGATTCACGACAATTTTACCGCGAGCTCAGTATTGGTACTGCCGTGCCTAGTGCCAATGAGTTGGCCGCGGCTAAGCATCACTTTATTCACGATCGTTCCATTAATAATTCGGTAAATGCGGGTTCTTTTGAAAAAGAGGCCTTAGCAAAATTGGAAGAATTATTTACTCGAAACCCTATTGTTGTCGCCGTTGGCGGAACGGGTTTATACCTAAGAGCCCTGCTAGAAGGAATGGACGATTTACCTTCTATTCCAGGTGAAATCCGTCAAGCAATATTAGCCGACTATGACAGGGAAGGGCTCTCTTTTTTACAAGATGAAGTAGCGCGTTTAGACCCTCAATACTGGTTGAAAGTTGATCAAAAAAATCCACAGCGCCTGATACGCGCGCTCGAGCTTTTACGTCATAGCGGTAAAACCATGGACACTTTGCAAAAGGCCGAGAAAAAGCTTCGTCCTTTCAAAGCCCTTAAGATCGGCTTAAACATGGAGCGCCCCGATCTTTACGAAGGTATTAATAAGCGAGTAGATTTAATGTTTGCCTCAGGCCTAGTGGAAGAAGTAAAAAGCTTGCAGGAGCATCGCCACCAAAACGCCTTGCAGACCGTAGGTTATAGTGAATTATTTTGTCACTTTGAGGGTGATTTAAGTTTAGAAGAAGCGCGGAATGAAATCAAGAAAAATAGCCGGCGTTATGCCAAAAGGCAGCTAACTTGGTTTAGACGTGATCCCGAAATAAACTGGTTTAGCCCTCAGCAAGAGATTGCGATCTTAGAATTTTTAAACTCGAGTTTAGATGCGTAAACTGCTTTGGCCATTTAGCCTGATTTATGGAGCAATAACTGTTATTCGCAATTTTCTCTTTGATAAAAAGTGGCTATCGATTTATTACCCTGCCACTAAAACCATAGCAATAGGTAACCTTAGCACGGGCGGCACGGGCAAAACCCCAATGACCGAGTTTCTTTTAAAACATCTAAAGTACCAGTCGGCTGTAGTGGTAAGTCGCGGATATGGCAGAAAAACACAAGGTTTACTTTTGGTAGATCGGCAGGGTTCGGCTAGCGACTATGGCGATGAAGCTTTACAAATTGCCCAAAAATTCCCTGCGGTACAAGTTATTGTGGCCGAAAAACGGCAGTTAGCCTTAGAAGCCGCTTTAGACTTTAATCCCGATTTAGCCTTAATGGACGATGCCTTCCAACACCGTTCAGTACAGGCGGATGCCTACTTAATGCTTAGTGCTTATCATTGTATTTTTAGCGAAGACTTAATTCTCCCAGCTGGGAATCTGCGTGAAGCACGCCGTGGTGCGAAAAGGGCGGCCGCCATCGTAATTACCAAATGTCCGTTTAATATATCTACTGCCAAAAAAGAAGAAATCGCGCAATCCATCCAGGCTTATTCGGAAGCCCCAGTGTACTTTAGCAGCCTAGCCTACAGCGAATTATTAAATCCCTTTGGTGAAAAACTAAGTACTCAAAAGGTGATAGTTTTTAGTGGCATTGCCTATCCCGAATATATGATGGAGCATCTGCAACAACAACTTGAAATTGTAAATCAGCATCATTTTAAGGATCATTATTCCTTTCAGAAAGAAGATTTAAATACCCTTCTTGCCCAAGCGGAAAAAGAACAAGCGGTTTTAATATGTAGCGAAAAAGACTATGTAAAAGTAGCTTCTTTAGGTCTAAGCCAAGATGAGCTCGCTCGTATTTATATCTTAGGTGTGGAGCATTTATTTTTAGGCGGAGATAAGGAGCGATTTTTAGCGCAAATGACCGCTATTATTTCTTGAAGAAAAGAAAGAGAAAAGCTATACATTTTGCATCTTTGCAAGCATGGCAAAGAACGATCTACCTGCTGAAATTCGCGCGAAATACGAACCCGTAATCGGTATCGAGATTCACGTTCAGCTCAATACTTTAAGTAAGGCTTACGCCACTGATGCTACCGAATATGGTGCGCATCCCAATACACAAATTAGTCCGGTTAGCCTTGGGCATCCGGGTACTTTACCCATGTTTAACGAAAAGGTTTTAGAAGCAGCCGTTAAACTGGGGATTGCCTGTAATTGCGAAATTCGGGAACTAAACGAATTTGCCCGCAAGAATTATTTCTATGCGGATCTACCGAAAGGTTACCAAATTACCCAAGATAAAACGCCCATTTGCAACGGTGGCTACATAGAAATTAGAGACGCGCAAGGCAAGTTGAAAAACTTAAACCTTACTCGTATTCACATGGAGGAAGATTCGGGTAAAAGCTCGCATGATATTGATCCCTTCAACACTTTAATTGACCTAAACCGCGCCGGTGTTCCCTTATTGGAAATAGTTAGTGAGCCTGAATTTAGAAACGGCGAAGAAGCCTACAGTTACCTTACGGAGATGCGCAAATTGGTGCGCTATCTCGAAATTAGCGATGGTAACATGGAGGAAGGTAGTATGCGTTGCGATGTTAACATTTCCGTTCGGCCCGTAGGCCGCGAGAAATTTGGTACTAAGGTAGAAGTGAAAAACCTGAACTCCTTCCGTAATGTTCAAAAGTCTATCGACTACGAAATTAATCGCCAAATTGCGGTAATTGAAGGGGGAGACAAAGTGATTCAGCAGACTTTTACTTTCGATGCAGCACGCGGTAAAACCCAGTTGCTGCGCGATAAAGAGGATGCGCATGATTATCGTTATTTCAATGAACCTGATCTGCAACCTATTTTGGTGAAGCAGGATTATATTGATGACGTGAAATCAAATTTGCCGCCTTTACCAAAAGAGCTTTTTAATAAATATCTCAAATTAAATCTGAGTGAATACGATGCTTCCCTTCTTACGGAAAGTAAGGAGATCGCCCTTTTTTACGAAGATATAATAGAGCATACCGAAAACTACAAAGCGGCCGCTAACTGGATGATGGGGAGCATTAAGTCTTATCTTAATGAAAAGGCCATGCATATTTCAAATTTCCCATTAAAGGCCGCAACTATTGCCGAACTAATTAATTTGGTAGATAAAGGAACCATCAGCAATTCTGCCGCTAACGGAGAGTTGCTTAAAGCCCTTATTGCCGCTCCTGATGCATCTGCTGAAGCATTAGCCAAGGAATTAAACCTTTTACAAGAAAGTGATACCGATGAGCTGCAAGGCTGGGTAGACGCTGCCTTAGCGAAATATCCTGATAAAGTAGCCGAATACAAAGCTGGAAAGAAAGGCCTAACCGGTCTTTTTATGGGCGAAGTAATGAAGCTATCAGGGGGAAAAGCCGACCCTAAAATGGCAAGTAAAATTGTAATTCAATCTCTAGAAAAATAGACCCATGCGAAAACTTTTAAGTTTAAGCCTAATGGCATTGGCATTTGTTGCCTGTCAAAAACAAGGTGGACCTGGCCAAACCAGTATTCGAATTAGTGCCGAAGGAACTAGTGAAATTATCATTGCGAAACTATCACCCAATGCGGTGAAAAATTTAGATACGCTTAAATCGGATAACGGAGTTTTTACTTACGATATCCAAATTGATACAGCCGACTTTTTAATGTTGGAAGCGGATGATATCCGTATTCCTTTCTTTACTAATGGTTCAGAAAATATTAACATTACTATCGATCCCGTAATTGAAGGCTTAGATCGTAATTACGACATTAACGGTAATAAAGAAAGTATCCGTATTAAGCGCATCAACGATATCGTTTACGAAGCAGGTAAATACATTGATAGCCTTGGAGCGTACATCAATCAATATCGCGATAGCGCTAATTTTATGGCGATCCGTGCATCCAAACAAACTGAGTTTGAAAATAAAGTTGATGCCACTGGCGCTGAATTGCGCGCTTTAATTGACGAAGACCCAGGCAATATGGCAAACTTATTTATATGGCCCCAAAGCTTGGCCCAAAAACAATTAGTTGGCGCTGAGGATCACCTCAACTATTATATTAAAGTAGATTCTGCCTTAAGCATTGCTTATCCAAATAATCCACATGCCACGAATTTTAATATGCAGCTCGAGAGTATTAAAAAGCAAGTTGCTATGCAAAACGAAATGAAAGCAAAACAAGAAGCAATTGCTATTGGTAATCCTGCTCCAGACATTACTTTACCCGATACAACTGGGCAAATGAGAAGCTTATCTGACCTGAAAGGTTCGGTGGTTTTAGTGGACTTTTGGGCTGCTTGGTGTCGCCCCTGTAGAGCGGCAAACCCCATGCTAGTTAAAATTTACAACGATTATAAAGACAAAGGCTTTACCGTTATGAGTGTTTCTTTCGACGGCCTACCCCAACAGCAAAGTCCGCGCGGCGAATGGATTCAAGCCATTGCGCAAGACGGTTTAAGCTGGCCTAACCACGTAAGTGATTTACAAGGTTGGAGCAGTGCTGCCGGCCGTACCTACGGAATTCAGGCGATCCCATTTACCGTATTGGTAGATCAAAACGGGAATATCGTTGCTAAAAATGTAGATCTTGCACAGCTTCCTGCTCAGTTAGATCAACTTTTGGCTAGCTAAATATAACACTAAGTCCTTTAAACGATGAGAATAACCCATTTCATTATCGTACCAAGCTACTACTTTTAGCATGGGACCGAGAACTGAAGAAAGGCCCTCATCGTACAAGCAAGAATAAGGACTACCAATTATATCACGTGACACAATTGGATCGGCGGTATAACCCAAATAAGGATTCAAATACGTTTCCGAAGCTTCTTTAAAAGCATCATTAACAGCCTCTACTGAGGCTGTTTTTTTTACGGTAAAAGTGATGTCGGTTAGGCTACCATCGGGCACGGGCACCCGTATTCCTGCCCCCCCGATGCGCCCTTCCAAATGGGGGAAAATTTTAGTTATCGCCTTCGCGGCTCCCGTGGAAGTGGGAACAATGGACTCTGCTGCCGCTCTCCCTCTTCTAAAATCTTTATGAGGCCCATCTTGTAAACCTTGGTCGGTAGTATAACTATGTACAGTGGTTATATAAGCATGCTCAATGCCACATAAACGTGAAACCACTTCCACCAAAGGTGCTGCGCTATTGGTAGTGCAAGAAGCATTGGATAACACTCGGTCGCTGCGCAAAATACTTCCTTCGTTTATTCCTAAAACTATGGTCCGTGCATCGTCTAAAGGCGGTGCGCTAAGTATTACTTTTTTTGCTTTCGCTAGATGCCCATTTAACAAGGACTGTTCTCTAAAAAGACCCGTCGCTTCAATAATAATATCTAGGTCTAGTTTTTCCCACGAGGAATCACCAATCGCTCTGAAAGAACTATAAGCAATGCGCCTATCGTTAATAATTAGCTCCTGCCCTTCCACTTTAATCTCACTAGGAAAGATGCGATGGGTGGTATCGTACTTCAGTAAATGAGCTTGATTCTTGATATCTGCTAAATCGTTGATCGCAACAATTTCAATTTCTGGATAAGCTTGAATTACTCGCATAAAGCTGCGTCCAATTCTTCCAAAACCATTTATAGCTACTCTCATTTTTAAAAAATAAAAAAGCCTTCCCCAAAAGGAGAAGGCTTTAATTATATACGCTTATGAATTACTTCGTGATAATCAATTTAGCCGTACGGCTTTCGTTGCCATTTATCAAGCTAACAATATAGGTGCCTGTTTTCAAGGAACTAACATCCATGCGTAAGCTTTCAGTACTCGCGGGTACTGCTTTCGCAGATAAGGTTTTAACCAATCGTCCACTTAAATCACGTACTGTTACTTTAACGTCACTGCGATTATTCAAGTTTAGATTAATGCTTACTTGGTTTTGTGCTGGGTTTGGATAAACCTCAAGCACTGTTTCATCCAATTTAGTGTTGTTAACTAGCTTATCTTCTTTCACACTAACATAATCAGCAGTTGTGCCCGTTTTGAAGATTCCTCTACCATGCGAACCGGCATAAATAGCACCTTCAAAGTCCTCATTATTAACCAAGTCATAACGTACGGTACGTGTTTGCAATAAGTCAAATACTGGCACATTGGCAAAACCATTATTATCTGGCGCCCAAGAAACAGAGCTCGCATTAAAATTGGTTGTTGTAAAAATACCTAAGTCGGTTGCCAAAATCACTTGGCCACCACTAGCGTCATTGTAGTTAAAAACAGCGTCGTAAACTGGCAATTTAGGTAAGTCACCATCTTTTGCTACAAAATCGCTATTTCCTAAAGTTGGTTTAGTAGCCTGATCCGTGTAATAAACGTGATTAAAGTTGCTACCATAATTACCAACAGTGACAATAATACGATCAGCATCCTCATGATCTATGGCAATACTAGTTATAGATCTGTTATTTTGGTTAAATATTAATTTTTCTTCAACCACTGCTGTACTTGGTGCAGGTGGGTTTACCAAGAAGTTAATATCAACGTCAGCCGATTCTTCGGATCTTGCATTGGTTAGGTTGGAATAACGATATACTCGACCACTACCCGTTCCCACAAATAAAACATCGCCATCGGCACTGAAGGTCATACATGAAGGAACTTGTCCTTCAGCAAGGTTTCCAATATGCCACCATTCTGGGGTTGCCGTGCGATTGCTGAGTACATCGCGTGCCATCCATACTCCACCACCTAAGTTACCAGGCTCGCCCGCATTATTATATGCCGTAAGACCCACCGCAAACATGGACTGAACTGGGTCTTGGAACATAACCGACTGACCAGGCTCCAGACTAGCCTTTAAAGTATCTACTAAGGAGATCTCTCCCGTTAAACTTTTAAAATTGATTAATGCACCGGCATCATAACGAACGGCCACAGAAGCTCTTACTTCTAGATTCGTTCCTGTAGCAAAACTTACATTAAATTGTCCTGTAGCAGCATCAAAATTACCCGTACCATCACCAGAAAGTACTCCGTTAGCATCAGAAACAACTTCTTGCGATGCCGTAAATATTTTAAAGGATTCCGCTTTAAACTTAGCAGCGCTTTGCGGTTTTATGAAAGTACCGTTGTAAGTTCCTCCTCCATTTCCAAAGCCAATACTGGTTTTAATTGTATCAGCTGAAAACCTGATAGAGTCAGTACTATTTCGATCATTTAAGTTTTCCCATAATTTATAAGGTGTAACAAAATCCGCGAAACTGAATGAAAAAGCATTATATCGAGCTGCCATTCTTGGCCCGTAAAAATAACTGTATTCGTTACCGGCATCAATGGAGCGCCCTAACCTACCATACTGCATAGCTTTGAACCAAATTTCAGAATCCAAGTGCGAAAGAGCAGTAAACCCTCCATCACCATCAACAGTATTGCCATTTGGCTGTACAATACCTACCGTTCTTGATCCTGATTTGGGTAGAGGATCATTAGGATTAATAAGGATGGTTCCATTATCTTGTGTACCCCCCAACATTTCACCATTCAATCCAATAGCCACATTATAATACTGTATCGTAGCATAACCTTTGTTCTCCTCTGTCCAGGTAAAACCATCGTTTTCTGACTTTGAAATACCACCATCATGGGTCACAAATATGGTATTCGGCTGGTCTTTTCGCCAAACAATTTCGTGTATATCCGCGTGTACATAAAAGCTTGGGACGGCACGAATATTAGTGGCCACTTGAAACCAGCCATTATCTTTACTCCATTCCCATAATGTAAGACCAGCAATCATAATTCTTTCTTCATCTTTTGGATCCACACCAATAGCCATAGCAAATTTACCTTGATCTACCGGACTGAATAAAGGAGAAGCAGTACCAATGGTGGTCCAAGTATTCCCACCATCAGTAGATTGATATACACGGTCGAAATTAAGCCCATTCGATACTAATACGTAAACATAGTCATCATTGCTAGGTGCAACTGCAACCTCCATCCTACTGAATGTGCGATTAATAGTTGTACTGCGATCAGGGTCGGGTGTAACTGTTTTTTCCACATAGGTTCCAGCGTCGCCGCTAGGAGAATAATAAATTGATTGTCCTTGTTTAACCCATACTGCACCAACTGAGTTAATGGTTAAATCTAGCGCTTCACCACTTGCGTTTATCGCGTCGGCCCAGCTTGCACCGGCATCATCACTTATCTTTAATCCATCAGCAGTAGCAGCATAAATACGATTTGGATCAGTCGGATCGGCTTCCATTTTGCCTACTGCACCCCAACCTGAGCCAGGATTACTAGCGGGATCCGTACTAGGCAATTGTGTAAAGGTTTGTCCTCCATCGGTAGACTTAAAGATACCATCTCCTAAAATACCACCAGAACGAGTTCCTGAGGCGAAATAATACATATCCTCTCCTGTACCAGCATAAATGTCACCATTCGCTGCCATACAAAAACTGTTAATCGCTAAGTTCTTTAGTTGATCGTTTACAGGGATCCAACTACGGCCAGCATTAGGACTGTGGAATATACCACCACTTACCGATGCTGCCCACATCCGAGAAGAGTTGGCGCGATCAAATAATATGGCGCGGGTACGTCCCCCCATGTCGGTAGGCCCCATTTCATCCCAAACTAGACCAATCGCAGCATTTGTTTTATTAAGGGCTAATTGCTGCGTGGCTTGACGAGCAGCGATTACATCATCTTGTTCAATTTCACCAGTTAATGGATTCTGACGCATCCTATGTAAGTATTGCGCTGAACCTGCGGCACTATTAGATTCTGACATGCCAGTTCGCTCTTGGTAATATTCTACCTTATCTGCTGGAAATCCTATCCAAGCAATAGCTCCTATCATCATTATTCCACTGAGGGAGAAAAGTATCTTTCTTTTCATTCTTTATCCTTTTTTAAAATGCTGTGCGACAAATATAATTTCTAAACTCTTATAAACGGCTAAAACATATGTCTTTCCGCATGGTAAGAAGAGCGAACTAATGGCCCACTCTCTACATATCTAAAACCCATTTCTAAACCAATTTGTTTGTAATTGGCAAAAGTTTCTGGGCTAACAAACTCTTTTACAGGTAAGTGCTGTGGTGTAGGCTGCAGGTATTGACCTAAAGTTATGATGTCTACCTTAGCCTCACGTAGATCCTTTAGGCTGTCAATAACTTCTTCCTCTTTTTCACCCAGACCTAACATCATGCCCGACTTGGTGCGTGGTAGACCTTGTTCTTTCAAATATCGCAGTACTTCTAAACTTCGGTCATACTGCGCTTGGATCCTTACTTTACGCGTTAAGCGACGCACGGTCTCGATATTATGAGACACAATTTCTGGGGACGCTTCAATAATGCGATCAATATTGCGCCACTCTCCTTTGAAATCAGGAATTAAAGTTTCCATGGTTGTACCAGGACTCATGCGACGAACCGCCTGAACCGTTTCCTTCCATATAATAGAACCTCCATCGCGCAAGTCATCCCGATCTACCGAAGTGAGTACACAATGCTTTACCTTCATTAACTTTACTGAGCGAGCCACTCTTTCGGGCTCATCCCAATCCACAGATTCTGGACGACCGGTAGCCACGGCACAAAAACCACAGCTGCGCGTACATACATTTCCCAAAATCATAAAGGTCGCTGTCCCTGAGCCCCAGCACTCGCCCATGTTCGGGCAGTTTCCGCTTTCGCAGATGGTGTGCAAGCCGTAATTATCTACCAGCTTGCGAACATTTTTAAACTTTTCACCAGTAGGCAATTTCACCCTTAACCAGCGGGGTTTACCTCTCGTAATCGTTTGATCCTTCTTTTGAGCCTCTTTCAGCTCCAGCACTTCACTCATAATTAGTTAAGCTTGTATCCAAAATTTACCGATAAATACAACTGAAAAAAACCAGCCCAATTTATATCTTCCTGTGACTCAAAAAAGATGGGCACTTCGGTAAAATAATAATCATAAATAATTCCTGTTTCGAGGGTGCTTATATCTTCATCAAATAATTGATAGTCGAAACTAAACCCACCCTTCACATAGATACCAGGTTTAATACTGGTTTCTAATATTCCGGTTAAATAAGAGGCTTCGCCGTTTATATTTGCTGGATTGGTTTCACCCGTATAGCGAATGGTCTCTACCCTTAAATCACCATCATCGCCAAATTCATTTACACTTAGGTAGATGGGTTTCATCAAGCCCCATGAGGCTCCGCCACTCGCAATCCACGAAATAGAGATAGACCCTCTATCGGTTTTATCGAATAAAATCTGCTCGTAAGTGTAACCTGTTCTCAAAGTGTAAAATGAATTAATTCGACCTTTCACGAAACCGCGATAGTTGTTGAATATATCATCTGACGAAATAATTTCTTTTGGATGCCTGACTTTTGCTAAATCTATTTCAAAACCTTGGGCGCTGTAGCCATCAATGTACTTGAGATACCTGCCACCAATGGCGAAACCACGCGTATTTAAATTTATTCCTCCCAGGTAGGCACGATCATAAACTTGTCTTTTAAAATCAGCATCAGTCGACAATTGCCCCCAAAGGCTAGTGCCAAAAAATAAAGCCAATCCTAAAAATACAATTTTACGCATCTACCAAATTCTTAATTTCATTCTGGTTAATACCATGATGCGAATCATGGTAAACACATTTACCACCTTTAATTAACAAGGCCTGTGGCGATTCGTGGTGAACACCATAACGATCCGCAACTTGCTGTGAAAGCGCACGATCGCTAATCAAATCTAAAAAGTAAACGGGTAAATCTTCTAAATCGTTGGACCAGTCCGACGACAAGTTCTGCCACACCATCTTACTAATTATACAACGGGTACTGTGCTTAAATATCAAAACACCTTTACCTTCTAAAGAGTTCGCATCAATATCATCAAGTTGCGAAACCTCTGTTAAATCTCTTCGATCCATTTAGGCTTCGAATACTTCCGATTGCTCTACAGAAGTATATGCAGGACATTTTTCCGCTCCACCGCAAGACTGAAGGATTAAAATACTCATAAATAGAGCTAAAATTGCCAATACTTTTTTCATCTTATCTTCGATTATTTATTAATGCTAGATGCTTTGCAAGCAAAGTTAGCTAATTTGGCCTAAACACCTATACATATATATAAACCGCGTAAAAGATATTGTGGTATTCTATGAATAAACTTTTAAGTCTGCTCCCCCCAGTTTGGTGCGATCTTCTAGCGGATGAAACCGCGCAAGAATACTTTAAAAACTTAGATTCCTTTTTACGGGAACAAAGAAAATTATTGCCCATCTACCCCAGTGAAGCTTTAGTCTTCAGGGCTTTAGAAATTTGCCCGCCCCAAAATACTCGCGTAATTATTTTAGGTCAAGATCCCTATCACGGCGAAAATCAGGCACATGGTTTAGCCTTCTCGGTTCCTCCTGGTGAGAAATTCCCACCTTCCCTGCGCAATATTTTTAAAGAGTTAAAAAATGATTTAAACATCGATCCTCCTTTTTTTGGAGACTTAAGCAAATGGGGGAAACAAGGCGTTCTCCTATTAAATACTGTTTTAACCGTAGTAGCCCATAAACCGGGGAGCCACCAAAATAAAGGCTGGGAAAATTTTACAGATGCCATAATTCGCCAACTTTCCGAGAGAGAGGAGCAACTGGTTTTTATACTTTGGGGCAGCTTTGCGCAAAAAAAAGCGGCATTGATTGATGAAAATAAACATGCCATTATTTGCAGCGCTCATCCGTCGCCACTTTCGGCCTATCGCGGTTTCTTTAATTCTAAACCATTCTCTGCCTGCAATCTGCAACTGAAGGAATGGTGCTTAAAACCCATCGACTGGTCTTTGTAAATGCGCTACCTCCTCCTCCTTATTTTTTGCAATTTTTCTTTGATTGCGCAGATGCCTTCTTATAAACTCATCTGCGAAAGCATGAGTGACCAAAAATACCTTAGCACAATTTTAAAAGAAGCTTTTGGGGAAGCAGATTATACTTGCGCCAAAGCTTTGCAGATTTTGCAAAAAGAAGGTTTCTGGTTGGCCCAATGCCATATTGAAGATAGCGTTTTAGTGTTGAAAACTAAACAAACTATAAGACTGGGTGAACTACGTTTTGATGAAAGAAGCTTTGTTGAGAACCTTGATCTGAACATAGTAAATAGTAAATCACCCCTCAATTATAAAAACCTAGACGAAAACTTAGCCGAAATACTTCGAAAATACGACGACATCGGGTTTCCTTTTGCTTATTTGCAGTTTCGCGACTATACCCTAAAAGACGGGCTTTTAAACGCTAGTGTAATTGTAAACCCCGGTCCGCGAATAAGCCTCGACTCCCTTGTTATTTTGGGATACGATAAAATTGGCAAGGGTTTACTAAAATATGAAATTGGTTACCGCCAGAGTATGCCCTATTCCGATAAGCGCCTGCAGAAAATTGAGAAAAATATTTTGGCCCTCCCTTACCTTCAAGCAAAACGATCGCCTGCGGTAGCTTTTTTTAGAGACAAGAGCATTTTGTATCTGTACTTAGAGAAAGCCAATAATAATCAAATTACAGGGATTGTTGGTCTAAACACCAACAGCGAAGGGCGTAGTACTCTAAACGGCGACTTTCAGTTGGCGCTGCAAAATACTTTTAACCGAGGTGAAGAAATTGGCATTCGCTGGCGTCGTCCCGACGAGTCGGTGGAAGACTTTAATTTAAACTTTGGCTATCCCTTCTTATTTAATAGCCCTATTGGCCTCAGTACTGAACTATCCATCTTTCGGCAAGATTCTAGTTTTGTAAATCGAGAGTTTAAAGGCCAAGCTTCGTATTGGCTAGCCCATAGTTCCTACTTTTTAGCGGCGCTTGAATTGGCTAGCTCATCTGCCTTGAGCGATATGGAAAACAGCAATTTTAGCAATTTAAACGACTTTAGCACCACCCGGTTTAAATTAGGAGTAGACCTCAGCACCCTTAATAATCGCGTGGTAGCTAGCTCGGGTTACCGCCTCTTGGCCCTAGCGCTTAGCGCCAATAGACAAAGTGATGGAACCACTGTTCGTCAATATGGCTGGGAGCTTAAAGCCGAAAATTACTGGAATTTCAGTGGCAATTGGGTTTACTTTTCAGGACTATTATCTGAAGCTCTTTTTTCGAAGCAGCTCTTCGAAAATGAACTTTTTAGATTAGGGGGAATTAAAACCCTGCGCGGTTTTAATGAATTAAGCCTCTTTAGCAGTGCTTATGGCGTTTTACAAAATGAAATGCGCTATATGCTAGGCAAGCGCGATTACCTCAGCGTTTTTAGTGACCTTGCTTACACCGAAAAAAAGGAAGACACCGCGATTAATGGCAACTGGCACCTCGGTTTAGGAACAGGGATAAACTTTCAAACCAAAGCCGGGATATTCTCGTTATTTTTAGCGGTAGGGAAAAGTAACCGCGATAATTTCGATTTTAGAAACACCAAAGTTCATCTCTCTTACATCAACACTTTTTAACCTAACACCGACACTAATTATTAAAAAATTAAAGCGCTATTATTTCTCTTAAATTTGCCGCAATGCTTAGAAATCTACTCATTCTACTTTTCGCTCTGCTTCTTTTAAGCAGTTGTCGCGGACCACAAGGTTTGCAGGGTAATAATTTAGCCTATCTATACAATCCGCAAAACATGGCATTGCGGCCACATTATCGTATAGAACACCTCAGCGACAGCATGAGTCGCGTTTTTTACCGAATTAAGAGTACCGAGTTATTATATACCCGTGCAGCAGACGGCGATGATTATAAAGCTGCTTTTAAAATCGACTATCAGGTTTTAAAAAACATCGAAAGCTCTATTATTCTCGATCGCGATAGCCTACGATTTGTTGACATGGCTGCTAAGATCCCTAGCAAAATTATTAGTGGTTACTTCGATATCAAAACCCCCGAACTAGAGGATGAGGAAAATAACAAGGTGCTTTTTGTGAAGCTAACCGACTTAGGCCGAAGCACTTCTTTCAGTAATTTCTTAGCCATTGAAAAGGCTAGTATAAATGGTTCTAGCTATTTTGTTTTAAGAGACCCAGAAAACAATATTATCTTCAATAATCACATTCCAACGAATGTTCCCATAAAACTAGAGCATAGTTTACTTAAGCCGAAATACTATTTTGTCAGTCATTATAATCGCGAATTTCCCCTCGCCCTTCCCCCCTATTCGAGTCAGAACAGCGAAAGCTTTGAATTAAAGCCCGATACCACTTATTTGGTCAATGCCGACAGTTTAATCACCTTCCCCGAAAGAGGTTTTTATCACTTCCGTTTGGATACCACTCAATGGTCTGGCTTTACCATTTATTCCTTCTACCAGCACTTTCCATTTGTGGGTGAGTTTCAGGATATGGCTGAGCCGTTGCGTTATCTCACCACGCAAAAAGAATACGAGGGAATGTTGGCTGCAAAATCAGATCCTGAAGCTTTGCGTATGTGGATTGAAGCCTTCTGGAAAAGCAGAGCGGGCCAAGAAGAACGCGCTAAAAACTTAATAGCAGGCTTTTACCAAAGAGTAGAAGAAGCGAATCGACTTTTTAGCTCCTACCAAGAAGGCTGGAAAACCGACCGCGGCATTATCTTTATTATTTATGGTCCTCCCACTAAAGTCTATCGCTCTTCCGCGGGTGAGGCTTGGGTTTACGGAAACGAAAGTTCTACTTTATCTTATTATTTCAACTTTATCAATTTAGATAATCCATTTTCGGATAACGATTATGAATTAGAACGCTCTGCCCAGTACCGCTATGGCTGGGGACAAGCGATAGAATCGTGGCGAAAAGGACATATTTATAATTCGAAGGACATTCGCAGAGAACAAGATGCACAAGACCAACTCCAACAACGAAGCCGAAATCCTATGTGGTATTAGGCCCCTGCTCGAAGCCATTGAAGCAGGCACCGAAATCGATAAAATTTACCTCCAACAAAACCTGCAAGGCCAGCTTTTTAAGGAGCTATGGGATATTTTAAAAACGAGTAAACTGCCGTATGCTGTAGTGCCTAAGTCGCGCTTAGATAAGTTTACTCGTAAAAACCACCAAGGCGTAGTAGCCCACATTAGCGCCGTTACTTCCGTAGATTTGAAAGAAGTGGTGCAGTCTACCTTCGAAAAAGGGGAAGATCCCTTAATTGTTATTCTCGACCGAGTAAGTGACGTGCGTAATTTTGGGGCCATCGCTCGTACGGCAGATGCGGTCGGCGCCCATGCTATCGTGGCCACCACAAAAAATTCAGCTTCGGTTAATCTCGATGCGATGAAGGCTTCTGCAGGAGCACTAAACCACTTACCTCTCTGCAAAGAATCCAATCTTAACGAAACGGTTACCTGGCTGCAAATGAGCGGAATTCGCGTGGTAGCCTGTAGCGAAAAAACCCAAACCAATAGCTTCGACTCCGACCTATCCGGTCCCCTAGCCATAATAATGGGTTCGGAAGATAAAGGCATCGCCCCCGAACGCTTAAAAGCCGCTGACTTAGTAGTTAAATTACCCATGCTCGGAAAAGTGGGATCCTTAAATGTATCGGTTGCCGCGGGTGCGGTATTATATGAAGTAGTACGACAAAGAAGTTTGGAAAAATAAAATCCCATCCCTATGCGCCTCATACTCTTACTTTTACTGAGTTTAAGTTTATCAGCCCAAAATTTCGATTTCCTTAATGGCTTCAATTTTGGCGACGGCGAAGGGGATGATGATGCCTGTGAACAGTTGTGTTTCTTTTCCAATGGGGATTTACTTGCAACGGGACAATTTGAAGGCTTAATTGATTTTGATCCCGACAGTGCTCAAAGTTTTCTAGCCACAAGCGTGCAAGGTGGCGGTGAACCTTATTTCTTGCGCTACGATTCCCAAGGAAATTTAATTTGGTGGCGTGCCTTGCGCAGTAAACGCGATGTTCATATTTACGGCGTGCAGCTCGATGCGCAGGACAATATTTACCTCACGGGTACTTATATAGAAGAAGTTATTTTTGATGCGAGTGCTCCCAACGCTCGTTTAAGTGGTATTAGCCCGAACGATGGCGATGGCTATTTGGCCAAGTTCGATTCAAATGGAAATTATCTGTGGAGTAAGCGTTTTGCTGGCACAGGCATCGATGCGGGAATAGACATTGAAATTAATCCTGCGGGCGAAATTGTAGTACTCGGGCATTTTGGCAATTCCTTACAATTTGATCCCGCGCAATCGTCATCCTTGCGCATCTCGGCAGGAGCCGGCGACATTTTTATGGCCGCCTACAATGCGAACAACGGTAATTTCAAATGGGCCCAAAGTATTGCTGGCATTGGCTTCGATAATCCACGCGCCTTAGCTATTGACGCTCTAGGGAATTATTACATCAATGGTGATTATACCAGTACTATTACATTTTCTCTCAGCCCTTTAAGTACTTTGGTGAGTACTGGTGGAAATGATGTTTTTGTCGCTAAATACGATGTCAACCGCAATTTTAAATGGGCGGAAAAAATTGCCGGTAGCTCCACCGACTTAGGCACAGATATGATCTTAATTGGAGATAGTCTCTTGGCCCTTACTGGCACTTTTCGCAATAATATCCAACTTGATCCAGCTGGTATAAATCCAGTGCAGACTGGTGCTAGCTCTCTTCCCGATATATTTATTGCCGTTCTCGATACGACGGCACAGTTTCAATGGGGACATACTTTGGGCTCTACTTCTACTGATCAGGTTTACGACCTGATGTATGATCCTGCAGGAATAATTTATTTAGGGGGTTATTTTGCCTTAACGGTTGATTTTGATCCCGATCCAAATGCTACTCAAAATCTTATTGGCCTTGGCGGTGATGGCTTCTATGCGGGCTACCAAATTAGCAATGGCACTTTTAGTCAAGTCCAGCAAATTGCCGGTCCTACTTTTTCCAAAGTGAATGCTTTAGCTTTAGCACCTAACCAAAAAATTTGGGCTGGTGGAGCGCTTTACGGCACCGCCGACTTCAATCCTTCCGGTGCGCCCTTTAACCTCAGCAGCCCTGCCTCCAATAACAGCAATTCCTTTTTTGCCGCCTACAGCGGAGCCAGCTTCGATACCGCTTGGGCTACCCAAGATCGCGAAGGTGGCAATGACCAAGCGAAGAAGTCTATTTTCTTGCAAAACGGTAAAGTTCTTAGCACGGGCTTTTTTAGCGGTGGAGTAGATTTCGATCCAGACACGGGACAAACTTGGCTCAACAGCCATGGCCAAGAAGATATTTACCTCGCCCAGTATAAAAATGATCTTAGTCTAGAATGGGCGATAAAACTAGGAGGCATTGGCAGCGACGCGGGTATGGCCATTGCCGAAGATCCTGCCGGAAATCTCTATTTAGCTGGTGAGTATGAAGGCACCCTTTATTTTGAGAACCTAGGCCAAAACGATAGTTTGGTGGGACAGTCTAATTTGGCCGCCTTCCTCGCCAAATACAGCCCCCAAGGCAATCTCATTTGGATTCAAAATATTACGGGAAACCCTGGCTTTGCTTTTATCAATGACCTGTCGGTAAATGCTTCCGCCCAAATTGCGGTTGCGGGACTTTACCAAGGAAGCATAAGTTTCGATGGCATCAACATGACGCCCAACGCTTCTAACCGTGCTGCTTTTTTGGCGGTTTATGATAGCGCCCAAGGCCTAGTTTGGAGTCAAATTGTAGATGGCAGTAGTAATGAATATGGCCTGAGCACTTTAGCTGCTAACAATGGCGATTTCTATCTCGGTGGATCCTACCGCAATACGGTCGATTTTGATCCCGGCAGTGCTGTACTCAATCGCAGCTCTAGCTTCGGAACCAATGATATATTTATAACCAAATACAATAGCAGCGGCGCTTTCCAATGGGTACGCACCTATGGGCAACGCAGCTTTGAAGGAGCGCGTGACATCAGTGAAGACAGCCAAGGCAATCTGTACATTACCGGTGAATTTGAAGGAACGGTTGACTTCAATCCTCCCCAACTCGACACCTTAAGTAGCGCCGGAGCCACAGATGCATTTGTTTTAAAACTCGATCCTAACGGGAGTTTCATTTGGGCCAAACAACTGGGCGGTAGCAATAATGATATTGGCTATGGCTTGCAGGTAAAAAACGGACAGGTATTTCATGCTGGCAGCTTTTACAATACCATTGATCTTAACCCTAACGCGGATACTCTTTTTGCCACGGCCGCGGCTCGCAGAGATATCTACTTACAAGTACTCGATACCGCAGGTAATTTTGTGCAAGGCTTAAGTTTTGGCAATCTTGCCGATGAAGAGGCTTTTGCAGTGGATCACCTTAACGGTCAAACCCTTTTAAGTGGCTACTTTGGGAATACCGTCGATTTCAATCCCCAGCCAAACCAAGAGCAAATCCTGCGCAGCTTTGGCGATCAAGATGGTTTCCTCGTAAAGCTAGGAAATGCCGGTCCCTGCCCCACGGCTTACGATACAATTCACGTGCAAGCTTGCGGATCCTACACCTGGTTTGGCAGAGTTCTTAATCAAAGTGCTTGGTACCAAGAACAGCTTTTCACCCAAGCGGGCTGCGACTCTATTATCAGTCTCGATTTACAAATTTCACCCCGCTTCGATAGCCTGCAAAGCATTTCTGCTTGTAATTCCTACCCTTGGCGGGGAACGGTTTATCATCAAAGTGGTGTTTACTATGACAGCCTACAAAGTCAAACCGGCTGCGACTCCATTTATCAATTAGACCTAATCTTAAGCTCCACCTTTACCGACACCCTAGCTATTGGTGCTTGCGATAATTATACTTGGCGGGGTACGACCTATAACCAAAGTGGCCTTTATTACGATTCTTTAGTTTCCGCTTTCGCGGGATGCGATTCTATCTATATTCTCGACTTAATTATAAATACGAGCTACTATCAAACGCTCTCCCTACAAAGCTGCGATTCCTTAGTGCTAGCGGGCAATACTTACTATAGTAGCGGTCAATATTTCGATACTCTGCAAAGTACTAGCGGCTGCGATTCAATCTTAGAAATAAATCTGCAAATTGATAGCCTCAACCTAAACGTAGCTACCAATGGTTTTAATGCGGCAGCTCAGCAAACAAATGCTCAATATCAATGGATAAACTGCGACAATGGTGCTATTATTCCCGGTGCAACCCAAGCCATTTTCGATCCAGTAAATTATAATGCGCCCAATGCCTCCTATGCAGTAATTATTAGCCAAGGGAATTGCAGCGATACCAGTGCTTGTATATTTTTACAAAATATTGGTTTAGAAGAAATGCTTAGCTCCCATTTAAATCTTTACCCCAATCCTAGCGATGGGAAAGTCTACCTAGAATGGCCGCAAGCTGGGACTTACAAATTAGAATTATACGATGCCGCCGGCGCTTTAATCCGCGCTTGGCCAGTATTGGAAAACAGCACTGCTTACGAATTTGAATTACCTCAAGCAGCTGGAAGCTATTTCCTTCGCATCCAAAATGAAGCGGGCGATCACTGGCAGAAAACAGTAATTCGTCATTAAAAAATTACATTGAGAACTAAAATCACCTCCATGCATAAAATAACTTTCGCGCTTTTATTTTTCGCCGCCTTTGGGTTAAAGGCCCAGTACAATTGCATGGATACCAAACAGGCCCTCAGCGCCATGAGTAGCCCGAGCATTAATAATAATGCGAAAAGCGACACTTTCGATATTCAGCATTATCAAATCAATCTCGATTTAACGGGCATTGCCAATCAGGTTTTCAAGGCCGATGCTAAGATCTTTTTCAATCCTAAAATTTCGGGCGCCACCAAGCTTAATTTAGATTTACATCTACTGCAAGTGGACTCTATCATTTACATAGATGGGAATGGGCAGGCTAATAGCAACTTTACATTTACTTATAACGATTCCCTGCTCAGTGTGGATTTCGACCCTTCCGTGAACCTCAGTTCAAGTCTAGATTACCTGCATATCTACTACAGTGGCTACCCGAAAACCGATGCCTCCAACTGGGGTGGTTTTCATGCAGCGCAAGGCTATTATTACAATTTAGGCGTGGGCTTCGCCTCCAACCCACATACTTTTGGGCGCGCTTGGTTTCCCTGTTACGACAATTTTGTAGAGAAATCTAGTTATGCGATTTCCGTAAAAAGTAAAACACCCCTAGTGCCTATGCTTATTGGCGATAGTATTTCGCGTGTGCCCCTTGTGGGAGATACAATTTTAAGCAACAGCTATTTAAGCGAAGAAATCCCTACCTATTTAGCCAGTTTTGCTTTAGCTAATTATCAGTTTCTAGAAGATACTGTGCAAGGAATTGAGAGAGTTAAGTCTATTCTTCTGGCCGCCAAGGCCGCCGATACGGCTAATTTGAAAAGCTCTTTTCAAAACCTAAAAGCAACTTTCCACGCTTTCGAAGAATACTACGGTGCCTACCGCTGGCCCCGCATTGGTTATGCCGCTACCACCGTGGGAGCGATGGAGCACGCTACCAGCATCCACTACCCTATTAGCCTTATAAATGGCAACCTTTCGGGCGAAGATATTATGGCGCATGAACTGGCGCATCATTGGTTTGGCAATCTCATTACCTGCGAAAGCGCTGATGATATGTGGATTAACGAAGGGATGGCTGAGTTTAGCAGTCATCTTTACCAAGAAAAAGTATACGACCGCGCCCGCTATTTGGAAGTGGTGAGATCTAATGCTTGGGCCGTTTTGAATAATGCACATAAACAAGATGGCGGAGTTTTCCGTCCGCTTTATGCCATGCCCCACGAATATGTTTACGGATTTCATACCTATCAAAAAGGCGCCATGGTGGGCCATAATTTACGTCACTATTTGGGCGACAATTTATTCTTTAGTACCCTCGATAGCATTTTTAGCAAATACGCTTATCAGAACTTATCTAGCGCAAGCTTTTTAGCGGAACTGCAGGCTATTAGCGGTCAAGCCAAGATAAGTAACTTCGGTACCGATTGGATTTACAATGCCGGCTTCCCACAATTTTCAGTCAACGATTGGAGCTATTCCGCCAGCAACCAGCAAGTGAATTTTCAATTGAAACAACGTTTATATGAAGCCCCCACTTATCATAATAATGTGCCTGTTGATGTAAGCTTCTTTGGCGCCAATGGCCAAATACTTCATCACAACTTTAGCCATAGCGGCGCCTTAAGTGCGCATAACTTCAGCCTCAATTTCGCACCAGTGGCTGTTTTAGCCTCCTACAGTGGTAGCTTGCTCACTGCAACGGGAGTAGATCATTTAAAGATTGCAGCGAGCGGTGCGCAAGGAGCGGCCTATAGCCCCATAACTATTAATTGCGATAATTATGTAGATTCGGGTTCGGTAATTTTAATGCAACATTTGGTAAAGGCAGAAAAGCAGTCGGCTAACGGTTTCGATTTTCGTCTAGCGAGCAAGCGCTATTTTACCATTCAAAAAATAGGCCTAGCCCAATCCACTTTAAAAGGGGAAATTCGCTTTGAAGGCAGCAATGGTAAAGCGGAAGAAGCACTTCTCCAAAATGGCAACGATTCGCTGGTACTTTTATTCCGCGCTAAGGGCAGTAAGCAATGGAATATTTATCCTTATCAAACCAAGAAAGTCGCCAGCAGTAATTCGCGTATCGGTAGCTTTGAACTAAGCCAAGTGGAGAACGGCGATTACGTTTTCGCCAATACTGCAGAGAGTATTAGCATTATTTCCGAGCCTGCAGCAAAGAAATATTATGAGTTTTTCCCTAATCCCAGTAAAGGTTTTATAACGATAAAAAATAAGGGAACGGACCCCGATGTTTTTGTACAAATATTTAACCAGCGCGGCAGCCTAGAAATGGTTAAAAGCTTTAATAAGGAGAATCGTGACAAAATGCAAATCGACCTGGGTTCGCTGAAAGCAGGCCAGTATGTAATTAAGATTAATGAGTTTAGCTATCAACTTTTGAAATTGTAAGACTTTTGGTGCCACGCTTTTTTAGTATGGCCCGCTATATCTGCATAATCCCAATGGGTCTTTTCTTTATTATTAAAAATCTAAGGCTCTAATGCATAGTTGCACTCACCTTATTTAGTATTTTAGAAAAATCTATTTCTACACTATGAAACACATTTTATTGAAGCCAAAACGCAGCTTAATTGCTAGTGACTTTGCTTTCTTGGCGAAAATCCCCCTAATTCCCAATCAGTATATCTGGAAAGAAAAGCGCGGGAAATTAGCGCTGCTTAAAGATCAAAGCAGTAAAAACCTCTTATTACTCACTAACCAAGAAGGCTTTTTAAAGCAATATGATAACTATTATCACTTGTACTTTGAAGTAAGCGAAATTGAAACTACACCGAATTTAGACTCCTACGATTTACTATACGGTGAACACGGGATAAGTCAAGCTTTTGCAGAAGAGGGTGAAGAAGACTTTGAAAACTCCGAAGATCTTGATGATTCTGAAATAGAATCCTAAGCAGAGTTACTAGTTAACCTGAATTCGACCTAAAATTATAGCCTCAGATTTTCAATAAAAGGAAAAGACTAGTCTGGATCGCGCAGCTGTAGCGGGCTACAGCAAATGAACTAGATGTAGGATTTTCGCTTTTATTGGAAAAAACTTCTAAGCCTCTTCTAAAAAGCATTTTTTAGCGCCTTAGCCCTTCGCAATAGCCCGCTATTTACAAGAGGTCTAAGGCCTAATTTCACATCGAACTCAGGTTAGTTAATCAGGGTACTTAATCCGCACGTGGTAGATGTTCATTAACATCTTCTTGAAAATCTTTTTAACACTCCTTATCTCCCGTAAGGTGATGGGAGCGTTTTCAAATTGCCCATCATTAATCTGATGATCAATCAGTCTTTCCACCAATTGGTCAATTTTATCGTGGTCGGGATTCTGAATACTGCGCGAAGCCGCTTCCACAGTATCGGCCATCATTAAAACCGCCGTTTCCTTAGAAAAGGGTTTCGGTCCAGGATAAGTAAAGCGCTCACTGGCGGCTTTATCTTCAGGGAAATCGCGGATGTATTGTTTGTAGAAATACATTACCATAGAAGTTCCGTGGTGAGTACGAATAAAATCGATTAGCAAGTCGGGCAGTTTATTGCGTTTCGCCAAGGAAATTCCCGCACTTACGTGACCAATTATTATTTCGGCACTTTCCTCAAAGCTTAGCTCATCGTGAGGATTAATGCCCGTGCTCTGGTTCTCAATAAAATACATGGGACTTTGCATTTTCCCGATATCGTGATACAAGGCTCCAGTTCGCGCCAATAAAGCATTTCCACCGATCGCAATAATAGCATTCTCGGTTAAGTTGGCTACCTGCATACTATGTTGAAAAGTACCAGGCGCGGTTTCGGCCAGCTCACGTAAAAGCGGATTATTTGTATCACTAAGCTCCAAAAGAGAAATCTCCGAAACAAAGCCAAATATCTTTTCTTGAAAGTAAATTAAAGGGAAAGAGATTAGCGTAAGCAAACCATTGCCCACGAAATAAGCAAAAACCCCGTAATCGATGGTTTTCACACTACCTTCCTGTAATATCGCCAAACTGAAATAGGAAACGGCATAAACTAAAGTGATTTTCCCACCGGTTAAAAAGAGGTCTTTCCGACGGTAGAGGTTATTTACCATTAACACCGAAAATACACCCGCTACAATTTGTAAGAAGATAAACTCAAAACTATTAGGTACCTGAAAACCAATGATTAACATCGCTACAAGATGCACGAAAAGGGCTAAACGAGTTTCAAAGAAAGAACGCATCACCATCGGTAAAATGGCAAAAGGTATGAGATAGATTAAACCAGCATTAAAAGAGAGAACAATGCTCGCCAATAAAACCATAAGAAGGATATTGACCAGAATAAAAGTAAGGCGACTGATGTCTTCTAATACCAGTTTATCGAACTGATTAAGAAAAGCGAAGAGCACAAAAAGGAGGATTCCCACCAATAGTATTTGTCCGCTAAGCAAGCTGTAATAAGAACGTACCCCGCTTAAAGAACCTTCATAAACAGATTTAAGGGAATTCAACTTGGCGAAGCGTTCATCGTCGACCAAGTTACCTTTGGCGATTATTAGTTCCCCGCTTAAAACCGCTCCCCTACTGGGTAATATTTGATCGAGTTGATTTTGTAAATACTTCTCGCTTCGTTCTTTGTCGAAAAAGACATTATAGCGAATATTGGCCGCCAAACGTGCCATTAAGAAACCCGCCTGCTCTTCGCTAAGGCTATCTTTTATACGTCCACGGATTTTTTCCACTACGCTTTGAATGCCATAAAACTGACTGAGCTCAACCGGTTGACTAACTTTATCTTTTACTAAAAGTACCTGACCAAAATCTTCAAAAAAGGAATCGTCGTTCGGTTGAAGAATGCCAATTTTATAGAACTCCCGCAAGTTGGTTTCTCCTAAAGACTGTAATTTACTGTAAAGCCCTTCATTTAGGCTATCTTTAAAACGACCATCTTTGCGCGCTTCAGCCCAAGCGGTGGCTAAATCGTCTTGAAAAGTGGTTATAGCTTGTTCACCTAAGCCCTCATCTAACTTTAAAAAGATGGTTTTTTGGTTCTTGGTTTTTGAGATTTCCTCATTTAAAGAAGCTTCAGACTTTAAGATGGAGAAGTCGAAAGGGGCCACCAAATTCTCATGGAGCCAAGGCTTACCCTTCTGAAACTCATACTTAAACTGAACTTCACGCGGACTGAGGTAAACAATAAAAATCAAGGAAACCACAAAAAGCAAGGTGATTGAGATTTGTGTCTGATAGTTTTGTAGATATAATAATAGTTTTCTCATGCCCAAAGGGAAAATAAAGAGGCTTATTTTGTTTAATTTCGCCCACATTGCTAAGTAAAGACAAATCTTAGAATACCACCAATGAATCAGTCCAACTGGAACTATAAATTTCATTTTTCACCCTTAGCGGGAGATGGTATTCTGCACTCTCAAATACACAAACACAATTTCACATGAAAGAAGTAGTAATCGTATCTGCGGTTAGAACGCCTATTGGCGGATTTTTAGGAAGCCTTTCTTCTTTAAGCGCTACCCAATTAGGATCCATCGCTATTAAAGGCGCTTTAGACAAAATCAACTTAGATCCCAATGAAGTACAAGAAGTACTAATGGGTAATGTATTACAGGCGGGCGTTGGCCAGGCTCCTGCTCGTCAGGCCGCCATGGGCGCGGGTTTACCAAATACCGTTCCTTGTACAACGGTAAATAAAGTATGTTCCTCGGGCATGAAAGCGATTATGCAAGCAGCGCAAGCAATCGCCTTAGGTGATGCGGAAGTAGTGGTTGCTGGGGGTATGGAAAGCATGAGTAATGTTCCCCATTATTTAGATGGCCGTGGTGGCGTTAAATTAGGCGACATTAAAATGAAAGACGGTCTTTTACGCGATGGTCTAATCGACGTTTACGGATCGGTACACATGGGTAATTGCGCCGAGCTTTGTGCCAAAGACATGAAATTTAGTCGTGAAGAGCAAGATGCTTTTGCCTTAGAAAGCTACCGTCGCAGCGCCGACTCTTGGGAGAATGGACGTTTTGCCGAAGAAGTTATTCCGGTAACGATTCCCCAACGAAGAGGTGACGCCATTGTGGTAGAGCGCGACGAAGACGTTTTTAAAGTAAATCCCGCCAAGGTGCCTACTTTACGTCCCGTATTCGATAAAGAAGGTACCGTTACAGCTGCGAACGCTTCAAATCTTAATGATGGTGCGGCAGCATTAGTATTAATGTCGGCCGAAAAAGCAGCAAGCTTAGGTCTTAAGCCTTTAGCAAAAATTAGCGCTTATGCAGATGCGGCCCATGAACCAGAATGGTTTACCACTGCACCTGCGAAGGCCTTGCCCAAAGCTTTAGCCAAAGCAAATGTGGATATTAAGGATGTGGATGCCTTTGAATTAAACGAAGCTTTCTCAGTGGTAGGTTTAGCGAATATGCAAATCTTAAATATTGATCCTGCCAAAACCAATGTAAACGGTGGTGCGGTTTCTATGGGTCATCCCTTAGGCGCTTCTGGTGCCCGTATCATTATTACTTTGATGAATGTATTGAAGCAAAATAATGGTAAAATTGGCGCAGCCGGTATTTGCAATGGCGGTGGCGGTGCTTCTGCAATGGTAATTGAAAACCTAGGCTAAAAATATGCTAAAAGGCATTTGCGGGTTAAGTGTTATACCCATGCGCCTGGAGCCAGCGGACACCGCGGAAATGGTAAACCAGGTAATTTTTGGTGAGAGCTACGATGTTTTAGAACAACGGAAGAAATGGTTGCGTATTCGTCTTCATCACGACCGTTATGAAGGTTGGATTGATCGCAAGCAGTTTGAAGCCTTGGACGAAAAGCAAGCGGAGTGGCACGCCAAATGCAAAAAGCCCATTAGCAGCGATTTAATAGAATTGATATCCCGAGAAGACAGCGGAAGTTTCTTCCCTATCTTCTTGGGTTCTTTTTTACCCGGTTACAGTGAAAAATCATCCATTCGCATTGCTGAAACCAAGTTTAAATTTAGCGGTGCCTTCATCCATAAGAAGCAAAGCCGTGAGCAACTAATAGAAGTTGCTTTCCAATATTTACACGCCCCCTACCTCTGGGGTGGCCGCAGTCCTTTTGGTATCGACTGTTCCGGCTTTAGCCAGATGGTCTACCGTATTTGCGGTTACAATATTCCCCGCGACGCTTGGCAACAAGCCCAAATTGGCGAAACCCTTAGTTTCATTGAAGAATCGGAACCCGGCGATCTGGCTTTTTTCGATAATAATGAAGGGAAGATTATTCACGTCGGCATCATATTAAAAGATAACTACATCTTACATGCCAGTGGCAAAGTGCGTTTAGACCGCCTCGACCAATCTGGCATTTACCACGCCGATGATAAGGTGCATACCCATCGATTGAGGGTGATTAAGAAGATTATTTGAGTCTTGAGACCGCTGGTCGCGTAGTAGTGAGTACAGAGTAGTGAGTAGTGAGTACAGAGTAGTGAGTAGTGAGTAGTGAGTAGTGAGTAGTGAGATTGGAATTTTACTAGACTGACTATCAGTCCTCTGGAATTTAATTTGATTTGTAATTCGGTGGGAAAGCAAGTGCTTTGCGGAGAGGAAATTCGGTTGAAATTCAATCCTAATTAGATGCAGCGATGACGAGCTGCAGCAGCTGCGGATTCTAAATACCATAAAATAAAAGGCCTGTAGGGCCGACATCTCGATTCATACCGTTCTTTTGTCTGATTTTTAATTTCTGAAGATTAATTGCAAATGGCCTTAATGACGTTTTTAAATCCGCAACAATCCGCCAAATCTGCATTCATCCGCGTTTCAAAACCTTTTGCCGCAAGTTCGCAAAGACGAGAAAGGTCGATTGTATAATATTAGCATCATCCTAAACTTGTTTCAGGATTTTTTTTGACCATAGTCAGATCCTCCTGTTCTTTCAAACACGATTCACTTCATTATATTTTATTTCCCAAAAAGCCTAATACTCCGTAGAAGTTCCAGTATTAAAGTCTGGCCCAAATCGTCGAAAAGACGAATTTCGAAGGGGTGACATGATGAGATTAACTGAAGAATCTCTCCTGCCCTAAATTCAAGGCATTCTTATTGCTTACTCAGATTTTCAATTTCTTCCTTTCAATTTTTAAGGAAATCGAACTAAAGAAAACTAATTTTAAGCATGCGAAATATTTTACTTTTAGCCTCAATTATCTTTCTAATGGCTTGCCATAAAAAAGAAAAAACCGAAAGCCTTTCCGCTTATTTTCCACCCGATCACATCTTTAAAGAAGGCTATGCCGTAAAATACTACAGCCTATTTGAACCCGAAAACCCCGATCAAGAATCTGCTATTCGCATAAGCTACGTGACCTATCAAAAAAGCGATGCTTCTCATTTCAGCTCCCACATATACAATGCTGGTTTTGAGCTGACAGGTAGCAAATACTATCGCATCGAAGGAGATAATCTCTACCTCGATTCTTCCTTTTACTACCCCAATGAGGATACGCTTAAAGTGGAAATTATTGCAGCGCAGTCTAAAAGCTGGCAGCCGGGGATACAACCTCTTTATATAGAAAGCTACCAGTACCAAAATGAGGCTTATCGTTACGAAGTAAAGCAAGAGGAAATGGGCGATACGAACATCGCGGGGGAAAAAGCCAAGTATTTTGTTTTAGAGCGCAGCTATCGCAATGTGAAGACCGATTCCGTGGTAAGTTCCAACCGAGCCATTGAAATTTACCGACCCAATATTGGGTTTTGGTCATCTTACGAAAGTAGTGAGGGTGGCAGCTATAGTGGCGAGTTGATTGAGCAAATACCTTTAGATACTTTCCTCTTGCGTGCCGATCACGGCGAAAAAAGAGTGGCCTATATTGATCCCACTCAAAGCCTCGGCGGCGATGCCGATTTTAAACTCTGCGGCAGCGAAAAATCCATTGCTGATTATTATAATGGTGATCCTGATGCGGGCTTCCTCTATGGAAAAAAGAAAATGTTAAGCATCATCAAGCAACAGCTGCTGGCGGAAAAATTGGGAAGCGAAGACGGTATGCTCACCTATCGTTTTGTAATAAGCTGTGAAGGCAAAGCAGGACGGTTTATTGCCCAAGGTTACGATTTCGATTATCAGGCTAAGGACTTCGAGGCGCCCACCGTTAATCATCTTTTAGATATTTTACTCAGTTTAAAAACTTGGCAACCCTGCGTTATTCGAGGCGAAAACCGTGACTCTTACGCCTATCTAACCTTTAAAATAAAAGACAATGAGATCATTGATATTCTCCCTTAAGGCTTGCTTGCTTCTCAGTCTTTTAAGCTGCCAAACCGAATACGATTGGTATCAGCGAGACTTTAGTGCTGAAGAAAAAATCACCTATGCTAAAAGCCTTAGCAATGGCGTAGGCTATTATTATCAAGGTACGGTACCCGAGCAATTCCACATTAAAGAAGCCATGAAACTCGATAGCAGCAATGGCGATTACTGGCGCGAGTTTGGTACAGCTCGCGTTAAGCGTGGCCTAGCGGCAGAAATGCAATACTATTATGGCAAAGCGGCAGAACTCAAACCCGAACCTTGGGCGGGTTTTCGTGGCTATCTCTATCTCTATTTCTATCGCGATTATCCGAGAGCCATTGCCGACTTCAACCGAAGCGATTCTGTAACTGGAATGGTTGGTTATTCACAAGGGCAAAATCACGATTATATGCGCGGCATTGCCTATTACGGACTCAAAAATTACCCGCAAGCCCTGCACTCCTTATCCCTTTATATTGATAGTACCATCGCCAAAGAGGGCGAAGAATGGGTAGATGCCTTTGCGGTTTTATACCGCGCCTTGACGTATGAAAAACTAGGCGAAGAAGTTAAAATGAAAAACGAATTAGAAAGAGCATTACGAATTTATCCCGCTTTGGCAGATGCCTACTTTCATCAAGCCCGATTAGCCTACAGAACTGGAGAAAATGTGGAAGCGCAAGAATTATTAAAGCAGGCGGAAACAAATTTTAAAGAGGGCTATTTCCACAATCGTCCTTATGTAGAAGTGCTGGAACAGATTTATTTAGAGGACATTGAAGCGCTGTCGGATAGCCTTTAGCAAAATTTGTTAACACTTTATAAAAGGAGGCTAAAAATTTAGGCGATTAAAATGTAAATTGAGCACTTACAATATTGCCTATGTCACTAGCTGTTTTTCAGATTGATCCTTTTGATGGAATTGAGATTCCCTTCTTTGATGTAGGCGTTTCGGCGGGCAAACCTTCTTATGTTTCCGAGTATTTTGAAGACACCATTAATTTAAATCGTGAATTAATTCGTAACCCGAAATCGAGTTTTTGCGTGCGTGTCAGCGGGCAGTCTATGGTTGGTGCTGGCATTGATGATGGTGATCTTCTTATAGTTGACAAAGAAAAACAAGCACAAAATCAGAGTATAATTTTAGCGGTAATAAACGGCGAGTATACCGTAAAGCGCCTTTTAATTGACGGGGAAGATCTTTACCTCCTCCCCGAAAATCCCGCTTTTGAAAAACTTAAAATCACTCAGTTTATGGACTTCCGCATTTGGGGAGTAGTCAGTGGGCTGATTAAAAAAATTGATTAAGACTTTAGCAATTCTTTAATCTTAGCTTCAATTTCTTTCGGTTCTGTTTTAGGCGCGTAACGCTCTACTGGATAACCATCTTGGTCCACCAAAAACTTAGTGAAGTTCCATTTTATAGCGCTGGTTAATAAACCACCCTTTACTTTTTTCAGGTATTTAAAAACCGGGTGAGTATCGCTGCCGTTTACTTTAATCTTCTCCGTAAGGGGAAAAGTTACACCGAAATTAATCTTACAAGTCTCTTCTACCGTTTCATTGCTTTCTGGCTCCTGACCTAAAAACTGATTGCAAGGAAATCCCAATATCACCAAGCCCTGATCTTTATATTTCTGATGCAGCGTTTCCAGACCGTCGAACTGCGGCGCTAAACCACATTTGGTGGCGGTGTTTACGATTAGTAAGACCTTACCTTTATAGTCTTCCATCTTCATCTCTTTGCCCTGCGGGTTCTTCACCGAAAGAGCATAAAAGTCTTTATTTGTTGCCATGGCTATTCTTTGTAAGAATTACTTTTTATTTGCGCTGCAAAGTACGTCGAAGCGATGAGAATAGAATTATTGATGATAGGTAAAACTAATGAAGCTGCGGTGTTAAGCTTGGAAGACAAGTATTTCGGCCGTTTGCAACATTATTGGCCTTTTGAAGCCAAAGTAATTGCCGATATAAAAAACACCAAAAAGCTTACGCAAGATCAGATCAAAGAACAAGAAGGTCAGAAAATACTAGCGGAAAAAAAGGCGGGCGATTTACTCATCCTTCTCGATGAAAAAGGCAAAGAATACCATTCCCGTGGCTTTGCCCAGCAATTGCAGACTTGGTTTAATCGCAGTCCCAAACGCATCGTCTTTTGCATTGGCGGGGCTTACGGCTTTTCGCCCGATGTGTATGCTGCTGCAGATGGTAAAATCTCCCTTTCTAAAATGACCTTCTCCCATCAGATTATTCGCGCCATTTTCGCGGAGCAAATTTACCGAGCCGCCACTATTTTGAAGGGCGAGCCTTATCATCATGATTAATTAGTTTATTTTTTAGAACATTGACAGATAGGCCCAATATTTTAGTCATCTGCGGACAAAATAAACGCCGCATTGGAACGGCGGAACCATTTTCAAAAATGATCAGCGCTTTGCCATTCGCTCAGTGGGTTTAAGTTCTAAAAGCGACCGCAAGATTCGCGAGAAAGATATCATTTGGGCAGACCTGTTACTAGTAGGTTTAAGAGATGGTAAATCCTTCCCAGACCGTCATTCCGAATTTATTTCGGAATCTTCTCCCTTTTAAAAACGGTTACAAGCTAATTTCCCTCTCCAACAATCCACGCGATAATTCGCAGGGCTGTGAAACAAACACCTATTCATATTAGTATTCAAAACCCTTGAAAATCAATACTAAGGAATTCCCCTTTTGGTTAGAAGGGAGAATTTCGCCCCGGGATTTTACTTTGGAAACGCTAATCTGTTTGGCGAAATTAGGGGTAGTCGTAAGAGACTCAGCATTTGGTTATGAACTATCATGATCCTGAAACAAGTAACCCATGACAGATTAAATTTTTCATCCGTTTTCTTAATCCTATTCCTCGTCAAAAATATGATTATCAATATGTTATGTCGTTCGTTTTTTGCTTGATCAAAAAAGAACCAAAAAAATCAAGGCTCCAATTCCTCTCTTCAAAAATCTTTATAAAAGGCAAGCTCGGTGGGCGAGCTCCTCAAGTCGCTTCCCAACTCACTAAGCCTTTCATTTTGATTTTTGGCGATCGTAATTGAGGCCGGATAACCTACTATTAACGAATCAGACTAAATTGTAATATGAGTCTTCGTTTATATGATTCCGGGCTACATGTCATCAAATCTTCTTGGTTTACCCGCGGAAAACTCCTCTCTCAGGATGACTGTGTTCCCCGTAGATTTTAAGGTCGGAATAACCCACCCAGACCGTCATTCCGAATTTAGTTCGGAATCTTCTTCCTTTGAAAAACGGTTACAACCGAATTACCTTTCGAAGAAAAAACGTCAATCATTATCGCCATTCCATATCAATACCCAAATCTCACAGCGCAGCGGTCTCAATTCTAGACAAAAAAAAAGACCCTCAAACGAGGGCCTAATTAGTATTGAAATATAGTCTAAGACTTATTATTTAGCTACTTCTCCGATTACTTCAAAGTTTAAAGTAACGTTCACCTCGCGGTGAAGACGAATGTTAGCGCTATAAGGACCAGTAGCTTTTACAGTACCACCTTGAATAACGATGTACTTGCGATCGATTTTGTGACCAGCTTTCGCTAGTTCGTCCGCTAAGTCGGCATTGTTAATAGATCCGAACAACTTGTTGCCCTTGCCTACTTTGGTAATCATTTTAATCTCAAGAGCATTTATAGCTTCCGCAGTTTTCTTAGCATCTTCGATAGCTTTCGCTTCTTTGTGCATGCGTTGCTTAATGTTCTCAGCTAATACTTTTTTGGCAGAAGGAGTCGCTAATTCAGCGTGTCCTTGTGGCAATAAGTAATTACGACCGTAACCGTTCTTAACAGTAACTACATCGTCTTTGTAGCCTAAATTGTCTACGTCTTGTTTCAGAATAACTTCCATAATTTTTTATTTATTTAAGGTTATCTGTTACGTAAGGTAAAATAGCAATGTGACGGGCACGCTTAATAGCGGTAGCCACTTTGCGCTGGTATTTCAAAGAAGTACCAGTGATACGGCGCGGCAAAATTTTACCTTGCTCGTTTAAGAACTGACTTAAAAAGTCAGTGTCTTTGTAATCTACATACTTAATTCCGTAGCGACGGAAGCGACAGTACTTGTTGCGAGAACCCGTGTCGATTTTAAGTGGTTGTAGGTAACGAATTTCTGATTGATTCGATCCTGTATCTAATTCAGCCATCTTCTAATTCTTTTAAATGTTATTTGGAAGTTTGTAGTTTGGAACGACGCACTTTCGCGTAATCTACGTGATGCTTGTCCATTGCAACATTCATGAAGCGCATGATACGCTCATCGCGTTTCATTTCTACTTCTAAAGGTGCAATTACTTCTCCTGGCACTTGAAACTCTAACAAGTGATAGAAGCCACTTCGCTTACTTTGAATAGGATAGGCTAATTTCTTAAGGCCCCAATTCTCTTCTTGGAGAATTGAACCGCCTTTGGCTTCAATGAAGCCTTTGAATTTTTCTACCGTTTCCCTTACCTGATCTTCAGATAAGACGGGATGCATGATGAAAACGGATTCGTATTGATTCATCTAGTTAAACAATTAATTATTAAATATTTGAACCTTTTCTAAAAAGGAGTGCAAAAGTAGAGAAATATTACCTACGAATAAAGCCCTCCACTAAGAAAATTGAAAATTACTGTTAATTCTTTTCTCTTTTTGGCCCTCGCCGCTTAAAGCTGGCTTACTATATTTGTGGCGATGGAAAATTATATCGTCTCCGCTCGTAAATATCGTCCGCAAGTATTCGACGAAGTTGTCGGTCAAAGTCATGTGACCAACACCCTATTTAATGCCATACAGAATAACCATCTGGCGCAAGCCCTTTTGTTTACAGGTCCGCGTGGCGTGGGTAAAACCACTAGCGCGCGTATTTTGGCTAAGCTTATTAATGCTGAAGATCATGAGACGGGCGATGACGATTACTCCTTCAATATTTTTGAACTCGATGCGGCTTCTAATAACTCGGTAGATGATATTCGAAACCTCATCGACCAAGTGCGCTTCGCTCCTCAAAGAGGGAAATTTAAGGTTTATATTATCGATGAGGTGCACATGCTCTCGCAACAAGCCTTTAACGCTTTCCTAAAAACCTTAGAGGAACCGCCTAAGCATGCTATTTTCATCTTGGCCACGACCGAGAAACACAAGATTATTCCCACCATTTTAAGTCGTTGCCAGATTTATGACTTCAAACGAATTTCCGTTGAAGACATCATTAAGCATCTGCAAAATGTTGCGGCCAAAGAAAATATCCAAGCTGAAGAACAGGCTTTGCGTATTATCGCTCAAAAGGCAGATGGCGCCCTTAGAGATGCCTTATCAATCTTTGACCGTATTGCTTCTTATTCCGGTTCTAGCATTAGCTACCAAGATGTAATTGATAACCTGCGTGTTCTCGATTACGATTATTATTTCCGTACGCTCGACCTGGTTTTAGCCGACGATAAAGCGGGACTCTTTAATATATTCGATGAAATTTTAGAAAATGGCTTCGATGGCCATATCTATATAAATGGACTAGCTTCTCACTGTCGCGATTTATTGGTTTGCCAAAATCCCAGTACCTTAAAACTCTTAGAAGTAGGCGCCGAAGTGCGCGGTCGCTACGAAACGCAAGCTAAAGCGGTAAATGCCTCCTTTCTTTTACGCGCTTTAAAAATAATTTCGGAAGCTGATGTTCGCTATAAAAGTAGTAGCAATACGCGCCTGCTGGTGGAACTGCTTCTGATGGAACTGGCCGCTACTTGGAGCAAACTAACTGCTCCGAGCGAAAAAAAAAAATCTGAACTAGAACCTAGTCCTAGTCCGCAAGTACAGCCCGGCGCACCGAGCCCTCAAGCTGAGAAAAGTGATGCTCGGATTGCATCTCCCGTAGAGGGAAAAAGCGAAACACCAAAACCAGCAGCCCAAGAAAAGGCCAGTAGCCCCGGGCCTAGCTCAGCTACAACTGCGCCCAATCCCTCTGTGGCAGATGCAAAAGAAGACAATCCGAAACCTAAACTTAATGCCCCTTTAAAGCGCAAAGCTTCCTTTTCCATTTCGCAAACTTTAGAAGGGAAAAATCCGCTGGCTAAAAAAGAGGGAGAGGAAGAGGAGGAAGATTTGGATGCTCCAGTGGTGGGTAAGCCCCAAGATGCCTTTGATTTAGAGCAACTCCAAAAAGTATGGCAACTCTTTTTAGAAAAAGCTAAAGCTGAACGGCAACGCGTTACTTTGGCCACTTTAAGCGATAAGCCCCTTGCGGTAGATGGACCCAAAGTGACGCTTACGCTAGATAACAATATTCAGGAGCAAAGTTTTGAAGCGATAAAACGCGATCTGCTCTACTTCTTACGCGAAAATCTAAACAATTATGCCCTAAATATTTCGGTGCAAATTGTAGAAGGAACCCAAAAATTGGAACCTTATTCGCCGCAAGAGAAATACCAATACCTATTGGAGAAAAATCCCTTGTTGGAGCAATTAAGAACCGATTTAAACTTAGAGATAAAATAGCGGCTAGCGACCATCTAAAAAACTAATTAGCAAGTAATTACACCACTCACAGATATACCTATTTAGCAAATCCATTCTGGGCTTTAGACTAAATTACCAATAAATTTTCATATTTTCGCGCCCCGGTTTAAGCGACCAACCAAGCTTTACCTCACCTCTCATTTTGTTGGCCGTTTGAGCTTCTGCATTACATGCAGAGCAAAGCTTTTGTTATAAATTATAAATTTAGAATATGTCCGACACCATGAAAATTATCTACACCCTAACCGATGAAGCCCCTGCTTTAGCCACGCGCTCTTTTTTACCCTTAGTAGAGAGTTTTGCCAAAGCGGCTTCCATTGAGGTAGAGACAAGAGATATTTCATTAGCGGCCAGAATTTTAGCCCTTTTCCCCGACAAGCTACGTGCCGATCAAAAAGTAGCGGACCACCTTTCAGAATTAGGTGAAATTGCCAAAAGCCCCGAAGCCAACATTATCAAATTACCCAATATTAGCGCTTCTTTGCCGCAATTAAAAGAGGCGATAGCAGAACTACAATCACAGGGTTATACGATTCCTGATTATCCCGATACTGCCAGCAACGATGAGGAGAAAGATGTTCGCAATCGTTACGACAAGGTAAAGGGAAGTGCAGTAAATCCTGTTTTACGTGAGGGTAATTCGGATCGTCGTGCCCCCAAAGCTGTCAAAGAATTTGCCAAGAAACATCCCCATTCTATGGGAGCTTGGTCTAAAGATTCTCTGTCTCATGTAGCGAGTATGCAAGAAGGCGACTTCTACGCTAGTGAAAAATCTGTTTGTATAAAGGAAGCCACCACCGTTGTCATTCAACATGTAGATGCTAAAGGACATGTGACAGTTCTGAAAGATAAATTAGCTCTTTTAAAGGATGAAATTATTGATGCGTCCTTTCTCAATGTAGCTGCTTTAGAAACATTTATTCATGAGCAAATTGCTGATGCGAAAGCCAAAGGGGTACTCTTTTCAGTACACCTGAAAGCGACCATGATGAAGGTTTCGGATCCCATAATTTTTGGATATTTCGTAAAAGCCTTCTTCAAACCCATTTCCGATAAATACGCCGACACCCTAAAAGACTTAGGGGTTAATCCTAATAACGGTATGGCTGTTCTATTGGAAGCCATCACCAACTTAGACGCCAAAACTCAAGCCGCTATTGAGGCGGATATTCAAGCTTGCTATGACAATGGTCCTGACCTTGCCATGGTAAACTCCCATAAAGGCATCACCAATTTACATGCACCTAACGATGTTATTATCGATGCCTCCATGCCTGCTATGATTAGAACTTCCGGGCAGATGTGGAATAAGCACGATAAATCGCAAGACACGAAGGCCATTATTCCTGATCGTTGTTACGCAGGTGTCTACCAAGAAACCATTAACTTTTGTCGAGAAAACGGCGCTTTCGACCCTACTACCATGGGCAGCGTAAGCAATGTAGGTTTGATGGCACAAAAAGCGGAAGAATACGGTTCGCACGATAAAACCTTCCAAGTATCTACCGCTGGCACCATGCAAGTGATTGATGCTGACGGAACTGTTTTAATGGAACACGCGGTTCAAGCAGGTGACATCTGGCGTATGTGTCAGGTTAAAGATGAGCCCATCCGCGACTGGGTAAAATTAGCCGTTAACCGCGCGCGGGCAACCGGTACGCCAGCTGTTTTTTGGTTAGATCCAAAACGTGCCCATGACAATCAACTCAGAGAAAAAGTAAGTCTTTATTTAAAAGATCACAATACTGAAGGCTTAGAACTTCCCATCCTCGCACCCGAGGAGGCAACACGTTTTAGCCTACAAAGAGCGAAAGAAGGTAAAAATACCATTTCAGTTACGGGTAATGTTTTACGCGATTATTTAACCGACCTCTTCCCTATTTTAGAAGTTGGAACTAGTGCCAAAATGCTCAGTATTGTTCCTCTAATGAACGGTGGTGGTCTTTTTGAAACCGGTGCAGGTGGTTCTGCTCCTAAGCATGTGGAGCAATTTATTGAAGAAGGTCATTTACGCTGGGATTCATTGGGTGAATTTTTAGCTCTAGCGGCTTCATTTGATCACCTGGGCAACAATAGCAACAATCCCAAGGCCTTAATTTTAGGAGAAACTTTAGATATAGCAACCAGTAAATATTTAGATGAGAATAAATCTCCTTCTCGAAAGGTAAATGAAATTGACAACCGCGGTAGTCATTTCTACCTCTGCATGTACTGGGCCGAAGCCTTGGCCAATCAAGATAAAGATGCTGCACTTAAAGCACATTTCAGCCCATTAGCAGCAGCTATGCTTGCGAAAGAAGAGACTATAATGCAAGAGTTAAACAGCGCTCAAGGAAATGCTGTCAATATCAAAGGCTATTACTATCCGAATGAAAGTTTAGTGCGTGCTGCGATGCGTCCTAGTAAGACCTTAAACGATTTGATAAAATAGTATGCGTAGCCCAGGACTGATCGTATTTTTAATACTCTTTAGCTCCTGGGCTAATTTCAGTTTTAAAGAACCTCCTACCTACACTAAGGCAGATTTATTAGGTGATATAAACCCAGACGATCATCGCGACTTTAAAAAGTTGCGTTCAAAATACACCACCAAAGAAAATGCCTACTTGCGCGATGAAGTTTATGACGCTTTCAAGGACATGTGGAAGGCCGCGGAAGATGAAGGTATTCAACTAATCATCGTTTCTGCCACCCGCAATCGTTCCTATCAAAGTGGCATTTGGAATCGTAAATGGGCCAGTTTTGGTGGCGAAGAAAGCAGTCGCGCCGAACGTATTTTACAATACAGTTCCATGCCAGGTACTAGTCGCCATCATTGGGGGACCGATTTCGATTTAAACGCCTTAGAAAATAACTACTTCGAAAGTGGAGAAGGTTTAAAAATTTACACTTGGCTTAGTGCCAATGCTGCTAAATTTGGATTTTATCAACCCTATATTGCTTTTAACAATTATCGCGAGCAAGGCTACCGCGAAGAAAAATGGCATTGGTCTTATTTCCCCTTAGCCTCCAAGTTTCAGCGTGCCTATAATCATTTGGTGGAATACAAGGACCTTAAAGGCTTTCAGGGCGATGAATACGCCGAGAAATTAGGGGTTATTGACGCTTATGTTAATGGGGTGGATGCTTCGCCAAATAAGGTAAATTAAACTGTTCTCCTACAGTAGAAACCATACTCAAAACGGCATACTATTATTAAAATAAATCAGTTTTCAATAGTACCAATGCTAGCCGCAAATTATTCTGGTAGCAACAATAATTGCCCTGTTAAGGCTGTTTTTTTTCCTTATCTTGGCGCTCACTCTGAAAAAAAAGCATCTTGAAAAAAAATCAAACTATCGGTCTTATTATTGGTATTATCGCAATCCTTATAGCTTGGTTTGCCTTTAAGGGAGATGAGACTCAAGAACGCGATATTACTACCATTGCTTTTGTATCCGATTTTACCGATTTAGTGACTAGCTCAGGTGAACTTATGGCTAAAAATTCTGAGGATATTAATGGACCGAGCAATTCACGTCAGTACGGTCTTTACAATATTAAAATTTCGGACCTTGTAGCGGAAGGCACTTATGTGGAGAAGGGTGATTTTGTAGCAGAGCTGGATAAAACCGAGTTGAGTAGCAAGTTAAATGATCTCCTAACTGAATACGACAAAGCGCAAAGTATTTACACCCAAACACAGTTAGACACCACCTTAGAAATGCGTGAAAAACGCAGCGAATTGGAATCTTTAGTTTTCGACATTAAACAGAAGAAAATTGAAATAGAGCAAAGTATTTACGAACCACCCGCAACGATTCAGCGCCTGAAATTAGATTTAGAAAAGCTTGAGCAGAGTCTAGCTCAAAGCAAAGACAATTACATTATAAAGCAAAAACAAAGTCGCGCAAAAATGGTAGAAGCCGGCGCTACTCTATCACAAACCCGCAGTAAAGTTTCTAGCCTGCAAGAATTAGAAAAGGAATTTCGCATTATGGCCCCTAAAAATGGCATGGTAATTTACAAACGCGAATGGGGCGGTCGTAAACGAAAAACGGGCTCTACCATTTCCCCTTGGGACCCAGGCGTTGCCACCCTTCCCGACCTAAGCGAAATGCAAAGCAAAACATATATCAACGAGGTAGACATTCGCAAAGTAAAGCAAGGCCAAAAAGTTATCTTAGGTTTAGATGCCTTCCCCGATGCTTCCCTTACGGGAGAAGTGATAGAAGTGGCCAATGTAGGGGAAGATCGCGAAGATTCAGACTCGAAAGTTTTTGAAATAATTATTCGCGTGAACGAAAGCGATAGCACCTATCGCCCTGGGATGACAACCAGTAATCAAATTGTCACTAAAACTTTAGAGCAGGTTTTACAAGTTCCCTTAGAAGCCATCTTTAACCAAGAGGGTATTACCTTTGTTTATCTTAAAGAAAGCGTTGGCATAAGCAAGCAAGAGGTTAAGATTCGCACCAGTAATGACGAATATGCAGTAATTGAAGCGGGTCTCGAGGCTGAAGCCGAAGTATTCCTTACCGAGCCAAGCAGTGCTAGTGAATCTGAGATTAACCGCCTTAGTGCTGATTCCTAAATGGAACGCATCCTCATAAACTTAACCATCGCCTTTGATGCCATTTTGGCCAATAAAGTGCGCTCTATTCTTACTGCCCTGGGAATTATTTTCGGAGTAGCAGCGGTAATTACTATGCTGGCCATTGGCAAAGGTGCCCAGGTAGAAATCCTCAAGCAAATAGAATTGGTGGGCGTCAATAATATTGAGATAAAACCCATAGTGGAGCAAAGTGAAACAGAGATCGGGCAAATTGAGAGTGGTCAGAAAGAAAAGAAATTATTCTCTAAAGGCCTCGATTTAAAAGATGCTGCCAGTATCCTAGAAATTCTTCCTACCGTTAAAGCAATCAGTCCCGAAATTGTAATAGATACCTATGTAATTAGTGGCGGTAGAAGACGCACGGCTAAATTAATTGGTATTAAACCTGCTTATTTCGAAGTTTCTAATATTGAGCTTAGCAATGGTCAAGCCTTTAGTGAAGCTCACAGCTTAAACAAAGAAGCGGTTTGTATTATCGGTAGTGGCATTAAAAAGAAGCTCTTCCCAGGCACGAAAGCCTTGGGGCAGAAAATAAAGGTGGGGAAACAATGGCTCACTATTATTGGCATCACGAAAGGCATAAACCTCAGTTCTAAAGCACAAGAAAATTTAGGTATCCGCGATTATAACATGGATATCTACGCCCCTATCAATACCGTTTTAAGTCGCTATGTCGATCGTGCTAAATTACGGGAAGCTAGTGGCTCCGATTTCGATGATGAGGATGAACCCCAAGTGCGCACAATGAAAAACTATCATCAAATTGACCGCATGGTGGTGCAAGTAAAAGACAGTGAATACTTGGGTAGCACCGCGGACGTTATTAGCCGCCTCTTGCAACGAAAACACAATAAAGTGGTGGATTTTGAAGTGATTATTCCCCAACAATTACTAGAACAACAACAGCGCACCAAAGATATTTTCAACTTGGTATTAAGCGCCATTGCGGGTATTTCTCTCTTGGTGGGTGGTATTGGAATTATGAATATTATGCTCGCTTCAGTGCTTGAACGCACGCGTGAAATTGGTACCCGCTTGGCCATTGGTGCTAAAAAACAAGATATCATCCAGCAGTTTTTAATGGAAGCGCTTTTAATTAGCTTAAGCGGTGGGATAATTGGTGTACTATTAGGAGTTCTGGCCTCTTTCCTGGTTTCTACTTTCGCCAATATCGAAACCATTGTTAGCGCCTATTCCATCCTTATTTCCTTCGGAGTAGCTTCCGTTACGGGACTAGTTTTCGGACTATCACCTGCTAAAAAAGCCGCCGAGAAAAACCCGGTAGAATCCTTACGCTATGAATAAATATATCGCTTTAGCCCTCTTTGCTTGTTTTGGCTTTCGCCTGATGAGTCAAACTGAGAAACTTAGTCTAAAGGAAGCTATTATTTCCGCTCAAAAAACCTCTCCCTCCTACTATCGCGCTATTAACCTAGCCGAGAACCGCTATTGGAATTATCGTCAGTTTAGAGCCAGCCTTTTACCGCAATTAAATTTAAGCGGCTCCTTACCGAACTATTCTAGCGCCATTGATGTAGTGACCTTAGATGATGGAACCTTTGGTTTTGCCGAGCGCGAGCAACTTTTTCTGAGCTCTAGTTTATCGCTCGACCAAAATATTGCCCTTACCGGTGGTCGCTTATCGCTTATTTCGAGTTTGCAACGTAGCAATGTGTATAGCCCTACTAACCGCACCAGCTATTTTTCTACGCCTATTTCTTTGAGCTACTTTCAACCGATGTTTTTGTACAACGACTTAAAATGGAATAAAAAAATTCAGCCCATCGCCTACGAAGAATCGCAACGCGCCTACATTGAGGATTTAGAAAACATTGCCAATGAGACCACCAGCCTTTATTTTCAGGCCTTAAGCTCATCTATTAACAAGCGCATTGCCGAGCAAAACTTAAAGAACAACGACACGATTTATAAAATCTCAGTAGGGCGATATAATTTGGGTAAGATTGCTGAAAATGATCTGCTGCAAATTGAGTTAAACCTTTTAAATGCTGAAAATGCACTGACCAATGCTAGTTTAAATTACGAAGTAGCAGCACAAAATCTCAAGCGCTTTTTAAATATCCCCACCGATCAAGAATTAGATTTAGCCATTCCCTGGGAAGTGCCAGAGGTTGAAGTTGATTTACCCACCGCATTAGCGGAAGCGAGAGCCAATCGTGCCGTAGTTTTAGAGTTTCGCCGCCGCCGCTTAGAAGCCGATCAGCAGGTAGCGCAAGCCAGAGGTAATACTAATTACAATTTCAACTTGAGCGCTAATTTTGGTTTATCGCGCCAAGCGGGTGATTTCCAAACCGTTTATCAAGATCCTTTCTTGCAACAACAAAACATTGTAGTAGGGGTAAACATTCCTTTAATCGACTGGGGGCAGGCCCGCTCACAGGTGCGTCGCGCCAAAGCCAATCGCGAATTGGCGGAAGTAAATATCCAGCAAGATGAAGTAAATTTTGAGCAGGAGATCTTCCTACAAGTAATGCAGTTTAATGCGCAATACCAAAGGCTACAAATCGCCGCTAAGGCAGATACCGTAGCCCAAAAGCGTTATGAAGTGGCCCGCCAGCGTTATTTAACAGGAAAGATTAGCATTACCGATATTAACATCGCACAAAGCGAAAAAGATGGAGCTAAGCAGTCTTATATCTTCGAGTTACAGCGCTTTTGGAATAATTATTATAATCTCCGCCGCCTATGTCTATACGATTTCAAGCGGAAGCAGAAAATCGATTATCTCGCGGAGTTTCTGAACTAGAAGAGGAAGTTGAATAATTAAAAATTACCGAGAGGCAATCCCGAAAATTTAACGACTTATCAATATCTGCTTAGATTTTGTTCCCAGCCAAGGATGAATTACCTGCAGAATATAAAGCCCCTCTTCCAAATTAGAAGATAGCTTAAGCACAGGCTCTGAACCGAGAATACTGCGTTCTTGCACGATAGTCCCATCTAAGGCAATTAGGCGTAAGTTCGAACCTTCGGGGAATTCGAGCCTAGCTTTTAACTGCAGGTAATCCTGCACAGGATTAGGGTAGATAGTGAAGGCAAAAGGCTGATTTTCTGTTTCCAAGGGAATGCTGCGTAAAAAAGGATGTATCCCCCTTATTCCCACTTTATAAACGCCTCTTTCCCTACGATCCCAATCAGAATAACTAAAATAGACCTCACCTTTGTCACTAAAGAAAATATCATTGACTGAAAGTACCGATGCTCCATTATCTAAGAGCTTATCATAGCGAACAGAGCCTGTACTATCTATCAGCATAATTCGTTCATAGGTTTTTGTCCAGTTTGGGTCTGGCCGATACTTAGTGCTGATTAAATAAAACCCACCTTTCTTCCAAATGTCGATCGGAAAAACGAATGAGCCGTCTCCCAATAAACCACCATTACCATTTTCTAATATATAAGGATTACGTATTTTAAAACTAAGGAGTGTTTTTCCAGATAGGGAACGCACTTCAATACTATGTTCAGCCATAGCGGCAACACTATCACGTTTGACTTTTGTTCTTATTTTATAAGGGAGTGATCTAAATTTAGGACTTAAACCACTAATCGACTCTTCGGGCCGGCATTCCTCTATTTTAGTAGGTCCCCATTGCCCAGAAATTCGGTGATAGTTATAAATTTTCACTTGCCGAATACTGTCCATATTGGGTCGATAAATACCATAGAGACTATCCCCTTCTTCTAACCATTGCAAATCATGGTCCTCCAGCCTGCCTCCCGGTAGACTATTCTCGCCCAAGCTGCCAAGAGTATTGCCGTGCAAATCCTGAAGATATATCTGGTCGTCACCTAAATTAATCCAAACTAAACTATCAGAACCTCGAGTAAAAGCCTTGCCCATGGGATCATAAGAATAGAGTTCTCCAATAATTTCTCCTGTATCAAAACTAATTAGGTCGCTTTTGGCTATGCCCCATCCTGGGGCAGGATAATGCGCCAATTCCTGATAAAAAACAAAAGCCCGTAATTCCGGGACTACTGCTCCAATTCTACCGTGAACCATAGCACTATCCTTAGGCAGATAGCGGTAGGTCAAGGTATTACCATTATCGCTATCCAATAGTCCTATAAAACCGCCTTGTTGATTAACGAGTGGACCGCTGGCTATGCCAAAAACTGCCATTTCTCCATCCCAAGCCTCACTCAAGTTGAAGCCGCCTGTAATGCTATCGCCCTGCCTATTTCGATACCAAGCCGTGCTGGTCCATTGCCCGAGACATGGGGATAGGCAGGAGATAAAAACAGATAAGAGAATGAAGCGGCTCAGCATAAGTAGTATTAGAATTTAGAGTCCCTTAAAGATAAGTGCATTATCTTAATAACCTGAATTCGGCGTAAAATTATAACTGCGCTGAACTAGCTTGTTGCCCAATAACCCCAGAGACCAATGGAAAAAATCTCTGATCCTTAAAAAAAACTAAGGCTAGGTGTAATAATTTCAAAAATTGACCACTAACCAGTAAAGAATAAAAATTGAGTAGCGATTTCTACACCCTCTCCATTTTGCCGTATGCGGGGATAATCATTAAAATTTGTCGCGCTTATACCAATAGCGAGGAAGATTTTGAAGATTATTACCAAGAGGTTTGCTTACAAATTTGGAAGAGTCGCGCCAACTTTAAACAGCAGTCGGAATGGTCTACCTGGATTTACCGCTTGACCTTAAATGTTTGTCTTACTTTATTGAAGAAGGATAAAAAATCGCCTTCGGTAGCAATTACTGAAGCACAAGTGTTAGATAAACCCGAGGAAATTAGCACGGGATTTTCCGATCAATCGCTCGCTCAACTTTATTCTGCTATTAAGCAATTATCAGAAATCGATAGGGCGGTCATACTCTTATATTTAGAGGAGAAGTCTTATCAAGAAATCTCGGAGATTATTGGTACCAATCCCAATAATATCGGGGTGCGCATTAAACGAATTAAAGAACGATTAAAAAAAATACTTGATGGAAAAATCAATTGAAAATATCTGGAAAGAAGGCTTTTTAAAAAATGAAGCCCTGGTAGCTCCGCAAGTCAATAACCTCTACAACAAGAAGTCTGTCCACTTGATTGATCGCTTCAAAAAGATGTTTGCCTCCAATATCCGCTGGATCTTAGCGGGCAGCTTGGCTCTGTTAGTGGCCGCTTATTTTGCAGGGGCCATTGTAGCTGGACTGTTACAATTCCTGATGATGAGCTATGTGGCCTACACGGCCTACCATGAACTTAAGGCACTCCAAGAAATTGACAAAGGTGAAAACAGCTTCCGTTATTTACAGACTTTTAAAGCTTGGATTGAAAACTCCATTGAGCGGTATGGCAGAATGTACCGCGTGGTATACCCAGGGCTTATTCTGATTTTTTATTTTGGCTTATGGTTCTCAGATTTACTGGGCAGTTTACGTCTCAAAGTTGCTGAGAGCACCGATGATTTAATTTTCGGAATGCATCTCTACACTACCCTATTCGTAGTCGTTTTCGCCCTTATCATGAGTATATTCAGTAAAGTCATTCATCGTAAAGATGTGCAGCTAATATACGGTGGTATAATCCGCAAACTAAATGATGCACTAGCCGATATGAAGGATTTGAGTAAAAACTCCTAAAACCTATAACATTAGTGTGACTATAAAAAGCTCATTGCCTCCAAAATGACCAATGGCATGCCTATCAATAAACATAATATTTGACCAAAGGACCAAGGTGATTCCCCCATTTGCGAGTTGACCAAATTATTTACTCTGTTAATATATACCTGCACAGGCAAGAAACATAGACCAGCGAAAATGCTAATTAAGGACGCAATACCTGAGGTATTGGTATCATCTAACCTCGATAATAAATTTGAAGAAATAAGAAGCACCACCCAAATCGTGGCTAAAGTTGAGCCCGAAAAATTAGACCTTTCAACCTCACTCAAGCCTTTATCCGCTTCGATTTTATTAAGTAAGCTATGAATAAAGAATATTCCGAAAATGCCCCTCCAAAAAGGCATTATATCGAGATTATCTCTATTCTTCAGGAACTGCCAATTCTTGTACATCCAATAGCTATTGAAAATACCAAAGCTTAAGATTGACATGGCCATAAAGCGGGTTTCCGACACGTAGAAAAACTGCGGTTCGCTTGATTTCACTCTATTAAGTATTTCCATTGCTCAGTGATTTTAGTTTCATTTTATATTGTTAAAACCAAAGCAATGGTCGCACTAACTGAACCTTAACGAAGGCTTGAGAGTATAGGGCTATCTCCATAATAATCATTGAGATGCCAATTTATTGACTCCACTTTAATCTTACCGCGAAAATAGCTTATAATAGAATAGAAATAAAAAACGACCTAGAAATATTTAAAAATAGAGACTTCATTACAAAGTAAAACTTAAAAAAACTTTTACTTACAACCTAAAAAGCCTAATTCGGTTACCTTCTAAAAACACAAAGCTCGCCTCTTGGCTTTTCTCTCCCTTGAGGATTTGCTGGAAGGGCGCCTGTAATTTTTGGGGCACCTCAATTTCTACCGCATCAAAATAGAGATAGGTGCTATCGTTAATCGCTTGGAAAGTGGCATTCATTGCTGCTTCACTACTATCTAAATCATGATAATACCGCTTAGAATCAAGAAACAATCTACCCTCAAGAGAATCTGCTACCTTGTTTTTAGACAGCACCTCCAAAGGCGATACTCATATACGAGACCATCCGATAGGGCAGATTCTAACTTTGTTTCTTCTACCTTTAAATGATATTTATAGCCCCAAGCAAAGTCGAAGCCTTTTAAAAACTCTACCGCCGAATTGGGTGAACTTAAGCAGAGCCTTTTAAAGTCCTCGTAATTTTGAAAGACTAAATAGGGTTCTACCATGATCTCTTTTACACGAGTCACCTGACCTTTTGCAGAAATTGCTAAGGCGCTTAATAAAAGTACCAAGGCCTGCCTCAAATTTGAAGATGTCAAATTACTCCTTTGCTAGGAGTGCTTCGATCAACTCTTTACACAAAGCATCAATATTATCGTTGGCATTAATAAAATCGGCATCTGCACTATTGCTTAAAAAACCAATATTGAGCATTAAAGCAGGACAGTCGACATTTTGTAATACGTAAGAATCGAAATCTGTAACATCCGCTCGCATGTTCATCGAAGCATCAGACTGTAGTTGACTGATTATGGTTTCTGCTAAAGCCAAACTCTCGCTTTTATGTTTTGAGAAAGCGTCCACCATCAGGCTCATTCCCTGCTTAGAAGCATTATTGTGAGCGTCCATGTGAATGGAAATAAACAAGTTCGCTTTTTGTGAATTAGCAATTTCCACTCTTTGTTTCAGATCTATAAATTCGTCGCTATTTCGGGTCGAGATCACTTCTATATCTGAGTAATTCTTAGAAACTTCTATCAATCGCTGGGTGAAATTTAGACTAATATCCTTTTCTGACAGTCCTTTTTCATCAGACACGAATCCTGCATCCTTTCCCCCATGGCCTGGATCAATTAAAATAATGAAGGGTTCGCTTGGTTTAAAAGAAAAACTAAGTAAAAGTAGCAGTGCAAAGGAGGTGATAGCAAGAGTAAGCTTTTTCATAATAGGTTTTGATAGATTGTACATGGTTTAAATTTTAGCAAAAACAAAATTTCTCCTAAAATGCAAATTACCCCAAACTTAAGTATTTTAAAATAAATATATTTTTAACCTGTAAACGCTGCAATCTCACTACAGCTAGTGATAATGTAGCTTATTTTAATCGCTGCCAATCCCTAATAAATTTCTGGGTAAATACCTCGGCACCCTCTTTATTAAGATGAAGCGTGTTATAAAAAAGATCTTGTCTTTTAGAAATGGCACTATCACTATAATCGAAAAAAGGCAAGCTATAATTCTCAGCAATTTCCTTAAAAGTAGAAATTAACTCAACCCTATTCTTAACAAAGTCCTGACCTTCGTAATACTCTGGTGCACAAACTAGAATAATATCTATGTTCTCTCTTTTCATATCCTCAATAAACGATATAAAGAGCGCAACAGATGGAGTATCTTCATCAAGACTAAAATTGGGGTATTGCAACTCAGCCTCCTGCAAATCAAGATTCCATTTCCTATCAGCGCCTTTAAAACCGTGATATCTATATTCTTGAAAGAGAGAGTCTGAGATAAAAGAGCTAAAATCTAAGTTAGTGGCATAGCGGTATAAAGGTACATAGTAATTTGCCCAAGAGAAACCCTGATAGGATTTTGTATAATTATAAATCTCATCATCAAATAGCATAAAAGGGAGCAATTGATTCTTATTGAATAAGTCCACTCGCTTTACTAGAGTGAGTATATCAACCGAGTAAATTATTGTTTGCGGATGCGGGTTTTTTGCAAAATATTTTCTGTGGCGCAGCTGTTGCATCCAAAAATTGTGACCATCCATCCCGAAATTGTAGGTTTTTAGCCCGAGGCTATCTTCAAATATTTTGGGGTCAAAATGGCGCCAAGCTCGCGAAGAGCCAAATATCGCTAAGTCAGCATCAATATTTGATGCATAGATATCATCCCACACTTCATACTCACCATAGTGAAGATTTGTCTTTCTAAGAATTTGCGACACTAAGATATCCAAGGGGTACGCCAAGATTACTATGGGCAAAATAAAGAGCAGCAAACGTTTCAGGAATCTTTTCATAGACATTTAAAATTGAAAGTAAACAAACTGCTCTTGTTTCCCCATAAAGAGAAAAATGGCTAACATTATAGAATAATAGAAAAGCTGCCTCCAATGCCTTTTCCAAGTAAAACCCAGTTTGGCAATCGCAAATTGATCGTTTCTACCAAACCACTCGATAGACATAAAAATCAAAATAAGAATAAAGGTTATAAATGCATGCAACATGCCCTCAAATTGAGGCAAAGAAAAAAGTGACTCCGAAAATATGGTTCTCACAGAGCTAAATGCCTGACCAACCGTTTCAGAACGAAAGAAAATATAAGCAAAAACATTTAAGCTAAAGGTGCCTAAAATTTGTAAGACTTCTCTTAAAGAGGGTATTACCTTTCCAAAAGCAACGATCTCACTACGTGTTCTCTTCTTCTTGCGTAAAATGAAGGGTAAAAAGTAAAGGATATTTAAAAAAGCCCAAACGATGTAGGTCCAGTTAGCCCCGTGCCAAAAACCACTAACGATAAAAACTAAGGCGGTATTTCGCAGCTTCATCAAAGCTCCACCTCTACTACCTCCGAGAGGAATATATAGATAATCTCTAAACCAAGTGTTCAGGGAAATATGCCATCTACGCCAGTGTTCTGCGATGTCTCTCGAAAAATATGGAAAGGCGAAGTTTTGCATGAGATTAAAACCGAAAAGCCTCGCCGTCCCAATCGCAATATCCGAATAACCAGAAAAGTCACCGTACACTTGAAAAGCAAAAAACACGGCCCCTAGCACTAGGGTACTGCCATTGTAACTATCCGAGTTTGCAAATATTTCATTAACCACCTTTGCCGCATTATCGGCGATAACAATTTTTTTAAACAGTCCCCATAGAATTTGCCGCAGTCCATCCACTGCCTTGATGTAATCAAATGTCCTTTGCTTTAAAAATTGTGGCAATAAACTACTTGCCCTTTCAATAGGACCAGCTACTAACTGAGGAAAAAAGCTAACAAAAGCAGCGAAGGCAATGAAATCTTTACTAGGCTCCATTTCCCTTTTATATACATCTATAGTATAACTCAAGGTTTGAAAAGTATAAAAGCTAATGCCAATCGGTAAAATAATTTGCAAGTAATTAAGCTTAATCTCCTCTCCAAAAAAGGAAAAGGCCTGAACAAAACTATCCAGGAAGAAATTGTAATACTTAAAAAAACCGAGCAGTGATAGGTTTATGATAACGCTGAGATAGAGGTACAACTTTCGCCGTTTCTGGTCTTCCTGCCCAGCAAGCATGCGGCCTATACTATAATCTACCAGCGTGCTGAAAAATATTAAAATCAAAAAACGCCAATCCCACCAACCATAAAAGGTATAGCTAGCCAACACAATTAATAGGTTTTGTAATTTGATTCTACGATTTACAAGAAACCAATAGAGCACAAATACTACGGGCAAAAATATTGCAAAGTCTAAGGAATTAAAGAGCATAGCTTCTCTCTACTGGGTTTTTATATCAATTCCCTTTTGCTCGATTATCGGCAGGAAAATCAGGCAAAGAAAATAAATCTAAGTCAAAAAATACTGTTCGCCCTAAAGAAGGAAAATCGTTTAAATCAGCAAGTCGGATCTAGCGCGCTGATTAAACAATATTTGATTTTTTTTATGATCCTAGACTACTCTAGCAAGGAAACTATTCTTTTTTAAGAAAAAACCCTCTTTTACATTTTCTAAGGCTTTCTGGCCTTTCGGCAGATGGTAAATCACCTAAAAAAATGGCCTCCGAAAGGGAGTTAGATACTTCCAAGCATGCTTAAGGCCTGATAGCAGATTACCTCCTTTCACTACTCTATTAACCTTACTTAGATTTTAGGGTAAATAAGTGGCAACAAAACTCGAAGAAGTTAGGAAGGTTCGAAAATAGGGCCAAACCAAAGTGCAACACGCAGATAAATACTGCCGCCAAAGCCAAAGGCCATTTTCGCCTAGAAAAAATAGCTCAAACCGAGATTAACTGAGCTAAGACTAAAGTCTAAAACCAAGTCTCCCGAACGCCGGCTATTTTCTTCTACATTATTAGGATAACCCCATTAGTCGTATTAAAAAATCCGCCTAATATCTGCGAAAACTTATCGCAAATACTAGACGGATAATTATGCTTCTTCGAAAAACCAAAGGAGAAGGTACAATAATACCTTAAACTGGTCTTAATATAAGTATTAGTCTACTAGCAATTTAATTTTATTCTCTCCCGTTGGGGTTGTAACAATTGCAACATAAAGACCCGTGGGTAAATTTTCCACATTTAAATTAGTTGTAGTATTATTAGGCTTGATCTCCATAACTTGATTGCCCATTAAATCATAAAGCGAAATGGTTTGGATGATCTCTGCACCTGCACTGATCGTAAAATAATCCTTGGCGGGGTTAGGGAAAGCTTTAAGCTGATTAGCAGACTTTAAATCCTCTAAACCAACTGTCCCATTGGCATTTGTCTGCATAATGTCATCGATATAAAAAGTGGATGTAGGAGAAGCATCGCCCACTACCCCATAACCATACATAAAAGTTATCACGTTATAGACGGGAGGGTCGCCAGCGAAATCCCAAGTATAAGTAGCCCAAGCGCCCGAAACTGTAGTTACTACATCTTTTTCATTAGCCGCACCCGAGTTGGTACTTTCTACTTTCAGTTTAAGAGTTGTGCCCACGGGCGCATCCGTGTAAACCTTCATAGTGATAGCACTCAAATTAGAAAAATCGAGATTAGCTGTTAATTGTAATAAGCTACGCGCCCAAACTTGACCACCACTTTTAAGGAATTCTGCTACCGTTGCGCTCGTATTAATACCAGTCGGCGCTGGATTGGGGACAATGGTAGTATAGGCTCCAAACTGATTAATGAAATCTGAAGTTTGTACGCTCGACTCAAAATCGATTGGCATCGCAGCGGGAACGGGCGGCGCAGGCGCAGGACCTACAAACTGCTCAATATCATCGAACAAAAAGGTCGAATTAGCCGTACCATCGCCTACATTTCCAAAATCGAATAAAAAAGCTATGCGATTAAAGGTATTACTAGGCTGACCGTAAAAATTCCAAGTTAATGTTTCCCAAGCACCAGATACCGTCGTTAAAACATCCAAACTTTCCATTCCTGTTGGTTCTTCTAACTGCAATTTCACACGAGTTCCAACTGGAGCTGTGGTATATACTTTCATAGAGATATGCCACATGGTTGAGAAATCAAGTTCATTATTAAGTAAGATTTTACTTCCAGCCCAAATATCACCACCGTATCTAATTAATTCAGCTACAGTATCACTCGTATTGATGCCTGTTTTTACTGGATTAGCTACTATGCTAGTGACTGCACCCGAAAAATTAAGAAAGTCTGTATCAACATAACCGCTCTCAAAGTCAATCGGTAAGGACACTAATGTTGGGGCGGTTGGACCCTGCACTTGTGCTACATCATCGAAGTAGAAAGTAGAACTAGCGCTACCATTACCTACGTTTCCGAAATCGAACATAAAGGCAATTTCATTTAGATAATTTGGGGTTCCAGCAAAAATCCATTCTAAGGTTTCCCAAGTACCGGAAACAGATGTAAAAGCATCCACTTCTACCGAGGGACCACCAGCTCCCTCTAATTTCATTTTCACAACCGTTCCCACGGGAGCCGTAGTGTATACCTTCATCGTAATTTTGGTAAGCACCGAAAAGCTAAGATTGGAAGCCAAAACCACCTTACTTCCTGCCCAAATAGCACCGCCATTGCGCACCATGCGTGCTACTGAGCTACTAGTATTTACTCCTGCCGATAAGGGGTTCGCTACAACACTTACCACTCCTCCATCAAAGTCAACGAAGCTGGGATTAGTAGCTGCGGTTTCAAAATCGAAGGGTAAGCTTTGCGCTTGCAGCAGCTGGAAACTAAGGAGACCTAAAAAAAGTAGAATTTTCTTCATTCTTTATAAAAATTTTAGTGACAAAAAATAGCCGTTGTGGTGTATCATACTGTTGGTCTATTCAATAATGGAAAATGCCCTATTGAAAATCCTTGTTTAGTACTTGAACCAATTCTAGCGCAAGCTAAAAAAAATACTTGTAGTTAAAACAACTATAAGCAGAGGGTAAAAATATTTTTCTTTAAAGCCTCCAAAAACCTTTATTTTCCGCCATATCTTAATGCGTAAAAAGCAAAATTCACTCTAAAACCTAGCAGTTCATTAGCTCGGAAAAGCCTATCAAATGGCCACTTCAAAAGTTATAAGCTTCCTAAAACCGCTTTTAGCACAGCTCCATCTCTATAAAAATACAGCCTAGAAATGTTTACTGGACATTTTAAAAAAAAGCTTGCTATTTTCGTACTTATAGTTATATTTACCATAACAAACCCACTAAAGGGTGCGTGTAAAAGAAACTATATGCATACAATTACTAAAACTATTTTAGCACTTGCTCTACCCGTTTTTGCCTTTGCACAAAATGGACCCATTAATTTTGAACCAGGCGGCGATGGCGGCAGTTGGACATGGACTGTTTTTGAAAATGACCTAAACCCTGCTTTAGAGATTGTTAGCAATCCAGATCCAACTGGCCTAAACACCTCAGCTACAGTAGCTAAGTTTACTGCGCTTCAAGCAGGTCAACCATGGGCAGGTTGCGAAACCTTGCACGGTGCGGGTACTGGCTCTTTCGACATCAACGCCAATAATGCGCAAATCCGCATCATGGTGTGGAAATCTGAAATTAGCGACGTAGGTATTAAATTGGTTCGCCCTGACGGCTGGTCTTTAGGAGAAATTAAAGTGGCTAACACTAAAATCAATGAGTGGGAACAACTTACCTTCGACTTTTCATCTCATATTGGCTTAACACCAGACTACGATCAGTTAGTGGTTTTCCCAGATTTCCAAGCCCGTGGATCAGACCAAATTATTTATTTCGATAATGTTTTTGGAGAAGCTGCTAGCATTGGCTTAAATGAAACAGCAGCAAGCACAGCGAAAATCTATCCTAATCCGGGCCAAGGTGAATTCCATATTGAAAGCATGACTATGATTAAAAGTCTAAAGGTATTTAATACTACTGGTCAACTTGTTATCAGCCAAAATGTTAATGGTCTTCAAGCCGATGTAGATGCTGCTGCTCTAAACAGTGGTGTTTATTTCATCCAAGTTGAAAAAGACAATAGCACTGAAAAAATACGTTGGGTTAAGAGCTAATCTTACACTCTGACTTTAACTAACAAACCCCTGTTATTCCTAGGAAGTACAGGGGTTTTTCTATTAGAAAGAACAAAGGAACCTACACCTTTTAAATCAAAATTTCTTACGTTATTCCTCACACATGGCTTGAGTGTGTGGATTTTTCCACTGAATCCAATACTCTTGCAGTCCTTCAGGTGTCGTTTTAAGATCGCTTATATCTAAAGAATCATTCTGCATCAAAGCTTTGCCTAACTGTCTTTTCCTCGCCGCTAAAGCAGGAGCGTGTTTCCATCCACCAACATGATCAAAGGAGGTATAAGCTTCACACCTTGTATCAACAGCTTTAAAAGGAATCTTCAAAGAATAAACAACTTGCCCAGTGCCCATACCGCTTGTGGTCATTACAATTTTGTCAAAGTCCACCTTTGAATATTCGCCCTTCTTAAAAAGATTTTTAAGCTGATCACCTACAGTTGCGGACATTTTGTTAGAAAACTGATGGGCCACATCAGAACCATTGATAAATTCCGCGCCTTTGTATTCGCCCCAACATGCCTGACTGGAACAGTCAATATGTGAGTCGTCTTTTTGGGATTCTGGACCAAATCCAAAGAATAGAAAACCAATTAAAACAATAAGAGCTTTCTTTGAGAGCTTTTGCATGGGTTAAATTATTTGGAGCAATGGTATTTAAACTATAAAACTAAAGTAATGCTTTCAGCGATTTGCATTCACCAGTAAAGTCGTACGAACCTTGTCCATTTATTTCACATCGAGCTCAATTAAAAAGTATAACCAAGCGCCAAGCTTCCACAAGGGAGAATTGAAGACCCGAAGAATACTTTGGGAAAATAGATTGGCGTAAAGGCTATTTTAAACAGAAATCCTCCTGCGGGTTTTTGGAAGCGATAGCCAATTCTCATTGGGTAAACTACAAAAGGTTTTAACTCAATAGATGCACCAGCTCCCAACTCAAGGTGATGCTTGTGCCCGTATAAGTAACTCACTTGAGGTAAAAAACTCAAACTTGATTCAAGGGAGAAATCGGTATTATCATTCCTATTGTATTGAAAGCCCACCGCGGTAGATATCTTATGTTTACCAGCGCTCAGCACAATCCGCTCAATACCAACATTGTAAATAAGGGTTTCGTATCCAATTACTTCAAAATAGACCGAATTTTTTTTAAGGACAGGTTCTTTATGTACTGTTTGCCCTTTTAGAGAGGGAGCAATAAGCAATAAGATTCCAGCGATAACATTTTTCATAGCTCTGGTTTTTAAGAGATTAAATTAAGGTTAGGCAATTTAGAAAATTAGTGCCTGTGAAACTCTTAATCTCTCCCCAGTAGGCGCATCTTAAATGCTTATTTGCTTTCGGTAAAAAAAATTAAAGGCTAATAGTAATGACGATCCAAAAGCATTTTACGCCTAGACCTTAGCGCCTAATAGTGCCTAAGGTGTGTAGACGATTCTAATTATCAATAGTAGCGAAATCAACCCAACACCTGCATACCTAAGCCATTTCATCATTTTGGGATTAAACCTTTTTCTTCTTCTATTTTCAATTAAGGCTATCATAGCATTTCCTACACCTAAACCCGGGATTGGTAATAAATTTAAAAACCCTAGAAGTACTAGCATGAGACTTGTCTGGTGCATGAATGATTTTAGGTCGACCACCTCCAAAATTACATATTCACCTTCCCTTTTACCAATCATTTGTGAAGCGAACTTAAAAACGTATTCTACCGACATTGTGAAAAAAGAAACTGCCTCAGAGAAGTCCCGATCTCGCTCGCTATAAATTAGATCATTTCCTTGGTTATTAACCGTATCATCCGTTAAGATCGGTGTAAAAGGTGGCTCATCACCGTCGATAAGAAGTTTATATAATTCCAAATCATTTAAAACAATAGCCGTATCGTTATTATTTCTGGCAAGACCAATTCTAACATCTCCGTATTGCGATACGATACTGCTCAGAATTGTATCATACACTATTAGCTCTTTGCCATTTATGGAAATGATCTTATCCCCATCCTCAAAACCTAAAGCCTTCGCTGCTTGACTGAAGTTTAAGCCATAAACCATATTTTCAGTAAGCAGGTAGCGTTCTTTAGTAGTTAGACCAATAACCATGTTGATCATAAAGGCCATAAAAAAAGCAAAAAACAATCCGCTCAGTTCAAATAGTATTTGTTTTAAACCACCTTCGGTCCTCACATCTTGAATTTTCTTCCCTAAAAGCCATAATGGAATCTTAATTCCAAGAAAAAAGATTAAAAGCGCTGTAAGTAATATCATAAATTTTTCTGTTCGAAAACTGAACTGAGCTCGTCAATAAAATAAGATCTCAGATTTTCAATAAATAGAAAAGCCAAGGCCTGGAACATGTAGTTGCAGCGGTCAACAATAAAGAGGTCAAGCTAAGAGTTATCGCTCCTATTGACAACAGCCTTAACTAAATGCTAATCAACAAGGTTTTTCGGCAGAAGCTGATCCTTCTAAATTAAGTCGCAAGAATTTTGTTCCTAGCAATAAGTCCGCTAACCTTAGTTCGGCGTAAAATTCATTGTTAAAATAGCCTACATTCCTTCCCTGATTGTCATTCTTGCGCATCTGGGAAAGCGAAAAAAGGCAGAAAACAGCTTGGCTAAATTTCTATTAATAAGACCTAAGCGTGAGTCTCAAAAAACTCTTCCACGCGTTTGTTCCAGCGATCTAAGACCTGTTCGCGCTTTTCATTAGAACGCTCGGTTAATGTATTAAACTGGGGAATCATTTTATTGTAATCGTTTACCGCCTGATTATAAGCATCAACTTCCTCTTGAGTAAGGTCCTTTTGCTTCTTCGTTTCCATCATGGCAGCCAGCTTATCAAACTTATCTTTCTTTAAATAGAAGTCTACAATTTTAGGGAAATCGCGGCTAGCCTCAATCGTATAAAACTCCAATAATTGTTGAGCTGCCAAAATTAACTTGGGGTCGCTGCCAAATTTCTCCGCTGTCTTCAATTTCTCCAAGCCTTCTTTTGCGGCCATATCCAGAGCATTTGTACTTTGCTCCAAGCTAATAAGATCATTGCGGTTTAAGGCATCCAAAACATAAGACTCTTGCACCGTGGCTTTAAAGGTGATAAGGAATATTTCGTTGTAATATTTTAAGGCTTTACTGGCTTTAGCAATCTTCTCATCGCGTTTACTTTTTTCGCCTTCTACCAAAGTGATATTGTTTTTTTCAGCAAAGTCGGCTTCAGCTTTGGAAAAAATCTCAAAAGCGCTATCCAGTTTAGCATTGGCCAAATCTTTTGCAAGCAGAAAGGTCTCCATATCGTCGTAAGAACGCTCGGCAATTTCTTCCATATCCAATATCTTGTCGAAATCACCCTTAATTACCGTAATGGTTAAACCGAGATAGCTTAAGACTTCCTTTCGTAGACTTCCGTCGCCATCAAAGGCTGAAGTTTTACTAATCTTAGACTTTACATCTTTTAATTCACTGATCAATTGCTGCCTTTTATTCTCTACCCTGCGAGCACTTTTTCCTTGCGTTGCTGCTTTCAAATAACGCCAGGTCTCTCCTTTTACATCGCCCAAATGCTCATTAATATTTTGCATGTAATCGAGCGCGGCTTGGGTATTTTGAGCGGAAAGAGATGGGAGGCTAAATACTAGGGAAAGGGCCAGAAAAAAGCGTGAGATCAATTGCATATTTATTTGGTTTTAGTAGTTAAAAAATCATTCATTATTAAATACGACTCTTGTATATAAATGTCTTCGCTAATACTTTCTATCTGAAAACTTTGCTCCAACTCTTCACCTAATCCATAGGTCGCCAACTCCTTTAAATAAGCGGGTCTTTCAATGGTGTAAAGACTAGTTTCAAAACTTATCGCATCGAAATCATCTTGTAAATCGTTCTGGTTTAAATAGGCTCTAAAATCAGAATAGCCTAGAGGAATCGTCGGTCCTTCATCCCATTCCTTAACTTTCAATTGCAGGGACTTAATGCCCATCCAACTGCTATCTACCGCAAGGCGACTTTGTGATTTTTGCACTAAACTTTCGGTAGGAAAATCGGGCAGACGGGTATAATACGTCTTCTTAACGATAGGTCTGTTTTCCAAGGCATAATGCTCGTTAACCTCTCGATACGGCAAAGCCTCACTAAAATCGGGTAAATGAATATGGGGAATAACCCCTTCTTTTTGGTGACTGCTGCCCGTGGCTCGGTAAAATGCAGCGAGCGTAAGCTTAAGAGCGCCATCAGGCTCTGGACCCTCATCCGTATTGGCGGCAAAGGAAATAGGGATAACCTGCTGGACCGTGGCCTTCCCGTAACTGGGGCTACCGACAATTATCGCGCGAATATGATCTTGCAAAGCCGCGGCAAAAAGCTCGGAGGCAGATGCGCTAAAACTGTTAATCATCACAATTAAAGGATCATTGTAAACCACACCTTTATCAGGATCTTTTAAGGTTAGCGGTGCTTCTTTCCCGTCCCAATAAATGCTTAATGCGCCATAATTTACAAATAGACCAGCCATGCGAATCGCCTCACCCATCATGCCGCCGCCGTTATCGCGTAAATCGAGAATTAATCCTTCAATCCCTTCTCGCTTTAAGCGAATGAGAATGCGCGCAATATCGGTGGCGCAACCACTCACTATTTCTGACTCTTCGTCGCCCACATAAAAAGACGGCAAATAGATGTAACCAATTTTTCGCGTACCTGCGAGAATAAAACTTTGAATGCGATTTTCTTCTACCGCACTAACACTACTCTCAAGGACAATACTACTTTCTTCCCCGCTTTTCTTACGCACCACAATTTCTAGTTTCTCACTATTCCCTAATTGACTGCGCAAGAGGCTTGTTGACAAACAGTTGAATTCACTAATCTCTTCAGTGCCAGTATTGATACTAACAATTACGTCTCCTTCATTTAAAGCATTCGAATTCCAGGCCGAGCCACCGGGATTTACGTTGCTAATTTCCAACTGATCCAGATCATTACGATAAAAGTCGAAACCAAAACTACGCGCTTCTACCGCTAAGGATACTTTAAAATCTTGCTCCTGCTCGCGATTGAAATAGCTGTTATGCGGACCAAAAACTTTAGTCACCGCATCCAAAAACTCCTCCTCTAAATATTGTAAACGCAAATCCTCACGCTTAATGCGATCTTGCAGGCGACATAAAATTCCTTCCGCCACCTTGGTCTGCACCGCCTGAACTACAACGGATGATGGAAGCCCTGCATTCACAAGGCTATCGCTACCTGCATCGAGCGCAAAAAGCACACGCATCTGAAAATAGTTTTGCCAATAGCTTTGCCATTCCTGCTCTTTAAAATTTTGGCCCGTGGTTTTTTCTTTGAAATTAGCCCGCGTTTTTAAGTCTAATGTCTGTTGCCTAGAAGCTTCTATTAATGTGGCAAAAGACTGTAGGCGTTGACCGTAAATCAAATTTACTGCAGCGATAAACTCGCAACTAGTACTATCTTTTATCTGTCTGTAAAGCTCCGGCACCAGTAGGTCTAAAGACTGTATATCCTTCTCTGTAAAGAAGCTTCCATCGGCATCTAATCCCTTCGTAAATAAAGTGAATATTTCCGCCGAGAGACTGTCGTTAAAGGATTTGGGCGCAAAGTGCAACTCCTCTATCACCTTTAAAACTCGGGCAGCCTTGGCGCAGGTGCTTTCCTCCCACGCTTGCGCAGATGCGCTCGAAGAAACAAAAACAGAAAAAACAATAAGACAGATTTTTAAAGTGCGCCTTGGAATAGAATGAAGCAAGATTGTTGGTTTATTAAATCAGGCTTCTAAAGTATTACCCAAAAGCATTAAAAGCAAACATTGATCTATTAATCACAATTTCTGTTTAAAGCCGAACTCAGGTTTTAAATAAGCAATCTGCCAGCGCTAGTATAAAACCCGGGGCGAAAGACATTCAATTCCCCTATACTTAGGACCTAAAAAGAAAGCTTTGTGCACAAGTAAATAATCGACTAAACCATCAAAAGCTTATGCTAAGATTCGTAGATGTCGTATTTCTCCGATACCGAACGCATTAAAGCTGGATCCGCAAAATCATCGGCCGTCATTTTAGAAAGAGTTTCTAAAAACACGTCGAACTCGCCATTTTTAAAGAGAGTCAGCATTTTACCGCCTTCCTTGCAAAGAGCCTCATGCCAAACATTGGGCGCCACCGTTATGGTATCACCTGGCTTTAAGGTTATCGTTTCTGCATCGAAAATGAGTTCCATCTCCCCTTCTAACATGTAGAAAATCTCAGTCATTACTTTATGATGATGACGCTTTAAATGAAAGCCCGGTTTTAGGCTATCTTCAATTAAACATAATTCACCCTTGGTTTCGCGCGACGACAGTTTTATAAAACAATGGTCTTGGCTGTAATTGTAGTTCTCGCCTTCGCCTTTTTTAATGTAGTTGATTGGTTTCATAGTATGGTTTAAGGCGGGTAATTTACGAAAAGACGGCTTTAAATAACGTGAGTTCGACGTAAAATTAGGCCTCAGACCTCTTATAAATAGTGGGTTTCAAGCCGAAGCAGTGAAGCAATAGCGGGCTATTGTGAGCTACTGAGGCGTGGAAAGCCGCTTTTTAGAAGGGGCCTAAACGGATTTTCCAATAAAAATGAAAATCCTGCATCTAGCTCATTTGCTGTAGCCCGCTACAGCTGCACGATCCAGACTAGTCTTTTCCTTCCATTGAAAATCTGAGGCTCTAATTTATTGTCGAATTCACGTTAAATAGGTTCATTAAAGATCTGAGATGATAAGCAGCACGCCATCTAAACATAATTGCATCGTGTTCAGCCAAATTCACTTAATACTTCACCTTCAATAATCACCTTTTTTGATGCGAAAAAACAAGGGTTCATAAAGCTTCAGTCCTATTAGAATGATTCCTAATCCCTGCTCATCTGCGAAAGCAAAATACCCTATAACACAGAGCTTAATTCCTTTAATTTAATAAGAATGGACTAAAACTAATCTTGCTTCTAAAAATTAAATAATTCAATTATATTTAGTCTAAAATTTATCTTATGCTCCGCAAAATTACCTTTCTTCTACTCTTATTTAGCAGCTCTATAAATCTACAAGCCAGCCATTTAGTAGGCGGTGATATTACCTGGGAGTGCGCCGGAAATGGACAATATATATTCCAATTAACTCTGTACCGCGACTGCAATGGAGCTTCTTTACCCACGGGAACTCAATTCCTAAGTGGCCCAGGAGGGTTAATTTCCTGCGTTTTCGACCCTAGCAGCAGTGGCATAATTGCAAATTACCCAAATAGTACAAATTGCCTTTTGGAAAAAGGCATTTATCGAAGCATGCCTGTTAGTATTTTAGGCACTCCTGGTCCCAATGGCTTTGAATTCTCTTGGACCACCTGCTGCCGACCCTCACTGCGAAACACCAATGCTTCGAACATTCATTTACGCTCAAAAATGTATCCTTATACAGCGCCTGGCAATAGCAATCCGAACAACATCAGTACCTGCTACGATAGCAGTCCAAAATTTTTGAATGACTTAGCCTTTATCCAATTCAATGGGAAATTCAACTATAATCTTCAGGCCGTAGACCCCGATCAAGATTCTATTAGCATCAGTTTTGCTAGGCCTTGGGATTATACCAACTCTCCCATTAGTTTTAATGTTGGTTATTCTTTTTCCGCCCCTTTTCCTGATAGCAGCGAAAACGCCTTAAACGGTCCTAATACTATAGACCCTTGGAGTGGAATATTATCATTGGAGAGCTATAGTGCAAGTTCAGGATTTTATGCCAACTGCGTGGTAGTGAGATCCTATCGAAATGGACAGCTTATCGCGGAAGTGTACCGAGAACTCCCTTTATATATAAACAATAGCTCTACTAGCATTGCCAATAATCCTCCTCAACTAGAAATTGATACTGCTATTTATTCTCAAGTCCGTCGCCTGGGTAACACCTACCGCTTAACCGCTATGAATAATGATAGTATTGACCTTTTAATAAATGTTAGCGATTTCAACGTCAACAGTAATGGCAGTTTTCAGAACTTTTGTTTAACTGCTAATGGCACTAAAATAGACCCTAATAATTTAATGGGAGACACCAGCTGTGTTGGCGGAGGACCCTGTGCTACTATAGACAGCCTTGCGAGTGGCGGCTATTGTAGTTCTATAATTGAAAGCTTTCACTTTAAATGGTTGGCGCAGTGCTCTTTACTTAGTCAGGGACTACAAGGCAGAACGAGTTATCTTTTTCATATAATGGCTACGGACGACGATAGTGCCGCAAGCAAGTCGGGCAATCTCACTCTGATAGTAGACCTATTCCCCAGTCAAACAAACGCTCCCAATTTCTTTATTAGTGGAGGAAACACAAGTGGTGATGTAGATTTAATCTGGACAAAAAATAATGCTCAAGCAGATTCGCCTTTTGGTAAATATCAAATCTATGGCAATGCAGGTGCAGGAACACCTTTCCTTCTCTTGGACACGATTACAGATGTATCTACGACCACTTTAAGTTTGAATGGACTCAATTTCCCAGCGGAATTTTATATAAATAAGGTCACAGGTTCTTGCAGGGCCACCTCTACTAATAGTGACACTATTAGTAGCAGTATTATTTTAAGTGAAGATGAATTGAGCAGCTCTCAGCTTTCCCTTTATCCTCAACCGGCAAAAGATTTCCTTATCCTTGAAAGCACCGGAAGCTCACAAAATATGGAAAGTGCCGAGCTCTATGATTTACGTGGTAACCGTATTCAGCAATTCGATTTAGATCCCAATGCAAGTCAACAGAAGTTAATGCTTAAGCATGCTGCGGGAATGTATATACTGGATATTAAAGTGGGAGATGAGCGAGTTCGTAAGCGGGTAGTTATAAAGTAGATTTCAATGAAGCCAATCAAACGATGCGACAAGCTCAAGTAGCTGATTACTTACCAATAAAGAAATTATTTGAGTGGTAAACACTTTTCGTAAAAAGCCAGAAACAGGAGCCTTCGATGCTCCTGTTTTTCATTTAACCACAACCCAACCAAAATTGGAGCCCAGATTTTGACGCGGTTACTAATCGACTTTCAAAATTCCAGATTTTCTCGACTAAAGATCTGTCTAGCTACAATTCCTTAATCCATAACACTTCGAACTTCGGGCTCAACAAAATCTGATACCAAATTTTCTATACAAGTGGAGATCTGCGCGAAGAGGGATATGTTAAAAAAGCCCTTCCATCACTAATTAACTATCTGTATGTGCTGGCTTTAGCCTACTTTGTAACAAACTCCGCAAAATATGATCGTAATAAAGGGAATAGCATTAGCCTTTATCCTCGTCTTTATGTATTTCCAGATATTTAAGGGTGGCATGATAAAACCTCTATTTGACTCCCGTAAAAAATCGGGCCATCGCTCTAGTAAATACAGAAGAAAAAGCAGTCGCAAAAGATCATCTCGACCTAAAACGGAAGATCCAAGCCAAGAGGTACTTAATCCCCTTTCTACTAGTCGCTAGACTTTTAAGATAAAGTATTGCGAGAATACCTCGTTTCAATCCTAAATGAAGGAACAAGGTATTTTTTTTAAGTGGTAGATGAGGATAAAACTAGTCGCCACCAAGCTAAAACAAAGCTTTGAAAAGCATAAAACCCAAATTAACAACTGACCCATATTTATTGGAAAGATACCTAGCCTTCTCCATGAGAGTTCTCTGGCTTCTACGCGAATTAATCATCTTCCGACCCTAAGAACCAATTCAAGCTAAATTTCATTCCCTTTTCAATTTCTTCCGTTGGGGCACTTTTTAGCATTATGTTTCCCTCTTGATCCTTCAAAAATGAAAAATGATAGCCATTTCCATCAGTTTGCCCAATTATATCGATTCGCTCCACAAAATTCTGTTCCCATTTTCCATAATTTAGAGGCCGACCGATAGTGAAACTGGCATTAATCAATTTATTCTCAGTTTTTAACAAATTCATTTGTCTATTCCCTATGGACATCTCTTGAGCATCCATTAAAGTGACTATATTTTCAAACACCTTGCGGAGCGTATTCTGGGTAAAAATTTCATCCACATTTGAAGAGTCTTTTAAAATGATTTCCATTTTCAGGTTTTCATTGGTCGCAGTTTCCGGATCTGTTAATCTGAAGGTAAACCCCTGCCAGTAATAGCGAAAGCCATAAATCGATTCACCTCCCGCTCCTATTAAAATAATATCCTTCCGACCTTGATACGCTACTTGTAGTATTGAAAAAGTGTAACCCATCAGTTTATCTTGATCCAAATGCAGTAATTCCACCGACAAACCATTTATGCTAATGGGCTTATGCATTTGGAGATTATAAATGGTATCTTCTGTACTTTCAGCTTTGCAGATAGAGACAAAAAAGTAGAATAAGAGTAATGCCGTATATTTCATTAGACTAAGTTTCCCTGATTGCTTGTTTTTGTATTCTTGCACAACGCGAAATACCGTATAGGATTGATGCGCAATGCTTTTTTACTTTCTTAGTATTTTCGCGATTTCAGTTTTATAAATATCTGTATAAGTAATGCCATTATGCCCCAGTCCCTTTAAGGTGATTAGGGTATCATGTGGTTTAAACAGCTCCTTTAGTTTTAATGAAGATTCGTAAGAGATTAAAGCATCTTGATCTCCGTGAAGTAGCACTACCGGCATTTTACAGTCTTGAATATACTGGTTGGTGGCAAATTTATATTTTAATAGAAAGGTTGGCGCGATGGGAGACATGCGCTGGAGCAGGTCAGTCAGGTTAAAATAGGGTGCCTGTAAGATGAGTGATTTCGGATGGTTAGTGGAAGCTAGATGCGCCGCTGGTCCAGATCCAATGGAGTAACCGAGTACAATGGTATTCTCCTCAGCATATTTTTTTGTCAATTCATCATAGGCCCTTTGTATATCTTGATAAAGCTGTTTTTGACTACTAATTGATCCTTCACTTTTACCATAGCCTCTATAATCGAGTATGAAAACATCGTAGTTTAAATCGGTATAGACTTCAGCAACTTCTCCCCAAGAACTGAGTGAGCCGGCATTTCCATGCAAATAGAAAAGTAAACCCTTGGAACTATCTGCTGTGAATAATAGTCCATTGAGTGCGAAACCGTCCGTAGTATTGATATTTATCTCTTCGAACGGCTGATTAAAGCTAAACTGATAATCCCTATCCAACTTCTCGGGAGCGAATACTAGTTTTTCTTGAAAGTTATAGAAAAGTCCACAGCATAGAATATAAAGAATAAGTACCACCTGAGTTACTCTTAGAATTACTTTCTTCATTGTTTTGGTTTTCTATGGTGATCGTCTGCGCTTGTAAAATAAAAAAAACAACTAGTATTTAAGTTAGCTATGATTACCATGCAATATAAAACTATCCTGACCATTCAGCAGCAACTCAATAATCCTAAAACGAAATCACCACAAGGAATAGATAGGTTAGTATGCCACGAGGACCGGTGTTTGATTTATAGACATTAAGGTAAGAACAGGTAAGGCTTTTGAAAAACGCTTAACGATCTTGAAGTACGAGAATACTATTCACAGTAACTAGCGTTCATTAGAAGCTATAAATAGCCATATTACTATATAACATTATGTTGGCTGGTATTTTTAATCAGTTGCCTATTCCCAATACAGAAATAGCTTTTTTTCATTCTTTTAGACTGGTCGCTAAGATCGACCCTCAGCCTGAAAAGCCAACTCCTCAATACGAAACTTTCCTTCCGCTCGATGAAACTGAAGTTCTAGCCAAGCATAGCGAAAATCCGCTCCTTCTTGCTTGCGGAATAGTAAGAAATGAGTGGTAGTAAATCCTTTGTAAAAGTTTAGTTCCAGACGGTTCACATATCGGCCCATAGCATGGGTGTGGTCCCATTAATCGAAATATACAAGTTGCCTCGGAGAAGGATTATTCCAATTAGACCACTGCCAATTCGCTTTCGGATCCTCCCCTCCAGACATCCTTTGCGGAACCTTATAATAATCCATTCGATAAAAGCTATCGACTGGCTGCTGGCAATTCAAATTCACGTGTTTAGAGTAAAAAACGGGGAGAACCCCACCATTGGCCCAAGTCCAGGGCACCGTATCTGCACAAAGATAGACCGAGTCACGATGCGTTTCGTAGGCCATTTGCCAAGAAGAGTTCGCTTCTAGGGGGAAGGCAAAGATTTGATAAGTAGCTATACCTCCGGAAGATCCTGAATAAACCCCACGAAAGCCAATCTCCGGCAAGCTATCTCCATCTAAATCGAGCTCATAAGTGTATGGTTGACTCATGTCGTAAACGATTTCCAAGGGTGGATCAAAAGACTGGTGGAAATCGTAATCGTCGAATTCACCTACAATAAAATCCAACTCTGGAGCAGCAGGAGGAGGAGTAGCAGAATGGGACTCTTCTTCCGAACAAGAAAACACTAAAAGGGCCCAGGCTAAACAGAACAATAAACGCATCTCTAATCGATTTAAGGTTTCTTGAAAATAGGTAAATTATACCTTAAGCCAAAATAAGAGACTTCCTGACAGACTTATAGAATATGCTTAGGCTTGCTGGGGCACCTGAAAAACCAAGCATCTTGGAGAAGCTAAGCTACTGTAGACATTTTCTCTCTCCAACTCTATCTGCTAAAGCACAATCGGACCATACTTCAACGAAAAATGATAGGCTGAAGAATCCGTCTCCAAGAAACTCGTAATACTGATCTCAAAACCAACATCTCAGATCAGTTCTGTATCTATAAAAAAAGCAGCTCCATTACAGAGCTGCTATCGAAAGGTTTATTTTAGGTAAATCTAGTTCTGACTAACCGCGATTTTTTCAACCGCAATTAGCTCGGAGCCTTGGTAAATTATAAAGCGATAGATACCTGCCGCTAGTTTAGTAGTACTAAACTCCTGTTGGGCATTCTTATTTCCAGTTTGATCGAGAACCAATCGTCCCTGCGCATCTACCAAGGTGAAACGATAGTTGGACCAGTCCATATTAGGACTCTGCAGCTTAAAGCTTCCAAGTGACGGATTGGGGTAGAGTTGGTAATCTTTTAGCCAAGCCATTTCTTGCAATGAAATTTTGTTTTCTACACGTACTTGCTTGGTGGTACTTCTGCTGCAGCTTCTGTTGTCGATAACCGTAAGGCGTACTGTAAAAATTCCTTGGGCGGTGTATACGTGCGAAGGATTTTGTTGCGTAGAGCTATTACCGTCGCCGAAATCCCAAATCCAAGTTACAGAACCAACTGTGCTATCGCTAAAGTAAGCGGTATCATTAAGCTGCACGGTATCTTGGCTAATCCCGAATTTGGCAATTAATGGGTTTACCGTAACTTGTTTCGAGAGCGTATCGAAACCGAGTGTGTTACTTGCTCTTAGGGTTACCGTATAAGTTCCAGGTAAAGCATAGGCGTGGGTTGGCGTGGTTTGATTGCTAGAAATACCATCACCAAAATCCCATAATAATGTGTTGAAATAAGTAGAGTTATTGGTAAATCTCACCTCACCCAAACAGATGTTCTCATCGCTAAAACTAAAGTCGGCCACGGGTTGTGCACCACTTTGACCCACCAAGCAAATGGTGCGATTGGTATCATTGCTAATAATAAAAATAGAAGCATTAAAGCTACCGACTGAAGTAGGAATGAAATCGATGTCTAAAACCAAGCTATCTCCCACAGGAATACTAGTAGCGGACTGATAAATTTTAAACTGATTAGAGGTGCTAGTCATGGACGAGATTAACAGCGGTTCACAACCATCATTGTAAATGGTAACACTACGTGTGGTCGTATCACCTAGTGGAGTGAGGGTGAAATATGCACAAGTATCAGATAATAGCATCTCGGGTTCAGAGATCACATTAAATACAATGGGTACCGAAGTAGGGTTTGCACCCGGGGCATTATTGTTAATGATTAATGTACTGGTATGTGTGCCAATAGGTAGGGTAGCCGCATTAAAGATGAAGTTGCGGTTAACGCTATCTAAAGGTTGTACGGTGCCAGAGTTAGCACCTAATACTGATACCCAGTTAATGTTTTGTACCACTTCTAATTCAACGCGGTGAAAAGAACCAGCAAGGCCATCTACACTCGTAGTGTTATATAAGCCAACATCCAAAATACCATCGCTTAGTAAGGTTGCCACCTGGGCGCCAACAATAAATATATCGATCGTGTCGAGTTGGTAATATCGGTTATTATCGTAAATAATTTGGCTGTAAGCACCATCGAGATATAAAGTCATACGTTCACTAAAAGCGTCAAAATCACCATTAATTATGATGCGAAGTTTAATACTATCCGCACTATTGGGAAGTCCCGTGAAATTATGGAAGGTGGTGGCGCCAGTGGTGTTATAGCTCACTTGACTGGAGTCGGTATAGCGACCAATTTTCATGTCGAAGTTGAGACTTCCTTGACCAAGGTTTCGGACTTTAAAGCTGCGCGTGCCAATTACCTTACATTTTTGCAGTGTGAATTCCAGCGTATCTTCAGGAAGATCTAAAACAGGAGCTCCCACCGAACTTGCGGTCAAACAGATTTTAAAGGCTGTATCATTAGTGCTTACCGTAATGGTATCATTAAAAGTACCCACGGTTAGCGGCGTGAAATTTACTTCTAGATCGGCTGTATCACCGGGTGCTAATGATACCGGCAGGTTAGCAATGTTAAAGGCGCCGTTGGTAGAGGAAAAGCTAGTGATGTTTAGCGTATCGCAGCCATCATTCGCAACTCTAAAGGTGTCTTGTGCTGTCGCTCCTTGGCGGATCGCACTAAAGTTAATACATGAACTATCCACCACGGCTACTTTGGCAGAACCATTAATCACAAGGTGAATGGGCAGTTCTAAGATGGGGTTCAAAGGATCGTTGGTACTCCAGTTGAGGGTATAGTCGTAGGTACCATTGGGGATTCCAGCAGTATTGATGCCAATATTAATAAGCACCGAATCATTAACAGCAACAGCTCCTGAATCGGGAGTTGCACTAATAAAGTTAGGAGGACCTTGTAAAGCATTTGCCCAATCGATTGCATTATTCATTAGTTGAATAATGTCGGCATTGGTTTGAAAATAATCGTATCCTATAAAAATGGCTTGTCCATTGCCATAAGGCTGAGCAGCTACTACTGCTTGGTCATTACCACTCTTTCCTGCAATAAGGGTTAAATTGGTAGTATTGGTAAACTGTCCAACCAGAGTGGCGCTCAAGTTGGCAAGCCCTGTACTTGGCAATCCTGCCATAAGTGGGTGATTGGGCTCATCTATAGTAACGGTAGAAGCAGCGCCAAAAGTGTTTAATAATGGCATGATGTTAAAAGCATTCATGCGCGCTGTACCATTGTAGGTCATGATAATGGTTCCACCATTATTGGCGAAATTTTGCAGTTCTGAACTCAAGAGACTTGCGTATAGGGTGCTCGACATTTCTTGGAGAACAATTACATCAGAGGTGTCTAAATAAGGTTTAATGTCCGCACCATTATAAGGGAAGATTAATTGATAATCGACATCAGTGCGTGTGTTTAATATATTGGCGATATTAATTCTTTCGGTAGTGTAAGCACTAGTTCCGAGGTGCAGCACTTTGATATTTCCATTAGTGCCACTTGCATTTCCCGCCTGAGGAAGTAGGTAATTCAAGCTGCTTAGACCGGTATTGCGTAAATAAACGGGAAAGTCAATCGAATCACCGCAATTGGTTACCGTAATAGATAAAGAGTCGGGATTAAAGCTTCCTGAAGGTGCTCCGATAGCAAAACCACTAAGGCAGATGCTGCGCAAGCTATCATTACTGATAATAGAAAGAGTATCATTTTGTGCTCCTAAATTTCCAGCACTGGGGTTAAAGCTAATCGGAATCCAAAGTGAGTCTTCTAAACCTAAGCTAAAGGAGCTTAAAGTAGTAGAGAATTCAGTTCCCATAAAGTTCAAAGCGGTTGCATGAAGCGAATCACAGCCATCATTCCAAACCAAAACTGAATCTAGTTGAGTCGCACCACTATAAAGTGTATCGAAGTCTAGGCAAGCAGCAGACTGCAAAAGCAAGGGGTCACCAAATATATTTAAGGTAACATTGATAATTGTGTCTGGGTGGAAAGGATCATTCGAATTAATAAGAATGTTGCGTGAATAAGAGCCACTTCCTAAACCGGCAGTATTAAGGTAGCCTGTAGTTTGAATAGAGTCTCCTGAAACTAAAGTCCCTGAAGAAGGCACAAAGTTTCCGGCACTATTCGAAATTATTTCGAAGTCATCAATACGGTAATTATCGAAATTGTTTCCGCTATGGCTAGGCTGGAAAAGTCTAATTTGCATAGTACCCGTTACTGGGATTGCGAAGCTATATCTTTGCGCAGCTAGGTTGTAGTTGAAAATAGTACCAAGGTTAATCCAATTGAAGCTGCCATTCAAACGATATTGTATCAAAACATCTTCACCGCCATCGGGGTTTTCGCAGCCCGTTCCACCGTTATTACCAGGAAAAGCCCACATGGCCACCGAGTCTCCTGCGGAAATATTGAGCATAACAGTTTCCGCAATGCGGTTCGTACCATTCATAGTTAGGGCAAAGCTGCCTGATCGTTCGTAGCAACCGTTTCCTATGGCATTCGAACCGAGGGTTGACCAAATAGCTGGGTTGGGCGCAGAGCTGCCGTCAAAGTTATCGAAAAGTGAAGAAGAAGCGCCGATTGACCAATTTAAAGGAATGCTGCCGGTACCATTATTAAATAATTTTAAGCTGATGGGAATCGAATCGTTACAGCCGTAGCTGTTTACCGTATAATTAGCACTATCCAAGGCAATAGTTGGCGCTGTTGAAGCTGCTGCAGAAAGACATATAATGGTATCGAGGTTTCCTACTAAATTGAGGGTGTCGTTAAAATTGCCTGCGCTGGAAGCATTATAACTAACAAAGAGAAGGGCACTATCGCCGGGAGCAATAATTAAGCTTGATTGAGTTAAACTATACATCGCACTGCTAGCGGTAATACTGCTAAAATCGAGGCTATCGCAACCGGTGTTCGCAATCCAAATGGAATCGGTGGCGCTTTGGTTTACAAATAAGGTATCGAAATTAATACAAGATTGATTGGCACTGAAAGCGGGCGCTCCCGTAACATTAAGGTTAACAGGTACCGAAATTAATGAATCGCTTCCCAAGGCATTCGTGCGAATATTCACCAAATACTGTTTTAAGCCAGCGGTGGCATTAGCTAGATTGACGGTGAAAGGAATCGCAACGGTGCTAGTCGTGTTAAAATTATTGTTGGCAAGATTGAAATTCGAATTATCACCGAGGGTTTTTAGTTCGAATTGATCGTAGCTAGTCGCAGGAGCGTTTCCTAAATTGTACACCCGAATTTGATTGAAATTAGCTACCGTATTATTCTGAAAAGTTAAGCCAGGAAAAACGGATGAACCGTCGATGTAGACGTCAAAGGTTTTGGCAACAAAGTCAATATTTTTGAATTCGATATGCTTCCAAGAGCCAACGGATAGCGTATAAACTTGTGTACTTGAGCCAGTATAAAATCGAAAGGAACCGAAGTAAACCTCGAAGGCCATAGCTGCATAAAAACTGGTTCCTATTTCTTCGCCAAAAGTGAGGTAAGAACGCGAGTTGGTGGCGCTAGCATTTACATAGAAGCTTATATAATTCGCTTGATTGCTTCCAAAATTCGCTTCCATATTATTACTGAAAGAGCCATTGCCCGTAAGGCTTAAGGATCCGTTGCCCACAGCCGCATTTCCTAATACAGCTGTACCATTATGTAAGGTGCTTGTAGTGGTAGGGTTAAAGGGACTAGTTCCAGTTTCGAAACTTGCTGTAAAATTGGTTTGATCGCTTAAGCTGCTGGCTGACACTTCTGCGAAAGCGGCGCCACCGCCTGTGTTTTGCAGGTAAATAGTATCACTATAATTCAATCCACAGGCTACGCTGCCATTAATAGTATCTGGAGTAATACTAAGCAAGGCTGCATTTTGCACGGTAATGTTGGCGGTAGTGGAATCGCTATTACTGCAGCTGCTTGCTACTAGTTTAGCCGTGTAGCTGCCGGTAGTTTGGTAGGCATGCGTAACGGTATCACCCGCCCCAAAATTACCATCTCCAAAATCCCAGATGTTTTGTCCCGAGTTTAGAGAAGTGGAGATAAAAGTAACAGGCTGTTTTAAAGCAGGGTTTGCTGTGCTAGTAGTGAAGGATGCGGTTGGCGTTAGATTGCTTCCGGCAGACCAAGTTAGGCTAAAACCAGAACTCGTTATGGAGCCATCGGATGAAAATCGAACAATTGCAGAACCAGAACTTAGTGTAATCGGAAGTCCTCCGTTGGGCAAGGTAGAACCACGATAGAAATTTACCAAATTGCTAAAGTCTTGACCGTCATAAATCCAAACTCTATCGCAGCAATTCTCGGTGCTAAAGCTGTTGAAAGTGATGGTTAGAGTACCACTCCCGGGAGGATTTATATAAAAGTAATCGTTAGAACTATTAGAGTAACTTCCCGTAGGGCCGCCATGGTCGTAAAGAGTACCATTACAAAGGGAGCTCGTATCACTGCTGTTACGAGTCATGTTAAAGACTTGAGCCTCACTAGCGAAAAAGCTAAATAAAAGGGCAAAAAAGTAAAAATGTTTCATCTCCAGAGTTTTGTGGCGCGAAGATACGATTCGGCCCCTTAAAAAACCTTGGAATTTATTAATCGAATGTTAAAGTGTAGCCAAGGTAATTTAGCTCCTTGCTAATGTGTTGACCAATGGCAAGGGCTTCGGCATCCAAAAGCACCTTTTCTTTGTTAATTTCATCTTGGCGATAATCGCTGTGAATGCGATTACTAGCGGTACCAGTTAGCATTTGGGGGTGATAATTTAAACCGAGGAACCGGCAAACTTTCGTCAATTCTATTTCAGGTTGTAGAATTAAATCTTCAAACTTTAGGGTGATTAATTGCGCATCTGCCTGTGAGCGTAAAAACGCCAAATAGTTAACGCTGTGTTTCCAATAGTTAACGGCGGTATTGAGATCGCAGTGGGTGCGGCGCATTTTAGACTGTATACAAGTGCGACCATCGCGAGTGATGAAGATTATTTTTTTGCCCTGTAAGAGCCTTGTATAAACCTGCTCAAGTGCTTTTAGTGGAGGAGCAATCGCTTCGAGAAAGCCCAATTGCTCGGTGGTAATTTTGTTACCCCAGCTGGGGTAATGCGATTGCTTGGCGTCTTTTTCACAAGCCTTAATAAAGCTTTTTAGCCGACTATTTAATTCCTGCTCATCTGGCCCCTGAGCCGAAAAAACCAAATGCTTTTGGGCATGAGCTTCCAGCGCAATTTCCAGTTGGGGATGCGCATCTAGCAGCGAAGCAATAAGCGATGTACCGCCTCGCCCGGAGCCAAGCACGAGGATGTTAAATTTTTTCTTCGACCAAATCACAGCGCGAAGTACGTAAAAAGCACGATTCTCTAGTGCAATTAGTAGCTCCTTTCTTTATTATTCGCCTTATCTTTGCCTTTCATTTTTGAAAATCCTCATGGACCAAAGTTTGCAACCCACCACGGTAGAAACCGCCAAAGAATTGGGCTTACTGCCCGAAGAGTTTGAAAAAATCAACGAAATTTTAGGACGTGTGCCTAACTTTAACGAGCTGAGTATTTACTCGGTAATGTGGAGTGAGCACTGCTCGTATAAAAATTCCATTGTTTGGTTAAAAACCTTACCCAAAGATGGTCCTCACATGCTTGTGAAAGCAGGGGAAGAAAATGCAGGATTGGTAGATATTGGCGATGGTTTGGCTTGCGCTTTTAAGATTGAAAGTCATAATCATCCTTCGGCTTTGGAGCCTTATCAAGGCGCTGCCACTGGAGTAGGAGGTATAAACCGCGATATTTTCACCATGGGTGCGCGTCCCATTGCGCAGATGAACTCTTTGCGTTTTGGTTCGGCCGATAGTGAAAGAACCAAATGGCTGCTAAAAGGAGTTACCAAAGGGATTGGCGATTATGGGAATTCCTTTGGCGTGCCTACTGTAGGCGGCGAAGTGTATTTCGATCCTTGCTACGAACAAAACCCTTTAGTGAATGCTTTTTCGGCGGGTATTTTAAATACCGAAAAGGATAAAATGATTAGCGCGAAAAGCGGCGGTGCAGGTAATCCCGTTTTTATTATTGGTTCTTATACCGGTAAAGATGGTATTGCGGGAGCGGCTTTTGCCTCGAAAGATTTAACCGACGCTTCCGCAGATGACATTCCATCGGTGCAAGTGGGTGATCCTTTCCAAGAAAAGAAATTATTAGAAGCTACCATGGAATTAGCACAGACAGGTGCTATTGTAGGTATGCAAGATATGGGAGCGGCAGGTATCACCTGTTCTACTTCCGAAATGAGTGCCGGCGGTGGTTTAGGGATGATTATCCATTTGGATAAAGTTCCAACTCGTCAGGACGATATGAAGCCTTGGGAAATTTTACTTTCCGAAAGCCAAGAACGCATGCTGGCGGTTATTGATAAAGGCCGCGAAGCGGAGGTTTTAGCCATTTTCGATAAGTGGGATTTACCCTGTGCGGAGATTGGTGAAGTAATTGCCGAAGACCGTTTATCGTATTACTGGCACGGTGAATTAATCGCGGAAACTCCCGCCCATCCTTTAGTTCTAGGTGGTGGTGCTCCCGTTTATTATCGCGAACACAAAGAGCCAGCTTATTATAAGGAGTATCAAGAATTTGATATCAATAGCATTACTGTTCCTGAAGATCTTCAGGCTACTGCCAAAGAAATGATGGCTCACCCCAATATTGCCTCCAAACGTTTTGTGTACGAACAGTACGATAGTATGGTAGGAACGGTAAATATGAGTACCAATAATCCTTCGGATGCGGCTATTGTAAACTTAAAGGGAACCAATCGCGCTTTGGCGATGACGGTGGATTGTAATGCACGTTACGTGCATGCTGATCCGGAAATAGGAACTATGATTGCGGTAGCAGAAGCTGCCCGAAATATTGTAGTGAGTGGGGGCGTTCCCTCTGCTATTACCAATTGCTTAAACTTCGGAAACCCATATCAGCCCGAAGTATATTGGCAGTTTGTTAAGGCTATTAAAGGGATGGGTAAAGCTTGTGAGAAATTCCAAACACCGGTAACTGGTGGGAACGTAAGTTTTTACAACCAAACCGTTACTAAAGCTAAAACGGAGCCGGTATTCCCTACCCCTACTATTGGTATGATTGGGATTATAGAAGATAAAAAGCATATCACTTCTTTAGGCTTTAAGCAGAAGGGTGATTTAATTTATATGATCGGTGAAAACCGCAATGATATTTCTTCATCTCAGTATTTGGTGAATATTCACGGCGTGCAAGCGAGCACAGTGCCATTCTTTAGTCTGGAAGAAGAGTATGCCAATCAAGAGCAGTTAAAAATGTTAATCCGCAAAGGACTTTTAGCTTCCGCTCACGATGTTTCGGAAGGTGGCTTATTTGTGGCTTTAATGGAAAGTTCGATGGTGAATGGTTTAGGATTCGATATCACAACGGATTCGGCTATTCGTCGCGATGCCTATTTATTTGGTGAAGCGCAGAGTAGAGTGGTGGTTTCGGTAAATCCCGAAAACGAAGATGCTTTCATCGACCTAATGATGCTAAATGGCGTAGAGTTCGATTTAGTAGGTCACGTTACCAAAGGCTCTATTCGCATTGATGATGTAGAGTGGGGAATGGTGAGCGACTATGCCGAAATTTATGATAATGCCTTAGGCAATAAAATGAAATAAAGGGTAATTTTAATCGTAAAAAGGGGTGAGCCAGTGGTTTACCCCTTTTTTTATTTTATCTTTAAAGGATTTGTATTTTTGCCCTATGATTTTAGCTCTATACATCCTTTCTGCCTATCTCCTCGGTTCCATGTGTTGGAGCGTTTGGATTGGTAAATGGTTTTATAAGACAGACGTACGCGATTTTGGAAGCGGCAATGCAGGCGCAACCAATACTTATCGTGTTTTAGGGCCTCAGGCGGGAACCTTAGTATTAATCCTTGACGCGCTAAAAGGTTTTGTGGCGGTAAAATTGGTTAGCCTTAGTCCGCTTTATGCAGATAAGGTTAGCATCCTTCTTTTGGTAGGTTTTATTGCCGTATTGGGGCATTTGTTTCCCTTGTTTGCCGACTTTAGAGGTGGGAAGGGTATTGCCACTTTATTAGGAGTAGTGATAGCCTTACACAGTGGAGCGGCCTTAATGGCGATGGGAGTTTTTATTGCTAGTTTGTTTATAACGCGTATTGTTTCGGTGTCGAGTATGACAGCGGCGATGTCTTTACCCTTCTGGTTAATTTACCGTTTTCAGGAACCTTCGCAGGTATTAATAATATTCAGTTTCGCCATCGCACTTTTAGTAGTAATTACCCATCGTAAAAATTTACGTAGACTATTGCGTGGCGAAGAAGCCAAAGTTAATTTTCAAAGAAAAAACCGACATGAGCATTAAGTATGACCTAAACCCGGCCACCGAGCAGGAGACGGCCGTGTTGGAACAACAGGAAGATCTTTTAAAGATTGTTCTCTTTAACGACGAGGTAAATAGTTTTGACTGGGTGATATCCAGTTTAATGGAAGTATGCGAGCACAGTGCCGAGCAAGCAGAACAGTGCGCCGTATTAACCCATTATAAAGGCAAGTGTGTGGTTAAGTCGGGCGCTTATTCTGACCTAGAACCACGCTGCTCTACCTTATTGCAAAGGGGCTTAAGCGTAGAAATTATGTAATTTTTATTTTTTCCTTGGCAGAGTAAATATTCTGTTTATATTTGCAGCCCCTTACAAAAGGGATTAGTTCTTAGAACGAAAATGGCCTTGTAGCTCAACTGGATAGAGTACTTGACTACGAATCAAGCGGTTGAAGGTTCGACTCCTTCCAAGGTCACAAAGCACTAAAAATCAGTGTTACAGAACGTCCAAGGCTGAATTTAATACACTTAAATTCAGCCTTTTATGTTTAAACCTGAAATCCCCAAGTGTAGGTCAAACTACGCAAAAACTACGCAAGGCCTCCTCATGAATGGGGCCGAGATTACAGCTCGCGTTAAGATTAGAAATTATCAGCGAGGCGATGGCAAAAGCCAAGTATTCATTCAATGCTTCGTGAAAGGGCAGAAAGTCCTCATTCCGACAGGCGTTAGTGTCGAGAAAAAGCATTTCAACGAAAAAAGTCAGGAGATAAGAAAAAGCCATCCGAACGCTTTGGATTATAATTTAATGATTGAGGATCTGCTCAAGCGTATTCACGAAATACGTGTGAAGCAGCGCTTAGGTGATATCGACGTTAGTCCAAGTACTTTTAAGGACATGGTTCTAATGGAGGCAATAACTGCGGATTTTTTAGGCTACATGATTTACCGCGTAAATCTGCGTAAGAATGAATTAGCCTATAATACCTTTCGACATCATAAAGCAACACAGGGTCTCTTAGTCCAATGCTTTGGGAGCCTTCCTTTTTCAGAGATACACGACGAGAGTATTTATAAGTTTCGTCGTTTTATGGAAAAGCGCGGATCTAAGGAAACTACAGTTTCAGATAAAATCAAGCACATTAAAATCTACCTGCATTTAGCCAAAAAGGAAGGCTTGAAGTTTAAAATGCCATCAGCGCGAGCCTTAAAAGTAGCTCAACCCCCGAGTAATGTTCAAGCCTTAACTCGGGCTCAATTAAAAAAAGCCATCGAATTGTATAAGAAGCAATACCTGGAGGATGGTGCGCAGCAAGTATTGCGACTTTTCTTATTTAGTTGCTTTTCCGGATTACGTTATGGAGATATTGCCAGTCTAAGTCACGAGAACTTTATCGATAAAACGCTTATCATCACTCCTCAAAAAACGAAGCGCCTGGGCAAGCTTTTAAAAATCCCCTTACCTAGTATTGCTTTGGCTTTAATCGATAAAGAGGATGAACGGCCATTAGGTAAAGTTATTAGTAACCAGAAAATCAATAATAATCTTAAAAAGATTCGGCCTTATTTAGGGATGTCTAGAGGTGGTAACCTTCATTTTCACATGAGTCGCCACACTTTTGCGACTCAGTTCTTGGAGCTGGGGGGAAATATTGAAGTTCTGCAGACCTTACTCGGGCATAGCAGCTTAAAGCAAACTATGATCTACGCCCATGTTGTGGATAAGAGGCGAGAAAGCCAAATGGATAATTTTAACACTCTGTTTGCAGATTAAATTTTCAAAACCTGCGCTTCAGCAATCACCGCCTGATCGTCTTGCTTAATATTCAGCTTTACGGTTTCTAAAAGGCAAATCCATTCTCTTAAACTTTGGCGACCTAAAAGCTGAGATCTATTCCAGCTTTGTCCATCCAAAAGAAAGAATACGCGTAGCACTTTTGCCAAGCTTAGGCTGTAAAGGAATTCTTTCCAATACACTTCATATAAGCCCCCGCTGCCTTTCCATAAGAGGGTTTGAGAATAACCTTCGAAATTGGTAAAGTTTAGGTCGCTACTTACTTGAGGGAGCTCAGGATCATTGTCCCAGGAACCCGCTAGGTAATAATGGAATTTCCTCCAGAGCAAAAACTGCTGCGGTACATCGGCATTTAAAGGGAGAGAGGAAACGGGTCGCCACCAAAAGCCAGGGTAATTTGCATCCATGCGACTATCACCCGGATATTCGCGCCAAGCAGGATCTACTTCATTAAATCCGTAGCGCATGGCCAAAGTGCTGAAGCTGCTATTTAAGGTTTCACTGCCGAGCTCCGATTCTATCCCTTCTAAGCTTCCTGTCCAAGTGGAGCTGGCTAGTTCCGCATCGCTTTGCAGATAACTATACTTTAAGTGATAGGTCCTTTTTTCACGGTGGATCACTTCCATGCGAATAACCTTATCGCGCAAGCTATGGCCAATAGGGCTTACTAAGGATTCGGTGCGGGGGATAAAGCGCAGGGTATTGTCATTATTGGAGTAATCAATGCGTTGATTAAAGAAAAGGGCAATCTGGCGCAGTAGCTCCACCACTTCAACATCGGGAAGGTGTCTTTTGTATTCGATAATGGTATTGGGAAGCACCGTACCAGGAACATTTTCTTCCATGGTGTTGAGGCAAACAGTATTGAAGAAGACAAGCTGCTGGATTTCAGTATTCTCCATTAATTCGCCGCTGAGGCTAAAACCCTTTTCAGCGGCGATATGTTGCAATATTTTAAAGACCTTTAAAAAGGGCACCATCGGATTGTAGCGCTTAATAGGGCCTTGAGTAATCTGCTGCCATTTGGCGGGATGAGTATCGGGTGATTGACCAGCAAGCGTTCCCGCTAGGGCTTCGTAATAGTATTTATTGAAGCGAACTTGATCTAGTTCATTGTACTCGGTGCTGTCGCTCCAGTCGTCTGCTTCGAAGTGGCGCCAAAACTCTACGAAGCGATCGAGGTCACCATTTGTATCTACTACCACACTATTTATTTGAGCGGGCCACCACACGTCGCCCTGCAGGCTGGGTAAATCCACGGGAGCGAAAACATAATCGCTATCCGTTTGCGAGTTTATCGTAAGTGCATGGTCGTAAATATTAACGGGATTGGCATTTGGATAAGTGAATTGCTGTAAGCTTAAATCAGTAAGCTTCTGCAAGAGATAGCCCATCTTTCCAGCAAAACTGACTTCCCAAGCGGATTCATTTTCATCTAAAAAGAAAAGGGGGCCGCGGCTCCATTCTTGGCCGAAGAGCAGAACTTCCACTTCAAGGCTTATTTCAACTCGGCGCTTGGCATCTATGTCAATAAAGCTGGCCAGCTGTGCTTTGTTTTTTGCGGATTTAGGGAGATTAAAGCGCCAGCTTTTTAAATCGGCATTCTGATTAATAACATGGAATATTTCCTCCCAGGCAATTTCCTCCTTGGGCGCTAGTTCTAAAGCTCCTTTAGACGATACGATTTCCAGCATAGGAGAAGTTTTGATCGGGGATTAATTTCAACTCGAGTTCTAAGGTGTAAAGGGTGGTATTATTGCTTTGATAGGTGGGGATCTTATCAAAGCTTTCCATGTGGACAGGGATGTACTGCTGCCCTATAATTAGGAAGCGTTGACTGCTGATTAGCAGATCCTGCAAGCGGTGAATTTCATCACTAGTCAGGTAGCCGCTGCGTACAATAAAACTATCCTGTTTACTGATCTGATAGGTGCTTAAACCTGATTCCTGATAAGTGGTGTCGAAGGCTTTTTTGCTTTGGCTAACTAGGGCTTTCACTTGGGTAGAAAGTTCTTTGGCCCCAATGAAGGAGACCGTTTCTAAAATACCAAAGCCATTTTTATAAGCGATGTGAATGGTATCAATACTATTTTCAAGCCTTAGGTTAATGCGCATCTTATTAGAAATGACTTGCGTAGTATTTTGGCGCTGAATCCAGACTTCATAATACAGTACTTCTTCGTCCAGACTTTGACCACTTATGGCAAAGTCATAATGAGCAGGAATCATTTTTAAATCATATTCTTGTGCAGTGAAATTTAAGGCTACCCTCTCTCCTATTGAACCACTGGCGCCGTAGAGCTTAACAATTACCCAAAAGTTGGTGTAAATGGTGGTGTTTAGAAAACCTAGAAAAGCGGGTTGATTGGTATCTACTTTAAAGGAGCTTTTCCAGGTTAAGAAACTAGGAGCCCAATCGGCCACGAAAGAATGCTCTAATTTATCCCGCTCGCTATAGCCTCCATTTAAGGCTAAGGCCTGTCCTTGCTTGTTTAGGCGCTGGGCTGAAATTGGACTGCCGAAAGCTTCCGCGGCTGAAACTTCAAATTCGCACATTTGAGAATTTAAGTCGAGGACCGTCATTAAATTGGTAGCAGGTAAAATCATTTTATCCAGAGCGCTTAAAAGTGGACTGATATCAAAAGCCACTCGGTTTTCAATAGGAACGCGCTCCCACTCTACCCGCTGCCAATTAGCTGCACCGCGATATCGATAAAGGATATTTAAGATTAAGCGAAAGTTTGGTCGCTCCACCGGGCTGACTCCTGCCTGACTAACGAAAAATGAAAAACCAAAATTCCCACTGGTGAAAAGAATGTCATAGGAAGGGCTCTTTTCTTTGGCATCAAAGAAAACACGATCGTTGCTTTGGGAAATGGTGAAATCTCGATCGAAGTAATAGTTGAGCTTCAAGGCAGGAATAAGCACATTAGCGATGTAGGAAACAATTGTTCCGCTGCCTGTCGGTAGCTCTAGTCCAGAATCATTAGGACTAGCGGCAAAGGTTAAGGTCATATCAATGGCACCATCTAACCAACGAAAGCGAGCCTGATCTCCAGCATTGGGCAGGCTTGTAAATTGCCAATAATGGCGAGAAATCTGCCCAGCATTGCTGTAAAAGTTATTAGTGCTAAACTCATACACAATAGGATTACGCGAAAGATTAACCGCCTCGGGGCTGTGTTGAATAGTGAGCGCCATTAAAGTTGTGATTTAGATTTTATGAATTCCTCCTCTGCCTGCAGCACTTCCATGTCGCGACGAAAACGCTGATCGGCGACGGCCTTTAGGCCTTGCTTATCCAGTTTTTCTAAAAGGCGGAGCAAGCCGGTATTTACTCTCAACAGCATGCGGTCTTCTGCACTATGGCTCACCTTAGTGGTGGCAGGAGAAATAGGTTTGGCCGCTTTGTTGGTCTTGGCAGGACTTCCTCCACCCGTGCGGGCTTGCCTTACGTTTTCGATCACCTGCACCAGCTGGGCAATATCGGGCTGGCGTAGTTCCTCACTAGCAACCACATATTCATCATCGTGGACAAAGCCTGCAATATTGCGATTAGGTAGGTTGGGATCCTTCAGGCCCAGGCCAACACCGGTGTAACCACCCGTGGCGAAGCTGGGAATAAAGGAAGAAAAGAGCGCGCCTGCTCCCGCAGCGATTAGCGGAGCGGTGAAAGCGGCGAGGGGACCAGAGCCTAAAGCGGTAATAAGCGATTTCGCAATGTATTCCGCGAGGTAGGCTTTTAGTCTTTCCCTGATAGCGTTTAAAACCAATGAAGTGGCATCCGCTTCACCATCGCCCTGGGCAGTGGTTAAGAACATAGATTTAGTGATGCTCTCGCGCTCCTTTTCATCAGCGCTAAGTTTGCGCTCGGTAAGACCTGCGCGCATTTCGGCAATTTTCTTTTCCAGTTCAATCGTTTCTTCGCCCAGAGTTTTACGCGCATCGAGCATACGCTCTAAATGAGCGATCTCGGCATTGTAAAGCCTTTCGTTAAGGGCTTCCTGACTGAGCTCTTCGATCGCAGCCTGCTCTAAAATTTGGGATTGCTCATATTCCCACATTTGTTGAAGTGAACTTTCAGCTAGAGATTTTAAGCGGTTTTGTTCTTCTTCATAATCTTCCTGAGCCTTGTTTAAATTCAATTGCTTCAGCTCTTCATTAAGAGCAGCTTCTAAAGCGCGACGATCTAAACCATGCTTTTCAGCCAAGGCCAGCATTTTTTCGAACTTGGCTTTTACCTGGGCAATTTCATCCTCATTGTATTGCGCTAAGAACTGATTGATCTGTTCTTGGGCTTTTTGCTGTTCGTCGGTTTGGTTGACTATCGCGTCATCCAGTAGCTTGCTTTTTTCCTCTATATAAAGACCAGCAGCTTTTAGCTTTTCGGTTTCGAAGCTTTTAAAGTTTTCGTAATCGGAGCGGTAGTACTCTAAAAGCAGTGCATTAGCATCGGCTCCTAAGCGCTGGGCCAAGGCCGCGCCTTTTTGCTCTAGGGCGGATTTCCCTCCTGTGGCTAGATTTTCCTCAGTTTCCTTGAGGCCTGCTCCAATTATCTTGATGCGTCTTTCTCGCTCGGTCAAGGCTTCATTTAATTGTTGCTCCCAGGCATAGATTACCTTTTGATGCGAAGAGAATTCGCCTGCTAATTGTCCGAGCTTATGGGCGTCAGACCAAAGCTCGTCAATTTCATCACCGTATTGCGCAAAGAGAATCCGCGCTTGGTGAATCACCTGCCGCGGGTCGCTCAAATTCATTTTAGAAGTATCTACCCCTTTTTCATCGGCTACTTTGGCCAGCTGCAGGCGGACACGATCCAAAAGCTCTTCGCTTTTAAGTTTAGCACGGTCAACGCCATCTTGAGCAGAGTCTACTTCTTCCTGCTGCTCTTGTAAAACCCGACGATTATTAAGCTGCTCGTTTACCTTTTTTAAAGCTTCATTTAATTTTTCATTGCTGATGGTTTCTGAATCGATAAAGCCTAAATAACCAGGATAGCGTTCTTTAAGGGTATCGATGATCTTAATTCTTTCGCCGTGCTCGAGGCGAACATCTTTCAGTTTTAACTGAAGCTTACGCATCTCCACACGCTCTTCTTCAATTTGCTTGCTCAGAGGAACCCGCACATATTTAGCGGCCGCTTCGGCCATGTCCTCCATAAACTTTAAAGCCTTGCTATTAATGAACTTGGCTCTTAAATAGCGTCCGATCTTTAAAAGATTGGCCTGCAGGGTTTCATTCTTACGGTTGTATTCGTCCGTAATACTTGTGCCGGTGGCAATTTCCTCATTTGCTAGAATTTGCCTTTCTCGTACTTTTTCGAGGTTTTGACTTAAAGCCAAAAATACCTGCGAACCGCGATCGCCGGAAATGCCGACGGCCTCCAACTTGCGCATAAAGTCTTGACTGCTGCTGCTGCCTTCTTTGAGTCTTTCTAGGAAAGTGAGAAAACCTTCATTGGTTCCTTTTTCACCAATTAGCTTGCTAAGTTCGCCATTGGCAAAGCCTGCCGCACGGCCAAAGCTTTCTGTATTTTTAAGGAAATCAGCAAAGAAGCCGTTTAGGGCAGTAGAGCTCATTTCTACTTTAAGACCTAGTTCGTCGAGCGTGGCGCCATAACCTAAAACATCGCCTGCGCTGATCTCTGTAGCCTTGGCAATACCGCCCAGGCGACTGAGCCATTCGGTCAAATAAGGAGCACTGGCTTTAGAGCTGTCGGCTACTTTGTTAATACCCGAACCAATACGTTCCATATCTATTTGAAAGATATCGGCCATTTTACCAATCTTCAGTACGGCATCGGCTCCCAGATCTTCACCCAGGGCCACATTAATTTTATTGGCTTGCTCTACAAAACTGGCCAGATCTGCAACGCCTCGCACGCCTAGTTTACCCGCTTGGGCAGAAAGTTCCAATAGCTCCTTGCGAGAGGTGCGGGTATTCATAGAATCGAACTGCTTTTGCAGATCGTTCATTTGATCGGTGGTAAGCTCGGTAGTTTTCTGAACGTCGGCACGGAGATCTGAAAGCTCGCCCGAATTAGAAATGTAATTTTTAATGGTAAAGATTACCCCCGTGAGAGCAGCAATGCCTGCCGTGGCTAAAGTGAAATACTTATTTACGCCATTAGCCAGACGGCTCAGACCACTGTCTACCGCATAAAGCTCCTTATTGGTCTTATTGAGTTCAGCTCTTACTTTCTTGAACTCTCGCGAAGCATCAGCGAAACGTTTACTGTCGCGCGGTAAGTGTTGAAGCTGATTGCGGAGCTTGCGACTTTCGCTGTTTAATTGCCTGAGGGTTTTGCCCGCTGTCTTATCGTTGAGATAGACATTCGCTCGAATGTTCTTAACGCTATCGCTCATGCTTGGCTGTTTTTAATTTCCAGTTGGGAATTAGTTTCTACCATATCGCTAAACTGATCCTGTAGTTTGCTTAAAAGCTTGGGCACATCTTCACGCATAATGGGATTAAACCAAGGCTGAGGCTTAAGCTTGCCTTTGGCAATAGCCTCTCTTTTGGTAAGGCGGTTAAATACTCCCATTTCGTAAAAAACCCCATAGCGGCGGAAGCGAAAGCCCGCGGCTTCGATCATGCCGAAGCTGTAGCGATTGCTATTGGTAAGATGTTGGCCAAGTTTACCAGGAGCGCGGTTTTTTAAGCGGCGCGTAGTGTTGCGCGCCCAATTGGTAACGACCTTATTTAAAGCCTTTATTTCAGTTTCGGTGAAAGTCTTCATGGCTGATAAATGGGATTGTTATTCCAGCGGCTCGCATCGAATTGGCCAAGGCCTTCACTATAGCTAAAGCTAACCAGTACGCCACACAGGGGAACATAGCGTTCGGGGACCAGCTCCATTTTAAAGGCACTAATATCTAGCCCTGGTAAAGTGAAATTGCGCCGGTCGTTGATGTTCTTTTGAATGATGTCTTTGGCGATGGCCATTAGGGCAGCCTCCTTGCTATTGCGTTCGGCGAAGTCGCCTTTGTCTTTTACGCGGTCTAGTAAAAGAAAAGAGCCACGCCAAGTAATACGGGTATTGCTTAAAGCCTGTGCATCCCCATCTATAAAGGGATTCATGGCGGCAAGGGCAGGGAAATGAATTTTACTGCGCAGGGCATTGTCTAGTTCCTCAATGTCGGTTCTAAAGAAATGCTCTTCCGCTTCTTGGTGCAGAATAGACTTATGATCTCGGGCAATGTCTTCTAGATACTGGAAGTAGGCATTAAGATTTTGCATAGCGAGATTTTAAGCGGTCCGACTCTTCTATTAACTGGTTGAGCTCATAAAGCAGATAGCTTAATTTGAGCGATCCTATCTTTTCGGTTTGCAAAGGGTTTTTCGCCAACTGGCGGAAGACTGGCAGCCAGCCGTAGCGGTTGGCTTGGCTTTCGGCTTTCTTGGTAAAGATGAGCGGGTGACTGGCTTGGATGCGCAGCAGTAATTGGCTGTACCACCAAATAATTAGCTCCTTTTTCCAAGGGGCCACATCTTGAAAAATACGGGCTTTAATTTCCCAGTTGTGGCGGTTAAAACGAATGCGTTCATCGCCACTAAACTCTTCTTGGTCTTTGCGCTGCGCGGGCTGCTTACCTTTTGGGCGATAGAGTGCATAAGCGATTTCGTTTTGTAAAGCTGCTCTCTCTAAAACCTTTTGCTTTTGGCTAGCGGTACTGTTCTTTAATTCACTGAGTTTTTTAAGGTGATTGCCTAAAAAGTGAAATTCCTCTGCCGAAAGATTTTGCAAAGCATCCCCTGGAGGAATTAAGCTCAGCCTACCGACTTTAATCTCGGCAAAAGGTGGACTATTGCGCTGGGGCTGCTCCAGCAGAAAGTCACAAGCATCTAAGATGTCGCTGAGTTCATCGGCGAATAAAGACAGGAAAGCTCGCTTTTTAAGAATGGCATACCAAGGCAAATCTAAAAGCAGCCAAACTATTTTAATGCGTAGTTCCTGCAGTCTTAAATCGGCAGCTTCCTTATAGTTGTCTTCTTGGAAAATGAGGAAGACTGCTTGTGCTTCTGCCATTAAGGGCAGCAACTTATGCAGAGTTTTGGGCTTTAGTTCATCCCAATTAGAAGCAAACTGAAAATAGTAAACCTTGCCGCGGTAGGGGATACGGAGTGTATTCATCTGGGCAAGATAGGAGGGGAAGCGAGCGGCTTATAGGACAGCGCTTTAAATAAAGAAACGACATCGATAAGGCTGAAATGTCTTTGTTTTGAGACTTCTAATGACTATTCTTGTTATATAATAAATTGTAGAAATGAATTATAATAGTTTGATCTTGGAGCTTGCCAATACAACTGGGATTGATCAATCAATCTTGGTTGACGATTTGCAAGGTCATGAGGTAGTTAATTACAATGGAGATTTGAAGTTTTACGGAAAAATGCAACTGACTGATAACGCATATTTTAAGTCTTACCAACACAAGATTAATGAAAGTAAAGCTTGGCAGTCAATAGTTTTGGAGTTTAAAAGTACTGAAGCATTAGAAAAAGTTTTAAAAGAGATTTTTGAAAAGGATTTAGACACTTTTAATTATTTGGATGAGCTTCCATTACAACTTATAGTAAGTGAAGGTCTGTCCGTTGCTCTGATTTATAATGATAATGGTTTTAAAATGGACGTAACTAAACAAATACTATGAGTGGTGAGGAAGAGGTTTACTTTATTGATAATTTTTCTATTTTAGGAAAGTTTTTTGCTCATTATGGCCCACTAAAAGGTGATAATTTAATGCTTCATCCTGTTTATAAGTTGATGGAAGGAAATATATATCAACCTGGATATAGAGACGTTAATAGTCAATTTTTTGCTTGCCCCCTCTTGATTCATTATGTTCAGCTAGATAAAATTTTAAACATTCCTAAAGTATCGAAGAATCCATTTGATTATTTTTATATGGAAATGCACTTTAGGCTTTTTAATAATGATCATACTGAATTGCGAAATGGAATTATTAGATTGTTTCAAAAAGGTGCTTCTGGATTATCTTTTCAAAATTTCAACGATCGTATAAACTTATTAAATAGATACGTTGCAAACGGGAATAATATGCACGAGGTTGATTTTAATAAGCTGGGTTCTAACCTTCCACAAATTCAAGACAAGTCTATTATATTAAAAGTATTGAATAACTTAGATATAAGGTTTTATGAAAATAGTAAATATCGCACATATAAAGACAATTTATATTGGGTTGAAGCGGAAATTCGAAACCTCCCAAATCAAAATTACCTTAGAGACTTACTAAAGAAGAGCATCTTGAAGCAATGTCGAGGGCTTCATGAAACTAACTTCGGACTAGAATTGAAATTTGAATTTGACGATAATGGACTATACACAAGGCCGTTTGATAGGCGTTTGCTGAATAATAGTGGACCATTTAATGATAACTTTTTAGATATTTTGAAACTTGATATGGCTCTGGGATTTGATGCGGATAGGCTTAATTTTGATGAAATTAAGTTTGATAGCCCAAAAGTTTAAAATTAACCTATCTCACTCCCTCCACCCACAACTAACACAACTATAAAACACCGGTCCCCCAATGGCGCATTTACCAATGCATTCCTTTGGGGGATTTCCATTCCAACGATCATAGGGTTTGGGCTTTTCCTCTTTAGCACTCATATGACCCCGATCTTTTTTAACTCCCGGGCGTATCTCTGGCGAGCGCGTTTTTTTACTTGCCGAGGGCTCCAGTGGGGCTTGCGCTTTTGGAGGTAGATTTCCTCCAGGCGAATATCCTTTTCTATTGCTATACGGAAGCGATATTGAATATAGCGCCGCAGGGGAAAGCTAAGGAAAAGGATCAGCCGTTTTAAAAGAGATTTCTTAGGCGTGGCGCGCTTGGTCATAAGCCATTAAATAAATTGCTGTTAAAGTCTTGTTGGTAGGATTGCCCTTGCAAAGCAGGGTCTTCGAATTGGTCGCTATTGAAATATATGGGGTATTTTTCGGCGCTAGCATTGGCGTTTAAATACGCGCGCAAATCTTGAAGCCAGCTGCGGCCACGCTCCTGGTACCTTAACGCGGAGCGGGCCAATTCGCTGCTTGCTGGTGCGTGCTGTTCTTGTATATTACCCACATTCGTGCGTAAACTATACAGAAGGGCACCGTCGCCAGTTAGTTCAATATGTATCACTTCAATGGCTTCGGCCATGCTTAAAAAAGCAAGGGCGGGCCTGAGGTATTTTAATAGGTCTTTGTATTTCTCGTCCTCAATTTTAGCGAGAACATCTGCTAAAAAGGCATCTCCCAAAAGGGAAGCAATTTGCCTTTCTTGCACTTGGCGTAGATGGGGCATTAAAGCTACAAAGGTGCGGTAGCTGCTGCGGATATTGATATGCTCATTAAATAAGGCAGGGCTGGGGATCAGTAAACTGCCTTGACTGAAATGGTAGGCCGTATCGGTCCAAGTCGGGTAATCATCTTTATTAGCGAGTAAAAAAGTAATGAGCCGATCTAAAGACCGGTAGGCATTTTCTAAATAATGCTTTTCTGCTTTAACCTGCTGCCACTGAAAGGCACTGCGGTCGCGGTCGGCAGTAATGCCCTGGTCGCTGATCATTACCCCGCCTTCTTGCATAAAGGAGTAAACCGCCAAAGCGGCCAAGGGCTTTTGTGCATAAGGAAGTAAGACTTTTAATTTAGCATTGGCAGCTTGCTCTAAAGTGGCATCTGCGTAAGCATTAAGAAGGCTTTCGTACAGTTCTTGGCCGAGAATAGCAATCAGCTGATCTTCGGCCCAAGAGAAAGCCAAATGAGGGGTGAGGCTCTCAATGCTTAAAGCCATACTTACACCTGTAAGTTGCTTTAGTTCGTCTTCGGTATTAATTAAGATCTTCATGAGCTCGCTTCGTTTTTAGGGCTGCTTTTTTCCGTTTCCGAACCACTGTCTAAGCGGGCAATTTGGTAGTTCTTCATCCAAAAGACCAGGCGTCTGTTCGCGCCGCCCAATCTTTTCTGCCAACCGTTCCAGCGACTAACAAGCTGTAAGGGTTTAAGAATAATATCTTGGTGGGGCTTGGTCATCATTATGTAATTATTCCAAGCCACGCGCTTATCGCTTCCGCTGCCTGCACCCGAACGATCTTTGCCGGTACCATTGCCAAAGAGGGTAGAATCGACTCCCATGTTTTTAAAGATATGGGCATCGGCTTCCTGCGAATCCTCAATGTACATTCCTGTTTTCATCTTATCGTCAACCACCACCACCTCCCAATCGCTGTAGGTTTTGGCGTGGGTGCTGTCGCGCTGGGTGTACATCATCGAATTTCCTTGACGATCGCCTTTAAAGAATTTCTCAAACTCTTGTTTCTCGAGGGTAATCAGTTTTAAGCGATCGGCTTCCGATTTGGCCAACCAATCTTTATACTTCCATTCCCACCACCATTCGGGAACCTTAATAATGTACTTAATGGTGAGCTGATTTTTAAGCAGGGCTTTCTTAAAAGCGGGCACGGCGCGGGCAATAGGAAGCCAAGTGCTGAGAATTACATGCCAGGGCGCTTTTTGGTAATAGGCCCTTCCGGGAGAGGGGCTATTAAGATCATAAACAAACTGGTGATTGGCCATCTTTTTCCATTCCTCTATATTGGTACGAATGGCATCGAAGCGATCGAGCTTCAGGGTCTCCTTGTCCTTGTCATTAGACTTTTCCCAGTCGGGGGAGATGTATACTTTTTTAATGAAGCCTTTCTTATCCTTGCGCTGATAGCGGCAATCTACCGCATCCAATGGCGTGAGGTAAGTAATGTATTCACCCGTGCGGCTTTGGGTTAATTGCGCAAAGGCATTGTAGAAAGTATAAAACTGAATACTGGTCGCGCGGATATAAGTATCGAGGTCGGTGGCTTCCATCCAGTCCTCAATTTCAGAATCAATAATACGCTGAAATTGCTCTTCGCCTTTTTCATCTACCGAAATAAGACCATAAGCCAAACCACCACTGTAAAGAGCGCGGGCTTTCCAATCGAGGATAGGTTCTACTAGGGTAACATCGCCAATTTGCTCCAGTACCCATTGCGGGTAATTATTATCGTCGCCCCAGTTTTTAATCTCCTTATTGTCCTTGATTTCGGGATCAATAAGCTGACGCGGTTTAGGATCGAGCGCGGAAGCAAGCAGCATAACCGCATCATTAAAGAGCATAGCATATTGCTGCTCGCCCATGGGTACCAATTCACTCATGGTATAACGGGGGTTTCGTTAAACTCGGTAATAAGGCGAATAGGCACCGAGTAGATGTGTTGGTCGGCTACAAGCGGACGAACACCTACAAGGCTTTTAGAATATTGGTGCTGGCGGGGTAAACCACATCGCACCGCTTTGGGTAGTCTGATGCGCTTAAAATGCTTGAAGTCCCGCGAAGCAGGATAGAAAGAAATTTGAAAGGCTTTAGGCATGCCCGATTCATCGCGGGCATCCATCTGCGCGAGCGCTTCTTTAAGTTTTATGGGTTGTACACCTTGCATGGGGGCAAGATGGGAGGAGCGGGAGGAAGTTTATAGGACAGGATTATCTTTTATCAATAATAATCCTAGCATCAAAAATTTTTTTCTCAAAAACTTCCAGAGCGAATTTAATCGAAAACATTCTTTCAAAGCTATTGCTGTCATAGAAATTTAAAATTCTCATTTTTGTCAGAAGTTCAGAGCCCTGTTCACTCCTGCTAGAAAGGAAAAGACCAATTAAGGAAAATTGCGCCGGGTCTAAATTACTTTTGAGTATATCAACATATCTTTTTCTCTCGTTTTCCAAGCTGCTCTCAAAAATAATAAACACTATTTGCTCTAACATTTTGATGAATGGTAATGCATTATTAGCTCTATCATGAAAATTTTGGATTGCAGCAGTGTCAAAATAGATTAGGGCATTTTCTAAGTCTTGAATATTAGCCATTTGCTCCTTTATATCATCTTCAATAAGATCAACTATTTTATAGATCGCATTTCGCCCTTGATACACTTCTTTAATGAATTTACCTGAATCAAGCCTTCCCTCTTCAAATGTAAATGTGTTGATTAATTCGTTAAGCGTATTTATCATACTGAAAAAACTATTTTCGAACCTTTGAATTCTCAAGGTCTCGCTTTGTTCCTTGAAGACTTTTCTTGTCTCCGCGAGCTCAACTTGCTGTAATTTAAATTCATCTAATTGAGCTGATAAAATCTCGCGATTAGTTTCAAAATCCTTCCTCTGTTCGTGTAAGGCCACATAAAACATAATGACTCCAGCTAAGGCCCAGAGTGACCCAGCAATTCCTCCTATGAAATCTCCAAATTGCCCAATTAACTCATTGTCAACTGGGCTTGCAGAAAAGTAACTTCTAAAAGGAAGCAGCAGGACTAAACTAATCGCAATTACAATTATACCTGCATTGATTAAGTTTTTAGCGAAACGTAGGCTAAGAAAATTCATCTAATCAAGTTTAAGTTCTAATTCCGCAAGTTCTGCTATTTGGCAGAAAAGGTCAAGACTTATTTTATAGTTGGCCGATAAAGCGCGGGAAATATTCCCCTGGGGGAGGTTTAGCGTTTCCGCGATTTCAATTTGTGTAATTCCTTTTTCGCGAAGCTTGGACTTTAATTGAAGTTTTAAAGATTCGCTCATTAATAAAATGGTCATATTCCTTTGAATGTAAATGTTAGATCGCTGCCCGGCTAGGGCAGCGATGCGCGCGCGGTGTCAACTTGTTGCGCCGCGCGCGCAAAAATTTTTGCACCCCACACAAATTTCTTTGCGTGTGGTGCAAATTAGTTTAGATAATTTTAAAAATCGCCTTGGCTTAGTTCGGCGGCCATTTCTCGCGCTTTGGGGCGGTCTTGCGGTCGCTGGGCTTTAGCCTCTTTGCGTTCTACTTGGGCATTACTAAAGAGATAGGCCAAAGGAAAAAATTTATACTCTTGGTCTTCTCCGCCTTCTTGCTCTGCGGCCTTGGTTCCTTTGCGCTTCTTTCCCCAAACGGTAAAAGCGCGCGCGCCCTTCTTCACCTGAAAACCTTCTTTGTTCCAGTCGCGTAATAGCTTGAAATCAAAATTTTCTTCATCGGTGTAAAAGTGGCTAATGATAATATCATTTAAAGTACTGTCTGCTAATTCTTCGACTTCGTCGCGCATCTCGCGGGCTTTAACACTTAAAGTAATTAGTGCTTTTCTGCGGGCATCTCTCCGGCTATTGTTCTTATCTTTGCTTTCCATAATTAATTGATTTAATTCGATTAGATTTTTAAGCCCTACCGGTGGCAGCCAGTAGGGCTTTATTTTTTACTAGGCTAAAATTTCGGCATCTAAGGCGGCAATGCGTGCCGCTACTTTTAACTTTAAATACTCTTTAATGTCGTCCACGGTGGCAGGGTCGCTAATGGATAAAAAGACATTGCGCCCCGTCTGAAAAGTGAATTTTAAATCACTCGCGTACTCGGTCGCGAAAAAGTCGCTTTCTTCGTCCGTTTCTACTTTTTCCAGTTTATCCGCAACGCTTTTAAACTTCGCGCGCATTTGAACCTTAGCGTGCAGCTTGTGGTAAAATTCAATTTGAGCCTCAAGGCTTTTCTTTGCTTTGGGAGCAGTGGCAGCCGCTCCGCTTTTCTTTACGTTTTCCATAATTAGTATATTGATTATCAATTCTTTGATACTCAAATATACGAAATATATATCAAATATGATATATTTATAAAACATATTTTGTCATTTTTTTTTGGGTATTGTTCTCTAAATCAATCAAATGGCCGTCAATCTCGCAGAGTTGACTGCCATTCTTGGACACCGTCCCTCGACTGCGCCCTGAGCCGTTTTGGCAATTGCCTCTTTTTGATCTGCGGATATATGAGCACGCGCCATGGCCGCGCCGCGCTCCCCCCCTATTCTATGGCTCGCCCAGAATAGGGAGCAGCCCCCTTCCTATGGGCTGTCAAGCGTAAGCTTGACCATAAAAAAAGCGCCGCAGCGCTTTGAGTGGGTGATCTACAGATCGCCCTCGTCACGAAAGCTATAGTAGGAGTTTTCAGTTAAGATGATGTGATCTAAGAGAGCAATGTCTAGCACCTTACCGGCCTCATTAATTTTCTTGGTAAGATTAAGGTCGGCTGCGCTGGGTCTTAATGATCCACTGGGGTGGTTATGCGCTACAATGATGCTGGTAGCAAGGCATTTCAAAGCAGTAGCGAATACCATCCGAAGATCAACCACGGTTGCTGTGAGTCCGCCCATACTAATCATGCTAACGGACTGTACCTTGTTGGCATTATCGAGATATAACACATAAAAGCGCTCGATCATATCAAGGTCGTCTTCCCAGATGGTCCTAAAGGTTTCAGCGGATGTTAGGCTCGATTTTATAGCCTGATTGTTTACGGGAGTTAGCTGGTGCTCTTTGATGTAGGAGAGCTTTACTTCACGAATGGTGTACATAATTTGAGATTTAATTTCGGCAAGGGATAAAGCGCAGCCATCGCCAGAGTAGGCAAGGCACGAGTCGGAACGCCGAGAGGCGTAGCTACCTTCGCCGAGAATTATCTCAAATGGACATCAAACGTGAGGCTCTAATACCAAAGAGTATTAGCTACCTAAACAAGCAATTATCGAGCTTATCCGCTTAAAGCATGGGCAAGAAGGGGGACGACTCATCGAGGCTTTGGTGGAATTTCCCGAAAATCAAGGTATCACCGGCATCGCTTAAGTGGGTGGATTCTTCGGGTTTAACCTTGGGATCGCGTTCGGATGATTTGTCTTTGCGAAAGCCGCGTTCCGAAGCTTTGAGCGGAGCACCCAGGGCAGACATTTCCCAAGCGGCGCAATTGGTCTTGGAATAGCGAAATTTAGGCAGGCGGGGTTCAGACTCTCGTAAGAACAAATTAATAAACTCGTACTTGGTTTCGTGTCGGGGAGCCTGACCGATATACTTTTCAATAACCTGCCAGCCATTTTTACGGAATGTACTTAAAACGCGCATGTAATAATTGAAATCCGTAACGCCACTGCTGGGCAGGGCGGTATGATCGTAATAGTAATACACCACTTTGGTGGGGTAATATTTAAAGTATTCGCAGAACTTCTCCACCACCGCATCAATCAGCTGCGGGTGTAAAACATAAAAGCTATTGAGGAAGCGATACTCCTCGCCTACTTCTTGGCCTACCACCACACAGTTAATCTTATCACCATAATCGAAAGCAATATCTAAGGGCTGAGCGCCGATAAAACCATTGTCGTGCCGTGAGTCTTGCGAGCGCAGTTTTTCATTTTTTAGATCACCAATAAAGCTATCGAGGTACTGATAATTAAACCAATCTTGGCCGTGATGGGTCGTATCTAAATTGCCATAAAATCCTTCTTCTACACCGAGCAGCTTTTCATTAAGAATGGAAGTGCGGTATTTTACACCCGAAAGAATACGGCGCATATCGGAGAGATATTCGGGGCCGAGCACATCTAAATTGTCCAGGGCATTCGCTTCTGAATAGAAGATCGAATATTTATACTCATTACCCACTTTACGGGGCGAACGCAGCTTGGTTAGTTCCTGCTGCAGGCGGTTAATTTTAATTAAGGTCGCCTTATGCTGCGAACCTTTCTGCTTAAGCAAGTTTTTACGATGCAAGTTTTGCTGAAGCTGCAGCTGAAGGATCAGTTCTATTTGCTGCTCATCCATTTGCTGGGCCATGTCTAAAATCCACTTGGAAGCAGGATTAGTAGGCATATCGGTGGTATAGCATTCGCTCCGGTAACAGGCTAAATGGCCAAAGTAATTGCGATCGCCCCGCAAGGCAGGAATCGTTTCATCGTCTAGTCTTTCTTTGTTTAAGAGCTTGGCTTCATCGCCGCCCAGGGAAGCGAGGGAAAGACCGTTAGAGCTGCCCGCTCTGTCTTGACTAATCAATACATTACAAGCGCCGTTAAACCAGTAAATAGCATATTTACTGTCTAGCGGTTTAGTGCGTGGCGCTTGCCATTTCCACATGCGTTTAAACTTTTCGCTGGGCTCGCGGCCGAAAACAAAGTGCTGGCCTTCGTGGTAGCCCATTCTATTCCACATTTGGATAATTGGCGGCAGGGTACGCACCAACAATTGCTGAAAGGTAGAGCCGACAATACCATGTTGCCCCCTGGGCATTTGGCGAGCATTTTCAATATACCAAGGCGCCAGCACACCAGTCGTTTTTCCTGTACCACGCGCCCAAACATTATAGCTTTTACTGGCACTTACTAAATGGTGGGTAAGCTGGGGCACATTAAAGTGGAGGGCTTTAGGTTTACTCATCGTCTTCAATTTGGGCTTCCTCGGCTTGGCTATCCCACCAATCGCTCACTTTTTCTAAAAGCTCATCTTCGCTGGGCGGATCTTGGCCAACCTGCTCGGGCAATACCGCCATAATAATGGGGTGGAAATCGAAATTAGAGAGATCGGGTAGCTCAGGGTCTTCTTTGTCTAGTTGGTGTAAGAGAATGTAATTACGGGTAGAAGCGCCCAGGGCTTTGGTATCTTTTTTAGCGATGGCCAGCTCTCTATCCTGGCGAATCATTTCATCAGCTAGGGCGCGTTTTAAATCTTTACTCATCCGCAGCAGCGGACCAAATACACGCTCCATTAAACGCAAATCGCGGTAAGCGGTAACCTCTGAATATTGGTAATGATTCATTAACATTTCTACCACCTTGGTCTGAAACTTATATTCTAAAAGCCAAGCTTTGGCCTGCACAATGCGGTCTATCTTTTCTACCAGTTTAGCTTTAAGCGAAGCTTTGGGAAGGCTACCATCTAGGTAGCCAATAATTTTTTCGGCATCGGTATTAAAGCCCAGGTGATCTACTTTATGTTTGGTCAACTGTCTTTTGGAACTCATAATCTTGTAATAGTTTTTCTACGAAGCTTTGGGCGGGGCTGCTGCCGTTTCTAGCCATAGCGAAAGCGTTTTTACGCACTTCGTAAATGGCTTTTAAGCGTCCTTTGTGGTAGGCTTTGTATATCGGGCTAATCGGACTGGTGGCGGCGGCTACAAAAGCTTTTTCCTCTTGCTCTAGCACAATGGCGCATTGCTTTTCGGTAAAGAAAACCGCGGCCAGGTCTTCCAGCATCTGGAGTTCTTCCTCACTTAGCTTTGGCCAATTCATCTTGCATCCATTTATAGTGAAACTGAAAGCTTTGGGGATGGGTATCAATAATACCCACCTCGGTTTTAGGGTTGCGGGTAAGGTTGGCCGAGCCGAGAACCACCACTTGCCACTGGTCATTATGTAGCAGGCAAACTTTAGCATGTAGCTTGGCCAGTTTTAGGGGCTGAAATACATTTTGCGCCAATTGGAAAACCGTGGGCGTGCGCTCGCTAATGCGTTCGCTAAGAATGCAAGCGGCGCTAAGCAATTGTCCTTTTAGTTTTAGGTTGAGCAAAGCCCGACAAGGATCTTCCGTCATGCTCCAGGTGCTAAGTATTAAATGAGCGGGACCAATATGCAGCAGTAGGTGGCTAATTAATTGGTGACTGCTCCAGCTACCGCGAGTAACAAAGTGGATCAGCTGCTCTTGCTCCAGTTGAGGGATTTTAGCCGCCAATACTTTCGGTCCCCCTATAATATCGAGCTGCTTGCTGGGCTTAAGGCTTAGGGCTTGGCTTTCGCTAGATGCGGGGGCGGGAGCAATTTCGCTATCAAAGAGCATGCGCGAGAATTTTATCGAGTTTAGACAGTTCTTGCCGCCACTCTTGGCAAGCGAGGTTTTTTTTAGGATTGCCCTGATGTTTAGAAAGGTAGGTACGCAGGTTATTACGGCGCTTTAGCATTTGGGCTTTATCGAGCTCTGGCTCTAAACCTTGGGCTTGGTATTTATTAGGCAATACCACCTGATTTTCTTGCCAATAATTAAGCAGGCGCCAGATCTCCTCAATTTCTTGCCAGGCATTCTGCAGGGCAAGCTTTATATCGAAAGCCTTTTTACGGTCTAGGTTATAAGTAGCATCTAAAAGTGGGTGCAGGTGGTTTACCTGGGCATATAATTTACGTTGTTGCTGATAAGCTGGAAAGAGGGCTTTTGGGTAATTAACTTTACCAAGCTCTACATTTTTTACAGGAATTTTTGATACGACATTTGCCGTATTTTTAGGTTTTTGGGGAATAATTAGAGCAGAAATTTCTTTTTCCAGTCTTTGGCAATTGTAAAAACTTTTACCTTTAGCGAGCAAACGCCAGATTAAGGGACTAACCTTCGCATTCTTAAGAATTTCTAAGCCAATTTCATAATCCTTGGCGGATTTTAGCCACTGCTGTGCTTCCATGTAGCGAAGTAGGTAAATGGCAATTGTTGAATAAAGGACAGGTATAATGCTTTTTAAATCGAGTAATTTAGACTAGTAGAAAATGGGGATAGATATTCATAAGAAACCTTTTGACGAAGGGACTAAGGCGAAATTGTCAATCTTTCAAGATTACTTAAAGGAATGGCTTCCTGTTTTTCTAGCAAGGAAAGATATAATTTGGCCAACAATAAATATCTATGATTTTTTTGCAGGTCCCGGTTTTGATGAAAATGGAGAGAGGGGAACACCAATTATAATTCTTGAGCAGCTTCTTTTTTATTTAGATAAAATTCAGGATAAAAACCTAAAAGTCAATATTTACCTAAATGAATTTAAAAAAGAGAAGAAGGAGGAGTTAGAAAGACATATTGAGGAGTACAGTTCTTTGCCCTTTTCAATTACAATAGAAAGTTTAGACTTTAAAGAAGCCTTTGATGGACAATATCCTAAAATGGGAATGAAGGACTGTGCGAACCTCCTTTTTTTAGATCAAAATGGTGTCAAACATATTAGTGAAGAGGTTTTTAGTAAGATGATAAAACTAAAAAGAACTGACTTTCTATTTTTCATATCCTCCTCTACAATTAAAAGGTTTCGTGATCACCCTAATATTTCGCAACATATTAATATTGACTCAGGCGAAGTTGGCAACACACCTTACCATAAAATTCATAGAGTAGTTTTAAGTTATTATAAAAGTCTGATTCCAATTGGACAAGAGTACTACCTAGCACCATTTTCAATTAGAAAAAATGCAGGGTTGTATGGTTTGATATTTGGGACTGGTCATGTTTTGGGAATGCAGAAATTTTTAACAACCAGTTGGAATTTGGACCCAGAGAGGGGTGATGCTAATTTTGATATTGATGAAGACAATTTAATAGATGGCCAAATAGACCTTTTTTTGGGTGATGTAAGAAAACCTAGAAAAGTTGAATTATTTGAGAGCGAGTTGGAAACTAACATTTTGAATGGAAGTTTAAAGACGGATAAGGACCTCTATTTATTTGCTTTAACTAGTGGTTTTTTACCAAAACATGTAAAGAGGGTGTTAGATAAACTTCGAGAAGAAAAGAAAATCAAAAAAACCAAGGTAAATTTGACCAGTAAGATTTGCGCAAAAGGTGCAAAATTGACTCAAATTGAACAGTATCAAAATGGCACAATCTAGCATAGAGTGGACAGAAATGACTTGGAACCCGACAACCGGATGTGATAAGGTTTCGCAAGGTTGTAAATTTTGTTATGCTGAAATAATGTCTAAGCGACTCCAAGCAATGGGAGTCGAGAAGTACAAGGATAATTTCCAAGTCCGAACTCATGAATCTGCATTATCGGTTCCTTATACTTGGAAAAAGTCAAAGGTTGTCTTTGTGAATTCTATGAGTGATCTGTTTCATAAGGACGTACCTCTTGAATTTATCCAAAGAGTGTTTAAGGTCATGAATGACAATCCTCAGCATGTTTTCCAAGTTTTGACCAAACGAGCAGAGCGATTATTAGAGCTGCACGAGGAACTAAAATGGACTCACAATATATGGATGGGCGTTTCTGTGGAAAATCAAAAAGTTGAACCGAGGATTGACGATTTACGAAACATTGGAGCACGCGTGAAGTTCCTTTCACTAGAGCCCTTGTTGGGCCCTTTGCCTAATTTAAATCTGACGAATATTGACTGGGTAATTGTTGGAGGAGAGAGCGGCCATACTCCTAGACCTATGGATCCAGAGTGGGTGATTGATATACAAAATCAGTGTTCTGATGCAGATGTTGCATTTTTCTTTAAGCAATGGGGAGGTAAGAACAAAAAGAAAAATGGAAGAGAGCTTAATGGCAGGACTTACGATGAAATGCCAGAAATTGAGCTCCAACAAAGTGTCTAGCTATTAGCAGAATATTTAGAAAAAGGGTGTGCAGCCGTCTCAAGTCCATGAGGAATCTTATTCCATGATGCTCCCCTTTTACTACATCACTTATTTACAAGACCGCTGCACTAACAGGATAAAATTAGGGTTTTTCTCTTACACAAGCCTTTCAACCAAAAGCTTGGTCTCTTGGCGGGATGTTACTAAAAAGCTAATTCCAGAATCTAGCCAATCGTTTTCTATTTTTTCAATTGGAAGCCAGTCGCTTTTAAAGAAACTAATAAAGACGTCCGACCGCATGAAAATATAGCAGTAGTCATTATTAAGGCTAGTCTTAAAGAGTCGGCCCCCTCTAAAAAAGTTGTTACTAGTTTCCTCCAGTTCAACTACTGCAGGAAAACGTGTTTGGATGTAAGCAATATGTTCTTCCATTAGTTTTGGATGCTTAGGTTTTCAAACAACTCCGGCTATTTTATTAGCTCTACATCCAGTTTACCAAGCTTAATATTTACGAGCTTAAGCTCTTTTTTAGAGAGTTTTCAGGCGCACAAATTGTTTCTGGTTTTTACCAAGTTCTTTTTTGGTACCGTAGATCTCCTTTCTCATGATATTTTTCTCCGTCAACAATTCTTTGCGATTGGTGGTAGTGCCATGGAAGTGGTTGTAAAGGCTGTATTTTTAGTTAGTTAACTCCTCACTGTCGGAGCGTAAGGAAGATATCCAACCATAGATATATTGCTCTGGTATGAAGATCTCATTTCTACCTCGTTTTTTACTGTTTTTCGACACTTAAGTATACCGTACTGTAAACTCTAGTATCTAAATGATACTTAAAGTCCGTAGACATATATCCATCAATATTCGATGTTTGTGAATAAATCATGGCCATGGGGAATCCTTATAGCAGAACGGACCAGGATCTTTTAAATGATATAGGTGCGAGGATAAGGATGATTAGAACCAACCTTGGATTATCTCAAGAAAAACTATCATTTAAAAGCGAATTGGACAGAACATATATTGGTTCTGTGGAGCGCGGTGAAAGGAATGTATCTGTAATCAACTTAAGAAAGATTGCAAAGGCTTTAGACGTCGACATAACAGAATTATTCAAATTTTAGATGAATCCAAAATACAAATTAGCTCCCAAGTCAATTACCAATTTAACTGAAGGGGAAGAGTTAGCAAGTCTACTCCAAGAAGCAATAGGTAAAGAATTCAAGATAGTGAAAGCCGCTCGGACAGATGGCGCTAATACAAGAAAGTTTATTGCTTCAATCCTTGAAAAAAGAGGATTTATTGATCGGGCCAATTTGGAAGAATATGAGATAGTACCTCCTAAGAAAAAAGGTGTACCTAAAATTTTATTGGAGTTTATAGATACATACGCTGTGACAAGTGGAAGAAGCTACAATTTACAGGTTTGGAACAGAATCCCAGACAGTAATGCACTTCTGGTCAAATATGAAAATGGAGAGAGTCTCAAGTGTGAAGATGTCCGGTTTGTTTTTATGAAAGTTGACATGGAAACCGACACAGTTTCATCAATAATTATTGCTTCTCCAAAATTTATCGTGCAAAAATTTGGTCGATTTGGGGTTAAAACAATAAAGCACCAATTGCTAATTTCTGGTAAGGTTAGAAAGGCGTTAATTGAAAGTGATGACCGAATAATGTTTTTTCCAGATTCAGCTAAGTTATCTGATAAGGTTAAAACTACTTACTCCAAGCCCAAGTCTAGCATGACGGATGAGCCGAAAATAGAAGACCTATTCTCACTTGAGTTATTAAGGGATTTAGTGGCAAGAAATTTAATAGGAATGACACTCGATGCTGGAGCAACAAAAAATCGAGGGCAAGCATTGGAGCGTTTGACATTAAATATGTTGGGTTATGATTTGAATGAAAGTGATTTATTATTCGGAGGTTATCCAGACATTAGAAATCAGCTTTTAGAGGTCAAAGTACAAGATACTCAGACTGTTGATTTAGGGAAGTTTACCCCAGCTTTGGAAGAAGTAATTGTAGAAACAGGTAACTTGACAACTTTTGATGTAAGATATTTGATAGCTTTAACTAATCCCGAGACTTTGGAGATAGAAGGAGTAATTCTTTGTCCTGGAGAGAAGTTTGGAGACTTATTTTCGTATGTTTCGGCAACAAGCTATAAATGTCAAAGGTCAATACCAATGTCATTTTTTGAGAGCTATCAGGGTCAATCTGTTTTTATTCCAGATTAACTACAGGTTCAACGCCAAAAGCTCTAGCTACTAGTTCTTCTAGTCGATTTTCAAGTAATTTAATTTCACATTCATTAGATGTTTTGTTCAATTCTTTTACCACTTCGATGATCTCAATTGAATGAGGGCTTTTTAAATTAGGCAACGGATATTGCTCAACGTACTGACTAAAATATCTTCTTCTACCAGCATATAGTTTATTGCTAAAATTCAGATCATGATATTTAGTCATTAAATTAGAATTGGCTATACCTTGGATTAGTAAAAGTTTGTCAACATCATTCTCGTTTTCTGCTAAAATCCAGTAGCAATTACCATTAACGATTTTAGATTTTTCATCAAAATAAAACCGAGGTTTTAAGCTGATGTCTGGAAATACCAATTTTGGTTTGTACCAGAAGTCAGGATTTTGAGGAACCCATATTTCAAACCATTCTCTTCCAGCTTCTATAACATATGTGCGGCCTTGAAGTCTTTCTTGGTGACTTAGAAAGTACTGTTCGGCTTTAGGGTACTGATTAAGCTGGATAGTCTTCTTTTTACCATCTTCGACAAAATGAGTGTATAGGACCTTCAGCTTAACACTTTGATTAACATTCCATCTGTCAATGTTTTCTTGAGAAATAAGGTCTTTTAAAAGCGATTCTTCAGGTTTGTTTTCACCTAGCTCATCCCAATTTTCGCTTATGAAAACTTTATCCGCCGTTGTTTTTATTCCTACTCTAACCTTAAAGAAATCTTTTATTTGGTTTTTTGAATTTTGCTTTATCGTTTGGCACCAAACAGCTTCCTGTTCATTTAGCATTTGCCAAGCGGCACTATTGCCGTTTCCGCTCTTTAGGATACCTTGTGTTACTTTATATGTTTTATCATTTGTTTGAAAGTATCCGGATGAACTAAGTTTTAAAATCTCATAAATAGTAGATGCCTTTACAACCGAACCTTTATATTCATTAAAATCTTCATAAACTTTAGTAAACCTAGTTTCAGAAATTTGGCGTTCTTTTTGGGACTTTTTTCTGCCAATAAGAATAGCAGGTAATACAGCTGCACTGAAAAGCTTTGTGTCACCTAGGTCAAAAACTTCAAGTATTTCATAATTATCGGCCAAGTATCTGCGGATGCTTTCCCCTCCTTTTGTTGAGAAGTATTTATTAGAAGTAATTACACCGATTATGCCTCCTGTCTTTAATGCCTCTGTCATTGCTATTAAAAAAGGATAGTAAAGATCAACTCTGCCTTTAAGGTTGAATTTATTAGCTAAGTATTGAGCTTTTTCGCTCCCTAAAATCTGAGTCCTAACATAAGGTGGATTAGCAATGATTACATCAGCGGAATTGTTGATTAAGCTAGGTTCATATTCCTTGACAAGATTCAATCTTACTTGATCTGAATTAATATCAATTACCTCCAGAAAATCATTTTGGATTAAATTAGGTTGATAATAACCCTCTTCTTTAAGTCTTAAACGTGCACTTTCAAGGTATTCAAAACTTGTGTCAAAGCCAGTTAATGCAAATTTCCCTTTTCTACTTTCGATCGCACTTTTCATTGCTATTAGAAGCTCTCCATCGCCACATGAAGGGTCAAGCACATTAAGAAAGTTGTCAATATTTACATGCTTCAATATTTCATCAGCTAAAAAACTAGCCAGTTTTCTTGGTGTAAAGGTGGCTCCGGTGTTTTTGATTTTTTCTTGGGCGTTCATTTTGCGAATTTAGTTTAAGTCAATAGCTCTCCAATAAGAATTTTACTATTAAAAAAGCCCCCCTTCGTGTCAAACGCCAGTGAGATGGAAGGAGGGCTTTCTATAAAGATTGTGCTTCGGGCGTTTTGACTGTGCAAATATTGCACAAATATTCTATACACGAGATTAAAACGCACAATAAATTTGCTAAACAAGATTTTAGCGCTTAACAACTTATATCCCATCCTTTGTATTTTAGCCGTGCTTAACGGAATCGCGATATTCCAAAAACTCAATCGCATTTAAAATAACCCAGGGTGGGGTAGTTATACATTGAAGGCTATCCGCGATTTCGGTTCGCCGATTCCGTTAAGCACACCCTGGACCTTTTTTAACCTTTAAACTTTCCATAATGCTTAACGGAAGTAAAGAAAAAGAAGGGACGAAATCTATGAGTCCCAAAGAACTGCGCCAGCAAATGCGCGCGGTGGTAAAAGAGGCCACGGCCAATTTTAAAGCCCCTAGCGATAATGCCCTCGAGGCTTTTATGCGCTATTACACCCAAAGCCAGCAAGGCGATTATCACAAAGCCCAAATATTGGAGCAGCTCCATGATCTGGACCCCTCAGTCAACACCATACAGCACTTAGCTAGCTTACAAGATGGTGAGGCGCTACAGAACTGTGCTACTCTTTTAATAGACTATGCCGTGCGCTGTCCCGATTTAGATCTGGACGAAAGCGAAACACCACGTACCATGGCCAGCATTATTAACCTGGTCGTATCCCTAGCGGTAGATGCTAATAAGAAGTAGAAATGAAAAACCCCGGTCAAGTGATCGGGGTTTTTTGGTTTTTTGCAGCAAAGTCTAAGACTTGGCTCATAGGTTCACAATCTTTTTTATTCAATACCCTTTCTCTGAATTTTTCTTTATCATCAAAGCACATACTTATTGCTAAACTCTTATCAAAATAGTCGTCTGTCCCAGTTTCGGGGTTTTTGTAATAATATATTTTAATGGAACGGCAATTTTCATGATTGAAGAGAGTCCTTAAAAAAGTTCTATCACTATCCCCACATGAGTGGCCCATTAGAATAACTTGAAATGGTTTTTCCTTTAATTCCCGAGTAATTTTCTGGTAGGTCCGTGCTTCGAGGTACTTATAAGATTTGATTAACTGATAAGCTTCTTTTGGTGCTTTTCGTTCCTCAAACTCAATGTAGCTCTTGTTTTTTTCATCACCATAACCGAAAATCATTTTCTGACCATTTTCCTTGTCATCCCCATCTAAAACTCCATGAATATTATAAAAAGAGCTTTTTTCGACCCATTCATACGACATCGACTCATAGTACTGTCTAAGTAAATATGTATAGTTGAAATTTATGAACATGTAATTTTCAGGTCTAATGCTATCAGGTATATTATCACTTATGAAACCGTCGTTTTTATTGATGTAGTCAGTTAATTGTCTATAGACGTCGTTGCCACTTCCTCTTGTAATTTCGTGCATCTCACTTTTGATATACTCTTGCAATTCAGCTCTTAAATACTCCATTTCAGAGTTTAATTCCTTTATGGAAGCCTTAATGCCTTTTTCTGATAAGTTGCTAGAGACAATTTGGTACAATTGTTTGAAATAAATGTCTTCCAAGTCAATCCAGTTCTCAACATTTATCTGTTCTGAAAGTGCTTTAAATAGGTCTCCTTTGTCAAATACTGAAAGTAGCTGATCTTTATTGACTTCAGCGAGTCTCTTAAGAGGTTCTTCTTTAAACTTATCATATGCATCGATGTTATCAAGACTATTATGCGATTGCAGGGTTAAAAAAGGAGATTGATAATACTGATTATATAATACGTCGTCAATAATCTTGTTAAGCAAGTGGTAGATGAAGTCACGGAACCTAAGCTTATAACCATGTGCTAGATCAAAACCATTTCCAACTAAAACAATCTTTTTAATTTTATCTACATCTGGTGTCTTATCACTCATTTATTTTGATTGATCAGTAAAAATCAAATGTAATGAATTCAATCTCTTAAACGATTGATCTCATCCCAGACACACCTTTTAAAGTGGTTCACAAATTCCCTATAAAAGTAGCCGCTCCTTTTTTCTTGGCCCGAGGTAATATACTGCAGGTAGTCATTAGCTTGGATCTTCAATACTTGGGCTAAATTTTTATTGTAATCGCCTTCTCCTTCAATGCCATTTTCAGTGGCATACTCCTCTTCGAGCAGCGTGACAACATGGTAAAATTCATTTTCATGGTCTATATAGCTTACTAAGCGTTTATGTAGGGCTTTAAGTCGTTCCAATTTAGTGCTGCTCATAGCATGGGGTTTTAAGATTACAAGCCAAGCTAAAACAAAAAAGCCCGACCAATGGGTCAGGCTAAGTGTTTAAACGTTTAATTCTCTTTCGGTTTTCGCTTCTTACGCAAGTAGGAGCAGCCTGCTGCATAAGCGCGATCTGCCCGTTCTTTGCTAATAGTGCGGAAGTCGAGCTTTTCACCCTTAAAAATAAGCACACCAGGCTTAATACCAATTAGGCTGTAATGCTTGCTAATATGGGGGCTCAACTTATCCAAATTAAATTGCCGCTACTAAAGGAATGTTTCCGGTGTACAGTTTTTTGTAATGGATAGCGGAGATCGTAACCGTGTTACCACGTTCGCCACCTTCTTGGCTACCGGTGCCAAAAGCACTGGTAATCATGGCGCCATTATCTTCCTCCCCTAATTGCACTACTTGGCCATCAGGCAGCGGAATTAAAACAATGTGCTTTTCAGCGCGGGCTTTGCGCAAAAGTCCTTCTTGCGCAGGCGATAGGTTGGGGATAAGACCGGTAAAAGTGAATTTATCGGCATTGCCACGCACGGCGCCCTGGTACTCGCTGTTCAATTCGTTTTTATTCAACTCCAGCTCCACTTTGTAAAAACGGCCACCCGTTTTAAAAGTGTGGTCGGTAGCAATTACGGCCACATCTTCCAAATTAGCGGCGGCAATGCCCCCTTCCTTTTGGATGGCGTCGAAAGTGCTTAAAGGCGCAAAGAAAAAGGCCAGTTTAGTGCCTCCAGGGTTGTCTTTGGCGGGTGCCAAAACATCGGTATAATCTGCCATGCTATTGCTTTTCGAGTTTCAAAATATTTTGTCCATCTAACTTTAAGATGGCTTCTACCAGAGCCTCATCACGCTTGAGATCACCAAAGCCAAGCTTTTGGTTTTTAAAGCGGAAAGAAGGCGTAACCACTATGTAGCGTTTCTTCTTGTGGTCTAAGGCTAAAATGCCTTTCTTCTCATCGTTCTTTTGCTGATTCAGCTGATCGATAGTAGCGTCCATATCATCTAGAGTAGCCAAAAGCTCCTCCGATTCCTTATTGCCCTTTAAAACGAGTTCTACGAGCTCGTCTTTGGTCAATTTTTGTAATTCTGTTTTCGTCATGCCTTTAGTTTTTAGAAAAGCCCCGCCAGAAGAGGCGGGGACATTTCGGGCTATTCTCCGGTTTCAAATTAATTAGGGTTGGTCGTTTAAGTAAAGCGGTTCCAAATCAGCGATTTCAAAACCGAGTAACCATTTGGCCGAAGTAAGATAGCCGTGCACGGTAGGCACAATTTTACCAATGGTAGGTCCGCCTTTACCAATAATGGTAGTTCCTACGCGTAAGTTGGCACGCTGCACATCTACAATTACCCGGCTGCTGTTATCTTGCCAAGTAGTAGGTACAATTTCCCATTTCTTATTAGAGCCATAAATGTATTTACGGCCATCGCCACTGCTGGAAGTATTGGTGGCACCAAAAACGTCCTGCTCGTGTTTTACATAGTTCCAAAAAGTGTCTTCGCTTACCAGAAAGGCACCGCCTTTTTTACGGTGAGCGGAAGTCATGTTTTGGTACATCAGCTCCATTTTGTCCAGGGCATTGGTATTGGTAATGGCACCCGTAGCAATGGGGCTGATATTCCCTGCCGTAATTTCATCGGCAAATATCTTGGCCGGACCATCAAAACAAACAAAGCCATTGGCTTCTTCCCATTTAGCTACATGCGAAGTTGGGGACTCCCCTGCATTGGTATTGCTAAGGCATTTGTAAAAGTTGCTGTCGGTAAACTTCACATAGTCTCCTGCAGAGTAAGTGCTGGCCGCATTAAAGTCTGGGGCATCTGCGTGGAATTCGCTGTGGTAAAAATTATCGTTAATCTCACTACTCAGCTTTTCCATTTCACGCGCCCAGAACCATTGTGCAAAAGGAATTTGCACCGCACCTGGAGCGACCATGTCGGCCAAGAAAGATTCAATTAATTCTTCCGGAACAATTTTAAAGAGCTTCATGCAATCCTCCACGTGAAGTTTGCGACCACTTAAGGTTCTCTCTTTACGACCGTTGGTTTCTACGTCTAAATCGAGAGGACGCATGCCTGACTTGGCGGTGAATTTAGGTAGTAATTTACCGTGGCGGCTTACATTTCGATCTACCGTAAGGTCGCTAAAGATGTCGAGGCCGTTAAGCATCTGCATCATAAACTTACGGTCGTACTGCCCTGCCCATTTTGCAATAGCTTCTACATCAGTAACAGGGGTGGCCATCGCTACTATTAGCCCTTCCGAGCTGTGGCTAGAGGCGAAGCCAATAAGCGCTGAACTGAGCGCTAAGACTAAAAGAAAAATCTTTTTCATTTCTAGTTTTTGGGGGTTAAGATTCAATACCTAATTCCTCGCGCATCGCCTTAAGCTGGGCATCTGCTTCAGAGGTTACAACTTCGCTTTCACCGCCATCGCTGGTGGTATCGTCCGAGGCTCCCGATTTAGGATTGGCGCCACTGCCTTTTTCAAGCTTGGCAATTTTGGCTTCCAGATCCGTAATAGACTGATCGCGGGTACTCACCTGATCTTTAAGATTGGCGAGCTCCTCTTCTTGGTCGGCTGCGGCCTGCAGCTGATCATTAAGAGCCTGCAGCTGCTCGGTAGTAGGTTGGTGGTCTTGCTCTGCATCTGCGGAAGCACTAAGACCGAAAACCGCTAATAAGGCGGTTAATTTGTTTGAGATTTTCATAGGCTCTTCCTGATTTTGGGTTGGGGTAGATTTAGCAGGTTTAGGTTTAAAAGATTCGAAACTATTTTTAAGGGTGTTTTGCAGTTGTTTGAGGAAGCTCGCTTGCGCGTCAGGCTTTTTTTGGAAAAGCGCCATTACTTCCTGGTAAGAAAGGCCTTCGTATTGAGCGGCTATTTCAGAACGTTCGGCAATAACTTCATCGATAAGACCAAGATCCTTGGCTTCGTCGGAAGTATAAAAGTGATCATCGTAATTCATGATCTCGCTTTGCACGGCCTCGAGGGTTTTACCCGTTTTGGCCGCAATGCTTTTGGAAAGGCCTTTGTCTACGGCACGCATCATATTGAGGCTGCCCTCAATTTCCTTTACATTTCCCCAGGCACCGCCGCTGCAGCAATGCAACATTGTAGTGGTGTTTTCGTGGGCCGAAACCTTTTTGCCAGCCATAAGAACAATAGCGCCCATGCTGTAGGCAATACCATCATTACGGGTGTTAATGGGCTTAGCCTCGGCATCTGCATTTTGGCTAAGGATGGCATTATAAATAGCAATGCCCTCGCTGATGCTTCCACCAGGAGAGTTAATTGCTAATAAAATGCTAGTACATTCGGGGTCATCATTGGCTTCTTTCAGATCTTGGCGAAAGCCTTTAGCGGTTATGCCAGAATCGTCCCACCAGTTTTGGCCGAACCTATCGTAAAGTAAAATTGTGCGTTCCATTAGCGAAGGGTAAAATTTCCCTACGCAATAATGGCGCTACTATAAAGGCAATTATAGGACTAGGAGAAGACTATCCGCCCTTTAGAATCTAAGGAATAGCGGGCATTTTGGCCATTCGATGCTATTATTTGCCCATCTGCATTAACCGCAAAACTTTCGCTTAAGTCACCTGCGTAGATGAGTTGACCAAGCGCATTGATGCTAAACTGGGGTAAGCTGGGTAAACTTAAAAAGTGGCTGGGCTGGGTGTGTTGTCCACTGAAATTGAGGGTGAAGCCTAATTGGCCTCCATAGCTTTCCGTTTTAAAAGAAACCGAAAGGCGGAGCGGCTCACTGGGGTCGTTGAGTAATTTGTGATTACCCAAGTGATCGCGGTATTTAACCAGGAGATCTAAATGCCGAAGCTTAAGCAAGGCTTGCCGGTTAGCGAGCAGGTCTGCAGGCAAGAGGCCGTTTAAATCTTTTTGGTAAAGTGCGCCATGTTCGGTTTCCGATTCGGTCTCTTCATATAAAGCACTTTCTTCAATAAGGGGAAGATCTAGCCAGGCATAATTGGGTTGAAATGAAATTTCCATTTCGGCCACCTGCAAGTTAGAAGTTTCGGGGAAGGATGCGATGCCAATAATGGGAATACATTGAATAGAGTCAATGCCACCCACTAGGGCCTCGGCAGGGTTTTGAAAAGTGCTCATATAATCGGACTGAAGTTCACAAAGTTTTTAAATCATGCGTCGCAACTGGGATTGGCCGCTTTTTCGGTAGCGGTAATAGGCTTTTCGCAGGGCATCGAGCGACAGAACCGCACGATCGTCGCTGTATTTTGCAATGAAGCGCTCAATTTCGGTGGTCATTTTACCCCCTTTGCGTTGGGCTTCACCGCGTGCGCAGATAAGATCCAAGCGTGAGAAGAGTTCGCGATACATAAGGGTTTCGATAAGCTGGTGAAAACGCTTGATGTTGGTGGTCGAAACAATCAGCCATTTGTTGCGACCATCGTAGCTTTTGCCGAGGCGATCTTGCGCCGGAACGGCAATTTCAAAAAAGCTGTTGTCTGCAGGCTTGGGCATGGGTTTATTAGAAACTTCAATTACCCCCATTAGAAAAACGCCAAGGGTACTGTTCGCCTGAATTTTAATTTCGCTGCTTTGGGCTTTGAGCTCATGCTGCATAAAGTTCATGAGATGGGCAGGAATAGGGATTTGCAGAATTACTCTGTTACTCATAGTTAATGTTTAAAAATATTTAGCGAACACCTTAAACGCAAGATAATTAATCTACTTGCCTTTTAAGCGTTTACTTATTCACTATAAGAGTCTTTTATCCTCACATTTTCAACAATTTAAAACAAGCGAATGCGCAAGATTATACCTGAAATAAAGCCAATTAGTAAGTAAGCATACCAGGGAATAAGATCCATTAGTTTTTGCCACCAATTACGAGGATCTACTGATATTAAGGTTTCGCTTTCGCGGGATTGGATATCCTTAATCGTTTCCTGCAGCTTGGTAATAGTTTGGTCTTGGCTGTTGCATTCGGCTACCAGTTCGCCGTATTTATTCTTCCAAAGGCGGAGCTCTCCCTTGGTGCGCGGGTCTGTGATCTTTAGGGTGTCGTATATTCTGCGCTCGAGGAATTCAGGCAAAGAAAGTTCGGTTTGCACAGTAAAGCCCGGCAGAGTCGTATCACGTATTTGGCGCTCTAGAAAGCGAAAAGTTTCGCTGGAGGTGGTAACACTTTTGGGAGTTTTACAGCTTGTAAAAGCCAGACAAATAAGTAAGCAGGAAAGGTATTTCATAGCTAATTCTTTTTAGAGATTTCCTGCACATTTTGGCGTTTAATTGCTGCCCGGATATAGTCCCAAGCATCGATGCCAAAAATGTCTTTAAAGTTCTCCAGTATCGAGCGTAATTCGGTCAGGGCCAAGAAGCCCGCCACCAAGCGCATAAAGGGAATGGAAGGAATGATTTTGCTTTCTATTACCCAAGCCGCCAAAAGGATTAGGCAATAGATGATGAGTTTATTGAAGGTGTTAAAAATTTTGGACCACTGGAAGGGTGCGCTCTTTTTAATGCTGGCAATAATCCCTGTAATCAAATCGATGATGATGAGAATAATAAGTGCCCCCGCTACATCATAAAGGGGTACCAGAATAGCGAAGAACCAAAGCACGAATTTCATAAAGAAATCTACATTGTCGTCGGCATTTAAGATGTTAAGGATTTGTTTGGGCATTATTGGTTCTATCTAATATTTCGACGATAATTTTCACTTCCACGAAAGCCAGAATTTGTTCCATCATCAAGCGGCTTTTGTTTACATCGAGGCTACCATCGGCATCAATATGTTTATGATCTTCACCTGGGGCGATGCAGCCGAGTAAGTCGTGCCAATAATTAGCTGGGTGAATTAATATCTCACTGCGCCCAGGTACATTTTGAATCCATAAGCATGGCCCGAACTTAGGCGAGATATGCTTAATTGCGGTATATGTGCCTGGAGGAATGCAACTAACGTATTTCTCATTGTCCTTCCAAGGCAATTCCACGGTTTTAAACTCAAGGAGATTGTCGAGCTGAGCGCTGAGCATTACGCCCGCGCCAAGGGTTTGCTTGGTTTCGGCTGCGAAACGGATTATGGTTAGGGATTCGGCTTTCATGGTTTAGACTTTGGTGCTAAAGTGACTGGTATCATAGCCTGCAGGAAGTACCAGTTTAGAAATGAATTCGCCCATTACTGCAGGGGTGGTTTCTTCGCCTGCTCCGTTGTAGGTAGCTGGGTTAAGTACTTCTTGACGGGGTGGGGTTACGATGAAGCGATCGTGAACAGAAGTACCCATTTGCTCGTAGTCTTCTGGGTAATTAGGGTAGATTGAGGAGCCATTGTGTTGTATGGATTTGATATCAGCTAAAACCATGGCAAGGGAGCCTTTAAGGGTTAGTTTGGTGTAGGTCATTTTAGAGAGTTTAAAGCTGCTATTGATTGAGCTTCGTTTAATGCGACTGGTGCAAAGACTAAAGCCTTTATAAAAAAATCAATTGAAGTCCCATTTATTGATAAGCTGGGGGTATTTAGAGTGAAATTTGCTGAGCCACTTATTTCTGGGTTTTCATTTTCGTTCACAAATACTTTATAATTTCCGTTTTGATAAGTAAATAATATTACTGACTCTCCGCCTGGTCTAAACTCTTGGGTAAATATGCCATCTACATAAGTTCTGATAGCTATATCCCCAGAAATGGTTGAATTGCCAAGGGCGAATCCATTTGTGGTATCGCCAAAAATTAAATAGACTTGAGAGTTCAATCTTGGCATGAGAGTAGTATTATACTTAACTGCTATAGTGCCCTCATTTCTGCCAATAACTTCTTTACTTATTAAGTCACCTAACAAAAATTGATTTGTAGAACGAGTGACTGAACTACCATAAGTAGGTATGTGTCCGGTATATTCATTTCCTTCAATTAACTGAAGGCCTGTTAACTGAAATGAAGTTCCATCGTTAACTCCTGAACTACCATTGGAAGAGCAAAGTGTTAAAAATAAATTTCCACCGACTTGACTTGTTCCTTTTACAATAACTAGCTTGATGTCGTTGTCTATCGTATCAATTTTTTTAACTGAAGAAACTCCTCCACCAGATGTCGGAACAGTTTCGGTTGATAATTGAATAACTCCAACACCTGCACCTGTTTCTCGAATTGCGATATAGTCATTAGATTCCGAAATTTTTACAAAAAAACTAATAACCCAATTTTCACCGCCGCTAAATAGACTATAAAGTAGTCCTACATTATCACCTGCTGAAATTTGGGTATACTTACCCCAATAATAGCTTGGGAATAATTCAAATGCTCCCTCATTTGAAGGTGTTACACTATTGTTATACCAATTTGCAGGGTCACCGGCGTTGTCCTCTAAGTTTTGAGCTTGCGGTCTCATTTTAATAACTGGACATCCATCTGAGTCATCCCAGTCTGGTTCATTCTCATCTAGCTCAACCAATTCACCATTTCTAAAAACAGTTGCCCCACTTGTCCCTCCAATGTTAGGCCGACTAAAATCGGCCTCAATTATTTCTTTGGTAATATCATTCCAAAACTGGAGTTTGCCATTTTTGGTAAAAGGAATTAAATGGGTAGTAAATGGTCCGAAACTCATTGCCAATTATTTTTTACAAGGGTGTATAAACAGGAAGTGTTAAGCGATGTGCCGCCAGCAGTTTCAGCGGCGGCTTTAATAGTGAAGGTCTTAGCAGTTTGTCCTTCATCACTATTGTCTTTAACTAATTTAGCTAAGCATTGCACAGAAAGAGCTGTACCGCCAGCAGCAATAGCAGCGGCGGCTATTTGGCGCGTTAAAGCATCAAAACCTTGTACACCAATACATGCGGATCCTATGGTAAAGAATAAACTCATGGGGTATTATTTAAAACCAGGTTATTTAAACAAGTCCAGCTTAACAATTTGCCACCTTTACGCGTGCCAGCCGCAGCAATTATCCGCGTTAAAGGTTCGTGGGTATTGGTGGTACCTGAAATTCCTGGAGCTGCTATGTTAGCCACTAAACCCACTAATCGCTAAAACCAGTTCCTACCAAGACATTGGCTAAATTCAGCGTAGTATCAGCATGATCTCTAATTTCAATAATGCGATCGGGTAAGTCCCAAGTGTTTGTACCAGGAACAGAAAGCACGCGGTAAGTTTCTTTGGAATCACCGGCATAACGCACGCTTAAGTTACCAGCTGCAGTGGCCTTTACCTTAAATCCATGCTTCCATTTACTCAGGTACTTCCCGGCAGTGAAACTGGGGATATCCGTCTGGGCAATTTCAAATATTACTTGATTGATATTCATAGCTAAATATTTCCTTCTACTAAAAATTCGTTTTCTGCCAGCTTGCGGATCATCACACTACGCCATTGGCTAACTATGGTTAAGGCGCCATTAATACCATTGAGTAAAACTCCATCGACAGGAATGAGGGTCACGGCCCCTTCGCCCAGACGACTAATTGTACAAGCGAATTCATCTAAGGCAGGATCCTCAATTGTGATATTGATGTCATTGCTAGAATTGACATTTACGAAAGCATTGTTTTCGTTTGCGCTTATGGTAAAGTCACTAACTTTGGGAGAACTACGCAGCTTATTGATCTCAAGCCACGAAGCCCCATTATAGGTTTTGATAATGGGCGGATTAAAGTTGGTATCTAACCAAACTTTAGAACTGTCAGCAGGGGCGTTATTGCCGTAATGGGTAGTAGTGATTAAAGACCAGTTGCCTGCTAGGTATTGGTAAAAACCTAAGATTGCCCAAGTATTGGGATCATTGGTACTTGTCCTAGCCCAAATCACATTTGTGTTGCCAGGAGCAGAAGTACCATATAGAATTGCGGCTGCTTGTCCAAGGTTTACCATGCAACGAATATGCAGGGAGAAAAGAGGTATTTATAGGACAGTAATTATCAAATTAATCGGCCTTCACCCAAACCATCTTCGCTTCCAGCCATTCCTTCATGCAATCTAGGTGATCTTCATCCAAGGCATAAGGACCTTCAAACTCACCAGTGCGCGCGGAGCGGATATAAAAGATAGTGCCCCAAATAATGGAACTTCCATTAAGGAAGTATTCGCGATCGGCTTGTTTTAGTTTTAGTTTGAAGTCAACTTCTAGGCTTTCCATGTCTTCTTGTTTAGGTGAAAAAATATTGAGGGGCTTGTTTTGGACTCTGACATCTCTGACACTTCTGACAAGACTGAAAACCAATTACTTAAGTCCTTAAAACAGCTAAAAAACCTGTAAAAGGTGTCAGAAGGTGTCAGAAACTCAAACCTCTTTCTGACACTCTCTGACACTTTCTGACAACTATTTTGCAGCATTATTAACATTATATTACTCATTATCAACATTTTAATAAGTTGTCAGAGATGTCAGAAAGTGAAATCGCTGTTTTGAAAATTTTCCTCCCTTTTCGAGACAAAAAAAAACTTGGGGTGGCAGGGGATTTTTAGAAAGGGAGATCATCTTGCTTCGGGTCATTTTTTGCAAATGGGGTGGCAGGGGAATTGGGTAGCTCGGGCTTATCTAGGTTTTGTGATCGCTGCCAGTCCATGGTTTCTATTAATTCGTCCATGATGCCAGTAGCTTTAAGGTCAATGCTCCAGGCGCTGGTGCGGTGGCCATTTTTACCACCATCAAAGCGGTGGGCGTTATGTTTCTCTAAAGCAAGGTCGCGGTCTTCGTTTATCATGTCGCTGATCTTTCCCTTGCTGGGAGCGGTTTCATAGTATTGCTTATACCATTGTGGAGCCACACGGTTATACGTGTTGGTCCAATTGAAGTACAAGCGATTATCTACAATATTAAAATCAAGACCTAAGCGCAGCGGCTGTTGATTGGTGCGGCATACAGCTAAGAAGCAATCCCACCACTTGTTATGAATACTGGCAGAGTTGAGTTTGCGAACCTGCTTATCTACTATGGATCTGAAATGATTCACAATTTGGGTCCAGCCAAAGGGAAACATCAAATGATCTTTCATTAACTCATAAGTAGCACCAAGCACGGCGAGGTTGCTAATAATCCGGCTATGGGTGGCCGCCATGGCCAGCTCGTTTTTCAGTTCCTTACTTACTCGGCTATAGGTGCTTTTAAAGGAATCTTCGAAATGCAATCGATGCTTCATAATGTCAACCGTGAGGTGACTAACGCCTGCTTTGTACATATCCTTCAGGTCTTCATAGTCCTTCATTTCTTTTACATCAAAATCCGTCTTGCTCATTTCTTCCCAAATAAGCCGGGTAATTAGCGCATCTTGATCGGGGTAATCGTTTCCCGTAAGGAAAACAGAACTGAGCACGGGAATACTTTCGCTCCCTACATGGCTATCAATCGTTCCACGCTTGTAGCCTCGTCTATCCCACATTCCTTTTAGCATACCATCAAGCTTGGCGTCGCCTCGCTTGTATTCGGATAGATGCGTAATAAGATTGCAGAATTGAGCCAATTCGCGCAATTGAGCTTTGGCAGTACTGGCCCCTCCCTCGAGGTTTATCGCCGTTTGCGGCAAACCGTAAAAGGATTGGCAGCATTCTATCAGCTGATCTTTACCTGTACTGGGCGGCCCATAAAGGAAGACCATGGGAAAGTTCCCAAGCTGATTGACCACTATATCCTGAAACATGCTGACCACGGTGAAAAGCAATCCGGTAATGGCATGATCTCGATGTACTAACATCATTTTTGAAGCGTAGCTGGTAAAAGTCAGCGACGAATCGCCAATCACGCGCACCTTCTTTTGAGCTTCGTATTTATAAGGGTTGTTTTTATAAACGCGGTTGGCACTGGGTACATAATAGGAGATTTCGCGATTATCCTCCTGTACTTTAAAAACGCCATTTTCATCAATATCCTTGGTGGGTTTATCAGGGAAGACCACTCTATTATTGAAGACAAAGAAGCCCGCCTTTTGCCATCCGAGTACATCGATTTTCTCACCATCGCCCATTTTATCAAAAAGCATCTGCAGTAGCTGAAGATGTTCCTGGCGTCCTCCTTTATAAAGGAAGTTTCCATGGCCAGCCACCACATTGGAAAAACTCATAGGGGTCATAAGGTTTTCACTTTGAGTGTCGAAGATCTTCTCTTTATTAAATACGTTGGTGATTCGCAGTAGTTTCATTGGGAATTTTTCATCATTCATGTGCTGAATGATTTCAATGCTAAAATTCGCTATCCACTGAAAGGAATAAGGCGTGTCTGATCCGCGCTTTACCCAAATACGATTGCCTGCTTGGAAGATCCCGTATTTCTCAATGTCTTTAGTAATATCTTTTAAATGTACTTTGCCTTCCAATTCTTTTGGCAGCTCATAAACATCATTATTAGCACTGCTTACATTTTCGGCAATTTGGGCTTCAGTTTCAATCTCTTTCAGCAGACGAGTAATGGTCGGGAGCTTACGACCGCTTTCTTTGGCAAGCCATTCGGTGTAGATCTCCTTCATTATATTGTCCTGCTCGGTGCTTATCACTTGGCAAAGGCGATGAATAGCTTTGGCTTTCGCAGCAAGATCAGAGCTATTGCTTAGCTCATATTCCATCAAGAACTGAAAGCCGTTCTTTTTAACCCCTGGTTCGGCAAACATCTCTGGCAAGCCATATTTTTCAATGGATCGGGCATACTCTCTCACAAATTCATCAGGGTCGCAGAAAGGGAGTAAAATAACCGAGGTACTAAACCCTGCTTTAATAAAAGCGGGAATATGTTCAAGAGCTGATTTCTGTCCAGCTGAATCACCGTCCATGGTAAAGCAAACTCTCGTAGTGAGCTTTCGCAATAGATTAATTTGAAAATCTGAAATTGCGGTACCTGAAGAAGCCACCGTATTATCAACCCCATGACGATGCCAAGCAATAACATCATTGTAGCCTTCCACTAGGTAGGCCTCATTTTTTGCGTTTATCGATTTAGCAGCCCGGTCTAATCCGTAGAGTAGCTTTTCTTTATTGTAAAGAATGCTATCAACGGGATTAATCCATTTAGCAGATTTTGAACGACCACTTAGGTCGCGTCCAGCGAAACCTACCAGAAGCTCATTTTTATCGCGAATTGGATAAATCAAGCGATTCCAATATTTGTCTTGACTATCTCCAATTAGACCTATTTCTCTCGCTTCCTTGGTTTGGCCTATCTCAGCGATTTTGGAATAAATGAAATCTTTCCCTGGTGCGAAGCCTAGTCCCCAATCTTTAGCTATCTCCAAATTATAACCGCGTTTCTCCAGCTCTAGCTGGGCAGGATGATCTTGGGGTAATTCCCACAGCGCTGCTTGATACTTGCTTAAGGATGCTTTTAAAAGAGGGCGCAGCTGCTCCTTCTTATTTTTTGTTTCTAGTGCCTTTTTTGCCCACTCGGCATTCTCATACTCTACCTGCAGGTTCTTAAATTCGGCTAGCCAGTGGATTGCTTCCGGGAAGGTTTTCCCTTTGGTTTCCATAATAAACGTAACTGCGTTGCCACCTTTGCCAGAGCTGAAACATTTGAATCGTTGCTTAACAGAGTCAACCGCGAAGCTCGGCGTCTTTTCATTGGTAAAAGGCGAATTGCAGAACCAAGTTTTCCCCCTCTTTTTTAGATCAGAGCATTGACTAGCGACTACCTCCACAATATCTACTTGTTCGTAGATACTTTCAATAAATGATTGTTTGATCAGTCCCATGATTGCTTGGTGCTTGGTTTATCACCAGATTCGCTGGGTTTAATGGGGTTGCTGTTGGATTTAATCATCGCTTGTCGTGCAGTGATTTTTTCAGCTTCTTCGTCAATTCGAAGTTGCTTAAATTTTTGCTTAGTCATATTAGATTTAGGCCTGTATTAAAAAAGCCTGCCGCACCAGACTTTATAACCAATCAACTATTTATGAAAGAAGCCTTGTGCGGAAGGCTATGAGTTTCCTAAGCTCCCCAGCTTAGGAAAGGCACACTAAAAACCAGTGGATAGATTATCCAAGGCTGAGAAAAGAGTTTGCGCTTCTTTTAAACCAGCAATTAGAGCTAAAAGAAGAAGAAAGCCACTCAGGGCACCAATTAAGGCGATGAGTTGAATGTCATATTTATTAATGAAGTCTTTCATGGTACCATATTTTTAAATTCAAAATTTCGCAGGGTTTGTGTTTTGACTTGCTGCTCCTGTAGATACTTTTTGATAGTGCGCTTTTCGTCATCCGTCCAGGACTGATCAAATACCAAAGAATTTAATTCCGCGGCTAAGCGCATATATTCCCGCGAGGCTAGGTCTTGAATGAGTTTATCCTTAATCTGCGTCATGATGAACTTTTAATTCGTGATTTGCCCAGGCTAAAAGATCCAGTAAGAATTGAGTATTGGATTTATAAAACTTGCTGTTTACACCGGGCGCAATTGTCAGGAGCTCGTTTTCCCAATTTTTAATAATTCGAGGCAGGTCTTGGTAGGACCACCGGTTGATGCTCCCCATGAAAGCATATTCTAAATGATTTAAAGCAATAAGTGTTTTCTGATCTTTACGATCCGTATATCTATTGATAATATGCTTTCGCTGCTTTATGTAGCGACGAATTGCATCAATAATGAGCCTTTTACATACTTGAGGAGCCTGCTTAATTGGTAGTCTTACAAGCTTGTTTTTAGTGCCTAAGTTTAAATAGAGAAAACAGTACTGGTTGTTTTCTTGCTTTAGCTGGACCCACGGAGAATTATTCATAATAGGTCCATTTTAGTCGCCCAAACAGCTAGTTCTTGAATTGATTGAATACCGGTTTTGGAGAAGACTGATTTCTTGTGCTTGTTGAGCGTAGAAATTGTTATGTTTAATTGGTAAGCTGCAGCTTCGCTAATTGGGTAGGGTCTTGAGCAAATTGTTCGTATCACATCGATCTCCCTCTCGGAAAGCCATCCGTGGCGCACTTCTAGAACTTGCTTAGTTATTGGTTTCAAAATGCATTGGCCATTACATTTGCAATTCCAGCATTCTTTTTTTGTTATGCCGTCTTTAAAATCAGGCTCCCAACTGAATCCGCCAAACTTGCATTTTACATAGATGAAAAGCCGATCCATGGTTTGTTTCGGTCCGAGTTTCTCAAAAATGTCCATGGCGGGCTCATCTTCTTCCATGTAATAGGTTAGCCTATTAAGCACGGATTGAGGCAATTCGGAGAATAGCATTTGTTGACCACCAACAATGGCCAAAAGGCTTTCCTGTTCAAAATCCCAAAGAAATTCAAGCTCATTGGCAGATAAGCCTGGTGGAATTTTACGGTCTAGAACTTCCATAATTATTGATTTTAGATTAGACTCTGTTATTCGGAGACTGTTTCCAAAGACAGCCTTTCCTCTTTTTTAAGTTCCGTTAGGAGCTCCATCGCTGCTTTCTTCACCATATCGTTGTGTTTGAAGCTCTTAAACCAGCCGCGGACATAGCGGTCCGAATAGCGGCAATTCTCAGCCACTTTAGGGATAGCTTTGCGGCCCAGTCTTGATTTCAGCTCTGAAAGGAGTTCCTCCTTGTAAAAAGGTGTAGATTTATGCACTTGAAAGGTGTCTTTTTTGTTCCGTTATTGTTCCGCTAAATAAGAGCATTAATCACAATTAAGCAAGAGTTTTAATCTTATTATAAGATTATTACGCTTAACAACTTATCAATCAATAAGATAAATTTGCAAGAGCAACCAGTACAGGATTCTTATGAAAGTGGATATCAGCAAACTCCTAGAGTACCGAAAGAAATTTGGCTACACCCAACAGCAGATCGCTGAAATGATGGGCGTTCATTACAGTACCTATGGTAAAATGGAGAGCGGGGAGATCAAGGTTGATATTGAGAAGGGGCTTAAACTAGCCAAGATTTACGGCGTAACACTCGATGTGCTTTTTGGAGGACAAGCGGAAGACTCACAAAATGAGGGGCCAATTAAACGCCCAGAGAATAAAGAAAAGCGAAAGCCTTTTAGACTAATGCTGGAGATCGATACAGATGCAAATGAGGATAAGCTACCAGACTTTATTATAAAGCTTCAGAAACTCATCGAGGAGCAGAATAATTCACAAGATTAAACTACGCAAGAATAAAAATGAACTTTGTAAGTAACTGTAAAATAGTTAGTTGCTTAATCCTTCCAAGGTCACTAGAACAAATTTAAAACCCTTGTTAATCAATAGATTAGCAAGGGTTTTTTGATTGTACCGAAAGACCCGATTCATCGCAGGAATCCATCTGTGTAAGCGCTTCTTTAAGTTTTATGGCTGATACACCTTGCAAGGGGTCAGATGGGACGAGCGATAGGAAGTTTATCAGACAAATCAATCAACGCTTCAATTCGCGTTTCCTTAAAACCCACTATTTATAATAGGTCTGATTCCTGATTTTACATCGAACTCTGGTTAATAGGATGCTACCGAGAATGCGCAGCTGCCGTAGCTCCTTTAAATTGAAAAGCAATTACATTGGAGCTCCTACCTACAAGCACCGCGATAAACTGCGATGCTATGAAACAATTGAATTCCCCTTCTCTTAGCATTTACTTTCCTCCTGAATTAGGATAGAATCCTCCATCCGCATCCTTTCCAACCGAATCAACGGCCTTACAATCAAACAAAAACCATCACCAAGGTTAACACAATGCCCGCCAAGGCGAAATACATACCCTTCTTAAAAATAGGCATGGCCGGACTGTACATCCAAAAAGCGGAAAACACGAAAAACAATAAAGAAACGCCAAAGAAAATATTGAGTACATAAAGTGGACTGTCGGTGGTAGCCTTGTGCATATGCTCCATCTTATCGAGTAAAAAGGGCAGCTCCATTTTTCGCATCTCGGCCTGACCATTGCGTGTATTATAAAAACCGCCATTAAATTTAATTACATCCCCTTCTACTTTAGCACCTCTAATTTTTGATTGTAAAAGTGGTCCTAATTGCTCCGCCGCTAAGTTGGGCTCTAATTGTTTTTCAATGAGGATTTCATTTTTTAAAAAATCAGTATTTCTAAAAACCATTAAAATTCCACTGAGGGCGTAAACCGCCATAATACCCGACAAAAAGAAACCAAGGTAACGGTGGATAGTGCGAAATTTAAGGGATAAGGGCGTTTTACGTTTTGACATTTTAGCTAATTTTAGAGCACGCAAGTTAGAACCTATTTAAAGCCTAAGCACTAAACAAATCTTAAGAAATGCTAAAGGTTTGGACTGCGAAAGTACTTTGATACCTGAGCCTAGTTTAAGGTGATTTCCGCTCTTCTCAAAGGGCGTGGAACCTACTATTAAATCTAAGGCACTTTAAACAAAAGCGTCATATTTTCAAGTTTTCACTTTCATCACGCTCTTCCGTATGTGGCTCATTACTTTCTTCCGTCTGTTCTTGGAGCAACTGCTCTTCTTTCGTTAAAATAACACCTCCATCCCGGCGTAGCACCAAGGTTTCCGCAACCCGCTCAGAGTTGGACAAGTAGAAATACCAAATGCCAAGAATGACGGCTTGAATGGTATAAATAAACCAAGCGCTAGTTTCCCAAGATGATGTTAAGAATTGTGTTATCAACAGGAAAGCCCCATGCATAATTGCTAAAACCGAGAGTTGAATTTTATACAATTTTAAGGCGCTTGTTCTGCGTTTGATTAAATATATCAAAGCATGAAGCGAAAATATAAATAGCAGCAAAAGGTATAATTTTTGGCTAAAAACGGTAAGAGCCAAGGCTCCACTTGTTTGTTCACTAAACAAGCCCGTAAAACTTACCGCCTCATTACTAAAATTAATAAACTGAGCAATAATAGCAACTATCATTACAACCTGCATAATAGTAAATAAAAGTAACCACCCACCGATGGACTGTCGCGCGGTTTTCACCCAAGACTCTGGAGCGGGATCAAATTTTGTCAGTCTTTTAGAAAGCAAGAGGTTGAAGAGAAAAGCTGCTGCAATCATGATTAAAATATAGATCACTTGATAAAGTCCATTTTTCATCTCATCGGCATTAAAAGCAGCGACTTCTTTATCCTTACCCTTAGATCTTAATAACGAACTACTCAAACTCTTGGGCTTAGTGAGTTCATAGGATATCTGCGCCAGCATTTTATCGTGGTCACGTACGAAGCGGTTGTAATCCTCTGCCGCTACCTCATTGGTTTTGGTTTCATAAACCTGACGCACCACCACCTTGCGATTATTATCAAATGCTTTCTCATTATAACTGTAGCGGTACTCACTCGCTTCAATCAAATCCGTATTAGGTGTAACACCCCAGGGAGAGGGTAATATTAAAATCCGGTTATAAATATAACGCTGTGGGTAGGCTAAATACAAGGGCGCGCTGCGACTTTTATCATCGCTATAACTTAGCACTCCTCTTAACTGGGTATTCACAAAGCTAGCTCGCCAAGTTTCCTCTTCGCTTAAAACCCATAGACTATCAATTTCGTAGCCTTCCCTTACGCGAATGATATTAGCCTCCCGATCATCTTCAACCTTCAAAAGGCCGGTGCTCTTTATATGAGGATAGGTAAATGCGTAGTATTCTTCATAATCTTTGGTAATAACATCCACACTATTACCTAAAAGGTAGGCGCGCATATTATCTGCTTCTATCCCTTCAAAACTGCTAGTAACTTCTAGTTTGGTTGGTTGCGAGGCACCGGGTTCGCTAACGGTAAACTCCTCGCTTACTTCAATTTTCCCTTCATTAACCTTCTTAATCTCATAAAGATTTTTAGTTCCCTTAGCGATTATCAGCCCCTTTCCATAAGTAGGAAAACTAACTTCTAAAAACTGATTGCCCATATTGCTTATAGTTGGATCCACAAAAGCGGTATCTCCTTTATAAGAAAGCACTACCACGCAATGATTGAAGAAAAAGGGCGAAACTTCTTGCTCTTTTAAGCTGCCCCTTAAATTTGTGTTCACCAACATAGGAGCGGCATCTACCCCAATTCCATTTAAAAGCCCCACCAATAATAGACTCTTATCTTTACAGTCACCATAGCGGCTTTCATATACCTTTACGCTCGAATGCGGTTTAAAAGCATTTATTCCGTTTTCGAAACCGAGGTAGCGCACATCGTCTTGTACGAAACGACTCAAACGGGTAATTTTCTCCGCCATGCTCTCGTCTCCAGCTGTCATTTCTAAAGCCACACTGCGCAAATATTCCGCCTCATCACGGGGAATGGTATACCAGGGCAAAAGTTTCTGATTTAGTTTCTCCCAGCTATTGTAATTACTCACCACCACGCTTTGGCGACCATCGTACCAGGATGGTTCATTTTGATAATAATCATAGCGCTTAGTTTCCTCCATTACCCAGCGCATTTCTGTAACATTTCCCGTACCAATTAGCTTGGGTGAGGGCGCATTATTAGCCAGAAAATACTGCGGCATCCTATTGGTCGGGACCAAGATGCGAAAGAGGCTAAGGCCGATGACACTCGGCTTTTCAAAATATTCACTGGTGAAAAAATGGCCTTTAAAAAGCGGATTTACCCCCTTTCGGGTGAAGGAATATTCTAATATATCTCCGGGTCTAACATCATTAAGATTGAAAATAACCGATAAGGTACTGTCATATAACAGTCTATCTCGGCTGGATTCTTTGCGTATCTCTTTGGGGATTTGTTGATCCAAAACTGAAATAACTTCCGTACCACGGTGCACTATTATTTTATGAAAAAACAATTGCTCGTACGAAGGATCATAACTCACCTCGATATTACTCAAACTACTTACCGCCTCTGGCGATTCGAGTTTAAAAGCATAGTGGTAATAATTTTCTTCTGTAGAAAAATTCACTTGCCTATCGTAAAGTAACCACTGAAAGCCATCCACTTGCCAGTCGCTATTCTCGGCTGGAAAAGCTTGTTTAATCGTCCATGTAGGACGAGCAGATTGATAATTTGTTTGCGCCTTTACTGAGGTACTAAACAAGAAGAATGAAAAAGAAATCAAAAGGAGACGAAGCATAGCAAAAAAATTTCGCCGCAAGATAGACCCTTCAGTGGTAAATTAAAATGTTGCTGATGAGATATTCTGAGAGATAGTGAGCGCAATGATTAAAAGACCAAAACCAATTAAATGGTTTCTTTTTTATGCGCAAAACCAGAATTACGCGAAGAAGGATGACCCGAAAAAATTTAAAAAATGCGTCCGTCATGCGCCACCTCTCAGCTATTCAATATCCAAACATCCACGTTAACGAAAACCAATCTGTGACCATCTGCTCAATCTGCAGAAATCTGTGTTCTAACTCGCCTTTTGGATTAAGCAAATACCTTATCATTAAACCATTATCGCGTTGAAAAAAAACCCATCTTGTACATTTAGCTTTTCTGATTACCTTCGGAACCCCCTTAAAAAAGCTTTATTGAAGAAATATATCTCCTTATGGAGCGGACCGCGCAATGTGTCCACTGCCCTCATGTATTCCTTTGCCCAAAGGCCGGATATCAAGGTGGTTGACGAACCCTTTTTTGGGGTTTTCCTAAATCGCTATCCGCACTTATACCGACCTTCTCGGGCCGAAGTTTTAAGCAGCATGCCCTTAGCAGAGCAAGGGGTTTTAGCACAATTACAACAAAAAGAAAAGCCCCAATCGCAACTCTTTCTTAAAAACATGGTCAACCATTGGCCCTTGGTAAATTGGGAGAAAAAGAAAGAATGGCAGCATGTCTTCCTTTTCAGAGACCCGCAAGCCGTAATTGAGAGTTTTAGCAAACAAGTGGAAGAACCGCAACTTTTTGACCTCGGTTATGCCGAACAGTTAAATGCCATAATGGAACTAGAACAAGCGGAAATCCCCTTCTACCTTTTGCAGTCGGAAGCTATTCTTAAAAACCCTGAAGCGGAACTCTCCAAACTTTGTGATTTTTTAAATATTCCCTTTTCGACTTCTATGCTAAAATGGCCCGCTCAAGCAAGAGCAGAAGATGGACCATGGGCGAAATACTGGTATCACAAGGTGCACCAAAGTACGGGCTTTGCTTCCTACAGTGAAAAAAAATATAATCTCTCACCCCCATTACAGGCTTTGGCTCAAGAAGCAAGCCTCCATTACCAAAAAATACTTTCCTACCTATGAGTAAATTAAACTTACCCGATCCTCGTAATGAAAACACTCTCGTTTATGTAAATGGCCTCTTGCCCCGTGCTGAAGCAAAAGTTTCGGTGCTGGATAGTGCCGTGCAAGGGGGCGATGCCGTGTGGGAGGGCTTACGCGTTTACGAGGGCAAAATCTATCAATTAGAAGAGCATCTCGACCGCCTTTTAAATTCGGCGCATATCCTCGCCTTTAAAAATATTCCCAGCCGCGAAGAAGTACGCAATGCCATTTTCGGCACCTTAAGAGCCAACGGTATGAGCGATGGGGTACACATTCGTCTCACCCTTACGCGCGGACTGAAAAGCACTTCGGGAATGAACCCCGATTTAAATACTTTCGGCTGTACCCTTATCGTGCTGGCCGAATACAAAGGCTTTGTTTACGGAGAAGATGGCCTCCACCTTATCACATCTTCCGTAAGGAGAAACCCACCTTATAGCCTCGATTCTAAAATTCACCACAATAATCTTCTTAACAATATACTCGCCAAAATTGAAGCCAATCATGCGCAAGCGGACGATGCCGTAATGCTCGACCAAGATGGCTTTCTTTCGGAAACCAATGCCACCAATATATTTTTGGTAAAGAAGGGCGCACTTTACACCCCCTTCGCTAATAGCTGTTTACCCGGCCTAACCCGCGCAAGGGTAATTGAAATGGCGGCAGAATTGGGCCTCTCTTGTTTGGAAAAAGATCTCAGCATGGCCGAAATGTACACCGCTAATGAGATGTTTACCACCGGAACCATGGGCGCGCTAAGCTGGGTAAAATCGGTAGACGGCCGCCTTATTGGTCAAGCCAAGAAAGGTCCTATTTGCAGTCAGTTACAAGAATATTACCTCAGTAAAGTAGACGAATTAGCGGTTCTAATTCCCTAAATTTTATTTTTCTCCATCAACATAGACCAACAAAAGTTCGAATGAATACGAAGCATCTCTCTTGGCTAAGTATATTAGCCCTCGGCCTAAGTATAGGCACTATTTCCGCTCAGGACGCATCTGCAGAAGCGGATAGCAGTAAAACCAAAAAAGCCACAAAGGAACTACCGCTAGAGCCAGCGCGTGAGTTTAAACAAATCACCAAGGAGGCTACCTGGCTTTCGCTAGATGTGAGCCCCGATGGAAAGGAGCTAGTTTTTGATATTCTCGGTGATTTATACCGCATGCCCATTAGTGGCGGTAAAGCCGAAGCTATCAGCCAAGGAATGCCTTATGATGTGCACCCCCGCTACAGTCCCGATGGAAAATCATTGGTTTTTATTTCAGACCAAAGTGGCTCGGATAATGTCTGGGTGATGGATTTGGCCAGCAAAGAAAGAAGGCAGGTTACCGAAGATAAAAATCAGAATTACTTTTCGGCCGATTGGTCAACCGACGGAGAATACATTGTGGCCGCCAAAGGTCGTAGAAGTATTAAACTCCACCTCTACCACCAAAAAAGAGGCGGCGGAGCGCAATTAATTGAAAAGCCTGCGGCACTAAAATGCATCGACCCTGTTTTCAGCACGGATGGTAAAGCGATTTACTTTTCAAAACGCAAGGGGGCTTGGGAGTACAATGCGCAATTACCGCAGTATCAAGTAGGCCTTTACGACATGGAAGAAGGTGAGGTAAAGACGTTCACTTCGCGTTATGGCTCGGCCTTCACTCCTACACCATCGCCCGATGGTAAGTGGCTAGTTTACGGTAGTCGCTACGAAGATGAAACTGGACTGATTCTGCACAATTTAAAAAATGGCGATGAAAAATGGTTGGCTTATCCCGTGCAGCGCGATGAGCAAGAATCCATTGCTCCACTAGGCGTTTTACCGGGTATGAGTTTCGACCCGAGCAGTGAAAATCTTTATGCCAGCTACGGCGGGAAAATTTACCGCATTAATTTGACCTCAGGTCAAGCGAGTGAAGTACCTTTTGAAGCGGAATTAAACTTAGAACTAGGACCACAGCTCGATTTTAAATTTCCCATAAAAGACGATGAAGCGGTTTTTGCCAACCAAATTCGCGATGCGAAACCTTCACCGAATGGCGAGTATTTAGCCTTTACAGCACTCAATCGCCTTTACACATATAACATTGAAAGTGGCAGTCTAAATCGACTTACCGAAGCCCAATTTACCGAATCGATGCCAGTGTGGTCTGCCGATGGTAAATCTATTGCCTATGTTAGCTGGGAAGGAGAAGAAGGTCATATCTACTCCATCTCCGCCAAGGGTGGCAAGCCTAAAAAGCTTACGCAAGAAGGGGGCTATTATACCGACCTCGCTTGGGACGGAACTTTAAACCGTTTGGTGTTTATTAAGGGTAGTGCGCAGTCTTATCGCGATGCTTATTCCCCTTTCGTTTCTTCACCCCGACAATTAGTTTGGATGAGTAGCCAAGGGGGCGCGACTAACTTTATTGACGAAGGTAATTCCTATAGCAATCCCCATTTTACACAAATCGACGATCGTATTTATCTCAACCAAGGTGAAGGCAATTTAATTTCCCTACGTTATGATGGCCTCGATAAAAAAGAACATCTAAAATTAAGTGGTATTACCACTTTTGGCTCCTCTTTAGAAGAGTTTCACGACCATAGTAACGGCGACCATGAGCACAGTCTATTGCCGGCTGCAGAGGATGCTTGGCGCGAAAAATCCAAACCCTCAACCGCGAGCATCATTCTAATTTCCCCTAACGGAAAAGAAGTTCTTGCCCAAATTAATAATGACATCTACCAAGTGTATCTGCCGCAGTACGGGCAGAAAGCTGAAATTTCACTCGCCGACCCTTCTGACGCTAGCTTCCCCGCGCGCAAGCTCACTATTATGGGCGGCGAATTCCCCGCTTGGAGTGGCGATAGTAAATTTATTCACTGGTCTTTAGGGGCGGCGCATTTCATTTTTGATTTAGAAAAAGCCCAGGTCTTTGACGATAGCTTAGCCGCAGTTAAAAAAGCTGAAAAAGAAGCAAAAGAGGCGGCAAAAAAAGAAAGCGCGGCGGATAGTACCAAGGAAAAGGTAAGCGAAGATGCCAACGACAAAAAAGAAAAAAAGAAAAAGGATGAACCCAAATTTGAAGCGCAGGAACTAAAAATTAAAGTTCCCTATACCAAAGATATCCCTAAAGGTGCTATGCTAATTACGGGCGCACGTATCCTTACCATGGGCGATATGGGAGTGATTGAAAAAGGCGACATTCTAATCGTTAACAACCGTATTACGGCGGTAGGTGAAAGCGGTTCTTTACCCATTCCTAAAAATGCGCAGATAATTGATGCGAGCGGTAAAACGGTTTCGCCTGGCTTTGTTGATACACATGCGCACATGTGGCCTAACTGGGGCTTGCATAAAAATCAGTCCTGGGTTTATGCCGCCAATTTAGCCTACGGCGTGACCACCACGCGCGATCCGCAAACTGCCACCACAGACGTATTAACCTACGGCGACATGGTTGAAGCCGGTATGATGGCTGGACCGAGAATTTACAGCACTGGTCCCGGTGTAGGATATTGGGCCTATAAAATCAAATCCCTCGACCATGCCCGCGAAGTATTGAAGCAATACAGCGAATACTACGACACTAAAACCATTAAGATGTACCTCACGGGTAACCGTCAACAAAGACAGTGGATTATTATGGCCTGCAAAGAGTTAGGTTTGAAACCTACCACCGAAGGCGGCTTGGATTACAAATTAAACATGACCCAAATTTTAGATGGCTATCCCGGTCATGAGCATGCTTTGCCGATTTACCCCATCTACAATGAAGTGGTTTCTATGATTGCCGAATCGCATACTACCGTAACGCCCACGATGCTGGTAGCTTACGGCGGACCGTTTGGCGAGAATTACTTCTACGCTACGGAAGATGTTTACCATAATCCTAAAATGCAATACTTTACGCCGTACGAAGAATTAGCTTCTAAGTCGCGTCGTTTAAGCGGCTGGTTTATGCCCGAAGAACATGTGTTTCAAAAGCATGCCGAGTTTATTAATAATTTAGTGTTGGCTGGCGGATTAGCAGGCGTGGGCAGCCACGGGCAATTACAAGGTTTGGGTTATCATTGGGAACTTTGGGCTATGAGCAGCGGTGGACTATCGAATCTTAATGCCCTAAAAATCGCCACTATTCTTGGCGCCGAATCGCTGGGGCTAGATGGCGATTTAGGTAGCATTGAAGCCGGTAAATTGGCGGATTTAATTCTTTTTGATGAAAACCCACTGGAAGATATTCGCCACACCAACAGCATTACGCACGTAGTAAAAAACGGAAGGGTTTACTTGGCCGAAGATCTTAGTGAAGTTGCACCCCAACAAAAACCCGCACCCAAGCCTAATTGGCAAAGCGCTAAACCCGAAGCTTTACCAGGGATTACAAAGTAGAGCTAAATAGTACCAATTTGCAAAGGATGGGTGAAAGTTAAAATTCGCCCATCCTTTTTTAGTTGGGGAGGAATCTTGTGGTAAGTAGCGGAACCTCAACATTTACAATGGTTCTGACACCAAATTTTACGGCAAACTCAGGTTTAAACCTGTGCTTGGCTAAAAATTTGAGTTACAGATTTTCAATAAATCAAAAAGACGAGGCTGTGACCTGCAGCTGTAGCGGGCTACAGCAAAGGGAGAAGACGACGTATTATTCGCTTTATTGGAAAACAGTCAAATCCTTACGACTTAGTAAGGACTTCTGCAAGCAATCCTTTTTCGATGCCCCGTTATTTTCTTTTCATCTCGGCACGAACCTCAACATTTACAGTGGTTCTGACACCAAATTTTACGGCAAACTCAGGTTTTTATGTAAATTGCCGTTTCTCTAAAAGCTTACTATGCGCAAGTGGATCTGGATTATAATTGCTGCCCTTTGGCTGCTTCTGCTATTTATTCCTTGGCAAGGTGTTCCACCTTTGCATAAATTTTTACTCTACCCAAATTCTGTCTTGCAGGTAGAAATGCAAGATGAAACTAAAACCCTCAGCAACAGTCGTTTCCCAGGATTAAATATCAGTTTTAACGAAAGAGGAGTACCTCATATTTTCGCAGAAACGGAAGAAGAATTAGCTTTCGGCATGGGAATTAGCCATGCGAAAGACCGTCAGTTTCAACTAGAAATGTTAATGCGCACCGTGAAAGGTCGCCTCAGTGAAGTGGTCGGTACAGAAGGTTTAGAAAGTGATCGTTGGTGGATTAAATTCGATTTTACGAATAAATCGAAGCTTGCCTTCGAGCAATTACAAGAAACAGATCCGCAAATAGCAGGAATTTTCAAAGCCTACGCCGATGGATATAATTATTTCCTCAAGCAACAAAATGAAGCGGAAAAAGCCCCCGAGTTTCACTTGCTTGGTTTTGAGCCTAGCCCAATGGAAAATTATACGCCCATTATGTTGGTTCGCTATATGGACAAGGTTTTAAACTACAGTGAAAACGATCTTAAATTCAGTGCTTTAAAAAAGCATCTTTCGCAAAGTCTTATTGATTACTACTACCCTTTACAAAGCGATTTAGCTTTCCCGATTTATCCTGAATTAAGCAATATTGACAGCCTCGATCCACAGGCAGGTATCATTCCTTACACCTCTCCAAGCGACTTTCCACAGGCCGAAACCCGCACTGGTGGCAATAATGAAGTTGGCTCTAATAACTGGGCCGTGGCGGCCGAAAAAAGTGCCACGGGTAACGCTTTTCTTTGCAACGACACGCACCTTCCCCTCGATTTACCGGGCACTTGGTACGAAGTACATCAAGTGGTTAATGGCCAAGTTTGTCATGGTTTCAGTATTCCAGGATCACCCATGGTTATTTCGGGTTATACCGATAAAGTGGCTTGGGGAATGACAAATGCCACCTGGGACTTGACTGAATTTTACAAACTCGAAACCAACGATAAAAATCAGTATAAACTCGACGGGCAGTGGGAAGAGCTGACAGCTTCCACCGTTAAAATCCCAGTAAAAGGACAAGAAGATTTTGACTACACCTATTTCAATTCCTATTTCGGTCCCGCCGATTATATGGAAGGTGAACTTTTGGCTACCCAGTGGGTAGGCGAAAAATTCGAGCTCAATGAAATGAAAGCTTTTTTAAATGTGCGCAATGCTAGCAGCGTGCAAGAAGCACATTTAGCTTTATTAGACTTTGGCCACCCTGCCCAAAACTTTGTTCTGGCCGATAATCACGGGGATATTGGCATGGTAACCGCAGGCTACGCGCTTTTACATTCTAGTCCCCAACGTGGTATTAGCTTGGGCAACCGCAAGAGTAATTTGGCGAAATTCACCCATTTAGGAAATAGATTGGTGGTTTTAGAACCGGGCAAGGGCTGGAATCATTCCGCCAATCAACAGCAGGTTAAAAGTGCCTTCACGCCCTATTTAAACAGTCTTTTCGCTCCTACCGCTAGAGGACGTAGAATTAGTAGTATGCTGATGAGCAAGGACAAGATTGACCGTGAATATTTAAAGAAAATGCACGGGGATGTAGTCGATGGTGAATGGCCGCTATTAAAAACAATGATTTTAGAATCTGCACCTGAAACCTTTCTACCCTACCTAAAAAACTGGGATGGTTCATGCAATGTTAAAAGCGAAGCCGCCACCATATATAGCGTTTTCAAAAATGCCTTGAACGATACCATCGCCAAACGTCTTTTGGGCAAATTCGACTTCCTACCCCAACAGGAGCAATTGCTTTATTTAGTGAATCACAAACTTCCTTTGCCTCTGCCCAATGGCAGACAGATAGACTATGCCGAACTGGTGCAAAGCGTTTGGGCCGGTACCATTAATTACTTGGGAGACTATTATGGTTTTAATCCCAAATTATGGGAATACGGTAAGTATCACCAAATTTACTTCCGTCACTTAACGCGCCTGCGTCCGTTTAACTATCAGGCCTTCCCCGCACAAGGCAGTCCGCGCAGTATTAATGTTTCTACCAACCTACCCGGTACGCATGGCCCTTCGATGCGTTCCTTAATTGAACTGCGTCCTAATGAAGCGCCTATTGGTGAAATGGTAATTGCGGGTGGGCAAAGTGGCCTGCCCAGTCATAAACATTATACCGATCAAATAGATTCTTGGTATAAGGTAGAGTACTTCCCAATCGAATGGGTTAAGAGTGAAAGTGAGAAAAAATGGGCCTTCCAATATAATTTTAAGTAAAATGAAAAGTCAATACCGCTATAGTTTCTTGCATTTCAGTTTATTAGTTGGCGCCTTAATATTGGAAAATGGATTACTCTTTTTCGCCTTTGCTATTGTGGCAGGCTTAGTGCCGCGCTTCAAATACCGTTTTGGCTATTATACTTTTATTGCAGCGCTAGCCATGATTTTAGCTTTCTTCTTGAATCCGAACTACCAACCGCTTTTAAAGTTGTTTAATCAAGTTTTAGAACTTCGAAATATTTCCTTAAGCACTATTATTGCCGTTATTAGCACCCTAACGCTAGGCTTAGTCGCACGCGCCAGCAATGAACTGCTCCTGATTATTACCCCGCCAAAACTAGAGACCGAAGAAGAACAGCATGACGAGGATGAGCAGTATGAAGAAGACTTTGAAGATGATGAGGGTTTTGTAAAAACCTAGGGTTAATCTTCGGTGACGCTGAAAAAAGACAAGCGAACAATCCTAAGAGAGTACCAAGTAGTTAAAAAGCACTAAGCCCTCTGCCTTAGCCCACTCTGGTTTCAGCGCTTCGGCTTAAAACCCACTATTTATTTTAGGTCTTAGGCCTAATTTTACATGGAACTTAAGTTTAAACTTTGTACACCTTCTTTAGCAGCTGATTTTCTGCAGTACTCACCCTAGTAAAATACGGACTCGCAGGCAGGTCCTTTAAGCTTAGCTCAATTTTACTTATTACACAGATGTACTCCGTTTTTTAAGGAAGGAGATTCCGAAATGAATTCGGAATGACGGTGAGGTGGTGGTTCGCGATTAAGACATTATTTACTATCGGCTATTCATTCGGCAGAGTCATCCTGAGTAAAGAGTTTTAGGTTTTACAACCAAGAAGATTTAATGACAGCCATCCCGAAAAAGCATACAAAGTCTAATTTTCAATCTATCGAAATCTTTGTTAGTAGGTTTTCCGGCCTCAATTACGAAGAGTTAAAAACAAAACAAAAAGTTTAGCGAGTTGGGAAGCGACGTGAGGAGCCCGCCCACCGAGCTTACTTTTTGTGAAGGTTTTAAGGATGAGGAATTGGAGCCTTGATTTTTTTAGGCATGTATTATATTTCTTATTTGAATGCCTGAGCTCACTTCGTTCGGTTGGTTCTTTTTTGACCTACTGGAGCGCAGCGGAACTCACGAACTCCTCTGAAAGAGGACAAGCGTTCGTAACCAAAAAACGAACGACATAATATATTGATAATCAGAATTTTGACGAGAAATAGAATTAAGAAAACGGATTGAAAATTTAATCTGTAATGGGTAAACGTTTCAGGATCTAATTAATTGATTATATGAATATTACACTAATGAGACAGATCAACGCAAATGATCACAGATGCACTCCGTTTAAATTCTGCTTGACCATTTTTTTTAAGGAAGGAGATTCCGAAATAAATTCGGAATGACGGTGAAGTTGTTTTCGCGATTCCGCTGTTATTTATATTCAACCATTCATTGTACGCGGTCATCCTGAACTCGTTTCAGGATCTAATTAATTCGTTATTAGATTAGTGCAAATATGAGAGACGGGGCTGTGCCGATGCTTACAGATGTATTCCATCAAAACTCCTGCTTATCTACTCTATTTCTTGTAAACCTTCCTTAGCAGCTGATTTTCTGAAGTACCCACCCTAATAAAATAGAAACCTGAAGGCAGCTCCTTTAAGCTTAGCTCAATTTTGCTTTTATCTGGTTCTACTTTTAAGTCTTTAAAAAGTGTACCATTTACAGAAAGAACTTGCACCCTATTAATCTCATCTTCACACTCAATATTTACCCATTCTGATACTAGGGTGGGATAAATGTCCACTACTTGTTTTTCAAACGAAGGGTGTTTTAAAAAGTGGTTTCCATTAGAGTCAATAAATAATACTCTTGCTTTAATCTGATTCCAGTAAACTCCTAAGTTCAAGGCCATGCTGCCATTTGAGAGAGGCAACAACTGTCTAAACTTTGTATCATAATATCCCGATTTCGAAGTATCCATAATTATATTTTCATATTTCAATACAGAACCTTCATATAGCCTCACTTTTAGCGCCTGTATATCAAATCCAGACAAAGAAGTATCTAATTCGGATAGCGGAAAATCAAACTCCTCTATGTAGAAGCTAAAGCGTCCACGGGAATAGAAGTGGAAGTAATGATCTGGGTTATGATTTAGCGTATCTGGATTATACGATAAGGACTTTACTTCAAAAGAGTCAATATTTAAACCTGTTAAAATATCCTCTTTAAGCACCGCTCGATCTAAGGAGTTATTCGAATTATATCGGACCTCACTGCTAATTAAGGTATAGTCCTCATAATCAATTTCAGGAGCTATATACCAATCTCTAATAACCGATATAGGCCTAAGGCTGTCTAATAAGAACAAAGCAAATTTGCTTTTAAACTCTGGGATTGGGTTCGCTGTATCTATCTTCAAAAAATCACAAAAAACTACAGCGGTGTCGCTTTTTCGCCAAGAAGGACCTTCGATATAAATATTAAGCAACTTATAAGTACTATCTAATCCCATACTAGAGGCAATCTGAGCACTATCAATCGTCAACAAAGTATCTCCATCTGCTATCGCTAAAGCATTCATTTCATTCTTTAGTGGATTATAGAGCCAAAAAGCATCGAGGGAGTTAACAAAAACATCCCTTTGGTAAAAGTTAGGAATAATAAAGTTGCCTTTAAGGCTCCATTGCACTTGGTGATTGTCTGACCTTCTAATCTCTAATTCTTTTGACAATGATTCTGCTATGCTGGAAAAAACGGATGAGGAATCTCTCGATATTAAATAATGACCATCATTAGTCCAAGCGCAGCCAACTGGAATAGTAGGAATAACTGCTCCAGCTAGAGACACGGAGTCTAATAAGGTACCATCAATACCAATTTGACTTAGCACTGGTATATGACCACTTCCAGGACGATTATAAATCAAAGTAGCCGCATCTATGATACTATCTCCCGTGCAATGTAATTTGAAAGCTCCATAAGTTAATGGTCCACTGTAAGTATCTTCTGTGAGATAGGACCATTGCGCAGAACAGTTAAAGAAGCTGAAAATAAAGCTTATCGTAAATAGTATGCTCCTCATTTATTTACTGAATTAGTATGGTAAAGGTTTTAAACCAATTGCCTTAACCTGCTTGTAAAGCCCAATATCTAAAAAGAGTTTTGATGCCTTGTTTTTCATCAAACTCAGGATTTAAGGATCTTTTTCAAATATAACTTTTCCCAGTAAAAAAAAGGCATATTTCGAGGCTAACTTCATGGCATTCAAAGAACTCTGAAAACCCAATATATGGGCCTTAAACCGCAGTAGATTTATCCGCAGCCAAAATAATTAAAGCCTTAATCTGAATAATTAAAAGAAAACCCTAGTCCTACATAATAGCGCAGTTGCCAATCGATATTATTGGTGCTTAAGCCCACGGATATAGGCCCAAAAAAGGTACGTAAAGTCGTTTCCAAGCCCATCCCTAAAAGGAGATTGAAGTTATTGCTCCTTTCACCACTTAGCATGAGCGCCCACTCATCTAATGGTAGATAATTATGATAAGCGAGGCCATTCATCCCCGCTCGCACAAATAGATTCTTGCCAATTAAATGCTGACTTTGCAAGCCCACTAAACCAAAATTGGAGGTGGTAATTTCACCAAACTGTAATCCTAAAACGCGGATATCGCGAATATCTACTCGTTGCATACCGCCCAACCTAAAGTTCTGTACAATAGCGTTCTCTTCACCCAATCCTAAACTTAAACCAAATGCCGCGAATGGGTTTAATTGCCAATTTGAGCGCAGTGATTTGTACTTGCGTATCGTCCACATAATATCGCTGTAAAAACCTGGTTTATAAAGTTCCAACAGTTCATTTAACTGCGACTCGCTTAAGGTTAATCCTGCCGTATTTGGACCAATTACCTCAACAACTACCGAATCGACTCCTTCCTTTAAGCGCACTGACAAATCTGTTGCTAAATAGCTATTTAAAATTAGTAAGGACTCCCCACCTTTCGTTGGGAAGTTCCTATCGTTTAAATCATTGGAAGTATGGGTAAATCGCAAGCCGTAATTGCGCTGGGTAGAGCCGCGCAAACCTTCATTCACATTGCTTCCCACCCGCAAACGCGAAAGACTGTTCTCAAAGAAAATCCCCACTCCATAACTCTCTTTTAAAGATTGGGTGGTTAAAAAAGTGGCGCTTAAACGATGGGTATAGGAAATGGAAATATCGGTTAACTCTCCAGCCTGATAGCTCGGCAATTGCAGTGCGCCGTAATCGTAACGGAAGTTAAATGCCAAGCGCTTATTTTGACGTAAGTATTTGTAATAATCAAAACGAAAGCGAGGATTTCTAGAAATATCGAGCGCAAAAATACTGCGTGACTCGCTCCCTAATAATTCACGCGTGGTATAATTTAAGGTTATGCCAGCCGAAAAAATATTGTCGGCATGCAAAGAAGCAAAAATATTAGACTGAGATTTCTCCTTCATTTTTAAGCGGAGGGTATTCTTTCCTCCTCGGTTGATAATCTCATAATCAATATTCAAAAAACCATTAATGCCATAAACCCGCCTAATGCCCAATTCTAAATCTTCACGCTTAATAAACTGCCCCTCGCTTATATGGAGTTTGTTTAAAATCAATTCATCCGAAAAAATGCTGTTCCCGCGCAGATCAATACTATCAACCTTCAAAACCGAATTAACTTTCCCCATGGAAAAGTGCTCGCGCTGCATGCCTATCTCTTGGGCTAGTTTTTCAAAGGCCATTTTATAATGCTGCCCCGTACTATCGCCTATCCTTAAAATATCTTCAGAATCTAAAAAGCTTGCTGCATTATATTGATCCAGAGGCGGTTCGATGTAAATATTACATAGCTGCATTTGTCCCTCTAACTTTTGGGTAGAAGGAATCATCGATAGACTCATTAAAATATCGGGCATTGACCGCGGTAGATCTTTCTGCAGGTTGGTCCCCACATTCACCCCAATTATGTAGTCTGCCCCCATTTCCTTTACTACCTCGGCTGGGAAATTGTTTAATACCCCACCATCAACCAATAGGGTGCTATCTTGGTTAACCGCAGTAAAGGCCGTTGGTATAGCCATACTAGCCCTTAAGGCGGCTGGTAATGAGCCTTCCTTAAAAATTACGCTTTGCCCAGCACCCACATTGGTCGCCAAACAGCGAAAGGGAATGGGAAAATCGTCAAAGCTTTCATATTGCACCGCCGGCCAAAGATTGAAGTGCATTATCTCGCTGAGCATTTGTCCGCGAATTAGCCCTGAGCCAATCTGAATATTGTAGCCTTGTATCGGGAAACCTATTAAATAGCGGTCGAAATATTCTTTTTCCTCGAAAGCAATGTAATTTAAGGGAACCGAGTTTGACAAGACCTGATCCCAGTCCACCGAACGAATAATGCTATCAATTTCGTTGGCCGAATAGCCCAAGGCATACAAGCCGCCCACAATGGCTCCCATACTGGTTCCTGCAATATAATCAGGACGTAAGCCTGCCTCCTCCATCGCTTTAATCACTCCAATATGCGCTATTCCCTTCGCACCACCGCCGCTTAAAACCAATCCCAACTTGGGTGTTTTTTGTGCGCTTAGGGCAGATGCGAAAGCTAAAATAAATAAGAGCTTATACCAAAACTTCTGCATAGAAGAGGAAAACGTTATTGGATAGATAAATTAATAGTAATAATCCATCCCCGCAAAGGTGATTCTTTTAATTTCGCTGCCAAAGGAATAATGATGCATCCAAAAATTTATCTTCTACTCTTCGCCTTAGCCGCTTTTCAAGTTCAAGCCCAAGATTTTTCCAAAGGCCTAAAAAGTCCTGCTAACCCGCATGCAGTTTTCCCTGTAAAACACAATTTCAATACAGGCGACACTTTGCGAGTGGTAACTTGGAATGTTGAGCATTTAGTGGATAGCATAGATGATCCTTATGTAAATAATCGCATGGAAAATGCGGCTGAAGTTAAAGCCGAAAAAATGCAACTTTTGGCCCGAGGATTAGCCGCAATGAAAGCCGATGTGGTGGTTTTCGAAGAAGCGGAAAGTGCCAATGCCGTGCAAGCTTTGCGCAATGCTTATTTCCCTGATCTGGGCTATCAATACATTACAGATGCGCGCAGCCGCAACTGGTACCAAAATGTGGTGATTATGAGTAAATTACCCCTCGGCGAAATAACAAGTTACGGCAATGTGCATACTCCTGTGGCCTTTACAGAAGATGGGCAGGAAAAATTTCAGAGCCAAGATTATATTAATACCCGCATGTGGTCTTGCGAGGTTTTGGTGAATGAAAGCTATTACCTCAATATTACAGGCCTTCACCTTAAGGCCGGGCGAAAAGACCGCGATGTAGCTATGCGCTTAGGGCAAATTCGTTTCTTAAAAAGCGCCCTCGAAAAACAAATGCGGGCCAACAAAAAGGCCAAACTTTTGGTAGTAGGCGACCTCAACAGCCTTAGCGAGAGTGAAGAAATTTCCACCCTCCTTAATTTCGGCTCGAAGAAAGTTCGTTTGTACGATCCTCTGGCGAGCAGCGTATTCACGCATCCCGCCGATGAGCCAAGTCGTCGCCTCGATTACATCCTCTACAATAAAAATTTAGCGAAAGATATCATTCCCCACTCTTGCCAAGTAGCACCATTATTTAGCCCAAAAGAAATGCGCGTGATTAGTGATCACTTGCCTCTACAAATTGATATTTTGGTGAAATAAGACCGTGAACTTGGGAACCCTTTAGTGCAACTGGATTAATTGATAATGAATCAATCCTACCACGTAAAAGAAATAATTCCCTTGCGGTAGATGAGATAAATCAAGCGCCGTGGTTTTACTATCAAAAATGCCTTCCTTAATAATTTGTCCCTGCGAATTTGCGATATAATAATTCTCATTAATCAAATCGTCGATAACCTCAACCTGCAGCAAACCTTTCGTGGGGTTGGGATAGATCTGCAATTTTGTGTCTTCTACTTCATTTAAACCAACATTATTAGTTATTGTTAAACTGGCTGCTTGTGAAGTGTCGCTGCACACACCTGAGCGCACAACACAACGGTAATCCTTGGCATTAAAAATCATGGCTGCGCTTTGTAAAACCAAGGTATCATCCTGTGCCCCAGTATAAAAAGAGTTATTAGCGATATCGATAAAACTTGTAGTGGTACTTACCTGCCATTGAAATGTAGCATTAGGATCAGTTGAGGCGACACTAAATTTAGCAGTAGAGTTTATTACCGTATTAACCGATAACGGCTGTGTACTAATAGCGCCACAGACAAATAAACTCACTACATCACTGGTATCGCTACACGAACCGCCGTCACCAATGGCGCAACGAAAGGTATAACCATCCATGGCAAAGCTAGCATTGCTAACGGTTAGTGTATTGCTCGTTACCCCTTGAAAAATGGCTGAGTTTGTTAAATTTTGAAAGGTACCATTGCTATCAATTTGCCACTGATAATTTAAACCGGTTGTACTAGCTGTTAATCCAAACTGAGCTGTGCCGCCTATGCTAACCGAATCATTTTGCGGTTGCATGTTTACCGCCACGCTACAGCCTACATATAAATCTGTAATTTCCGCTTGGCTTAAAACGCGGCTCCAAATACCTAAATCGTCAATCTTCCCTGCGTAATAATTCCCACCATGACTGCGACCTACTCTTAAGGGTAAAGCCGCTTGAACGCTACCCGTATTGCCAAAAGTAGCACTCGTTACAAACTGGCCATTTTTATAAACCTTCATAGTACCATTCTCATAAGTTCCTACAAAATGTTCCCACTGATTAAGGGTATAAGCACTATTCGCCCATGACCAAGCAGAACCTTGTTTATTGGTTCCGTAATTTAAAACTCCGGTAGATGACGACTGAAAAAGCCAGATAAAATTACCGCTCGCCCCTGAAGACTGCATCACTGCAATTCCGTATTGATTACTCGTCTTTTGCGTCCAAAACGAAACCGTAAAAGAATCCGTTTGGGCGAAAGAAAAACTGGGACTATTCACCAGTAGGTATTGATCTACGCCATTAAAATTATAAGCCGAATTAGCATTCCCATCGCGATCTGCTGTAAGGGTAGCTCCACCAGTATTAGTAAAGTTATTGCCATTACCGCTTAGATCATTGGCATTACCACTAAAACTCCACCAAGCCTCCAAACCTTGGATTGGAACAATGGATGGAACTTGGGCCATAACACTAAGACTGAAGGAGAGCGCTAGACTTAGCGTAAAAACTAATTTTTGCATGGAATTGGTTAATTTTAATAACAGCTAAACCGCGAGCTGATTCGCTAGCAGTAAGCCGTTGAGCAATTTAGAAAAAATAATTGTTCTAGGATTAGTTTCTATTGTGTTCCTATTGATTGGCAGAGTTCAACAGCCTTCTAAAAATTAAAACCCGAGTTCGGCGTAAAATTACAGTCTCAGATTTTCAAGCAAAAGCAAGCTTCCCCTCTAGCTTTTATCATTTAATAAACGAAAGCACTTACGTATTGCCCTATCCAATCTGTGTCATCTACTAAATCTGCTTAAATCCGCGTTTAATACACCAAGCCCGAAAGGATTAAAGATTCGTAGAAATCAATCCCACGGTACAGACGCAATACATTGCGTCTCTTCAATATTTCCAGCCAAATCTCTCCTTCGAAGAAAATCCCCATAAACCCTTGCAAAACACCCCTAACTACTGGATACCAAATACTTAATACTAATCAATACCCTCCCCCCAACATATAGCCCAAAATAGGACGACATTTATTCTCACAGGCAGGATAATGCTGGCGATGGATTCGCTCTAGCGGACGGGCATTCTTTCCCCACCAAAATTCGGCAATGGCCAAAACCTTCAGATTATTCTTAAAAGCATAGTGCAAGAGTTTCGGAGCCGCACATTCGCCCGCTCCCGAGGGTGGCTTCATACCATTATAGTCGGCGAAAATTTCTAGCAAATTCTTTTCTTCTCCCGCGCTATTAAGAAAGTTATAATTACGAAAAAGCTCCTCTTGTAAGCCCTGCGATTTCTCTTTACGCTTCTGCCGTAGAGCAAGGGCCGCCTCATGAGCCTCCACTTCGTCCTTCGCTTCTAAGCTTAAAATTTGCCTGCCCATTGCTCCTAACTCAAGCATGCCCTTAGTGACAAAGTGATTATTGGTGCTTACATCAAATAAAGAGGGGACGAAAATACGGGGTTGGGATGGACCCGTAAATTTCCCTGAAAAAGTAGCCAAATAGCCCAATTGTCCCGCGCTATTCTTCACTACCAAAACCCCGAACATCTTGCCTTTAACCCGACCTTCTTTTGCGGTGCCAAAACCAAAGTTTTGCTCCCATTTTCCTTGCTGCGCCTCTATAAAAGTGCATAAATCTGCTGCCGCAACTTTACAAATTTCAGGAGGCTCCGAGCTAAAAGGATCATTAAGTTGTGACGGTATTAGTGCCGCTAAGCCATCTCCCGTAAGGGGAATAAAACAGCTATCGTTTTCGGACTGGGCCATGCGTAATTTAGGCTAGTACTACATCTAGCCTGAGTTTTAAATGTAAAGATAAATACCCACGAAATGGCAAATGCTACCCCCTAAAACTAATAGGTGCCACACAGAGTGACTGAATCGCATCTTGCGTAAGCTAAAAAACACAGTACCCAAGGTATAGCAGGCGCCACCAGCAAAAATCCATACTAATAATTCGCTCGGGGCAGATGCGAATAGTGGCTTTAAAGCGAATACAATTAACCAGCCCATTAAAAGGTAAATGGCGAGAGATAGCTTTTTGTATTTCCCTAAAAAGAAGAGTTTATACACCACCCCAATAAGCGCTAAAGCCCACACTGAGCTTAGAATTATGGTGCTCCACAAGCCTGGTAAAACGAAAAGTGCAATGGGCGTATAAGTACCCGCAATAAATAGGTAAATCGCCGTATGATCGATTAGGTGCAAATAATACCTTAAGCCTTCCTTAGCGCGATACATGCTGTGATAAACCGTTGAAGTAATGTAAGTCCACAACATACTAAAACCATAAAGTAGCGCGGCAATCCAGTATGAAACATCGCCTCTATCGCTGGCTTTACCAATTAATAAAACTAGGGCCGCCAAGGCAAAGGGGATTCCGATACCATGGGTTATTGCATTCCAAATCTCTTCTTTGGGACTCGCTAAAGGAGTGGGAGCATGTTGTTTCATAAATTCAAATTCATTGGATTATACATAATAATATCCTTCCTAACAAACTCAAAATAAATAGACTAGAAACTTATTATTAAGCTGAGTTCGGTGTCTATTCAATACTTTCAAAACGACGAATAAAGCGGTTCATTTTTCCCTTGGTACTTATGGTATAGGTGAAAGGTGCTTTACCACGATCTTCATTACGGCGGTCTTTGATGTCCATTTCTTTAAGGATATTCATAAACTCTTCATTGCTGCTGTAAATTCCCATCATGTTTCGTTTGTAATCAATATACAACTCCTCGCCTCTACCTAAATCTAGGTAAATATAAACCTCATCGCCTTTTCGCTTTCGCTGGATTTCCACAAAACCATCGACTTTTGCATTTACGAAGGCTTCTCCCAAACCAGCTAATCCTACTTGCCCCGAACTTAAAAAGGAGATCGACTCTGGCGTCCAATCCATCGCTAAATCACCAAACCACAAGGTCTGTTGTAGGTCATCGGGCACCTTTTCGGGTGCACCAAATGCGGAAATTTCTTCGTTAAACTTCACTAAATCCTTCTCCTCCAAACGGTGATTGGTTGCTACTTTAAAAGCAGGACGGCCAATATCCACTCCTTCCCCATCTGCGGAAGCAACAATTAACTCGGCTAAATTTTTCAATAAGTCTTTACTAAAAGGAAATTCCATTCCCAGACTTAAATCTAAATTCATTTCATCGGTAGTAAGGTCATAGTAAATAAGTCCATAACTGTTCGTCGTCAACTGCGTTGCGTTGTCGCCCAAGCTCATTTCGCCCTCGCCTTCCATGGTACAATCTACATTATTGAAGCGCAAAACATTGATTGGTAAACTACTATTGCTAATTTTTTCCCTTTCGGTAATGACATAACTGGTAATGCCTTCATCGTAATATAAAACCCCGTTAGCAAAGAACATTTGCTTGTCTACCGGACGAACTTCCTGCGATAAGAAAGCGGCGTATCCACTAATGGTATCAGAAGCTAAATAAATTCCGTTGGCCAATGTTTTGGTCTTATCATCGGGATCAATTTCGGGCAATTCAATCACAATATTGGAAGGATCAATTTTACTTTGGAAGTTAAACCAGTTGGTACTTACCGAATTACAACTAGACTCGATATGGGTATAACCGCGGAAATTTAGTTGCTGCTCATCTGCGCGCAGTCGCACATTACCATAATAAGCAAAATAAGGACTCATATAAAAAGCTTCCTCCTGACTAATTTGAGCAAATCCCACCGTGGTTCCTGTATCTACTTTAATCTCTTTAAAGCGAATCGGCCATGGCGTTCCATCTTGATCTAAAAACTCATAATCAGCTGTTCCCGTATAACTATTCGCCGATTGAATATCCACCGTTCCGCCGTAAAAACTATGGAACTGATTGAAGGTACTGGCTAAAATAGAAGAGTTAGTGAGCGTGCGCATCTGTGCATTGGTATCAATAGCAACATAACCTGTATCGGGATAGATATAAGCATCGGCTACCATAATTTCGGGCACTTTGAAAGACTCTAAAAGGGTGTTTTCTAGATAAAATTTACTGCGCTCAGTTTCAAAGCGAAGGGAATCTTGGTGAGGATGAACGGAAATCATTTCCGCTAAACCCGTTCCTCTAGTCTTTTTAACATCTATGGCTTTTTGAGGAATATCCCAACGCGCATAATCCATTAAAGCAATATAACGGTTGGCAGTGAAGCTCACATAATCGGCATCATCGTTGAGATTAAAAATTCCTTCCTGCGCATCGAAATCGATATCCGCTTTAGCATTTTCTAAACCAAATCCCCAGTTGGCTTTTTCATTCGCCCGTACTCTAAAATCGGTTGACCCTGCTAAGAGTTTACGACTTTGAAAAGTGTAGTCTTTCGAATTGGTTTCCGCATTTAAAAACTCGTTGAGACCTTTACCCGTCAGACCAGTAGGGGCGTGGGCAAAAGTTCCCGTAGTACGCATGCCAATTGCATCGTACACATCAAAGGGCGCATCTACCGTAGTGGTATACAATACATCGTTCTTCGGCTCCCAGTGTAGATCTACTGCGAGGGCTAAGACATGTGGATTGCTGCCAACCGTGCCTTCTTTCTCGGCTATTTCATACTCAAATGTTCGTCCATCGGTGGAATCGGGGAAGAAGAAAAACTCTTTCGCAAGAGCAAAAGAATTCAGGTAATCGATTTTACCGTCTCCCCTTAAACCCTGATTACTAAGACTAAGCTGACTGGTAAAAGTGCCTTTTCCGCCATAAGCGGCCAGACCTTCGCTGGGTGTTTGCCGTTTAAAGCCAAGTGAATAATCTTCTTGCACCTTTATTAGCTCTGCCATATCAGCGAAAATCCCTGCACTAGTAAAGACGCCATCGAAGCTTAATCCTGTAGTACTGGTATTATCGAGACTGTCAATTTCAAAGGGTTCTAGGGTTACAAAAAACTCTTCGCGATTGTAAACCCCATTAAAAATAGAGGGCTTATCGTAATAAATATAGGAGTTTTTAGCACTATTGAAAATGGGATATTCCGAATAGTAATTTTTCCCCGATTTATTATTGGGTTTATCAATCTGCAAATCTCCCGTAAGGTCTTGCAACACCGTTTTAACATCCACTAAATAACGCTGTCCCAAACTATTAGGCTCGAAGCTAACCACCTTAAACCTCATGGAGTCGATATCGGTCATGGCAATGCGAAATTGCTCATAATTGAATTTAAAATCGTTTCCCCAAAAGTTAAAACGTCCCGCGGTAATTTGACCGCTAAAGTCGAAATTGAGATTTTCGTGGATAATGATTTTTTCTCCGTAAGGAAAGAGCCCTACCCTTTGTGAATCGGAAAGTGCGATGGATTTAATACCCTCCACTTCCATGGCATAATCTTCCAAACTTAGGGTGGCGTTAGTACCTTGCTCCAGACGTGACACGAACTGAATCACGTCGTAATCGCGTAAACCCTTGGCATTAAGGATGTATTCAAAAACTTTGTCTTTAATATAACCCTCGCGTTTTTGCACACTGTATTCTACAAAGCCCAAAACCGACATTTGCATCATAAAACGGTGGGCATCACTTTTGTCCATTTTTAAATGGTAGGCAATGTCCGCATCACTAAAAGTTCTTTGTCCGCCCTGCGACTGCGATAAACGCTGTAAGGTCATAAGCGGATTGGTGCGGCTCATGCCCTCAATTTCCCGAAAACGCCTTTCGCGGTAATAATTATTACTCTCAAAAACCACCGGCGAAGTGGAGCCCATATTTAAACTGGAGATGACCATATTAGGCCGGCCAACCTCCCAAGTAATAATGTCAAAAAGCAAATCGAGGTTGTGATAGCTGTCGCTGAAAACTGCCCCACCCATTCCTTGGTCGTTGCGAATAATACTAAAACGTCCCAGTTCGGGCAGATAGCGCATGGTAACTTTAGGATGATAAATGCTATCCTTCCCCAGATAAATTACTGCTTCTACATCTTCGGAGTACACCTTATCCATGCGCAACCAAAAGCGCTTGGAACTGGCCTTAATTAATACCGTGTCCTTATAAGAAAGAATTATCGTCGCTCGGCTCGAATCATCACCCCCGCCATAAAATTTAGAACCAATTACTGAAAAACCGCCCGTATACTGAGCATGCGGTAAAATATAAGGGACATATAAATCTTTGCGATAGGATTGAAACCGCGGAAAAGTAGCACTAGAAGCATCCTTTCCACCTTGGCTGGTTAGGCGTTCTTCAAAGCTGCCTTCTACTGGCTGATCGAGATAAAACTTGGTATGCAAAACCACTGAATCGGCTTTGAAGTCGGGTTTACGCACATCAAAAGAGTAATTACCTAAATCCACATAAGCCGAATCTTCCGTCATTCCAGCTCGGGTAAAATAGCTCGTTCCTCCTCTCCCTTTAAATATAAAATTTCGTGGCCTATACTCGCCCACTGTAGCTTCTAATAAAGTGCTGTCTTTTTTATAGAAGCCCACCAAATCCATCATTTCAAAAGAAAAAACTGGTTCCCCATCATAGCGATAAGTCGGTTCTGTACCAACGACTTCCCACCTTAATCGACCATCGTCAAAAAGAACATTGCGGTACAAAACATTATAAACCGTAGAAAGGTAATCGTTAACGCGGGCCGAAGGTTTATTGCTTACTTCCTCAAAATCTTTGAGAAAAAGCAGAAGATCTTCTTCGGCAAATTTCTCTTCAAAGGCGACAATAATCTGCAGAAAATGATCCCAATCTTCAAAGCCCTTAACCCGACGACGCAAAAAATTATTACTAATCGTATAAATTAACTCCTCCTCTTCTTTACTGATAGTATCCGAACGCCAAAGGGAGGCAAAAGAATTCATGAGAGGAAACAATTGCGTTTCCTCGTCAATGTCATTCCCATCTTTCAAAAATTCCTCTACTTCTTTTAAGTAGGTCTCCTTATCGGGACTGAATTTCTTCAAACTCTGGGCACTTAGTCCAAAACCAAGTACCAAGAAAAAGAGGGAAAGGCTGAATCTCATTGCTTACAGAGCTTTTATGATTTTTTATAGTGGCAACATTGCCAGCGGTTTTCTTCCATTTTACTAACGAAACTTAGACCCTGAGCCTTCGCTGCTTCGTCGATTAGGCTAAAGTCGTAATCGAAAAATCCGCTTAAAAGCAGATCTGCCCCTGGGCGCATCGACGCAACATAAACCTTCATATCTTCTAACAAAACATTACGATTAATATTGGCCAGTATAATGTTAAAGTCTCTTCCGTTCAAGGCAGATGCGTCACCATGCAAAGCTTCTACTTTGGTGCAGCCATTACGCTCCGCATTTTCAGCGGTATTTTCCACCGCCCAATCAAAATTATCAATCGCTAAAATACTCTCCGCTTCTAGCTTCTCGGCCAAGATAGCTAAGATACCGGTGCCGGTGCCCATATCTAGCACATCCTTCGCTTGGAAGTCTAAATTGAACATTGCTGCCGACATTAAGCGCGTAGTAAAATGATGCCCGGTCCCAAAAGACATCTTCGGCTCAATTACGATTTCAAAGCGATAATCGCCTTGGGCTTCGTGAAAGGGAGCACGGATGTATAAATCTTTGTTGAGGCTAACGGGTTCGTAATGCCGTTCCCATTCTTCATTCCAATTAATGGTGGCTAACTTTTCTGTATCGTAGGAAATCGAAAAATCAGGATTACTAAAAAGCGGTAAGGCCTCTAAAGTTTCAGCATCAAAATCTTCCGATAAAATATAAGCCTTCACTCCCTGAGCGGTCTCCTCAAAAGAGTCATAACCAATCGAATCCATTAATGCGATTAAAATATCGCGACCTTCACCGACTGGTTTTACCTGAAGGTTTACCACTAAATAATCTTTCATCGTAATACCGATTCACCAATTTTAATTAATTCAATAAAAGAGTCAACCTTGGTGGCTGCTCCGCCAATTAAACCACCATCCACATCGGGCTGAGCGAAAATTTCTTTGGCATTTTCTGGTTTTACCGAACCGCCGTATAAAACAGAAATTTCATCTGCTAAAGTGGCAGTATAAATACTGGCAATATGCTTGCGTATAAAAGCATGCATTTCTTGAGCCTGCGCTGGGCTAGCCGTTTCACCGGTGCCGATGGCCCAGATGGGTTCGTAGGCTATTACTAAGCTCGATAATTCATCGCCCGAAAAACCTTCTAAGGCTGACTCTAATTGCGCCTGCACGAAGTTAAAGTGGTTGCCAGATTTGCGATCTTCTAATTTCTCTCCCACACAAAGGATAGGATATAAATTAGAGCGCAAAGCTTTTTTCAATTTCGCGTGAATTTGGGCATCGCTTTCACCCAAAACTTCCCGGCGTTCTGAATGACCGATAATTACCAACTCCACGCCTATTTCCTTCAACATGCTAGCACTAATTTCACCCGTAAAGGCGCCATTATCGTTCTCATTCATATTTTGCGCAGCAATTGAAACTCTTCCGTTCGGAGCGTTTTTTACCGCCTGCTGCAATTGTAAAAAAGGCGGTGCAATTACGACCTCAACGTGGGCAAGTGGATTGGCCTCCACAAAAGCATTACTCGCCTTTACTAATTCCTCGCCTTCTTTTTGGCTAAGGTTCATTTTCCAATTTCCTGCAATGACTTTTCTGGCCATGATATTTTTATTTTTGGTTAATTTCTAATGCGTGGATCTATCCAAGCGTAAAGCAGATCTACAATTATCGTTACTAATACAAAGGTAAGTGCTATTAAGAGTACCGCCCCCATTACCACGGGTAAATCGAGCTGATTTAAGGATTCTACAATTTGCTTTCCCAAACCATTCCATCCAAAGATGTATTCTACAAACACTGCTCCTGCCAACATAGATGCAAACCAGCCTGATGCCGCTGTAATAACGGGATTCATGGCATTACGCAAAGCGTGCTTGGCAATTACCGCCCTCCCCTTCAAGCCTTTAGCACGAGCCGTGCGAATATAATCTTGCCCCATTTCCTCCAGTAAAGAACTTCGCGTTAACTGAATAATCACCGCCAAGGGTCGAATACCTAAGGTTAATGCCGGGAGAATTAAATTGGACCATTTAATATAAACCCCTTCGCCAAAGTCGTCTACTTCATAAAGGCTGCCAGTCATATTTAAGCCCGTATAATCACTTAAGATAAAGCCGAAAAGCCAGGCCATTAAGATAGCGGAAAAAAAGGAAGGAAGCGACATACCCAAGGTTCCAAAAACCGTAGATAAGCGATCGAAAATACCACCTTTGTTTAAAGCCGCTACAATCCCCAGACTAATGCCTAAAACCAAGGCAATTGTCATGGCGGCCATGGCTAAAATTGCGGTATTGGGAAAGGTTTCACCAATTAAGGCGCTAACCGATTTACCTTGATAACGAAAGGATTCCCGTAAAAAAGGCTGCTTCAAAACCAATTGACCGCTTCCTATCGAAAATAGCTTTTGGTAACCATCTGGAAAACGTTTGAGATTGCTAAAATCTTCCAAAGCATCGCTATGCCAAGAAATAGGACTTAAATCGTTGAGATAATGAACATATTGGGCACCAACACTTTTATCAAAACCGTACTTCCTTTTAATATTAGCCAATTGCTCACTGTCCTCTCGCTGATCCAACATCATACGCGAGGGATCGCCCGGCAATACATTGAAAAGAAAGAAAACAGCGCTAATGACCCCTAGCATTACTAGGCAGCCATAAGCGATTTTATTGAGGAAAAAAGACAGCAATTAAAACAGTTCGCCTTCTAGTTCTGCAAAGCTTGGCAAATCTTGAAAATGCCATTTCTTAACAATCACACCTCTCTTTAAAAGTACAATACCAGGATTAGCGCGTACAATAGTTTTTAAGGCTGTTTCATCCATACTTGCTATGGAGAAACGCAGTCCTAAATATTCGCTTTTCTCTGATACTACACTTGGCAAAGAAGCACTTAAACCCAAGAAGGGAATACCTTTATCGGCGGCCGCTAAGGCGAATTCATTCAATTTAGCATAAGCCGCATCATCCGTTTTTTCCATGCGGTAGGCTATGGATAAGAAAATTAGGTCTGCCTCTAAAACTTGATCGGTAATTTCACTTCCCCCTAAATCAATTACAAAATCGTGAATGGGTGGCTCATACCCTTCTTTTACCAAGGCTGTTTCGGTAAGGTCACTGTTAATCTGCCATTCTTTTTTCTCCCACCAACCCTCGTCTATATAACGCTTGGAGTCTATTTTCATTGATTCGCCTGTGCTAGCATTTTCCAAGGTATAAATGGTCGCATATTGGGTCGGTTCTAAGCCCATCTCCTCGGCCGATTTCATGCCCTCAACTATGCTTTTCCCTTCTGCATAAGCGCGGAAATCTTTTAGCGGTAAATGATTGAGAACCTGATGGCCTAACCAAAAACAAAAGAAGAAAGATAGCCCCAAAGTGATGTAACTAGCCATTGGTTTAAAAATGGGCTGTATTAGCTTTCGCTGAAAGAAAATGATAGCGATGAGTACGCTTAAAACAACATCCTTCCCAAAGGATTCCCAAGGCGTTAAAGGAATCGCATCCCCAAAACAACCACAGTCGGTTACCTTATTAAAATAAGCCGAATAAAAGGTTAGAAAGGTGAAAAATACGATCATTAAGAGCAGAAGCCAGGCGGTTATATTTTTCCATAAACCGAGTAATAAAGCCACGCCCAGAATTACCTCTAACACTACAATAAAAAGGGCCAATGGCAATGTATAGTCTTGTAAGAAAGGTAGATTTAAAACATCGGCGGCAAAATAATCGCCCAATTTAAAGGAGAAACCCATGGGGTCATTCAACTTTATAAGTCCTGAAAAAATAAATAATAAACCTACTAAGAGGCGCGAAATCTGGGTGATTAATTTCATAAAATTAAGACTTTTCTGACATTAAAATTAGGGCGAAAACGGCATAGTTTAACATGTCGAGATAATTGGCTTCTAAGCCTTCTGACACTTGGGTTAAACCAGCATTATCTTCAATTTGTTTGACTCTTAAAAGTTTTTGTAAAATAAGATCCGTAAGCGAAGAAATACGCATCTCGCGCCAAGCCTCCCCATAATCGTGGTTTTTACGCTCCATCAATTCTTTGGCAATACTCGCCTGTTTATCAAAATGGGCCGCAGCAGTTTTGGCATCTAAATCGGGCTGATTGGCAATTCCTAATTCAAGCTGTATCAAAGCCATGATGGAATAATTGATAATGCCAATAAACTCGCCTGCCGGTTCATCGGCCACCATTTGCTGCCCTTTTTGCTGAATGCTACGCAAGCGTTGGGCTTTTATAAATATTTGATCGGTAAGCGAGGGTAAGCGTAAAATGCGCCAGGCGGTACCGTAATCTTCTAATTTCTTGGCGTATAAGCTGCGGCAATTATTGATTATTGCCTGATATTGCTCAGAAGTATTTGTCATTTGATAATTTCGCCTCTAAAATAATTACAAAATTTGGCGAAAGATACGGGATTTTACAGCAATGCTAGCCTCAATTTAGGCGGAGATCTTCTGCCTTTACGGCCTGCCCTAGTGATGGGAATTTTAAATATAAATCCAGACTCCTTCTACGATGGTGGCAAATACGCATCTGCGCAAGCGGCCTTAAACCAAGCCTTAAAAATGGTGGCGGAAGGGGCCGATATAATTGACCTCGGTCCGGCCAGCTCCAAACCGGGTGAAGCCCTAATAGGCCCTAAGGAAGAATGGCAGCGTTTAGAAGCTGTCTTGAATTTATTGCAAGCTGAAGCACCTCATCTCAAGCTTTCGCTGGATACTTATAATGCCGAAACAGCCGATCGCGCCCTCAACCTTGGCGTGCACATGATTAATGATATTTCAGGCGGTAGTTTTGACCCCGCCATGTTTAAAACCGTCGCGCGCTACAAGGTTCCTTACGTTTTGATGCACATTAAGGGAGAACCAAAAAACATGGGGCAAAAAGCGCAATATGACAATATCCTGATGGAGCTTTCCAATTATTTTTCCGAAAAGCTAGAACAACTTTATGCCTTGGGTCTCAATGATGTTATTCTCGATCCCGGTTTCGGTTTTGCGAAAACAGTGGAACAAAATTATCAGCTGATGGCTAATTTGGAGTATTTTAAAGCTAGCTTCAAAAACCCGCTCTTGGTAGGTATCAGTCGCAAATCGATGATTAGCAAATTTCTAAACATTGATAAAACAGAAAGCCTCAATGCTACCTCGGTTTTAAACGGCATCGCTTTGAGTAAAGGAGCGGACATTTTGCGGGTTCACGATGTTAAAGAAGCGCGGGAAGCGGTCAAAATTCTTACATTCACCCAAAATTTAGCCTAAATGTCGTTTCTCGACTTCCGCTTTTTAGACCTGATCGATATTCTGTTGGTAGCCTTTCTGCTGTACCAATTATATCGCCTTATAAAAGATACCGTCGCCATCAATGTGCTGATTGGGGTAGCGGCAATCTATGTGATATGGAAACTAGTAGGCCTTCTGCAGATGGAACTTTTAAGTGAAATCTTAGGTAAGTTTATCGGCGTGGGTGTAATTGCTTTAGTCATTGTTTTTCAGCAGGAAATACGCAAATTTCTGTTGGTGATTGGTTCCACCAATTTCAAAAGGCGACGATTATTTTTGAAGCAACTTAAGTTGATGCGTGAAGACGACGAAGTAGACTTCCGCCATGATGACATCGTTAAAGCCTGCGAATTTTTTTCCAAGACTCGCACCGGGGCCCTCATTGTAATAGAAGGTGATAGCAAACTTGGCTTTTATAGCTCAACGGGGACGACCCTTAAAGCAGAAATTAGCGTCAATTTATTGGAAAGCATTTTTAATAAACATTCCCCACTGCACGATGGTGCGGTAATTATCAGTCGTAATATCATTGTTGCCGCTGGTTGCATTTTACCCCTCACCGAAAAGACTAGCTTACCTTCTCGCTTTGGCCTCCGTCACCGCGCTGCCATGGGAATTTCGGAAAAAACCAATGCCTTAACAATTATCGTCTCTGAAGAAACGGGTGACATTAGCACCGTTAAAGGAGAAAACTTCCAGCATAAGCTTAGCAGCATTGCCTTAAAGGCGGTTTTAAAGGAATTTCATGAGGCTTAATTTGAACTTTTTCGCTTAAATTTTCTTATATTCGCATCGTCTTTTCACTAAGTGTAGTTCTTACACCAATGGAGGATTAAAGGGGAATTAACAAAGAATTAATATGATTGCAGCTGAGAAATACGTTCTTGCGGAAGATAATTTGGTATTAATACCATCAAAAAAAATGAGTGATTATTTAAAAGGAAAAAGAGTTCTACTGGCTGGCGCCAACGAGGTAGATGAAATGTTACTGCGTTATATGGTTATCGATGGCGGTGGCACTCTAAACATTGCGACTACAACTGATGCTTTGCAAAAGGCCTTACACAAAAGCCGTTATGATTTAGTTTTCATGAACTCACGTTTGGGTTCCGATAATGCCATGACTGTCTTGAAAAAACTACGCAGCGAAGGTCTTTTACACGCTCCAGTTATTGGTATTTCAAGCACCGAACTGGCAGGACGTGGAATTTACCACGGATTTAGCCATGTGCTTGGTCGTCCCTTAGAAAAGAAAATTATCATCGAAGCTTTGAGCGAAATATTCGAAGCAGAATAGGGCGACAAAACTTCAATTGAAGACATATTTTGATAATAAAAAAGCCCAAGTGAGGGCTTTTTTTTTGCTTCAACCGAGAAAGCTAATCAGTCCAAATTTCTTCGGAACTTGAGTTCGGAAATCGTATCGAAAAACTGCATCTCTTCGGGATTTAAACCCAATGCTAGCATATGATCACGCCATAAGTACTTCCTGTAGTAGGCGTATTGACTACTATCTTTGGCGTAGACATAAAAGTTCTCGCCTTCCCTTAAAGAGGCCACAAATGATCGACTCTCATACACCTGAACGGCTGCGCTTTGGATACGGAGATAGCGTGTGCCTAACTGAAAAGAACCCCATAAAAATAAGGTCAGTAAAGCCGCATATAAGGCTAGTTTTCGCTTATGCAGAAGGAAAACACTAAGTGCAATGACCAAGGCCCCAAGAATTGCCGCTTGCACCCGGTCAAAGGGAATATCCCTCACTAAGGCCAATGGTAAATCGGCTATTTTCTCATTTAAATAGATGAGCGTGGAAAGGAGTTTTTCCAAGAACTCATACAACCCTGGTAAAAGCGCCGCTTGGCCAATTAATAGCAAAAGGAAACCCGCGTACATTAATACCGTCACTAAGGGAATCATTACGATATTACTCAGCCAGAAGTAAGTAGGAAACTGATGGAAGAAATACAAAGTCAAAGGAAGTGTACCGATTTGCGCGGCTAAGGAAACACTAAGCAACTTATTGAGCCAAATCAGCGGCTTAAAACGCGTTTCAAATAAACTTTCAATCTTAGCTTGCCAAATTAATATTCCCAACAGCGCCGAATAGCTGAGCTGAAAACCTAAATCAAAAAGCCAAGCGGCATTAAAAATTAAAAGTACAAAAGCCGACAGAAATAAGGCTCGAAAAGAAGTCCCTGGTCGCTCTAAATTCTGCACCGCCGCCATAATACTAAACATAGTAGCCGAACGTAAAACCGAAGGTGATGCCCCACTCATTAATGCGTAAAGCCATATTCCGCCAATTAAAACCAAACTGCGCACCAATTGCAACTCTTTGAAATAGCGCAAAGCGACCAGCAAATAGGACAGTAGTAAATAAACTATACCAACATGTAAGCCGCTTACCGCTAGAAGATGCATTGCCCCCGCTGCCGCAAAGTCGGCTTTAAGCTCCTTACTCAGCTCATTTTTATAGCCGAGAGTTAGTGCTTTAAAAACGGCTTCATTCTCTTCTTGCCAATGCCAACTTTCTATTTCCTTCAAAAGATAATTGCGCCACCTTTTTATTGCGCTCGCCTCTTGCGCCTCTGCATCAATTAGTCCCCAATCCCCTTTTCTTAAAAAGATTTGTCCCGCAAAACCCTTTTGCAGGAGATAGGCACCAAAATCAAAAGCACCTGGATTTGAAACAACAGGCAGTTTAGAAATTTTTGCTCTTAGCCAAATCAACTGCCCTTGCCGGGGAGCGATGGTGCATGAATCGATTCGTAAATGCGTCCAAAACAATTTATCGGCCAACATGCCAAGGGAGTCATTTCCCTCGCTAAAACGCAAGGCCAATTGCAAAGCACCTTCTTTTTGCTTGAGGATTTCTTCCACTTTAAAAAGCCGTAGCGCTTCATCTCTATCATCCGCTAAAGCTTCGGGTACACTACGCTGAAAACTATAAAAACCCAAAGCGAAGAAACAGAGGTAAAAGCTAAGACTTTGAACTGGACTTTTAATTTTTAGCGCCCTCGGTAATTGCTCCATAAGCAGAATCACCAAAATCCCATACACTAAATACTGCAGAGGAAATTGCGGCGTTGCCATATACTCTAACAATAGCTTCGCACTTAAAATACCCACCAGAAAAATCGAAAACACGCGATACATACTGACTTATTTCGCACAAAAGTAAATCACGAGCTACCTGCTTACTGTCGTCTAAACATTTGACAAACAATTATTTCCCTCTCAGACATCCACGTCATTTCCTACCGAGTTTTAATTGTAATACGACACAAGCCAAACGCCCTTAGCTGTAACATCTCGATCGCGTCACATTTAACAAACACAAAACATACGACCTAGGTGAGACATCTCGAAAACACCCCCTCCAGTTAAAATTCGTGATTAATACCCTATCGAAATTCAATCTGCTACCATCCGCTCAATCTGCGAAAACCTGCGCTCTAATCCTCCATTAGTACTTTGTGCCTTCTTCGTGAACTTTGTGGTAAAACAATATCCATCAAAAGAGACCCTGGAACCAGTTCGAGGGGACCGTCCTTCTACCTCATACTGGAAGAACCCGCAACACTCGCACTCTACCGTCATGCTGAACTCGTTTCAGCATCTAATCCCTTAAAAATCGAA
>CAXBBL010000004.1:0-317045 GCA_963974215.1 uncultured Schleiferiaceae bacterium | reverse complement strand
AAAACCCACTATTTATAAGAGGTCTGAGGCCTAATTTTACGCCGAACTCAGGTTTCTAAAGTTTATTATCGCTAAGCAACACTTAATTGCCTTCCATAAATTTTGGTCATTTTGTAATGTGCTCCTTCAAATGTTTTAAACCTGTGGCCAATTTCGATTTTGTACCTTTGTCATTCTTGAAAAAGCTTATTTCCATATCACTGGCTCTTCTTTTGTTAGTCTCTAACACCAGCTTTGCTATGAACACTCATTTTTGCGGTGGGATAGCGGTTAAGACCTCTTTTTCATTTGGTCTTCATAATCCCGATTGTGGCATGGATGATACTACTGAGAATTGCGAAGCACCAAGCTCTCAGTCCAATCAATTAAAAACTAAGCCTTGCTGTGAAAACCAACATCAGCTGCTTAATTTAGATGAAAATGCGAATCTGCTTTCTGTCTCCTCTAGTCTTAGCACCAGCTTTTTCATTGCCTTTGTTCACTCTTTTATAGAGCCATTTCTCTTTGTTGAGCAAAGAACGATCGACAATTTTAGCTTTCTCCATCCCAAGCCCGACAAAGACCTAAAAGTCCTTTTTCAGTCCTTTCTTATTTAGTTTATCCACTCCGATGTAGTATTCCCGATCTAAAAATCGCGGAATCAATTTGCATTTTGTGCTTCTGATTATTTTTTTCATAAAAACATCATAGTGGTATGGTCAATAAATTGATCAAGTATTTCCTAGAGAATAAGTTAGTTACGACTCTCTTCCTTTTAACCTTTGTAATTTGGGGCTTAATAACGGCACCCTTTGCTTGGCAAATTGAAGGTCTCCCCTCCGATCCCGTTGCCGTGGATGCCATTCCCGATATTGGCGAAAACCAGCAAATCGTATTTACCCAGTGGGCAGGGCACTCTCCGCAAGATATTGAAGATCAAATCTCCTATCCCTTAACCAGTTACCTTTTGGGAATTCCGGGGGTGAAATCTATAAGAAGCTCTTCTATTTTTGGTTTCTCCAGTATCTACATCATTTTTTCAGAAGAGGTTGAGTTTTACTGGTCGCGCACTCGCATTCTAGAAAAACTAAATTCCCTGCCCTCTAGCCTTCTCCCGCAAGGGGTAGAACCCACTTTAGGCCCCGATGCCACTGCTTTAGGACAGGTGTTTTGGTATACCATCGAGGGCCGTGATCAAGCCGGTAATGTTACCGGTGGCTGGGACTTACAGGAAATAAGAACGGTGCAAGACTTCTTTGTTAAATATGGGCTTAACGCTACCGCGGGCGTGTCAGAAGTGGCCTCTATTGGCGGTTTTGTTAAAGAATATCAGATCGATGTTAATCCTACCGCTTTGCAAGGCTATGGTATTCCCCTTCAAAAGGTGATGGAAGCGGTACAAAAATCAAATAAAGATGTCGGTGCAAAAACCATCGAAATAAACCAAGCGGAGTATTTAGTGCGTGGATTGGGCTATATCGAAAAGATAGAAGACATCGAAAAAGCAGTATTGACAGTCCAAGACAATGTACCCATACTAATTAAAGATGTGGCGAGAGTTAGCCTCGGTCCTGCGACTAGGCGTGGTTTATTAGATAAAGGTGGCGCTGAAGTGGTAGGCGGCGTGGTGGTCGCTCGATATGGGGCTAATCCGCTCGAAGTAATCAATAATGTAAAAGCGAAAATTAAGGAACTGTCCGGTGGATTGCCCAAGAAAACCCTAGCTGATGGCCGCGAAAGCCAACTCACCATTGTCCCCTTTTACGATCGCTCCGAATTGATTTATGAAACTTTAGGTACGCTGGAAGAAGCACTCTCCCTCGAAATATTGATTACCATTTTGGTGGTAATCGTAATGGTTTATAATCTGCGCGCTTCCTTATTAATCTCTAGCCTGCTCCCTATCGCGGTGCTCATGGTTTTTATCGCCATGCGCTATTTTCATGTAGACGCTAATATCGTCGCTCTTTCGGGTATCGCCATCGCTATAGGAACGATGGTCGATCTGGGTATTATCCTTTCTGAAAATATCATTAAACATATCGATGAAGCGGGGCCAGAGCAAAAGCTAATTGATACCATTTACCAAGGAGCTTCTGAGGTATCTACCGCTATTTTAACAGCGGTGTCTACGACCATTGTAAGCTTTACCCCCGTTTTCACCATGCAAGAAGCTGAGGGTAAACTATTTGGCCCCTTAGCCTTCACTAAGTCCTTTGCCTTAATTGCCGCCCTCATTGTTTCGCTTTTAATCCTTCCCACTCTAGCGCATTTGTTTTTTGGTTTCAAAATCAAGAACAAATTTGTAAAGCAATATGGCAACTATGGGATATTGCTCTTAGGACTAATCGCCCTGTTTTATGGACCTCTTTGGGCCGCAGTATTACTAATTCTGCTAGGAGCATTGAGCATTTTTAAATGGCAAGTTCAAAAACGAAACCTCACTCTGCCCCGGGCTATAAATTTCCCACTGCAACATATCGAGTTGATTATTAGCTTAATCGGCGTTATTTGGTTGCTAGCTAAATTTTGGCTTCCCCTCGGTGCATCCCAGCCGCTCTTTCTTAATTTTATTTTCGTTATTCTTTTGGTGGGATTCATTCTGGGGGCCTTCAGCCTCCTCGAGTTTCAATACAGAAGAATCCTCAGGTGGTGCCTAAATAACAAGCTTAAGTTTCTGCTTTTACCGGCCCTTTTAATCCTCTTAGCTGCCAATATATGGCTAGGTTTTAGCTCCGTCTTTGGTTTCGTTGCAAAAGGCTTTGATCAGCTCGATTACAATATAAAAGAAACCAGACTGTGGTCGGGAATGACCAAGGTTCTCCCCGGTATCAGTAAAGAGTTTATGCCTTCCTTAGACGAGGGAAGCTTCTTACTCATGCCCACCTCGATGCCACATTCGGGCATGAGCTTCAACCGCAAAATGATTGGACAAATCGATCGGCGCTTAAGCCATATCCCCGAAGTAGAAATGGCAGTAGGTAAAATGGGTAGGGCCGAATCGGCCCTCGATCCTGCGCCCATTTCCATGTTTGAGACTATCATAAATTATAAACCCGAATATGTCTTAAACGAAAAAGGTCATCGGCAAAGGTTTAAAGTGGATGATAACAATCACTTTATCACCCAGAAGGGAGATTCTATAAGCAACGATGAAGGCTTAGCACTGGGAATAAAGGCTTCCACGGAACTTATTACAGATGACGAAGGCGAGTATTACCGAAACTGGCGCAAAGAAATTAAATCGCCCGACGATATTTGGGAGGAGATTGTACAAGTAACGCAGCTTCCCGGGCTAACCTCCGCTCCCAAACTGCAACCCATCGAAACGCGTTTAGTGATGTTGCAAACGGGTATGCGCGCTCCCATGGGCATAAAGGTCTATGGCCACGACCTGCAGAGTATTGAGAGCTTCGGAATGCAGTTAGAAGACATTCTGAAAAATGTTCCCTCCGTAAATGCCGAAGCCGTATTTGCGGACAGAGTGGTCGGTAAACCTTATATCCACCTTAATATAGACCGCGATAAAATTGGACGCTATGGTTTAAGTATTGCAGAGGTGCAAGAAACCATAGAAATTGCCATTGGCGGTAAACAGATAAGCTCGACCGTGGAAGGACGTCAGCGTTTCCCAGTTAGACTGCGTTATCCCCGAGAACTGCGCGACAATCCCGAGGCTATTGGTAATATCCTTATCGCTAGCGCCACGGGTGCACAAATTCCCCTATCGCAAATTGTAGATATCGAATATATCCGCGGACCTCAAGCTATAAAAAGTGAAGAAACCTTTTTGGTCGCCTATGTTCTTTTCGATAAAAAAGAGGGCTTTTCAGAAGTTAGCGTAGTAAATGATGCCCAAAACAGAGTTGAAGCTTTACTTGAATCAGGTAACCTAACTATCACACCTGGTGTTACTTATAAATTTTCTGGCAGCTACGAAAACCAAGTGCGTGCGGAAAAAAGGTTATCGATAATCGTCCCCATGGTCTTAATGATTGTCTTTCTTATTCTCTATTTCCAGTTTAAATCGGTTACGACCTCTTTAATGGTTTTCAGCGGTATAGCCATGGCCTTTAGTGGCGGCTTTATCATGCTGTGGTTTTATGGTCAGCCCTGGTTTTTAAATTTTAGCTTTTTCGATACCAATCTGCGCGAATTGTTTCAAATGCAAACGGTAAACTTGAGCGTAGCCGTTTGGGTCGGATTTATCGCTCTTTTTGGCATTGCCACCGACGATGGCGTATTAATGGCCACCTATCTTGACCAGAGCTTTTCGCGTAATAAAACCACCAGCCTGCAAGGTATTAGAGAAGCGGTAGTGGAAGCGGGACAGCGAAGAATCAAACCCGCTATTATGACTTCCGCTACAACCATCATCGCCTTACTCCCTATTCTATCCTCACAAGGCCGCGGTTCTGATATAATGATTCCCATGGCGATACCGGCCTTTGGGGGAATGCTCTTTGCCGGCGTAAGCTATTTCATAGTACCTGTGCTTTACGCCATGCGAGAAGAACGTAAAGTTTTAAAATCTTAATTATGAACAAACAAATCCTAATCCTCTTAGCCATCGGCTTAAGCCTTGTTTCAAAAAGCCAGACTATTGAGGAATATTATACGCTCGCAGCCCAGAATAACTCTGGCTTACAGGCGAAATACAAGAGCTTTGAAGCTTCATTACAAAAGGCGGCGCAAGTGAGTAGCTTACCCGATCCCGTCTTATCTTTTGCCTACTTCATTTCTCCAGTCGAAACTCGGGTTGGACCGCAACAGGCGCGGTTCTCGCTGCGACAAATGTTTCCTTGGTTTGGCAGTTTAAAAGTCCAAGAAGAAGGCGCCCGTCTTTTAGCGGAAGCGCAGTACCAAGAGTTTTTAGACGCTCGCAATAAACTGTACTATCAAGTGGCAGCAGCCTATTACCCGCTTTTTGAATTAAAGCGCATCAGCCATCTTCAAGCGCAAAATATAAAAATATTGGCAAGCTACAAGGATATAGCTACCCTTAAATTTCAAAATGGCCAGGCCGAAATGATAGATGTTTTACGAGTGGATATTATGCTCAAAGACGCAAGCACTAATCTCTCCATTCTTAAACAAAAAAGCACCGCCCTAGAAAGCCGTTTCAATGCACTATTAAATCGCTCTGAGGCAGAAGCCATCGCCCTACCCGACTCTCTTTTTGTTCTTGAAACACCGGAGGCTTATCGCAAAGATTCCCTCTTGCTATCTAATCCATTAATAGATGAATTATCTCTCAAAATAGCCGCCGCTAAAGCCAGTGAAGAGGCTGCTGTAAAAAAGGGACTGCCGCAATTGGGTTTAGGATTAGACTATGTTCTAACCGGTCAGCGCACAGATATGCAATTAAGCGATAACGGCAAAGACGCGATAATGCCAATGATTTCGGTTAGTCTACCCATTTTTCGGAAAAAGTATCAGGCCGCCCGTCGCGAAGCCCAATTGCGGCAAGAGTCTTTTACGCTGCAGCAAGAAGACTTAGCCAATAGATTAAATGCTTCCTACGATATGCTCTGGTTTCAAGTACAGGAGCAATTAGAACTTATCTCCCTTTATAAGGGCCAAATTCAAAGCGCACAGCAGTCGCTCAACTTACTAATTAAGGCCTATGCCAATAGCGGGAAAGACTTTGAAGAGGTTCTGCGGATGCAGCAGCAGCTTTTAAAATACCAAGAATTGAAAGCCTCTGCTCTTTCCCAATATTACGTTTCTCAAGCAGAGTTAAATTATTTAACTGCAAAAAATCAATAATCATGAAAAATCACGATGAAAACGCGCATTCTGATCACCACGATCATCATGCAAACATGATAAAGGATTTTAAAAAACGCTTTTGGATTTCCTTATTAATCAGCTTACCTATCGTGGTTCTTGCTCCAATGATTCAAGACTTATTGGGCTACGAGCTTCGCTTTAACAATGATCGCTATCTACAATTTGCCCTATCCTCTATTATTTTCTTTTACGGGGCTTGGCCTTTTTTAAAAGGCGCCAAAGACGAGCTAAAAGAAAGAACACCCGCCATGATGACCTTGATTGCACTGGCAATTTCGGTGGCTTATTTCTACAGCTCTGCCGTAGTCTTTGGTTTGGAAGGGAAAATCTTCTTCTGGGAATTGGCCAGCTTAATCGTGATAATGTTGCTGGGGCATTGGATCGAAATGAAATCGGTAATGGGGGCTTCCAATGCCTTGCAAGAACTCGCTAAAATGATGCCTTCCACCGCCCATCGATTGGACGAAAATGGGCAGCAGGAGGAGATAGCCCTCAAAGACCTGCAAAGCCAAGATGTTATTTTGATAAAACCCAGTGAAAAAGTGCCTGCCGATGGCGCGGTACTAGACGGAGACAGCCACGTAAATGAAGCCATGCTAACAGGAGAGTCTAAACCCGTTCGCAAACAAAAAGGCGATCAAGTAATTGGCGGCTCTGTAAACAAGGATGGCAGCCTCCAAGTGAAAGTGAAAAATACCGGCGATGACTCTTATTTAGCAAAAGTAATTGGCATGGTTAAAGAAGCGCAGTCCACTAAGTCTAAAACTCAGAATTTAGCAGACCAAGCGGCGGCCTGGCTATTTTATGTGGCGCTCGGTTCGGGTATCATTACCCTAGTGGTTTGGTTAAGCCTCGGTAAAGAATTTGAGTACGCCCTCGAGCGGATGGTTACGGTAATGATTATCTCTTGTCCTCATGCCCTAGAATTGGCCATTCCGCTTGTTGTAGCAATCTCCACCTCAGTTTCGGTTAAAAATGGCTTGCTAATTCGCAATCGTACTGCCTTTGAAAATTCTCGTAAAATCACCGCTATTATTTTCGACAAAACGGGTACCCTCACCCAAGGTGATTTTGGTATTAGTCAGGTGAAAAGTCTGAGCGAAAAACTATCGGATACTGAACTCTTGCAAATAGCCGCTTCGGTAGAAGGTAATTCTGAACACCCCATTGCGGCGGGAATTGTGCGTAAAGCTAAAGATGAAGGTCTCAGCTTAAAGGAAACCAAAAACTTTGAAAGCATTAAGGGCAAAGGCATTAAAGCCAATCTCAATGGCCAAGAAGTGAAAGTCATTAGTCCGGGCATGCTAAAAGAAGAAGGAATCGACCGACCGACAGAAGTGTCACAGTCAGACGATGAAACGGTAGTTTTTATAGTCATAGACAATGAGTTAGCGGGCTTTATCGCTTTGGCAGATGAAATTCGACCCGAAGCACTTTCTGCCATAAATACCCTCAAAGAAAGAGTTATTAAGATATTAATGGCTACCGGTGACAATCAGCAAGTAGCCAAAGCGGTAAGTGAAAAGCTTGGTCTCGATGACTTTTACGCCGAAGTTTTACCAGAAGACAAGCGGAAAATTATCCAAGAACTTCAAGATAAAGGGGAATTTGTGGCCATGACCGGAGATGGTGTAAATGATGCTCCTGCTCTAGCCCAAGCCAATGTTGGTATTGCCGTTGGTTCGGGCACCGATGTGGCGGCAGAAACCGCCGATATAGTGCAGGTAAACAGCAATCCGCAAGACATTAGTAAGATGATTCTTTTTGGGACCGCAACTTATAAAAAGATGATGCAAAATCTATGGTGGGCAGCCGGTTATAATATTTTGGCCGTGCCCTTAGCCGCTGGTGTATTGGCATCAATTGGTATTATTCTCAGTCCTGCCATTGGCGCCGTATTAATGAGCTTAAGCACCGTTATCGTTGCCTTAAACGCTCAGTTATTAAAACGAGAAATTAAAAATTAAGATGAAAAGTATCAATAAAACCAGTCTAATTTTAGCATTTAGCACTCTTGTTCTCGGCTTAGCTTTTGGCTGGCTGTTTTTTAATAATTCCCCCGCAGCAGAGGAACATCATCATGCCGCGGAACAAAATGCCGCCGAAGCGGAAAATTCAATTTTCACTTGCAGCATGCATCCTCAAATACGGAAAAATGAGCCTGGTGATTGTCCCATATGTGGCATGGAGCTCATTCCTTTAGCCGCCGATAATGCCGGCATAGATCCCGCCGCCATAAGCATGTCTGCCAGCGCTATGGAATTAGCTAAGGTGCAAACTATGACAGTTTCAAAAATCAAGGCCAATAAGACCTTGCGCTTAAACGGTAAGGTACAAGCAGATGAACGTTTACTTTTTACCCAATCCTCGCATATAGCGGGGCGAATTGAAAAACTGGCGGTCAACTTTAAGGGCGAATTTGTAAGCAAAGGTCAGGTCATTGCGCATGTATACTCCCCCGCCTTAGTAACCGCACAAGAAGAACTCTTGGAAGCCTTCAAAATAAAAGAAGCGCAACCGGCTCTATTTTCTGCCGCCAAGGAAAAGTTGAAAAATTGGAAACTGAGCGATAAGCAAATCGCGCAAATACTAAGCAGCGAAAAAACCATGGAAAGCTTCCCCATTTTAGCTAATGCTTCGGGCTATGTAAGCCAAGAATTATTGCAATCTGGCGATTATCTTAAGCAAGGAGAAGCTATTTTTGAGATTGCCGATCTCTCGCAAGTATGGCTCCTTTTTGATGTTTACGAGGAGGATTTAAACTGGCTTAAAAAGGGTGATAGTATTAATTACGCCATTCGCTCGCTGCCCGGAAAAACCTTTACTGGCCCTATCACCTTCATCGATCCTGTGATTGATCCTAAAACCAGAGTAGCCCAAGTACGGGTAGAAGCTGCCAATACTGGCTTGCTTCTAAAACCGGAAATGTTTGCCAGCGGTATTTTAGAAGTAGATATCCAGTCGGATAGCAGCCGCTTAAGCATTCCTAAATCGGCCTTAATGTGGACCGGTAAACGCTCAGTGGTGTACGTCATGCAAAAGACTCCTGAAAGTTTCAGCTTTAAAATGAGGGAGGTAGTTATAGGCACTGAACTAGATGACCACTTTGTTATTAAATCGGGTTTAGAAGCGGGTGAAGAAATTGCCGTAAATGGCACTTTCAGCATCGATGCGGCCGCTCAACTGGCGGGAAAACCTAGTATGATGAATCCGGCCGGTGGCGAAAAAATGCGTGGCCAGAATCATGGTTCTCATGAGGCCGAGCCTACCAATAAGAAGGTGAATGCCTCAAATGTATCCTTATCCGCCGCTGCCAAGGCTACTTTGCAACCCCTATTTATTGCTTATTTCACCATGAAAGAAGCTTTGGTAATTGACGATCTCGCCCAGTCTCAAACGGCTTTTCATTCTTTCGCATCTGCATTAAGCGAAATAGACCACCAGCTGTTTAAGGATGAGGCCCATTTACTTTGGATGCAAGAACTTGAAAACCTAAAAAAAGCCACAGAGCAGAATGCGAACCAGATTGATATTGAGGAACTACGCGCTCGTTTTTTCAAAATCTCCAATGCCATGGTTCATATTTCAGAGGCTTTCAAGCCCTTGTCAAAACCGCTATACATCCAACATTGCCCCATGGCCGACTCCAATAATGGCGCCGATTGGCTAAGTTTGGAGCAAGAAATCCTCAACCCCTATTTCGGGCAATCCATGCTCGCTTGCGGCAGTGTTATCAAAACCATTGATTAGAAAATATTGCCGCCCAGAAACATTTGCATCTCATCTTATTTTTTTGGGCCTTCCCCTCCGGGTCGCGCTTTACAGCCTGAGTTCGACCTAAAATTATAGCCTCAGATTTTCAATAAAAGGAAAAGACTAGTCTGGATCGTGCAGCTGTAGCGGGCTACAGCAAATGAGCTAGATGCAGGATTTTTGCTTTTATTGGAAAAAACTTGTAAGCCTCTTCTAAAAAGCGGTTTTTGGCCCCTTAGCCGTTCACAATAGCCCGCTATTGCTTCACCGCTTCGGCTTAAAACCCACTATTTATAAGAGGTCTGAGGCCTAATTTTACATCGAACTCAGGTTTACACTACAATCTTTGCTAGGCTGCGCCGCAAAGTATTTCCGCTGCAATCGCTAAGGCGGGGCTTTTCGATAGTTATATCTAGTCTCCTTTTTTAATAAAAAAAACGCTCTCCAATGCTTGATGAATTTTCCTATATTCGCTCTGTTGAAGCTAATTAGAAAAATAGTATCCCTTTTCCTAGTAGGAATAATCCTTTCATTTTCAGGAGGATTACATGTGGCTAAGCATCTTTGTAATGGCGATGTTGTTGCGCGTGCGATTAATCACGAGGTGGAACTATGCAAAAAAGCTAGGGAAGCCAAAGCGGCTCCCTCTTGCGACCTCGAATCTGTTTCATCGAAATCTTGTTGCGATACTGAAATCGAATTTTTTCACACCGACTCCTTTTCTAAGGTATTCTCCCTTTTTACTATCCCGTTAGCCCAGCCTTTTCAGTGGCAGCCCCAACAAATTTTTAGTCCTTCAGAAAGCACCTTTACCAATCTAAGGGAATTTCAAAATTTAAAGGGTCCTCCTTTATTCATGCTTATTGAGCATTACTTAATCTAGAAATATCTTCTTGACTTGTTCATTTAGATAATTTAGTATTTCCTTAAACACCATTTTTTATGAAACTTAAACTATTACGCCCATTAGGGTTTGTGGCCATTTTTGCTATTTCTAGCATTAGCCTATCCTGCAACAATAGCACTAGCACTGAAGCAAATTCGGAAGAGGCCATTGTAGCCGAATACTCTTGCCCGATGAAATGCGAAAAAGATAAAACCTATGCTCTCGAAGGGAAATGTCCCGTTTGTGAAATGGATCTAAAAAAAATCAATTAATAACACATCACCATGAAAAAATATTTATTCTCCTTACTTATTACTTTAAGCGCATTTTACGCCCAAGCACAAGTAGATGTCTACTTAAATATCAATCACCAATTAGGTCAAAATAGCTTTGCTTTCAGCAGTAGCGCAAGCAATAATTTAGGTAATGCCTTTAATGTTAGTCGACTGGAGTACTACATTGCGGAAATCACCTTAATTCACGATGGCGGACAAACTACCGCAATACCCAATCTTTGGATATTAGCGAATGCGGGTGCCAACTTATCTGAAGCATTAGGAAACCACAGTATTACTAGTTTAGAAGGAATTCAATTAGGAATTGGCGTAGAGTCTAGCCACAATCACCTTGATCCTTCTACTTATAATATGTCACATCCACTTTCACCTAAATCACCTTCCATGCATTGGGGCTGGGCCGCTGGCTACCGCTTTATTGCTTTAGAGGGTAAAACCGGAAATAACATGTTACAAACCTTTGAGTTCCATGGTTTAGGCGATGGTAATTACAAAAAATTCACCATTCCAACTGCGGGAACTTTAAATGGCAGCGATCTTAATATCGACCTTAATGCTGACTATGAAAGAGCTTTTGAAAACATCGATTTAAGCTCTGGTTCAAATATTGTTCACGGCGAAAGTGGCAAAGCGGCTGTCGTAATTAGCAATTTCGCGACTTATGTTTTCACTTCTTCAGAGGGTAATAGTTCCGTTGGTTTGGGCGAAGACCTCGCATTAAATATCGATTTATTTCCTAATCCATCTAATGGAAATGTAAACTTAAGCGGTGACTTGGTAGGTAAAAACCTAGTGATAACTGATAGTTACGGAAGAATAGTTCAGTCGCTAGAATTGTCATCTTCGCAAGAAACCATTAATTTCTCTACTGCCGGAATGTATCTCATTCAGATTTTCGAGGACCAGCAATTGCTGCAAACGGAAAAGATTTTGATCGTTCAATAAGGGATGAAGAAGATTTTAATACTGCTAACTTTCATTGGACTTATTGCTTTCATACAATCCTGTGAAAAAGATACCAATACAACGGTTGCTAGCGCCAGCTTTGATGGGACCTTATACAATTTAGAAACTGGGGCCTTCCCTAGTCCTAATATTGCCGAAGATAATGCCCTAACCCAGCAGAAAGTACAACTGGGGCGCATGTTATTTTACGAAAGACTATTGTCTAAAGACGGCACTATGTCTTGCGCTTCTTGCCATAGACAAGAGCATGCTTTTTCAGATACCGCAAGGTTTTCAATTGGCGTCCATGGCTTACTAGGGAAACGTCAGGCCATGGCCGTATTTAATATGGCTTGGAACGAAAATCAATTCTTTTGGGATGGCCGAGCAAACTTATTGCGCGATCAAGCCCTTAAGCCAATTCAAGATCCTCTGGAAATGGATGAATCTTTAGCAAATGTAATTAGTAAATTAAGCGGCAGCCAAAACTACCTCGATCAATTTACCCGTGCATTTGGTTCGGACGAAATTACTGAAGAGAATATTTCTCTCGCTCTGGAGCAGTTTATGAATAGTATCACTTCGGTAGATTCGAAATACGATCGCTATTTAACCGGTGAAGAAAGCCTAAGCGCAAGCGAAGAAAGAGGTCGCTTACTCTTCTTTGCCGAGTATAACCCCTTCTTTCCCAATGCTTCAGGTGCCGACTGTGCGCATTGTCATGCCGGCATTAATTTCGAGAATAATGACTATATGAATAATGGCATACAAAAAGGTGGCAACTTTACCGATATTGGCCGCGAAGAAGTTACTGGCCTCCCATCCGATAAAGGCAAGATGAAAGTTACCTCCCTGCGCAATATTGAACTCACCGCACCCTATATGCACGATGGAAGGTTCAATACCCTCGAGGAAGTGGTTGATCACTATAATTCAGGTATCAAAAGCTCAGCAAGCTTAGATCCTGCTTTGGCAAACACTATGGATACTGGATTAATGTTAGATGCGCAAGACAAAGCAGATATTCTTGCTTTCTTAAAAACATTAACCGATGATGTTCTTATTACGAAGGAAGAGTATTCAAATCCTTTTTAATTAGCTATGAAAAATAAAAGAAGGGCCTTTAGTATTATATTTCCGGTTGTTATGGCCCTTCTTTTATTTTTTTCTTCCTGTCAAAAAAGTAGAACTGACCGTCTCATAATCGATGAAGACAATTTTATTAGCACACCAGCGGGCTTCCCTCCCATGGAGTTTCCTAGTGATAATGCTTTTAGTAAAGTACGCTGGGAATTAGGCAAAAAGTTATTCTTCGACCCTATTTTATCCATCGATTCTAGCATTAGCTGCGCCACTTGTCACAAACCACATTTAGCCTTTTCCGATAACGTTGCCCTCAGCAATGGCGTGTTTAATCGCGCGGGCACTCGGAACGCACCAAGCTTAAGCAATGTGGGCTTTCAACCCTATTTCATCCGCGAAGGAAGCGTCCCTACCCTAGAAATGCAGGTTTTAGTACCCATCCAAGAACACAACGAATTCAACCATAATATCGTCGACATAAGTGCTCAGCTGGCTGCAATCCCCGCTTATCAGCAATTGAGTTTAGCTGCTTATAATCGCAGCGTAGATCCTTTTGTAATTACGCGGGCACTGGGTGTTTTCGAAAGATCTTTAATTAGTGGCAATAGTGCTTATGATAAGTTTATAAATGGTAATGCTAGCGCCTTAAATCCCCAAGAAAAACGCGGTTTAGACTTATTCTTTAGCACTCAAACAAATTGTACGGCCTGTCATTCTGGGTTTAATTTTAGCGATTATTCTTTTCAAAATAATGGTCTCTATGAAAATTACAATGATCTAGGCCGCATGCGCTTTACCAATGATTCTGCCGATTTAGCACTCTTTAAAGTTCCTAGTTTGCGAAATGTTGAATTCACCGCCCCCTACATGTTTGATGGACAATTTACTAGCCTAAAAGCGGTACTGGAGCATTATAATTCTGGTGGTAAAAGCCATCCTAATAAAAACCCAAACATTGCCCCGCTTAATCTCAGTCCTGCCCAACTAGAAGATCTCGAAGCCTTTCTCAAGTCACTAAGTGATTATGAGTTTATCAATGATCCTCGTTGGCAATAAAATTTCTAAGCATTGTATTAAAACTGCTTTTTCAGCCTGCTCACTTTAATCACAAAAGCGGGTCATTTCGATAGTATCCAAAATTCTGTCAAAAACTAGAGATTATACTTCTCTAGCGTAAGCCTCGATAAGAGATAACTTAAAGTAGATTCTGCACCTTGGTTTAAGTTAACATGATCTTCTTCTAACCCATCATAACAACCGCCAGTACAGGGGTTGTAAATAATCTGATGCAAGTGATTATCACCTAAAAACCAATCGAATGTAGGCTTCAACTGTTGTAAATAAGCTTCTTCCCGATACTCTTGGTAAAAGCTATCTAAAGCTAAAATGGTATAAGCGAACTCAATAGGTTGTTGCCCAAAATCTACCTTCTCCTGCCCTTCATCGTGGCGGCCCACATTAGAAATTACCGAAATCTGCTCCTGATCATGTGTAAGGGATAACAAGAAGTCAAAAGTTGTTTTAGCGGTGTTTTTAAATAAGTCACTTTTCGTACAAATGCCAGCCAATAGCATAGCCTCGGGCAAAACGGCATTAGCATAGCTTAGATAAGGTTCATACCACTGCCATTTTTCACTGGAAACCCCTCGGTATTTAGACAGTAAGTTATCCGCCAATTGAGTAATAAGGGCAAGCGTTTCTGCACTTTCTTTAAACTGATAATGAAAGTACAATCCCTTAATACAGAAGGAAATTGCCCGAGGTGACTGAAAATCTAAAATAGTAGGTAAAGCCTTTTGAAAGGCCTCTTCCACCCTAGCTTGGAGAGGTAAACTTATCAGGTTTTGCATCGATAAAAACTGCCCTAAAGCCCAAATAGCCCGGCCGTTCGCATCCTCTAAGTTTTCATCGTGATTTTTCTTGTAGAACTTCTTATTATACCTCACATAATTTAGGAATGTCCCATTTTCTTGCTGGCAAAATAGAATGAATTTTAAGTAGGTATTAATTAAATGCAAGTCCTCAAAATCACCGTTATACTCAAAATTTTTGGCCACCGCAATTAAGGCCCTGGCATTATCGTCTAGCGTATATCCTGATGTTTTATCTGGCTTAGCAACTTTGGAAAATTGCAGCATGCCAAACTCCGTGCTCATCCTTTTAACCTGATCAAGTGATATTTCTGGATAGCGGTATTGCGTTTTGAAGTTTTCCTTTTTCAAGACTTCTTTAGCCAGTTCAATATGAGCAATGGCTGAATTTTGCCAAGCGGTGGGACTTATTTTATGCAAAGCATTCATAAACATTTTTTGCATTAAGTCAGGTTGCGATAACATGCCTAATGCCGCATCGGCTAGTCCTTCAGCATCTTCAAATTCAAAATTTACTCCGGCTCCATCTAATAATTCTATAGAATGTGGAATGGGCGTAGAAATTACCGGACATCCCGCACTCATAGCATAAGCTAAAGTGCCACTTACTGCTTGCTGAGGGTCTTTGGAGGTAAAAAGATAGATATCGACACGTTCTAAATAGTCCAGTAAAATTTGCAGAGAAAGATACTTATTGATAAAAAGCACATGCTTATCTATCCCCAGGTCGATGGTCTTTTGCTGAAGAAAATTGCGATAATTCTCTCCATTTTGCTTTAGTACTTCAGGGTGGGTTTTGCCAATAATTAAATATAACACCTCGGGAAAATGTTGCACTATTCGCGGCAATGCATCCAGCGCTGTTTCTATACTTTTCCCTTCACTTATTAAGCCGAAAGTCGCCAATATCTTTTTGTTAAAGAAAGGGCGATACTTGCCCTGTATAGGCTTTTGTGGCTTAATGAGGTGAGTGCCATGCGGGATAGCCTTCAATTTATCCAGTTCTATTTTATATTCATCCCTCAGAATCATGGCCGAGTTATTTGTCATTACAATAACGCGGGCCGCATAATTTACAATCTGTCGCACTAAAAAGCGACGCCTGTCATCTGGTTTCGACAAAATTGTGTGGAAAGTAACAATAACAGGCACTTTAATACCTTTTAGAAAGTCTAAGAGATAATCGCCCAGCTCGCCTTCATAAAGACCAAATTCATGCTGCAAAAAAACTAGTCTGATTTGCTTATTAAGGTTAATCTTTTGAGCCAAACTAGCATAGTCTTCCTTTAGCCAAGTTTTTAAAACATAGGCCACCCGACTCGAATAATTTAAATCAGAATCTTCCTTGACCAAAGCGCATACTTTTAGGCTAAAACCTTCTTGGTACTTATCTTCAATCGCGTTAATCAAATCCTGTGAATAAGTGGCAATCCCACATTTCCGCGGTGGATAGGAGCTAATAAGGAGAAATTCAGAATTTCTCATGACTGATATTTTAAGGAGCTCTTCTATTAAATCATTAATATTTAGTGATGCCACCGCAATGCGTGTGTCTGCTGCACCGTAGTAAATGTAAAGTGTATTGTCGAAAAGTGCCGTTCCTGTTGGGAAAACTACATTATGCACCTCCCCGCTTAATTCCCAGGTTTTCTCAGGTTTTATTAAAGGATAAGGTAAACGAGCCAATTCTTTGCCGGGGTCCTCTAAATCAAGTAAGGCCGCACAGGCAGAATATACGTAGCCTTGCACGGTATCGTGCACTCCGTGGTAGATGAGTAACCAACCCGCTTTCGTTTCTATCGGAGGACAGCCTCCACCGATATAACTGATTTCATGCTCGAACTTTGGTGCCATTAAAATATGCTGATCGAAATGCATGAGATAGTCTGACCAATAGGCTTGATTTAAATCCTTAATTTCCGCTACCGAGGCGATTTGAATATCAGGACGTATGCGATGTAGAAAAAAGAATTTACCATTAATCTTACGTGGAAAAAACATCACGTTCTTATCTGAAAGAAGGATTTTCTTTTCAAACCTTTCATCAATATTAGACTGCACATGAAAACGCTTGTACTTTTCGTTAAGATGCACATTGCACTCCGCAATACGGTGAAAGTCGGCATAACTAAGAATTGGAACAATAAGACCCTGCCGTTCGAAATGTATTAAATCGCGCGAGGTGGCCAATGCGCCTAAGGCATTTACCCCATCGTAGGCTGTATACGTTAAATAGTATTAGTTGTCAATTTTAACAATGCGCGCATCCTCTACCCCCTGCGACTCAATTTCTACATCGGGCCTAAATAAGGGTTTCTCATTGCGATGCTTCAGTAATATTGGGCCGTTAAACAGGCAATATCCAATCGTAGAATGATTGCCCTTACGAACGGTTCTATAAAACATGTGGACCTTATTGCCGTCTTGGTAAATAGCGGGATTTAAGACGCCTTCTTTTTCGAAAACATGATCACTAACATCCAGTACAACTCCCTCTTTAACTACCTTGATCATTACCTTCTATTTTTAAAGTTTTTTATTTAAAATCACACGCAGTAATTCAATACCAAAATTGGACTGAGAGTACAAAACTGCCGTTTACACTATAGCTTAGAGCCTTTTATCACTCGTAGTAAAACCGAAATGAGTGCTAATACTAAAAGAATATGGATGATTCCCCCGGCATCATAAGCCATAAAACCCAATGCCCAAAGCACTATTAAAATTGCAGCGATATAATAAAATAGATTTCCCATAATGTGTGTGTTTAAACCTGAGTGCTATTCCTTAATCTCCACTTTACGCAGACTGATTTTATCGTCAATTGTGAAATTCTCCTGGGCCGAGATAAGCCTTTCATTCTGCCTATTGAATCCATTTCAAAGCTTTCTAAAAAAGGGCATAACCGCATTGAGATTGAACAACTCTTGGTGAGTGATTCAACCATAGTGGCATCCTCAGTTTACAGGACCAAGTTTCAGTAATTTTCAGCTAATAAGCTTTATACACTTCTGAGTATTACTTATAAATTTCACAGATTCATTAACATGGTTTCTACTGGAAATTATAGCCTCGGATTTTCAATAAAAAGAAAAGGTTAGAATGGATCATGTAGCTGTAGCGAGCTACCGTAAATGAGCTTGATGCGCAATTTTCACTTGCTTTGAAAAGCCCTTAATTTTGATGATAAACTAGCCTAAAAGACTTTGTCCTACCATGCCCATTAAAAAACCCAAACTCGCACCGAGGGCGGGAATCCAATTCTTCTTTAATTTAGACATCGGCGCAATATCTTGAAAGATTAGATAAATCATTCCACCTGATGAAAAGAGCATCAAGCCTCCTACTATCTTGGGACTATCCGAAAAAAGATAGTAGCCTAACAAAGCCGAGCCAAGTCCAGTGAAGCTTAAAAGGAATAAGATAAATAGTGATTTTCGTGAAGAGTAAATTCTCTTTAAATCTAGGTAGGCATTAAAAGATTCTGGTAAGTTTTGTAAACCAATAACAGCCGCTAGCAATAAGGCCAATTGATGATTGGTACTGTACACTGCTCCCATTGCAATAGACTCGGGAATTAAATCTAAAAGCATTCCCATTAATTGTGAAATGGTTTTACCCTTTTTTGAAATGTAGCGATCTGAGAAAAAGAAAATAATTGTACCTAAGGAGAAGAAAATTATAACATAACCCAAGGCCAAAGCCCTCATTCCTTCGGGTACCAGCACTAAAGAAAGGGCCGCCAGTAAAAGTCCTCCACCGAAGGCAATGGAAATATGGATTATCTCCTTCTTAATAAATCCCGACTTTAAGTGGTGACCGAAATAATGAGATAAAAGGCCACCTAGAAAAATCGTTACTCCGGCGAGGGATGAATAGAGAATAATACTCTGTAAATCAGTCAAAATAGTTCCTTTATGGTCAATATCAGCTTATTTTAGGCTAAAGTATGGCCCCTATATCGGTTATTAAAATCCTGAGGGTTTTTAATTCTCAGGATCTTGATTTAGCTACTTAAAAGCGATACCCAAGGCAGAGTTGATACCACACATTTTTATAGCGCGGTGTGTTGCTTGTGCCATCTTTGTTATTCTTGTATAAATCCCAGCCTACTCTAGTCCCTACAATTAGTTGGTCAAAATTCAAGTCAAAACCACCGGTAAAACAAAGCGTATTTTTTCGCAAATCTTCATTGTCAAAAAGTGTTTCTTGTGCTATGCTAGTGGCACTATTTTCGAATTTATTTTTTTGACTAATCAAAAAAGAATATTGTGGCCCCGCGAGAATAGTAAATCCTTTGAAGGCCTTTATTCCTATTAAAAGTGGAACATCAATATAGTTACTGGTGCGGGTTATAATGTAACTTTGACCTAATAATGATCCACTTGCTTGATAACCTTTCTGGGAAAACAATATTTCTGGTTGTATTTGAATAGCCTCCCCTAAAGGAATAGAAAGAAACATTCCTGCCGCTAGACCAAATTTAGGGTCTGTGTTAAAAGACTCAGCATCCACACTGTACACATTGGAGTAATTGGCCCCTATTTTCAGTCCAAAATTAACATCATGTCGCCAGCTATGTTGACTATGATCTACCCTTGTTACATCGCCTGTTTGCGCGCTGCCGATTGTCGAGCTTAAAAAGAAAATAGCGCTAAAAAGTTTGAGTTTGTTCATGATTAATTGTTTAAGTAAAAATTCCCTTTCCATTAAGATAAAGAGCATTTTACAAATATGATAATCATTGAACCATTAACACTTACACAAAACGAGCTTAGTCTTATGTATTTCAAACCTTTATAAAGAATAAAAAGTTGATCCGAAAACTTTTATGGTTTGAAACCGCAGTACTATTGAAAAATAGGCCTCAGGCTTTTTATAAAAAGTGGGTTTTAAACTGAATTGCTGAAATAATTGTGGGGCTACTGCGAAGGACTTAGGTGCAGAGAAACGCTTTTTAGAAGAGGTGTTTTAGTTTTTCCAATAATGATGAAACCTTAAATAATAATTTAAGCCAAATTCGGGTTTGAAGATTTAGAGATCTTCAAGATTGCCCTCTCGTTTAGCTTTTAAGCTGCGATAATAGCTAGGACTTAGGCCGGTTATTTTTTTAAATTGATTGGAAAGATGCGCTACACTGCTATACTGCAGCATATATGATATTTCGGTAAGGCTGTGCTCGTCATACAAAAGTAGTTCTTTGATGCGCTCTATTTTATTAATGATAATGTAATGGCTGATGGTTATCCCTTTAACTTCTGAAAAAGTATTTGCCAGGTAAGTATAATCGTACCCCAGCTTGTTACTTAAATATTCTGAAAAATTAACCTTAGGTAAGCTTTCCTTGTGGTGAATCATCTCAATGATAGCACTCTTAATTTTTTCTATCAGGATACTACGTTTATCATCTAACAACACTAAGCCTGACTTGCCTAGGTTCTTTTTTAGTAAAGCCCTTTGAATAGGGTTGATATCCTCCAAGATTTCGATCATTCCTAAATTGACAATAACGTAATGCAGGCCAAGCTTTTTAAGCTCATCCTTCACCATCATCTTGCAGCGCAAGCTTACCATGTACTTAATGTAGAGAATCATTTATAGCCTAATTGAGGTTTTGGAGCCCTTAATAGTAGGTAAATATGGGCGTTAAAAACAAGACTCGTTTTGTTTTTGACGGAATTTATTATGCGCATAAAAGCCTTCAAGGCTCCTATTAAGATAGTCTTATTTTACTAAATAAAGGCTAAAGCTTCAATTTATTACTAGCCCGACCTAATATCTGAAATACAACTATTCCAGATTTGTAAAATGTGATCTTCGTATTCATCTACCGCAAGAAAAAAAACAGATAGCTTTAGTCCTCAACCACTTGCAGTTGATAGCCAATACCGCGAATATTTACTATGCGAATGCTCGTATCCAGTGCGAGCTTCTTTCTTAATTTGGAGATAAAAACATCGAGGGTGCGCCCTACATAATCGCCATCATCGCCCCAAACAGCCTCCAAAATACGCTCTTTTTCCACCCTTTGATTGAGATGTTGCGCTAAAAATGCCAGTAAATCGGATTCCTTCGCACTGAGATCGGTCTTAACATTTTTAAAGGAAATACTTAATCTCTGCTCACTAAACTGAGTAGATCCTAGCCAGGTGATTTCTGAATCTGTAGTTTCTGCCAAAACTTTTTTTTCGGGCTTTTTATTCTTCTTGAGCATGAAATACCAAAAAGTCGCTATTACAATTACAATGAATGCGAATAGGTAAAGCCGCTTGGAGTTAAGGTCGGCTTCCTGTAAATGGAAAGTCTCTTTTTGGTCCTTGTCGGCCGCAAAAACCTGATAAGAATCAAGGATCCTTACTTGTAAATAATAACAAGCCTTTTTTTGTTCTCGGCCTAAACAGGGCACGATATCGCCGGTTTCGATACCTCCCACTTGAAAGCTATACACGATAGTATCGCCTAAGCAGGTCCTAACCTGTACGCGGTATTGCTCAGCAATATCATAGTCGCGCATCATCTGATCCATAAGATCAACCAAGGCTTTTGGAGTAAATTGAAGATCCGTACTGAAGTTAACGCGATACTGAGTATCATCAAGGGCAATAACCGGCGGAATAGCTTGACTACTATCACCCTGCCATAGCATAAGTTGATGGGCAATCATTCGCATGGCTACCGCGTCCCGCGCAGAATCTCTTAATCGTTGCGCGTTGAGCCCGAGATGAAATCCCAGTAAAAGAAGTCCGTACAAAAACACTTTAAGCATAGTTGACAAATTTAGCCCAAATTGGAGGTCGCTTGGAGCGATTAAAACTGTTTTACAAAAATTTACACTTTCTTAAGTAATTGTTTTAGAAGGACTTGAATAGCATTATTCATCTTCCTCTAGAGAATCTAATAAAGGGTTTTCATCACTAGTGGGTAGCTCTTGCACTTTATTTAATTTCGAAAGCATCATGCGTGTGCGTGTTCCCACTAGCGTATCGAGCTCATGATTGGCCTCATTAATCTTCTTCTGGGCTTTTTCTAAAACATCGCCAAATTTGCCAAACTCCTTTTTAACTGCTCCTAAAATTTGCCAAACTTCACCGCTGCGTTTTTGAATGGCAAGGGTTTTAAAGCCCATTTGTAAACTATTAAGCATTGCCGCCAAGGTTGTGGGACCGGTTACAATAATTTTATACTCCCTTTGTAATAGCGCCACTACTTCAGGCTGCCGTACTACTTCAGCAAAAAGCCCTTCCAAGGGTAAAAACATAATGCCAAAATCGGTGGTATTGGGCGGATCAATATACTTGTCGCGAATATCTTTAGCGAAGCGCTTAATGGATTGAACCAAGGCCTTATTACTAACCTCAATGGCTACAAGGTCGCCTTCATCATATGCGGTTTGCAAACGCACATAATCCTCCTGTGGAAATTTAGCATCGATGGGTAAATAAACCTCTTTACCAGTCTCATCTTTCCCTGGTAATTTAATGGCAAACTCTACGTGATCATTAGAACCTGCTTTGGTTTTCACATTGGCTTCATATTGTTCTGGGGCCATAATTTGCTCCAAAATATTGCCCAGTTGAATTTCGCCTAAAACTCCGCGAGTTTTTACGTTGCTTAATACCTTTTTCAAATCGCCCACGCCATTGGCCAAATTTTGCATTTCGCCTAAACCCTTTTGCACGGCCTCTAATCGTTCACTTACTATTTTAAAAGACTGACCAAGGCGCTCTTCCAAGGTTTTATGCAATTTCTCGTCTACCGTCTCCCGCATTTTTTCCAGTTTCAACTCGGTTGACTTTACCAGCTCATCTTGCTTTAAGCCCATTTCTGCAAACTTTTGCTTTTGGAGTTCATTAAAGTCTTTAACGTTAGTGGAGAAGTTGGTACTAAATTCCTTTAAGCTGATTTTCAACTCTTCACGGTTTTCCTTGGCGTTCTTATTTAAGCTTTCCGATATCGCCCCGAGCTTAAGGTCCATTTTAGCACTAAGTTGCTCTAGTCCAGCCGATAATTCTTGCCGATTATCTCTTAGCGCCTCATTTAATTCACTGCGATTTTCTCGTAATTCACTCTGTAAAAGCACGCGCATTTTCTCTTGCGTTGCGTTTGGATTATTCTTCGCTGATTTAATAAGGAGAATGAGCAGCAATACAAGGGTGGCAGTGGATATTAGTAAAGCAATAGTTTCCATAGAGGCGATTTAGTATTCAAAGATAAGCTTAGAACGTGAGTTTGACTGGAAAGCAATTTTCGATGGCTTAAATTTTATTTGGGCCTCGTTTCTTGCAAATAAAACTTAATTTAGGTTTTTGATTTTTATCCAAATTTTACCAAGAAACATGAAGTTCCATTTACGATATTTAGCATCTACCCTACTCATTTTCATTGCAATAAGCTTAAGCGGACAGTCTTCACTTAGCGTAGAATACAAACTTGAGCTCATCGAAACCAAAGTGAATTTAGATGAAATAGAAGGTCTTGAGCAAATGGACCAGTTAAAGGGCATGATGGAACGCGCGCGCTACCGAGTTATGTTTAAGGGCGATAAGTCACGCATTGAGATTAAAAGTCTATTGATTTCTATGATTATGGTGACTGATTATACCGAAGGTAAATCACTGATTCTTACTAGCGCTTTAGGAGATAAATCGGCGCAATTGATTGAAGGAAAGGATTATACTTCCCTCTCAAAAATGAGTGAGGATGTGGAAGACAAAGTTGAATTTGGCAATAGTACTAAGAAATTAGCGGGCTATACTTGTAAGGATGCAAAGATTATTAAATCCGATGGCACCGAAACTACCGTTTGGTACTGCTCTGAATTAAAGGGAAAGGAAAGTCCACTTAATCGCTTTCAATCGCCCTTAATTGATGGCTTAATTTTACAGATGGATAGTGATTTTAACGGTATCAAAGTGCGCTTTAAAGCCGATGAAGTATCGAAAGATGAAATAGATGACAAATACCTAGGCTTTGGTATTCCGAAAGGCTATGAACTGAAAAAGCCCGAGCTATCTCAATTAAAAAATGGCCTTTAGGCTTTTTTCCTAATAACACGAATTGCAAATAATGTCGGACATCCTTTCCATAATAGAACTTTTTTTCTTGGTACTTCTTGGAGCTCAAGCTTCATATAGTGTTGTATTTGCTTTGGCTTCTTTAGGAAAACACAAAGGGCCTCAGAATCCTAACCCTGACGATTTAAAGAGTTTCACCCTTCTCTTTCCTGCCTATAAAGAGGATACTATTATTTTAAACTCCGCTCAACAGGCTTTAGCCTTAAATTATCCAGCAGAAAAATTACGGGTTATTATTGGCTCCGATCAGATGAAGGAAGAAACAGTGGCTAAATTAAGAGCGGCTAATATTGATGTGGTCGTGATGAACTTTGATCACTCAACCAAGTCTAAAAACTTACTTGCTCAGGTAGAACATGCTAAGGCCGATTTCTGGCCGGACTATTTTATTGTTATGGATGCCGATAACAAGATGCCTGCCGATACTTTGATGGAAATTAATAAATGTTTGAACGATGATTTTAAAGTTTACCAAACACATCGTACCGCCAAAAATGATAACACTAAAATGGCGGTTTTAGATGGTATCACCGAGGAAATCAGCAACTCTATCTTCCGTAAGGGGCATCGTAATTTAGGCTTTAGTTGCAGTTTGATTGGCAGCGGTATGGTATTCGAATCTAATTTCTTAAAAGAAGCGCTGGAAGGGATTAACAAAGACTCTGCAGTTGAAGATAAGCTTTTGGAATTCTACATATTGGGACGCGAAGAGAAAATCGCCTATTTGGAAGATATTTATGTTTACGATGAAAAAGTGGCCAGTGGTAAAAACTTTAGCAATCAACGTAAGCGCTGGATTGCTGGGCAAATTCACGCCTTCCGTAGCCATATCGGTCCTGGTTTTATTAAGCTTCTAAGCGGTAATGTCGACTTTTTTGATAAAGCCTTACAAATGGGCTTGATTCCTAAATTGCTTTTCGCCTTTGTGTTAGCAATTGCCGCCGTCCTAAGCTTCATGTTGCAAGGATCCAAGTATTGGTATTACCTTTTGGGCGCTTATGCTTTTGCCTTACTGATTAGTATTCCACGCCGGTACTATATAGTGAAGAACTTGGCTTTGTTTATTGAAATTCCCAAGGCAATCTTCTTTATGTTGCTGGCGGTTTTACGCATTCGCAAAAACCAAAGTGTAAAGCAATTTGAGCATACTGAAAAGACTTTTGTGGAGAAGGAAAATTGATAACTGAAGCTGTACTACAGATTATGTTTTCATTCTCTCGTTTTGTGTACTAACCTGAGTTCAACCTAAAATTATAGCCTCAGATTTTCAATAAAAGGAAAGACTAGTCTGGATCGTGCAGCTGTAGCGGGCTACAGCAAATGAGCTAGATGCAGGATTTTCGCTTTTATTGGAAAAAACTTGTAAACCTCTTCTAAAAAGGAGTTTTTGGCGCCTTAGCCCTTCGCAATAGCCCGCTATTGCTTCAGTGCTTCGGCTTAAAACCCACTATTTATAAGAGGTCTGAGGCTTAATTTTACGCCGAACTCAGGTTACTAAAATTAGCTCAAAAAAATAGTCCCCACCCGTAAGGATGAGGACTAAAATTTTAGCTAATGAAAAAGTTATCTAGTAACGATCGCGACCACCGCCGCCAAAGCCACCGCCACCGCGAGAGTTCGAACGACGCTCTTCTTGTGGACGAGCTTCTTTAACTGCGATTTCGCGGCCTTTAATGCTTGCTCCATCTAATGCTTCAATGGCGTTGTTGCCATCAGCATCGTTGTCCATTTCCACGAAACCGAAGCCCTTAGAGCGACCAGTTTCACGGTCCATAATAATTTTTACGGATGATACCTCACCGTAAGCTTCGAAGGCGTCTTTCAGCTCATCTTCCTGAACTGAATAGTCCAGCCTTGCAACAAAAATGTTCATTTGAAAAAAAATAAAAATTGAAAAAAAAAAACAGAACGAAACAGTTTAAAAACTCTGCACTAATTGCTCAGTACAGATGCGGTTAAAATGTTTATCAAAGGTAGGTGATGTTAATGAACAAAATACATAAGGATAAAAATTAACAATTAGTTATCAATTAGACCTTAATCCACTGTATTACTGCATATTACAATCAGACCAGACTTAGTAAAAATAGTATAAACGTGAGCTGGCGATTAATAGGTTCACTTATTTCCGCGTATAAAGTGCAGCTGTCGCCCCAATATTACCAAAAACAGTATTGCGGTAATTATCGATAAAAACTCTAAAAAAACATAGAAGATAAGATAGGTATAGGAGGCCACTACGCTTTCATTTGGAAAGGAAAGGTGCGCTAAATAACGGCCTACAGGTCCAGAAATCAGCCAAAGAAACCACCAAATTGTAATTAAGCTTCGATAGTTCTTAATTGCTTTTATATCGGTAGACTGAAATTGTTGCAAGCTAAAGGCCCTAATGTGTTGTAAGGGCCTAAAGAGGTTGAAAAAGGGAATAAACCAAAGTACTAAAACCTCCTTCAACGATTTACTAGTATTTGATTTTGAAAAAACCGCCCCTATTTGAGATGTGTAGGTCCATCGTAAAAAGAACAGTCCTGCAAAGGAATAAAGTGCCAAATGCGCCACAAATTGCCAATAGCTCCAATCTGAAATTTTATTAATGTACACTGAAGAAACGAACTCGCCTTTAATAATGAGTCCCAATGCGTCAATTTGATAAAAATGTAAGACTATCCCTGCAACCTCTAAAACTAGGACCAGAATTACAAGAAGCCTCAAGTGTTTGGTAGTGCGGCTTAAGGCCATAATAATTGATTGCTAATGGTATGAGCATGCAAGTTAGTTAATTATCTCCCCACACCGAGCACAATTCCTCCTTGTTCAGCAGATTGATAATAACTCTTAATTAATTGCCAGTCGCCACTGATAAGATCTATTTTTTCACTAGACACTAAAAGCCCCTTAGAATCAAAGCTATCGGTTTGGCTAAAAATGCAATTGCCTTGTGCCGAATATTGTAATGTGACTATAGAGCTTAAACCATTATTAGGACGGTAGTTAAAAGATTTAGATTCTAGCAATGCCCATTTCCCGGCAACGAAGTTATAATTAAGCCTTTCAATTTCCAGGTCATTCTTGATAAGGAAGTCAGTTTTATGAATACTATCAAGTTCGGCAGTAAGAGAGTAACGTTGGATTAAACTGTGATTTGAATTATATACATAATGCTCTTCACTTATTAGTGTGCCGTTAATGAAGTTTTTTAGCTTCTCAACCCTTGCCAAAGTATCATATAGAATTACAATTTCTTTGTAGACTGTGCTGTCTTTTATACTGAAACGCTCAAGGCTATTATTGGCATTATAGCTTAAGTACCACTCCAAGCAAGGTTTACCATCTTTAGCTACTAATCGTTTTTGCAAATTCCCATTTGCATAGTATCGATCGTCGATGATCGACTCTCCTTTGCTAATACTAACCAATCCATCTTCATTTTTAAGGAATCGGTATGTATCAAGCCAATTTCCTTCAACATCATAAATTTCTTGTTGCCAAAAGGACTCCGAAACTTTATTTAATTTTCCGATTAAGGTACTATCTCGCGGAGAAAGTATCTGATAATCATAACGCATCGACCATTTACTATCCCAGTTAAAGTCTAAGCTGATTTTATCTAAGTCCTTAATATCTTGGGATTTGAGGCTTAAACTTGTACTTAATAAACCTAAAATGATAATCCAGTTCTTCATTATTGCTTCGCTACAGAGGTTATTCATCAAAAATAGTGATAGTATAACACATTGATTTTCAATTCTTGAAATTATATTAACATTTAATTATTAATAACACTTTTTAAACGATTTTTACGATATATAACTGAAATACAACTATTTAAATTCTTCTACTTTACTGTTTCAATCTAGTTTTCAACAAATAATTAGGACCCAATTGAAAATTAAGCCTTGGTCAGCAGGTAATGCTATTTCTTGAATTAAAAATCTAATGCTGATACTTTTGTTTGAAAATCAGAATAAAAGAGAAAGGCCTATATTTTTTAAGGTTCCAATAATGCCTGTATCTTTGAGGAAAATTCAGATATGATTAAAAAATCCCTTTCTATTATCGCTGCCTTAGCGATATTTTCAGCATGTAATAGCCCTCAAAATGAGGTGGACTCCGCAAAAACAGACGAAACAACCCAAGAAAACAGTGATGCTGACGCAGATGCGAATCAGCCACCTGCTGTTCCAGAGGGTGCTAAAGTGCTTTTTACTAACCTTCAGGATGGCGACACGGTAAGTAGTCCCTTTTTAGTTGAGTTCGGTATTGAAGGTATGGAGGTTGAACCTGCCGGAGCCGTAAACGAAGGTAAAGGACACCATCACATTATTATTAATGGTGGCTTTATTCCCACTGGCGGGACGGTTCCAGCGGATAGTGTAAACATACATTATGGTAAAGGTCAATTAAGTGATTCTTTAGATCTGTTACCAGGAATGTACAAGCTGACCATGCAATTCGCTGACGGATATCACCGTTCTTATGGTCCGAAAATGTCTAGCAGCATAAAGGTTACCGTGAAATAGTTCAAAAACCACAGCATAAAAAAGCGGCTCTCTGAAAATCAGAGAGCCGCTTTTATTTTGAGCTATAACTCAGTAAAAATTAGTGAGCTACTACAACTTTTTTAGTGCTTACCGCTTGTCCATCAACAGAAAGAACAGCAAGAACAACGCCTTGTGGAAGATTAGATAAAGAAACCTCGCCTTTCAGCTCTGAGTTACTTACCTCAAATTCTTGGGTCATTAAAGTTCTTCCGGTTAGATCAACAAAAGAAACAAGAGCACTTGCAGAAGAAACATTGTAAACCTCTACGAAATAGGTAGAACCACTTGCGTAAGATACATCTAATAAAGGAACGCTTTTAATATCAGCATACACCATATTTTCTGCTAAACCTACTGTTCCGCCACCATTTGGATCGTAAGCCACAGAAGCACAATCCGTATTGTTAACAGTATCGCTTTCAGTAACATTATTCCAGTTTGGTCCGACTACAAATGCATTTCCACAAATGTCAATATTACCGGCAGGAGCACCCGTGATATTCAATCCGCCAAAGTTTACTGCACGAGTTTCCATTCCGTTGGTAGAAATTGTAGTTCCAGTAAGTCTAAAAGCAACGGTAACATTCTGACCGTTTTGATTCGTAGTAAGTAAGCCACCATTAACAGTAGGATAGAAGATAACCGTATCATTTGCAGTTACATCAGCGGTACCTAAATTGGTGATAGTTACATCAAATGCAAAAGGTAATCCTGGTCCGATAGTACTAGAGGCTGTGGGTGAATTTAGCGTTACACTAATGTCATTTTGCGCGTGAGCCACGCCAAAGGCTAGCAAAGCACTAAGTGAAAGTAAAATTTTTCTCATTTTTTATAGGGATTTATATTGAGGGCACGAATTTATACTTTTAAGTCTTTAATCCCAGTAGATAGTGATAAAATCTATTAAGGCTTAACACTTTTTTGACCTTTGCGGACTCTAATGTTAACTGCCTCTACGATTAGTGAGAATGCTACGGCAAAATAGATATAGCCTTTACTAATATGTTGATGCAAGCCTTCAGCAATTAAAACCACTCCAATTAAGATTAAAAAAGAAAGTGCTAATACTTGTAAAGTAGGGTGTTTCTCTATAAATGAGGCTATTCTTCCCGCGAAGACCAGCATTACGCCTAGAGATACTATTACGGCTAGAATCATTATCATAACTTCTTCTGTCATTCCTATTGCGGTTAAAATCGAATCGAAAGAGAATACAATATCTAAAAGACCAATTTGTACAATAATTGCTAAAAAACTACCTGGTGCTTTGGAGCCCTTGCTTAACTCCCCTCCTTCTTCGCTTTCCATTTTATGGTGAATTTCGCTCGTAGACTTAGCGATCAGAAATAAACCTCCTGCCAGTAATACTAAATCACGACCTGTAAATGCCATAGAAAACACCTCAAAAAGAGGTTGGGTTAAGCCAATAATCCATGTGATCCCTAAAAGCATGATAATTCTAAAAATCAAAGCCAAAGCAATTCCAGCTAAGCGAGCACGAGGACGAATATCTTCCGGTAGCTTATTGGTTAGAATGGAGATGAAGATGATATTATCTATCCCCAATACAATTTCTAGAAGGCTTAAGGTCAAAAAAGCGATTAAGCCATCAAGGGTAAAGAGTACGGTAAAATCCATTATTTCATTTGGTTTTCGAGTATTTGTCGGTCCATAATTCTTCTTTGAATTTGGGCCGCGTAAGTACGAGCTGTTTTATTTCCAAATTTAGCATATGACTGCTGAGCCCATCTTTCCGCTTCTTTTAAGTCGCCTAAAACCTCATAAGCCACCGCTATATTGTAGCTCATTCTGCCCGCTTCCTTCTCTTCGGCCCTAGGAATAGCTTTTTCCCAGACAGATATAGCTGCTTGCCAATCATTGACCTCTGCTAACCTTGCTCCTTCTTCTAAAGCAGGAAAGTCCTTGGCTTTGGTGTAAAAAATTCGGCGTAATTGTACGGGCATAGGTGCTATTTTATAAGCATAATCGTGGCCTACCATATCCGCTAACTCTCTGGTTGCAGCATTGCGATTTATTAATGCGGCAATAGCGCCCGCTTTGCTATCTGCTGCTCCTTGCCAGGTATTGGTTTCATCGAGTAATTGTTGGTCGATGATTTCCTTATTAGCTGGATAATACATCCTAAGACCAATTTTAATATTCCCTACTCCCTCGGCGTACCACTCATCTACCTCAATAGTTTTTTGGTTATCGCCCGTTCCAACTGTACGCTTTACTTTGCGCTTACCTTGAGTTACTATGAAATCTGAATCAACGATTTCCACACACACTAAGGCATCTGCTTGGTAACGATTGAGTAGGTTTTGTTGGGTTGACCAGTTTAAAGGCTCAGGAAAAGCAGCCGAGAATGAATTACCTTCTAGTCGTTCACTCGCTACCAATACATTAAATCGCGGCGAAATCTGTAACTGATTTTTCAGGCTATTCACTACTGCTTGTGCAGCCGCTTTATCTCCTTCTATCCCTTCTCCCGTAAGGATGCCTTCGCCAATATTTAGCCATTTATTTTCTTTGGAAGGCTTGGTTCGATCTACGATTAAAATAGTCTCAATTGCGGGATTGATGCCAATGTCGGCGGGGCGCATGGTGTTAATCGTAACCGGCTTTTGTCCACCGCAAGAAGCTAAAAACAAGGCCGAAAGTGCTAGGCCTGCTAATCTTAATTTCATAGGAAATAATTTAAATGAAATGAAAATGGCCCACTAAACAAATAGCAGGCCATTTAAGACTATAAATGAGAGTGATTATCGCCGTAATAAAGCATTTGGCCAACAAAATCTTCTGGGAAGATTAATTTGATATCGCTAATGCTATCACCGTCCATCACCGCTTCCATTTGAGGCTGTATAAAGCCTGAATAAGGAGCAATGTTTAACTGCTCTGTGCGGTCTAAAACTTCTTGGTGAATTGCTTGATCGACCTTTACGCCATAAGTCTCTACGAGAGTTTTCCCTGCTTGGTAATCGCCTTGAGACTTAATACGCTGAATTTCGCGCAATTGCATTCCAAAAATAGTACGCAACTTATCGTAATCGTTAATAACAAAATAGGTCTTACCATTTAAGACCTTTTTCTCAATCACATTTTCATCCTTTCCTGCTTCAAATGCCCAAGCAGCAATAAGTTGACGATTACGCATATGATCTTCTTCTATTTCCTCACCGGGCTTTAAGCGACGTAATTGGAGCATTAAGCCATTGCGGATATAGCCATCATACTCTGCCTTGCCTGCTTCTAAGGATTCCATTAAACCTAGATCTAACATCTTCTGATCCATAATAAAATAAAGAGCCACCAAGTCGGCGCGCGCTTCCTCTAAAGTACTGGAGTAATTTTTCAAAGTCTCTTTAGGCGTAGCTATTCCTGGCTCTAATTTACCGCTGGCATGACCCACCACTTCGTGTAAAGCCGTATGCATTTTACCGCTAAGTGCAGCGTATTTCTTGGCACGCTCCATTTCTTCTGTAGTAAAGGTGAATTCCTCTAAAAAGCCCGCACCTTTAGCACTTTCATAGGCGCTTTCGATATTGGTTAAGCTAATGGATTTTGAACCATGTGCTTCGCGTATCCAGTTGGCGTTAGGTAAGTTAACACCAATCGGAGTGGCTGGCGTGGTAGCCCCCGCTTCTCCTACTACATTTATCATGCGGTAGCTTACGCCGACAACTTTCTCTTTTTTATGTTGGTCTAAAATGGTGGAATTATCTTCAAAGTATTGAATATTATCGCTAATCACCGCCATTTTTTCACTGGCATCTAAGTCCTTTACTTGAATTATAGTTTCGTAAGTTCCTTTATAACCTAATGGATCGTGGTAAACTTCAATAAAGGAGTTTATATAATCCACCGTGCTGGCCGTATCTTCAACCCAAGCGATATTGTAGGCATCCCAAGTTTTTAAATCGCCTGTGCGATAGTATTCAATTAATAAGCCTAAAGCTTTGGCTTGTTGCTCGTTCTCAGCATTTTCTTGCGCCAAGCCTAGGTAATGAATAATCTTTGCTATGGCAGGACCGTAAAGGCCATCAACATGCCAAACCTTCTCAACGATTTTACCATTTTCGCGCACCAATTTGCTATTTAAACCATAGCTAATTGGCTGTAAATCGCCTGCCACTTTTTTGGCATTGTAAAAATCGCTTACTTCTTTTTCGCTAATATCAGGATCGTAGAAGTTTACCGCGGAAGCAAGAACTAAATCCTTATCAGGATCCTTACTTACTCCTTTGCTATCCTTTTCATTAAAGATTACCGCAATGGCTTCTTCATTCAGTGTGATATTATTTTCAGCCAATAATTCACGGAAATAGCTTTCGCTGAAATCTGCCTCCAATTTGGCGTGGCTATAATGATGGTGAATACCATTACTAAAGAAAACGCGCTTAGCGTAAACCATAAACTTATTCCACTCTTCCCCTTGTTTATCGCTACCATTTTTAATGATTTGCTCTAAAGCCTTGCGAATTTCAAGGTTATGACGGTACAATTGATCCCAGAGGATATCTCTTCCCGATAGGCCCGCCATGTTTAGGTAATAAGCTAATTTCTTTTGTTGTAAACTTAATTTATCCCAGCCAGGCACTTGGTAGCGCAAGACGCGTAAATCGGCAAACTGTTCTGTTTCCCATTTAAATTCAGAAGACTCCGAATTACTTTGCATTGTTTCTTGTTTTTGAGAATTTTCGGCTTCGGTACTTGGTTGACAAGCTCCTAAGGACAGTCCGACTAAGGCACCGTAGGCTGCTAATTTTTTCATGCTTATTATTTAAGCCTCGAAGATAAAAAGTTTATCCGCGTAAAACTCGAAAGCTGAAGTTGAGAGGGTCTAATTCTTTCAACAGCTTATCAATAAAGTTTGATCCATGCCCTGGATATATAGCACTAATGTTATCATGACGTTCTTGCAAAGAGGCATTGGGAAAAAGGGCATAGTAAATACGCTCAATTTTTTCCATATCTACTTTATGCTTGCGCTTCTCGGCACGGACCAGCTTTTTCTTAAGATTCGCCAAACCATTTAACTGCTTCTGCCTTTGGGCATTAACCGCTCCTAACATACTTTTCTCGGTTAAGTTGGCTATATCCTCTAGTTCATCGAAAATGCGCTCAATTTTTAGTTCATACTCTTGCAAAGAAGGATCTACTGGCATGCCATCTTCTAAATAATAAGCTTTCAATTTGTGTAAAGGCTTAAAGAAATCTTTAACCTTTAAATCGGTATCGGCAATGCGGTTTTGCCATTTAGGCTCTATCCATAAAACAGAATTGCGCAAGACTAGACAAGGAAACTCAACCTTTTGGGCCGAAAACATGGTTTTTAATTGCAACCAATAGGCTATTTCACCCCCTCCACCAATATAGGCGAGATTGGGTAAAATGGTTTCCTGATAAAGTGGACGTAAGACCACATTAGGACTAAAGCGTTCTGGATACTCCTCTAGTTCAGCTAAAAGCGCATCTTCCGTAAAGGAGAAAGTGGTATTTAAAACCAACCACTGATTATCCTTTTTGATGATGCGTTCCCTTACATTTCCTTTTAAATAAAAGAGATTGATTTCACGCGGAAAAACTTGGGAAAAATACAGTTGGTTTAAGGCTTTGCTGGCCTCCTCTACTCTTTTGTTATTACTATGATGGAGAAGGTCTTCCTCGAAAGCGGGTTTCATAAAAGTCTTTAAAGCTCTTCTATCGCCATCCACAATCACTAAACCTTGCTGCGCGAAAAGTTCATGCGCCAATACGCGCGTTGCATCGCTAAGATTATCGCACTCCAAATAGGCTTTTTTAAAAATAGCTATAAGCTTTTTACTATTTTGGGCAGGACCTAAATGTTCGGCTAATTCCTCAATCAGAGATTCAATGCCAGTAGTATTCATTCTGCCCACCGCACCTTTTTGATCAGTTGTCCATTGCAGTTTACCTCCGTAAAGATTGATATAGTTAATTTCCTCTAAATCATGATCTTCGGTAGCCATCCAGTAAATGGGCACAAAGTTATATTGGGGGTATTGCTTACGCAGATTAGCAGCCAAATTAATGGCGTTTACAATTTTATAAACGAAATAAAGGGGGCCAGTAAATAGGTTAAGCTGATGACCCGTGGTAACCGTAAAAGTATTGGGGTCTTTTAGGTTTCTAATATTGGTAAGAACAGGCGCTGATTCTTTTAAATCGATACCTGCTTCGCGATATTGCTCGAGCAGATCATCACTAAGGCTTGCTCTGATTTCTTGGCTAAAATCGCTTTTTGCCGCAATCTGTTCTTTAAAATTTTCGATAGTGGGAAAGCGTCCGTAGAAATCTTTCAATTTCGGATCTTGGTCAAGGTAATCACAAATTAATTGGGAGAAACACTCCGTCTCCCTAAAAGATAGGCTATCTTCAATCATGCGGCAAAGTTAATTTTCCCGAGCAGCATTAAAGCAAAATTTGATTGCTAATATTTATGCTGATTTAGAATAAGCTTTTCAGTAGATAGACTAAAAGGAAAAGATAAATGACCCAAAATGGCTTGAGCGATAAAGGATCAGAGCCATAAAGAAATTTACTAATTTTAAAGAAGGTGGATCTTTTATGACTAATAAGATAATAAAGCTTATCACTTAATTTGCGAAACCAGCTTTGTCGCAAATACATGCGATCTAAAAACTTCCATTTGCCTACATAGCTTAAACTGCGATAGGCAGAGCGCGCCCCACGATAGACGCCACCATCAGGTTCGATAAAATGACTGGCGACTAAAAATTCTCGGGGATTAATATCGGGGAAATCTACCGCTGCACTTTGGAAAGTTTTATACGCAATGGAAGGACCTAATTTCTTCTGCCAATAGCTAATCCAAAAAGCGCAGAACTCACATTCTCCATCCCAGATTAAAACTGCATTGGGTGAAGGCGGATATTTTGTTTTCATGAAATTTAAAAGATAGTTAAGCCGTGTATTTCACTTCCTTAATGAAAACATCCATTGCGTTATCCTTCAGCATTTTACCTTGACTGATGGGCAAAGTTTTACCCTTTTGCTCAACGTAATCTCTAACCTCTAAAGCTAAAACTAGCAATTCATTTAATTTCATCCCACTCCATTATCTGATAGATTCCTATCAAATGTAAAAAATTAGAATCAAAATAAAAAGCAATATTCCCAACAAATAAGGATTTGCGGGCAATATTAAATTACTAGTTCGAAAAAGTGATAGTTTTAAAAAGCTTAAAAAACAATTTCTAAACAGATGCTTAGTAAATCTGATTCTATGGGAAAGTTTTAAGTGCCTCATTATAGGCCGATTCGAAAGCCAAAAGGTCTAAATCGTGTCTAAGCTTTTTCTCCTGAATAAATGTGAGCAGTTTTTCGGTGGGCATATTGCCAGTAAGCTCATCCGTAGCCATGGGGCAACCACCAAAACCTTTAATCGCTCCGTCGAAACGTCTACAGCCTGCATCGTATGCGGCTTTTACTTTTTCATGCCAGGTGTCGGGTGTGGTGTGTAAGTGCGCACCGAACTCAACATTTGGAAAGGTATTAATTAAACCCGAGAATAAATGCGTAATGTTAGCGGGATTGGAGGTACCGATAGTATCAGAGAGCGATAAAATCTTCACCCCCAAATTTATCATTTGCTCACAATATTGCTCCACCAGTTCTAAGCTCCACTCTTCTCCGTAAGGATTACCAAACCCCATGGAAATATAAACCACCAGTTGCTTATCATTCGTATTACAAATTTCAAGCAGCTCTTTCACCAGCTCAATACTTTCGGCTATGGTTTTATTGGTATTACGCTTTTGAAAAATCTCCGAAACCGAAAAAGGGTATCCCAAATAGCTTATCTCGGGCCGCTTTGCCGCCATTTCTGCCCCTTGCCGATTGGCAATAATGGCTAGTAATTTGGTATTCGTTTCCGATAAATCCAAACGGTCTAATACTTCGTCGGTATCTCTTAATTGGGGTATGGCTGGTGCCGATACATAACTTCCAAAATCAAGAGTATCAAAGCCAACCTTTAGTAAAGATTGCAAGTACAAAACTTTCTGATCTGTGGGAATGAACTGATGAATACCCTGCATTGCATCACGAGGGCATTCAATCAGTTTCAAACTTTCCGTATTCATTATAAAATCGCTTTTTTGAGAGGTGAGGTGTGTATATTTACGATTTCACGGGAATGCGTTTTAGGGCTTCTTGGAAGTAATGCCAAAACTTACCTACTGACGCAATATTAACTTTCTCGTCGGGAGAGTGCGGATCTCGGATGGTGGGACCAAAGGAAATCATCTCAATTTCTGGATAATGTTGTCCTAATAAACCGCATTCCAAGCCAGCATGACAAGCAAGTATTCGGGGGCTTTCATTAAAAAGCTCCTCGTATAAATCTTTCATCATTCCTAACATCGGTGCATTGGGGTCAAGCTTCCACCCAGGATAGGAACCACTAAACTGCACATCGGCACCTATAAGCTCCCAAGGACCAGCAACAGTATTCGCCATATTTAGCTTAGCCCCTTCCCGATCGCTTCTCTGCAAAGAGCAAAGACTAAGGGTTCCATTGGCGAGAACAACCTTAGCGAGATTATTGGACGTTTCCACTAAATCGGGCACATCAGGACTCATTCTTTGGATACCGTCATGCGTGCCTTGCATCGCCCATATAAACTGATTATAGGACTTTTGAGACATTACCATTGTTGGAATTGAATCGGCTTCAGTCAAGGTCAGTTTAAAATTTGGATCGGTCGTCGCAAACTCACTTTTGATTATCTTTTCATAATCCCACAATAAGGTTTGAACACTGTCAAATTCGTTGGCAGGGATCAGTAAAGTTGCCTTTGCTTCTCGTGGAATCGCGTTGCGTAAACCGCCACCATTAAAAGTGCTAATGCTTAAACCTTCAATACCATTTACCGCCATTAAAAAGCGCGTAAGGATTTTATTAGCGTTACCACGACCAAGAATAATATCCATGCCTGAATGGCCGCCGCTTAAACCGCTTACCATCACATCTAAAACCCGGGAAGCTTCTGCTGGAGAAACTTCTTCGTATTCCCAAGTAAGATCCAGGTCAATACCACCGGCACAGCCGATACTCAATTCATCGTCATCTTCGGTATCGAGATTCATTAAAATCTCTCCTGTTAAGAAGTTGGGTTGTAAGTGATGCGCGCCAGTCATTCCCGCTTCTTCATCCGTAGTAAATAATGCCTCTAAAGGTGGATGGGCCACTTCTGTAGATGCCAAAGTTGCTAAAGCCGTGGCCACCCCGATGCCATTGTCGGCGCCAAGGGTAGTTCCTTTTGCCTTCACCCAATCGCCATCGATATACATATCAATTCCTTGGGTTTCGAAATCGAAATCAACGTCCGCATTTTTCTGGCAAACCATATCTAAATGCGATTGTAAAATAACCTTACGGCGATTTTCCATACCTGGCGTGGCTGGCTTATCGATTAAAATATTACCGATTTCATCCTGCTTATAGCTTAAACCGTGACTTTCGGCAAAGGCAATAATAAAGGCCCGTACTTTCTCTTCCTTTTTTGAAGGGCGAGGAACCGCGTTTAAATTAGCAAAGTTTGACCAAATTGCTTTGGGCTCTAAGTTTCTAATCTCTTCAGACATATATTCTCTTATTGATTTCCTAAAATAATAGGTAAGCCATCTTTCGCTGAACCTATTACTACCACCTTAGCGTTAGGAGATTCTGCAAGTTTTAAGGTAGCTTCAATACCTTTTTCTTTTAAAATTTTATCGGTAAGCGATTTATTGATGATATCATTCGCATTCGATTTTCCCTCCGCTTCAATACGCTGACGTTGCGCTTCTTTTTTAGCTTGTTGTAATTTAAACTCGTACTCCAAACTAGATTGTTCTTGCTCTAGCTTACGCTCGATGGCAGCTTTTAGCTTTAATGGCAAGGTTACCTCTCTAATTAAAACCGCATCTAGCTGTAGGTAGTTATCCGCTAGCGCTTTGGCAGTACGTTGGAAAATCTCATCCTGAATATCTTCTCTCTTAGTTGAGTATAACTCTTCTGGTAAATACTTACCAATTACCTCTCTCGTAGCCGAACGGATTTCGGGCATAATGATTTTGTCGTGGTAATTAATACCAATTTCGTTGTGCAAATAGGCAATTTTCTCTGCGCTAGGAAAATAGCGATAGGATAGTTCCGCCTTAATGGTTAGTCCATTTTTTGACAAAACCTCCATACTGCTTACTGCTTCTTTCTTTTTCACGTCGTAAACGAAGATGTCATCCCAAGGCCATTTGATATGGAATCCTTGATTGTAAACTTTGTCTAAGGCAATACCTCCTTGAAACTTTCTAAAAATAACTGCTCTTTCACCCGAGTTTATGGTAAAGGTGATGGAATTCCAAGTTAGGATCAAGGCAAGGAAGGCAATGAAACTAACTATTATTACTATCGTACTTCTTTGATTCATAATGTTTTATTATATTAAATTTTACCCCATAATTTTCTTAAGAGCCATTCTAACCCCAAGAGTCCCAAAGCTACGAAGAACAATTGCCACGTGCTAAAAATTGAGCTAGTATTAAGCACCGGATAACTTAAAGTAGCCGCTTCTAAATTGGAAAGATCTTCTGCAAGAATGGTAATCTCATTTTGCTGATAAAACTTCCCTGCACTGCTTTGGCTAATATTGCGTAATAAGGCGGGATCGGCCTTTAAATTCTGCAATTCCAAGCGATTTAGCTGAATAATTAAATCTCCCTCCTGTTGATATTCTTTATCTTCTCTGCCAAGATTTGCCCGGTAATGGTATTTACCCTCGGTCAAGCCTTTGGTGTTTAAAGCATAATCTTTTAGTCTTTTTTGGAAAACGTAGTTGTATTCGCTGCCATTTTCGGCCTGCAACTGCAATTTTAGCTCTGCATCGTTTACCAAATTACCACTAGCATCGAAAAAAGAAGCGCGCCAATTTATAGGTGTATTCGCTAAATTTTCGCGCGGTACCTCTATTTTTAATCCTTCATTTTTAGCCTGACTCAAAAGGTATTTTGCGATTTTCTGTATTATACCGTCAAAGCTTTCAAAATCGCCCATCTGCTTATAAGCGTAAATACGCCAGCGCCAATAACCTAGACCTAAACTAATCGCCATTCTCCTACCCTTTTCTTCTCCTAAAGTTAAGGCTGGCGTAGAAGTACTAATATTAGCTATATTTTTAAAAAACAGCGTACTAAAGCCCTTTGGAGCTTCGATACGCCCGTAAAAGCCATCTAAAGGCGGCAATTTTGCCCACAAGTTTGTTTCACTTTGGTAGATGGGGAATAAAGAGAAATTAGGATTAATTTCAACATAGCTCTCTTCTGCCTCTACTCGGAAGGACTTAATTTCTGGCCAAAAATTCCAATCGCTAAAATCATCATTGGGGCTGGCAATAAGCCATAAAGCTTTAGTACTGTTGTAGATGCGGTTGAACAAGGCTTTACTACTTTGCAAGGCGATAATTAGATCCAGTGAGTCTAGATTGGCATTGTCATCTTGTAAGAGCTTTATTTCATAGTTCTCATCCTTCGACAAGGCGCGTGTAAGGGCAGCGATGTCGGGATGCGTATTCCTGGCAAAGATGCCAATACGCTCTTTCGCGTCTAAAACTTCAATGCTAAAACTCTTCTGATTATTAGTGGTATTTTCCTCCTCACTTAAGGGAGCAATTGCAATGCGATAGAGTTGTAAGCCTACCTTCTCTCCTTCAATTTTAAAGACTACTTTTTCAAACCAATTATCAGAATTCACTTTAAAACTTCGCTCGTGTAGAACTTCGTTTTTAGAGTTTAAGAGTTTGATGCTTAAATCATTACCTGCGTAGTTTTCTGCTTTGAAGTTTACCGAAACGTTTTGACTACGACCTTTCAGCAAACTTTTATTATACAGAATTTTGCTTACTGCCAAATCGAGTCTAGAGCTGCTATCGCCAAGTGCAATGGTATAAATAGGCGCCAAATTGTTTTCACTCAAGGTAGATAGGCGAGAACCACGGTTTACGATACCATCGGAACTAAGGACTAAAGCTGCAATATTCTCTTTATAAAATCTACCCGATAATTCTTTCAGTGCAGCACCTAAGTTGGTTTCTTGCGCATCTACGGAAGTGTCGGAAAGATTAGCCCCAAAATTAAAGGTCCGGACCGTAAATTTATCATCCAATGAAGAACGCATATTTACCATTTCTGCTTGCCGCTTTTGATGGCTAATACTATCTTCCACCGCCAAAATAGAAGCAGACTGATCCTCCAAGAATACTAGAATCGGTTTTTCCTCGCGAAAGCTTTCACTATTAAAATGCGGTTGTAGAAACAAAAAACCCAATAATACTAAAACTAAAAAACGCAAAGATGCCAAGAGCCATCTTTGCGTTTTCTCAAATGTATTAGTTCTTAAATAATAGCCATAACTAAGGCCTGCCGCTAGTAGTACGATAGCAATTATCCAATAGGGCGAATACGAAAAGACTACTTCAGGCATAAATTAATTAGGTAAGCATTCCGCCATCAACTTGTAATACTTGACCGCTGATATAGGTCGATAAATCGCTGGCTAAAAACAAGCAAGCATTAGCCACATCTTCAGGACTACCGCCGCGTTTTAGGGGAATAGCATCACGCCAGCCTTGCACCGTTTTTTCGTCAAGTTTTGCCGTCATTTCAGTTTCAATAAAACCAGGTGCGATAGCATTACAGCGAATATTACGCGAACCCAATTCCAAAGCAATAGATTTTGTAAAGCCAATAATACCTGCTTTAGAAGCCGCATAATTAGACTGTCCAGCATTTCCTTTAATACCTACTACCGAGCTCATATTAATAATAGAGCCACTGCGCGCTTTAAGCATAGTACGCTGAACCGCCTTGGTTAGGTTGAAAATAGACTTTAAGTTAATGGTCATCACTTGATCAAAATCCTCTTCGGACATACGCATTAACAAAGTATCTTTAGTAATACCCGCATTGTTGATTAGGATATCTATAGTACCGAAATCCTTTAAAACATCTTCAACCAATTGGGTAGCCGCTTCAAAATGAGAAGCATCAGAGCGATAACCTTTCACTTTTACATCAGCGGTACTTAATTCATTTTCTACCGCTTCTGCTTGCTCTACCGAAGAGAGGTAGGTAAAGGCCACGTTACAGCCGTTTTGCACAAAAACCTCGGCAATTCCTTTACCAATTCCTTTAGAAGCGCCAGTTATTAAGGCGGTTTTTCCTTTTAATAAACTCATAATTTGGGTCTTTTCTAAGATTTGTCTTTTTGTTTCTCAGGCATCCACTGAAAATCTGCATGCAGCGGAAAGTGCTCTAATTTAGCAATAAATTCGGCGGGAGGCACTGCTAATTTACGCTCGCGAAGGTTAATCCACGCTCCCAAAACTTCTACCGTGGCACAAAGGGTTTCGCCTCTATAAATTTCATGGATAAAAGCAAAACGTGAATAGTCTTTGCGCAAACCGATTACCGCTGCTACCATTTGTAGGTCATCGCCAAAGTTTAATTCTTTTCGGAAAGTGGCCTTTTCTTCGAATAAAATTGGACCAATGCCTATTTCAGCCATTTCCTCTACTTTAATATCATTGGCAACAAAAAGTTCGGTGCGAAGCTGTGCCGCAAAGTCATAATACACTGAATGTCTCACGTGACCATTTGGGTCGAGATCACTCCAGCGAATATGCAAGGGACGTTTAAATTCTTTCAAATGCTTTATTTTTCTGCAAAGCTAAACTTTGTAAATAATTATCGATTGGCTTTAGAAGCGATAGTTAAATCCAAATACCGCATTAATACTTTGGGCGCGGTATCCTAAAAATATATCGTACTGATTGTTAAAGAGGTTTTGCAGATTTATAAAGGCAGAGATGCGTGAATTATAAATATATTCCAAGTTTAAATTGGCATCCACATAACCTTTCAAAATGGAAGGAACCTCTGGATTTTGGATTTGATCAAAACCCTGACGCGGTCCAACGATGTCCATTCCAAAACCAAGTCTTATTTTTTTGCGAAACAAATAGCTTAGATCAGTATTAGCCAGAAAATAAGGCAAGTGATAAGGACGTTCGTTTTGCATGGTATAGCTGCGCGCTTCGGCTCCTACAGAGGCGAAAACCTTATCGTTCCAATTGCCATTAAGAGAACCTTTTACGTATAGGGCGGCCACATCTGCGTAAAGCACCTCTAAGCCATAGGGGGAGGCATTAGTATAGAAAAAGGGGTTTCGGATAAAGAATTGGTGATTACGCGAATTGCGAATACCCGTTTCAGCATTAAAGGAAAGTGAGCTACTTAAGATGCCATCTAGTGCTAAGAATATGTTTAAATCACGTGTAGGCGTGCTGGTTTGCCCCGGTAAGATAAAAGGGTTGGCCGTGGTAGTTTGGGCATAAGTATTCCGAGTAAGAGAACCTTTTACCCCCGATTTAAGAGAAAGTATTTCGGGAACAATCTTATAGCGAAAGATTATCTCAGGAAAGAAATACAAATTTGTTTTGCTTTCTTCTGAACGCGAATCATTGGCATTTACCAAAAATAGATTCAAACCAAAATCAAAGCTAAAGTCTTTCTTTTCAATGCTGATATAGGGTTTGGCCTGTAACTGAAAAGAAGACTGATCAAAATAGTTAGAACTATCCTGCCCGCGAGGTATGCTATCAAAAGAATTTTGAAACCAAGCACCATTGAATTCTAAGTTTAAATTTTGGTCATTGGCAGGAATATCCCACAGCGAGCGAAAGGAAATATCATTCTCATTGGAACGATAGTTATCATTAAAGTTTTGATAGGCAAAACCGAACTCGCTCATTGGTCCTAAATTCTTCTTTTTCGACTCCTTAATATTGGTCTCAAAACGATAGCGGCGATACCAATTGTAAGGACTATTGCTGAGGGTACTATCAGGTGAAATAAAGTCGAGTTCAGGCTGCCCGTAGTAGCTGTATTTATCTAAATTAACATTGGCGGCAACATGCCAAGTAAAATCTTTGTAATAGCGATTAAAGAAACCACCTAGGTGATTTCTAGCCATGGCATTTTCATCGTAACGAATATCCGCTACTCCACTTTGCGTAGAAAAATGCTTAGCAGCAAATCCATAGCTGTATTGCGAGGATCGTCCGCTGTTATAATAAGCGTCTACCAAAGCGGTATTATAGAGACCGTAGCCTAATTTCACATAGCCTTTATACAACTCTGGCACCTCTGTTTTCACCACCCGTGCAGGTTTTAAAACTTCTGGCTGTATGCGCACAGGAAGTGCAAAACTTTTTAGCGAATAGCTTACCGGTAACTTTTCGGTGGTACTATCACTGTAACTGGGGTTTTCCAGTATTTTACGGGCATCTTTAATCTGCGCACGGTACTTATCGGTTACCGAAACCACCACCTGACCTAATGGATCTTTTTCTTGAGCGTAAAGGCCACTCAAAACTAAGGCTAATGCTAGCGTTAATTTAACTTTCATGCGCTTATCGTTTTATTAATTCAGGTTCTTCTAAAGGCTCTTGTTCTTCGGGAATATCAATTATTTGCAGACCACTTTCAGGATCCAAGCTAATTGGCGATGCTTGTGATTCGAGAAGCTTTTCCTTTTCCTTTAAAGCGCGCGCTTCTGCTAGGTTAATTTCCGCTTTTAAATCTGCGGCCTTACTGCTTAAGTCCTCCGAAAACTTACTATCAATAATGAAATCGATTACGTATTGTGCTTGAAAAATATCATCTAGTTTCCAGAAGTTGCGCGCCATAACTAATAGCGAACGCATTTTCCACTCCTTATAAGAGGGCAAGGCCTCAATCATCTTGTTTATATGTGCATTACTGCTATCGTATTGAGCCGCCTTTTGCAATAGAAGCGCTTCAAAATAAAAGGCTTCTGCTTTTCTGTTGCCACTGCTCTTTTCTCTAATAATGCCATAATAAGTGGCTGATTTATTCCATTTCTCACTGGCATAGAAGGACCTTGCGAGATTTAATTGGGCCTCTTCTCTTAAGTCCTTGTCGATACTTTGCTTTTGCTCAATTTGCTCAGCGTAAGTAATTAACGCCGTTCTATCGCCAAGTTTTTCAGCGCAGCGCATTAGTCCAGCTAAAGCCAAATTGATTTGTCCTTCATTCGTTTCCATGGCCAACCATTCGTCGAAGCGGTTACGCGCTAGGGCATAATTGCTATCGATATAAGCGTTCTCGGCGGTAAAACGCAATGCAGGCTTGCGGTAGGGATTAGAAGGCATTTGTACCAACTCTTCATAATACTCTGCGGCACGCGAGAAAAGTTCTAACTTCTCAGCACATTGGGCGGCATAATAATTGGCGGAAACTTTAAATAAACCCAAGGGGAAACGGCTTATATAAGCATCCATTGCTTCTAAGGTTTGCACACAATCGCCGGCGGCATAAACATCAAAGGCAGCATCGTAAGCAGTTGAATCTAAGGTAGATTCTTTGAAATCCACAAAGGATATGTTAGCCACCCAATCAAGGTATTCATTGATGCGATGAGCGCGTTTGTAAACGATTTCCGCTAAGCGAATAGCTTCGATAGACTCGGGCGTTCCAGGATAGTCGTTAACTACATCTTTAAAAGAACCAATTGCCTTATCGTACTCATCCATATTACTGTACACCAAACCAGTCTTCAGTTCCACCTCACTAATTCTATTACTTTCAGGATACTTCGCTTTGAAGTTGCTTAGCGCTTGTAGGGTTTCCTGATATTTATCTTGTAGCAAATAAGTCTTGGCAATTTCCAGTTGCGACTTCTCACTGTAGGCACTGTTAGGATAGGTATAAATAAGTTTATTAAACTCTTTAATTTGCTCATCGTATTTCAGTAAAAGCCCAAAACATTCACTGCGTTGAAAATGCGCATAATCGGCTTCCACACTATTATTAGCAATCGCTTTTCCGTAATAATCGGCGGCGTCTAAGTATTTGGCTTGCAATAAATAACTATCACCAATGCGCAAAAGTGCATCAGGATAACGGATATCATCTACGGGGCTGAATTTCACATATTTCTTAAAATCTAAAATCGCTTCTTCAAATTCAAAAAGCTTGAAATTACTGTAGGCGCTATTATAATAGGATCTATTGTGAACCTTTTGGATGGAAGCGCCAAAACCTTTGCGGAATTCTAGGAATTTCTCTTTGGCTTCTGCAAATTTCAAGAGACGGTAATGACATTCCCCCATCCAGTAATTCCCTAAATTGGCTAAAGCCTGATCTTCGGGGTACTTTTGCATCTCCTCATATTTTGCCAATGCGCCTTCAAACTGTAGGGCGTTAAACATTTCTGTGGCCCGATAAAACGCCACTTTTTGATAGGCTGCACGCATGTTGGGCGAGTTTATACCCGCGGCCTTAATCGCTTTCATAGCCTTATCGTAATCTTTAGTAGTAATGTAAATATTGGCTAGGTATTCCTGAATTTTTGTCTGCTTGTCCGTATTGGGGTACTCATTTAAAAAGTCATTGAAAGTACTTATGGCGTCAGTAAAAGGACTGGCCAATTCGTAGGAAATAATAGCATAATTATAAGCAGCCATTTCGGTTATTTCGGGATTCTCCTTAATCTCCGATGCCGCTCTAAATGCGATCAGCGCTTGGTTTTTATTGGCCACCTTTAAATAACAGTCGGCTAAATGGAAATAGGAATTTTGGCGCAATTTATCAGGACCAGCCGAAATTTTATTAAACTCGGTAATCGCTTCAGCAAAACGTTTTTCTTGGTAGAGAGAAAAGCCAAATTGATAATGGTCATCTAGCCGCAGGCTGCCACCCTTGGCCTTAAAAATTTCTAAATACTTAATGGTATTTTGATAATCTTTTTTGCTGTAAAAGGCATCTGCTAAAAGCTTAGCTATTTCAGGCGCTCTAGAGGCGGTAGCATTTTCAATAAGCTCCTCGCCCACTTCAACTAACTTGTCGTAGTTCTCTAATTGATAATAAATATGGGCTAAATAATAAGGTACTAAAGGACCGAAATTGGGGTCTTCCTGCAGCGGTAAAAAGTTACGCAAAGCCTCGGAGTAACTACTGTCTACGTATAAAAGGTGCGCGTAATAGTAGCGACCCGAATTAGAAAAAGCCGATTCATCATCTTTAATCTTGAAAAAGAGATCTTTGGCTTTATCATACTCTTCAGCAATCATTAAGGAGTATGCATATTTAAAGCGAAATTCTGCCGCTTGCTCTTTATTTAAACCATAGGCATCCACTTTTTCGTAATACTCGATGGCTTGGGTGTAGCGGCGTAAACTGAATAGGTTGTGACTGTAACTGAGATAAAGCTTATTGCGAAGAGGATTGGTTTCATGCAATCGGGCAAACTCCTCAATTCGCTCGGCAATGTCGCCGTGATAAAGCTTTATAGCGCACATGGTAGCGAAATATCGGGCCTGCACTATCTTCTCCTTATTAAGAGAACCCTCGCGAATTAAAGCATCCCAAATTTCTTGGGCATTTCCAAACTGCTCCTTCTCATAAAGCTGAAACGCTTCATCGTAAGAGGCTTCATTTGGCTTCTGAGACGAATGCACTTGAGCGTAAACCGCATTCATTTGGATGAATACCAAGATACCACCAAGAAATAAAGTCCTGATATTTAGCATGCTACATTATTATTTTTGTCATTTTAAAAGTAGCAGTATTTATAGGCTTCTATTTAGATTACTTGAGAAGTTTTAAACGTTTGATGTTAATTATTATTGAGCTTATTTAGCGCTAGCTAAGCGGCGAAAATTAAATTTGTAGGATATTTGAAATTATGAGCAAGGAAGCGATACTTAGACTAAACCAAGCCTGTATAAAACAAGGAGATACTGTGATTTTAGACGAGGTTGAGCTTTTGATCAAAAAAGGTGACTTCCAATATCTTATCGGTTCCACCGGCAGTGGCAAGTCTAGCCTGCTAAAAACCCTTTACGGAGATTTACCCCTAAGTAGCGGTAGCGGTCACGTTTGCGGCATAAACTTGGTCGATTTAAAAGAAAAGCAAATTCCGGAACTACGACGTAAACTGGGGATTGTGTTTCAAGATTTCCAACTTTTAACCGATCGTTCGGTATTTGATAACCTCAAATTTGTTCTACAAGCCACGGGCTGGAAATCAAAAACGGATATTAAAAATAAAATCGAAGAGGTTTTAACTAAGGTAAACATGGAGTCTTTAAGCGCGAAAATGCCCTTTCAGCTTTCGGGCGGTGAGCAGCAGCGCATTGCTATTGCGCGTGCATTACTAAATGATCCGCAATTGATTTTAGCCGATGAGCCGACCGGGAATCTAGACCCATCTACCAGTGAAGAAATTATGATTTTACTAGAGGAAATCTCGAATAGTGGTCGCGCTTTATTAATGGCTACACACGACTATTCTTTGATTTTAAAATTTCCACACGAAACGCTAAAATGCAGTAAGGGCAAGGTTTTCAGTACGGTACAAAACACCCTGTAAATTGTGGATTTAAGTATCTGCCTTCCCCTCTATCAGCAACAGCCTTATGCCTTGGTGCAAAGCTTACTAAAACAAGCGGAGGATTTAAAGGTAGAATACGAAATCCTTATTATTGACGATGCTTCTAGTCCAGAGGTATCTGAAGTAAATCAACAGTTTTTCGCCAAATTATCGAATGTTCGCTACCTTGTTTTACCGCATAATATTGGTCGTGCCAAGATGCGTAACCTTTTAGCCTCAGAAGCTAAAGGCCAGTTTTTTCTCAGCTTGGATGCAGATGTATATGTTAACAAAGCTGATTTCCTGCGATCTTTTTGGTCACTAGGTCAAAATAATACTGTTTTAATTGGAGGGATAGAACTAGGTCCTTTACAGTCTGGTTGTGAATTACGTTGGTACTACGCAAAGCAGCGCGAAACCCTTAGTCTTGAAAAACGTCTAGAAAATCCGTACTCCTCCTTTATGACGGGCGCATTTTTTTGTGAGCGCTCCATTTTCATGCAATTAAAATTTGATGAAGAAATTAAAGGTTATGGACACGAAGACACTCTCTTCGGTTTTAGCCTACGAGATTTGAAAATTCCTCTTTTACATATTGATAATCCCATTTTAATTGAAGCGGACGATAGAAATATCGATTACTTGGAAAAAAGTAAAGAAGCGCTAGAAAACCTAAAAATCGTTTATCGAAAGCAGCCCCACTTAGCTAAGGATATTAAAATCTTACAGCTTGCTCTTAATATTGAGCGTAGCGGTTTCAGCCCTATCTTTCGCGCTCTCTATCGTACTTTTAGAAAGTTAATTCTACAGAACCTTTTAAGTGCCAAGCCCAATCTTCGCTACTTCGATTTATACCGTTTGAACTACTTATTAAAACTAAAGCTGTCTCAGTAATTCTTCTAAAATTTTCGATTCTTTCTCGTAATTATTTTCAGCGGCCGCTTGCGCTAGATTGGCCTGAAATACTTGCTTTTCCGTGCCTGATAATTCCAAAACCGCTGCAGCTATTTGTTGCGCATCTACCTCAGTGACTTTACCAATATTGTATTGCAAAACTAACGCACTGGTTTCTTTTAAATCGCTTACTAACAAAGGAATACCGCATTTCATATAATCAAAAACTTTATTAGGCAAACTAAAGCGATAATTGATATTAGTATCCTTGTCGAGACTAATTCCCAGGTCGGCATTAAGGGTATATTGAAGCATTTTCAAATAAGGTTGAGAAGGGATAAAGTGCACCCGATCTTGCAGTGAATCTTCGCGGGCTTTTTGCTTTAAATATTCTAAAACATCACCTTTCCCTACCAGCATAAAATGGTAGTTTGGTGGTAATAGTTTTAAAGCCTCTAACATCTCTTCCATTCCCCGATCGACATTAATTCCAGAACCCTGATTTATGATTAAATAGGCATCTTGCGGAAGCTTAAGTGCGCTGCGTGATAATTTAATTTCGGGTAAAACCTTTGATGCCACATTGCGAATAACCTTAGGACGAATGCCATAATCGCGCTGGTACAAGTCAGCGATGCTTTCGTTTACAGTGATCACATGCTTCAGTTTGGGGAAAATGGCTGCTTCTATTTTGGTCCACACCTGCTTTACCAATTTTCGATTTTGAATTTCGGGAACGCCAGTAAAGTACTCGTGACTATCGTAAATTAGTGGCCTACCGTACAGTTTTGCCACCAAGTAATTAGGAAGAAGCGTGTCCAAATCGTTGCTAAAATAAAGATCAGCCTTATTAAAAAGGAGATAAGAAAAGAGCCTTAAATTCAAATTAGCGTAGAAAAGGAATCCCTTCTCAAACCAGAGTTTAAAACGCTTTACTTCATAGTCGCTTGGCTTAAAATCCATACTAGTAGGCAGTTTTCGACCGATAAAATGGACTTGATAGCCTTTTTTTAAAAGTACGGAAATATGCCGCTGCACCCTTTGATCGGTCGCTAAGTCGTTGCTTACACTGATGATTACCTTTTTCACAGCAGCAAAAATGAGAATTAAATTAAGCTAATAAGCTATTGGCGCTTAAAAAGGATGTCTAAGCATTCCAATTTGAGGCGCTTCTTTGTTTCTTTGCTAAAATTTCAGAGCCTTGTCTATTCCCAATTTAGATATTCAGCAATACGATTATTCCCTACTGGATGAAACGATTGCCCTATACCCAGCTGAGCGCGGCGAATCCAAACTTTTAGTTTTTGATAATCAGGAAATTAAAGAAGATAAGTACCTAAATATTGATGAATATCTAAGTCCAGATTCGCTTTTAGTTTTTAACGAGACCAAAGTAGTGCAAGCTCGATTACTTTTCCCCAAAAACGAAAGTACAATTATCGAGATTTTCTGTTTAGAACCTGCTCATAATAAAGCAATTGAACAAGCCTTAGCCCAGAAGGGAAGTTTGGAGTACAATTGCCTAATTGGAGGTGCTCGTAAATGGAAAAGTGGTCCTTTAAACATTGAATTGGATGGCTTAATTTTAAAAGCCGAAAAGATCAGTCGCACGGAAGACAGCTTTCTAGTGCGCTTCAGCTGGCAAGCAGATATGAGCTTTGCAGAAATTTTGGACATAGCGGGAAAAACACCGCTTCCCCCCTATATTAAAAGGAAGGCGGAAGAACAAGACAAGAAAACCTATCAAACGGTTTATGCCAATCGTGCTGGCTCAGTAGCAGCTCCAACGGCCGGTTTGCATTTTAATGATGTCATTTTTAAGAAACTAGAGAATAAAGGAATTGCCCGCGACTTTTTAACCTTACACGTTGGAGCGGGCACTTTTAAACCAGTTAGCACTTCTGTAACGGAGCATGAAATGCATGCGGAAGAAGTATTGGTAGAAGCAAGCTTTATTAGAGGCATCTTGGGAAACCTTAAAAAGGGCCGAGCGGTAATTTCAGTGGGAACAACTTCCTTACGTGCGCTAGAAAGTATGTATTGGCTGGGCTGTTTGGCGCAGGCAAAGCAGTTAAGGGATGTTAATGAAATTTGTATTCCGCAATGGATTGCTTTTAAAGGCGAAACCCCACGATTAGAGGCGATTGCCGCTTTTGAAGCTTGTTTAGATCTCCTCGCTACTAATAGATTAGATTGGCTTTCTATAAAGACTCAGATAATTATAGCGCCAGGGTACCAGCACGGAATTATTCGTGGACTGATTACCAATTTCCATCAACCGAAAAGCACCCTAATGCTACTCATCGCCTCTATTGTAGGCGACGATTGGCAAAAAATATACCACTACGCTTTATCTAATAATTTCCGTTTTCTAAGTTATGGCGACGGCTGTTTACTAAAATTATGAGCACTATAAAATACTTTTTCGTCCGGCTTTATTTCTTCCTGATTTCACTAGGCAGTTATGGCCAAAGTATAAATCTCCAAGAAATTGGTTTGATGCCCACTGAATTACCCGAGTGTAGCGGGTTTGCGGTGATTGGTGAAAATGCCATCGCCTCGATAAATGACAGCGGCAATGATCCCGAAATTTTTGTTTTGGACAGTTTAGGGAATATCATACACCACACTGTATTCCTAGGTTTCAGCAATCATGATTGGGAAAGTATCGCTTACGCGGATGGCTTATTATATATTGGCGACTTTGGCAATAATGCCAATAAAAGGACCAATCTTAAAATTTATATTGTAGATATTTCTCGTCTTTTAAGTGAAGATTTATGGGCATTTAAAGGAGAAATCAACTTCAGCTTTCCCGATCAGCACGGCTTCCCTCCTGCCGATACGGCCAAATATTTCGATTTAGAAGCGATGGTAGTGCATCAAGATTCACTCTACCTTTTCACTAAAAACCGTACAAAGCCTTTCGATGGCTTGAGTAATTGCTATAGTCTGAGCCGATCTGCAGGAAGCTATAAAGCGCACAAAAAAGGCCAGATTTTCACTGGACAAGGTTTAATGCCCGCCTATTGGATAAGTGGTGCTTGCCTTAATGGAGATCATAACCCCGACTTATACCTTCTGGGTTATGACAAAATATGGAGGGTACGCGATTACTTTAATCAAGACGAAAGCATTATAAAAGCAGAAGAGTTTTATATGGGCAGCTTCGGCCAACGAGAAGCAATTTGCATACTCAATAATAAGTTTTACATCGGTGAAGAAAGAGTAACAACCCGCCCAGCGAAGTTCAATAAGGCCAATATTCCTGTGAGTCCGAAAAGCGACACAGCCCTAATTCACGAATCATTAACTCTTGAAAATAAACAATTTAGCAGCCAGATTGAATTAGTGGTACCCGATACCAATTTACAAGGACAACTCTATTTTGAAATTTACAATCAAGGGGGAGAACTATTGCTCAAAGGTAAATCTCAAGATTGCAGAATTGAAGAAGATAAAATGATAATTGACACCAAAAACTTGGGCCTCGGCTCTTATATTATAAATACCGTTTTAGCGGGCAAGCCGCGCGCTTTTTTGATTAAGAAGACTAGTAATTAGTCGAGTTTAAAGCTAAAGTTGAGACTGCTGCCACCCCAATGATTTGACACAACACCAAGCCGGATAGGGCTCTTCCTTTCACGCTGCCATGACCCTATTTTACTTCCTATCCACGTACCTAAAAGAGCGCCAGCCACAACATCACTGGGCCAATGCTTGAAATCGTAAACTCTTTGGTAAGCAGTAATTCCAGCTATAAAGTAAAGCGGGACGGCCAGTCGCCAATCGTTTTCATAATAGCTAGATAGCGATGCCGCCAAGGCAAAAGCAATGGTACTGTGCCCCGATGGAAAAGAAAGATTATCACCTGCCATGGATGGACCTTTAAACTTATAAGGGTCGAATAGAATTTGCTCTTCGGGACGAACACGGTGTACTAACAATTTTATCGCCATGGCAGCCACTCCCGCTGTTAACATGCCTTGCAAAGCCGCCGAAGAAGCGCCAGTAAGACTTTCGTTTTTCAGTAAGCCTGCGGTGTAGTAGGTGCCCAATGCGAGAATCCCCATTTTTAAAGGATTGCCAAATGGCTCGCTTAGTTGAGAGAAAACAGAGGACTGTCCTGGGTTTCCCTGGGCAATTTGCGGTTGAATTTGTTGATCCCAAACCATGGTGCCTGACACGACGGCCAAGGCACCAAAGCCGATTAAGGCTGGTTTCTTAATTTGCGTTGGTTTTTTAAACCATCGTCCAGCATTGTGCCAAGAATCCTCCACTAAGTCGCCACTTAAACTTAAGAAGTTTTGCCCGTAAACAGGTTGATAAGTGCCCAACAGAAGATAACTTAGGACCAAGAATAAAAGGCATTTTTGCATAAACTAAATCTTGATAATGCCGGCGCAAGGTAAAGACATTAAGAGAAATACTAACTCCTTATTCTCGGCCTCCGAGCTAAAACCCTTTCTTGATTTTGTAGAAAGTGAATTTCAGTTTAAATTAAAATGGTATAATAGCGCATCCGCCGAAAGGCGCCTGCAAAAAACTATTAAAAGCTTGCGCTTAGACTCATTAGTAGAACTGCAATACTCTTTGCAAAATAACCTGCTATCATTTCAGAATTTTATTGGCGAGTTTACCGTTAATGTTACCGAGGTTTTCAGAGAACCTGAAAGTCTTAAAGAACTTAAAACCAGCGTTCTTCCATTTTTTAGAAAGACGGAAGAAATAAAAATATTATTGGTTGGCACTAGTAGTGGCGAAGAGTTGGCTACTTTATGCATTATTTTAAGTGAGAATGGAATGTTAGATCGTAGTAAAATTGTAGCGACGGATATCAGCACTAGGGTGTTAGATAAGGCCAACAAACCAGCATTATTAAAAAGTGATTTGCCTTTTGGCAATGAAAACTATCTAAGAGCAGGCGGTTTCAGAGAGCTTGACTATTATTTTTTAGGCGCAGGGGCTTATGCCTATTTGGAAGAAAGTCTGTTAAAAAATGTGAAATTTAAAACCTTCGACATTTGTCACAGCCAACTGAATGAACGTTTTGACCTTATAATTTGTAAGAATGTGCTGATTTATTTTCAGTACGATGAGCAACATCATTTAATCAATAATTTAGGGCAACATATGAAGGAAAAAGCGTTTTTAGCCTTAGGTGAAAAGGAATCTATTTTAAGGCTGCAAAACTCCAATTACTCCTTCTCCTCTGTTTCTTTGGAACATAATATTTATCGCAAAATTTGAACGATGAAAAAAAACTATTTGATTGTGGCCTTGGCCTTATTTAGCTTAATCCTTAATGCCCAAGAAAGCTATCGCTTTGCCTTTTATAATGTAGAAAACCTCTTTCACCCAACTGATGACAGCTTGGTAAATGACGAAGAGTTTACGCCCGAAGGTATTAAAGGCTGGTCTTTTTACCGCTATTACGATAAGCTCAATAAAACGGCCAAGGTTTGCTTGGCGATGAGTACTGATAGGGTGCCGGCATTGCTGGGAATGGCTGAATTAGAAAACGAGATGGTTTTAGCGGATTTGATTAAAACAGAAGTCTTTGCTAAATACAATTATCAGTTTGTTCATTATAACTCGCCCGACCGACGTGGCATTGATGTTGGACTTATTTACGATAAAGATCAGTTGCAACTAGTTTACTCTCAGGCGTTTCCGCTACTAATTCCTTCTGACAGTAGCTTCCGTAGTCGCGATGTGTTATTTAGTCAATTTCTAAGCCTTGGCGGAGATAGCATCGATGTTTTTATTTGTCACTGGCCCAGTCGCTACGGCGGTCAAGAAGCTTCTGAATACAAACGCATAGCCGCCGCTAAATTGGTGCGCGAAAAGGTCGACTCCTTACAAGCACATGGTCGGTCGAATATTTTAATAATGGGCGACTTAAACGATGAGCCTACAAATATAAGTGTGAGCGAAATATTAAGAGCAGGCAAAGAGTTAGGAGAAAGTTCCGACTTGAAGAATTTAATGCTTTCACTAGATGCGGCCGAAGGATCGCATCGTTATAAAGGTCAATGGGCCTATCTCGATCAGCTTATTGTTAGCCAAGGATTAGTTGATAAAGTGGGCGAATTTGGCTGCTTTAGAGCACCATTTTTACTTGAAGAAGATAAGCGATATCCAGGAATGCAACCTTATCGAACCTATTTAGGAATGCGTTATAATGAGGGGTTTAGTGATCATTTACCCATTTTTATTGACTTAGGCTTAAATTAATGTTTAAGCAGCCAACCTTTTAGCCATTTTCGACGCTTTAACTTAAGACGGTAATTGTTAGTCCTTTTTTTAATAAGAATTAAAGCTAAGGATGAAACTCCCTATTTAATAATTACTTTTGACGTGAAATTTTTACCAATGAAGAAAATCTTAGTATTACTTGCTGCCTCCATGTTTTTCGTAGCATGTGAAGAAGAAACCCCGCCAAGTCCTATTGGTTATGCCACTGACAGCCTTGCTTTACCCGAAACGAAAAATGCTTTAGTTATAGCTTCTTACGTGCCTGCAACCGGCTTTACGTTTGATATTTTTCGTGCGAACATACAGAACCTTTATCCAGGAGAAGTAAATTACTTTTCAGTAGTAGGAGATCAAAGTAGTCCGCTATATAATGCTCTAACGGATAGCATCAGCTTAAATCAGCCCTTAGAGCCCGCTCCTAGCTGGTATTTAAATGAAGGACCTTTAGACTTAGCGACTGCTGCTACAAGTATCGAAAAAGAGTTGGGTCGCCGTCCTGTGGCAACAGTTAATCACGTTGTGAGCAGTAACGATACCGCATGGGTAATTGATAGTAAAGTTAAGTTTTGGAGAGATAGTACCGGTGGTAGTTTTTATATCGAGACTTACTTAGCCAGTTCCATGGTTGCAGCTAACTATCAGGCCATAGGTGCAAACTTACAAGTGACTGCAGTTTCTGGATTCATTAAAAATGTTGATAGCGTTAGTTATTGGGCAGCCGATATTAAAAATGCAGATAGTACAAGCACCTTATTTAGAAAAGATAGACCCTTTAGACACCCGATGATTTTAAGCGCTAGCGCTAACCCAGACTTTGCTTGGGGGGTTAATATTGGAGAATATACTCCCTTTGGTGCTGCTTTTAGTGAAAATGATATTATTGGTACAGAGACCACCCCTATCAAGCATTTTATCCTTAAGCCCGACAGTGAAATTGAGGGTGCTTATGCCCCGGGCTTTAACTTCACTCCAACTTTTATAACCGTAATTTGGGCTTTGAACAAAGAAACTTCTAAGTTTGAGTATATCAACTCGGTAAGTACGACTTTGTAAGAAAAGAGAAAATATAGAAAGAAAAGGCTGTCTGAAAAGGCAGCCTTTTTTGTTGGACGTATTGGCTCCTCTTATTCCTTTTCTAGGCTCGGTTCATAATTCTTAATAGCCTTTTTCAGCTTCCTCTTTATTCTTATGCGCAATTGTTTGGGCTCAAGAACTTCTAGGGAATCGCCAAAGCCCAGTATCAATCTCTCGAACTCAAAATTATGATGAACTAGCAATGAAATCACGATGCTACCATCATCCAACTGGTCAACTAGCTTTTGTGAAGAATGAAAAGGTTTTGTAAGGACATAGGGAGCATTACTGCGATCAATTTTTAAAAGTGTCTCGGTCAATAAGTTTTCGTTTAACACTGTTACTCCAATTGTATTCCGATAGTAAGTTTCCCCATCAAAACCTTCCTGATCATACTGAAGATTTAGGTTAAAATCTAGTTTTAAGATGCGATCAAGAGCGAGTGTTAAAATTTGCTTCTGCCCATTTTGCCTTCCCACCAAAAACCAGCGATTATTAAACTCCTTTAAAATGTAGGGGTGAAAGTTGTAAGAAGAGGAAGCTCGGGCTCGGAAAGACCTATACTCTATATCCAAGCAAATATTTTTTAAAATGGCCTGGTATAAAAAATCGAGATAGTCCAAACCTTTCAAGTTTTCATTCTTATCAAGGTGAATTACCGCCGATTTATGAGTTTTCTCTGAGTACACTTTATCTTCCAACCTTTGAATGATACCTGTCAGTTCGGAAAATAGGGAGAAATCTTTGAACTGCTTAAGCATTTCTACAGTCTCCCCTAAAACCTGCATATCATTTTCAGTTAAGGGAATATTAGTGATCGAATAACCTTCGTCTTCATACTTATAAAACTTTTTATCGTAGACTACTATGGGTGCATTATAACCCAGTTTATCACTGCGCATTAATTGAATATCCAATTGAATACTTCTTTTGCTTACGTGAACAGCTCGGCCCTCATACTCGTATAGTGCTTCTGAACAGGCTTCAATTAAGTCGTCCAGTGTCCATCTTCGATAATAATTTTGCAAGCACTTATCTATTGTTTTATAGCGGATTAGCGCATTTTTATTTTGAGCCATAGGAGTAAAAGTAGAAATATATTTTAACTACGCAAATAGATTGCGTAGTAGCCGTTAATATTTGCAGAGTAATTAAAAACAAAAAGGAAATGACCACTCACAAAATAAACGGCGACACTCTAATTGCTTTAGGTTTTAAACCTGCAAAATGGTTTTCTAAAGCCATCAACTATATGAATGAAAATGAACTAAGCATTGAAGAAATGCATGACTATTTAGAGCAGTTTAAAGCTGCTCCAGTTTTAGAACTTCATACAACAAACATTGAATATTCTTTAAATCTTAAAGCGGAAAATGAATTAGAGGAAACCAATTTAAGCTCAGTAGTTTCTACTATGAATAAGGTGATGGAAACACCTACTGTTGTTGGCGGTGCAGTTATGCCCGATGCTTGCCCAGCTGGTTCGATTGGAACCATTCCTGTAGGAGGTGTGGTCGCTACCAAAAACGCTATTCATCCTGGTATGCATAGCGCAGACATTTGCTGTTCTTTAATGCTAACTGACTACGGGAAAGTTGACCCTAAAACTATTCTAGATGAAGCGCACCGAAGCACACACTTTGGTCCGGGCGGAAGAGATCGGAATTCTCAGTTTCGTTTTCCGGCAGAACTATTAGAGCAGTTTAATGGCAATTACTTTCTAAATGAAGATAATATGAAGAAAGTAGCGCGTGCTCATTTAGGTACACAAGGGGATGGAAACCACTTTTTGTTCGTTGGTAAATCGAAGGCCTCTGGCAACACTATTATGGTAACACATCACGGCTCTCGTGGAGTTGGTGCGAGGCTTTTTACCAAGGGAATGAAAGTGGCGGAAAAGTACCGCAAGGAATTGTCGCCTGCTACTTTAAAGCAAAATGCTTGGATACCCTTCAACACCGAAGAAGGACAAGAGTACTGGAAAGCCTTGCAAGTAATTCGCAATTGGACGAAGCAAAATCATACCTGTATTCATGATAAAGTAGCGGAGAACCTGGGGATTGAAATAGAGAATCGTTTTTGGAATGAGCATAACTTTGTTTTTAAAGAAGAGGACATTTTTTACCATGCTAAAGGAGCTACACCATTAAAAGATACTTTTCTCCCAGAAGGAAATAAACTTAGACTGATTCCTTTGAATATGGCTGAACCCATTTTAGTGGTTAGTGGTAAAAGCACGGCGAATAATTTAGGCTTCGCTCCTCATGGCGCCGGCCGTAACATGAGTCGTACCCAGCATAAAAAATCAAAGGCCGACCAAACTATTGCTGAAGTTTTTGCTGAAGAAACACAAGGTTTAGATATCCGATTTTTCTCCAACGAGATTGATATTTCCGAGCTACCATCGGCCTACAAGGATGCTGCTTCCGTGCGCAATCAGATGGATGAATTTGGATTAGGGAATGTGGTGGATGAAATTCTTCCTTACGGTTCTATTATGGCAGGCGACTGGCAAAAAAATGCTCCTTGGAAAAGAAAACGTTGAAGTTTGGGTACTGCGTAAAATTGGCGCAGTACCTAGGGATCTTTGTTTAATTAATACAAAGTAGCTTTTTAAAAATTATAGGTCAAGATTTGGTTACTACGCACAACTACCTTTACGTTTAAACCTTTTCAATTATCCAATAATTAAAATGAGGCAGTAGCTCAGTGGATAGAGCAGGTTAATTGGTAAATTACCTTTGGTCAATACTAATTTACTTCCGCGCTGTTAACGCCCAGGTCGTGGGTTCGAGTCCCACCTGCCTCGCACTTTAGGTCAAAACCAGCTTACTCAAATTGGCATTAACGGTTCGAATCCGTCATAGAAGCTCGTTAATTACCTTTTTTATCATGGTCAACTTATACTTACTAATCATCAGGTTCGACTCCTGTACTCTCTAGCACGAGAATCGGTAATACAAAGAATTAGCATTACCCTCGATTAACAATTTATCAACATTAGTATAAAAATATTATGAAAAATACATTACTAACTGTAGCTTTAGCAAAAGGCTGCATTTACATTCCGAAAAACTCAACATATAGTGGAGAAAAATCAGTAATTAATGAAAGTACATTACTATTTACGGCGAACCTTAGTCAATTGGGATATACCCTTTCGGAAAACTTGCTTAGATGCATTGATGGTTTAAACTTAAACAAGAAATTGGCAATTTGGGAAGCATTGAAAGAATTGAGTGGGGCGAATAAAAACTGGACTCCTTTGGTAAAGCAATGGGACATTCCCACTCAGGAAAGTATTGTGGATCATTGGATCACTATGTTTGCTAATATATTTACCAACCAAAAAGGAAGCAAATTAGCCTGTGGTCATATTATCCCTCCCAATACTTTTCCCTTGGAGCGCTATAATGGCTGTCCTTTCTGTGGAACCCCTTTTGAGTTTGAAAAACTGGCTTATAAAGCACCAAAAAGTAAACTTAAAACCCTCCAGCTTTGGAATGAAGATCATTTGCAAGAATACCTAAATGACTTGATCGAATCACCTGTTGCTTTAGATGCGAGTCAAGTAAATGACCTGGAAATTTTAATTGCTAATTTCGGTATTACCACAAGTCAAAAGCCAGTTATAAAGGAAACTCTAATGCTGGTAATTGATTGTCTTGTTAAACAAGGCAATCCAGAAAAGGCAAGTCTTTATTTCAAAACGCCAAATGACATCCTGCGCTACCTGTGGTATAAGCATACTGGCTTTCTGCAGATAGTTGAACCTAAAACTATTGCCAAGCGTTTGCGAAATAATGCGCGTAATAGGCATTTTTCGCTCGATAATATCGCGGAAGTGAAAATACAGTCAAAAACCGATTTGAAGTTAAAATTCAAACGTTCAGAATGCAAACAATATGCAACTTGGCTTACGAATCTAGACCTTGGTGTTAAAGAACAATGCGAAAGTATGCATTCTAAAAGAGGTATTTGGGTGAGAGTAATCCGTGCTTTAAGGCTAGCCGAATACAGTAAACAAAAAGGCAATGAAAAACTGGCTAAAATGCTTGATGCCTTTTATAATGAAGACTACAATGTATGGCAAGCAGAAGTTAATAAGAATAAATTTAAGATGGATGCTGATAAAACCTTGACCTTGCTAAAGCAACGACCGGGTTTATTTGCCCGCTCACTATTTTCCTCTATGCTATGGTTTGGTCCTGAAATTACCATTCAACATTTTAAAGAAGTGATGTATGATGTTCCCCCTAGGCTCATTCTAAGCCTAAATATGTACGCCCAGGTTTACTTTCAAGCCGATGTCCAAAGAGTGGTGAAACCTCTTGGAGGTGTAAGTAAGAAAATTACGGGCAACGCGCTTTTAGAGCTGTACGGTGAGGCAGACTTAAAAATGATGAGAAACTTAGTGAAAAGTTTAAGCTTAGAATTAATTCGACACAAATTTTCTCAAACCGAAAGTTTTTCAAAAACTATTTTTATTGAGGATAGACTTTCTGAAATTCCTATTTCCATTGGTGATCGAAGTGAAAATATCCAAGATCACGGCGCTTTGCCAGTTGGTACTCGTTTTAAAATGGAGAGTAATGAGCTTAGACTATTTATTCAATGGGGGAAAGGCTTGCAGGCCCAACACTTAGATATGGATTTGAGTTGTTATGTAAGCTATGCTGATCGCAGCGAATTTTGCTCTTACTCACAGCTTAACATCCCAGGATGCAAGCATAGTGGAGATATTCAGTATATCCCAAATTTAATAGGTACGGCAGAATATATTAATATAGACCTAGCTCTTTTAAAAAATTTGGGTGCCAATTATGTTAGCTTCGTATGTAATGCCTATACGAATGGAAGCTTAGCACCTAACCTGGAATTAGGCTGGATGAATAGTAATTCTCCCATGAAGATTAGCTCCCAAGGTGTTGCTTATGAGCCTTCTGCAGTTGAGCAAAAATTGAGAATTAAAAAAACATTAAACAAGGGGCTCCTTTTTGGAATTTTAGATATTGAAAAAGCGGAAATCATTTGGCTTGAAATGAGCTTTCAAGGGCAAGTGGTGCAAAAGCTAAACTTTTCAAGCAGCAAGAGCATCGCGGCTCACTTAGCCAAATTAGACGCTAAATTAAAGATTGGTGAACTTCTTAGACTGAAGGCGGAAGTACAAGGTTTAGAAATTGTATCGGATAGAAAAGAAGCCGATGAAGTTTATGATTCCAAATGGGCTTTAAATGCAGCTGCGGTTAGTAAATTGATTATTTAATTTTTTGGAGTCCAAATTTTGGGCTCCATTTTTTTTAAACCTAACAAGCTTGGCAAAGAATAGAATAAAATGGAGAAGAATATTCTTCATTTTAAATGTTTGGAAACTAATACTGATCTAAAATCACCTATACCTAATTATACTTATCGGCCCCGTACTCTCCACAAAATCACCGCACTTTATCACATAATAATAGGTGCCATCGGCGAGCGGGTTGCCATCATCATCTACCCCTTCCCAGTCATTTTTATAAGAGTTTGCGGTGTACACAGATGAGCCCCAGCGGTTGAAGACTTCTAAGTCGCAGTTGCCATTGAGCTGCAAGGGACTTAAATCGAAAAAATCATTTAAGCCATCTCCATTAGGGGTAATTATATTGTAAACGGCGACATTCCTGTCTGAAACAACAAATACCTGCATCGAGTCAGTGCCCTGGCAACCGTAAATATCGGTAACCCGCACAAAAAAGGTCACGGTATCATCTTCATCGCGAATTTCAGCGCGGGGGTAACGAGCAAAGGGATTGTCGAATTTAACGGGCACATTAGCATACCAATAATAGGAAGCCGCATAAGTAGATTGCAGGGGCGCATTTTCTCCCCTAATGATGGTCGTATCCGGACCCGCATCTACATAAGTGCTGTCTTCGGTTATTTCGATGCTATCGGTAACAGTAACCGAGCAACTGTCCCAAAACACCGTTAAGCTTACAGGTTTAACACCGGGTGTAGCCCAACTTAATCCGAAAACACGAAAAGCATCAAACCTAGGTAATAGGGCATCGCCGCCGAAATCCCAGCGGTAGCGTGCATTAGGCGGTAAACTACCAAAGGCTTCAAATTGTAAATTCTGCACCTCAAAACAAGGCACACCGTCCCAAATTATTTCCGGCGCTACCCCGGGTTTTACCACAAAAGGAGCTACTGTTGTATCGCTACATTGTTGGCCCGGATTGGCAATCAAGCTAACCATATAAGTCCCGGGAGCAGGATAGGTATATTGAGGTGTATTCGCACTACTGGTATCGCTATTGGTGCTTAAATCGCCAAAATTCCACAGTACACTATTGGCGTTTTGCGTTTCATTCTCAAACTGAACCGTTAATCCATCGCAAAGAATTTGCGGCTCTTCCAAAGGTGTTTTCATGTCGCTAATTACGTTCTGAATACAATTACTCACCGCGAATTGATAATCGAGACGAACCGTACTTAAACGCTGACCATTGCGCCATTCGCTTATGCAGATGCCGGCCACATAAATTCCTAGTTGAGCCGGAGTACCTGATAAGCGCCCAGTTACTGGATTTACGGTAAAGGGCTGCGCCGATGGAATAGGATCTAAATAAGTATAAGGAGCAGCAAAGGCTACACTGCTAAATGGCGGCGGACAGGGAGGGTTGGGAATAACTGAATTACAGCCACCTCCACCTTGGCCACCACCGCTAAAAATCTGACATAATTCAAAACTTAATGAATCGCCATCACTTTCAGTAACTTGAATATCAATATTAGCCGGACGATTTAAGCAAATAACATTATCGAGGGGCTGCGTAATTTGTGGCGAACTATTGCAGGTGGTATCCATACTAGGAATGGTAATCGAATAGGTATTTCCAATTGATCCTGGATTAACTACATTGCCAATTATCGCATTGCGACAACAGCGCTGATGCACCAAAGTATAGCCCCCTAAAATAGGTGCAAGTGTTACAGTATCAATATAGTCAGTATACTCAACACATAAGTTAGGGGGAACAGTAACACAAGGGTCGCTGGTTAAATTATTATTGAGTGAAAGCACCGGACCTTGGCTAATATTCAATTGAGTAATAAAAGTGCCATTAATATCATAAATCGCCACGGCCGCCGAATTGTCAAAAGCAGCTCCACCGCCCGCACAATCGCGGTAAATTCGTAATGATATGGTATAAAGGTTATTACCTTCGCAGCTATAGCTTATTTCGCCCCCAATTAAATGGGCAGCTTTACTAGAGAAAGAAGCAAGAATTGACAATAGAAAAAGCAATCCAAAAGTCAGTGTTCCAAAGTAAGGGTTCTTCAATGCAGAGAATTTTTTAGGGATGCCCAAGATAAAAAATAAAGAATAGCTATTTTGAATGATGTGATTAGTAAAGGAGGATTGTAATTTTGGGCCATGATACAGAGCGTTGCTATTATCGGAGCGGGAAATGTGGGCCTTTATTTATTCGCTGCCTTTAAAAAGAGGGGCATCAACTGTCGCTTATTTTCGCGTAAAGCTTCTGCTAAGGTAGAGGCCCTCAGCCATTTTACCGGTGATTTCGATCTTTGTCTTATTTGCATCCCTGACGATAGTATTGCCGATCTAAGCGTTCAATTACCTATCTGCAAGGGCATTATTGCCCATAGCTCTGGTACGGTTTCCCTAGATGCGATCGCTGAAAAACATCCCCTTCGAGCGATTTTTTACCCACCTATGAGTCTGCGTCCCGATGCCCAAACGCCCATCAAAAAAATAACTTTCTGCCTCGAAGCAAAAGATCCGGAAAGCCTAGCACAATTGGAAGAATTTTGTAGCCAATATCAAATACCTTCGGCTCGCCTTAATTCGGAAGATCGAGCCAGTTTGCATCTTGCTGCAGTAATAAGTCATAATTTCAGTAATTACCTCTATCACCTCTCGCATGGCATATTAAAAGATAAAAACTTGAGTTTGGAATTACTGAAACCTTTGCTCGAAGAACAGGTTAGGCAAATTGATAAGCAGGATCCGGCAGAAAGACAAACAGGACCTGCGCAAAGAAAAGATTTTGCCACCCTGCAAAAACATATAAGTTTGCTGACCGATGAAAATTCAAAAACAATCTACAAACTAATTAGCAACGCTATCCTCGGTGATAATGAAGAAAAATTATAAAGAAATCCTCCATCAAATAAAAGCTTTTGTCTTTGATATGGACGGAGTGTTGACGAACGGACAGTTTCAGATTTCAAAAGACGGCCATCCCATACGTAATCTAAATAGTAAGGATGGCTATGCCCTGCAGTTGGCCATTAAAAAAGGCTATGTCGTAGCTATTATTTCAGGCGGACATTGTGAAGGCGTTAAAACCATATTACAAGGCTTAGGATTAACCGATATATACATGCGGGCTTCTTATAAATTAGACGCTTGGCAAGATTTACTAGCGGTATATGAGCATCAAAATTTGAAGGAGGAAAATATGCTTTATATGGGCGATGACATTCCCGACTATCCCCTAATTGAAAGAGCGGGATTGGGTTGTGCACCAAATAATGCCGTTCCGGAAATACGAACTTTAGCCGATTACGTATCTCCCTTTAAAGGGGGCGAAACTTGCGTTAGAGATGTAATTGAACAAACTTTGAAAGTGCAAAACAACTGGATGCTTGAAGAAGATTTTTCATGGTAGCCTTTTTCAAACTCATCCGCTGGCCCAATTTGCTGATTATTGCCTTAGTGCAGTACCTCATTCGCTTTGCAATTATTGAAAGCCTTCATCTGCCTCATGTTTTAAATCACGGCTACTTTTTTATAGGTGTATTATGCAGCATAGCACTGGCCGCTGGCGGTTATATTATTAACGATTTATACGACTTGGAAGTCGATGCCCTGAACAAACCGAATCGCATCACCATTGGCAAAAGCATTAAAGAGAATACCGCTTGGAACCTTTATTATGCCACGGTAATTATTGCTATTGCCTGCGCCTATCTTTTAGCACAAGAAGCCGAAGTAGATGATTTGTGGATGATTGCTCCCTTAGCGGCCGTGATACTTTACCTCTATGCTTACGATTTAAAAGCCCGCCCTTTTTTAGGCAATTTCATTGTGGCGGCTCTCAGTGCTTTACCCGTATTTTTAGTGGGTGTTTTCGACATACTCCCCGCAGCTAATGATGAAAATGCTTTACAGGTTTCACAGACCATGGAAGTCATTTTAGCCTATTCCCTCTTTGCCTTCGGTATCAGCTTTATGCGCGAAATGGTTAAAGATGCGGAAGATAAGTTAGGCGATAAAGCAGCAGAGTATAAAACCCTTGCGCTTATTTTACCAGCTGGGATTTTTAAGGCGATTTTAATTTTGCTGCTCATTAGCCATATTGTGCCTCTCGCCTATTATAGCTACGATATTTTTGAAAACGATAAATTATCCTCTCTTTACCTCTTTATTTTGGTAGTAGGGCCGCTGGTGTATCTCATCTACAAAAGTGCCTTGGCGCATGGCCCTAAGGACTATAAAAAGATAAGTACGATACTAAAACTTATTATGCTGACTGGGATTTTAAGTATGTTGGTTTTCACCCTTTCCTTACTGTATTTTTAATATGAATTCTAAACTAGTTCTGGGTTCACAATCGCCGCGCCGGGCCGAATTATTAAAGGCACTGGGTTTAAACTTTCGGCAGTTAAGTAGCGATATCGATGAGTCTTATCCCACTAACTTAAAAGGAGCGGAAATTTCTGATTTTATTGCTCAAGCGAAAGCCGATTCTTTAAAAGAGCAATTGGCGGACGATGAATTGTTAATTTGTTCGGACACAATAGTCTGTTTAGCCGACCAAGTTTTAGGAAAACCCACCGATTATCAACAGGCCAAAGAAATGCTACGAAGTTTATCCGGTCAATCCCATCATGTAATCAGCTCCATCTGCTTTAGCGATAAAAAGGAAAGTAAAGTGATGCACGATAGCACCGAAGTGTTTTTTAAGGAGCTCACGGATAACGAAATCGATTATTATTTGGAAAATTTCCAACCCTATGATAAGGCGGGAGCTTATGGCATTCAAGAATGGATTGGGATGATAGGGATTGAAAAAATTATTGGCTCTTATTTTACGGTAATGGGATTGCCCACCCATTTAATTTTTGAACAATTAAAAGCTTGGAGAGCCTTGCCAATAAGCTAAATCTCTCATTTTTTTCGTATCATGCAGGCCGATATGAAAATGGAAAAGAAAGCCTCCCTAACAATTGCCTTAGTACCTGTTATTTTCTTAATTATAGCGCTCTCATTCAACGTTATTGGCGTTTTTGGGGATGATGCTCTCAGCGGTTCCAACCAATTCATTTTAATGATGAGTGGTGCAGTAGCGGCCTTAATGGGCTTGCTTACGGGCACAAAATGGGAAACCGTTTTAGAGGGCATTGAAGACTCTATTAAATCGACCACCGGCGCCTTAATCATACTTTTATTAATTGGCTCTTTGGCGGGAGCTTGGATGATTAGCGGCATTGTCCCCGCTATGATTTATTACGGTCTTAAAATACTTAGTCCCGAAATTTTCCTGCCCGCCTCGGCCCTAATTTGCGCGATGGTTTCTTTGGCCACGGGCAGTAGTTGGAGTACTTCAGCCACCGTGGGGATTGCGCTTATTGGCATCGGAAAAGCCTTGGGTTTAAATGAAGCGATGGTAGCGGGAGCGGTAATTTCAGGCGCCTATTTTGGCGATAAACTTTCTCCTCTTTCGGATACAACCAACTTAGCGCCAGCTATGGCGGGCACGGATCTGTTTACGCATATCCGCTATATGCTTTACACGACAATACCCTCTTTTACTATCGCCTTAGTTCTCTTTACTTTTATTGGTTTAGGCCATTCTGGCAGCATTTCCATAGATGAGATTCAACCGCTTTTAAGCGAATTAGAAAGTACTTATAATCTAAGCCCTTGGCTATTTTTAGTGCCGGCTTTAGTGATTTTCCTTATTGTAAAAAAAATGCCCGCCTTACCCGCCATTCTTATTGGCACCTTGGCGGGAATTGCCTTTGCCCCCATTTTTCAAGGCGAACTCTTAGCCGAGCTTTCGAGCAGTTTAAGCGATGGATCCTATTACAAGTTATTGCTTAATGCCCTTACGGTAGAAGTCGTTTATCCGAGCACTCATCCCATTTTAAAGGAGCTTCTGGTATCTGGAGGAATGGTAAGCATGTTGAATACGGTTTGGTTAATTATTGCAGCCATGATTTTCGGAGGCAGCATGGAAGCGAGTGGATTTTTGAAAATTATTAGTGCGGCTTTGCTAAAACTGGCCACGGGAACTTTCTCATTAGTGGCCACCACGGTGGGAACCTGCGGCTTGGTTAATATTACCGCCAGTGATCAATATTTGGCGATTGTCCTACCTGGAAGAATGTATGCAGATGCCTATAAAAAACAAGGTCTGGCGCCCGAGAACTTAAGTAGAACCCTTGAGGATAGTGGAACGGTTACTTCAGTGCTTATTCCCCATAATACTTGTGGTGCATATCAAAGTACCGTTTTAGGTGTGGATACCATGGCTTATTTGCCTTATGCCTTTTTCAACTATTTGAGTCCAATTACAACTTTGGTTTATGCCGCCATGGGTTGGAAAATTAAAAAATTAATTAGCCCTAAAAAGGAAGCGGTTAAACTGGCCGAGCATGAATAAGACTTTGCAAAACTTAATGGAAGCCGAAAGAAAGGCGGAAATACTTTTTCAGGAAATTGAAAAGCGTAATCTAGTGCAAGCAGGAAAAAGTGAGAAGGAACTCAATACTGAAATTTATAAATTAGCCTTTGAGCTGTTTAGCATAAAGAAATACTGGCACAAGCGTATTGTACGGGCTGGTTCCAATAGTCTTTTACCCTATCGTGAAAATCCACCTGATCATCGCTTGCAGAAAAGTGATATCCTCTTTTTTGACTTCGGGCCTGTTTTCGACGATTGGGAAGCTGATGTTGGTAAAACCTATGTACTAGGTGAAGATGCCCACAAACTGAAATTAAAGCAAGACGTTGAACTCGCCTGGTACGAGGGCAAAGCCTATTTTGAAGTACATAAAGAAAGTATTACTGGAGCCGAGTTTTACCGCTATACCTGCGGCTTAGCCCAAAAATACGGCTGGGAATACGGCAACGAGCATTGCGGCCATCTCATTGGTAATTTTCCCCATGAAAACATATATGGCGAGGAAGAAGTAAATTATATCCATCCCAATAATAATCTTCCCATGCTCGCTTTACACAACAATAAGCTCGCGCGGCACTGGATTTATGAAATCCACTTTATAGACCCCATAAACAAGATTGGAGGCTTTTTCGAGCAGCTTTTAGCTTAGTGACGAATTAGAAAATAGTACAAGATGAATGACTTCGTTAAAATAATAACCGGCAGTGCCATTACCATCAGTAGATTCGAATTTCTGTTAAATGAGAATAATATCGAAACCAGAGTGCGAGACAATGTTGAATCAGCCCGTTTAGCTGGCTTCGGAGCGCAACAAAATGATGTAGAGCTATTTGTTCAAAGTGTGAATGTAGGCAAAGCGCAGAGCATTATTGCTGAGGCGGAGAATGAGACGGAGGAATAGATGATCCCCTACTCATAGAGGACACAATTTATTGGTGCTTTTTTGGCTAATCCCATTGTTTCAAACTAAAAAATGAGGCAGTTTTATTCAATCAAGATAAATTAACTATTTGAACACCTAAAAGACAGATTCGGACTAGTTACTTTTATCGTAAACGATTTTTGCAATCGAACTTTCTACCCCTCCTCTTCTTTAGTGCATAGTTTTCGGAAGCTTCCTCACCTTTTTTAAATCGAGAAGATTGAGGGCATTGCCTTCTAAACCCTCAATGTTTTTCGGATAAAAACGCAGTACTTGATCGTAGAATAAGGGAACGATAGGCGCTTCGCTTATGACCAAGCTATCCATTTGGTGGTATAAACTTTTGCGGATACTGTCATTTACGGCCGCAAACGACAAGACATAAAGCAAATCAAAATAGCTAGAGGAGAAATGACTGTAATTCGGTCCATTAGGAGCTGCATTAGCGCTGTAAAAGAGCGACAAGTAATTTTCCGCATCCGGATAATCGGCAATCCACGAAGCGCGAAAGAAATCAACTTTACCCGTGGCCATGGCTTGTCTTAAGGTGCTGGGCGGACTAACTTCCACTTTTATACGAATGCCAATTTTGGCGAGCTCGCTTTGTAAGTATTCACAGAGATCTAAATAGCTGGCATTGGTTTGTAAACTAATTTCTTCCAGTCCTTTTCCTTGGGGAAAGCCCGCATCAATCAATAATTGTCGGGCCTTTTCAGGTTGGTAACTATAGCCATAATCCGCAAGGGAATCATAGCTTGGTAAACCTTTGGGAATAAAACCTTTTAAAGCCGGCTCACCAATATTATTGCGCAAATAACGCATCATTTTGACGCGATCAAACCCATAATTTATAGCCTGTCTAATGCGGACATCTTGCCAAGCCCCTCTACCCTCAGCTGAATCCACGTAAAAAGCGAGGTACTCTGTATTCAGATAAGCCTGACGGAAGAGTTTAAAGTTTTGGGCGTATTCAGGATTTAAATTTCCCTCTGGGCTTAATAGCTCATCTTTATACGAAAGGTCTAAACCCGAAATTAAATCGTTCTTCCCTTTTAAAAACTCCAGGAAAGCCGATTGCTTATCCGGAACAAAACTAATGGCAATGGCTTCTAAATAAGGTAAAGACTGACCCGCTTCATCTTTTTCGAAATACTGGGGATTGCGGCGTAAAATGAGTTTTTCATTTTCGAGCCAAAGCTTAAAGTGGAAAGGCCCTGTACCCACGGGGTTTCTGCTGAAATCCTTGCCATAAAAATCAATCGCTTCTGGGGGAACCACCGCACAATACTTCATGCTTAAGATTCCTAAAAAAGGTGAAAAAGCATGACTTAAGCGAATCTCTAAAACACTATCATTTAGAGCCTTAAATCCTGCCACGTTTTTAAATACCCAAGCACCCGGTGAGGCTAATTCAGAAGAAATTAGTCTTTGAAAACTATACACAAAATCGCTGGCCTTTACCCTGCGGCTGCTGTCTGCGCCAAAGCAGGCATTTTGATGAAAATAGATATCCTGCCTTAATTTAAAAAGATACGTTTTTCCCGAATCGAGAATCTCCCAAGAACGAGCAATAGCGGGCTGAATGCGCAATTGATTATCCATCTGGACCAAGCCGCTAAAAATCTGATTAACGGCCCAAATATTAGACTGAGAACGCGCAAAAGCAGGATCGAGACTGCTTATTCCCGCCGACTCATTATATCTAAAAACGGCTGTATCGTCCCGTTTGGGCATCTGCTTACAAGCGATAAAAAAGCCCAGACTAAGAAATATGGCTAAGCGGTTTTTCATAAATAATAGCGCAAGCTAAAAAAGGCGCTAGAGCCACCAGAAAGACCTTGAATGGCAAGAGTGTTTATATGGGAAATTCCTAAGCCTAATTGCCATAAAGTTTTTATTTGCCAGAAGTATTCCGAGCTAATTCCCCAATTGTTAAAACCGCCCATATTAAAGCCTGTATTTAAGTGCATATTCTCGCGCAGCTCCCACCGTGCGCCTAATTCCACTCTCGGTAGATAGCTAGGCAAATAACGATATCGTCCTTGTAGATACAAGGACTTTAAGCTGGACATAGAAATATGATATTCGTACTCTAACTGTAGCATAAAAGGTAATAATCTGGTATAGTTAATGGTGCTTGGCTCTCCCAGCACATTTTGAGTTGAATCGAGCGAAGACTCTATAAAGCCTTCCTCCACGGCAAAAATATTAGCGATAGTAATACCCGTGAAGCTGAAGCTAGAATCTACTTCTAAACCTGCACCGTCACTAAAAGTAAGGAAACCCAAATCTTGTGCGGCTAACTTAACTTGATGCTTCCCCCATCGTTCTTCAGTCATTAAATCAAAGCCTAGTCCTACTCCAGCAATGCCGTAGGCAAAAGGACGGCTCACCGCATTATAATCTAAAGTACCATCAAAGCTAATTTCCGTACCATTTTCTGCGGTAAACAAAGTAGTATTGCGAGTACTTATACTTTGATGCCTATGCCCTACAATTATACCCGCACCAATAGAAACTGGTATGGTGTCTATTAAAAAGGAAAACTGCAGCTGTAAACCCGAGTATAACCAATCCTCATAAGCAAAGTCTGATAAATCCTGCGGAATACCAGCGGTTGACTTATTGCCACTAAGTAATAGGTTTACCAAGTCTTCGCTTGCCGCTAATGCAGTTTGACTGCGGAGAAAAAAAGCAATAGATTGCTTAGCATAAGGACGTAAATAACGCCTTTTGTGACCTTTATAAGCAAACCGAATTTCATTGTTTAGTAAAGTGCCTATTCTCAATCCATTATCTAAACTACCTAGAATATCATTCTTAATAGCATCATCGTAAGTTGTAGCTGTTCTGAGCCTTAGCAATAGTCCCGTAGATAAATTAGTGCTTTCGGCAGAAATTTGGCCTTGATATTCTAAAAAAGGACGAACCTTTATACCCAAGGGAGGTCGGGTTAAAATTTCCGGGCCAAAGACTTTAGTTGAATCAGTCTGAGAAAAGAGAGTGTTACCAAGCAGCAAAGCAGTAGTTAAATAAAATAGGATTTGTTTTCTCATCTGCGCCAAGCATTAAAGTCTCCCACTAGGCTTAAATCAATATAGTCACGAGAATTAAACTCTACTAAATCGGGATAGGCCGGTGTATTAATTTGGACCTCAATTACTAAACGCCGGGTGGCTCTTAGTTTATCAAACACTTTAGTATCTAAAATTATTTCTAACTCTGAGTCCGTTGCCGCGATTACCCTACCCTCTGAGGACACTTCCGCCGCAGCAATAGGTTCGCTCGTGAATAGGCTATCACTTACATAGGAATTATCTTCAACCAAATAAATTTTAAGATCAGCAGTAAAGGGATAGTGGTTACTCGCTAAAACTTTTAGGCTACCCGAATTAATCTGATTTCCCTCATCGAAATCATCAAAATTAAATGGAATCGTATCTCTGAAAATTAAACCTTCGAGGGCCACGTTTAAAGGTACTGTAGCATTTAACCAAGCTTCGATGCCATAATTGGTATTGAGGAATTGGGTGAAATCTGTAGGACTCTTCCCCTTATTCATATAGGCATCCAAATCAATAGCGAAGCTATCTGGTTGCGTTTCAAGTAAATTTTGAATATTACTATTGGTATTATTAAGGGGAATATTTAATAAACCTGGCGTTGGTTGTGCTCCAGGCCTGTTTTCTAAAGCTCTATTTATGGTAAAATCGAAGCCGAGCTGATTCCAAGTTAAACTGGTAGTTTGTGTAGGTGAAATTGACTTGACATCATTAATTCGAAAGTCGAATTCGGCACCGATATAATTTGCTATATCTAAAGACATTTGCACATCCTCTAATTGAAAATTTCCCCCTAAGACTTCCAAAAATGCATCAAAAGGAGCACGCTCCACGCTACTAATCGTGTCATAACCTAAAAAGCCGTAACCACGATCGGCGATTAATTCATCTATCCCCGTTTTCACAAAAACGCTATCATCCAGAGATAAATTTATCAATCGGCCTGTGCTGTCGATTCCTCCTCTAAAAATCGTGTAAAAAGTATTGTAAACGCCCGTAGTATCCGGTAATCCGGTTAAATCTAATGTATAATTTTCTACGGGGATTTCGCGGAAAGCGTTAACCGATGACCCCACTGGTGCTGCTGGTATGACTTCTAGAAATTCGAGAATAGTACCATTATTAGTGGCCCCTGGTAAGCGATAAATAAGATTAATGCTATCGTCAATCGTACTTAAGGCATCCATAAATATTTTTCCTTCTTTCACATGAACCGAGGTGAGCAATGCGGAAGGCGGAAAAATTTGCGCTGTGGCAGTTTCATTAAACAAATCTTGGGCGGGAAAAACTGCCGTGGCCGAAACTGGATCAAGTTTATCGAGGGTAACCTTTAAGTTTATCGCATCAGAGGTATCAATTAAAACTGAATTTCCATTGCTACCTGGTGAATCTAAGTTTACCAAAGAAGCAACTAATTGGCCTTCAATTAGAAAATTGTTAATCAATTGCACCGAATCATAATGAACCGTGCCTGCAGGCAGACTAGCTATTGTATTTTGCAGAATTATCGTATTGCTTAATTGGTTAATGATTTCGTACTGAATATTAGTAATATCAATAGGAAAGTTGTTTTCCATCCTTAATACTAGCCAGCCATCCTGCAAAACCATTGACTGAAAGAAATCAGTGGCATCGATGTTAAAATTCGATGGGCCAATATTTGAAAGCGGTGGAATAACTTGATTGGTACCATTAGCGGCAACTAATAAGGCTCCTTGTATTCCTGCTTGTCCAGCAATTCGGCCTAGGGAAATTCTATTGGTGATAACTCTTTGGCCTAGGGTGATTTTCCGTAAGGTAGCAGTATTTTCGAACACATCATTAAAAGGAGGTGCAATTTCTGCAGGCTTTAAGGAAGCTACTTGATTACTAAGCACCAATTGAATGACACCGCCGTCGCTCCTAGAAACGGTACTATCTAGGCTTTGTAAGTCGTTAAAATCAATACGTGTTTTTAGTAGAGGAACCAAGGCATCAACCTGCCAGTTTAATTGATTTATATCTGGGCGGCAGCCGGCGCAGATAAAAGCCACTAGTAGGCCTAAGAGTAGTATTTTACGCAAGAGTGAAAACTTTGGGAGCAAGATACAAAATGCGTACAATAAAGAAATTGTTTTATAGGCTTCCGCGGCAAGTTCTATCTTCGCGGCAAATTTTAATCAATGTCGCAACTCCTCCTTGAAAATATTGGTCAACTTATTCAGGTAGAAAACCAAGGCCGACCCTATAAACGCGGCTCCGAAATGTCTGATTTCCCTATTCTTAATAATTGTTGGCTTACCATTAAAAATGGACGTATCCAGGAAATTGGAGGCGAAAATTCTCAGCCTCCTCCGTCTACCAACCGCTTTAATGTGCAAGGTGCAACGCTTATGCCTACTTATGTAGATAGCCATAGTCATCTGGTTTATGCAAGCAACCGACAAGATGAATTTGCCATGCGATTAGCCGGTTTGACTTATGAAGAAATTGCGGCCCGCGGGGGAGGTATTATTAATTCGGCTAAAAAATTAAGGGCTTACAGTGAAGAGGCGCTTTTCGCAGATGCACAAAAAAGACTGGCTGAGTTAATAAAAATGGGCACCGGTGCACTAGAAATTAAAAGTGGCTATGGTTTGGATACCGAATCAGAATTAAAGATTTTAAGGGTAGCAAGACGCTTGGCAAAAGAAAGTCAAGTGGAAATTAAATCCACCTTTTTGGGGGCCCATGCCCTACCGCCAGAGTTTAAAAATGATAAAGAAGGCTATATTTCATTAATTATTGATGAAATGCTTCCCGCCATCGCGGCCGAGAATTTAGCCGACTATATCGATGTGTTTTGTGAAGAAAATTATTTTAGCCTCGAAGAGAGTTTACGGATTTTGGCAGCGGGTAAGGAATATGGATTAGAAGCTAAGGTACATGTAAATCAATTTAATAGCTTGGGCGCCGTTCCCGCCATGGTAAATCGAGGTGCTTTATCCTTAGACCATCTAGAAGTAATGACCGAAGCGGATATTGAAAGCATCTGCGAAAGCAATACCATAGCTTGTTTACTACCAGGTTGTAGCCACTTTTTAGAAATCCCTTATGGACCAGCTAAAGAGTTAATTGCAAAAAATGCCATTGTGGCTTTAGCAACCGACTTCAACCCTGGTTCGGCCCCTAATGGCAATATGAATACCGTGCTATCTTTGGCTTGTGTAAAGATGAAATTATCGGCTGCAGAAGCCTTAACTGCCTCAACCTTAAATGGTGCTAGTGCGATGGGTTTAAGCGAGGAGTTGGGAAGCATTGAAGTGGGTAAATTAGCAAATCTTATGATCTTAAAACAAGGATATACGCTCGAGTCTATCCCCTACCACTTTGGTCACAATTTAATCGAAACTGTAATTCTTAAAGGAGAAATACAAAAATGAAAAATCTGGTTCATTTTAGCCAAGAGGAAATACTTGCGCTTACGCAGATACGCAAGGGTGAAACAAAAATTGGCGAAGAAATTCACTGCTTGCAAAGCTTACAAGAACTTAGCAATTTGGAAGCACCTTTTGTTATCCTAGCCATCAAGGAAGATATTGGCATTAGAGCAAACTTTGGCAAGCCCGGTGCCGCAAATTGTTTCGATTATGTTTTACCCGCCCTTCTGAATGTTCAGGAAAACCGCTTCTTATCTGCTAAGCAATTTGCTTTGTTAGGTTATTTGGATTTCCCCGAATACATGGCTGCTGCTGTTAACCTTAATCCGAATGTCGAAGCCGATTTAGACAAGCTACGCGAACTTACCGCTTTAATCGATTTACGGGTTAGCGCCCTAATACAGGCGATTGTGAGTCTTAATAAGGTGCCCATTATTATCGGCGGCGGACACAATAACAGTTATGGTATAATTAAAGGCTGTGCTGCCGCTAAAGAGAAGAACATCGATGTTTTGAATATTGATCCACACGCCGACTTCAGGGCATTGGAAGGCCGACACAGTGGTAATGGATTTAGCTATGCTCAAAACGAAGCCTTATTAGGAAGATATGCTGTTTTCGCCTTACATGAATCTTATAATAATCAGCAAACTTTGGAGATCTTCCGACGCAGCGCCGAATTATATTATATGAGTTTCGATGAGTTGCTAACCTTTAGCACTGCCGAAAGAGATCGTCTATTTAAAGACGCTTTACGCTGGTTGGGCTCAGGGCAGATAGGCTTTGAATTAGATTTAGACAGCATCACTCGCATGCCGGTTAGCGCTTATAATGCCAGTGGTTTAAGCATGCGGCAGGCCCGACTTTTGGTTAAAACAGCTGCTGCTTTGTCTAAGCCTTATTACTTTCACTTAGCCGAAGGATCACCTGATCGGGTACAATCGGAGCAAGAAAAGGAATTAATGGGCAAAGCTATTTGCTATTTAATTACGGACTTTATGAAATCCTACGGCGAATAAAGTAAAATCTCGCAATTAGATACAACAAAAAAGGCGACCAAAATTAGTCGCCTTTTTCTTTCATTCTTTTTCAAAATATTTTACTGGAAAATATTGGCTTGCTGGCGGTTACCCGATTCATCTTTGTACCAGCTCTTAGAGCTAGCACCATTACTTTGAGCCCAGTTGGCAAAGTTTAAATAGGCTTGTACAATATCTACTTTCTCTTCTGGATAATCAAAGCTCTCGCCTACAAATATGGCCCAAGGGTGATTATTAGCGGTTTTGTAGTATTGACCACTTGCAGGATCGCTATCGTCATCTTCCGTTCCAAATAGGCTTAGATTAACTAAATCCGTTGGTTGCCTATTCACCATGTGAATTTCTTGGTCTCTCTGCTTATAGGCAAAGATTGAGAAGTTCACAATGTCTCCGATCGCAACACCACTAGAAAAACTAACATCTACTGTAAGAGTATCTGAAGTTCCTTTCGGATTGCTTGAAAGCGTATTGAAAAAGGCACCGCCCGCGCGGTTAATGATTTGCTCCACATCATCGCAAGCAATAATTACAGCATTGGTTTGTCCAGCTTCAGCACCACTTGCGGCGGTTGAAATTGTTCCTGTTGTTAAGCTGTTTCCATTAACGGCATTTACAAAAGCAGCTGGGATAGCCGGGAAATGTACTCCGAAACCTTGAATCAAATCACCTCCTAAAGCACGTACCGAAAATTTAAATTGTACTCGTGTCACTTTAGAGTTAGCATTGAAAGTAAAACGCGTATAATGATCCAACACTAAGTCGTTAAAATCATAATCGCCTTTAGCTGGCCATAAATCCTCATAAGCAATAGTACCAAAAAGAGGTGCTGTAGCACTAGGATCTATCGCTGGGAAATAATAATCATAAACCGCATTAGCGTCATTGGGGTACAAATCGACATCATCTGCTACACCATCAAAATCAGAATCAGCTACTGCAACGATGGGCTTACAATTATTCGATGGATCTGAGGCAAAAGTACCAGGAATTGAAATTTCATCTACCAACATTCTGCGGTTTCGGTTGCCACTTACACTCTCGAAACGAAGATAAACCTTGTGAGGGGTGCTGCTTGAAGCAATAGCAGAAGGAACGGCTATACTGACACTTTGAGGACGGTTAGTTGGTTCAGAAAGAGTATAAACCGAACCGGTTATAATGTCACCCTCTCCGTTATTGTCGCTTGCATCATACTCGATAAAGTCGATATAAACTTTATAAACGTTAGACCAGTCGAAAGTGTTAATTCTAGTTTTAAAAGTAATGTTTCCACTGCTCATATCAACAAAAGGAGACTTCAGCCAAAAAGCATTGGGATTGGTATTTACAGAGCCACTTTGAGCCCAATAGCCCGCGCTAGGGTCACGATCTATGCGGTTGGTCAAACTAAACCCACCGAAACCCCAGCAAGTTTCTGCGCCACGATTTCCATTGGTCGATTCAAAATCTGTAAAAACGGTTTGAGCAGTACTCTGTAAAGCTCCCGTTAAGGCTAAAGCAACAAGTAAATTTTTCATAGCAATTAATTAGTATCAGGTTCAATATCAGACTGATCGTCGAAAGGAATAAAATCAAATTCTCCTTGCTTATTCGTAAAAGTCACTTCCTTAGAAATAGTCCCGAATGAAACAGTGGCAATGGATAAATCTCTTTCAGCCGTGAATTTCAAAACTTTATTATCTCGGGTACTGATAAGCGACTGAAAAACTAGGTTGCTATCTTGATCGAATACCTTAATATAGTTATTGCGCGTGTAAGGCATGTTCTTCATGGCTATCACCTGCAAACTATACTCCGTTTGAGTTGACCAATTGAAGTTAGGCCCCACGGTAATTTCTTGGAAAGAGGTGGGATTAGAAACAATCGCGCCAGACGAATCTCCATCGTCCTTTTTGCAAGAAAAAAGACTGAGCGACAGAAAGCCCAATACTATGTATTTTTTCATTTCTTTTTATTTTACTCTTATATAATCCAAGTTAAGACCATTACTACTAGTTACTGAAAATCAACAAACTAAAGATTTATCAAACCTTAATTGTTTCCCAAATTGAGACTGATATCTCACTTATAGAATATTCCTCTATTTGATTTTAGACTTTATTGCCTTTTTCAAAGAAGACTTATGCATTAAAACCGAAATCGTTTTATAACGCACGAAAGCCTCGGAAGCATTGATATAACCACTGCGGAAATCATTGTCTCTATCACCCCAACTATTTTTTACTATATAGTATTTTGTACCCGCCTGATCCTTAGTGATACCGGTAATCTGCATTCCATGATCATCGGTAGTTTCATAATTATCATAAGCCTCTTGTCTAATTTTTTGATCTGCCATCATCTCCGATTGAGGGCCATCAAACATAGAAGCGCGTTCTTCCTTTGTCATTTTCTCATAAGAAACCGCAGGAACTATTGCCACCCCGTTTTTTAAGGAAAATCCTTTTTCACTCACATCCGTGGCCCAGGCAACAGTATATCCTTTTTCTAAGCTGTGGTCAATTTGCTCCATCATCTCATCGATTGGTAGATTTAAAGCATTAGCCCACAACCAGTTATCCGGCACTTGTATCATTGCCATTTCGTAAAAGTCATGATGACTAAAAGAAGTCAGTTGCACATAGTCGTCGGCATTGATACCCACTACTTCATCCGCAAAACTCCTCGGGGTATATTTTTTTCCTTCGTATATAAACTCAGAAGGATATTTCCCTAAATAGGAATCAAGAGTAGCATTAACTACTTCTTTCCAGTTATTCGAAAGTTTGCCATTGCGGTTTTTCAGCACTTCATCAAGCTGGGCTTTAAGAATCGCCTCTAGCTCATTGTGATTATTGATATCCATTCCATAATTCAAGCCTTCATAAGCGGCCTGCGGAACGGCACCGTATTTTTTAAGTACATAAAGTACATCAGGTAATGCACCACCTTGGGCAAAATTCAGATTTCCATGTAACCTAACATACTTTAAAGCTTTATCATAATAAACATGACGTACGGTAAACATTTCCGAAATATCCACAGGATCTTTTCCCATGCGCAACATTTCACTCTCAATAAAGCCAGTGGTTGCATAAGACCAGCAAGTACCGCTTCTTCCTTGGTTTTTAACCGGAGTAGCCTCCAGGTCAATTACCGTTTCAAATTGATAGCCTTCATTATTCTCGCCACCATTATCCTTTATCTTGTTGATTAAATCATCTTGCGCGAAAGCGCTTGCACTTGCAAAAACTGCTAAGCTTAGAAGAATTTTCTTCATGAATTTATTATTTATTATCGATTTGTTTTAAAAGTGTTTCGCTTGCTACCTTCAGCTGGGCATCCTCATTTCTAGCTCTCGAAGCGGGATGGTTCTCCACTAAAATATCGGGTACCGCCGGACCATTTTCCATATTCTCTCCCGTTGATTTCACATACCAAGCGCGGAAGGGCAAGCGAATAAATGATCCATTTAAAAGCGAGGATCCGCCGGTAGAAATTACGGCTCCAAAAGTAGGCTGCCCCACTAAAGTCCCTATACCTAATGTCTTGTAGGCGTGACTAAAAATTTCCGCATTTGAATAACTACTTTCATTACACAAGGCTATTGACGGCTTAGTCCAAGCTGCTAAAGGTAATCTCTCGCTATAAGGATAAAATTCTTTAAACTTCTTATTATCCTTTAAGCTATTGGCCGCTCCACGAGGAATGGTATAAGCATGTTGACGAACACTTAATACCGCCATTAAATAGTCGGTAGTCCAACCACCCCCATTATAACGCACATCTATAACAATGCCTTCTTTGCCATAACCCGAAGCCATTAGCTCGCGCTCAAAACGCTCAAAACTAGGCTTATCCATTCCTTTAATATGAATATAACCCAAACGACCGTTGGAATATTCATCTACTAATTTAGCGCGATCGGCCACCCATTCTTCGTATAGCTCATCTTCAACGCTGTTGCTGGGACGAATCACAATTTCCTTCTTACCGTCGGTGGATTCGACTTCAAGAATAACTGGATCACCCGCCGTTTCTACCAAGTTTTCATAAAAATTGCCTTGCGGACTGATCGCTTCACCATTAATGCTAGTAATGATATCACCCAGCTTTAAATTGTTTTTAGCTCTATCGGCTGGCGAGTTCGGGATCAGTCGGGTAACTTTTAAACCTTTGGAAGTGGTTTCAAATTCAATTCCCAATCTTCCTGTTCTCTCCTTCTGTACGTCTTCTTCCCCACTTCCGTAGAGACCCATATGGGAGGCATTTAGTCTGCCCAGCATTAAATTGTAAACCAATTGAAAGTCTTGATTAGTACTGGCTGATAAAGCCCATGGACGATAATAATCCTTCAGTGCTTCCCAGTCTTCGCCGTGGAAGTCAGGATCGTAAAAACGCTGATTAATTAAGCGCCAACCTTCATCAAATACCTGCTTTCTTTCCTCTAGCTTATCTAAATTCATTTTCGCTTCATGCGGATAGGAAGTGATTTTCCCCGACTCGGCATTGATATGCTTCAACTTACCGCGCGATAAGCCATAAAATCCCTTATAGTCTTTATCCCACTTTAGTGAAGATGGGCTAGAACCTCCCTTAGAGATTTGCTCTAAATCGCTGCCATCGTACTTTACTTTATAAAGGTCTGAACCCTTAGCGATATAATCGTAACGTGTAAAGTAAAAAGTCTCCCCATCTTTAGAGACACGCACATTTCCTTCGCTGCCTATAAATGAAGTCACTTGCTGCAAACGACGGTGAATATTCTCGAAATCGATAACTATCGGTTCTATTTCTACTTCTTTCTTTTTATCCTTTTTGTCCTTATCCTCTTCCTCACTTTCCTTCTCTTCTTCAGGCGCATCGTTAAAGTAATAACCTTGCTCGCGTTCCTCTTCAGATTTCAACCAATCTTCCCGATTTAACCAAGCAAACCAAACATCGGCATCATCATTATTACGATCAGAAATGAAAGCTAATTTAGAACCATCTGCGCTCCAGAAGGGAGAGTAATCAGAACCGGGGTGCATACTAACATTTACTTCTTCGCCTCCTTCTACCGACTGAATGAATACTTCCGTATTGAAATTCAAGTCACTATGGCTGTAGGCTATAAACCGACTATCTGGACTCCACGCTACACCTTCAGCCCCATGCCAAGCATCTACCAAAACTTTTGGGTTGGAGATTTCACCTTTATCTGAAATATCCGCTACAATTAGTTTTTGAGAAGCAAGTGTATAACTAACTTTTTTACCATTAGGCGCTAAGTTCAAGTCACGTAAATCACCCTCTGCCTTTAGGTTTTCTTTCACTTGGTGACGGAGCGATTTAAATAATACGGGTTTAGCCTCTTCTTGCGAACTTGCGGTATAAAATTGATACTGATTATTAGCTCTATCGCTACTAAAAATAGCAATTTCATCATTTAAAAGAATGGCTTCACGATCGAAATAAGGATGTTTACTTAAATTTGCTGTACGCGACTCATCTTTATCCAAGTTTTTAATAAAGAGCTCGCCTCTAATTTCAATCAGGGCATAATCGCCTGATGGAGAAATACTAAAATCTCTGATCCCACCACTAAAGCTCTCTCTTTCCACAGGATAAAAACGATAGTCTGTAGCTAAGTTGATTTTAACTTCTTTAGCAGCCGCGGCATTTTGTAGTTCTCCTAAGTAAACTTTCGGACCTTTGGCATAAAGCAACTTATCTCCCGCAAGGGAAAAGTAATGAATACCCTCTTTGGAGAAGTCGCTTAGCCAAGCTTCCTCCTTGCTGTCGATATTAATTTTCTTGAGGTTATATCGACCTGCTTTACTCGAAAGGAAAACCAGCTCTTTGTTACTGGCCCATTGCGGATAAATATCATTAACTGTGTTCTCGCTTAAAGCGCGATAGGTATTTTCTTTGGAATCGTATAGCCAAATATCATTATCGGCTGGCCCTGAATAATTTTCGCGACTAATCCGGCAAGTTCCAATAGCGAACGCAATGTAACGCCCATCAGGTGAAGCCGTTGCCATTTCACCAAAGGCGTCTAAAATTCTTTTCGGATTACCCCCTTGTGGAGAAATGCTATGAATTTCGCGGTCTCTTTCTACTTGATTATAATCTCTGTTAGAGGCGAATAGGATGCCCCACTCTTGCGACCAATCGCTAATATTATCACTCGAAGAATGATAGTTTAAACGTTGTGGACTGCCACCTTGAGCAGGCATTACGAAAATATCATTATTGCCATAACGGTTACTGCTAAAGGCAATGCTTTTCCCATCAGGGCTAAAAAAGGGCGAAGCGTCATAAGCTTCATGTACGGTTAGACGGCGCGCTACTGATTGAGCATCATCCATAATCCAAATATCGCCCTGATAGGAAAAGGCGATACTTTTCTGATTAGGCGACAATTGAGGGTCCACTACAAAAGTATTCTGCGCTTGAAGAAGACTAATGCCGCCAAGCACAAAAAGAAAAGAGTATAATTTTCTCATAAAATGTTGATTTGAAATCGAGCAGAGAATGGGTTAGAGTCACGAAAATAATGATTTAGGCCTTAGGTAAAACAGAAAAGGCCGACTAGTTTCCTAAGTCGGCCTTGGTGATACATGCATTTATGTTATTTGAGGATGTGCGTATATTAAAACCTCTTCTCGATATAGTGGTATTCAACGCGCGATATTTTATTCATTTGCCCCTTGTGATTTAACTCGTGGCAGTGCATTCGCAGTACATATGAACGGTTATTTGTGGCAGAAATTTGCGCTCTAATTTTCATCTTAGAAGAAGGACTAGCCGCCTTGTAGTTGGTCAACTTCACCTCCTTACGAACCAATTTAGCGTTGTTCGGCAAAAAAGCTTGCATGGTTTCGCAGAAATCTGCGGCTCCATCTTCCATCATGCGCATGGTCAACCATTCGGCGTTCTTTTCTTTGGCAGGAATATCAAAGGCGATATACCATTCTCTTTTTTTCTGCTTTTCCAGTAAACTAATTAATGCACTCATATTTCTCGGTTTTTGATAAACAAAAAACCCCGCTAGATTGACCTAGCGGGGTTTTTTATAATTGTTCCTTACAGATTAGTTAAACCATAATAACATATAATACCCCGCCCTTGGATACTTGATCCAATTGCGCATCGTATTATTATTATGATTGTGTACTAACATGATAGTTCAAATATAGTAAAAAAACTAGGCAAAAAGCTTAGCTAATTCTTAATGCTTATTTTAATAGGGATATTTTTCAGGGGCCACTCGCCGCTATCCGTTTCTTGGCGACTAATCTCCTCAACCACCCCCATGCCGCTTATAACTTTGCCAAAAACGGTATGTTCTCCATCTAAGTGCGGGCTCCCTCCTATATTCTGATATTGATTTTTTTGCTCCTCGTTCAAACTTAAGTCATACTTCTCCTCCATTATGGATAGCTGACCTGCACTATATTTCTCCCCTAGACTGATGTAAAATTCATAAGGGTCGGAGCGTTTTTCGGGATTATTAGTATAAGATCGAGCCGCAGCAACAGCCCCATAAAAATGGTAATTGTCATTGAGGGCTTCCGCAGGCAACTGATATTCACCTATGGCCTTACGCTTTTTCACAGTGTGGGGATCGTCATTATTTCCCGCTTGAATTACATGATTAGCGCTAACGCGATGAAACCAAGTACCATTGAAATACTCCTTTTCAACTAGGTGAACAAAGTTGGCAGCATGCAGGGGAGTATTGCTAAAAAGCACGATTTCAATTTTACCAAACTCACTGTGCACTACAAAGGTATCCTGCAAGTGATCTTGCGGAAAATTGCTAAAAAAGGACAAATAGCTACCCTTATCTAACGGAATTTGCTGCGTAGATTTTTTCTCAGAAGCTTTATTTACTTGATCGTTTTCCTGATTAGAATCGGCAGTCACCTTCGAATCGCATCTTGCGAAAGCAAAAAGAACCATGAGAATTAGGGTACTAGTTGAGATAGATGTTTTGGTAAACATTTTTTTCTTGATCTTCGAGCAATTGCAAATAACGAATATAATTTTTTAGGTACGCTTCAAGAGCGGTCTTATCTTCCAATTGCACCAAGTCCATTTTTTCGAAATCACTAAGAAAAAGACCTTTCAAAAGATCCACCAACTCGAGGGAGGACCGCCATAGCAGCTCTGGGTCTGGATGATCTTTGTCGGCAAAATAGCTGCGATATAGTTTTAATAATTCTGGCGAAACCAAGTCATTCGAAAAAGGAGATTCTATTAAAGTTATATCCCCTGCAGGGTATAACTTTTCCGGGGCCTTGAAATAAAAACGCTCAAGTACGAATACACCCACAGATTGCACAATAATATCCAGCTCTCCATTCGAATGCTCTTTAGAAATTTCTACTACCTTGACTAAAGACCCCAAGTTCTTTAAATTTAATTTACCTGAATAGACAATTCCAAAGGTCTTAGACTCCGCCAAGCATTCATGAACCAGCTGTTTATAGCGTTCTTCGAAAATATAAAGCTGGGTGAACTCACCGGGCAATAAGAATAGTTTGAGCGGAAATAGCGGGTGGTTTTTCATAGTTATTAATTCAGGGTAAAAATCATAAGCTTACGCTTGGTGCACAGGACTTAAAACTTGGTCAGATTCATTCAATAATTTCTCAGGAACACTGGCCTTTATTATACGTGCTAATTCCTCAATAACCTTTATTTTCAATTCGGCGCGAGTATAAACGAGGCTAATTTCACGTGTTGGTTTAGGGTCGGCAATGGGCTTAATAAAAGCTTGCTCTTCGGTTGACATATCTATCGCATAAAGATAAGGCAGGAGCGTCATACCGTATCCCTTCTTAGCCAACTTTACCAGCGTATCAAAGTTACCAGATGCTAAATCGACATTCTTGGCACTTAAGCTGGGGCTTGAATTACAAAGATTTAAGACACTATTGCGGAAACAGTGACCTTCGTTCAGAAGTAATACATCGTCAATATCAATCTCCGAATTAGTAATAAAAGATTCCTTACCCAGTTTGTGATCAGCGGGAATGTAGGCCATAAAAGGCTCGTAATAAAGAGGTTTCTCTATAATGGAGCGTTCGTCTAAAGGAGTAGCTAAAATGGCGGCATCTAAGTCATCTTTTTGCAATCTTTCTAAAATCATTTCTGTAGTTAGCTCAATAATTTGTAATTGAATTTTCGGAAACTTTTTATTAAACTGACGTAAGAAGCGCGGTACAATTGAAGATGTCACAGTGGGAATAATCCCAAGTTTAAACGGTCCTTCCAATACATTTTTAGATTCTTGGAGAATCTGCTGCATGCGCTCCGCTTCGTTTAATATGGTACGTGCTTGTTGAATGAGCTTTTCACCAATTGAGGTTGGCCGAACAGGATGCTTGGAACGGTCAAATAATAAAACTCCCAACTCCTCTTCTAGCTTCTGTATTTGCATACTTAGCGTGGGCTGTGTAACGAAACAGGACTCGGCTGCTCTGGCAAAATGCCTATGGTTGTCTACCGCAATCAGATAGCTTAATTGAGTAAGTGTCATAAATTGATTCTAATATTATTCAAATCTAATATAAAAAACCTATTAAATGTTATACCATTCATTTTTTTGTAAGACTTTTGTTAAAAACAACAAATTTGCAGTTCCAAGAGTTCAGTCAGTCTTTAAGAAATAGTTTAAAGCAGCCTTTACCTGGAAGCTTAGCCCATCAAGCTGCCCTTCCGCCTAACAGGAAATCAACGGATTTAAGTGCATTAAAGCAAGATGAGATAAGGAAAGCAGCAGTTTTAGTTTTAATTGAAAACGACAACAGCCAACCTAAGGTCGTTCTTATCCTCCGTTCTACTTATAACGGCACGCATAGCGGACAGGTTAGTTTTCCAGGCGGAAAGAGCGAAAAAGAAGATTCAGATTTTTTAGATACCGCCTTGCGCGAAACTGAAGAGGAAATTGGTATTAATCGCGCTGACCTAGAAGTTTTAGGCGCCTTAAGTCCTGTATACATACCCCCCAGCAATTTTTTAGTTTATCCTTTTGTGGCGCTCAGTAATAAGGTTTTAGAAAAACTACCCGAAGAAAAAGAAGTCGCTAAAATATTCACCATCGCTCTAAACCAGTTATTTGCCTCCGAAACTTTGCGAGAAACTGAAATCAAGTATGGCTCGGGACAAAAAGTGAAAGTTCCTGCCTTTAATATTGCTGGATTAAAAATTTGGGGGGCAACAGCTATGATGCTTGCCGAACTAAAGCACTTACTAAGGACCAACCTAAGTTCTATTCAAAATTAGACTGATTGCCTCTGTAAACACCTAGCTTCAAGATACTTTAGCGAAATAAAGGGCTAGCAATTAACGGTAAGGAAGACAGGGAAAGACTAGGATTTAGTGAAGAATCTACGCATGAGGTTTCCTGTAATTTAACGACCTTCAGTTCTAATTTATGCACGGACTGTGCTGAATAGCGCATCCTAGAAATTTTCCAAAGCTTATATTTGCGCCGAAGGAACTAAAAAATGAAGTTAAAATTTAAGGACTCTTTTGGTAATTCATTGCTGCTTAAACGTTTACTGATATTCGTTTTTGGCAGTATTGCATTTTATCGTTTTAATATTGCCAATAAAACGAAGGTTTCCGGAAGCCATATTTTAAAAGGCCTGCGAAAACAGAATGTACTTTTCGTTAGTAATCACCAAACTTACTTCGCCGATGTAACCGGTCTTTATCAAGTTTTTTGCTGCGCTAAATGGGGTATTTACGATCGTATAAACTTCCCTTTTTTCGTTTTAAACCCGAAGCTAAATATCTTTTTCATAGCCGCCCTTGAAACGATGTCGGCGGGCTTGTTACCCAAGCTATTTGCTAATGTAGGCAGTGTCTCTATCAAAAGAACCTGGCGTTCAGCTGGTAAAAATGTTGACCGTGGCGTTGATCCGCGGGATATTCAAAAAATCTTTACCGCTTTGGAAAATGGTTGGGTAATCACCTTCCCGCAAGGAACCACTACTCCTTTTGTTAATGGAAGAAAAGGTACTGCCCACATCATTAAAGAAACGAAACCTATCGTAATTCCCGTCGTAGTAGACGGTTTCCGTAGGGCTTTTGATAAAAAAGGTTTACTCCTAAAAAAGAAAGGTGTTAATTTAAGTATTCGCTTTAAAGATCCTTTAAAAATTGACTTCGAGAAAGACTCGGCCGAGATTCTCGATCAGATAATGGACAGCATCGAACAAAGCGAGGACTATAACACCATGAAAAAGATTGATATTGAAAGCGAATTATCCAACGCTTAAATAGATTTGTTCGTTTTATTACTATACATTGACTCTAATTAATAAACCTATGCGCCAATCACTTTTAGCCATTTGCTTAGGCCTTTTTTTACTCAGCAGTTGCCAAGAAAAAGATTTACTGGTAGATAACCCGCCGCCACCAGCCGACAATCTTTTTTGGAGTTTTGTGCCTTATTATGGGGAGGAAGGATTGGACTATGATTCCATCTATACTAATGACCTAGGAATCCAATTCATGATTGATTCAATTTCACTTCTCATAACTGATGTAAACTTTTATGATGAAAACCTGAAACAAGTTATTGACACGGCTCCCAATTTCATTCACTTTACACGAGGCGATAATGAGAAATTAAGTGGCTTATTACCTGCTGGAGGTTACTATGGCAACTACAATATATTTTTAGGAGGCGATTCACTTAACAGTGTGAAGTACCGCTCGGAAATATCAAGAATTGCCCCGAAAATGGTACGAAAAGACGGATTCGGATTAGACTTCTTTAAGGTTCAAGGAAGAATTTTCGATCCCACAAAGATGCCGACTGACTCGATATTTCTGCCGATTGAATACACTGTTGGCTCTTATCTTTTAGCCGATACTATGAATACCGATCGTAGGAGCTTTAGTATTGATAATGACCAGCAAATCACTATTGTATTAATATCCGATTTAAAGCCAGTTTTATCCGGTATAAATTTCAATTTAATCCAAGATATAATTAGCGACCCGACAGATGTTCAGGATTTCACGCTTGCAAAACAACTAAAAGATAGCCTTGAAATTGGTATTTTTTAAATTTTAATTCTATGAAAACTTTAAAAATCTCTGCTCTTCTAATTCTCAGCTTATTTTTAGCAAGCGCTTGCGAAAAAGACAAGCCCGAAGAATCTGTGCAAGGAGTTTTAAGGTTTAAAACAGAGATGACTGCTGGTGATAATAGTCAAAGGGTTTTTATAGGTGACACCATTGAGATTGGTAATTACGATTTCAATTTGAAAAAATTCAAGCTATACATTTCCAATATTACTTTACAAAGATCAAATGGAACTTCATTAGAAATTAAGGATATTCTCTTAGCTGATGTAGGCGATAATGTAACTGGGCAATTCAAGCTTAATTTAGATCCAGACGAATTTACTGGGCTATCCCTAGGCTTTGGCCTAGATACGGCCCAAAACAATTCCGTTCCCGAAAGTTTTGAAAGAGATCATCCCTTATCTTCTTTTAATCAAATGTACTGGACCATGCTTAAATACCGCTTCGCGATCTTAGAAGGTAGATCAAACTTGGTCGATTCCCTAGGTACTAGCAGCGACATCCTTAATGCTTATCACCCCGGTACAGATGTTTTATACCGAATGAACAGTTATCCTCTAGACTTGAAAATAGAGACAGATGGTTCAAAAACAATTGTACTTAAATTCGATTTGGAAAAGCTCTTTAATGGTAGCGATACCTTGGATTTAATGACCGAGCCTCAGACTCATTCAGAGCCAGTTGATTTTGACGTAGCTACTAAATTTATGGACAATTTGAAAGATTGTACCGAAATTTCTCTGCTCTAGTTCCTCGTATGCCGTAGCTTTGTGCTACAAAATACCATTCATGAAAATACATCTTATTGCCATCGGCGGCAGCGCGATGCACAATTTGGCCATCGCCCTTCACCAACAAGGACATGCAGTAAGTGGTAGTGACGACGAAATTTTTGAACCTTCGAAAAGTCGATTAGCTAAGTATGGCCTTTTACCAAGGAGCATGGGTTGGAATGCAGCTAATATTTCTGAAAGCATAGAGCTAGTTATCTTAGGCATGCACGCTCGTCCCGATAATGTTGAACTGAAACGCGCTCAAGAACTAGGTCTAAAGGTGCTTTCATACCCCGAGTATCTCTACGAAAATAGCAAAGACAAAACCCGTGTGGTGATAGCTGGTAGTCATGGTAAAACCAGTATAACTGCAATGATCTTGCATAGCTTACACTACCACAAACGCGATTGCGATTATATGGTAGGCGCGCAATTAGATGGCTTTGAAACCATGGTACGACTCACCGATCATAACGAGTTTATTCTTTTAGAAGGTGATGAATACCTCTCCTCGCCTCTTGATGCTCGCCCTAAGTTTATTCACTATAGACCAAATATTGCGCTCTTATCGGGAATTGCCTGGGATCATGTAAATGTTTTTCCTGACTATGAAGATTATAAAAAACAGTTCGATCAATTATTAGATTGCATAGAACCTGGTGGGGTGATTATTTATAATGAAGATGATCAAGAGGTTTTAGATGTTATTAATCGCACCAAGAATGAGGTAAAGAAATTTCCTTATAGTCTGCCTGCCTATCGTGTAGAAGATCAACACTTTATTCTCGACACTTTTGAAGGTGATTTAGAATTGAAAGTATTCGGTGCACATAATATGAGTAACCTCGAAGGTGCTCGTTGGATTTGCAATCAAATGGGTCTTACTGATGAGGAATTCTACGAGGCTATTGAAGAATTTGAAGGCGCCTCAAAGCGCTTGGAGAAAATGAATATTGCGGTCGATTATGATGTGTACCGCGATTTTGCCCACGCCCCTTCAAAAGTAAAGGCAAGCGTTTCTGGCACCAAAGAAACCTATGCTGACCATAAATTGATAGCCGTTTTTGAGCTCCATACCTTCAGCAGCCTTAGCATCAACTTTCTTAGCCAATACAAGTCAAGCTTAGATAAGGCCGACACTGCTATTGTTTATTTCAACCCCAAAGTATTAGAGCATAAGAAACTGCCAGCACTAGATGCCAATGCGGTCAAAGAGGCTTTTGCAAACCCCAATATTAAGGTAATAACCGATCGTGAAATATTGATTAATACGGTTAAAAAAGTAAGTGCTTCCGCAGATGTATTATTACTAATGAGCTCTGGTAACTTCGATGCTATTAACTGGCAGGAAGAACTAATTAAGGGATAAAAAAATGCTAATTTTGACCAATAGATGGCCTTGAATAAAAAACTACTCCTTAGTCCACGCAAGGTAGATATTACCCTGCGTCGTTTAGCTCAGCAGCTCATTGAAAATCACGGTGATTTTAAAGATACTGTTCTTATTGGACTTCAGCCAAGAGGCAGCGCTGTATTGACCAAATTATTGGAAATCTTAAACAATAAAGAGTCGGGTACAATTGCCAGTGGCACCTTGGATATCACCTTTTTTAGAGATGACTTTAGAAGAAGGGACACACCACTGCAACCCGGCAAAACTAAAATCGATGTTTTACTGGAAGGTAAAAAAGTTGTTTTCATTGACGATGTACTTTTCACTGGGCGCAGTGTACGCTCTGCCATGGATGCAGTGCAATCCTTTGGCCGTCCTGCAGAAGTTGAGTTATTAGTTTTAATTGATCGCAGGTTTAGTCGTGAACTACCCATTCAGCCCGATTATTCTGGACAACATGTAGATAGCCTTATTGGCGATAAAGTATTAGTAGAATGGCAACATTTAGGGGCCCTTGAAGACGCTGTATATTTAGAAACTGGAGATAATGAGTGAGTTAAGCACTAAGCACTTATTGGGTATTAAATACCTTATAAAATCGGATATCGAATTAATTTTTGAAACGGCCAGTCAGTTTAAAGAGGTAATTAACCGCCCCATTAAAAAGGTTCCTTCTATGCGGGACCTTACGGTAGCTAATTTGTTTTTTGAAAACAGCACTCGTACCCGACTTTCCTTTGAGTTAGCCGAAAAAAGATTATCAGCCGATGTGGTTAACTTTTCTGCCAGCAGTTCTTCGGTTTCCAAAGGTGAAACCCTAATTGATACGGTTAATAATATCTTAGCTATGAAAGTGGATATGGTGGTAATGCGCCATCCCAAACCCGGAGCGGCCTACTTTCTTAGTCAAAACGTCGATAGCATCATTGTTAATGCTGGCGATGGTGCACATGAACATCCTACGCAAGCCTTGTTAGACGCCTATTCTATTAAAGAAAGGCTGGGTAGTCTTGATGGTAAAAAAATCGCCATAGTGGGCGATATTCTCCACTCACGGGTAGCCTTGTCCAATATTTTATGTTTGCAGAAAATGGGTGCCGAAGTACGAGTATGCGGACCGGCCACGCTTTTACCTAAACATATAGAAAGTTTAGGCATAACGAAGAGCACAAACTTGCTAGAAACGCTTGAATGGTGCGATGTGGCCAATATGTTAAGAGTGCAACACGAGCGTCAGAATTTGAAATTCTTTCCTAGTATTCGCGAGTATAGCCAAATGTTTGGTATCGATAAAAAAATGCTGGAAGGCCTTTCTAAGAAAATAGTAATAATGCACCCCGGTCCAATAAACCGTGGCGTTGAGATTAGTACCGATGTAGCGGACAGCAATCAAAGTATCATCCTGGACCAAGTAGAAAATGGTGTAGCTATTCGTATGGCAGTACTTTATTTATTGGCTGCTAAAAAGGAGATAAACTTTTCTAAATAATGGAATATTTTAGCCTCAATATTTTGGGGGCAAGCTCGGCTATACCATTGGCAAACCGCAGCCCAACGGCGCAGTTCCTCAGTATGGCAGATCATTACTTTTTGATAGATTGTGGCGAAGGAACACAGGTAAAGCTGCGACAGCACAATATCGGCTTATCACGCATTGAGCACATTTTAATCAGCCATTTACACGGCGATCATTTTTATGGCTTAGTACCTCTGCTGAGCAGTTTAAGTTTATTAGAAAGAAGAAAAGCGGTCCATATTTATGGTCCAGCCGCTTTGGAAGAAGGGATTAAGCAGATTTTAGCCCTATCCAATTCCGAACTAAATTATCCACTTCACTTCCACCCTACTGATTCCCATAAAAAAGCCTTAATCTTTGAAAGTGAAAAGATTGAGGTTTATAGTTTTCCGCTTAGTCACGGCATAGAATGCACCGGCTTTTATTTCCAAGAAAAACGCGGTCCGCGTAAAATTATAAAATCAGAAATCGAAGGTTTAGGCTTAAGTATTCCCGAATTACGCGCTTTAAAACAAGGCCAAGATTTAAAAGGAGCGAATGGTGAAGTGCTGGCAAATGACAAATTAACGCTTCCTCCGCAGCCCCCTTTTTCGTACGCCTTTTGCAGTGATACCCAGTTAATCAAGCATTTGCATCGCTATTTTAAAGATCTCGACTTACTGTATCACGAGGCTACCTTTACCGAAGATTTCCGCAGTCGTGCAACTCAAACAAAGCACAGTACTGCTAAAGATGCAGCTCATATTGCCAAAATAACGGCTGCTAAAAACCTTTTAATCGGTCATTTTTCGGTGCGGTATAAAAACTTTAATCAGCTCTTAAACGAAGCACAGGAAGAGTTTAAAGATACTTTCATCGCTAAAGAAGGCTGTGTTTACAGCATGAAACGTAAAAACCGAGTTTTACAATTTACTCGCCTGTTGACTGTTCCGCAGGAGGAGTAGTTTCAAGTTTTAGCTCTTCCTCTTTGCGTCCTTTTGCTAAAACCAATTGCCAAATCTGACGGTAATTATTAAAATCGGTTCTAAAAGACATTCCCACACCTTGTTGGTAGAGTTGTTGTTGACCCACATTCAAATTAAAACCATTATCAACTGAGCGGTTAAAAGCTTTCGCTCTGATGCGCCCATCTGCCGTAAGGCTATAAAGAACCTCGAAGTCACCGGCAATGTTACTATTGTTTTCATTCAAAGGAACTTCCACCGAACTGTTTATGGTAAGTCGTTCATTCAAGAAATTCTTAGAAAGGCCCACCTCAAACTCTTCATTACTCAATCCGCCATCCGCGGCAGCAACAGTAGAAGCAGGTTGATAATTAAAGCTAAACTCATAATCGCCGGTAAATCGATTTACAAAAGCCGCTGCCTGATTGGCAATAATATCCCACTGATTAATACCATTACCCGTAGCTGCAAACATTTCAGAAGGGGGAGTAAAGCTGTTGAATGCCAATAAACTAAATACCTGCTGATTAATTGCTTGGTCTGTATTTAGGCGATTGGCAAGAATCGCTTGGGTGGTTGAGCTTGCTCTTGGTGCCTTAATTTCAAATAAAATATTAGGATTGGTAAGCTGTCCGCTTATATATAAATATACTTCCACTGGTGTAGATACAGCACTTGACTCACCTGTTAATAATCCAGGATTGGCCTTAGTGCTAAACTTGGCTACGAGATCCAAACGAGCTTCATAAGGATCGCCATTCCAAGTAACTGTACCACCTCTTTCTACCTCAAAGTTTTTAGCAAATAGGCCTTCAATATTAAAACGGTACTCTCCCTTTGAAACAGTGTAAGTGCCATACAATTCCAAATCACGGCTAGGCTCGAGCTTCATCTTAATTAGGCCGTCTCCTCTTGCATTCAGTTGGTTACCCGTGCTCTCATTGAGAATAATACTTACTTTGGCCTTGGGATTTACATTGATATCAAAATCTAAACTTACCCCTTCATCCATATTAAAGTCATTGCTTAAAATCCGCAGTGAATCAGGGTCTACATCGGGGCTAATGAAAGTAACAAAGCCACTTTGCTTAATTTCTGTCGCTCCACCGATAGGAATATTAAAGCTAGTATTGCGAGCACTTTCCACTACTGCTTTTACTTTCACCTTATTAGGCGGCCCATTTACCAGAATTACACCACTGGCATAAGCGGTGCCGTAATACGCATCCTCGGCTTCTGATTTAGTATTCAGAACCAACAATTCTTGGGCATCTATTTTTAAATCGATAAAGAAATCTTTAAAGTTATTATGTCTAACTTCTCCCGAAAGAATTCCTGCCGTACCAAAACGTGTATCGCGTAATTTGAGTTCAGGGAAAGAAATCTCCTTATTATTTATAGTAATTTCTGGCTCCCCAATTAAATTGTAATCGGTTTGTAAAAAAGAAATCGTCATGGCCGCCTTGGGCAAGCGCAAGCTGCCATCTATTTCAGGATTTAAAATAGGTCCTTTAACGCTAATTGAACCATTTAACAGTCCTCGTAGGTTTTCGGCAATGGGGCTTGCAAATGGCTCTAAAGCAGCAATTTGAAAACGGTTGAAATCTAAACTTAAATCAATAAAACCTGAAGAATCAGTATTATAATAACCGTTTAAGAGTAAAGACTCTAAATTGCCCAAACTTAGAACACCATCGAGATAAATCTTCTTGAGAGCATAATCGAAGTCACTCGTCGCACTTAAGTTTCCGAGTCTTACACCATTTAAATTTAAACTATCAATCTTTAGCTCAGCTAAGAATTTCGGGCTATCTAATAATTCAGTTACTACAATTTCCGTCTGTAACTTCCCTTTAAAGCGGGCCTTATCATTCGGAAATAGGTAATTGAGAATCTTAAGATCCAACTCTTCCGCATTGAGACGTAAAATCTGATTTGGATTTTTATTAATAAAACCAGAAGCAGTGATACTTTGCTTCAAACCTTTAAGTTTTAAATAATCAATCGAAAAGCCATTTGAATCTAAACGAAACGCACTACCACTGGAAAAGTAGAAGGCCTCTTTGCCCAAATTAAAATAAGAAGTATCAATAATAATGCGGTAATTGGCGCTGTCATCAATTAAAGCTCGACCACTAAAGTTCGAGTAGCTATCGATACTGTCACGCAGAATAAAATCTAATTGATAATTCATGCTATCTTCTAAATAGCTGTTTACCATTGCAATACTATCTAATACCATTCCACTCGGACTGGTATAATTTTCTAGAAAGAGTGAAAGGTTATTCTCCGCAGTAGAGCTGGTAAAATTGAGATCTATATCGCGAAAAATATGATTTTCATAGCGAATACCTCGAGAGGAAAGTTTAGTATTTAATTGGTTATCCTTTCTGTGGTAATTGCCTGATATTTCCGTGCCTGGCTCAATCAAGAATTGTGGCAGAAGCAACTGAGTTAGTAAACTGGTGCTTTTTAATTCTAATTGGTAATTAAAATCTTTGGTAGTGATAAGTTCAGGTTGATACTTTAAAGGCCAGAAAAATTTGTAAAGGTTTTGCTCGAATGTTACCGCTAGGCCCAATAACGAAAAGTCACCTTTTATCTCCCCTTCTAAAATATCACTATTAAAGCGCAGTTCGCGCAGAGAATCCTTTCCTAGGGAAATCACATTGATATCTTGGAAATAATGGTTTTTTCGAGAATTCTTATACTCAGAATCTTTCAAGGAAATAAAGCCTTGCCAATGATCATAGTCTAGTGCTTTGAGGTCTATGACCAAATTACCTGAATATTGGGCACCTGAGTCGGAAACCAGATGCGTGGCAAAGAGGTTAGCCGAATCAATTTGGGCGACAAAATCGAAGGTGATGGTATCGGTGGCAAAACTTGCTTGGCCCGAAAAATCGAGGTTTAGATTAGGATCTGAAGCTTTAAAATCACCATCAAATAATCCCGCATCAAAAATTCCATTGATACTTAAGTTTTTATAACTGTAGAGTTTATAGTCTAGACGATTTATATCCCCTTGCACTTTAGTTTTCATTTTAAGGGGGTCGAAACCTCTTCCCGCAACTTTCAAATCGACCGCCGCAAGGCCTAAATCTTCCACACCACTAATTAGTGCTAAGTCTATTTTTGAAGCCACTATTTCACCCTTATACTGAGCCTTGTCTACCAAATTAAAATCTTTAGCTTCAAAATCTAAATTGGCATCAATTAAATCTCCTTTTAATTTACTATCTGTATTGAAAGAGTAAATTCCACCTGTAAATTTCCCCGACCAAGTAAAATCGCCTACTTTATCAATCAGTGGATTTAAGCTATCTGCAAAAATTCCCATTATTCTTTTCACATCTTCTGAAGAGCTTTGTAGCTGGAAATCATCAGTTTGCAAGAAAATATTATCAGGACGAGTAGTTTCTCGTAAGTGCAAATCGCCTTGAAAACTGGTAGACTGGGCCGTTTCTAAAACAATATTGCTTAGTTGAAAATTATTTATCGTTCCACTGGCCTTTCCCGAAAGTTTGGCATCCGGAAAATCAGGATAAGCCTCCGCGAAATACTGGATATCTTGAGTACTTATGCTGGAGAATAAAACTTCACTTTCAAGTTGTACCGAATCTACGAAAGTGAGATAAGCGGCGGAAGAATTATAGGAAAATAGAAGATCACCCGCCAAGTGACTTCGGCTGGTAATTAAGTTGAGTTTCTCTGCTTTCAAACCTTTTGAACCATAAAAGAATTCGGAGCGTAAATCTTTTAATTTAAATCCCGCAGGGTCATTAAAGCTAAGCTGTTTAATATGCCCGGCCACATCTGGACCACTAAGTAGAAAGTTTTCTACCTCTCCTGCTACTTCATCCCAAAAAAAGCGCACCGAATTCGCGGTATCATTGCGATTCTCTAAGTAGAAGCGACTGTTTGCCAACTTCAGGTCTTTAATCGCTAAGGTAAACGCCTTATCTTTTTTGGGAGCATTAGGATTGATGATTTGCGCTAAAAACAAAGCCAAGTTGGTTGAATCTTGCCCAGGGTGCGTAAGCATATGAAAAAAGAGACTATCGCCTTCTAAGGCCGAGATAGCCAATTTGCTTGAGACCTGGCTATAACCTAAAATAGCGCCTTCCAAAGAGCCTATATAAAATAAGGTGTCTCCACGCTGATCCGGAAGAAGTAGTTTTTTAAGCTCTATTTGATTGGGAAAAGTGTATTTGATCGTACCCAAACTAGCATTTAATGCGAAAGTTTTATTAAAGTATTCTATACCTTTCTTAGCTGCAAACGACTGAACACCAGGCACTAAAAACAACAGCCAAAGCAGTAGCATCAGCCCTAGTAAGCCAAGGAAAAGCCATCTTAGTATTTTTAGAAATCTTCTGATTGTACCTTTGTTTTATGAACGAAATTATTTTGGCCATTGAAAGCAGTTGTGATGATACTTCCATCGCAATAATGCAACAACGCAAAGTGCTTGCAAATGTAACGGCTAACCAGCAAATACATGCAGAATATGGCGGTGTTGTTCCAGAATTTGCATCGAGAGCTCATCAACAGAATATTGTTCCCATAATAAGTAAAGCTTTAGCGCTAGCCAAAATTGAAATTTCACAGGTCGATGCTATCGCTTTTACGGCCGGCCCGGGATTATTAGGCTCTCTCTTGGTTGGAACCTCTTTTGCTAAATCTTTAAGCCTTGCCCTTAACAAACCATTAATTGAGGTGAATCATATGCAAGCACATATTCTAGCACATCTTATTGAAAATGAAGAAGGTAAATATCCGAACTTTCCATTCCTATGCTTAACCGTAAGTGGTGGTCACAGCCAGATTGTCAAGGTAAATTCACCTTATGACTTCGAGTTAATGGGCGAAACTTTGGATGATGCTGCGGGTGAAGCTTTCGATAAAGCAGGTAAAATAATGGGACTCGAGTATCCCGCTGGGCCTATCATTGATAAGCTTGCGCAAGATGGCAATCCGCTAAGCTTTAAGTTTGCCAAACCAAAAGTTCCCGGTTATAGCTATAGTTTTAGTGGATTAAAAACTAGCATTCTATACTTTTTACAAAAGCAAGTGGCCCTTAACCCCAATTTTGTAGCGGAAAATCTCCATGATTTAGCGGCTAGTATTCAAAAAACGATCATTGATATACTCTTGGAAAATTTAACTAAAGTTGCGAAAGATTTAAATATTAAAGAAATTGCAATTGCTGGCGGAGTTAGTGCCAATAGTGCCTTGCGAAAGGCTTTAAGAGAAAAAAAGGAAAGCCTTAATTGGGAAGTATTTATTCCCGAAATGCAATACTGCACCGACAATGGCGGAATGATTGGTATTGCTGCCTATTACAAGTATTTGGTGCAAGATTTTGCCGATCTTTCCACCTTAGCACAAGCTAGAAAACCAGTAAACGCTTTTTAATGAATCATTTCTTTTGTGAAAGTATACAGAATGAAATTGGCATCTTAAATGAGCAAGATAGTCACCATGCCATTCGGGTGCTACGCTTAAAAGAAGGTAGTCCCATTTCGGTAAGTGCCAATGATGGAAAAGTATATTTGGCAGAAATCTTAAATGGTTCAAAAAATGAGCTACGCTTTAAATGCTCTCAACTTATTAGAGAAGAAATCCGTCCACTTTTAAATATTGCCATCGCTCCAACGAAAAGCAACGATCGTTTTGAATGGTTTTTAGAAAAGGCCACCGAAATTGGCATAGCAAATATTTATCCCATTATAAGTGCCAACTCCGAGCGAAAAGTATATAAAGTTGATCGTGGCGAAAAGGTGATTATGGCTGCGGCCAAACAAAGTAAAAAAGGCTTTCTACCTCGCTTGCATGAACTACAAAAGCTTAGTTCTTTTATTCAGGAAAACACGAGCGTCCCTAAATATATGGGCCACCTGGTAGATGGTTCAAAAAAAAGTTTGCACGATGTTAATTTCCATGAAGAAAGTCTATTTTTAATTGGCCCAGAGGGTGATTTCAATGAAAATGAAATTGATTTAGCTCTAAAAGCTGGCTACAAGGCCATTTCATTTGGAGAAGAAGTTTTAAGAACCGAAACGGCTGGACTACAGGTTGCCGCAGCAGCAGCGCTATTGCGATAAGTTCCAACAGTCGAAAATTTAGGTCATCAACAATCTAAGTTTGAAAGCTTATTTTAGTCTCAAAATTCACCATTAATATAGAATAAGATCAGCTTCTTTTAATCTCATGGATTGGGACCCTACAAAATCAACCTTTCCACATTTAAGCGCGAATACTTTACCTTTGCTTCCATGCGAAAATCTCTGCTAATAGCTTTTATCCTTTTCTTTTCCACCCTAGTTTCAGCTCAGAAAGAGTCTTTGGCCGTACTAAAATATCGAGGTGGCGGTGATTGGTATGCGAATCCTACGGCTTTAAAAAATTTGAGCCTCTTCTGCAATCAACAATTAAACACCAATTTAGACAACGAATACGATCAGGTAGCGGTCGAATCACCTGAAATATTTAATTACCCTTTCATTCACATGACCGGCCATGGAAACGTGGTATTTAATAAAGAAGAAGCCGATAACCTAGCACTTTACTTAAAATCTGGCGGCTTTTTACACATTGACGATAATTACGGTATGGATGAGTATCTCCGAAAGGAACTCAAACGCATTTTTCCCGAAAACGAATTGGTGCCACTTTCAAAAGAAAATATAATTTTTAATACCCCTTTTCGCTTTGAGAAGGGTTTACCGAAAATTCACGAACACGATAATAAGGCGCCGGAAGCATGGGGTATTTATTTCGAAGGTCGTTTAGCCCTTGTTTATACCTATGAAGCTGATATTAGCGATGGCTGGGAAGACCCAGAAGTTCATAATGATCCTGAGGAAAAACGCTTAAGCGCCTTAAAAATGGGGGCTAATTTGGTTCACTACGCATTTACCGCCGCCAAATGAATAAAGTAAGTAAACAAATATTAATAAGCCTTTTTTATATAGCGCTGATAGCTTGGCTGGCTTATACAATTTGGGTGGTGCGCTTTACCTTAACCTATATCTTAATTTCTGCTCTAATCTCTCTTATTGCTAAGCCAATCGTCGATGTCCTAAGCGGAGAACGCTTTCCCAAAATTAAATTAGGACGAAACTTAGCCGCTATTATAACTCTTCTGCTCTTGTTAGGTATTATAGTTGGAGTAATCGGCTTATTTATTCCATCGCTTATGGACGAATTGCAAGTATTGCGAGCAATTGATTTTGAAAAACTATTTAGGCAGTTTCAAGCCGAGCTTCAAAGTGTGCAAGCTAGTATAGGACTTTCTGGTAATCTAAATTATAAACTCCCTAGTCAAGCTGAGATACTACCGAAAATAGGTGATGTTATAAATATGGAAAGGGTTACGGAGACCTTTACGAATTTGATAGGAGGTTTAGGTAACTTGGCTTTTGCCCTTTTTAGTATTCTTTTTATTTCTTTCTTCTTTTTAAAAGAACGCAACTTATTTCGCTCCATTATTATGGCTTTTGTACCTGATCGGTTCGAAGATCGATTGAACAATATTTACCCACGATTAAGAAGTAATATTAGTCGCTACTTCGTGGGTTTGTTAATTCAAATTACCATTATAACTACCTTGGTTTCCATCGGCCTTAAATTAGGAGGCTTTCACAATACCATGGTGATTGGCTTTTTTGCTGGAATAATAAATATAATTCCTTACCTCGGACCAATTATCGGTTTATCATTTGGTATTACTCTAGGGATGGCGCAAACCTTGGGCGAAAATTCCATGGAGTTTGCACCGGCCTTTTTTATACTCATTGGTGTTTTTGGAGCGGTGCAACTTTTAGATAATTTCGTTACCCAGCCCTTCATTTTTTCAACTAGCATAAAAGCGCATCCCTTAGAAATATTTTTGGTGATTTCCTTTGCTGCCTCAATGGCAGGAATAGCAGGTATGATAGTCGCGGTGCCCGTTTACAGTGTACTTAGGCTACTAGCGGGAGAGTTTCTGGGTCATATTAAATTCATTCGCTGGTTAATTCCCGTCGAAAAAGACAAGAAAGATGCTGAAATTAGCCCAGCTGATAAGTAAAGAGGAGAATAGGCTTTTTATTAAGCAGAATCTTAATACTGATAGCAGCACACTTTTGTTTAAGTATGCCAAGGATGATGATAAAAAGCTTTTAATAGAGCAAATCGCGGCGCGACAAAAAACGCGTAAAAAACTACCCGACTTCTACACTAATTTAGAACTCATCTTGCCCCCGAGCGAAAACTTGGAGCAATGCACTAGTACCGCGTTAGCTGCATTCAAGGCGAGTTTAGTGAAAGATTATCAAACATTTACAGATCTAACATCGGGACTGGGTATAGATTTTATGCATTTCGCAGTACAAGCAAAAAAAAGTACTTATGTAGAGCCTAATGCTAATTTATTTGCGATTGCCCTCCATAATTTCAAGATTCTCAATTTTGAGCTGAAATCGTTTAACGCTCAGGCAGAAGAGGTTTTAAGTCATATTGGTTTCCAAGACCTGATATATATGGACCCTTCTCGCCGCGACGGTGGAAATATAAAAATTGTAAGGTTGGAAGATTACTTACCATCCATTTTTGACCTTTATAACACCTTAGCTAATAAATGTAAGCGACTAATCGTAAAGTCTAGCCCTTTACTAGAATGGCGGTCTTATTTAAACCAAATCCCCCATTGTGAAGAGGTCTGGATTTTAAGCCAGCGGAACGAATGCAAGGAGATTTGTTATGTTATCAATTTCGATTTAAAGCCAGAAGAAATACAAGTGAAGGTCAAGACCTTTAACCTTCAGGATACTGATGTTCAAATATTTATCAACAATTATCCTTCGAACCCAGAACCGCAATTTGGTCCCATTGGCCAATTTCTTTACTTACCCAATAGCAGCATTATGAAAGGTGGTCTAATGGATTCTGTAGCAGCAGAATTTAGCCTTTTAAAACTCGCCCCAAATACTAATATTTACAGCTCCGAAGAATTGAAGAGCTCATTCCCTGGGCGAATATGGACTGTAAATCAGATACATAAACCTTATTCTAAAGAATTAAAAGGTAGGCAGTTTAATGTGGTAAGTCGTAACTTTTTCGATAAAGCTCCCGTAATTGAAAAGAAGTTAAAACTTAAAAGTGGGGGTTCAAATTATCTGCTCGCATTAAGCACAAAAAAAGGTTCTCATTTTGTGGAGGCGAAACTCACTAACTAATTAACAAGGCACTTTTAAACAGTATGGGCATTATGTAGAAGTTACTAGATATTTTTTTTCTACTTTTAATGCCCTAGTGAAACCAACTCGAAATCACATACTTTGGGGACTTCTATTGATGGGTCCATGGCTCTGGGGACAAGCCATATTTGTAGCTAATCAGGGGCAATGGTCAGGCGACTTTCAAACTAAAGTCGAACTGAGCAATGGTGCTATCTTTTTAGACTCAAAAGGCTATATTGCTAGTTTTCTCAGCATCCCCCATGATCATAACCACGATCATAGTCACTCACATTCTCCATCCTTTAAATCAAACTCTTATAGAATGAGCTTTGAGGGCTCAAGCCCTGAAGCAAAGTGGCAAGGAAAAGGAAAAACTTTTTATCCTAGGAATTACTTTCTTGGCAATGAACCAGCAAATTGGCGCAGCAAGGTTTACTCTAGTGATCAAGCAGAGTTAAAGAATATTTATCGGGGTATTTCCATAGAAATGTTAGAAGCAGAGGATCGACTAAAATATAATTTCATTCTTGAACCTGAAGCTGATCCACAGCAAATCCGCATGCATTATGAAGGATTAAAAAGCCTATATTTAAATGGAAAGGTGCTATTCCTTGAAATGAGCATAGGTACAGTTAAAGAAAGTATCCCTCTCGCCTATCAGTTAATTGGCGGAAAGCAAGTTAAGGTAGATTGTGCATACAAGCTAGAAGGCAATACCGTGACGTTTCAGCTTGGGCGCTACAAAAAAAACTATCCCTTAATAATTGACCCCATATTAGATTTTTCCACTTTCTCAGGCAGTGGTGACCTTAATTTTGGCAATAGTGCTAGCTATGGCGAAAACGGCAGTATTTACGGCGCTGGGGTAAATTTCGGAGTAAATTATCCCGTTACAAACGGAGCCTTTCAGTCTAGTTTTGAAGGCGATAGTGCCTTTAACGTGGACATTAGTATTAGTAAATTCGACGCTACTGGTAGTCAATTACTTTATGCAACTTATTTGGGCGGTAGAGATATTGAAGTAGTCCATTCTATTATTGCGGCAGAAAATGGAGATCTATATGTTCTCGGAAACACTGGTTCATCTAACTTTCCCGTTACAGGCAATGCCTTCCAAAAGATTTACGCGGGCGGCAGCTTCGCAGCATCTTTTGCTTTTAATGATTATAATTATGGAAGTGATATTTTCATAGCAAAGATCTCGGCCGACGGAAGTCAATTATTGCACTCCACCTTTTGGGGCGGTACCAATAATGATGGTTTTAATGAAGCAATTAATAAAAATTATGGCGACCACTACCGCGGAGAAATAATTTTGGATGAAAATGAAAACGTAGTGGTACTAAGCAGCACCAACTCGATAGATATCCCACTTAATCAAGCAAATAGTATTACTCGAACAGATAATTCTCAAGATGCCGTCTTAGCTAAATTTGATCCAACTTTAAGTTCCATAATTTGGGGAACTTACTATGGAGGGACTGGATCTGAATCGGGCTACTCACTAAAAGAATTTGATAAAAAAGTATTTATCACAGGTACATCAGCGAGTGACGATTTAGAAGTTACTGCGAATGCTATTTTTACTTCTCGCCAAGGTGGATATGATGGCTATATCGCGAGCTTTGATGCTGAAAACGGTACTCTATTAAAATCTACCTATTATGGCACCAATAAAGAGGATCAAAGTTTTTTAATGGACTATGACTACAATGGAGATCTTTATATTTTCGGTCAAACTAAAGGTGCCTTAAGCATTACTCCTGGGGTTTACGCACAAGCTGGTTCTCGTCAATTTTTATGCAAAATAGATAGTACACTAAGCACTGTTATTTGGCAAACTGCCGTGGGTAGTGGTCAGAATAAACAAGACATTGTCCCAAGTGCTTTCATGGTCGATGAATGCCTTAATATTTATATCTCTGGTTGGGGCGGTTTATCCAATTCAGTAAGCTTTCCCGCTATTCCTAATGGTAATACCTACGCCTTACCAATTACTGCTGATGCCTTCCAGAGCACTACAGACGGCAGTGATTTCTACTTTATGATATTAAAGCATAATGCCAGCAAGCTTCTCTACGCTAGTTATTTTGGAGGTGCCGATAATGAACATGTTGACGGAGGTACAAGTCGTTTTAGTAAAGATGGGACCATTTACCAGGCAGTTTGCTCCAATTGTAATAACAAAAGCTTTCCCACCACACCCAATGGTTACTCCCCGTCTAGCGGCAGTAACTCATGCAACATGGCCGTTTTGAAATTCAGTTTTCAGCAAATCCTGAATGCTAATGCACAGATCAACTTTACCACTGAGATTGATAGTATTTGCGATGGCTTAAAGGTGAACTTCCAAAATGCGAGTAATAACGCTACTAATTATCAATGGTTTTTTGGAAATGGCAATAGCTCTACAAGCTTAAACCCAAGTGTAACATACCGCGAATTAGGAACTTACCCGGTAACACTTATCGCTTACGATACCATTTGTAATATTTCCGATACGACCATTATTGAAATTGTACACGATAAAATTAGTAAACCAAAAGCCGATTTTAAAAGCGATTATATTGCTTGTGACAGTCGACTTGCCGTTAATTTTAAAAATATAAGTACACGAGCCAATCGCTTTTATTGGGACTTTGGCGATGGAAACATCAGTACCGAGCCTGCCCCAAGCCATAATTTTAGGGCCTTCCAAAATTATGAGGTTATGCTAATTGCAGAAGATAGCATTTGTAACAGAATGGATACTATTTTTCAATCTGTTAGCTTTCGTGATACGGCAACATCACCAGAGGTGCAGCCTGGTATAAGTTCTTGTAGCAATGGTGCCATTGATGTTACTATTGAAAATGACCGACCTTGGTTTTTATATTATTGGGAGGTTGAAGCCAAAACTTACCGGGGAAAAGATCCTGATATAAAGTTTGATCAACCTGGTCAAAAGAACTTTAGCGTATTAATTAAAGATACCCTTTGCAATCGTGAGTATATTCAAAACTTCGAGATTACTTTAAGTGAAATTCGCAATGAAATTTATACTCCCAGTGCTTTTAGCCCTAATGGAGATGGCCTAAATGATCTTTACGAAGTTTTCGGTGACCCCTGTTCAGTAGAAGCTACTTTGAAAATTTTTAACCGCTGGGGAGAAATGGTTTACGAAACCAACCAACCCTATAGTCATTTTTGGGATGGCTCTATAAAAGGAAACCCCGCACCAGGCGGAGTTTACACTTTTGTTATCATTGAAGCGGGAAGAAAAGAACAAGGTTTTTTAAGCCTCATTCGTTAAAAAGTAACTCGCGCTCTAAATTTAGGTTATCAATAAAGGCCCTTGCCTTTACTATATCTTTCTGTATAATTCTATCTTCTTCAATAAAGGGAACCTCTTCGCGAAAAGCCGATAAAAAGGACTCTAAATAGGGCGATGTTTTCGCCTTTCTAAAAAACAAGGCCTGTGAAGCGGTAATTAATTCGATCGCTAAAATCGTTTTAATATTTTCAATAACTTTCTGAAGTTTAGTGGCAGCATTTGCTCCCATACTCACATGATCTTCCTGTCCATTAGATGAGACAATGCTATCTACGGAAGCAGGACTGCAGTATTGCTTATTTTGACTAACAATAGACGCTGCGGTATATTGGGCTATCATTAAACCGTTATTTAAGCCTGGTTTAGCCACTAAAAATGCTGGTAATTCACGCTGTCCACTTATTAGTAAATAGGTTCTCCTTTCAGAGATATTTCCTAATTCGGCCATAGCCATAGCAAAAGAATCTAAGGCGAGAGCTAATGGTTGACCGTGAAAGTTACCTCCAGATATAATCTTATCCTCTTCTGCAAAAATTGTGGGATTATCGGTTACCGAGTTTAATTCTGTTTCAAATACAGAAGCTACGTAAGAAATTAAATCCTTGGAGGCGCCGTGCACTTGCGGTACGCAACGAAATGAATAGGGATCTTGCACATGTTTCTTCGAGCCTTGCAATAATTCGCTTCCTTCTAAAAGCTCTAAAATGTGAGACGCCGTATGAATTTGTCCTTTATGTGGTCGAGCATAATGAATAAGTGCATCAAAAGGTTCTGGTCTTCCGTCAAAAGCATCTAGCGAAAGCGCTGCCGCTAGATCCGCCAAATAAATCAATTTCTTAGCTTCGAAATAGGCATTGATACCCAGTCCTAACATAAACTGAGTTCCATTTAGTAAAGCTAAGCCTTCCTTCGATTTTAATTTAATGGGAGCTTTGTTTAACTGTTTTAAGACAGTTGCACTATCCTGCCACTCTTCATTGAAGTATACTTCCCCCTCACCCATCAGTGCAAGCGATAAATGAGCCAATGGTGCTAAATCGCCCGAAGCGCCTAAAGAACCTTGCTCAAATACCTGTGGTAAAATATTGTTATTGTAAAAGTAGATAAGCTGCTCCAGAAGTTCTACCCGCACTCCCGATCTACCTTGTGAAAAAGCCTTGGCTTTTAGTAATAGCATGGTGCGCACGAAACTAGGGTCCATCACCTCTCCCGTTCCGCATGCATGAGAGCGCACCAAATTCTCTTGCAATCTTTCCAAGTCTTTACCTTCTATGGCTACATCGCAAAGCGAGCCAAAACCAGTGTTGATGCCGTAAATGGCTCCGTCTTCTTGCGCCATTTTTCGATCGAGATAATCGCGTCCTGCTTGCACAAGTTTGCGAGTATCTTCCGATAAATTAAGGGAATGATGCTCCTTAAGAATGGTAAAAAGATCAGCCAAGCTTAAATAGCTGCTTTTTATCGTGTAGGTGTTAGTGCTTTCCATAAGTATTTGAGTGTGAGCTGTTAAATTTTTCTAATAGTTCAATTCTCCCCATTTCCAACTGCTCTCCACTCTTCATATCCTTAAGGGTAAAGCGACCACTTGACATTTCATTTGAACCAATCATTACCACAAAAGAAACTTCCTTTTTATTGGCATAAGCCATTTGCTTTTTCAGCTTAGCTTCATCGGGGTACACCTCCGATTTCACGTTCAGTTGTCTTAGTTCGCGCGCTAATTTCATTGAATAAAGCGCCTCATCTTGGCCAAAGTTAATAAAGAGTACTTCAGTAGTCTCTGACTTTAGCTCGGGTAAAAGTTTTGCTTCCATCAGCGCCAGTTCAATGCGATCTAGTCCGAAGGAAATACCAATTCCTGGCATATCTTTCAATCCAAAAATGCCCGTAAGATCATCGTATCGACCGCCGCCACCGATTGAGCCAAGGTCAATGCCACTGGCTTTAACTTCGAAGATGGCTCCGGTATAATAGTCCAATCCGCGCGCTAAGGTAAAATCAAAAAACAACTGCTTATCAACTCCAATTTCTTCAGCCTGCGTTAGGATAAAGCGTAAATCACTTAATCCTTCCGCTCCTACAGTTGAGTCACCAATTAAAGAGGGAAGTTTGGCTAACATCTCCTCATTTGAACCTTTTAAGCTAGCAATACTAGTTATGGCCCCTTCCGCAGATGCGCCCATTTCCTTAGCTTTCATTTCTTTGATAACGCCGCTTAGTCCAATTTTATCAAGTTTATCAAGCGCAACGGTAAAAGCACCGAAGTGATCACTCAATCCAAAGTTTTCCGCGATACCCGCCAATACCTTCCGGTGATTAAGGCGAATTTCTACAGGTAACTTTAGATTTTCAAAAACCTCGCTGTAAAGGGAAATAAAATCAAGTTCTAAAAGAAGTGAATTAGAACCTACGACATCGGCATCGCATTGATAAAATTCGCGATAACGCCCCTTTTGAGGTCTATCTGCCCTCCAAACAGGTTGAATTTGATAGCGCTTAAATGGGAATACTAATTCGTTGCGGTTTTGGACTACAAAACGAGCAAAAGGCACGGTTAAATCATAACGCAAAGCCTCCTCAACATTCTGATTTAAAGTCTTTTCTGCTTCACCTTCATCAGCCAAAGCTTTGGATAACTTTTCACCACGCGGTAAAATTTTGAAAATTAGTCGGTCTCCTTCTTCACCATATTTTCCGGTTAGAGTAGAAAGCTTTTCCATGGCAGGAGTTTCTATTGCCTGAAAGCCAAACTTCTTAAATGAGTCTTTTATGATACTTAAGATATATTCGCGATTGAGCATTGCTTGCGGCAACTGATCTCGCGTTCCTTTGGGTAGAGAGGGACTGTAAGACATATAAAATTTTGCGGCAAAAGTAGCCAAAAAATAGCGGCTGCCTAGAGTATGCGGCAATCCTTTAAAGCCTCATTATAACGCGAAGAGAGTTCGAAGAAATACCAGGTTACCGCGTTATTTGAATAATTTTCAAAAGGGTTTTCTTTAGCGAAGTAAATAGCCGACCAGCCCTTAAGACCAAAGTATTCATAGGTTAATAAGGCCATGCAGCGTGCCTTGTGTTCTGAAATTTTTTTAGAGCCCCCCTCTTTGTTTTGGTAAAGTTTTAATATGTGGCTAGTAACTTGGTCTAAGTAGCGATTGAAGGTTTCGCTTGAAACTCTATCGTAAAGTATTCGGTGCCAGCCAGGCGAACCTTCCCGAAATTGCAGGATAAAAGAATCTCCTATTTTAAGGGGCATACCATTGCCTGCCAGCATTTGCACCCCTACTCCTCTCACATAGGCCTTATCGCGATAATACTCATCGCCTACTTTAAAGCGATAAATCACACGGTTTCGTTCTATGCCAATAACTTCCGCGGTGCTCGTGGTTGGATGGGCATTTATATAAAAAGCTAAAACAAACTGATAGCTGTAAATGCTGGTGAAAGACAAAAATATAATAACCATAAAGGTGATTATGGCGGCACGGTAGGCTTTGTTTTGCTCTTCTTGTTTTTGTTCTCTGCGTAAAGCTGCTCTTTCAAAAGCTTTTTTACGCGCCTCCTCTGCGGCAGCCTTTTTTAAAAGCTCATATAAGCGCAAGCGTTCTTCGTCGCTAAGCTTCTTATTTTGCCCTTTTGTTTTACGATAACCATTAATTATTTCGTAAGCTTCAACAATTTCTTTAAACTTTTCTTTCCCATTAGGATTCAGGTCGGGGTGGTAGCGCATCGCTAAACTCCGATAAGCTTTTTTAACCTCTTCTTTTGAGGCATTGGCCTTTAAGCCTAAAACTTGATAATACTGATCCAAAAAATCCCTAAAATTTGTTTATTGCGGCTTTAAAAATACTCTGATAAATCCTTAACTTGACGAATATTATTCAAACTATTTTATGATTCCATATATTTTACTCTTAGTACTGCTTTTGCTGATAATCTTCTTCGGTCTTTTTATTGTTAAGCAACAGCAAATTGCAGTGGTTGAACGATTTGGTAAATTTCTCAATACCAGATCACCCGGTATACATTTACTAATCCCGTTAGTAGACCGAGTAGCTGGCCGAGTAAATTTAAGAATACAACAGCTAGATGTTTTAGTAGAAACGAAGACAAAAGACGATGTTTTTGTGCAAATGAAGGTATCGGTGCAGTACATGGTTTTGGTAACTGCCGTTTACGATGCCTTTTACCGATTGGAAAATCCACAAGCGCAAATTACCTCCTATGTGTTTGATACAGTGCGCGCTGAAGTACCAAAGCTCCGCCTCGATGATGTTTTTGAAAAAAAAGATGATATCGCCAACGCGATCAAGCGCGAATTAGAGGAAGCAATGAACACCTATGGATATGGAATCATTAAAGCGCTGGTTACCGATATAGATCCTGATGATGCTGTGAAAAATGCTATGAACCGTATTAATGCGGCCGAAAGAGAAAAGGTAGCAGCCGAATACGATGGCGAAGCCGAGAGAATTCGCATCGTAGCGAAAGCAACGGCCGAAGCAGAAAGCAAGCGTTTGCAAGGGCAAGGTATTGCGGATCAAAGAAGGGAAATAGCCCGCGGTTTAGAAGAATCAGTTGAAGTATTAAACAAAGTAGGCATCAATTCTCAAGAGGCTTCCGCTTTAATTGTAATTACCCAACATTATGATACTTTACACGCAGTTAGTGAAAATACTCAAAGTAATTTGATTTTAATGCCCAACTCTCCCAATGCGGCTAGTAATATGTTAAACGAACTAGTAACCTCATTCGCCGTTGGCAATGAAGTATCAAAAATGAATTCTAAAAAATCAGATTAAGTTTATGCGCATCAACAGACTTTTAAGCCTCATTTGCATTGGCCTTTTTTCTTTTTCTGGCTTTTCTCAAAACCAAACCTTTGGCTTTGGCCTAGGCGGAGCGGCATTTAAAGGTGAAACTTCCGATGACTTACAATCCATTGTTGAAGAAATAGGTGTTCAGTCGCACCTGTATTACGCCATAGCTTTTAAAGATACCCGCTGGCAAATAATGGCACAGATAAATTATAATCGAATAATAGCTGATATTGATGTTAATTCAGTCAATGGTCAGTTAATTAGCTATAGCACTAGTTCTGAACATATTTTCACTTCCGCAGGATTACGTTTTTATTTCGACTCTTATACCCGCAAATACCTGCCAAGGTTTGGTCACTCTGCGCCTTTTATTGGTGCGCACATTGGCGGAACCTTTTTCACTAATGACACAAATTCGCCTCTATTTAACGACGGCGACAATATTACCATTAAGGATGGAGCCAGCCGTGATTTAGCTTTTCAAGTAGAAGCTGGTTACCGCTTTTATCTGAATGAAATTTGGAGCGTAGAAGCCAATGCTAATTTTCGACACGGGACAAACGATCTCTGGGATGGTATTGGAGGACATACGGAATTTAATGATTGGATCGTTTCATTATCTGTTGGTTTTGCCATTAATTTGTAATTCTTTGCCCTAAACCTAGTACTTAACCTATGCTCTCATCAAAACGATCATATACTATACTACTCTTTCTACTATTGACTTGTGCCCAGATAAAAGCACAAAGAAATAATTTAAACTTCTTCGCTGGTGCCATGGTGGTGCAAGGTGAAGCTTCTGGTGGGGCTTTATTAAGCGATGATATGGCCATAGGAATGGGGTTTGGCTTTAATGCCCCCCTGTATAAAACGAAAATTGAATTTGTTTCCAGATTAGAGTATTACAATCTTCGCTTGGATTATATCGAACAATCAAATCCACAAAACATTGGTATTATGGAGGGAACTTGTACTCAAACCTCCGCGGGCATTGGCTTAAATATCTATCTTAATAAAAGTACCAACCTGGTAAGCTTATACCAGCCTTTTCGTCCATACATTTCTGTCTTAGCCGGTTTATTAATGCAAAGCAATAACTTAAATTTTAGCGACAACTTTAACTTTCCCAATTTGCAAGGAACCTTTTTTCTACCTTTTGGAGAATTAGGCGGAGGTCTTTATGTTAGGGTTAATCCCACTTGGTCGGTAAACTTCAATGCCGCTATACGAACTACACTCTCAGATGAAGTAGACGGACTAATTGGTTCCACTGATTCACCCGATATTATGGGTTTTGTTCGCTTTGGTATTTCTTATAACTTAAAATAACACACATCTTCCCCTCCTACTTTGATCCTCAAGCTAAAACACTCACCTATTTAAAAAGTTAGAGTTTGCTTTACCCTTATTATCAATAATTTAAAGCGTAAATAGCGGTTAGAAAATAAAATTTGATAAATTTGACCCAGTTTAAACATAAGGGGATTTTTAGTTTATCAATGTTTAATGAGGGTACTTATCGCTTTACTACTTCTTAATTCTGCGGGAAATCTCAGTGCGCAACGAGCTAATGTTGCCTTACACGGTACTGCTCTTAGTGTACTAGGGGAAACTACTGGCGGCTCCAGAATAGGTGATGATTTTGGTTTGGGCCTAAACCTAAGAATGGCGGCGCCTTTCTTTTTAAAAAATCTGGAGATTAATGGTGAGCTTAGTTTTTATCAAATTGATATCGACTATACACAAGCAGGATCTGAAATCAGTTTCAATCATACCAAAGCAAGTCAATACAATTTAAGCGGTGGATTAACTCTTTATCTTTTCCAAAAAGGCAAAAGACCATCCATGTATCATCCTTACCGTTTTTATATTTCAGGCTATGCGGGCATAAGTGCACATTCTAATGAAATTTTAGAAAGCCACAATATCAATTCCCGCTTTACGGTCTTTGAAGGTTTAACCATATTCCCTTTCGGAGATATGTTAGGTGGAGTGAAATTTCGAATTAACCCAAATAACTGCATCGACATTTTCTTGGGCGGACGGCTCGCGCTAAGTGATGCGGTGGATGGTATTGCGGGTACAGGGGCGGCCCCCGATCTTATGATTCGTCTGGGCTTTGGTTTCTGCCATAGTCTCTAATTTATTTTACCCCAATAAAATTCACCATTTGAAGTGAGGAATGTCCGTAATCAGTAGCATGCATCACCAAATTGCTAAGACTAGAACCTATCTTTGTAAAAAATTTAGTCTTGTTCAAACAGTCACCCCTTCTTTTAAAAATAATCTTTTGGCTTTTAATTGTCTTGAGTCTTAGTCCGTGGATAAACCCACCCGTGGCACTGCTATTAGGCTTTTTGTTTAGTCATTTCTTATCCAACCCTTATATTAAGCAAAATAAAGAGGCGGTAAACTGGACCTTAAAATCGGCAGTTGTAGGCTTAGGCTTTGGTCTATCTGCCGAAAGGGCCATAAGCGCTGGTGCGGATGGGTTTTTAATTACCATCGTGAGTATTAGCACTACCCTACTTCTTGGATGGGTTTTAGGTAAAACCTTAAAATTAAATAGTCGCGCTAGTTACTTATTATCTTCGGGAACTGCTATATGTGGTGGCAGTGCCATAGCGGCAATAGCCCCCATTATTAAAGCCAACGAACGTGATATAAGCATGGCCATGGGTACGGTCTTCTTATTAAACTCAGTAGCCTTAATAATCTTCCCGTTTATCGGTGAGGCATTAAGTCTTAGTCAGGGCCAATTTGGTTTATGGGCCGCCATTGCTATACATGATACCAGCTCGGTAGTAGGAGCAGCTGCCTCTTATGGTGAAGAAGCTTTAGAAATTGCCACTACGGTAAAACTTGCACGAGCCTTGTGGATTATTCCCTTGGCCCTTATAACTGCTCGGATTTTTAAAAGTGAAGGAAAAATTAAATTCCCTTATTTCATTCTGTTATTTATTGCCGCCATTATTGCAAACTCCTATTTAGGCTTACCAGCAGAATTCAGTGCTGGTATTAGTCAAGTTTCAAGAAGGGTTTTAACTGCTACACTTTTCTTAGTGGGAGCGGGACTTTCAGTAGAAAAGATCAAGCAAGCGGGGCTGCCTTCTTTAATTTTAGGACTGAGCTTATGGGTTTTTATCTCCCTAAGCAGTCTGGCCTTTATTTTTTGGTATAACTAGAATAACGTGAATTTGAAGAGTAATCAGGCCTGAGAACTCTTGTGAATGCTGGCATTCAGCTACCACATCGAAGCTATTACGCGTTATTGCAAAAGGCCAAAGCTGGAAATTCTGCTTTGTGAAGAGCCCTAAATCAATGTTTTATAAAGTTAAAATAAAAGTGCTTCATTACCCAAGATAACTTGCCAAACTAAAGTTACCAGAGCGAGAACGAGATAGAGATAATTTCTTACGAAAGTTTTTAATTTCCGCCTATCTATATTAATGCTCAAACTTTCCAGTAGATGCGAATAAAAGGTAGTATCGTCGCTAACATCCAAATCGTGCTTCGCGTTTAAAAGGCATCTTTTAAAGATTATAAATTGAACAACTACCAGTAAATAAGCACTCACCATTAAATACCACGAGAAAAGAAATGGACCTAACCAAGCTAATAAAGTAATTAGCAGGTGAAACCAAAAAACCCAATTTCGGGCACTGTGTGATTGTGCTTTATTCATTATCAAAATTAGATTTAGGTCTGCGCGAACTGCATAGTATAAAGTCTAGTATAAAAGCCATTTTTCCCTAGTAACTCGTCGTGGGTTCCAACTTCAACAACCTGACCGTGATCCATTACGATAATTTTATGCGCCTTTTTAATAGTGGCTAGTCGATGTGCTATGATTACGGAAGTGCGCCCTTCGGTAATTTTTTCAATAGCCTTTTGAATCAATTGCTCACTTTGGGTATCAATGGAGCTCGTTGCTTCATCTAAAACTAAGACAGATGGGTTGGAAACATAAGCTCTTAAAAATGATAATAACTGTCGCTGCCCTACCGAAAGCATATTACCCCTTTCCTGCACATTATAATTATACTGATCTGGTAAGGATTCAATAAAGTCGTTTACCCCAATAAAAGAGGCGGCATCCGCTACTTCTTCGTGACTGATATCCTTATTTAAGGTGATATTATTTTTTATTGAATCACTAAATAAAAACACATCTTGGAGAACCACGGCAATATTTTCCCTTAAACTGCTCAATTTTATTTTACGAATATCAACGCCATCAAGAAGGATTTCACCTTCCCATATTTCATAAAAACGACCGAGAAGATTAATCAAAGTGGACTTTCCTGCTCCCGTAGCACCAACTATCGCTAAGGTTTCTCCTGGTTCTGCTTTAAAACTAACATTTTTTATTATCGGTTCATCGGGTAAGTAGCCAAAGGTTACATTTCTAAACTCAATTTCACCTTTAACATCGGCCAACTCTTCATTACCCTTATCCTCTATTCTATCTTTCGTATCTAACACTTTAAAAACTCTCTCGCTGCTCACCATGCCCATTTGCAAAGTGTTAAAACGATCTGCTAGCTGTCTAAGGGGACGAAATAGCATGTTCACAAAGATGATGATAGCGGTAATTTCTCCCAGTGTAATATCTCGGCTCGGTGCGTCACCCGCCCAATTAAAGAAATTATGCATCCAAATTTGCAGGGAATACTTTTCACTTACTCCCGCAGCCTGCAAGCCCCCATACCATACTACTAGACCAATACTTATGGCACTCATAATTTCGATGACCGGAAGAAAGATTGAGAAATACCAAATTGAACGAATATGAGCTTGACGATGTAGGTCGTTATTCACTTTAAAACTCTTCATTTCCGCTTCCTCGCGATTAAAAATTTGCACCACATTCATACCACTAATGTGCTCTTGAACAAATGCATTAAGCGTGGCTACTTGGGTTCTTACATCTTGAAAAGAAGACTTAATTTTAAGCTGAAATAGGCGGGTAGCGTAATATAGGACCGGCACTACAGAAAGTGAAATCAATACCAAGCGATAGTCGAAGAAGTAAAACATGGCCGAGACCATTACCACTATTTTTAACAAATCGCCAAAAATAACCAAGATCCCCGATGCGAAAATATCGGCAATAGTTTCAATGTCCGATACAGCCCTAGTAACTAGAGTTCCAATAGGCGTTTGATCGAAATACTTTAATTTGAAGGAGAGAATATGCTGATAAAGCTGAATCCTTAAATCGCGAATAATACTCTGTCCTAAGAAGTTTGCGCCAAAAATAAAGAGAAATTGAACCAATGCTTCCAAAACTAAAAGCACCAATAAAATCAAGGTGAAGTTTAATAGACTATCCGCATTAGGCACGAGAATGAAGTTGTCAATCGTGTACTGGATTAAAATTGGCCTTGCGGTGGATAAACCACTCAGCACCAAAGTGAGTACAAAGCAACCGTAAAACACAAAGCGATACGGCTTTATATAGGTTAAAATTTTCGCTAAAAGCTTTAAGTCAAAAGCTTTACCACTAACTCCATCTGCCATTTATATAAAAATATCTTGCGGGTAAACTACCCTATTTAAGTATAATCCTTGCGCTGGAACAGACTGCCCTGCTGCCTTTCGATCTTGCGCCTCTATCATTTTCTCAAAGCCATCTAATGTCATTCTTCCTTTGCCTACTTCCAACAAACTTCCAACAATTGCTCGAACCATATTTCTTAAAAAGCGGTCGGCTGTGATATGAAAAATCCATTGATCACCGCAATCCTCCCAATAGGCTTGGCGAATATCGCAGATATTAGTTTTGGTTTGCGTTCTCGACTTAGAAAAGGAACTATAATCCCTCTTTGCAACTAGCAACTCAGCCGCGGCCTGCATTGCTTCTAAATTTAAGGCGTAAAAAATGTTAGCGGCTAAGTTATGCTTAAAAGGACTTCTTTGCCGGTTTATTCGATACTCATAAGACCTTTGAATGGCGTCAAAACGCGCATGAATATGAGGCTTAACTTCAAAGATCTCATTTACAACCACATCTGGCGCAAGCAATTTATTTAAGTTTTGCACTAAGGTAGATATGTCTTCAATGGCCAGCTCCCAATCAAAGTGTGCAAACATTTCCTTAGCATGCACTCCCGTGTCGGTACGACCAGCCGCTGAAACATTTATCTCTTTTCTTAACAAAAGCGATAAATGCTTGTTAAGATGTTCTTGCACGGTATATCCGTTAGGCTGAATTTGCCAACCATGAAAATGGGTACCGCGATAAGCAAGTTTTAGGAAATAGCGCAAAAGGACTTTCTTTGCTGCAAAGGTATTTAAAAGCTAGAAGAAGATACATGAAGATTACTCTATTAAGCGATAGTCATTCTTATATAGATGAGCAAGTTTTAAAGTTATGCGCTGGAAGCGATGAAATATGGCATGCCGGCGATATCGGCAGCCCAAGGGTATGCGATCAACTCGCTAAAGTGGCAAAAGTAAGAGCCGTATTTGGCAATATTGATGACCCCAGTATTCGGCGAGAATGGCCGGAAGAACTAGCTTTCGAAATTGAAAATTACAAAGTTTGGATGACACATATAGGTGGATATCCTGGCCGTTACCACCGGGGTATTAAAGAAAAGCTGCGCCAGTTCAAACCCGATCTTTACATCTGTGGCCACAGTCATATACTAAAAGTGATGCCGGATAAGGATCTGGGATTCCTACACATGAACCCTGGTGCCATTGGCAAACAAGGCCTGCACCAAATTAGAACCTTACTCCGCTTTAAAATTGAAAACGGAAACCTTAGTGATTTGGAAGTTGTGGAATTAGAGCGTTGGCCTAAAAGCTAACGCAAGCGATCTGCTGCCCGAATCATCATTTCGTCTTGCATAACTCCGCGATTGGCAAGAGAAATTAATACCACACTTACTATAGGAAGGAAAATACCAATGCCTAAAGCTTTGGGATCTGCGCCGAAATTCTCGTACCAAAAGTAAAAAAGCGAAGCTATTAGTATAAAAAGAAGGATAATAGTAAGTCGCCCCAGTACCACTTGCAGCTGACGCTTCTTAAACATGAAAAGGGCGATAAAACTTAGAATGGAACTTAAAACGAAGAGAGTCAGGAAAATAGGATAATCAACTAAAACCTTACGCCCCGTTTCACTTTGAAAAAAGCTAACGAAAAAGGCTAGAAGACCCATTATTAAACCAGAAGCCGCAAAATAAAGCGTTTGAATTCTCTGAATCATTTTAAAATTTTCGACAAAATTGCTAAAAAATGTGGGATAAGCTTAGGCTTAATAGAATTCTTTGTAATATTGTGCACCTTGTTAAGGAAAGGATGAGTAAAATAATCCCCATTTGGGATTTGCCTTAACACAATCACAATCTTTTATTTTATCTTTTTAGAAAGATTAAGCAAAATTATCTTTTTGTATTCCCATGTACGACATTAATCAGTTAAAGGCTTTAAAGCTGCCCGAACTAAGGCAAATAGGCGAAGCCGCCCGCATTAGTAAATTTCGCACAATTAAGAAATTAGAACTTATTTATGCGATTTTAGATAAGCAAGCCGTTAATCCAGAAGCGGTTAAAGATATCAAGATAACTCCTGTACCTGATGATAAGCCTGCTCAAGCAGAGACCAATCAGGAACCAAAAGAAAAAGCTGTTTCAGCTAAGCCGATACTTCGGAAGAAAAACCCTCAAGAGAATAAGGAGCCACAGAACGAGAACACGAAGCCTGCCAATGAGCAACGTCGTGATAATCGTACTAAAAACAACGATTCTCGTCCTCCTCGCGGTGAAAGGCCAAACGACAAGCAGCCCAATAAGCGCAGTAATCCCGACCAAAAAGACGAGGATACAAAAGATAGTCCAGACAATACTGCAAAGCCAGCAACTAAAGAACGTAGAAACGACAATCCCCGTGATAATCGTCCTGTTAAAAACGATAATCGTAAAAACGATACTCGCAATGAGGATCGTAAGGATGATCGCAAAGATGATCGTAATGATACCCGCAATGAAACTCGCTCGGATAACAGCCGTAATGATTCTAATCGCGGACAGGATTCTCGTCAAAACAATAACCCAAGACAAAATAACAATCAGCGAAATCGCCACCGCGAATACGACTTTGATGGTATTGTAGTAAGCGAAGGTGTTTTAGAAATGATGCCAGATGGCTATGGCTTCTTGCGCTCAAGCGATTTCAACTATTTAAATTCCCCTGACGATATATATGTGTCACAAAACCAAGTGAAGCTTTTTGGCTTGCGCACTGGTGATACTGTTAAAGGTCAGATTAGACCTCCGAAAGAAGGCGAAAAATATTTCCCCTTAGTTAAAGTAGAAAGTATTAACGGACGCAAACCCGATTGGATTAGAGACCGCGTTGCTTTCGAACATTTAACGCCCCTCTTCCCCGAAGAGAAATTTAACATTACGAGTCGTCGGAGTACCTTGTCTACTCGAATAATTGACCTCTTCTCTCCAATTGGAAAAGGACAGCGTGGTTTAATCGTGGCTCAACCAAAAACAGGTAAAACCACTTTATTAAAAGAAGTGGCGAATGCCATAGCCGCGAATCACCCGGAGTCTTATTTAATTATTCTTTTAATTGATGAAAGACCGGAAGAAGTAACCGATATGGCGCGTAGCGTTAATGCCGAAGTGGTAGCTTCTACTTTCGATGAGCCTGCAGAAAGACATGTAAAGGTGGCTAATATTGTTTTGGAAAAAGCCAAGCGAATGACCGAATGTGGTCATGATGTAGTCATCCTCCTCGACTCTATTACTCGTTTAGCCCGGGCTTATAACACTGTGTCGCCGGCCTCAGGAAAAGTACTTTCGGGTGGTGTAGATGCCAATGCATTGCATAAACCCAAGCGCTTTTTTGGAGCTGCTCGTAAAATAGAAAATGGTGGTTCTTTAACCATCTTGGCGACAGCCTTAATTGATACAGGTTCTAAAATGGACGAAGTGATTTTCGAAGAATTTAAAGGTACTGGTAATATGGAAATGCAATTGGATCGTAAAATTGCAAACCGTCGCATTTGGCCTGCCATCGACCTAATTAGCTCTGGTACTCGTAAGGAAGATCTTTTATTGGATAAAGATACCCTGCAAAGAATGTATATTTTAAGAAGACATTTGTCGGATATGAATTCGGTTGAAGCGATGGAGTTCCTATACGATCGTATCAGCAGAACAAAAGATAATGCCGAATTTTTGGCAAGCATGAATGGATAACAAAGATAATATGAGCCCAGGCTCTTACTGTTATTTTGTAAAAGACTTAGAGGCGGGCCATGTGCACCGCCTCTATCATGATACGCAATATGGTTTTCCGATTGAAGATGACGATGAGCTTTTTGGACGCCTAGTTTTAGAAATCAATCAAGCTGGCTTAAGTTGGGATACCATTTTAAAAAAGCAGAATAATTTCCGTCGGGCCTATGATGGTTTTTCCATCGCTAAAATTGCTGCTTACCGCGAAGGGGATATTAACCGGCTTCTTTCCGATGCTAGTATTATCCGCAATAAACTAAAGATAAAAGCCGCCATATTTAACGCCCAGCAAGTTGCCAAACTTCAGGCAGAGTATGGGAGTTTCAAAAAATGGCTAGATCATCAAACCTTTACTGAAAAGGCAGATTGGGTAAAACTCTTTAAAAAGACCTTCAAATTTACAGGCGGCGAAATAACGGGCGAATTTCTTATGAGTACGGGCTATCTACCCGGAGCACATGTAAAAGAATGCGCCATTTATAAGCAATTGAGCTAATCATCAAACATCGTGTTTAAGTGATTAAGGCAGGCACTAACATTAAAGTAGAGTCCGTCAATTTCATATTCATTCTCAGCTAAATCCAATAAATCGCATTCTCCAATTAATGATTGTTGATTGCCGAACTTAAAGCCAAAAACACCCAGCAAATAGTACTCATGACTAGTGTTGATAACGTAAAAAGCTCTTTCAGGAGAAATTCCATCGCATGAGCTAATTAACACGTCCACAATACTATTAACCCGAGTTCGACCTAAAATTATAGCCTCAGATTTTGAATAAAAGGAAAAGACTAGTCTAGATCGTGCAGCTGTAGCGGGCTACAGCAAATGACCTAGATGCAGGATTTTCACTTATATTCAAAAAAACGTTTAAGCCTCTTCTAAAAAGCAGTTTTTGGCGCCTTAGCCCTTCGCTATAGCCCGCTATTGCTTCACCGCTTCGGCTTAAAACCCACTATTTATAAGAGGTCTGAGGCCTAATTTTACATTGAACTCAGGTTATTATGTTTCCATAAAATCTGCTCATAGGCCAAAGAATCAGAAAGATTCTTCAGCGCCCAAATTTTATAACTCATCGCATCTAAATCGAAGGGGAAATCGGCTAGGGAGCTATCGCAATAGGAATTTAAAGTTTCATAATCGACCTGAGTCAAGCTGTCCTTTCCAAGTAATTCTCTAATACTAGACTTATATTTAGAATGAGAATAGGGACTATACGCGCTTTCATAAATGTAACCGTAGTAAATATGCCTTAGCTCTTCTAAACTTAAGCTAGAATCGGCATCATTAAAGCGTGCATTTAAATTGGGATAATAAAAATCACCTTGCTCATCAGCTACCGCTTTTTCTATGGCCTTATAATCTGGTGCGGTGAAATCCCAAGACTGGCCTAATAAAGCATTGGAAACAACTAAAAAAACAAAGGTGGCGAAGATTTTCAAGTTCGGCATTTTTTAAATTTTGAGGGAATTTAAAAAATTTATTTCACTAGGGCAGCCCCATGTACTTATGGCTCTGTATACTAATCTGCCATTGCGGGTTGGCCATTACATAGTCGGCTATTTTGGGCATCATTTGCTCCCTCTTACTCCACTCGGGTTGTAAAAATAACTTGCATTTATCGCCCACCTTAGCGGCGTGTTCTTCTGCCCACTTAAAATCGTGGTTATTGAAAATAATCACTTTTAGCTCATCTGCATGAGGGTAAAACTCGGCCAAGGGAGCTTTCGTCTTTTTAGGACTTAAACAAATCCAGTCCCATCTACCACTGAGTGGATAAGCGCCAGAAGTTTCAATATGAATAATTTTTCCCGCCTCGGTCAGTTTCGTGGTTAAAGGTTCCATATTCCAGGTAAGTGGCTCACCACCAGTAACAACCACTGTATTACTATAAGGCATGCTGTGCTCTACAATCGCATCTACGGCAGTGGGAGGATGCAAATTGGCATTCCAGCTTTCCTTAACGTCGCACCAATGGCAGCCAACATCACAGCCGCCAATGCGAATAAAATAAGCCGCTTTTCCCATATGAAAGCCCTCTCCTTGAATGGTATAAAACTCCTCCATTAAAGGCAACATTTGCCCTTTATCCACTAACAACTGTGTCTTTTCATCCATTTTGCAAAAGTAAGCTTAGTATTTTACCGCTCGCAGGCAGATGCGAAAAAATAAGAATCACTTTTAAAATTTGAACGAGTATTTAAACCATAATTCTTCTCCGCATCCTGCATTATTTATATTTGTGAAAACATTTAGCAATGCCCGCACACGAAATCGACTATCGCCTGATTGGCGAAGAAATGCAAGCCGTTGAAATAGAGCTTGATCCCTTAGAAACCACTATTGCCGAGCCGGGCAGTTTTATGATGATGGAAAGTGGCATTCGCATGGAAACCCTTTTGGGAGATGGCAGTCGCGAAAACGAAAGCTTTTTCGGAAAGGTGTGGAATGCCGGAAAGCGGGCCCTTACGGGAGAAGGTTTATTTATGACTGCTTTCTCTAACGAAGATACCGTGAAACGTAAAGTTTATTTCGCTTCGCCTTATCCCGGAAAAATAATACCGGTAGACCTTAAAGCCATTGGCGGAAAAATAATTTGCCAAAAAGATGCTTTTTTATGCGCGGCTAAAGGAGTTAGTGTTAGCATTGAATTCAAAAAGCGCATTGGCGTTGGCCTTTTTGGAGGCGAAGGCTTTATCATGCAAAAATTAGAAGGCGACGGACTGGCCTTTTTACATGCCGGTGGTAGCATTATTGAAAAAGACTTACGCAGCGGTGAAGAACTTAAAGTAGATACCGGCTGCCTAGTGGGTTTTGAACCGAATGTAGATTACGATATTCAGTTTGTGGGTGGTTTACGCAATACTATTTTTGGCGGTGAAGGAGTTTTCTTTGCACGCTTACGCGGACCAGGTAAGGTGTTTATTCAATCTCTTCCATTCAGTCGCTTGGCCGATAGGGTCATTTCCTCTGCACCCAAAATGAATGGCAAGAGCAAAGGCGAAGGCAGTATTTTAGGGGGAATTGGTAATCTTTTTGACGGTGATAATTCATGAGAAAAGTACTACTGAGCTTATTGCTCATCTGTGGCTTACAAGGTCTAAAGGCGCAAAGTGATGCCGATTTTGAAAAAGTAGCCCAAGACTTGTTAGTCTTACTAACCGATACAAGCGAGTTACCCCGTTTAGAGTATATCCGTATTAAAACCTACCGTGAAATGGTAGATCAGCAAAACTGGACTTACAGCGAAAAGGAAGAATACAAATACGATATCGAAGCCAAATATGGTTTAGAATATGAACTCTTTCACAAGAAACTGGGACTTTTAGTTGAGCGATATTATTTAGAAGCACACGATGGTGCAGAGGCCGAGTATCTGTCCTCTTCTTATCAGGCGAAAGCCAATTTCAAAAATACCTATCAAGCCGAAATGCGCTTTTTGTACTCCTATAAGGGTATGCAAAGTACGGTAAGCTTACACTACGAACTTTTTTATAATGGTCGAGGATTGGGCTTTTTTGGCCCACCAATTATGGAAGAGTTTTAAGAGTTACGCTTTTGTAGCATGGGCACAAAGCGAAAATCTCCGTGATCTTCTACCGAAAAGTCATCTTCGCTATTGCGTGTAATCACTTTCATGCGTTGCTCTTTATCGCCTACGGGAATAACTAATCGCGCCCCAACTTTAAGCTGGGCCAATAGCGGTTTAGGAATATAAGGAGCGCCTGCGGTAACGATTATTCCGTCAAAAGGAGCATATTGCGGCCAACCGATGTAGCCATCACCAAAAACTTGGTTCAGCTTATAATCCATTTTACTAAGCATCATTTTACTAAAATCGAAAAGCTCCTTTTGCCTTTCAATAGAGTAAACCTTTATACCCATGGCTACTAAAACTGCCGCTTGATAGCCCGAACCCGTGCCTACCTCTAAAACTTTATCGCCTTCTTTTAAACCCAGTTTTTCACTTTGAAAAGCTACCGTATAAGGATGAGAAATGGTTTGATCGGCCCCGATTGGAAAAGCCCGATCTTGATAAGCAAAGTCTTCAAAACCACTATCTAAAAACAAATGACGAGGCACGGTACCAATCGCTTTTAAGACCAAGCGATCGCGAATACCTTTTTCAATAAGCAACTTAACGAGCTTGTTGCGCATTCCTCTATGGCGGGGCAAATCATTCACTTGGCGAAATTGCTAATATTTGCTCGATTCCTCACCAGAAGTTTTAAAGAAAATAAACAGTTTTTTGTGAACACTTATTAATTAAAAACCACGCCTCTCCCCGCTTGATATAGTATTTTTACAGCACAAAATTTCAGCATGTTAAAAATCGGCGTTTTAGGAGCAGGGCATTTAGGTAAAATTCACCTGCGTTGCATCCTCAATCTAGAGTCTCATTATCAATTAGTAGGTTTTTTCGACCCGCGCGAAGAGGTCGCTGCAGAAATAGCGAAAGAGTTAAATATTACCGCTTTTACTTCCGTAGAAGCCTTAATTGATGCAGTTGATGTGGTAGATATTGTAACGCCTACCTTAAATCACTTTGAGTTGGCCGTTTTAGCCGCCAGAAAAGTAAAGCACTTTTTTATTGAAAAGCCAATAACCGAAACACCTGAACAAGCGAAAAAGCTAATAAAACTTTGCGAAGAAGCGGGTGTTAAGGCACAAGTAGGCCACGTAGAGCGCTTCAATCCCGCTTACCTTGCAGTGAAAGACTCCATCAACAATCCCTTGTTTATAGAAACGCATCGTCTTGCCGAATTTAATCCGCGTGGAACAGACGTTCCAGTGGTTTTAGATTTAATGATTCACGATATCGACATTGTTTTGGGAACGGTAAAGTCGCCCGTAAAAAAAATCCATGCCAGTGGCGTTGCCGTTTTAAGCAATAGTCCAGATATAGCCAATGCACGCATTGAGTTCGATAATGGAGCAGTGGCAAACTTAACCGCTAGTCGAATTTCGCTAAAAAACATGCGTAAAACTCGCATCTTTCAAAGGGATGCCTATATCAGTATCGACTTCCTCACTAAAGAAAGCGAAGTGATTCGCATGAAAAAGGATGTAGATGAGTCCGACCCCTACGCCATGATTATGGAATTGAACGACGGCGAAAAGCGTCAAATCTATTTCGAAAAGCCGGAAAGTAAAGCCAGCAATGCCATTCAAGAAGAATTGCGTTCTTTTGCCGACGCAATCAATAAAAAGGTAGATGTGAGCGTTAGTTTAGAAGACGGTTACAAAGCCCTGCAGGTAGCACATGAAATCTTGCAAAAAATCGATTTGAACCACAACCAAATTACCTAAAAAGGTAGATGTTTAAAAGACTATTCACTTTAGCTTCTCTGGGAGCTTTATTTGCTATTTCTGCTTGCGATCAAGATGAGGCAAAAAAGCCTACTTACTTGCAAATAGATGCTATTCATCTTGAAACCGATTTCACCGAAGAAGGTAGTGCGCACCAAGCTATCACTACGGTTTACGTTTATGCCAACCAAGAGCCCGTAGGAGCGTATGAAATGCCTGCAACCATTCCCGTTATTTTAAATGAAGGCGTAAACGAACTGATACTTTATGCTGGGATTAACACAAATGGTATTGCTTCCTTTCGCTCAATTAATGATGCCTTCACTCCTATTTATACTGATGTAGTAAACCCTAATTCTCCTGGGAAATTAGATACCATTGTATTAACAGACGAGCAGTTAACCGTTACTTATCGTGACAATTTTAATCTGGTAGTGGTTGAAGACTTCGACGATCCAGGTTTAAATTTCGAGAGTACATTATTTAGTGATACCGGTATCTTTAAAACTGATGATCCAGATAGCATTTTTACTTTTACTCCTTATGGCAGTACTACGCCAGAGCCCAATAGCAACTCGGGGCTTATAATTTTAGACGACGATAATCCCTTTGTAGAGCTCTCCTCTGTTGTAGCCTATAACTTAACGCGCGGTGCGCAAAATATTTATTTAGAAGTTAGCTATAAAACCAATATCAATGTTGGCTTTGGGCTGATCGCCGATTTCCCTACAGGAGATGCGCAAGATGTAACCACAGTGGTTTACCCGAAAGAAGAATGGAGTAAAATTTATATAAACCTCATTACCGAATTTCAAGCTTTTCCGGGAGCTAGCGGCTATAAAGTATTGATAACGGCAAGAAAGCCTTCCGATGTTTCCGAAGCCAGAATTTATTTGGATAATATCAAACTGATTTACGAATAGATGAAGAACCAACGTTTACAAGTCTTTAAGTATCAGTTTTGGGATGTAATCGCCGCAGTTTTATCCTATACTACTCTTTTTGTCTTCCGTAAATTAGTGGTAGAATCGGAAATGTTTGGACTAACAAATTTAGAGTTCACGCCAAATTACTATATCGGCTTAGTTACGATTCCTTTCTTCTGGCTAATGGTTTATATCATTACTGACTTTTATCGAGATATTTACCGCCGATCACGCCTGAAAGATCTTTTCTACACTTTTAACACCAGCTTTTTAGGAAGCATATTTATCTTTTTCGCTTTAATTCTCGACGATAGTGTTTCTAACTATACCGATTACTACCGCGGCTTTTTGGTTTATTTTGGAGCTCACTTTTTTATCACTGCCCTTTTCCGATCTCTAATTAGCACACGCACGGCCTACCGCACACGCAGCGGAAAAATTGCTTTTAACACCTTAATGATTGGAAGCAATGCCAAGGCGGCGGATCTTTATGCTAGATTAGAATCACGTAGTAACCGTAAAACAGGACATAATTTCGTGGGTTTTGCCAGCGTGGATAATAATATTCGCTTTCTGCTAGAGAAAAACCTCGAGCATCTCGGCAATCACCTCGAGTTACCCGAAATTATTGCGCAATACGAAGTTGAAGAAGTAATTATAGCAATCGAATCTTCCGAACACCATCGTTTAGAGGAAATTGTAAATAACCTCGAGGATACTTCGGTGAAAATCAAAATGATCCCCGATACCTACGATATTATCTCGGGAAAGGTGCGTATGGAATCTATGCGCTCTATTCCCTTGGTTGAGATAAACCATCAATTAATGCCAGGTTGGCAAATGGTACTGAAGCGCCTCTTTGATATTTTCGCCTCCATTCTAGTGTTTATAATACTTTCGCCAATTCTAATTACGGTAATGCTTATTACCAAGTTTAGCGATAAGGGACCAATCTTTTTTGTGCAAAATCGCGTGGGAATTCACGGGCGGCAATTTAAGATGTTCAAATTTCGTTCGATGGTAGTAAATGCCGAAGAAAACGGACCGCAATTAAGCAGTGAAAACGACGATAGAATTACCCCTTGGGGTAGAATTATGCGGAAATATCGTTTAGATGAGCTTCCCCAATTCTTTAATGTTTTAAAAGGGGACATGTCTATTGTTGGTCCTCGTCCAGAGCGTAAGTATTATATGGAGATGATCAGTAAGCAGGCGCCACATTATCGCCATTTGCAAAAGGTAAAACCAGGTATCACCTCTTGGGGAATGGTAAAGTTTGGTTATGCCGAAAATGTAGAAGAAATGGTAGAAAGGCTAAAATTTGATGTGATTTATATCGAAAACATGAGTCTATTAAACGATATCAAAATCTTAATATACACCGTAATAATAGTTTTACAAGGCCGAGGTAAATAGCTATGGATCAATACGATTTAGATGCTTTTCGTGCAAAAGCTCTGCAGCAAAAAGGCGAAACCAAAAAGATCTTTAAAGATTTAAAACGCCTCAAACCTAAAGACCTTGATCGGGAATTCCATCAAGCGCATGATGAGGCGTTTCAAAAGATAGATTGCTTGAAGTGCGCCAATTGCTGTAAAACCACCGGCCCCCTTTTCACCCCCAGTGACATCACTCGTTTAGCCAAACATTTTCGTTTAAAGCCTGCGCAGTTCAGCGACCAATACTTACGCTTAGATGAGGATGGTGATATGGTTTTAAAAAGTGTACCCTGTCCCTTTCTTGGCGCAGATAACTATTGCAGCGTATATGATATCCGTCCTAAAGCCTGCCGCGAATATCCCCATACAGACCGTTTCAAAATGCATCAAATCTTAGCTTTGACTGAAAAAAATGCCAGTCTCTGTCCCGCCGTTTTTGAAATCAGTAGAGCGCTTAGCTCTAAAAAATCGTAATAAATTGGCTGAAAATTTCAGTCTAGCTATCTTCGGGCACCAATCAAAGAAAAATGCCTAATACTTTAGATGCACTGCGCTTAAATTTTAGCCCAGACTCTCTGTTTTTGTTAAATGTCTGTCTCGGGATAATCATGTTCGGAATTGCCTTAGACATTGATACTGATGACTTCAAAATATTAATTAAAAACCCTAAAGCTGCTTTAGTTGGACTTTTATCGCAGTTTCTTGTACTTCCTTTCCTCACCTACCTACTCATTTTCGTTTGGCAACCCCAGGCCAGTATCGCAATGGGAATGATATTAGTAGCCGCCTGCCCAGGGGGTAATATCTCAAATTTTATGAGCCATCTAAGTAAGTCAAATACTGCCCTGTCTGTAGGCCTAACCACTTTGGCCACTTTCGCAAGTTTAATCATGACACCGCTCAACTTTAAACTATACGCATCACTTTATCCGCCAACGATGGCGCTCCTTACCGATATTAATCTAGATGAGTGGGCGGTGATTAAAACTATATTTACCATTGTGCTCTTTCCTCTTTTAGCAGGCTTAGCCTACCGTAAATGGCAAGAAAGGTCAGCGAAGAAAATTAGTCCCATTTTTAGGCTAGCCAGTATTTTAATCTTTATCGCATTTGTGGTAATCGCTTTTAGTAAAAACTACGATCTATTTTTAGAATACATTCACGCAGTGGCTCTTTTAGTGCTTGTTCATAATGCCATTGCCCTTGCTTCGGGTTATGGTTTAGGACAAATTTTTGCTTTAAGCAGAAGGGATAAACGGACAATTTCGATAGAAACGGGAATTCAGAACTCAGGATTAGGTCTGGTAATCATATTTGCTTTTTTCGAAGGACTGGGAGGCATGGCCTTACTCACTGCCTGGTGGGGAATCTGGCATATTATTGCCGGTTTAAGCTTGGCCTTTATTTGGTCCAAGCGCAAGAGCCTTGCTTAATGTTTCCGAGCGTTTAACTTTTCCATTACTGGTGTAGATAAAGCTTCCCGTGTAAAGTATTTCTTTCGGTCTTTCCAAACGAGCTAAGTTGGCCAGTGAAGCAGTTAAATAGCTTTCAGCTAATGGCTTTTCTGATTCTATAATTAGCAGTAACTCTTGTCCTAAACTAGGATCTTCACGACCGGCTAAAATAAAGTTCTCCTTTAAATCAATTCTCTGTTCTAACTCCTCTGGATAAAGCTTGAGGCCTCCGCTTAAAACCACATTATCCAGACGCCCTTTCCAGAGAAATTGGTCCTTACCAATTAATTTCACAAGGTCTTTGGTTTGCAAATTTTCTACTCCTATAGCAGGCGCGCTTATCGCAAGACAAGCATCTGAATTCAATTTGATGCTTACACCAGGTAATAATTTGAAAGCAGGAGAAAGCACAGGACTTATCTGCCGAAGAGCGATATGGGAAATCGTCTCAGTCATACCGTAGCTATGCCATACCTGGGCTTTTTGCTCCTTAATTTTAAGGATTAACTGAGGGGAAAGCGGTCCGCCGCCAGCAATTAGTTTACCTGCTTTAGAAAGAAAAGGCAGAGAATGAGAAATTTGCAGTGGCACCATAGCGCTAAGCGCAAATTTAAGCTTGGAATCGAGCTTCTCAAATGGGCTGCTGCTTGGCTCCACAATGGTTAAATCTAAATAGGCTACAGCGGCACGTACGAACATCATAATACCACCAATTTTATCGACAGGTAAACATAGCAGTGCAGGGTCTCCTTCTTTTATTTTTAAAAACTTTAAGGTAGCCAAGGCTGAGTTTCGCATGTGTTCCTTTTGAAGAGAGATACTTTTCGGCTTCCCTGTACTGCCAGAGGTATGTACCAAAAACTCAGGATCATCAGAAAACCATTGCTCCTTTAAGCGAGTGATATCCTTTAAATATTGATTTGAATTAATATTTTCAATATTGATTTTCAATTACTTAGAATATTATTTGATTTTTTTCGCATGAACTCCCAACCTTTTAAACAGCGCAGCCGTCTTTAGAGTATAGTTCCTTATAGATTGGTTATTACTAACCAAAGTACCCTGTTTAGTTAGAAAGCGTCGTTTCCCTGCGGCGCTTTTCTTTTTTCCCTAATTCTTATCGAAGTCCTTTAAATCCCAAACTCCATTTGGATTATAAGCAATAGTGCCGCGTATCGTTTCTAGTGGGCTATTAAAGTTATTGGTGTAGAGGCTTCCTGTGCCTAAGCCAGAGGCCAAATGCCCATATAAATTATAGTTCCACTGCGATATTGCGCTAAGGCCTAAATTGCTTTCTAGAGCGCTGGTTACCCACCAACCAATACCACGCTCCTCAGCAAAATCTATCCATTTCTCCGAGTCCTTAAAGCCACCTAAAAAACTAGGTTTCAGAATGATAAAGCGTGGTTTTATATCGTCGAGTAATTTCAGTTTTTCCTCCTCTTTAAAAACTCCAATAAGTTCTTCGTCTAAAGCAATGGGCATCGGTGAATTTTGACATAGATAAGCCATGTCCTTAATTTGTCCCGCCTTAATAGGTTGCTCTATCGAGTGAATTCGTAGTTGATCTAGTTGATCTAAAATACCCAAAGCTTCTTTTGGATTGAAAGCCCCATTGGCATCTACGCGTAATTGTAATTCAGCTGGACTGTATTCTTTGCGAATGTCTTTTAAAACTTGTAACTCCTGCTCTAGACCAATAGCGCCGATTTTCATTTTAAGGACCAAAAAGCCAGCCTCAATTTTTGAGCGAATCTGACTTTTCATAAAATCTAAATCACCCATCCAAACTAATCCATTTATAGATTGGCGTTCATAGCCATCGGTGAAATCGCTGGGGAAAAGTATGTGGTTTTCCGAACGCATATCTAAGCGAGCCATCTCTAAGCCTGCCTTAATACTGGGCCATTCGTTTAAAGAATCTTCCCATTTAGTGTCAGGATTTTCCTCTAGATTGCGACAAAGTTCACTTAACTTTACTTCATAATCGGGTCTATCATCCGCACTTAGTCCGCGTAGAATTCCACATTCTCCAATACCTTTTTTATCATCACGCTCTAAAAAGATAAAGTAAGAGTCTTTCGTATTAAGCACCCCTCTGCTAGTACCCGCCGGGTTTTTAAAGTTAAGCGTGTATTTTTTCCAATAAGCAATCATATAATTTTCCCTACTCCATAAGTAATTGCAAAAAACAAGGTAGTAAGAGCCATTTGCTTTAATAGAGGCTCAAAATCCTTTGCCTCATTGGCTTTACGCACTTTAAGTAAGTTTATAATTAAAAGGGGGATGCTTAAAAAATAAAGGTTTTGCCATAATGAACCTGGGTTTAAACGGTTATACACAAAAGCAAAATCAAAGGCTAAAATAAGCAATAGGGCGTGATAGATTTTTGCTTTCGCCAAACCCAACTTTAAGGCTAAAGTGTTTTTACCCGCCTTTTTATCGCTTTTGAGATCACGCATATTATTAAGGTTTAAAACTGCCATGGCTAAAAAACCCACCGCGCTTGCTGGCAGTAGCACCTGAAAATTCCAAACTAAGGTCTGTAAGAAATAGCTTCCCCCTACTCCTACCCAGCCAAAAAACACCAAAACAGATAGATCTCCAAAGCCGCTATAGCCATAAGCTTTTTTACCAACAGTGTATTTAATGGCGGCCAATATTGCCAAGAGTCCTAAGGCCGTAAAAAAGTAGGCGATTAATATACTACCATTTCTACTGGCCCAAAAGCTTAATGCAGTACCCGAAATAAAAGATAAAAGCGCAAAGATTAGCACTGCTTTCTTCATCGAAGAGGCCGAAATTAAACCGCTAGCAATAGCGCGCTGCTCTCCTACTCTATTGTCATCTGTGCCTTTTACCCCATCGCCATAATCGTTGGCATAATTCGAAAGAACCTGATAAAACAAAGTAGTAAGTAAAGCGAGAAAAAAAGTTAGGCCGTCAAAATGACCGCGGGCAGCAGCGAGTGCTGTGCCTAAAACAATGCTGGCGAATGCCAATGGCAAAGTGCGTAAACGAGCGGCTTTAACCCAAACTCTTAAATCGGTCATTCAATTAATTTGCTGCAAATATAAGTCAAGACTTACATCCACTTTAGCTTACTTGACTCTATACAGAATAGTAAATAATTATAAAGCTCATGCGCCTCATTATAAGGTAAATGAGAAATATTCTCTCCTCCCGCCGCCGTATATAGTTGCAAACTAGCTATTGCTCTTCTCTTTTGAAAAATACTCTGCTTTAAGCTGATATTCTGCAATTTATAATTGGGAATTAGCAAGGTAGTAGGGAAAACCCAACCGCGCTTAATTAAAGTAAAATCGGGATTAACTTTTACCTTATAAGACAAAAAATAGCGATAACTAAAAAACAACACCAATGCTAAATAGCATAGAATCAGAGGGTAAATCCAAAGAATCTCTATCAGAAAAAAGTTAAAGACTAGCGCCAGAAGGCTGGGAATCAAGCCAAGCCAAACTGCCAATTGGATAAAAAGGAGATTATTAATTTGGAAGGATTGATAAGCCATCTTCTTTCGATCGGGATATTGCCGATTTAAAACTTTAATTAAGCTTCTTGCCTGGATACCAGGTATGGATATTAACTTCCGATCGTTAATTGCCTCTGTTCCGGCCTGCTTAATTCTTAAAGTATAATAGCCGATTAAAGCCCGTAATGGGTTGGACTCCCATTTGAAATACTGAATCTTGCCGAAAGGCACATTAAAGGTATTTTTGGATATTAAACCACTACTCATGCGCATGCCATCCTCTCCCAGAAAAAACTTAAACTGAAAGTGGGTTAAAGCCGTTCCTACCAAAGAAGCTAAAACCGAAATAATTAAAAAAACTAGGATTGCGAAAGGCAATAATATAATCCACTGAGTCAGGAAGCTCTGTGCCGTTTCTTCTAAATAGGATTCAAAAGGTTTTAAAAGGAAATCTTCAAACTGCCAAACGTAGCCGTTAACTATGGCAAAAAGAAAAAGGCCCGAACGAAAATGGTTCTGAGTTAAACCCACGAGGAGTAAATCCTTAATGCTAAGCTCAAGGATGGGCTTCGAATCAATTTTCAGATTGTCAAAAGAATCGCCGGCTGATGGATCAACCCTTGCTTCATCAAGATCTTGGGCCGCATCTTCCTCCTTTAATTCATACTTGCGCTCCATTAAGTACTCGCGTAATTGTTGCGCGTGCTTCTTACTTAGAGCCGGAATTTGAATTTCATTTTGAATACTACCCGCTGTATCTATTTTAAGTCCTACTACCCCCAAAATTCTTTGTACAATATTCTGGTGGGTATTTACGGTTTGGATGCGCGCGAATGGGACATTGATTTTTTCCTGACTTAAAACACCCTTCTCAATCACGAAGTTATCGCCTTTAATATAAAAGGTGAATTTGAGGTATTGCAAATAACTAATCACCAAGAAGACAGCCGATAAAATATAGGCCCATTCTTCTAAACCCAGACTAAGTATTCTGAACTTGGTACCCAGATTAACGAATACCACCGCTAGAAAAAAGTTGAAGGCTTTTCGCAGATTGCTAAAAAATATCACCGCTACTCCTAATATAGATTGGCGTTGCGGCTTAATAAGCTCCAAATTATTCATGGGCGCTGCTCAGCTTGGTAATGTGGTCACGCAATTTAATCGCTCTTTCTTTACTTAATCCTTTTACGCTTAAATCGCTGGTATTTCCGCCCGCTGTAAAAACTTTTACAGAGGCAATATCGAAGAGTCGCCCGAGTAATCCCTGATTATACTCACAATGCTGAATGCGATTAAAAGGGACAGTGGTTTGGCGAAAAAATAATAGCCCCGTTTTATAGGAAACATCGTGATCGCGTAATAAGTATCCTTTCACTTTAAAGGCTAAAGGCTCATAAATTAATACAAAAAGCATAAGGGTCAAGATAGGATATAACCAATAACCAAAATAAAGCTGAGCAAATAGGCTAAATAGAGCACCTACGCCAGAAGCAAAAAGAAGGAACAAAATTCTACTACTAATGCGCATGTAAAGATAGTCTTCCCGCAAGGGCTCAAAATCCTCCTGTTCTAGCACGGGGATCTGGTCAATATCGATTTTCAAGTTTTCAAAAATCATTTCAGTTTGTTTTAAGATATTGAAAGTAGTCTTTTAATACTTGCGGACTAGCCACCGAGGGAGTTTGAATTTCTAGAATGGCAGTTGATTTCTGAGCAAATAATTTCTTCAATGCTGCGTCAAGGGCATCTTCAGAAGATATAACAGAGTGGTTAATATTATAAGTCTCTGCTATTCCTGCTAGATTTAAATTATGTTGCGTTTCCTGAAATCGCTCAAAATCGGTGTTATTTTCTGGTCCTTTTATGATACGGAAAATATTTCCTCCCCCATTGTTTAAAATGATGATTTTAAAGTTATCGGGTAAGCTATCGTTCCAAAAAGCCCCACTGTCGTAGAGGTAAGCAATATCGCCCGTAACCAGGCAAACCGTTTTATCGCTATTTAAAGCATGACCCATCGCAGTAGCAGTAGAGCCGTCTATTCCACTGGTTCCTCTATTTGCGTAATGCAATATATACGGCCTCTGATTAAAGAGTTGGGCGTAACGAATGCTGGCACTATTGGCACAATGGAAAAGGCTATTTTCGGGCAAGAGTTGCAAAATGTGGCCGAATACTTTAAAATCGCTGTAAGGTGCCTTTTGCCAATACTTTTGATGAAGTTTAAATTTTAGAGTATCCCAATTTAATATTTCCTTGGTCCAGCTTAAATCGCCACTATAATCAATTGCATTTAAACCTTTAAAAAACTCTAAAGGCCTAGTTTTTAAATTAAGGCTAAGCGCTTGGAAGGTGTCGATTAGGGAATCGCTTTCGCTGAGATGCCAATGGGCTTTTGGCTTAAAATCTTTCAAATAAGATTTCAACATTTTACTTACAATTTCACCGCCGAAACTGATGACCAAATCGGCCTGTAAAAATTGCTTTTGCTCCTCGTCAATGGTATTAATCAACCTATCGATGCTGTGTACGCCGCTTATATCATTTAGATTACTTAAGGTTTCGGTAAACAGTAAATGTCCTGGCTTGGCCAAAAGATTTTTTAAAGTTTCTTTTAAAGCCCCATCCGCGGAAGCCTGCCCTGCAATTATTAAAACCTTATTGGCCTTTTTATACAAAGGTTTTACAAACTGCCAATCTGCTTCACTTAAAACTGACTCCCCTCCTAACTCCTTTATTAGCCTAAAGTCTTCGTTCTTTAGATCTATGGTATCGTAAAGCGGCTCATCAAAAGGAACATTGATATGTACTGGGCCTTTTAACGATTTAATTAAAGCCTCATTGGCAATACGCTGATTGTAATTTTTAGCCAAATCATCCTGAGGTTCCCGCAATAAATTAGAGGCATGCAGGACATGCGATCCATAAATATTCTCTTGCTGAATAGTTTGCCCCGCTCCCTGCCCAATCCACTCTTTTGGTCGATCGGCGGTGATCAGTAATAGGGGTACTTTCTGATAAAAAGCTTCGCTTACCGCCGGAAAGTAATTTGCGGCAGCCGATCCGCTTGTACAAATAACTACCGCAGGCTTTCCGTCCTCTAAAGCCATTCCCAAAGCACTAAAAGCTGCCGCCCGCTCATCGGGAATCGAATAGAAGTTAAAATCATAGGCGCGCAAGGCTATAATTAAAGGAGCGTTGCGCGAACCAGGGGATACAATAATGTTTTTTATGCCATGCTCGTTTAATAGAAAAGCTAGTAAACGTGCATTATATAAAGAAGATGTTTTCTGCATTTTATCGCATTACATTTAAAATGGTCTGCATTTTACTCTCCGTCTCACGCCATTCCAACTGGGGCTCACTTGCCGAAATAATTCCGCCACCAGCATAGAGACAGATTTGCCCAGAGCTTATTATCTGAGCGCAGCGCAAATTAACCCAAAAATGACCTTCCTTTTCCTTTTTTAGGCCGAAATAACCCGTGTAATAACTACGGTCGTATTGTTCAAGAGCGGTAATTAATTCTAAGGCTTCATTCTTAGGGTTGCCTGCTACTGCTGGGGTAGGATGAAGTTTCTCTAAAAGCGCATCTAGCGGAAGAGGTGCTATACTTCGCCCCTTAATGGCCGTAAATAAATGCTTTAAATTACCTGCACGGACTGTCTGCCGTTGACTTTTCTCCAAATGCGAAATACCAGGCACTGAGTTCAAAGTTTCAATTATATAATTGGTAACAATATCCTGTTCTAGCTTTTCTTTTTCGCCAAAATTAACCGACTCATTATAGGCTAATGTTCCCGCCAAGCTAGCTGTTTCCAATACTTGGCCCTTAAAGGTAAGCAGCGTTTCTGGACTCGCACCAAGCCATGTACCACAAGTGGGATGGCTAAATAAATAAACCGTTGCCGCAGGATAGGCTTTGCAAAGTTTCTCGAATAATTCTAAAGGTTTTAAGGCTAAATCGAAAAGTTGTGCGCGACTAAAAACCACTTTGTTTTGTTCTGCTTTCGCAAGATAAGTAAGCAATCGCTCCAGCGACTTAAAGTACTGATCAGAGGATAATATTGCCGGGGCCTTTTGATAAAACCATTGCTCAAAATGCGATGATGCGGTTAATTCAACTTTCAACCGAATTGGCTTTTTTTGCTGAAAATCAACAAAGTGGAACTCCAGCTCCGATTCATCTACTTCTCGATAATGCTGGGCTTGTTCGTGTGCTTTTTTAAGCACCAAAAAGGAAGAGGTAAAATAGGACATTAATTGACTTTTCGCAGGGGCATTATCATATTAGTGAGCTTGCAATGCGAGAGTAATCGACCTTCCTCATCACAAATTTTAATCTCCCATAAATGGGTACTGCGTCCCTTGTGTAAAATTTTAGCCGTCCCAATTACATAACCCTCTTTTTTAGAACGCAAGTGATTGCATGAGAGCTCAATGCCTAGTATTGCTGACTTTTCAGGATCAATAAATAAAACACTTGCGGCAGAGCCCAAGCTTTCTGCTAAAGCGGCATTGGCCCCCCCGTGTAAAAGTCCCATAGGCTGATGAACACGAGCGTTTACTGGCATTTTAGCCTGCAGCATTCCTTCAATTGGATCTACATCGGTATATTCAATATCTAGAGTTTGCATTAAAGTTTGCTCACTCATTTTATTGTATTGCGCTAAAATCTTATCTTTAGTCATTCTGAAAATATCTGGCTAATTTAAATTATCCTAAACTTGTCGCAGGCCTGTAGCACCAATAATTAATCAACAAGATTAGGTTCTTATGGTTTGTGTCAACTTCGAATATAATATTCCATTTTAGTAAAAAGAATATCATGGCGGAAATCAAGACCAGTGAAAACACAAATGACCCCAACCTTTTTTTGGAATCTTTAAGTGATGAAAATCAAAAGGCGGATTGTAAAAAGTTAATTACCCTGTTTGAAAAAGCATCTGGGGCGAAGGCAAAGATGTGGGGCGACAGTATTATTGGCTTTGGGAAATACCGCTTGGTTTACGAAAGCGGTCGCGCCTTAGACTGGATGCTCTGTGGCTTCGCTCCCCGCAAAGGTAAACTTAGCCTCTATATAATGACTGGCTTTGGCAATTATGAAGACTATCTTAAGCAAATTGGCAAGCACAAGACAGGCAAATCGTGCCTATATGTTAAATCCTTAGCCGATATTGATGAGAAAGTTCTTTTCAATTTGCTAAAGGATTCTTGCGACTATTTAAAAAACAAATACTCTCCCGCCTAAATGAGGCGCTAATACACAGAGGCTTCTTATCTTTGCAGGCCCAAAAAAGAGCAAATGATTAAGATTAGTTTACCCGATGGCAGTATTAAGGAAGTTGAGGACGGCAGTTCCGCTTTTGATGTTGCGCAAAGTATCAGCCAAGGCTTGGCACGAAATGTTTTATCTGCCAGCTTTAACGAGAAAACGGTAGAGGTAAATGATCCCCTTCCGGGAGATGGGTCTTTAGTATTATATACTTGGGATAATCCCGAAGGCAAGACCGCTTTTTGGCACTCCTCGGCTCACCTTTTAGCACAAGCTTTAGAGCAACTTTATCCAGGAATTCAACTAACCATTGGTCCGGCAATCGATAATGGTTTTTACTACGATGTAGATTTTAAAGGACAGGAATTTGGCGAAGCAGACTTTTCCAAAGTGGAAAAGCTGATGCTTGAAAATGCCCGTCAAAAATCGGAATTCAAATTACGTGCGATTAGCAAAGCGGATGCGCTAGATTTTTACAAGGGCAATCCTTTTAAAACCGAGCTAATCGAAAACCTAGAAGACGGCACTATTACCTTCTGTGATCATGCAGACTTCACCGACCTTTGTCGTGGTGGACATATACCCAATACTGGCTTTATTAAGGCGGTAAAAATAATGAGTGTTGCGGGCGCCTACTGGAGAGGTAATGAAAAGAACCCTCAGCTTAGTCGCGTTTATGGAACTTCCTTCCCTAAAGCATCACTTTTAACCGAGTATTTAGAGCTTTTAGAAGAAGCGAAACGCCGCGATCACCGCAAATTAGGTAAAGAGCTTGAGCTTTTTACCTTCTCCCAAAAAGTAGGTCAGGGTTTACCGTTATGGTTACCCAAAGGCGCCGAACTTAGAGAGCGCTTAGAGCAATTTTTAAAGAAGGCGCAGCGCACAGCAGGTTATTCTCCCGTAATTACGCCGCATATTGGCAATAAGGAACTTTATGTTACCAGTGGTCACTACGCGAAATACGGAAAGGATAGCTTTCAACCCATTCGTACTCCCGACGAAAGCGAGGAGTATTTATTAAAGCCCATGAACTGTCCGCATCACTGCGAGATTTATAAAAGCAGTCCACGCTCCTACCGCGATTTGCCTATTCGCTACGCCGAATTTGGTACGGTTTACCGTTATGAGCAAAGTGGCGAACTGCATGGATTAACCCGTGTACGCGGTTTTACCCAAGATGATGCGCACATTTTCTGTACGCCCGATCAATTGAAAAATGAGTTTCAAAAAGTAATAGACTTAGTACTCTATATCTTTAAAACCCTCGATTTCCAAAATTTTACCGCACAGGTATCTTTACGCGATAAAGAAGACCGGAGTAAGTATATTGGTTCGGATGAAAATTGGGAAAAAGCAGAGAATGCTATTAAGGAAGCCGTGATAGAAAAAGGCCTCGATTATGTGGTCGAATACGGTGAAGCAGCATTTTACGGTCCTAAACTTGACTTTATGGTGAAAGATGCCTTGGGAAGACAATGGCAATTAGGAACCATACAGGTAGACTATAACTTACCCGAAAGATTTGAGTTAGAATATAAAGGCAGTGACAACGAAAGCCACCGCCCTGTTATGATTCACCGTGCTCCCTTCGGAAGTATGGAGCGTTTTGTCGCGGTTTTATTGGAGCATTGTGCGGGGAATTTCCCTTTATGGCTCATGCCCACACAGATAGCAATCTTGCCAATTTCGGATAAGTACCTCGATTACGCGAATAAAGTTTCTAGTTTACTTAAAAATTACGACCTTCGCGCCCTCGTTGACCAACGTGCAGAAAAAACTGGACGTAAGATTCGAGATGCTGAAGTGGCTAAAATTCCTTACATGCTAATTGTGGGCGAGAAGGAAGAAGGAGACGAAAGCCTTTCAGTAAGACGTCATGGCGGAGGCGACTTAGGTTCAATGTCAATTGCTGATTTCATCAAACATATTGATGCCGAGGTAGCCGCTGAAATAGGCGAATTTGAGTAAATAAAGAAAAAAGATTTTTAAGTATAACTAAATAGTATAATTCTGGCTAAGAGATTTCACCACAGAAAAAGAGGCCCCAGAATGGAGCCCAAAGAAGATAAGCATAAGATTAATGATAAAATTCATTACCCCAAGTTAAGGGTAGTGGGTGAAGGAATTGAACCAGCGGTGTACAGCACCAGCGAAGCTTTGCGACTAGCTCAGGAAAAAGAACTGGACTTGGTGGTTATCACCGACAAAGCAGATCCTCCTGTAGCAAAGATTATCGATTACAAGAAATTCTTATACGACCAGAAGAAAAAGCAAAAAGAGATTGCGGCGAAGGCTCAAAAAACGGTAGTGAAAGAAATCCGTTTTGGTCCCAACACCGATGATCACGATTACGAATTTAAGCTCAAGCACGCCGAAAACTTCTTAAAAGAAGGATCCAAGCTGAAAGCTTATGTATTTTTTAAAGGAAGATCGATTGTGTTTAAAGATAAAGGAGAAATACTTTTACTTCGTTTAGCACAAGATTTAGAGGACCTTGGTAAAGTAGAAAGTTTACCGAAATTAGAGGGCAAGCGCATGATTATGATGATTGCCGCTAAGAAATAAGATTAGTCAGAACCTGTATATAAAGCGAAAGAGTAATGCCAAAGATGAAAACAAAATCCAGTGCCAAGAAGCGTTTTAAGCTTACTGGTACCGGTAAAATCAAGAGAAAGCATGCCTTTAAAAGTCACATCCTTACTAAGAAGTCGACTAAACAAAAGCGCAATCTTACTCACACTGGTTTAGTAGATAAATCAGACGAAGCTAGCATTAAAAAGCAGCTAACCATCTAATTAAGTTTAGAGTTATTAATTAACCCTGGGTAAGGCAACCAAGATTGTGAATTGTTCACAGCGCCTTGCACAAAAAATTAAACATTTATGCCAAGATCAGTAAATTCAGTAGCATCAAGAGCTCGCCGTAAAAAGGTGATGAAAATGGCCAAAGGATACTTTGGTCGTAGAAAAAACGTTTGGACTGTTGCGAAAAACGCCGTAGAGAAAGGACTTCTTTATAGCTACCGCGACCGTCGTAACAAGAAGAGAAATTTCCGTGCTTTGTGGATTCAGCGTATCAATGCTGGTTCCAGACAATATGGTCTTTCGTATTCTGCATTTATGGGATTATTAAAAGCACAAGAAATCGAATTAAACCGCAAGGTTTTAGCCGATTTAGCGATGAACCACCCAGAAGCTTTTAAAGCAATTGTAGATAAAGTTAAAAAATAACACATACTAAGTTCTGACTATAAATAACCCCGACCTAGCGTTGGGGTTTTTTTATGCTCAGTCCATAACTAAGGCCCCGCTGATAGCTGAAGCTATTGCCGAGCTGTACATCTAGTAACTCGCCCATCTGCCGCGAGCGAAAAGAACCCATGCGGCCATAGCCATAAAAGTAAATTCTTTCCAATTGCCATTCCTCCCCAGCCTCTACCACCAAATGAGATGGCCTTACATAGGCTTCACCTGTATTTAATACATCTTGTGCGGCTTCACTAAGTACATTGCATAAGCCGCTTAAGCGCGCTACATACTCGTTTTTAGGATAGTGATACATTTCGTCCACCGTAGAATCTTGCACCACCTTTCCCGCCTTCATTGCAATCATTCGATCGCAAATAGCCATCAAATCGCTAGGCTCATGCCCCACAATTAATAAGGTCTTATTTCGCGCTTGCTCTTCTACAAAGGCAATTAACTCTTGTTTTAATATATAATCAAGTTGACTAAAAGGTTCGTCTAATACTAATAATGGTGCATCTGCTACCAAGGCACAGGCCAAGGCCAATCTTTGCTTTTGCCCACCCGATAAATAGCGCACCTTTTTATCTTTAAACGATTGCAAATGAAAGGCACGGTGTACCCGAGAAATGTATTTTTTTGCAGCGCTCGGGCTTAGTTTCCGTGCGAAGCGAAGAATATTGTCATCTGTATTGAGATCAGGACTGATATTAAAATCTTGATCCATCAAGGCTATTTCCTCAAATCCAGGTACTCGTTCATTGCGTAAAGAGCTAAGATCTTCTCCCTTGTAATAAATAACTCCTTTATTAGGAACTTGCTTGGCCGCAATAATGCGCAACAATGTGCTTTTTCCCGAGCCGCTGGCGCCTATAATCCCCAATTTCTCGCCTTGCTTCAGACTGAATTTTACTCCTTTTAAGGCTTTGGTTTCGCCGTATTGGAAGTGAATATTTTTTAGTTCTAAGAGCATTGAATTTTTATAAAAAATACCAACCTATTCGTCAACATAATCGTTAGGCTACTGAAGGACCATTTTAACTATGCGCAAAATAGTATTCTTACTTGCTTGTATCTCATTTATTGCTTGTAAAAAAGAGAGCGAGGCCATTAGTTCCAGCCCAACCAAAGTTAATTTGGTGCAGCAATTGGAACAATTTCCGAGCATTTCCCTGTTTACAAAAGCCGTTGCTGCTTGCGAAGATACTCTTAATGCAAGTCCTAATGAAATAACCATTTATGCGCCGACCAATGCCGTATTAAATAATTTCCTGCAAGATGCTGGAGCGGCAAATTTTACGGAGCTTAAAGCCATTATTGGTACGGAGTTTTACCGGGCTTGGCTAGGTTGTCATTTCTTTCCATCTGCCCTTAGGCTGGAGCAAATGCAAACTGCCTATATTCCTACTCTAGCTTTTAACCCATTAGGCCAACAGATTCATACTTACAGCCAAAGAGAAAAAAGCATTTTAGCGCTTAATGGTCAGTATGTAAATTTAATAGATCGAGATATTGCCATTCCTGCTGGAATATTACATATTACTAATGATAAGATGCAAGTTCCTACCATTAGTAAATTAGTATCGGCTAATGGCCATAGTTTTAGCATTTTAAAAAGAGCTTTACAGCTTACCGACAACTCATTGGCCTCTTTACTCAATCGCGAAGACCAAATGTATACCCTTTTTGCACCTAACGATGCGGCTTTTGATCAGTTTTTTCAAGAGGGCGGATGCAGTGACTTAGATGACTTTATTGAAAAGTTTGGAAGCCAAGTTTTAGAAAATTTATTATCCCAACATATAAGCCAAGGTTCTTACGATATCAGTTCCTTGAATGGGCATAACATTAAATCGCTTTATCAAAATAAAAATATTTACATCACCTTGGCAAATGGCAATCTAAAAGTAAGCAATGACGCTGGTTTTGAGGCCCATATTGTGCAAACCGATATCACCGCATTTAATGGTCGAATACAGTTGATTGATCAAGTGTTAAAGTTACCTTAATGCAATACCAGAGCCTCCACTCTATCGTTATAAGATAGAGTCTGAAAAGAGAGATTCTTAGGATTAAAGTTTTGTTTGGTTGGTTGAAAAGCCGGTTCTGTTTCTTCGGAAATCTGAGCCGGCTTTTTTCATGCTTATTAAGCCTCAATCAAGGCAAATTGCCGCAAGTGATGTTCAACATGTTTAGTATGTAAACGCATCCATTCTTCTACACTCAGTTCACCAAAAGATGGATGGATGGAACGATGACTCGGTTCGTTCTCAAAATGCGCTAACATCTTTACCATACTGCGCATTAGCTCTACTTTCATATCGTCGAAATTCAAAGCCAAGTCAGGTAAAGTGTCGTAAGAATAGGGCTTAGTGGCCAAGGGTCGCAAGGGTTTATCACTTTGTATAAAGTCCTTCATTTTAGGCAGGTGCTCTACCGGGGTTTTTACCTCAAACCTTTCGGTAGATAAACTTAGTTCGAAACCCTTACGGAGATGCTCTAACATTTGAATGGCCGACATTTCCCCCCATTGCGCGGGGCTATTCGGTTTTAGATGTTTTATTGCTGCGGGAAAATCGATTAACAAAAAGTGGTTCTCCTTTTTCATTTTTCTTTAATTAGAACACTTATCCAATTGTAATCTGGAGTTCGTGGCATTGATTTTTGCAGGGGTAGCTTCTCTACTTTGAATATTCTATTCGGGACTCCTTTCTTTCGCAAGGTTTTCTCTAGGGTACTCATTCTCTGGCTACTTAAAATTGCATCGCCAATATTGTCATAAAGCGAAAACTCGAAGAACAATCCATCCGACTCTTTTAACATCTCGGCGACAAGCGTGAGCATGAAATCGCCCGAAGGACTCAGTCGTGCCGACGCTTCATTAAATTTTATATTCATAAGAGGGGCGCTAATCTGCAATTTCGACTTAGTCGAATAATCCACCCGCCTTTCTGAATTATACAAAACCTCTAATTCTACTCTTCTATTTAAAGCCTCCGATTCATCGTCGACTTCTTCGAAGAGAGGGACCTTATTGCCAAAGCCCTTGTAATCGAGTCGGTTTTTAGAAATACCATGTTCCACTAAGAAATCATAAACCATGCGAGCCCGCGCAACTGACAACTCAAAATCGTTGCTGCAGCAAACATGACCGCGCAAACTAAGTTCTAAATCAGGGTTTTCGTTCATCACCTTCAATAGCTCTTCGAAGGCCGAAAAACTGGTAGATACAGGTACCGCCTGATTTGGAACAAAATTGAGATTAGAAATGCGTAGGCGATCTCCCGTTTTCAATTCGTAATCGCTCAAGCTTCGGTCCGTCATGGGCAATAAAGACGCATCTACGGAAAGTAAAACCTCTACCCTGCGATTTTTGAAACGCTCTTCCGGGCTGTTATTATAGGCAGGCTTTTCCTCGCCATAATAGTCCGTTTGGGCATTTATCGGGTCTAAACCCTGAAAAACAAAGTATTTCAACACCGACTGGACCCGACGACGCGACAATTTACGGTTGTACTCAAGATCCGCTAAGCTATCGGTATGGCCATAAATACGAATGTTCTTTATAATATTTACCGGTGTTTTTTTCAGCAGACTATCAATCCGCAACTTCTGCTGTGAGGACAACTGAAAGCGATCTAAGTCGAATAAACACTCAAAGTAAACAAGGCTATCCTTGCTTTGCGCAGATGCCTTAGAACACAGTACTGATAAAATAAAAAAGGTAGCAAAAACAGATAAACGCAAATTCATATTTATTTAATAGGCAGTCGTACGAGCTGATTCTCCCAAGCTAATTGCATTTCAAAGCCCTCCATTGTTTTAACCAAACTAATGGTAAACTGCTCAATAATGCTCGGAACTTTTTCAGAATAGACTTGGGCTGATAATACATCAAACTCCGCCTCCCAACTGGCTTCACTATTAAAGTTAACTCCCCAAGGATACTCTTTACTATTAAAAATAATTTCCCATTCTTCCGCGCCTGGAATCGTCCACAAGCTGTATTTTCCTGCTGGCAAGGTCTGGCCTTGAATTTCTAAATCGGTTTTAGTGGTAAAGGTGGTAGCTTCATTAGCACCCGTGCGCCAAACTTCTCCATAAGGAACTAAATTTCCGAAAATTGCCCTGCCCCTAACCGATGGCCTATTGTAAAAAATAGAGACATCGTAATCTCCTTGGACAAAAGATACCGTAGCCTCGGGAGACATTTTTTTGGTATTGTATGTCAAATATTGAAAAGCTCCAAAAAGCAAAATTGCTAGACTAACTAGACTAATGACTACCCACTTAAGTACTTTCATCCTGTTTAATTTTTTAACGAAGATAATTGCTTTCCAAGCCTATTGCAATCTTTTTAAGAATATCCCTCCATAAATTTTAAATTGCCTCTTTATTTTAAATGAACATGAGAGCTAAATTTACCCTGGCCCTAATCGGCCCGCTATTTCTATTCAACTTCCAGCCCATGAAAAGTCAGAGTCCCCAGTGGGCCAAAGAAGCAATTTGGTATCAAGTTTTTCCCGAGCGCTTTCGCAATGGAGACACTAGTAATGATCCCAAATTAAAGGATCTCGCTTATGCAGATCCGCAAGAATTACCCCGCCATTGGCAAGTTCATCCTTGGGGCAGCGACTGGTATAAGTTGCAAGAATGGGAGCTTAAAAATGGGGAGCCTGAATTATGGAAACATTTACTTAGAAGGCGCTATGGTGGCGATTTACAGGGAATTATCGACAAGCTCGACTATTTACAAGAATTGGGAATAACAGCCATTTACCTCAATCCGATTTTCCAATCTCCTTCTTTGCACAAATACGACGGCGAATCCTACCATCACGTAGATCCTAATTTTGGTCCCGACCCAGAAGGCGACCGAAAATTAATAGCCCAAGAAAACCCGCTCGACCCCAATAGCTGGGCTTGGACTAGCGCCGATTTATTGGCCTTAAAGCTTATCGAAGAAGTACATAACAGAGGAATGCGAATCATTTTTGATGGCGTATTCAACCACATGGGGCATAACAGTTTCGCTTTTGCAGATGTGCGAGAAAAACAAGAGAAGAGCCTCTACAAAGATTGGTTTACCATTAAAAGCTGGGATGATCCCAATACCGAAGAAAACGAATTCGATTATGAAGGTTGGTTTGGGGTGAAATCTTTACCCGAGTTGAGAGAAGATGAAAACGGTATTGTAAATGGGCCGCGACAATATATTTATGCTGCCACACAAAGGTGGATGAACCCAATGAATAAAGGTCCGCAATTTGGAATTGACGGCTGGCGCCTAGATGTGGCCTTCTGCGTAAAGCATGCCTTTTGGAAAGAGTGGCGTTTACTAGTAAAAAGCCTTAATCCCGAACCCTATATTACCGCCGAATTGGTAAGTCCGCTTGAAGAAACACTTCCTTATCTATCGGGCGATGAATTTGATGCGGAAATGAATTACAATTGGTCTTTCACTTGTACCGAGTTCTTTTTTAATCCTGGTAAATACCGCAGTACCGCTAGTGAATTTGAGGCCGAACTGGCACGTATGCGCAAAGCCTTTCCACCCGATGTGGCCTACCTTAATCAAAATTTGTTCGGCAGCCACGATGTAAATCGACTGGCTTCGCATATTGTAAATCGCGGTATCGGTAATTTTAGAGATTGGGGAACTTATTTCAATCTCTCGAAAGTGAGCGAAAACCCCAATTATAAAGTGGGGCCCGCTAATGCAGAGGAGAAGGAATTGCAAAAGCTGTTTATCGCCATGCAAATGTGCTATGTGGGAGCGCCCATGATCTATTACGGCGATGAAGTTGGTATGTGGGGCGCGAATGATCCGGATGATCGCAAACCCATGCTTTGGGATGACATTGCTTATGAAGATGAAGTGTATCTACCCGATCAAAGTAGACGCGCAAAACCCGATCCGGTTCGCCCCGATTGGGATTTATGGAATTTTTACCACGAGATGATTGCTATTCGGAAAAACCATCTTGCCTTGAGCTTAGGTGACTATGCGACTATTCTTGTTAATGATGAAAAAGAGCTTTTTGGCTTTCGGAGGAAATACGGAGAAGAGGAAATTTGGGTGATTTTTAATAATAGCGACGAAGCACATTCCACTCAAATTCAATCTTCTGCCGCCAAGCTAGTTTCGCTCAGGGCAGATGCCCAAGAATTTAGTCCCCAAGAAGGAAATTATGATTTCAAACTAAAAGCGAAATCCTTTCTCGTGCTTAAAGTGGCAAATTAGATTTTTTGAAAGAGGGCATAAATATAAGGTCGCGGATCTCCATTAGGATTAGTATAGAGGAAATCAAAGGACTTAAGTAGTTTAAATTCGCGGCCAAGGTATTGTTGATACATGCCTAAATCGTATTGACGAACATCCAAGCCCGAGCATTTTAGGGCACCCTCTTTATTAAAACCTGAGTTCGGCGTAAAATTAGGCCTCAGACCTCTTATAAATAGTGGGTTTTAAGCCGAAGCACTGAAGCAATAGCGGGCTATTGCGAAGGGCTAAGGCGCCAAAAACTGCTTTTTAGAAGAGGCTTACAAGTTTTTTCCAATAAAAGCGAAAATCCTGCATCTAGCTCATTTGCTGTAGCCCGCTACAGCTGCACGATCCAGACTAGTCTTTTCCTTTTATTGAAAATCTGAGGCTATAATTTTAGGTCGAACTCAGGTTTAAACTGAGCGAGAATAACATAAGCACCCGCATGGGTCTTTTCCTTAAGCGCTTGGAAATAATTTAGAACTTGCTTTTCTTCGGTAAGAAAATGCAGCACTGCTCGATCAATCCATAAATCGAAAGGTTCTTGCTTCATTAATTCCAGCGGGGCCCCGAGATCCTCTTGTATAAGAGTGAGCGTGGTATCTTGGTTTTCTTCTTGGATTAAGCGTAAAGCTTCATCACTAATATCACTTAATACTAAGTGCTGGAAAGAACGGCTAATTAAACTCTTCACCAAAGTGGTCCGTCCCGCACCCGTAATATGTATGCGAATCATAGGCTCTAAATCTAAGTCATCTATTAGCTTTAAAATTTCGCTCGATTCAGCCTGATACCAACCCAAGCTCTCTTTCTCTTTCTGATAAGCCTTATTCCAATGCGTAACTAGATTTTCCATATCCGCAAAAGTAGACTGCAAAAGTAGACTGCAAAAGCTACTTTATTGGTGTCCTCTGGCACAAAAAAAAGACCGCAAAAGCGGTCTTTCTATAATGATAAGAGAAAAAATTATAACAATGCGTTGGTTTTATGCACGGCATCAGCACTCGCTTGAAGCTCTGCTTTTTCGTCTTCGCTAAGTTCAATTTCAACGATCTTCTCTACCCCGTTTGCACCGATAATTGCGGGAACACCAATACAGATATCGCTTAAACCATACTCGCCTTCAAGCATGCAAGAAGATGGGAACATTTTATGGCTATCAGTAGCAATGGCATGAACCATAGAAGCAACCGCTGCACCTGGCGCATACCAAGCAGAAGTTCCTAATAATTTAGTCAAGGTAGCACCACCAACTTTGGTTTCTTGCTTTACCTCTTCCATGCGCTCAGCGCTAATTAAGCTTGAAACTGGAATGGAGTTACGCGTAGCTAAACGCGTTAAAGGAATCATACCCGTGTCGCTATGACCACCGATTACCATTCCGTCGATATCCGAAATTGGAGCACCGGTAGCTTCGGCTAAGCGGTATTTAAAACGAGCCGAGTCTAAGGCACCACCCATACCAATAATTCTATTTTTAGGAAGACCAGTTGCTTTGTGTGCTAAGTAGGTCATCGTATCCATAGGGTTAGACACCACGATGATAATTACATTAGGAGAAGCTTTAATAAGATTCTCAGCAACGGTTTTTACGATACCAGCATTGGTACTAATTAACTCCTCTCTTGTCATCCCTGGTTTGCGAGGAATACCAGAAGTAATCACCGCTACATCACTATTGGCAGTTTTGCTATAGTCGTTCGTACTGCCTACAATTTTAGTGTCGAAACCATTTAATGAGGCCGTTTGCATCAGGTCCATTGCCTTTCCTTCTGCGAAGCCTTCTTTAATGTCAAGAACTACAACTTCAGAAGCAAAGTCTTTCATGGCGATGTACTCTGCACAACTTGCGCCTACGGCACCTGCACCTACTACGGTAACTTTCATATTATTTGAGATTTGAGGATTAATTTAAATTCTTTACAAAAATAATAACCTGAGTTCGACTAAATATTAAAATCAGTAGATTTTCAATAAAAAGAAAGGGCACAGCTGTGAGCTGTAGCTGTAGCGGGCTGTAGCAGATCGATCCTACGCCGTATTTTCGATTTTAATGGTATTCCTTTCTTTACTAATTGGAAAACAATACAAAAAGCCACTTCTAAACAGCGTTTTTCTGCGCCTTCCCTCTACCTAAGAGCGCTGGCTTCAGCTTTAAGTCCACTGCTTTCAAGGGAGCTGATGCCGATTTTCGGGACGATCACAGCTTAAAAAGCGCGTTCCTATGCGCACGAATCAATAGCAGAAAACACTCCCATTCTCTAATATCAATGGTAAATCACTTTGCTTAAAATAATTAAAAACGCTCCTGTCCATACCAGCGCTGCAATAAAGGTGTATAAATATTAAATTATCAACACTATAATATTTTAACACCTTATTTTTAGGTAGTTACATTATCATTTAATACATTGCGGCAAAATAAGAAATAGATGATTTTCTTGAATATAGTTCAAAAGTCTCCCGCCAAGATTCACTCCAATGAGCTACTTAGGGATGCACAAAAATTAATCGCACAAACGGTAAGCGACTTAAACCGAGAAGATATAAACATTGAAGATTTCGCCCAGAGCATGATTGATCCTCTGTTCAATCTTTACATGAATCACAATGAGGAAATTTTTAATGCCCTAAGTAAGGCCTTGGTTTTAGACTATTGCCAAAACTTTAGTCCCTTAAAGCGTGATGCAGATCAAAGCTATCGCAGTGTTTTAAAAAGACACTGCAAAGTTTGGCAAGATAGTCAAGCTGCCGTTTACGAATTAGTTGCAAGCGGTAAGGCATCTCTCCTACACTATAATCAGCAAGCCGATTACCAAACATTTCATACCAATGCCACGGAGAAAATGACCAGCTTAGAGCCGGTACTTGCCATGGTAAATGCTTATTTATTATCGGATATTTATGCCTTTTTACCAATATTAGATGAAGAAGGATTTATTAAAATCAAGCCCAGAGATTGGCAGCAGCTTGGTACCGAATATAATCAGGCATTGGAACGCTTCGTTCATTTTGCGAAAGAAGCGCATTTCTTAAATATTACAAATTATGAGGAGGCGCAGGCAATATAATTGCTCAATGCGTCATATTGCTTCGTAATTTCGCCCCATGAGGAAACATTTTTTTACTGTACTACTTTTAACCGCCGTTTCATTATCGCTTAGCTCTTGCTTTAGCCAGCGCTATAAGGTGGGTCCTTTGGAATTGACTGAAAAAACCTTAATCAACACCCAAAAAAGCCATTTCCTTTTTTACGGCTTAGTGGCTTTAAATGAAGTGCACCTAGATTCCCTAACTTTAGATTCGGCCAATTACCGCGTTGAAGTGATCCATACTTTCCCCGATGTTTTAGTTTCAGCAATGACAGTTGGTATCTATACCCCATCTACCATAAGAGTAGAAGTATCGGCCGAAAAACCCATCCCGAAAAGGAAAAGAATATTACTTCTAAAGTTTCCCGAGACCATAGAGGAAAAAAAATAAAGCCCCAATTTTCATTGAGGCTTTAAATCTATTATACTATTTACCAAAAAGCGGTTTTACACCAACTCTTGTACCTTAGCAGCTGCTTCATGTAAAGCGATGGCCGAGTGAACTTGTAAGCCACTTTCGTCGATCATCTTCTTCGCTAGTACCGCATTAGTTCCTTGTAATCTTACGATGATAGGAATGTTAATGTTTTCGATGTTTTTGTAAGCATCGATAATACCTTGAGCCACACGGTCGCAACGTACAATACCACCAAAGATATTTACCAAAATCGCTTTTACATTATCATCACGTAAGATGATACGGAAGGCTTTTTCTACTCTTTCTGCGTCAGCGGTACCTCCCACGTCTAGGAAGTTAGCAGGGTTACCACCGGCCATTTTAATGATGTCCATCGTAGCCATCGCTAAACCAGCACCATTTACCATACAACCTACGTTACCATCAAGGTTAACGAAGTTTAAGCCTGCTTCACCTGCTTCTACATCAATAGGATCTTCCTCTCTTGTATCGCGTAAAGCAGCGTAATCTTTATGACGGAATAAACCGTTGTCATCCAAAGTAACCTTAGCATCTACCGCTAAAATTTTATTATCAGATGTTTTTAATACTGGATTAATTTCAAAAAGGCTGGCATCGATGCCCTCGTAAGCGCTGTATAAGCTCGATACGAATTTTACCATTTCTTTTAAAGCCGCGCCACTTAAACCTAAGTTGAAGGCAATTTTGCGCGCTTGAAAACCTTGTAAACCAACTTTAGGATCGATTTCTTCGGTAAAAATAAGGTGAGGCGTATTTTCCGCTACCGCTTCGATATCCATTCCTCCTTCGGTAGAATACATAATCATGTTTCTACCACTTTCGCGGTTTAATAAAACCGACATGTAAATTTCAGAAGTTTCACTTTCACCAGGATAGTAAACATCTTCAGCAATTAATACTTGGTTAACCAATTTACCTTCCGCTGAAGTTTGTGGGGTAACTAGCATCATTCCTAAAATCTGTTCTGAGATGCTACGCACTTCATCGAGACTTTTGGCAAGCTTAACACCACCACCTTTACCACGGCCACCGGCGTGAACCTGCGCTTTTACCACGTACCAAGAAGTACCTGTTTCTTCGCTAAGTTTTTTAGCTGCTTCTACAGCTTCGTCTGGCGTAGAGGCTACTTTACCGCGTTGCACACGCACACCGTAAGAAGCCAAAATATCTTTTCCTTGAAATTCGTGTAAATTCATCTATTGCTTTTTTCTGAGAGCACAAAAATATGCCCTTATTATTAACCTCGGAAATTTTGCGCCCCTTTTATCTACCTTTGCCGCCAATAATTTTTCCCTAGAAAAAATAATGCGCTATAATCTCTGTCTACTCCTTCTTTTAACTCAGTTTTCGGTCTTGGGCCAGATGAGTAAAAAATCGCTCGAACCGCTTAAAACAAATGCAAACGCGCAAATTGACGGCGATTTAAGCGATAGCATTTGGACTTATGCTCCAGCTGCAACCGATTTTGTAATGCTTTCGCCTGGCAGTGGCACGCCTATTCCTTCTGCTTTTAAAACTACTATAAAGGTTTTTTATACCGACGAAGCCCTATTTATTGGCGCTACCATGCTCGATCCACGTCCTGATTCTATTCTTACTCAAGTGGCCGTTCGCGACGATTACAACCAAAATAACGACTGGATAGCCATTGCGATTAATCCCTTTAATGATGGGCAAAATGACTTTTCCTTTTTTCTTACCGCCGCAGGCTTACAAGCCGATAGCCGGACGACTGGTAATGGTGAAGATTTTTCCCTCAATAGCATTTGGAAGAGTGCTGTGCAAATAAACGATTCAGGCTGGACCGCCGAATTAATGATACCTTATATATCGCTGCGCTTCCCCAATGAATTAAGCAAAGACTGGGGTTTTAATATTATTCGCAGTGTTCGTCGCAACCGCACCGAGTATTCTTGGAATTTCATCGACCGTGCTTCTGGCTACAGCTGGGAATACCAAGCGGGCCTTCTGAAAAACATTAGTGGAATTAAGCCTCCCGTGCGCTTTTCGCTGATGCCTTATGCCTCCTCTTATGTAGATAATTTTAACGGAAACACCGCCTTCGATTTTAATGCGGGCGTAGACCTTAAATACGGGATTAATGAAAGCTTTACGCTAGATGCTACCCTGATTCCCGATTTCGGACAAGTAGCCTTTGATCAGCAAATTCTCAACCTCTCCCCTTTCGAAAATCGTTTTCAAGAAAACCGACAATTCTTTAATGAAGGGACAGAGCTCTTTAGCATCGGCGATATATTTTATTCGCGCCGTATTGGTGGTGCCCCAGATAATATTACCAATGCCGACCTGGCTGGCAACGATAGTGCGAATGTTTCGGTTAAAACCGAATTCGTACGACTACTTAATGCTACCAAAATATCGGGGCGGACCAATGGTAATCTCGGTATCGGATTTTTAAATGCCATCACCGATAATAATTACTCTACGGTAGATTCGGCAGGGCAAGAGTCGCAAGAACTGGTAGCACCGCTTACTAATTACAATGTGTTGGTGCTCGATCAGCGTATTAATCGTGCATCTAGCCTAAGCTTAATAAACACCAACGTAATGCGCCAAGGGGAATATGTTGATGGCAATGTGATCGGCTTACTAGCTTCCATTTACAATGCTTCCGGTACCTACCGAACGGATGCCCAAGTACGAAGAAGTGACCGCTTCCACAGTCAGGATAGTTTGGAAACTGGACATAATTTTTATTTACGCTTTGGCGATGTGGATGGCAATTGGCGTTGGGCTACCCGCCAGGAGGTATTTACCGATAATTACAATCCCAACGATTTAGGGTTTTTACCGCGCAAAAACTTAATTCGCAATTACAGCGAAGTAGAATACCTAACCTTCGAGCCCAAAGGTCCCTTTAATCGTACCAGTTTTACCCTGTTTAGTGTGTACAGTACCTTGTATCAGCCGCAGCGTTTCGAAGAGTTTTATCTCGGTTTTAATAGCTTTTTCCTTTTACGCGACTTTACCGGAACGGGGATTCGACTGCGTTTGAGGCCGCAAGAATCTTTCGACTATTTTGAAGCGCGCATGCCCGGGCGATATTTCAGTAAACCGGTAAATTATGCCATTAGCTATTTTATTTCTACCGATTACCGCAAGCCTTTCGCCCTTGATTTAGACTTTGATTACGATCACAGTTTTGACTGGAATAGAGATCATTATACCATTAATGTAGAACCACGTATTAGACTGGGCGATCATTTCTTTATTATTCCCCAAGCCACCTTTGACCTATTTTATAATGACCGCGGCTTTGCGGGGATCGACACCGTTACTGATGCAACCGTGTTTGGAAATAGAAATGTGCAAAACCTCACCGTCCTTATTGATGGTCGCTATGCCTTTAACCCCAATAGTTCTTTAGGTTTACGTCTGCGCCAATATTGGAGCCGGGTAGAATACGACCAATATTACAATTTGGAGGCAAATGGCGGATTAAGCGCAAATGACAATCCCAATAATTTCGATCTTTTCTTCAATACCCTAAATTTAGATTTGCGCTTCTCCTGGTGGTTTGCACCGGCCAGTGAAATGGTAATTTTGTATCGTGTAGCTTTGTCTAATGATGGTAGCGCTATTGAAGATAGATATTTTGGGAACTTAGATCAGGCCTTGGCCTCCCCCGTGCAGAATAATTTTTCCATACGATTGAGCTATTTTCTAGACTATAACCGAACACGTAGCGCTTGGGCAAACCGAAGAAAATGATAGAAGCAAGAAACATAAAGAAGAGTTACGGCGACCTTCAGGTTCTGAAAGGCGTAAACCTCAGTATTAATGAGTCGGAAATTGTTTCCATTATGGGAGCCAGCGGGGCGGGTAAAACTACCCTCTTACAAATATTAGGGACCCTAGAAAATGCCGATAGCGGTGAGCTACTTTTTCAGGGTGAAAACATTAACCTGAAAAGTGCCAAAGAATTAGCGCGCTTTCGCAATGCTAACTTGGGTTTCATCTTTCAGTTTCATCATTTACTACCCGAATTTACCGCTCAAGAAAATATTGCCATTCCGGCACTCATCTCCCGTAAGGATAAAAAAGCGGCCCTAAAACGCGCAGCCGAATTGCTCGATTTTATGGGTTTAGCCGATCGCCGAGAACATAAACCTTCCGAACTTTCGGGGGGAGAGCAGCAAAGGGTGGCCGTAGCGCGCGCTCTAATGAATCAGCCTCAGTTGATTTTAGCGGATGAACCGACCGGGAATTTGGACAGCCATAATGCCCAAGAAATTCACCGATTATTTGGCGAAATTCGCAGCGAGTTTCAAAGCAGTTTTGTGATAATTACCCATAACCGCAAATTAGCGGAAACCGCCGACCGAATTATTGAAATGAGCGACGGTATTTTAATTTAAAACATATGAGTATTACTGAAAAAATTTCTAGCCTCATCGAAAAGGAAATTGAGGCCATACGCAATATCCCCGTAGATGGCATTATTGAAAAAGCCATCGAACTTATTTACCAGCAAGTGCATCAAAAAGGTGGTAAAGTGGTAGTGAGCGGTATGGGCAAAGCAGGGCATATTGGCTTAAACATTGCCACTACCTTGAGCTCTACCGGTACTCCCGCAATTTTCTTGCACCCGAGCGAATCGCAGCACGGCGACCTAGGGATGGTACAAGAAAATGATGTGATGTTTTTAATCTCCAACTCGGGGAAAACCCGCGAAATTATTGAGCTGGAATACTTGGTGAAAAACATGCATCCTAAAATGCAAATCATTGGTTTAACCGGGCACCCCGATGGACCCTTATCCGATTTCAGTGATGTGTTATTATACACCGGAAACCCACAAGAAATTTGTCCCTTAGGCCTTACTCCTACTACTTCTACTACAGTAATGACAGTTGTAGGCGATTTAATTGTAATCCTAATGATGGAAAAAATTAAGTTTACCAAAGAAGAATATGCCAAACGCCATCACAGTGGTTATTTAGGACAACAAGCCCGAAAATAAGATGAGATTTAAACTAATTGCCGGCCCTTGCGCCATTGAAGATCGCGAACTTTCTTTTTCTATTGCCCGCGAGGTAAAAGCCATTTGTGATCGACTGGATATTGAATATATATTTAAAGGAAGCTTTAAAAAAGCGAACCGCTCACGCCTGGATAGCTTTACGGGTATAGGCGACATGGAAGCCTTGGGAATTCTCCGCGACATTGGGCAAGAATTAGGTATCGAAACCATTACCGACATCCACGAAAGTCCCGATGCAGCCCTAGCCGCGCAGTATGTTGATCATCTGCAAATTCCCGCTTTCCTTTGTCGCCAAACCGACCTCTTAATTGCGGCGGGTGAAACCGGCAAGGGCGTAAATATTAAAAAAGGACAGTTTCTTTCGCCTGAAGCGATGAAATGGCCGATTCAAAAAATACAAAGTACCGGTAATAACAAGGCTTGGGTCTGCGAACGGGGCGTGAGCTTCGGCTACTCCGATCTTATTGTAGATGCCACCGCCATTGCACGCCTTAAAACCTTGGGCGTACCGGTAATTATGGATTGTACCCATTCGGTGCAAAAGCCCAATCGCACGGAAGGCGTAACGGGTGGCGATCCCCAATTAATTGAAACCATTGCTCTTTCGGCCATTGCCACGGGTGCCGACGGATTTTTTATTGAAACCCATCCCGCACCCCATACTGCCCAAAGTGACCCCTATACCATGCTCGAATTGAGTAAGTTAGAAGGCATTTTAGAAAAAGCCATGCGCATTAGAAAAGCCTTAGCCTAATCTCTATGGATCGTCTCGAAAAGAATCTCCTCTACCTAAAAAGCAACGCCTCTTCTTCCCTTTCGGTAGATGCGCTTTTAAATGCCATTCGCGCTAAAGAAGCGATTGATTTCCGTTTACTATTGGCACTTTGTACCGAAGAGAATTTGGCAATTTATGAGCTTTTAGAAAAGGACCTAAGCTTTGAGGCCAAAGAGATTAAGTTTCTCGTGATGGACTGCGACGGTGTGCTTACCCGTGGTGAAATGATTCTCAACGAAGATGGCAGTTCCACTAAAATTTTCAATGTTAAGGACGGCATGGGCATCAAGCGCGCCCAAGAAGCCGGCATGTACACGGGCATTATCTCGGCCGGAACCTCTACTGGTATTGTAGAAACGCGCGCAGAAAACCTCGCCATGAGTCATTGCTATGTCGGCAAAAGACCTAAGCTTGAGGTTTTGAACGAATGGCTAGCCGCCCTCCATCTCAGCATAGAACAAGTCGCCTATATTGGCGATGATGTAAATGATCTTCCTATTTTAGAAAAGGTGGGCTTGGCTTTTTGTCCCAATAATGCCGTTAGCGCGGTTAAGAAACACCCTAAAGTTCGCATTCTAAAAAGCCTGGGCGGCGAAGGCTGCCTGCGCGAAATGGTAGAAGAGTATTTGTTAGGCTGAGTTTGAGCTTAAATTTTTATTCAGAGCGCGGGGGATACCGCATAAAGCCCATTCTACTTGAACCTGCTTCCACTTCTTGGATTATTAAATCCTTTGCATTGAGTTTTATAATTTGGTAAACACGCTGGTACTCCACTGTTTTCTGGCTAGTATCATCCCTAACACCTTGATAAGTTTGGAAGTTGAAAATAAGAATACTGTCTTGCGGATTCACCGTCCAAGTGCCATTATAACTACCACCGAAGCCACAATTAAAACCGGTGGAATAGGAAACAACACTATCGCTCCTTAAACTAAAACCCAAGGGGCCACCCATTCTTGGCCCTAATTTTACCACATTATTTTGTGCATCAATCTCACCCTCTCCCCAAGCGCCCACCAGTTGACTGAAATCTTGCGCTTGTGCAGAAGCCACAAGGCTCATAAATAAACTAAAGACTAAAAATACAAGAGGTTTTAGCATGCGAAAGCGGTTTTATGGGCCATTGTTCTTTAACGATTTAAATCTTGTTCTGTTGTTTGCCTATCCTAATGCATGGTCATTTTTTGGCATTTACAAATCGTTTAAAGTACATCGGTAAAGCGAATAAAACAAAAGGTATTTTAAGGGCTACGACCATGTTACAAGCAATTTTAAGTAATAGATTTCGTTAAAATTGGAAATTCAAAAAAATGATTGTTTCGAATAAAATCAGGGTCGCTTTATTCATTGCGGCTTCAGTAATATTTTTAGCATGTGAAAAAGAGGAAACAATTGGCCAAGCGAACTATTACATCTCCACCACAACTTCGTCTAACTATAATACTTTAAGTTTAAAGTTTGAAAAACTCTCCATCCAGCTGCTTGAATTTGACGCAATGCCTTATCTAATTACAAATCAAGCTCAATCAATTGAATTTAACTTATCAAACCCTCAGCCGATTTATTTAGGCAGCCAACGAAATTCTTTTCAGAGTCTAAAAAGAGATGGTAGTCCAAATAAATATGAAATCTGGTTTAGTTCTTCCGACTATCGACTGAAAACAGATACATCGGAAATGAGTCTTAATCATCTTATTGACATAAATAGTACTGATTTCTTGAGACACGACACAGTGCATGCCTATATAGCACCTGAAAACAAATTAGATGTTACTATATTATTAGAAATCAATATCGAAAACTCAGTGATTTTAGATTCAGCTGGAAAAAGTTGGATAGCACCTGATATCAACTTGATTAAAAAATGAAAACTGCTTGCGACATTGTCTTTGTTGTGCTTTCGTTTCTATTCTAATACGCATTAAAGTAGGTATCAAAAAAATAGAGTTTTAACTGGTAAATGGTGTTTTACTAAGTCTATTAACTGCAAGTGATTTCTTTTAATTACTTAAAAAGGTACGATAGCGGTTTTAACAAAAATAGTCACAGTATAAGCTAAAGGATGTACTGTTGCCTGCTTATCTTAAAGCATAGCCGTTTTTAAGGTTGCTAAAATTGGTGGAAGGACTATTATTGGTGGTGTTCTAAAGTTTTGGCTAATCTGTGTATTAATGCAGTCTAGGTTCTACTATCGTCTTTTAGTGTAATTCAGAGACTGCTTTCTCAAGGATCACATCTTTAGTTGATAGATCCAAAATATCCGATTGAAAATAAACATCCGGATCGATTCCGATTCCTTCATAGTTCATGCCGTCGGGTGCAATAACTCTTTCAAATGTAAAAGTGTAAGTCCAGCCATTCAACATTTCTCGTCCCATAATTGAGCCTTGCGTATTTGCAGTGGTATCACCAATAATTTTGACTTTAGGTAGAATTTTGGCTCCTATCACGAACCTTTCGCCAGCACTTACAGTATACCTTCCTGTTAAAACGACAACATCTTTGGTGAATCGGTAATCTCCAGCGGGGGTGATATACCAGCTATGTTTTTTGTCAAAACCATATTCATTCCTGTTTTCAGTCGTGTGCCAAAGAGTTGTTTGAGTGGTTAACTTATTTAACAAGCTCTGTGCATTATACGCGCTTCCTCCATCATTTTCTCTGAGATCGATAATCAATCCTTTTTTATCTGAAAACCCAATAAATATATCTTCGAATATCTCCTCCATAATTCTATTTTCGCCCTTAAAATTTGCCAAATAGATATAACCTAGACTGTCCTGAATCGTGCCACTGATAATGCTTTCAGTATGTTCGGTGATATTCTCTAAATAATTAGTTCGTACCATATGAAAGGAGATATTTCGGGTATAACCTAAATTTTCAAGCGAATACATTTTTTCAAAAGGGGAATGTAACCAAATGTGAGGGTCGGAGAAATTGAGTAAAAAAATCTTTGTGAGTTCATAAAATTTTTCTGTCCTCATGCTATTATTCACGCTATTGAGGTATTCTTCTTTCAGATTTTGATAATCTATATTAGGTCTTAGAACTGAAACTGAATAACGCTCTAGGCTTTGACATAAATCTATGGCTGATTGTTCGTGGTTTGAGGGCTCAAACTCATCCTTGAGACAACCCGTGAATAGAGCAAGTAAAAAAATTAAAATCGATAATTTATACAACATAATATTGGATAATTAATGTTGGTGACTTTTTCAGGAAATTGAATGGTATAATAGTTTAATCCAATTTCTGCTGTAATTGATATTCTTTGATTAATTTTAAAATTATTTTTAATACTGATGTTGAGTCCCAACCAACTAGCGAAAAGGAACTTAGCTTTGCCATACTTCAGTAAGTTTCCGTCATTATAAAGATCATCTAAAAATGCTTCATCTACAGTTAAAGAGGGCTTTCTATGTATATATGCAAATATGGGTAAGGAGATATTGGATTCGATTTTATATTTATATGTGATGGGTATGATTCCTTTGTAGCTGACATCTAGACTGCTCACGAATTCATAGCTTTGTCCATCTAAAAAATTATATTCCCTGTAAAAAATGAAACTGTTTAAACTTGCTCCGAGATAATTCTTCTCATTCTTGATTCTATGCAAAAAACTGTAATTGAATGATGCTTTTTCCCATGTGAGCAGATTTGAGTTGGCTCGACTCTGAAGGGGATAGTTATTTGATATTTTTTCTGAGATTAAACGAATATCGAACTGATGGATTATTTTTTCCGAACCAAATTTCAATCTAAACACAAGGGGGAATCCGAACCCCGAATAAGCTAGCGGTGAAGATGATATATCTCTAAATGAAATAACATCAATTCCAGTCCCCAAACTTACAGAAAAGTGCTTTGTTTCAGTACTTTGAGAAAATCCACTGAGAAAGAAAAAAATGAATAGGATTAAAAAGTGATTTTTCATATCAAATAAAACACAATTGCTTAGTAAATGAACAGTAGTGGAATCCTAACCGCTGCTTTTCAGGATCCGGAATACGTTAATTTACGCAAGAGCGGTTCGAGTGGCTACACAAACTGCTATTGCTCATAAGCCTTGTTGCCCTGTCGTTATTTTTTTGAGTGGTGGGTTAATCCTAATCTAAAGTTTGCCTTTTTAGATTCATTTCAAAAAACTTATACCAATCTTTACCATTCATCGAAATTTCTCCGATTTCTTTCCATTGGTCAGCTACAGAAAAATCTTCAGTGAATTTGATAGTAGCCCCATTTGCTTCTTTAAAAGACCAATACATTTTTTTCTCTTCTATAAATACAAACTCTGACTCCATTCGACCCTTCAATTCAGAAAATGAAATCATTGTTATGGATTCTTTTTCGCCATTGAAAGAAATAATGCCGAAGGCTTTGTGTATAACTCGATCTGTAACGCTTCCTGAGCTATCAATTTCATAACCTAAACCATCAACCATTAGCGCTTGATTATTAGCTTTACTTTTAATGTATTCCGATTGTGAAAAGGATTTTCTTTTTCGATCTTTCCCAAGCATCCAACCTGTACCTTTCCATTCCCCAACCATAAAGCTTAACTTTTCTACTGATGGTAAATTTTCTTGTGCAGTGGCTGATAATGAAAAAAATATCCCGGTACTGATGGCAATGAGTAATCTTAAAGTATGTTTCATTTTAAATTTAAAATTGTTTTATAGCTCGAAGATATACCCCTTGGGTGACTATGTATTGTAAGAATGCGTCAATTTAGGCAAGTGAAATACTTATTTGCTGCAAACGTTGTTCAAAATCTTTATGAGATCGATTCATGTGTTTTTTAAAATCATTGATAAAATGAGCTTGGTCAAAAAAGCCATAATCAAATAGTAGATCGGTTTTGTTTTTCTCGTTTTTGACAAAATCAGTCCAAAGTCTTCTCTGCCTTTCAATAGCGTGGTATTTCCGCATACTCATGCCAACCACTTCTTTAAATTTCTTTTGAATAACACGTGTGGATAATGGGATATTGCCAATGGTTGATGCTACAGATTTGCCGCTGGAAAGTTCTAGGCATATATATTTTATTAAATCATATTTGCAAACATGAAGAGTTTCAGTAAACATTTTCTTTAATGTATTCTCGATTTCCAAAATCAATGGTTCTGGTTCTATATACGCATCAAATTTGATTGATTTCAGGCCATTAACTATTGGTATTGGGCAATCAGTGGTTACATTCAGTATTTCATGCTTATTTAGTAAACTGGGTGTAAAACTTATCCATGGCAGTATTCTAATTCCGAAGTATATCGAATCTGGATAGATTGTTTTCTGGAACTTACTAAGCTGAGGCCCTAAAATTCTAATTCCTTCAAAATAAGGCTGCTTGATGAAAACAATTGAAACTTCGCTATGAGGCAGTGTCTCATGGCGATACGGAAAGCCTAGATTTCCATCGTTGGCTACTTCAAATCGCCAATAGTTTTTTACAATGTCTTTGAGTTCTTTTGAAGGTTTGTATTCTGAATAAATCATCGCTACTCAATTAAAAATGGGGATTAGGTTTTGCTCTAATTCTGACTAATCGTAAAATTACAAAACCATGATTTACTATCATTCCGTGTGTTGTAAGTTAACAGTTAGCATGAGAAGTTAACTAGCCTTGGTAGAAATCGATTTCTTTTGTCATTTATTTCAGCAGGATAATGTCGGGAATGTTTGCTAACGGCCCTGACTATGGCAAGTACGGGGTTTCGAAGCCGCTCTCTTGTCCGCCTACTGTAAGTTTATTTTGTTGTAATATTTTCATTTTTAAGTAGTCAACCAGAATTTGCTATAGCCTATGTTGGCAGCTGGCTTTTTTTATTTTCAGTCGGATTGATGATTCCAAACGTATTTTCCGTTCTTAAATGTTATTAGTCCACCACCAACTTCTTCTTCTCTAACTACAATTGACGGATTGTTAAGCTTGACTTCTCTGTCTCCGATTGTTGTTGTTACTTTGGGTTTATTTCATAAAGATTTGTCAGCATCAATAGTATATTATTGGTAACTGTTTTTTCTCCTTGAGAATATTGTTGAAATTGGTTTAATACTGCCATTCAATGTCTTATTTATAATAAACAATAATGCCCATCATGGACAATGTGATCAAAAGCCAATGGCTTTCTTATTAGTCGGCTTATATTCAAGCTCCTCAGGATTGTAAATGTCCGCCAGTGTCATGGCTTTAGACATTTGCCCTTGAAAACCCAGTTTATCACTAAGGCTCTGGGCTTTCTTTTGGCTCAGTTCACTAAAATAATATTTAGCAATCAGGCGTCCCTTCCGTAAAAGCGCCCGATCAATATTGGCTAGATCGGTATTGAAAGAGCAGATAATCTGAATATTGAGGCAGTCTGCCAAAAGTCCGTCTGAGATATTGAGAAGAGTAGAAACTGGAGAGTTTTCATGGGTATCACGACCGACAAGGATATTCTCTGCATCTTCAATCACAAAGATAGAATTGGGGTTTTCTGTGAGGATTGAGATAAGACCTGGTTCGGTCAGAGCGCCTGCCATGAAGGGCGGAAGAAAGATAAAATTCTTTCTTACTTCACCTATGAGATGGCGAATGTAGGAAGTTTTACCAGTGCCTGGCTTACCATGCAATAAAACGATGCCTTTATCATGATCGGTATTAAGCCTTTCTAAAATTCGCGCATGGATGGGTAAAAAGTCGTCATTATAATGTTCGGCTAGGTCAACGGCCGTCTTATTCACCTCCATTTGCTCCAGCTTAAAGCTATCGCGGGAACGAGCGATCAAATTGATGTAAAACTTTTCATCTTGCTTAGCCTTGAAATAGGCTCCTGCCTCATGCAAGGCTTTAATTATAGCGTCGGGTTCGCCTTGAAACAAAAGGTTCAAATCACCGCGATTAGTGTCAAGATAAACCAGGCGCTCTTCCTTTAAGAAATAGTAAATATCATCTTCCTCAGCCAGTCGACTGTCCTTGTCTAAACGATTGGCGATAAAACAGCGATCAAGGATCTGGCCAGCATACTCTTTCTCCAACCATTTCCGATAAGCGCGGCAATCAACCTTAGCCAAACAAATTCGATTGGGAAAGGCTTGAAAAAAGGCGAGATATAAAGAGGTTACTGGATAAGGTCCGCCAAATCCTTCTTTAATATCGTTGGCATTAATCTGTATCGGTCCTTTCTTTAGCTTTAGCATGATCTGTTAATTTGCGGCCAAAGCTAAAGTGAGTAAGCGACAAAACTTGTCGTTCTTTTATTTGTACTTTTTCAACAGATCTTTAAGTTTAGCTTTAAAGTCTTCCCGGTACCAAATAGGCTCTTCCACCTCAATAAGGTGACTCATAGAGAGCAATCGTTGTTCTAACTCAAAATTTGGCGCTACATGGTAACGGTAGCGAGTTTGACCTATTTGACCATCCGGGGCGGCTATTTTCTTTTGGCTGTGATGAAGAGGCAGGCTGTCCAAAAAATAGATTTGGATATCTTCGCAACGGATCACAAGATTCATGGGATCATAGAGATTAGCTCCATCGCTGTAGCGCAAACCCACTATGTTATGGAAGTGCGACCAGGTCTTTTCATAGTAAGCTTTCGGTTTGAACTGCTCAGTGCTTATTTGCAAATTATTGATGCGATCAATACCGAAAAGCCTTTGCTCATCTTTAGCAAGGTCCCATGCCATTAGATACCAGCGGTTAAGGTATTCCTTTAAGAACAGGGGATAGACTTTACGGTCACTATCGGCTCCGGCCTGGTAGTAATTGGTGTAATGGAATTGAAGAATGCGATTATTTCGGATTCCGTAAATTAAATCACGGATATTTTCCGCTCCTCGAAAGGAATTATAGGCTTCAAAGGCAATAATGGGGTGTCCCTCCGGGTGGTAGTGATTCTTTTCAGACCAAATACTCTCGTAAGCCAAAGAACGCTCTAAGCGATCTCTAGGACTCATTATAAATTCATTATGTTCTTCATCCAAGAAAAAGCCTTTTTGGGCATCTACATCGATGTGGTCTTCGGCCAATAGTTCTTGTAAACGACGCTGAACCGTGCGAATGTTTACTTGGTAGTCGCTATTTATTAAATAAGCAAGAATTTCGCCGCTATTAGGGTGATGGCCGTTCGCCGACTGTTTTAGAATGTAATGGAGAATAAGGGTTTTGATCTCTATCTTGCTACTCATAATGCAAAAGTAGAGGTTTTGACGACAACTTTTGTCGTTTGATTGATCTTTCTTACACCCCAAATTAATTACTATGCTCTCTAAGTCTAAATACGTCTCGGGTATACAATGTCATAAACGCCTATGGCTGCAAAAGCACAAGCCGCAGTTAATTCCACCTACAGACGCGGCTACCCAAGCTCGTTTTGACGCTGGCAATACCATTGGAGAATTGGCACAAAACCTTTTTCCTGGCGGGAAGGAAGTAGCCTTTCCAGCGGACCGCGACTTTTCCTCCATGCTAAAGGCCACTCAAGATTATTTAGAGCAAGGGCTACCGGCTATCTACGAGGCGGCTTTTCAGGAAGCAGGGGTATTGGTGCTATGTGACATTCTTGTGCCCACGGAAAGAGGACTTGACTGTTACGAAGTAAAGTCGAGTACTAAGGTGAAGGACTACCATTTGGAGGATGCGTCTATTCAATATTACGTCTTGAAAGAAACAGGACTTCCGGTGCAGAAGATGTATGTGATGACCTTGAACCCAAATTATTATAAAGACGGAGAGAGCTTGGATCTTGAACAGTTATTTACTATCCACGATGTAACGGATATAGTAAAAGCTAAACAGGCGGCTATCCCCGCTAAACTCGAAGCGATGAAGGCCATGCTGCGCGATTCGGAACCCCAGCAGGCCATTGGCTCACATTGCACAGATCCTTTTGCATGTGAGTTTATAAATTACTGCTGGCCAAAATTGCCCCAACCTTCCGTCTTCGATATACCGCGCATTGGAAAAAAGGCTTGGCCGCTTTATGAAGCGGGCAAAGTTGCTTTGGAAGACATGGAGCCAAGGGATTTATCGACTAAAAAAGCCCAGTATGTAGAAAGGCAACTAAAAGGCCTCGACCATTATGAGCCAGGAGCCATAAAACAGTGGCTGGAAGGCTTGAAATTTCCGCTTTATTTTTTGGATTTTGAAACCATCATGCCCGCCCTACCCCTATTCCCTAAAACTAGACCCTATCAGCCCCACTTTGCGGTGCAATACTCCCTACATATCCTGCGTGAGCCCAAGGCTGAGCTGGAGCATTTTGAATATCTGGCTAATTTCGAGCAAGATTTTCGACCTGAACTCGCTCAAAATCTGGTCCAACAGCTGGCTAAAGCGGGAACCATTCTGGCTTATAATCAAAGCTTTGAAATTTCCTGCTTAAAGCGTCTGATCGAATGGTGTCCGGAGCAGAAAGAAAGCTTGGCGGCTTTACTACCGCGCTTTAAAGATTTAATCGTGCCCTTTCGCAAGGATTGGTATTATAAACCGGCCATGGGAGGCTCCAATTCAATAAAGAGCGTTTATCCAGCAATGTTCCCAAATGCCGAGCAATCTTACCAAAGCCTGCAGATTGCCGATGGCGCAGCAGCCACGCAGGCCCTTTTGAGATTAGCCGAGCAAGGGCTTGACCCGCATAGCTTGGAGGATCAAGCTTTAAAAAAAGACCTCTTGGCCTATTGCGAGTTGGATACTTTGGCCATGGTTGAGATTTATCAGGAATTGGTGGCGGTCAGCGAATAGTTAGCCAGCCTATTTAAACCAGACTCATCCTAAATAACGTGAATTCGACAATAAATTAGAGCCTCAGATTTTCAATGGAAGGAAAAGACTAGTCTGGATCGTGCAGCTGTAGCGGGCTACAGCAAATGAGCTAGATGCGGGATTTTCATTTTTATTGGAAAATCCGTTTAGGCCCCTTCTAAAAAGCGGCTTTCCACGCCTCAGCAGCTCACAATAGCCCGCTATTGCTTCACTGCTTCGGCTTGAAACCCACTATTTACAAGAGGTCTGAGGCCTAATTTTGCGTCGAACTCACGTTAAATATAAAGGCCACCACCCTAGAGTTTCAAAACGCCAGGGTTTAGAAGCTGCCATTCTCGGCCATCTGAAACGATTTCCAATTCAGCCTCTTTTAGTCGCGCCTCTAATTGCATTAAAAACTTTTTGGTTACCTTTTTACGGCCGTTAAGTCTAAGCACAGGTTCAAGAAGTTCAATTTTTCCACCACCCATAAATTTATTCCATATAAAGTGCAAACTAAGGAAGCGATAGGTTTCTGGATAGCCGAGACGATAGGTACCGTTCCCTCCTGCAGTGGCGCCTATCGGGGCAGCTTGATTCTTTTTTACACCAGACACAATCTTAGAAATTGCACCTACTTTATATTCAAGTTGAGCGCCTTGAACCACATATAGCTTTTGTTTTTCAGAGTGATCAAACATTCTTTCTTCACTGAGCATAACATCAAGCGCTACATTCCCTTTAGCATTTTGCCCGGGACGAAACTGCACGAAGTAGCAACAGCTTTTCAGGTCTGAATAGATGTAGTCCTGCACCCTTGCTCTGAAGTCTATTTTGTCTACGACCGCACTGAAATGAAAGAAGTAATCCTGCCCCTTTTCGTCTTTGATGAAGCCGTAACCTTGTTCGTCAAAGTATTTGCTAATTACACCTTGCATTAAAGGGGATTTTTCGGGGCTGTGGAATTTTGTCTTATCAAGTCGCATGCTGAATGATTATTTAATTATTCAGTAAACCTAGGTCGAGTCAGCGACAAATATTGTCGTTATGTGTGGCTTATTTTGAAGCCTAATGCTTGGTGAGAATGATGTTGATGCAATATTCAACTAAGCGAGAGGAAAAGGTTTTATAATGTCTTAGCAACATTATATTTTAAGGCAGGTAAAGATTTAGCTTCTTCTGCAATACTGGTCCATGCTGCCACCTTTTTAATTTCATCACATAGCGCTAATTTACCTTCTACTTGTCTTAAGTAGTCGGCTCTGCAACTTATAAAGCGATAAGGCGCTTCACTAAAATCATCACCTTTAACCAGACCTACCCTACCCGTTTTAAAAATAGGAAAAATAGTGGGTTTTGTTTTCTTAACTAGGCTAATTGAAAGGCCTCCTGTGCCCAGGTTTCTACCTTCAGTAAAAATCACATCTGCTGAACGAAAAGGTCCATAAGTGGGAAGACCATTGCTGAAAACACCGCGTATGAGAATTCCCCCATAACCTGTCTCATTTCTTAACGCGATATCATAGCCGCTGCCATGCGGTCTTAGCTGTCCGTTTTGATAATTGTGCTCATGCGTATTAGTATCATCATGTCCCGTTCCCTTCCAATAGAACTCTAAATCGCAAAATTCGATAAGGGTTTCATTTACCTTTAGATCGACATTATTAATTAGACTCTCGGCTATTTCTGCGAAGCTTGCTTCTATACTGTTTCGGTTGATTTGTAAATTCATGTTTTCCAGTTTAATTATTTATGGCTGAAACTTTTAACTGCTTATCAATAGGACTTCATTTATCTACATATGCCTATCTGCATCTTCATTTTTTAAGAAAGCCAACATGTTCTTAATCAAGGGTGAAAAATCTGTTTCTATTGCATTCGTGAGGGTTTGGGATAACGAACTAAATTCGCTCAACTCAATCGGGTATACTTTTCTCCCTAAAATTACATCTGAATTATTACTGCCGCCATTCTCTCTCATTTCCGCAGGTACCATATTCTGTAAGTCGTTTTTGTGAAGAATGGCCTTACTGTAAATCTCTAGATCGACCTCAATCTTGCTAGGATTTAAAAGAATTTTCTCCGGATACACCGCTAGATAGACTGTCGCGTGATTGTCTTGATCCCAAAGATGTCGATATTCTACAGAATTACCATATAATACCAAATTAAGATTAGAAGCAACTGTATTTAATTGGTCAATTAAATAAGCATAGGCAGAATCTTTAACCAAAATAGCTTTATTAATTTTCCCTGCATGTTGTAAATAGAACCTAACCTCTTCTGTCATTTCATTTGCTTTTGTTATGTGCTTCATGTTGTTGTAAAAGTCATGGATATAAATAAAGTCGCGGATCGGAAGATTAGCTGGTAAGCCTGCTTCTAAAACTTTATTTAACCATTCATAATGAGTGATGCTTACAAAGTTTTCATTAGCTATTACTTCATCAGAAAATGAGTTCAGTGCTAAAACTACCCCAGCTTTATTTTGTATTTGATAATCGTACTTTTCCCAATAATCTTCCAGGTCGTTATTCAAAGTATGATAGACCTTTACTTCAATTATTATTACGCTAGGTCCGTTAGTTGAGTGAAGCACTATATCGATTCGACCTTTATTAGTAACTACTTCAAGAAATACCTCATAATTAGCGAAGTCTAATTCTTTTGTTACTTTCTTTTGGCTAAACTTGGATAAAATCAAGTCCTTTAATGAATCTATAAAAACAGTGCTAAGCAAAGGTGACAATTCAGAGTCAAGAAAGTAGCGATAGACCTTGCAAATTGTTGTTTCATGCGTGGTCTTGTCAACTACATCCAAAAAGCCCATTTCACGTCGAGGCGATTGTGGTATGTCTAGACCAATTAGCTGAATAAGTTCTTCCATTTTAATCTAAAGTTGTTTTATTCTTTTCCAAGTATCGTCTATGCTCCGCAGTGGATTATTAATAATCAACCTTTCAATAATCTTACTCCTCACTACACCCCCATACTTCCTCCAATACTCGGATTATCTATCATGCGCTTCATCGTGTCGAAAAAGGCCTGATAAAAAGATTCGTCCTTCGCCGTTAAACGGTATAATTCCAATTCTTGTCGTCTCTGTTGATTTAATACTTCCTTTAGCATCACATTCAGGGCTAAATCGCGCGTGTGACTGTCGGGATTATTGAAGTATTTTTCTTGGATATCCGGATGTTCTAATAGCTTAGTTGATACTTGGAGAAACTTCACCCTTTGGTCTTCTGGCGTGGCTTCCCAACCTTGAAACCAACGCTCGTTGAAGGTTTTGATGATTTCATCTAAAGGATCCTTGATCTTCTCTGCGTCATGCGCTCCACGTGGATTGGGGTTTTGAGGGTCTAATTCACTGTCGCTGTCGTCTAGGCTAATGCTATGATTGAGTTTCTTGCGCTCCAAACCATAGGTAGACAAGTCCACTTTTTCCAGAATCTCATCAATCACCCTATCATCATCGGTAATTACTACTAGCTTGGGAATAAGGAACTTTAAGAACCAAAAGAGTTTTTCCCAGTCTAGCACTTCGAAGGGCATAATAGAAGCCATTTGACCATAAATCTTCACAAATTGCTTGGCCTTAATTTTGAAATCGGCTTTTTCAAATTCTTCGAGCTCTAATTTTGTAGTAAAGCGATCTTCAGCGGTATTGATAATGCCCCCAAGCTCTTGCCCATCTACTCCAGCGAAATACTTTTCTACAAAGGTTTCCACCTCATGCCATTCATAAACGGCAAAGTCATCTAAAGTGCCTTTTAGTTCATGCAATACATTAATATCAGTGGCCTGGCTTAGAGATGTGGCGGTGTAAAAAGGATCGAATGATTCTTTAATATCATCAACCTGATTAAAGAAATCGAGGACAAATAGGTCTTCGGTAGCCTTGCCTAAGCGGGCGGCTGATCGGTTTAAGCGGCTCAAGGCTTGAACGGCTAAAACACCTTGCAGTTTCTTATCTACATACATGGTACATAGCTTGGGCTGATCAAAGCCGGTAAGATATTTATTGGCCACCACTAATAAGCGATAATCATCGCTATCGAATTTATCGCGAGTATCCTTTTCGGAAAAGCCATTTAGATCGCCTTCTGTGTACTCTATCCCGTCTACCGTTTTTTTACCCGAAAAGGCAACGGCAATTTTAAAGGGTTGGCCCTTCTCCGCTAAAATAGTATTTATAGATAGGTAATAGCGAATGGCCGATTCGATGTTTTGGCAAAGCACCATCCCTTTCGCCTTGGCCTTTAACTTTTTGGTATTGTAAACTTGTGAAATAAAATGCTCGATCATGATATCTGCCTTAGTGGCAATGGTACGTTTGTCCCGCTCTACATAAGCACGCAGTTTCTTTTGGGCCTTCTTGGTATCGAAAAGGGGATTATCGGAAATTGATTTCTCAATTTCATAATAGCTCTTGTAAGTGGTGTAGTTCGATAAAACATCTAAAATAAAGCCCTCTTCTATGGCTTGCTTCATCGAGTACAAGTGAAAAGGCTTGTAAGAACCATTTTCTTGCTGGCTACCAAAACGTTCTAAGGTGGCGTTTTTAGGTGTGGCCGTAAAGGCTAAATAGGAGGCATTGCCTTTCATTTTACGGTTCTTCATGGCACGTAAAATTTGATCTTGCGAATCTTCCTCGCCTTCTTCACTTTGGGTTTCGGCCATTCCCATTGCCTGATTCATTTTCCCTGCTGCCGTCCCACTTTGCGAGCTATGCGCTTCGTCAATTATCACCGCAAAGCGCTTATCACTTAAATCGGCAATACCATCTACAATAGAAGGGAATTTCTGAATGGTAGTGATGATGATTTTCTTGCCTTGCTCTAAGCTATCTTTTAAATCTTTCGAAGAATAAGCGGGCGCCACAATATTTTTCACCTCGGAAAACTCCTTAATATTCTCCCGTAGCTGTTTATCGAGCAAACGTCTATCGGTAACTACGATAATAGAATCGAATAAGGGGCTATCAATTCCGTTTGCACCTGGCAGACCTGCCCTTTCCGGATAAGTTTCAATCAGTTGATAGGCGGCCCAGGTAATGGAGTTAGATTTACCCGAACCGGCCGAATGCTGGATGAGATAACTGTGGCCTACTCCATTTTTAGAGGCATGCCCTAATATTTTACGGACCACGTCCAATTGATGGAAGCGTGGGAAAAACAGATTGCGTTTGTTTAGCAGATCGGTTGCTTTACCATCGAAGCGTACAAAGTGCTGAATGATATTAGCCAGGCTTTCTCTACTGAAAACTTCTTTCCACAAGTAATCCGATTTATGACCAAAGGGATTTGGCGGATTGCCTTTACCACTATTGTAACCCTTATTGAAGGGCAGAAAAAAGGACTTCGCTCCCGCTAGCTTAGTGCACATATATACTTCGTCGGTATCTACCGCAAAGTGCACCACCGCACGACCAAAATTTAGCAAAGGCTGCCGTATATCGCGGTCGTACTTATACTGGCGAATTCCATGCACCTTGGCATTCTGACCAGTCCAATGGTTTTTTAATTCGAGGGTGGCAATGGCTAAGCCATTAATAAAAACCACCATGTCTATTTCCTCTCGCTGATTATCAACATTATAGCGTACTTGGCGCGTAATGCTAAATTCGTTTAATTCGAAATGATCCTTTACGCTTTGGCTGCTACTGGCCATGGGTAATTGGTACAATAAGGTGAAATGCGCATCTTCCACTTCTAGGCCTTTGCGCAATAGGCGCAGGATACCATATTTCTTCACCATGCGGTTGTAGCGTTCCAGCACCTTCAACTTCCAGTCGGCAGTGCGTTGCAGCTTATCGAGTTCCTCTTTTTGAGTGGCTTCTAAAAAGTGCCAAAATCGGGTATCATCAAGCGCATATTTGGCATTAAAATCACTGGCAGATCCAATGTAATAGCCCTTCCCTGAACGGTACAAGGTTTGGGCTTCTTGCACCGTATTCCCTGCTGCCTTAATATCTTCTAGGCAGTTTCCTGTTAAGGCTTTTTCTATGGCCGCTTCTAATGCCTGTTCGTTAGTTTTGGATGTCATAGTCCGTAATTTTAATATGAACCTTATAATTATTCGGTTCTAAGTCGCCCAATTCTTTAAAGTTTGAAATACAATAAATTTGTTTGTACTTATTTACAAGCCAAATTTCGTATTGATTTCTTTTTTTTTCAGCAAAATTCTTCTCCTCTCTTGAAACAAAGAATGCGTAACCATTGAAATATTTACATTCAACATATTTGATAATATTCTGCTGTAGATCTAAATATTTTAAATCGTAATGAGCACCTTCATCTGTTTTTGAAATATGCTCAACATTCGAATAGGTTTCGGGATGCTTTTCTAAATATTCCTTTACAATGTTTTCCGCATTGTTTCCAAGTTTCTTTTTTTCTTGGGGAGATAACTCATCTTTTTGATTCCCCATCCAAGGTTTAGGTTTTGGCTTTTTAGCTTTTTTAGGAACAACAATTTCAAAACCGTCTACTTTCTCAGGCGTTCTTTCTTCTAGAATTATATCTTCTTGCCGTTCTTGGATAGGATCTCCTTGGTCTAATTCTTTATTTTCCGAAATTTCACTTTTTATGTAATCAAAAGTGCCTTCAAAATATAGTAGGCTGTTGAGAGTTGAATCTCTCCTGATTTTAAGGATTTCATCCGCAGTAAATAATTTAAAGTTTACCCCTTCAACATGGTCATAAGCCTTGAAGTTTGATACCTCTAAATTGAATGAAATGTTTTTGAAAGCAAGTGAAAGCTCATCAAGGATTATTTTACTAAAATCATATTGATCTAATTTTTCAGTCAACTTATAATTAGTCAACAGGTTTTCTACTTGATAAATGTCATTTAAAAACCCAATTTGAGCTTCTATACTAGAAATTGAGCGGTTCCGCCAAACCTGATTCTTAAGGGTTTTCTTTTTTAAGTCATAAAATGCAAGCAATTCGGCTTGAAATAAACTGTCAAATGACAATTTGAAATCTGATACAGCATTGTAATCTGTTAAATTGATTTGAAGCTGTGCGAATACGCCACGTATGGCTTTTAAATCATCTAATGATTGCGTTGAATAAAAAGTGTTGTACTCTGATGCTTCTGGAAAAGCATCTTGAATGTGTTCATCCAAATTATGTTCGTTCAATACTTCATACTCCATTTGTTTTAGATTGAAAATTCCACACCAAATTGATAATCGAACACTTATTTCTCCGAGCATAACTATTGCTTCCTCAAGTATCCCTTCTGCCAGTTCATTGTTTACGTCAAATAAATTGTCTTCATGCGATTGTCGTAATACTGAAACAAATGTCTTTTTCTCATCATGGGTATCAAAAACTTTGAGAAATAGATCAGACAAATTATCAATAAACACTTTGTTCTGTCTTAGATCAGAAATCTTGTTGTCACGAGGAATATGAACAAAAAACTGATCCGTTTCATTATCGTAAACGTAATTATAAGCCTCAACTTGAAAGAGTTCACCTTCTATGGTGCAATGCAACTCAAGGCAACAAACTAGCTTTAATTTGTTTAATAATTGAACCTGATTTTTCTTAACATTTTCCAAAGTGATTTTGTCCAATCTAAATGCTAATATGAATGGCTTAATTTCCTTCAGGTAGGTCTCAAAACTCTGCTTAATACTTTCATTAATTGGAGCAGATTGAATCTTTAAATCAAGCAAATTCAAATCCCTTATGCCAAACATTTTTATTGCTGCTGTACCGCCTGAACGAGAAGGGTAATAAAAGATGGGGAATTTATTGGTCAGGGATTGTGGCAATTGGATGCGGTCACTGAAATAGACATTTTTAGCCTCTACAACCTTTATTTGATCTGCAACTTTCGCATATAAATTGCAATTGGAAAGTGGTAGCTCATTTGTCTTGTAATGACCCACTAAATTTTTATAAAAAACCTGTGCTCCTTTTGTATTATTTCTTTGCGCTAGTTCTTCACATTTTAGTTTTAGATAATCTATGCTTAACTCATTAAAATCAACTTTCCCTCCAAGAAAGGCTAAAATTCTATTTGCCTCATTGCGATCAAGATTCTGATTAAAACCCAATAAAAACTCGTAATCTACTGTAAACGGATTAAACCATTCAGAACGTTTGCTAGTGATTAGATAATTTTCAATATTATAAAACGTGACAATTTTAGAATAGATGCGATTCTCGTAATTAGAATATGATTTTATACCATAATAATTATATTTTAAATTCTCTTTTGAAGAATACTTAACGGTGAAGTTTGAAAATAAATCATTAATATTTTTATCCACATAGAGGAGAGCTATTACATGACTTATATCTAGTTTGTCTTTTCGTAATATAGCATCCAAATCTTCTATCCAAAAAAGTTCACCACTAATTGGAGATCGAGTGTAATTTCCTTTAATTCTGTTTTTGTAACTGGAATCAAGTTTATTCAGTTCCTTGTTAAGGATAAAGTGCTGATTGATACCAAGCCATAAAAGAAAACTCTGGACTTCAGAATTATTCTCAGATTCCAACCCTAAATAACTAAGGTTAATTAATTCTCGTTTTTCATCATAAAGTGGGCCGAATTTCTCATAAGCCTTTTTGATGTCATCAAATTGATTTGATAAAACTAATGACTTGATATCTACAATTTCTCCAGATTTGTTTAAGCATGGAACGACTCCAAGATAGTCTAAACTCGGGTTTTCTTCACGTAATTGGTAGTTGTGAAAAAGGGTTTGATAGAATTCAGTTATTATTTCTAGCTTTCGTGCGTCATCATTTTCCACTTTAAGCACCCCTAATGTTTCAGAAATAAGTTTTCTGATAACTGTCATTGGCTCAAACGAGTGAACGTCAGACATTTTTTCTAGCTTTTCTTTGAGTGCACGTGATTTATTCAGTTCATTTTGGAGAGATAATTCAATTATTAACTTTTTGTATAAGTCATTTTGAATGAAGCGGATAGAAGAATATGAAGGTACTCGTAAGGACTTATTATCACTCGTCTTATTAGTGTAGACGTAGTCTCCTTTTTCTATTGTATTCCCTTCCTCATCAACGAGAATGCTAAATCTTTCATCCTTAAATTCTTGAAGAATTATTTTAATAAATATGGCACGTTGATCGATTCCTAAATTGGTGCCTATGGATTCAATCACTTCTGGGTAATCTTTCGGCTTCTTAATGTATTTAAATGGATTTAAGTTCCTTTCAATAGGGACAATCTGATTTGGAAAAGACCTCTGCAAGCTGAAAGATTCTAAGAACTTTGCAACAGGGTTCCTCAAACTTTTAGCGGCTTGGTAGTTCTCGTAATTACCTGAAATTGTAGGGTAAATAACCAACGAATACCACACTTTTTCGATCAACAATGAATATGGCTCGTAAATATTTTCAGTGTCTTTATCGATTGCTGAGTAAGGCAACCATGATTTGGTTGTATTAGTTTTTAGCTTCTCAACTAATTTAATATGAAGGTCTAATAGTTTTTGAAGAATAAAAGGATTTACACTTGATTCAGTTATGTGATTTCTGTTTTGGTCAAGCTCAATACTAGCATGAGCAACAAAAGGAAAATTGAAAGGTATTTTCGTTTTAAAAAAATTATATAGCACATTATCTGAGTACGTCAGCTTATCATTGAATGCTATCTTAACACTATATTTTTTTGGTTCACTGTTATCAGAGTCATTAGTTAATTCATAATCTACCACCCCTTCATCAGAAATTACCGTTAGAGTGTTGCCTTTAAATAACACCTCAGTTGTATACTTATTAATCGGAGTGCGATTAACAGAAATATCTTTTTGAATTTTATCACCCGTAATTTGAATATGGTTAATGTGATTTAAAAAAAGTAGGGTCTTTTCACTTATGGAATTGATCTGTTTAATTATATCCTGTTCAAATTCCTTTTTGTAGGTAACCTCAATTGTTGTGGTGTATTTATTTGGGGTAAGTAATTCGTTTATTTCACAACTATTTAAAAATGGGATGGGGTAAACATCCGGCTTCAATTTCCTTTGCTCTCTTAACTCATTAAGTTCTAAATCTGAATAGCCAATTTTATTGATGAGTGTCTCGCGCTGTAACTCCTTTGCGAAAACTAATTCAAAATTATTACTCTTGATCCTTACCTTCTGCGCCCAGTTTATAATTGAGCGAAATCCGAGTCCTTTGTTACCGATAAAACCCGAGGATACTTTGGAAGAAAGACCTGGGTAAAATAATGAGGTATAACCTTTAACCGAAAAGGGTTTCAAGCCGTCATTGCTAATCGCAAGCTTGTTCTCAGTTGTATTTAAATGAATAACAACAGAATTTGCCCCCTCATCTTCACAGTTTTGAAAAAGCTCCAGCAGTTGACGACCATTATAGCCTTCATTCGTTTGCTTTTCTATGGTGTGTTGGCTAATTAACTCCTCTGGATCCTTAAGCCCTTTCCAGCGTTTTTGAATGATATGTTCAACCTCTTCTTTAATGGTCATGATTTGGTTATATCTTAACTAATTCACCTTTATCTTCCCCGTCACCGCACTGTCAATCAACGTGGCTTTGTATTCTTTGAGCTTTTCGATTTGGGTTAGTTGCAAGGCTCTGGCTTGGTCGTCACCGCATTGTGGGTGTATAATTTCCATTTCTTAATTATTATTAATTCACGTCAATCTCATATATTTCCTGCAAGTATTTAGCTATAATGGTTGTCAGCTCTACAATCGCTATTCTGCTAAAGTCCTTTTGAGCGGCATCTTCAAAATACTTTTTCGGAAAACGCAGTATGGGTTCATAGCCATGGTTTTCGGTAGACAGGTTAGCTGCATTTCGCAGACAGTCATAATAAGCTCTTTGCGCCACGCGGCCACCTAAAAAAGGAAAACCGTTTTTTGCTTTGATATAACCAGATTCGTTTGCATCTTCAATGTCTTTTAGAAACTGAGCGAATCTAGGGTAGCTATCATAATTCAATTTCAAGCGGTGCTTTTTTAATGCCGCATCATTGAGATAATCCGTGTCATGCAGCAACTTTAAATAGTTTGTAGAAAAAGCTAAGTCCAAAACTTCATGTTGATGTTTTAAGGCAGCAGCTAAAGCCGGTGTAAAGTGTTTCTCTTCATCAAACTCTATTATCCTGGTGCCGAGTTGTGGGTGCTGGTACAGCATCCCATCACTAAAGTGCGCAAGACTCTTCCCTTTAAAAACAAAGCCTGAGTTGAGCTCAGTCAAAAGCTTTTCAAAATTCCGCTCCACCTTTGCAGGGAAATGATAATTACGGTAATCATCCGTCAGAAATACTTTTCCACCAGTAATGGGTTTACCGATGCTTTTGGAAATCAAATAACGCGACCCAATTAGGTTAGAAAAAGCTTGAAAAAAACGGGTTTCCGCTTTTTGAGTACCACCTCTTGCACTTATTGGAGGAATAGAAATAGGCAACCCTGCTCTTTTAGAAGAAGTGTCGGACCCTGCGCTGCTGAGCCCTGCTGTGTAGCTTGAACCAAGCGAGTTTATAATAGAAACCGCAGGAGACTGCACCCGGCCCTTAATGTACTCGCGGGCCTCTTTGTTGGTGGGGTTAGGGACATTCTTATAAAGGCTATACAATTCCTCAAAGTCAATTGCTTCCGCTCTGCCTTTTCCCTGCCGGATAAAACGCACTTTGGAGCCATACACCCGAATGCTATGGTAAACCTTACCAGTAATGCTTATAGCCTGCCTAAGCTCATTAATTTTTTCCGCGAATGCTGATCGATCTAGGTTTCTCATACCATCATAAATTAAATTTTCTCATAAAAAGCATGATCATTTGCGATAATTTTTTCTGACTGATCGATTTGATCAGATATATATTTTAGCTTTTCAATTGGAAAAGATAAAAGCTTGCGACCAATATTTTTACGATGTGCGAATGCTTCATGAATATATTTTCCGGGCCCATTATAAACAATCTTAAATTCTCCGTTCTCAAATAGTTTTATACCAATGTAATAGTCAGGGCTATGATTGTAAGTAAGGCTTTCCTTAAAAGTGGCTTTGATCTGGATTTTTATCTTTTCATCATAGCTGGCGTAGGCATCGTAGTACTTTTCTAACTTATCATACAAAGTAATATCGAATAGCTCTTCTACTATCACTTCACCAATATCACCGACTAACCGACCATCTAAAGTAAATTTTTTTTGAGGATAGAGTAAGCTTAGTTCGTGTACAGAATTATGCAGCCGCACTATCTGTGATTGTAATGATTTCAATTTCTCATCCCTCATGTACCCGGCACTTTTATTCCCCCCGTTATCGCACTATTTATAAAAGTAGCCTTGAGCCCTTTTAATGTTGCGATTTGGCCTTTTTGCACGAAATTACTAGCTGTTTTAATGTCCGCTGCATACGTTTCCGATAAGGCTTTTTCTCTGGCTTCTATTGCTTGATTGTTTGTATTAAATGGTGTCATATTATCCTTTTAGCACTCTATACTAACTTTTGACTAATTCTGATAAAAAGTAGTGTCCCATCAGGATATTGCTTTAAATAGTTGATATTATTCACCTCTGGAATAGGGAATCCATCATCCACTTCACCCACTAGATTATCAGCTACAGATTTATAAATACCTATTCGAAAATAGTGCTTTCCTTCCCTAGGAATGGGAGGATTGAATAAGGTTAAGCTAAAATCGAAATTCTTGCTAATAAAGGAGCTTTGTTCAAAGCTATTTAACCAATAAATAGGGTTTTTAGCATCCGTTTCTCGATCGATTTCATATTTGGTGTCGTTCTCCAAAGATGTTATTGTTCCCGACTCCAACAACTCATTAACTCTTTCAAAGTCACCAACAAGATAAAACCAAGATGCGTAGTGCAGCTTAAACAAGCGGGTCAGCACCTTTGGATCTGCACATTCATTTTCTAAAACTGAATAATTAACGGATGAAACTTTATTTGTTGGAATATTAAAAGGGTCACTTACATCATTGTTATTCTCAAACTTAATGCAAATTGGTATGTTATAATCAAAGCATGGGTTTTCCACTGCATCAATTTGTTCCATAGCACCACTTAAATAGCCACTCTTACCTGAAACGACCCCTCCCATAGTACCTTTTGACTCTAATAGCCCAATTTTATCTAAGCTTTGATTTATCACCAAAAAGTCTGGCGACTTGCCACTGTTCTGAATATTTAACTGAGAAAGAATATGATTCTTGGCGAGGTCGAAGTCAATAATAAACGGGAAGTTAAGTCTTGAACCACAAAAGTGAACATTCAATCCTTGGGCCATTTCGCCTATTCGAGTTGTGCGAGAAAAATCTCTTAAACGTTGATACCTTGATTCACTTAACAGAAGAGGTCTAGAAGTCGTTTCTATAAAATTAAGGTGGCTCAAAAAAGAAGCTATTACATCAAAATAAAGTTCTTTATTGTTAAGCTGGTGAGAACATATGGTTCTTGCAGTAGCATAAGAAAGATCGAATATATCAATTAAAAAATCAGTTTTCTCAACTCGAGGCCTTTTATAAAAGTAATCTGGAAAATATTGATACACCTTCAAATTGTAAGGTGAAAACCTCCGATTACTAAGTGAACCAAAATAATAAAAATATAATTTTAAATATACTTTTAACATCTTAACCCACTATAATTTTCCCAGTAACCGCACTATCTATCAAAGTAGCTTTGTATTCTTTGAGTTTCTTAATTTGGGTTTGTTGCAGTGAAATAGATTCGTCTATTTTGTAATTTTCTGCTTTAATCTTTAAAGAAATTTCAATTTGTTCCTGAATTGGCGGTAAAGGGATAATAAAACCATTTATATCTTTTGGAGCAATATGAGGCACCATAGGATCTGTTTTGACATATTCACCCAATTTAAGAAGCTCTTGTTTGCAATATTCCAATATAAATAAGATCTTTCCAATGATCCCAATGGTCTTAATCGAGCGACACGTTGCAATAATAATATGGGTAAATCTGATGATTTAACCTGACAAAAGTTCTTACCTACTTTTGAACCATCCATCGCAATTAAAACATCTCCATCAACTAGTTTATACTTTTCGAGGTCCTTAGTTATTTCTGGCCAGTATCTTAAGTCTTTCCAATTAAAAGTACCCTCTTTTACATTTATACCTCTGGCCAACTTTATTCCAGCCTCAGTGTATTGACTACTAGGAAATGGATAACCTGTGAGCAAGTCAATTTCAGATTTCAACCTCTTAACCTCCCAACCCTCCGGAATCTCACCAATCCATTCCACGCCCGAGTCTTTCATTTTTGCCAGCGGATCTAAACCTTTGCTTACCGCGTTTTGAATGATAATCTGCTTGCGTTCTTTCAACAGCGCTATAAGTTTTTCCTTTTTGGCAATGGCTTGGTCTATTTTGGCAGTTTTGTCGTCGAGGAATTTGGCAATGGCGTTTTGTTCGCCTTGTGAAGGAACAGGTAAGAAAGAATATGAAAGCTCGGGATAGCTTATATTTTTCCCTTCTCTGATTCCCACAATGCTCGTTTGAAGCTCAGATATAAAGGAATAGGACTTAAAAAGATATTTATAAAATGACTCATTTAAATCATTTCTTCTTTTCTTAAGTACTGTATAAGCAGGGCTTAAAATTCCATCATGGTGGCAGTATTCCAAGCCACCTTCAAAAGACCTTAGACTTATTGCAAAATCACCCTTATTTATAAATTTAAAGGATTCTAGCGCACCTGAAGGCATAACCATTCTGTTTTCAACCCAAGTTCTTGGCACCACACCTTGGTTTTGAGTAACGGAAAGTAATTCTGCTTCTGGTAAGTTTTTTTTAGAATAATCTCGATACAACCTTTTCATTCTGGTAAACTCCCAACTCACGGGTATTTCTCCTAACCACTCCACTCCCGAATCTTTATACGTGGGATATTTGGCAAAGCCGGTCTTTCTTGCTACACTTTCCATTAAGCTAGGTTTAAAATATCCATAATTAAACCTTCATTCTCTTGCTCCAGGGAGAGTATTTCCGCACTTACTTCTTCAATGGGTCGCAATGGTTTGTGCTGGTAGAAATACTTGTTGAAACTGATTTCATAACCGATCTTAGTTTTATCCAAATCAATCCAAGCTTCTGCCACATGGGGTTTCACTTCTCTTAAAAAATAGTCTTGGATGTTTTCGGCTAAAGGCACGCTTTCGCTATCGCGTAAATCGCTTTGGCTTTCGTAAACAATGTATTCATTGGGCTTGCCGCTGGGAAAATAGCCAAAATTGGGTAATTGCGCTAAACTGCAATCTAAGTGTGCCAGTAATTGATCGAGCTTATCTCCGTTTAACTTTTGCTTTTTCTTAACAACTTTTTCGGCCTCTTCATCGTACCAACTCACCGCCTTTAAAATAACATTCAGCTGGGCCGCGGTGGGTTTGATAACCTGCTTCTTAATGGTCTTCGTAACTAAATCTTGAAAAGCATTAAAGTCCTTAAACTCTACTTCCCCTATTTCATGCAGTAGAATTTTAGCCAAGCTATAGAGGGCATTGTATTTTTCCCAGTGGCTGGGGCTGCATAATTCCCGTTTGTGTTTGGCATTGAGATTTAGCTCGTTTTTATCGCACCAGTCTAATAGATCCTTTTCAATAGACTTCAAATCTGAATACACCTTATCGCCGTAGTTTTCATAAGCCCATTGCATAGCTTCTTTTAAACTTTTATCGAAGCGTAAATACGCAATTCGCTCTGCGCTAAACTGAGACTTCAAACGCGCGGGGCGATCAATACTTACTTTGTAATAACCAAAGTCACTATTCTTAAAAACCTTCACCGCTAAATCGTCCTCCTTATTTCTATCTATATTTTCAAAACGCGCATAAGCCTCCTGTATCTCCTTGATGTGTTCGGCTGTCAACTCGCAATTTTTATTGCCGAGGTTTTTGCGTAGCTTAGTAAATCGCTGGGAAGCATCAATAAGCAATACCTTGCCTTTTCTTTTCGCTTCTTTATTATTGTGCAAGAACCAGATATAGGTGGTAATACCAGTATTGTAAAAGAGATTATTGGGTAACTGAACAATGCAGTCTAACCAATCATTTTCAATAATATACCTGCGGATATTACTTTCTCCTCCCCCCGCATCGCCAGTAAAAAGACTAGAGCCATTGTGTACGGAGGCAATACGCGAGCCCAAAGGACTTTGGCTGATGGGCTTCATTTTATTCACCATTTCCATTAGAAATAGTAATTGTCCATCGGACGAACGCGGGGTAGCATCTACTTCTTCCGCATTCTGCCAGTAGTCCTTGAGCTGGATCACAAAGCGCGGATCAATGATATTCTTCCCGTCTTTGATGTACTTTATTTCACTAGACCACGATTTGCCATAAGGCGGATTGGAGAGCATAAAATCGAAGGTATTCCCAGAAAACTCATCGCTGGAAAGCGTAGAACCTACTCTAATATTTTCGGGGTTATTCCCCTTAATCATCATATCCGACTTACAGATGGCATAGGTTTCATCATTAATTTCCTTGCCGTATAAATACACATCGCCCATGGCTCTTATTTCGCCTTGTTCATCTTTAATGAAGTTCTGCGATTCGGTTAGCATGCCACCCGATCCACAAGCTGGGTCGTAAATGGTCATTACAGGCGGTAACTTATCTTTAATGGGATCGAAGACAATATGCGTCATTAAATCGATCACCTCACGTGGGGTAAAGTGTTCACCCGCTTCTTCATTATTATCTTCGTTAAACTTTCGAATCAGTTCTTCAAAAACATAACCCATTCCCAAGTTAGAAAGAGGCGGAAGCTTTCTTCCATCGGGATCTTCTTTTTCAAAAGGCGTAAGGTTAATATGGGGTGAAGTAAATTTCTCTAATACATCCAACAATACGTCCTTATTCGCCATGTGTCGGATCTGGCTTTTCAGCTTAAACTTGTCGATAATCTTTTTTACATTGGCACTAAAGCCATTGAGATAATCTTCAAAATTAGCCTGTAGAATTTGCTGACTATTCGTGGCGGTATCGTTCAGTCTCTGCAAGGTCCAAACACTGGTATTATAAAACACATAGCCACTGGCATCTTTCAGTCCCGACTCATCCCACTCTACAAAGCCCGCTTCATCTCTTTGAAAAGCCAGCTCTTCCATCACCGCATCCTTGCTCGGTTCTAATAAAGCATCAAGGCGGCGTAAAACCACCATCGGTAGAATTACATCGCGGTATTTTCCTCTTACATAAACATCTCTCAGGCAATCATCGGCAATGGACCAAATGAAGCTAACTAATTTATTGTGTACCGATTGGTTCATTTATTAAACTTATCTAAAATTGATAGGAGCAAATACATTTCAAAAGCTCTAATTTAAGATCTAAATTAATAAGCTTGGAAAAATGTAGCCTTATTTTTATTTAAGATGCTAACACTAAGTAATCCTTTTTCAATTAATCCTCGAATCTATCATACATAAAGAGCTTCTTTTATTTCAACAAACTCCTCTGCAAGCACTTCTCCAGCTCACGATATTCCGGCATTTCATCGATCCGCCCTAACTTCGCTAAGTCCAGTTTTATAGCGCGTATGAGCTCTAAATCACTTTTTAAACCTGCCACCAATTTTGCTTTATTCAGATGGATTCGTTCTTGTACGGGGTGTTTTAAGGTCATTCATTTACTTTTAAAATCCAATCGCTTTCTTTGGCAAAACCTCCGTAAAACTCTGCTCCTCTTGTCCATAAATCTCGCTCAGACTCATAGGCTTCGTAATCCTTGTAGTAAAGCCCAACTTAGTGCTTAAAGCTTGCGCCTTCTCCACCGCTAAAGCTTGGAAATCGTATTTGGCAATAAGGCGCCCTTTGCGCAATAGAGCTTTATCGATATTTGCGAGATCAGTATTAAAGGAGCATATAATCTGAATATTGAGGCAATCCGCCAAGAGGCCATCAGAAATGTTCAGTAAGGTAGAAACGGGCGAATGAGACTGTGCATCGCGTTGCATTAAAGCTCTTTCGACATCTTCTATTACTAAAATCGAATTGGGATTATCAGTAAGAATCGATATAAAATTGGGGTCCGTTAAACTACCAGCCATCGCAGGCGGTAGAAAAATTACCTTCTTCTTTACCTCACTAATTAAATAACGGATATAAGAAGTCTTTCCCGTGCCAGGTTGTCCGTGTAAAAGCACAATACCCTTGTCTTTGGGCCTCTGCAGCCGATCTAAAATAAGTTGATTCACCGCTGTAAAGTCTTCATTATAATTTTCGCTCAATCTCCATTGCTGTCGCTCAATTTCCATCGCTTCCAGTATTAAACTACTGTAAGACCGAGTAACTAAATGAATATTGATCTGTTTATCCTTCCTATTCTTATGCGACTGCAGTAGTTCCCAATAAAATCTGCTCTGAGCGTTCATTTCAGAGCCATACAAGAGTTTAGCTTTCGACTGATTACTATCCAAATAAAGCAATAGCTCTCCCACTAAAAAATAATAGATATCGTCTTCCTTTGTTTCAGAGCTTGTAGAATTAGGCCTAGAAATAGAATGCTTCTTCAGTATATTGGCCGCGTAATGCTCCTCTATCTCCCGCTTTAATTTTAAGCAATCAATACCCTCTTCATAAATGAAGTTTGGCACCGATTGAAAATAGCCCATAAAAAGGCTAATCTCACTGTAAGCCCCATTATTTTTAAGGAGCGGTAAATTGGCAAAATAGAATTGGGAAGGCTTTAAGTTTTGCATGACTCTAGATTTATACCGCAAATCTATTCCCACACCCCGACAAAAGTTGTCGTTTTATAAATAGGGTTGTCCCAAAAGAAGAGTTTTAGGTTTTAAAACCAAGAAGGTTTGATGATATATAGGAAACAAAAGCATAGAAAGTGCAAATTTTCAATCTACCGAAATCATTATTAGTAGGTTTCCCGGCCTCAATTACGAACGCCAAAAATCAAAATGAAAGGCTTAGTGAGTTGGGAACCGAGGAGCATAGCGACGAGCCCACAAACTCCCATAAAAATAAACAAGCCGTTTGTAACATAGCGACGTGAGGAGCTCGCCCACCAAGCTTGCCTTTCATAAAGGTTTTTGAAGAGAGGAATTGTAGCCTTGATTTTTTTAGGCATGTATTATATTTCTTATTTGAATGCCTGAGCTCACTTCGTTCGGTTGGTTCTTTTTTGATCAAGCAAAAAACGAACGACATAACATATTGATAACCATATTTTTGACAAGGAATAGAAATAAGAATACGGATGAAAAGTTTAATCTGTCATGGGTAACTTGTTTCAGCATCTTCGCCATTAAAAAATCAAGAAAAACTAACTCTATCGAAATCCCTCCGTGTCCTTAGTGTATTCTTTGCGAACTCTGTGGTAAAAAAATCATGTCGCCCATACAGGGCTTTGGTTCCTATTGATGTAACCCGCTTTCTATAATAATATCATCCCTACGGGATTCGTAAACGAACAAATAATCTAAGCTCAGTTTTCCAAACAGATTTGCTCGTTTTACCATACTACCACCATGATCGACCTTCCCAAAATCAAAAGAGACCCTGAAACAAGTCCAGGGTGACGATTATTAATAATGTTTTCGCTAAAACCGCTAATGCCTACTCTACCGTCATGCTGAACTTGATTCAGCATCTTCGTTATTAAAAATCGGATAACCCTAACTCTATTGAAATCCCTCCGTGTCCTTAGTGTGTTCTTTGCGAACTCCGTGGTAAAAAAAATCATGTCGCCCCCTACAGGGGCTTTGGTTCGTATTGATGTAACCCGCTTTCTATAATAATTTCATCCCTACGGGATTCGTAAACGAACAAAAATTCAAAGCGCAGTTTCCAAATCGATTTCCTCGTTTTGCCATGCCATGCCAATGATTGGCCATCCCAAAATCAAAAGAGACCCTGAAAGAAGTCCAGAGTGACGATTATTAATAATGTTTTCGCTAAACCCGCTAATGCCTACTCTACCGTCATGCTGAACTTGATTCAGCATCTTCGTTATTAAAAATCGGATAACCCTAACTCTATTGGAATCCCTCCGTGTCCTTAGTGCATGCTCTGCGAACTCTGTGGTAAAAAAAATCTCAGGCTGTAATTTTAGACCCTACTCAGCTTATCACCAAGCACAACCCAATCACCGCAAGAACGGTAGACCATGCGCATCGCATAACCCACTTTACCGCAAGTGTTTGTAAACCATGTACATAGCACATCCCACTTCACCGCAAGAGCGGTAGACCATGCAACAGCCCGCGTAGACTTCCTAACAAGACTTTTCGACCACCCAAACGAACTTTTTGACCAAATTCCAAGGGCCTTAGACTTACTAGCAAGCTATGCTAGACCTACCTTGCAATAGCAACAGGATTATATACACAGTTACACAGACCATCCAACATAGGATTAGAGACCAAGCAACACAGTATGGCACACTTTAGCACAGCATAGCACAGACTTCGCAACACTCCCTTACTGGTTTACTGAACACTGTCCCCCTAGCAATTACAAGCTCTTGCACACTTCTTCACAAGCCTTAAAGTGCAAAAAACAGTCCTTGTAGGGCAATTACAGGGCATTAAATCTTATTTACAGCCTAGCACAGACTTTGCAACAACAGTTTAACACTATCTAACGCAGTAGCACACACTATTGCGCAGAGTGTTGCAGACTATTCAACAACCCCTCCCCGACCATTCAACACAGCCTCACAGACCACGCAACATCGCATGACCGAGCACCATAGGTCAAGCGAACGACTATGTCTCAGCCTCTGACGACTATGCAACACAAAATCAGAGACTTTTAATTGATTTTCAGTGCTTTAGCATTTTCCACTCTCTTAAATGTTCTGTATAACCTGAGTTCGATTAAAATTACTTTGCACAGAAGCCTTATAAATAGTGAGATTTAGCCTTGCAGGCTTGCCGATTTGGCGGGCCAAATCAAAAGGAGAAAGGGTAAAGATGGCTGTTTAGAAGGCTTTCTTCAAAAAGATTTCAAAAAAGAGTCTGTCTATTTCGTTATTTATTCGCGAGTTATCTCGATAACTCTTTGAAAAATAGCCTCATATCCAAACACTTTTTTGAAACTGTGCTTTGTAATTTTAACCGAACTCAGGTTTATAGCTAGCCTTTCGCCTCAAGATTTGGGACATTTCTACAGAAATTAAACTTAGCAAAACCTAAGTTCCTTTAAAACTCTAATAATCTTATATCTTTTCTTCAAGCCTAGCTAAGAGATGATAAAATCGACCTTGTTAAGGCTCTAGGCGTACATTTTCTAAACGGCTACCAAAAGTTAAAACAGGCATTTTTTCCTTGGCGGTAGATGCAGAACTGAATTAGACATTAGTGCATGCCTAGATACAGTTTCAGCAGGACTAAAGATTCCAAAAACAGCCTAGGCGCAAACCTGCACTCCATAAATGCCCACTGATGGGACTGTCTCTTATTTGTAATAAGCCATAATTTATCGTGGGTTCCGCCCGCAGGCACAGTTGTTTAGTAAAACGGTACTCTAGCCCTAGTGAAAGGCTGGGAGATAAATTAAAGGCATTGAAGTTTTCGGGCAGAGTATTCGTCCTTCGCTCTTTACTATCGTCGCTACCATATAGTATTACCATTTGCCTTGCGCTTAATAGAAACTCAGCGTTCAGGCCTAGACTACTCACAAAAAACCATGGGTCCCTCCCCCTACGATAATTTACTTTAAAGGGAATACCCAAATAATGATAGCTGTAAAATATTTGCATCTGACTGGGATTGCTGCCTGTATTTCCTCCTGGACGAACGAAACCAAAATAAGGATCTACTTCATCAGGAAAGAGTCCCAGTTCAGTTTTCTTGGTTTTGTAGCCTAAATTAGAATACTGCAGTCCTGTTTCCAGCCCGAAGCGCCTATTTATGCGATAGGCCAAAGCAAAACCGGCAGACATAGACAGCTTGGGAAGCTCGTTCTCCTTTCTTTCGTCAAACATGAATTCTAAAATAGCTGCTTCGCTATTTTTAACCAAAACTAAGTCGGTAAGAGAAGGACTAATATAAAATCCTATTTCCCAAGGATTGGAAACGCCCCTTGCTTCCGCAGCCCTCGGACTTTGCGCCCTTGCCGCAGAAGAAAAGAGCAAAACGAATAGACTAGCGTTGAAAATTGATCTTTTCATTCCAAGTATTTTGTTAGCATAATTAAAAATGATCGGCTTCATAATAAAGTCCTAATCTTCCTTGCTTAAAATTTCCAAGCTCCTTTTTTCCGGCTTGGCAATAATTCTCGCAAGCAGATCACCATCAACGCCATAAGCGATCATTTTATTGGGCTCTTCACTGGGCTGAGTTCTCCCCTGCTGTCTGTATTCTATTTGGCTACTCTGTAAATAGAGGGAATCTCCTGCTACTCGCCAAGTTCCACTATAGCTTAAGGGCGGATAGACCAGCGAAAAAGTCGAGTCTTCGTTTAGACCGAGCTTGCCACCCCCCATCAAGCTAGCATCATATTGCAATTCTAAAGCTTTAAGCTCTATTTGCTTGGGAAAATAAGTATTGTATACACCTACATAAGAGTTAGACCCTGAAGGTTCACAGCCAATAGTTAAGAATAAGCAGCTAAGCAAGATCAGATTTTTCATAATCAGACTTTTTAGGTAAATACTAGGGGGAGCTTTGGATTGGCGGTTCTTATTAATAGTAAGGGATTTGCCATGCGCAGTGTCCCGAAGGGCATGGCCTAGAGGTTTTGTTTACTTTCGCTATTTATCTTCCGATTGTATCTGAGCTACTATATCTTTCTTCAAATCAAGTGATTTTTCATACAATAGGCTTCTTGCTTCATACGCTCCAAATTGGTTTGCCTTCATAAAACTTAAATTATCTATAATTTTTGCTTTATTTAACTTAAAATCTAATTTATCCATGAAAGCTAAATTTGGCGGTCCTATATTTCCATTCCATTGTTCTTTAAATGTTGGCTCCACAAAAGAACTTATAGAAAAGTATTTAAAAAGCTTATCCCAACCTTTTGAAATATTGGCATTTGTAAAATTCTCTCTTTTTACTGTTTCTTCGAAGAATCGGTAATACGTTTGTACTTTGTGCTTTATGCTATCAGAGCTTATTAAATTCAATCTTCCCGAAGACTTTAAATCGTCAAATACCACGTTTTGCCCTTCAAACCAATTAGGTTTTATTATGGAATAAATGCTTGCTATAATTAGAGGGTCTGCTGCTGATATTGTATCTGTATTAAAGGCTCTTATTAAATACGTGTAAGCATTTAGCCTTAAAGAATCTTTTTTAATGTGTCCTTCAAGTTCACGAATATCACTTGAAAGATTTGCCGCAATTCCAATTAGATATTCCTGTTCAATTTTTTTATTCAGTCTATCCTGGTTCCAGCTGTTAATTTGCAAAGCAATTAAAATCCCTATTACCACAAGGATAATCTCTCCAATTGCGTATTTAAAGTACATTCCAGTTTTGTTTTCCATTAGTGATTTTTGGCGAATTTTTCTGAAGAATTTTATCATTGCTTAGCGGTTTTGAAAAATGAAGCACAATCGGTTGGAATCAAGGCCTGGGCGGTATCTATTACTTGTTAATTTCGGTCTTGTCACTTGCAATATAAATCGTCTTTTGAAAACCTGAGTAACTGCCTTGCGTTTATTTGTTGTTGGCGCGCGTTTTTTGATCAATCGCAAGGCTCTGTCTTCAAGTCCTTAGTTCTTACCCATCCTTCTTCTTCATTTTGGGTATCATATACTTTTGTCATTTTACTGGAAGTGTCATTGACTAACAATGGAACTCTTTTACCTATTGACAACACAAATCCATCAAATCTAGCACGGTTTGATGAGCCAATCATTAAATTCTGATAATCATAGTTGCCGACACTATCTTCAATATTTCTTATTATAGGAATCGCTCTTTTGAAATTTTTATTTTCAGGACAGATGTAGCTGTATCCAATAATAACTGGATCCTTTTCTAGAGCACTTATAAGTAATGAAATAGCGGCTCCAATAAAAGATCCTATGATTATGACCTTCCAAAAACCACTACTTTTAGTCATACCAAATAATGTGTCGTCCATATAAATATGTATTTAGGTTTTCAGAATTTTAACGGAATTCAAACTTAGTTGTAAACATTAACCACTCGTGAAGATAATCGCTAATTCTTCATCTTACTAGAGCCAATATAGTTTAGTCAATATTTTTGGTCCGATTTGAGTAATGCGCGCTAACTCACTAATAACCTGAGTTCGGCGTAAAATTAGGTCTTTGCCTTCTAATAAGTTTCTTTTAATAAAAGTGAAAATCTGAGGCTATGATTTGTAGTCAATCTCTCCTTAAATAATTTAAACAATCTCAATTAACACATTACCTCGCTTACGTCCACTGTCAACATAGCGATGTGCTTCTACTATTTCACTTAAGGTATAGCTGCGATCGATGTAGGCCTTTAAATGACCCGCGGCAGCTAAATTTCCCAGATCCTTTAAGACATTTTCTCGCTCTTTGGTGAGCATCTCTACCGAAACAAATCTTCCTCCTTTGTTTAAAAGTGATTTGGCCCGCGATTTCTCTAGTTTTCCAACCGCGTCAAAAACAATGTCATAGCCTTCGCTAAAATTATCAAAGTCAAAGTCAGTATAATCGTAAAGCGCATCTGCGCCAAGCGCCTTTAACCAGCTAAAATTGCTAGCGCTACTGAAAGTACTAACCACGGCACCCTTATGCTTCGCTAATTGCAGGGCAAAAGAACCCACACTACCGGAGGCACCATAAATTAAAATCTTTTCCTCCGCTTTAATCTGGGCTTTTTCCAAAAGATAAGAAGCCGTCATGCCTCCAATAGGTAAAGCGGCCGCTTCTTGGAATTCCAGTTCCTTCGGCAAGTGAGCAACAACGCCATTTTTCCACTTTTCAGGAAGGGCAACATATTCTGCATAAGCGCCCCCTTTCAGCATGGTGGTAGTGCCAAACACCCGATCGCCGATGGCATAATTCTTTACATCGCTACCAATTTCGGTCACTACGCCAGCGAATTCGTGACCGAGCACCTTTTTTTTAGGTTTAAATAAACCAAAAATCAAACGGGCCGGAAGCCAAAATAAGGACGGGAAATTAGAACTTCTTAAGCGCGTATCGCCGGAGGTAACGGTGCTATAGGCTATCTTAACCAATAGCTCATTGGCCTTTATTTGGGGTTTTTCTATGTTTTGAATCTTTAAAACTGAAGGAGAACCGTAAGACTGATAAACTGCTGCTTTCATTAATAAATTTTAAATAGAAATTACCTTTACCACTAAATGTCACTTTATGGGACATTGAAACAAGGGCATTCGGTTCAAGCAGCAGCAAACAAAGCTAAAGCATAGTTTTGATATAGTTTCTTATAAAAATCCGAAATCAATGTGATAGTGATCATCATGCAGATCATCAATGGTCTTAGGCAATGACTTGGCAAAATAGATGCCTTTACGCTTGACGATTTTACCTGAAGGCGTGCTATAAAAGTCATCCTTGAGATTAATCTTTAAAATCACCTTTTTTATAAACATCCCACGCTTTCGAGCCGCCTTTTCTAAGGCCAGGATGTGCTGAGCCATCGCTTCGAAGTCGATGCTAATATTTTTGACTAGCCCGGTCTGTCCCTCCCTATTAAAAGACATCAAATAGTGATAGATCCCAAAATAATTGTGCAAATGACGGGCTTTACCTCTTTTAACTAAAGGAACGCCAAAATCTATAGAAGTACCATTTTGATGCGTACGATGGGGCCACATTCTCCCGCCCTTCTCTTGCGAGCATTCCATCAATAAAAAGTTCTTATCAGGATAGGTATGTTCCATTTCTTCATAAGCTTCAAGACTGATATCTAAAACCTTAGAATGCACCCAAGCACGGTTAAAGAAAGTATAGCTAAGAAAGGAGAAGTATTTGAAATTAGAACCCCGGTATGGGAACCTCCTTCCATTTTCTAAAGAGCCTTTGCTAACGCTACCCTGCGAAATACTTAAGCCCTTCCCCTTTGGCATATTCGAACAAGAATTGAAATTCAAGCTCAACACTATGAATATTAAGATCTTCATCGTCTTCATGGCAGTTCTCTTATTTTTCAGACTCCTCGAAAAGCTAATAAATATCAAAGCCCTAAAGCCTGTTTCAAACTTTGATAATCGTCTAGTGGCCCCTTAAACTCTTGCACATGTATCTTTTGCACTTTGCTAGGATTGGCCACAATTGCGGGCTCTACTTCTGCCATTGAGCGATAGTATAGTTTCTTATCAAGAAAGCCCCAAATGGCATAAGCCTTCTTTGGGTCTAGCGAGATTTTATTGCTATTAAAACTAAATAAGCCGTTTACCTCTTGGTTGACTAAATTAATATTGGTGAGTGCAATACTCTTCCCTTCTGCGTTGATAAAGTCTACCATAATTCGCACTCGTTTGCCGTAAATCAAGCGATCACAATTCCAAATTCCAAATGAGTTAAGAGCAAACTGCGCCTTTACACCCTCGGCTTTTTCTTGGTCTGCCCAAGCTTTTTTCCGTCTTTCTTCTCCCGCCATCCATTTCTTCATCATTTGCTCGTAATCGTCTTTTTTTAACAAATACTCTTGCAAGGTTGCCTCATAATCCTCCCCCTCATAAACGGGGCGCACACGGTAGGAAATTTTCCTTTGGCTGGTTGAAAAGCTAATGTTGTAAACGCCTTCCGTTTGGGTAGGTTTTAAATCCACTTTATCCCATTCTCTGTCTGCTTCCGCGGGATTATAATTCTTCTCGCTATCATCGATTTGAAATTTAGCTTTAGAAAAAATACCCAGCTCTTCATAGGCGTCGGCATAGGGAATAAAGACATCGAACATGGGCTTATCCTCTACTACTTTTGCGGGTTTCACGGGCTTCCGCGGTACCGTCGTATTTAATGAAAAGCCAGAATCTGAATCAATCGGAAAAACTTTTCCTTTGATAGTAGATACTTTAATTAACTTTTCTTGGCTTGGCAGCCACTTCCTCGCTATGGTATCTAAATAGTAAATACTATTTCCAGGCTTTAAGCTTTGCTGTTTTAGGCTTAGTATTGGTTGATTGGCAGGGTTCACAAAAACTGCTTTTCCTTGATACCGGGCATTAATTTCAAACATTCCCGCCGATTCAAAGGTGTAAGCTGTTCCCGCAGAATCGAAGTTCATCGGTATGCCCGCTAAAAAGAAATCAAGGGGATTTATAAACTCACGCAAGGAAATTTGTACTTCTCCATTAATGACTTCACCATTTTCATCAACAAAGGCTTTGGCGGGAAAATTAATACTAGCACCCGACTTAAAGGTGAAAGTGGCACCTTTCTGTGCTAGTACTCGCTGTTTTTCAAAAGGAATTTTTAAAGTTGGAATGGGAGCCACTAAAAAAGGCTTGGTGTTCTTAATGAAAGGGCCTTTCCTATTTGCAGAAAGCATTTCTTCCTCTGAAGAAGAAGCAAAACCCTCATCAATTTCATGAAGAGAGTCTTTTAATTCATTGGGTGAAGACTTAGCTTCAGTCTTTTGATTTTCTTGGCTGCCATTAATCGATTGATTATTGCAAGCAACTAGCGCAAATAGTATAATTCCCAAAAAATAGGAAGTGCCTTTCTTATTCATGTTGTTGGTTTAATGATTTAATAAACGGCTACTTTTCATGGAAAATTATCAAGTCACCCCAAATTTATATTAAGGGTCATTCGCTTTCTGCACTTTGGGCAATCAAAATCTTTAATTTTAAGTCTTAAAGAATGCAGGGTATAATGCTAAAAGCCCAGGAATAATTCCAAAAATTAGGATTAAGAATAACTGAATAAATTTAAGAACATGATGTATCCTTTTTTGACTAATATTCCTACACGAGAAGTAAATTAGCGCTAAATAGACTTCCACTACCAGCAGAAAAAAGAGGACCAAAGGGAGCCATTCTGAATTTATACCTCTACGCTCCATTTCGAACATTTCAAAAATGCGATAAAAGAATCCGATAAGAACAAGGATCATTAGTAATGGCAAAGTTCTTTTTAAGAGGACTGAAAAGTATAGATTGATTATCCTTAATCGCTGCATCACAAATAGGCAAAAAACAACTATTTAAATTCGCTTTGGAAAAATGAGTGAAGGTCCATCAATGCATCAGGCAGGAACTAATACAAATAGTTTGGTTTAAAATCTATTGCAGGCTATACCGGCTTGTATTTAGTTTGCAAGGCATGCAAGAAATTCCTCAAGTACTGATCCATACAAGGTCGGTAAGATTTATGATCGGGATTACGGAAAAAAGCACTGAGCTCATGTTTACTCAATTTCTTGTCGATAGCAGCAAATAGATCGAGGATGTCATCGCTTTTAAAATCTAAAGCAATCTTTAGCTTTCGCAAGATCATATTATTAGTCAGAGGATCTTCGGCAATGGGCAATGGGCCTTCACGCTTACCGCGTTTTTCGATGATTAAGCCATTGAGAAAAGTAGCTAACTCTTTATCGTTAATTTCCACCAATTCAGGATCTTCGTCCTTTCTCAACCAATTTTTGACTTTATTTTTATCGACTGTAAATTCGGCTAAAGTGAAAATTTCGACTATTTTTTCATCGTTGAAATTGAAGAAGTAGCGAAGGCGTCGGATGATATCGTTATTGGTCATATTTTTAATTATTGATCTGAATAAGCTTCCTATAGGCCCGCTCCCCAGAGAATCTGCAAATTAAGCCTAATAGCGGACAAAAACAGCAAGGCAAGAAATACGAATTACTGCGTATTTCAGAACGTAAATACTAAGTCTAGTTTTAAGGCACCTAAAATACTAGTATCATGAAATTAACGGTAGGCTTAATTAGTTTTTTTTCATTCTTAAGTGCACTTGCCCAGCCAAGCCTGCAATCGCCTTACGATTTGGTACCCGGTTATGGGTATAGCTATCGAGAGATTACTAATGCTACTTCCTTTACAAATATTGCCTTAAGCGGATCTAATGTAACCTGGGATTTTACCACTGTTTAATTAGCCAACTTAAAGCGCAGCGATACTATTCTTAGTTTAGCCGAATCCCTTTTCCCGAATTCATTTCCAAATGCCGATTATGTTTTGCAGGAGCCTAGTGGTTTACAGCAATATTATGAAATTAAGCAGGATACTGTTTTTTACTTGGGTAACTCCTACAATAATCAACCTAGTGTCTTAACGCCAGGCTTCCCAGTTTTTTCCATCCCCCTCCCTTTCCAAAGTCTGATGCCGGATAAGTTTGCCCAAAATACCGCCCCTGGGTATTCTCAGCAGTGGAAAGCTTCTTTTCGGTATCAGGCCTTTGGAACTTTAAACCTTCCTAATGGCCTAAGCTATTCCAATGTAGGTCTATATATTGGTTCCACAGGAGAGGTTAATGGAAACGTATCGTATGTTAAATAACGTGGGTTCGACGTAAAATTAGGCCTCAGACCTCTTGTAAATAGTGGGTTTCAAGTCGAAGCAGTGAAGCAATAGCGGGCTATTGTGAGCTGCTTCGACGTGTAAAGCCGCTTTTTAGAAGGGGCCTAAACGGATTTTCCAATAAAAATGAAAATCCTGCATCTAGCTCATTTGCTGTAGCCCGCTACAGCTGCATGATCCAGACTAGTCTTTTCCTTTCATTGAAAATCTGAGGCTCTAATTTATTGTCCAATTCACGTTAATTACTCATTTTTTAGAGAAAATGATCGCATCCCAATATTACGCGTCCAATTAGAAGAACGAGCATCCTCAGTTACCATTCAAACGGCATTTTTAACGGAAACATTTCCCAATATTGGCATCGAAGAAACAAGGGCCTTGCAAAGTATTTCCATCTTTCCAAATCCTGCGCAGTCCCAGTTACAAGTGCAAAATAATGAAGAAAAACTTTTCCGCTTTTGTTTGTATAACATGGCTGAAATTAAGCTTTATGAAGTAACCATAGATAAGCCTCACTTTACTCTTGATGTTTCAGAATATCCCAAAGGATTGTATTTTATTGAACTACACAATAGAACGAGCACAACTAAACAGCACTTAGTAATCAATTAGGCTGAAATTCACTCACCTACCAAATAGGTAATGCCATCCATAGTCATGTTTGCTACGGCAATTAAGCGCAATTATTTAGAGCCTCTTTAAAACCGCTTGAAACTAAAGAACAAACGTGCCCCGACCCTAAAATTCCTACTTGAATCCAATAAGCGGTAAGGGTCAATTACTTGATATTCAATATATGGATTGCCTTCTATGCTTAAGTTGGCTCTTTTCCAAATTTCAAAGCCAAAGCCAGCTAAAAGGGATAGGGAATTTTGATAGTCATTTCTTACATCGTCTGTATAGGAATAGGTCCATAAAGGCGTTTCGCAACTGATACCCAAGTTTATATAGGGATTAAATTCACTACGCCTTTTCATAAAATATTTGTAGGAAAGCTCTGATATTAGGGAAGCAACTGTAACTTGATACTCTTCAACAGAAAGCAGTCCACTGTATGGATCGGTATAAGCGCCAAGGCTATTATCATAGCCAAAATAAGTACCGCCTATTGTCAACCTGAGCGCCTGTTTATTATTAATGAGATATTCTACTCCAAAGGAAAGCGAAGGATTATTAAAAGGTTTAAAATACTCTTTGCCATCCAAGCCATTCGATGATCGATAACCTAGTTCAGAAAAGTTTAACGCGTATGAAGGGCTAATGGAGAATCGGATCTGAGAATTTTGTGCTAGTCCAGTGCTTACCGATGGGAAAGTGAAAAGTAGGGCGAAGACGAAGGTTTTCATAAGGCAGATTTTTGGTTTATAGATTTGGATAAGAATTACTTAGGAATCATTAATAGTATTAGGGATAATAGCTATTTGCATATTTATATTGGTGATAGCCCTGACCGAGATGGTCACCAACAATATTAAAGTAGCAATCATCTTTTTCTCCAAATGGAGTTATAATTAAGGGTTTAGAGATTGCTATTTTTTTCAAGGTCCAACCTTGCGGTAGAATGACATTTAAATCGGGTTGACCTGTTTCGGTGGCATGCATCACATACAAATTGCCTTTTCCATCACTTAATTGGTAAATCTCGTTTTCAAAGCAGACCACCTGACATTTTTTAATGACTTTAATTACCAGATGTCCTTCTGCTGGCTTTAGCATATCCGTTTTAGAGGGGATAAAGTCAACCGCTAAGGGTTTGGCTAATTCAAGCCAAGTATAAGTCTGATACTTCCTCTCAGCAAAACAATCTCGTGCAATACAGTCTGGATCAACATCGGGCGAGCGAATAAAGGCAGTCTTATCAATAAGAATATGACGATCGATATTTTTTTGCCAAGGAAATTTTGGTTTGAAGTCTGCCCATGATTCCAAAGGAATCGGATTTGCCCCCCCGCTAACCACCACCAACTTGTCTTTGATATTAATAATCTCATTTGCTAAACCCACTTGCCTCCATTCTATCGAATCAGGAAGGGAGAATACAGTTTTAGTAGAATATCTAATGCCTGCCTCCTTGGTAGTGGGAAAACTAAAGGATACTGAAAGAGAAAATAGTAAGGACAAAGTAAATAAGGCATTCTTCATAGCGGTATTTTAAGACTAACATTAGTATCACCTAAGCCACGCAGCTAATAACGTGAGTTCGATGTAAAATTAGGCCTCAGACCTCTTGTAAATAGTGGGATTCAAACCGAAGCGCTGAAGCAATGGCGGGCTATTGCGAAGGGCTAAAGCGCAGAAAATCGCTTTTTAGAAGGGGCTTACCAATGTTTTTACATGGAACTCAGGTTATCAGAACCATTGTCGATAGATTTCAATTATTTATAACTCCTTTTAAATCTAAATCCTTGTTTCTTAAATCAAGACCTCCTTCAAGCACTGATTTTAGATTTAATAGGTAAAAAGTCCAAGCAAAAGCACAACCAAGTCTAATATTCTCTTGTGAACTACTGTCGGTTGGTATTTCGGTTTGAGATAAGTCAACCAAGGTTTGGTCTTTTATTTTGGATAAATGCACTTTAACAATACAGTTTCCCGCGAAAGTGAATTCTAAATAATCTCTGCCATTTGCTTCCCTAATTATTCCTTTTTCACCATGCTCTTGAGCAAACCAATTCCAACTATAGCTACTTTTTGAACTAATATTTTCGGATACTAATATTTCATTGCCGTCTTTTGATTTGAATCGAGCCTTAGATAAAAACCACTTTTCGAGCTCGGTACTTTTTGTCCAAGCATTATACACTAAATCTAAATCAGTACGGACAAATATTCGTTTCGAAAACTGAGTCCAATCGAAATTTTCCATTTTACTTTGGCTTAATTGGCAATCTTGTGATGAAGAAGGCCAAACTACAGAATAGAAATAGAATGTTCACCTGTCTAGCATAAAGAGGGGCGGCTTCAGGCCACAACTGTCCTGATAATACCATCAGATTTAGAATAATTAAAATTATTAATACTACTTTTTTCATATTCTGAATTAAACTTACATTATAAACAATTACTGATCTAAAATATATGCTTTACCGAAAAGCGGAAATATGAAGTCGCCAGCCTGAGATGCAGTTTTCTACTTGCACCTAGCTGAACTTGGTAATTTTCCTTGCCAAGGTTTCAGGTTTCGCCTATTCAAACTTATCAGACTATCCTGATATTAAGGGCAAAATTTTCCTTGTGCGACCTTCGCTAATCATAGCTCTACCCTTTTAAGGATCTTAATAACCCGAGTTCAGTGTAAAATTATAGTCTCAGAATTTCAAAAATAGGAAAAGGCCAATTTAGTTCATTTGTTGCCGCCTGCTTCCGCGGCACCACCTGTCCTAACCTTATCTTTTTATTAAACACTGAGGCTGCATTTATAATCGAACTTACTTTAATTTGTAGTCGCTCTTACCTTTATCAATACTTAATAATCAAATTAAAATCACATGGCACAGTAATTTCCTTTCCTTGCGCCTGATTATCAAAGCTAAGCGTAAGACCATAGGCATCGCCGTATTCTATTTTAACCTGTTCCAACTCTTTTAGGAGAGCCATATTTCCTTTTGAACCTGCGCTGGAAGGGATTGTTAAAACAATTTCGGTTAATCGTTTTATTCCACTCGGGTGGCTCAAGTAACTTTTCTGATCCGCTCTCATGTATTCATCAAACCTTTGGTCAACATCATTAAGCGAATTATAGGGTATATAAGCGTGATTAGGCATGGAGAGGTATACTAAGGGATGCGCTTGTTTAGAGTTATATTTCGACATTAAATAATATTCGTTATCCGCTGCATCAGAGCTTTGATAGACCTTAAACTTGAACTCGGTTGAGCTGGTATCGAAAGGTAGTAGGTTAAGCCCAAAACCCATTGGGCATATATTTTTAGTTAATTTCCACCTTCTACTATAAGCACTTCCAAACCTCGGCTCATTAGCTAAAATTTGACTCGAATCCTTTAGGTATAATAGCTCAATAAAGGTATTGTAGAAAAAAATATATTGTCCTTCTGTCCCCTGCTCCTTGTGAATACTACCTGCCTTTTCCGCCAGGGTAAATAAAGACTTTGTAAGTTCTAATTCTAATTGTTTTGATGGTGTGAAAATAACTAGATGGTCAAATTCAAGTTGTGCCTGCTGCCCTGGCTTTTGAGCAATAACCGAAGCGAAGGCAAGTAGACAGGTTATTAAAGTAAGGTGTATTCTAGTATAATTCATGTATTCTTATTCGTCAGAAGTGGTCCTTATTCATTTTATATTCAGCAGTTCCTACTGAAAAAGTAGATAATGCTGGAGTAAAACCATCTGCGCTTTGTGCCAATTTGCCATTTCTGTTTGGTAAGGTTCTGTACATGGTGCGTATCTCGAAGGGTATGCTTTAGCTTATTAGCTTGCGTTTCCTTCTTTATCTAATCCAGTAATCATACTGTCAAAATTGGAATACTTGGGTTCAAACTCATCAAAGACTTCGTGATCCCAGAAAACAATAGGATAATCGTTGTTATAGTGTTCTACAGTAGTATCAAAACACAATAATCCCCAATCACTCCAATTTGCAAACGGTATTCTTCCTGTGTCAATTAAAAACTCTCTTGGATATCCGTCAAATATCATTTCCGACAGTGAAGCTCTCCAAATTCCAAAAGGATGCTCACAAAAGGAACATTCTCCAATTTGGAGATCATAGAAATGCTGATACTTTAGGAAACTTTTATAAGATTCAGGCAGATTATGACCAAGTCTGGATTCAAATTCTTTTATTTCCTCATCAGTGACTTTGCTCGGAATTGGATTCCAAATTCTCCATTCTTCATTTTTATCTTGATTTGGGTCAGACATTTCTGGTACTATCTCTCTTGGAAGTTCATTTAGCTTATTTGATATGAGTTCGTCGAGATATTTATCTATTATTCTTTTCATTTTTTAATGTAAGTAACGATTAGTATAAAGCCCGTTTTAATGGGCTTTATATAGTGTTGTGGGCTGGGCTTTACTCATTTCTTTATATTCTTTGACAATGTCGAAATACACTTTTTGAAATTAGTATTCGATATGGAATTAAACTTAATCTTATTGTCATTTTTCAACTTAATACAAATCTCGGTGAAAGTAATTCCACGAGCATTTCCTTCATAAGTCTTAAATGAATCTACATTAAAAAAATCAACTATTTGACTCTTTAGTCGAAACGGGTAGAATATCACAAGTCTAGATTTGAAAATCTTAATCTTTTTAAGAAATAGCAAAAGAATCAAGGGCAACATAAAAAACAGTCCGATTAAAAACATTAATGTCAATCCAAATGCAATAGGTGAATCATTAAAATTTGAAATCATTTTATCTAATCCAACAAGTTTAAAAATCAAAATACCCAAAGCAATAATAAATCCGACCATCAGATACATTATCCAACGAATATTTGAAATCATTATCGGTTTTTCTACGGTCATACTTTGTTATTCTTAATAATCAATCCAAGTAAATTCTTTGTTAGGTGTGTGGTCCTACCCTTGTGCACAACCTTAGTACATAATCAATACCTTCACATTCTCTATACTAAAAGATACCAAGTTCATACGATTAGTGTTTATTCAGAGTGACTTTTTAAATGTTTCCTAAAACTACATCATTTTCATTCTCAGACAAATTATTATTGCTAAACCTCAGCCCCGCCTTAGCGATTGCAGGGGAAAGCCCACAGCGAGGTACGAGCGAGGACTTGGAACGTAAAGCGCGACCCGGAGGGGAAGGCCCAAATTCTAATGATAATAAACATAGTAAACCATGCCTAAATAAAATTAAGCATGGTTTAAAGATTTGGTTTTTAAACATTTAATTAACCCGTTACGACTATTGCAATGCCCCGTATACTCATATTTTACTGGGCTGCATGGCCTTGCGCATCATCTTCTCATTCATTTTGGCTAGCATGGCGAGGGGACTGTGTTTAGACATTAAGGCCATGATTTTATTTTTTCCGCCTGGCACCGAAAGTAAGCGTTTGCCTAAACCATTTAAGCCGAATTCTGCCACCACCGAAGCTTCCATCGCTTGCATGGGGGTTTTATTCCAATCTACGCCATTGTCGGCGGTCATAGGGGTTTTGGTAAGCCCGGGTGAGAGAATCGATAGATCAACGCCCTTGGGTTTTAACTCGGCATAGAGCGAGGCACCTAGGTTTAATACATAGGCCTTGGAGCCTGCGTAATTAGAGAAATAAGGATTTGGCATATGCCCTGATAAACTGGCGATTAGGAGAATGCCGCCTTTTTTGCGTTCTAGCATTAAGGGGCTGAAATGGTGGCAAAGCTCGAGGGTAGCCACCACGTTTAATTGAATTACTTTCAACTCGCCCGCCAAAGGTGTTTTACTAAAAGCCCCATTTACTTCATAGCCCGCAGCGCTTACTAATAGTCCGATTTTTTCATCAACCTGCTTCACCTTTTCCAGGCCTTCGGCCGTAGCTAAATCGGCGGAAATGTATTTGGTTTTCACCCCATACCTTTTTTGTAAGGCGGCCGCCTGTTCGGCTAATTCCTTTTCTTTACGAGCGACCAAAACTATATTAAGGCCTTTAGCCGCAATTTGACTAGTCAACTCTGCGCCTATGCCCGAAGTTGCGCCCGTAATTAGAGCCCAATCACCATATTTATTCTTGAAATCTTTATTGGTCATGCTGTTTTGCTTTGTATTATTTACAAAACAAAAGTGATGTTTTGGGCGGAGCGAACTTTTACCACAAGGCTCAATAACTAATCAGATTAGCTCAGCTGCAAACGATATTCGGAAGGGCTTTTACCCGTTTGTTGCTTAAATACGCGATTAAAAGTAGTGAGCGACTCAAAACCTAAATCGTAAGCCACGTCGGATATACGTACTTCCTGCTTTTTTAAGAGTTGGAGAGATTTATCGATTTTCTTGTGGCTGAGATACTTTTGTGGACTTTCTTGATAGACTGCCTTAAACTTTCGCTTAAAGGTGGATATACTCATGTGACTGAGATTAGCGAGCTCATCTAGACTAAGACTGCTGTATAAATTGCTTTGAATAATCTCTTCAAATTTGGCGAAATTGGGTTTAAACATGGAGGCCAAAAAGTCAAGCTCAGATGGGGCCTGCGTGGTTTTGGTCATGAGAATGATAAATTCGCGCAGTTTATTCTTTAGTAATTCTTCATCCGCTAATTCGGGGTTTTCAAGGAGAATCATCACCGAATCGCGATAATGCCTCAGGAGCTGATTCACCTCCACTTGCTTCAGGTTATAGTTAACCTGATGGGTAGATGTATTAATGTCGAAATCGAATAAATCTTTAATTAATTCGGGATAAAGCATAATTCCCAAAACGGCCACATTATCGAAGGCTTCATCACGCTTTTTAAGCGATTCATAAAAATAATTGAGGCATTTGGCCAACATGCCCATTTCGGGATTTAGCTCCACCATTTCGGTTTGGGCGCGCACCTGAAAGGCGCCTTGATTTACAAAAACAAAGCAGGCTTCATTTTCGTGATATTCTTTGGGTATCCTATCAAAGCTAGGCACCTGTAGCTTTTGAAAAACTACCCGTCCTTTTAATTCCAATGTTTTTAGTTCGTAATCCACGATTCAATCCTCCTTATTTCTTTAACACAAGGTATTGGTAATTCGCCAAAGCTAGCGTGGTCGCCAAATTAATTGTGTTACCACTAAGCGCATCGGTCCACTGCGAATTTTGCAAAGCACTGGGCAGGGAATAGTTCACGGTAATATCTCTTACATTAACAAGTATTAAAAATTCTTCATTCGCTAATGTCTTGGTAAAGGCTACGATATCTACATCAGGGTAATTAGTGATACTTCCTTTTCGTAAGCTGGGCGATTGACTGTAAAGTGCGAGCAGATCTTGATACTCCTGCAGCATATCGGGGTTGGCATTCCAATTTATAGGAGAATTAGAGAAAAAGGGTAAGGGATTTAGTCGGCCTACCTCCTGCCCCGTATATAGTAATGGCACCCCGCCCATGTAAAATGAAATTACCGATGCCGCTATTGCGCCGTCTTTGCCATTAAAAAGAACCATCGGCGTATTATCCCAAGCCGATTCATCGTGGTTGGTGCTGAAACGCAAGATGTGCTTGCCCGCGGCTACATTATTATACTCTTCATTATTGATATTCCACAAGCGATTGGCCGACTGACCGTTGAAGACATTTTTCAGGCCCCCGTAAAAATTCCAACCATAGTTTAAATCGAAGCCTGCATCGAAGTGATCGGCGCGGGCCCCTTCTGCTAATAAGACCAAATTACGATTGGGAATGGCCTTTAGACTATCTAGAGCTTGCTTCCAAAAATCGAAAGGTACCCCATCGGCATAATCGCAACGAAAGCCGTCTACATTGGCTTCTAATATCCAATATTTCATAGCGTCAATCATAGCCAAGCGCATTTCCGTAGAACTGAAATTAAGGTCTGCGACATCGAGCCAATTGGTACCCGGTGGATGTGTCACATTCCCACTGGCATCTTGGGTGTACCAATCTTTATTCACCATCCACTCATTATCCCAAGCGGTATGATTGGCTACCCAGTCCATCATAATGGCCATATTGCGTTTATGCGCTTCATCGGTTAAGGTGCGAAGATTGGCTAAGCTGCCATATTCGGAACTGACGGCTTTAAAATCTTTAACCGAATAAGGAGAATTTACCGAATTGACCTCGCCAATAGGATGGATCGGCATCAACCAAATAACCTTTACTCCCAAATTTTGCAATTGATCTAAGCGGTTTGTCACCCCTTGTAAATCACCACTGCTGCTAAAAGCCCGCAGGTTCACCTCGTAAATCACTAAGTCCTCACTCGCGGGTAGATGCGTAAATGGGATGCCGTACTGCACATAATTAGAATCGTTTACGATGGGAGTGATCGGATTGCTTGTTCCCGCTGCACTTTCCTTCTCACAAGCGGAAAACACGATTAGGCACGAAAAAAGGAAGAGGGCTAATTTGAAGCTTTTCAATTCGTTGAATATTTATTGGCAAATTAGTCACTCTCGAGCAGATAAGCTAGAGATTAGGTCTTTAAGAAATTAGTAGTAGGTAGGAAATAATTCAAAGACGGAAAAAGTATCTGGGCTTTTGACTAAGCCTATTGGGATAGCTTAGCGAGCAAAGGCTATTGTTTCTTAGCCTGCTTCCAAAAATTACATTTCAACCCATCGTTTTTAACAGATGTTAAAATTACTTTTCAAAACCAAAAAGGTCAACTAAAAAATTAATACTAAATAAGTTAAACTTACTGATTTCTCGTAGGGTCCTTTAAGATATGTCTTTTCGCAGAATTTTATCCATTTTACGACCTTTGGCCAGCTCATCAACCAACTTGTCTAAATATCGGACCTGTCTGGTCAAAGTATTGTCAATCTCTTCAATTCGATAACCACATATTACACCTTTAATCAGATTGGCATTTGGGTTAATTTTTGCCTGCGAAAAAAATTCTTCAAAGCTCACCTTCTGGTTTATTAAGAGCTCAATTTTGGTTTGGTTATAACCCGTTAACCATTCTAATACTTGATGTAATTCATCTACCGTCCTACCCTTCTTCTCTATCTTGCCCACATAGTGGGGATAAACAGAAAAGAACTTCATCTTGGCGATGCGTTCATTGTGCTCAGCTGTTACTTTCATTTTTTTACGATGGATAAAAAGACGTTGATCAAAATTTTATTTCCTTAAAATATGGAAATTAATTGATTCTCAAAATTCCGATAAGTCGCAAATATCTGTGCCAAATGTACTTTCACCCCTTAACGAGAGAGTATCTGTTTCCTGTTAGTTCCTTATTACAAACTTGATTTCGACTTGAGCTAGCAACACGAAAGCAAGGACAATCTCTGGCGTAAACTGCAAATGTCTAATCCATGAAATTTCCAGATTTCAAATATTTTCTATTTGAAAAATGAAAATCCGAACGTACAAGTGAGATTACGAACCTTGGTGCGGCTTTCGAACCTCATCTTTGTTGCCGTGATCATTAAAATACTCAAAAGTGAAAGGAATTACGCTTACAAACCGCAATGCCAAACCTAACACGCATTGTGGTAAATGGCATAGAACTGGAGGTTTTTGAAGCAGGACAGCAAAATGTCGACAGACAGATTTTTCTCTTGCATGGTTGGCCCGAATATGCTTCCGTATCACATTAAATTACCCGTCGCTACAATCAAATCATCATGAAATCACTTTTCAAATCACCTCAAGGCAAACGCGCAATACTAGACCTTTACGACCAAAAACTGGCAGAGCTCAATATTGACTTTGAATACCTACAGGTTGAAACCAGCTTCGGAAAAACGAACATCGTAGTAACAGGAGATGCATCAAAGCCGCCCATCATTCTTGTTCACGGTTCTAATGGCTGTGCCCCAATTGCACTGGAAACTTATTCTAACCTGAGTATTTCGTTTAGAGTGTTCGCCGTAGACGTTATTGCACAGCCGAACAAAAGCTCAGAGACTCGCCCCAGTATGAAAGAATACGCTTATGGAAAATGGATGAATGAGGTTATTGACGCACTCAACCTTAATGATGTAACTATGGCTGGGTTTTCCTTTGGAGGGCTGATTATTCTAAAAACTTTGGAGTACGATGAAAGCAAAATCAAGGAAGTATTTCTATCAGCTCCTGCTTATATCGTTAATGGAAACCCACTAAAAGCGTTAGCTAAAATCTTCATACCTATGCGGAGGTATATGTGGTCTGCTAAGCCCAAATTTGTCGAGGCCTTTTTGAAAGAGGTCTTTACAGATAGAGACGAATTTGCAATCAAATATCTTTCAAAAGTATTTCTGCATTTTAAGATGGATTTCACCCCTGTACCTACCATATCCTCTCAAAAGGCAAAGCTAATAAAGACACCGATTACGCTGATTGCTGCAAAAGATGATGTAATGTTTCCTGGCGAGAAAATGATAAAGAGAGCAGCCCAAGTATTTCCATCCTTAAAGGAAAGTGTGTTGCTTAAAAATTCTAAGCACGTGCAATCAACTAGTGACAATCGGTTTATTGAAAACCTGATATTAGAAGCTGAACTTGGCTAGAATCAGATTATGGTCATCAATAGCGGAAAAATAAAAGTAGAAGAAACGAAATGATACACTTAATAGTAGGAAATACGGGCTCTGGAAAAACAAGCTACTCCAAAAAATTAAAGGAGAAAGCGAATGGTGTTCTCTTTTCCATCGATAAATGGAATAAGACCTTATTTCTGGCCGATAAAAAAGATGACGATGGACTAGAATGGTTTCTAGAACGAATTGACAGAGCTGAATTGATGATTATGGAACTAATTCAGCAGCTGGAAAACGCTAACACAGATACAATTCTCGATTTAGGCTTGGCTAAGTTTGAGCACCGAGAAAAATTCAGAGCCTTTGCCAGTCAACATGGCTTTCACGTGACAACTCACTTTCTAGACATTCCTAAAGAAACGCGGCTTAAAAGAGTCCAGAAAAGAAATAACGAAAAAGGCGACACATTTGAATTTGAGGTAAGCCAAGCAAATTTTGAATTTATGGAAAGCTGGTTTGAAACACCAAGCGCTAAAGAATTAGTTGGGGCAGTAATAATTAAGGAGTAATAAAAAAAGCGGAAGAATCAAAATACGTGGCCACCGGCATCACCCTCGGAGCTGCTACGGGATATTCCTTTCAGATAAAAAGAATGACGCTATCAATTGCAAGGTATGATTGGCACCCCACTCAAACAATCTTAAAGTGATAATGTAAGATAATGAAGCAAAGTTTGAGCTATTATTTGCTGCTTTTAGTACTTAAGCTAAAGGGGCTAAAAAAGGACTTTAGTCAAGACCCCATTGATTATAAGAGCCTCAGAAAAGGTGATGTTTATGCAGCCCCTCAAGCTTCCTATGATCGAAGCCGCCTTTCTAGCTTTAAGATATTAGAAAGCACCATTACCGAGCTAAAAGGAGATGATACGTCAAATGGCTTAATTCTGTTTGTGCACGGGGGCGCCTTTATTTCTGGTCCCACCGCTTTGCATTGGGATACCGTAAAAAAAATAGTGGCTAAAACTGGGCAAACCCTCTGGCTCTGCGACTATCCTAAAGCCCCTGAAAACCAAATTGAAGAAATAGCAAAGAATATTGACCTGATCTATAAACGAGCGCTGGAAACATACTCGGCTCAAGAGATTACCCTATTGGGTGACTCGGTAGGAGGAACATTAATTACTGCTTTAACGCAAAGATTAATTCAAAAGAACCAAGAACTGCCAAATAAACTAATTCTAGTATCTCCGGTAATGGACGCCAGTATGTCTAATCTCGAAATTGAAGAAGTAGATCGACGCGACCCTATGCTATCTAAAGCAGGAGTGCTAAGCGCCAAAAAAATGTGTGCTGGAAATCTAGCTTTAAAAGATCCAAACATTTCGCCCATATACGGCAGTTTTAATAGCTTTCCAAAGACAATACTGTTTCTGGCAGAAAACGATATTACTTATCCAGACCAGCTTTTGGTCGTTCAAAAGCTAAAAGCGGAAGGTGTTGATTTAGAAGTGATCTTGGGTGAGAAAATGCCTCATATTTGGCCATTCCTCCCTGTGATGAAGGAAGCGAGAGTAGCCTTATATCAACTTATAGATCGATTGAATGGCTACTAGTTTTGACAATTTTTAATTTAAGTAAAAGAAGTAAACTGCTTTAACCATCTTCAAATTGCTAAGCGATTGCGCTTAATTGTTACTATAAAAAATAAATAATTGCAGGATGCCTGCGTGACCTTATGAATGACTTTGAAGAATATTGCCCGAAAGGCAGCAAGGAATGGCGCAGATGGCTCGAGGCAAATCATGAAAAAGAGAAGGCGGTTTGGGTAATTTTCCACAAAAAGAATTCTCCAAAGCAAAACCTGACTTGGAGCGAGGCTGTTGATGAAGCCTTGTGTTTCGGTTGGATTGATAGTACGAAAAGGACTGTAGACAGTACTAAGTACAAGCAATACTTCACTAAACGAAAAGCAAAGAGTAACTGGTCTAAGGTCAATAAAGAAAAAGTAAACCGCTTAATCGAACAAGGATTTATGCGAGAAGCCGGCTTCAAAAGCATTGAAATCGCAAAGGAGAACGGTTCTTGGACAATTTTAGATAGAGTTGAGGCATTGGTAATGCCAGAAGATTTAAAAGCAGAACTTGCAAAATCCCAAAAGGCGGAGGACCACTATAAAACGCTATCAAACTCATCTAAAAAGATGCTCTTGTACTGGGTGGTTTCTGCTAAAAGAAAAGAAACCAGACAAAAAAGAATTTTAGAAATCGTAGAGAACGCAAGCAAAAAGTTGCTGCCAAAACCATTAAGATGATGAATAAAACAATCACATTTCGAGGCATAACTCTTATTTTATTAAGTAGCCTCTTTCACTTTTGTGCAATAGCACAAAGTGAGAGCACCTATCTAAAACAATTAGGTTTAAAGGATAGTCTTTATTCCAAAACCCTTAGCGAATCACGCAGCATTTACGTACAACTACCCAGTAATTACCAGCCTGAGGGCCAACAAAAATACCCGGTGATTTATCTTATAGATGGCGAAATCCTACTGCCGGCACTTAGCGCAGTTTATGAGAATTACTGGGGTGCTTTCATGCCTGAGATGATTCTCATTGGTATTTCTAACGATCACAATCGCACCAAAAATCTTACGCCCACCAAGATCACCACTAAGTATGGTATGCCCTTTCAGGAAGAGAACGGGGAAGCCGCCAACTTCGCCCAATTTCTGCATGAAGAACTAATCCCTTATATAGAGAATAAATATCGGGCAAGCTCTTACAGAACTTTAGTGGGGCACTCCTATGGCGGTCTTTTTGTTTGCCATGAGTTTATCAATAATCCGAAGCTCTTTGCGAACTATTTAGCCATTGACCCAAGCTTAGATTGGGATGATCAACAACTACTAAAGCAGGCAGAGAAATCGTTTCCAAGGGCTGAACACCAAGGCAAGGAGATTTTTATGTCCATGAGTGGGCAATTGCATATGCAAGATCCCACTATAAGCATTGAAAACTTGATGCAAGACAGTTCTAGCTTTACTTTATTCTCACGCTCCCAAGTGCTGTTTTCAAATTTGCTAGAGGACAAAGCCCAAGGGCTTAAATCTTATTGGAAGTTTTATCCGAATGAAATACACGGTTCGGTGCCACTACCTTCCATGCGAGACGGAATGCTCGTACTTTTTCAATGGTATCAAATGGAGCACACAGATAAGTTTAATTCGCCCGAAACACCAAAAGAAGAGCTGCATGATATTGTGAAATACCGCGCTCAAAAGCTCGAAAAACACTTTGGTTATGTTGTCCCCCCTTATCCAGAAGACCTGATGAACATGGGCGGGTATATGAATCTGGAAATGGGACAAGTAGAAAAAGCCAAGATGTTTTTTGAGCTTGCGGTTGAGTACTATCCAAACAATGCCAATACCTTCGACTCCTTGGCTGATTATTACGAAAGTCAGGACGATTATGCCAATGCCTTAAAGGCTATGACAAAGGCTTTTGCCTTAAGTGGAAGCAAAGATCACAAGAAAAGATTGGAAGCTTTTAAAAAAATGAATTAAAACCCTGTTTTCTTGGCCCCATAAGCTGTGCAACTCTATAAAAATCATCACATAGATAACTCGGGTACAATACCTTATCCCGAAAAAGAATAACCCTCAAAAAATGAACAAGTACATATATTTAATTTCAAGCCTTCTCTTTTTTCTAACCATCAAGGCTCAAAATCGAACTGAATTTAGAGTTTATCTGAAAGATAAAGGCTCTAGCCAAGAATTACTCGAGTTACCTGAAAGATTTTTATCCAATGCTGCGCTTAACCGCCGATCATTGCAGAACATTCCTTTAAGAACGAGTGACTTGCCGATTGCAAAAGAATATAAACAGAATTTACATGAATTGGGTGCCACAACTTTGGCCCATTCAAAATGGTTGAATTATATCTATGTCCGACACTCGCAACCTCAATTAATTGCATCCTTACCCTTTGTGAAACGCATTGAGTTTCCTCAGAAACATAAAAGTTTCTTGTGTGGAGTTCAAACTGGTGATACCCTTGATTATGGCTATTCGCGGGGCCAGATAGAAATGTTAAATGGTCATTTATTGCACCAAGAAGGTTATACCGGTACCGGCATTACAATCGCAGTAATTGATGCCGGCTTTGATGGCTTTTTGCATGGTTCTGCTTTTGATAGCCTGCGCACTTCTCCCAGACTTTTGGGTGCTTACAACTATATAAGCAATGACACTAATGTATTTTCTGGCTGGGGTAGTCATGGCACGAGTGTCTTGTCCATAATGGCTGCCAATCTTGCGGATACAATGATCGGAACCGCACCTGACGCAAACTACTGGCTGTTCACCACCGAAAACATTTATGAAGAAAGCCCGCTGGAGATGGATCATTGGGTAATGGCTGCTGAGTTTGCAGACAGCGCTGGGGCACATGTCATCAATACATCGCTATCCTACCAAAGATTTGATAATCCACAGAATAACTACAGCTACAGCGACATGGACGGCAATACCACTGTAATAACCAGAGCCGCCGATATAGCTGCTGGGAAAGGCATTTTGGTAATTGCTAGTGCAGGTAATGAAGGAGATAGCCCACAACCCCATATTGCAGCACCAGCTGATGGGGATTCAGTGCTCACCGTAGGTGCAGTAAGCTGGCAAGGTGACTATGCTTTGCTCTCAAGCATTGGCCCAAGCTTTGACGGCCGTGTAAAGCCCGATGTAATGGCCCAAGGCAGTCCCACAACCCTGATTGACGGAACTGGAAATTTCAATGCCGATTTTGGTACTTCTTTTTCCGCACCGCTCGTAGCTGGCTTAGCCGCTTGTTTAATTGAAGCCTATCCTGCTAGGCACAGTGAAGAAATTGCCAATTACATTCGTCAGTCGGCTCACCTATTTACCACCCCAAACGATTCCATGGGCTACGGGATTCCTGATTTTCAACTGGCTCTTAGTCTTAATACGCCTGAATATCTAGTGCAAGAAGCGGAATATGTGCTCTACCCTAACCCAGTAAAAGATCACATTATTATTGATGCTAAGGATCAGAAAAACTGGCGGGCAGAGCTTCGTATTTTTGATTTAAGTGGTAATTGCCTCTTGCATAAAGATATTCAAGGCTATGACGCTTATCGTATAAACTTAAACTTGAAACCAGGAAACTACATTATGCACTTAGCGGGCGACATCAAAGGTATACATAGTTTTCAGAATCTATAATCACCTGATAATTAATTTCTTTTGGCACTATCACGAGCTATTTCTATGATTTAATCTCTTTTTCCAAAATCAATTTAATAGGATATCTTCAAAACAAAAGACAATGGGTCTGACGCTATATCAAAAGTTATAAATTATTTGATAAGCATAGTTAGTAGACCTCCATTTTTAGTTTTAAAATTGAGCTAGCTATCTTGCAGTTTCAAACTGCCTCCATGCCAGCCAAAGCTGTAGACGATTTTCCTTGTGAGAAAATGAATACCATCCCTGAAAATGAATATTTCACGAATGGTACTTCAGATGAATTTATAGATGCATTTGCGATCGTCGATAGGCTGAATGTAACTAGCAAAATATCGCCATTCTACATTGTAGGAAAGAGTATCGCAACCCTTCCAATAATACTAAAACATAGGCTATCCACTTTTTTGCAGGCAAGTGCGAGACTCGCGGGCAACGCCATAGCTATAATCGCTCAGTGGATTTATACAGCAATAGATTTTTATTTCTGGCCAGAAACCTCGGATAGGAAATTTGACACAATTGGGGCAAATGAGTAGTCTTCTGCCCATATCATCCTCCAACAAGTCCATCGTGGTTCTCCCTTTTGTGAATATGAGTGCCGACCCTGAAAACGAATACTTCAGCGATGGTATTACCGAAGAAATAATCAATGCCCTAACCACCGTAAAGGGCTTGAAAGTCATTGCGCGCACATCAGCTTTTGCATTTAAGAATAAAAATATAGATGTACGCACCATTGGTGATCAGTTAGGGGTGAGTACAGTTTTGGAGGGGAGCGTGCGGAAAGCCAAAAACAAAGTTCGTATTACAGCGCAGCTGATCAGCACTGATGACGGCACTCACTTCTGGTCAAAAAATTTCGATAGGGATTTAGAGGACATATTCGCAATACAAGATGAAATAAGCTTGAGCATTGCTGACCAAATCCGGGAAAATTTTGGTCACCTCAATATTCAGGAACATCTAATTGAAGCACCTACACAAAACATGGAGGCCTACAACCTCTATCTTAAAGGTCGCTATCAGCATTTAATGTGGGATGGACCAGGAATCGCAAAAGCAACAGAACTCTATGAACAAAGCATAATAAAAGACCCCTCATTTGCTTTGCCTTACTTTGGTTTGGCCTATTGTTATGCCATGTCCATAGCATGGAGAAATAATAAAGGTTTATTGCAGATTACCAAAGAGAAAATCAGCAAAGGCTTTAACCTAGACAAACGATCCTTTGTAGGGTATTTTAGTAAAGCGACCTTGGCTTTTTGGAGTAATTGGGATTTTATCAATGGGCATAAACATTTTCAAAAAGCAATAGAACTTAATCCGTCCTATACGGAAGCAGAAGAAGGATTATGCGAATTGTATACAGCAGTAGGTTATTTCGAAAAAGCGCTCTGGCATACTGATAATATTCTAAAAATCAATCCTTTTGCTACGAATCATTATTTTACCAAAGCAAATATTCATTATTTAAACGAGGACTACGCCGAAGCTCTAGATTGTTTAGAGATCTCCTTAAGCATCAATCCTGATTTCACACATTCTATCGCATTAAAACAAATCTGCTTAATTCTCACGAAAGATTACGCAAAACTAAATGACTTCTTAAGACAAACCCCCTTAGCCGAGAGACCAGAAGAATGTAGAGTATTGTATAAGCTGGTCAATCCAGAAGAAAAGATCGATTTTGATATCAGCAGAGTGAGCTTAATGATAAAAGAGGGTATTGGATCAGCACGATTTCCTTGGCCATTATTCTTAATGGTGCATCTGGGTAAACACGACATGGCATTGGACTTTTTGGAAGAAAACGTCAAAATGCGTACCGGTCAAATCATAAACTTTATGAATATTCCGCTTCTTAAACCTTTACACCCCTATCAGAGATTCCAAGACTTAGTACAAACCGCTTTCCGTTCAGAACTATTGCCAACTGATTCTGAAAAACAAATACGAATTGACCTTCCTAAAGCATTAATGCCCGCTGCTGAGATTGACATGGTTTTAATGGCTGCTGACAAAGGTATGCAGGAAGAAAAGTGGTATCTAAATCCATCTTTATCATTAAGAGAATTTGCCGAAAATGTGAACATTAGTAGCAATAAGCTTTCATGGCTGCTGAATGAAAAAATGGGACAAAACTTTAATGAATACATCAATAGTTTCCGTTTAGAGAACTTCAAAGCGAAGGCATTAAATCCTGCAAATAAACATCTTACCCTTTTAGGGCTAGCTTATGAAAGTGGCTTTAACTCTAAAACTGTATTCAATACTTTTTTTAAAAAAGTTGAAGGTATTACACCGAAAGCCTGGGTGAAAGCTAATCAAATTTAAGCCTGTTTCAAAAGCCCCATATCTCACTTTAAAGTCTGAATTACATTTCAGAACGATTCCCTCTTCTTTCCATTACACCTTTGCCTCTTCAATTAGATCCTGCAGAGTAAAAAATCATGAGATGACTATCTCATGACTCTTTACCAAATAAACTAATACTAATGGGAGGTGCTTTGCAGGAATCGACATTAAAAAAAACAATTATGAAAAAAGTAGTATTCATGCTGACAATGTCCGCATTAACTTTAATGACCAAAGCTCAAAACGCGAGTGTAGAAAAATCAACCTTCGGCTTACAAACCGGGGTTTTAGGGCTTTGGGCGTATAATGAAGTAAAATTATCCAATAGCATTGCACTAAGAACAGAGCTTGGTTTTGATTTTGGTATTTGGGAAACCACTTATTATGATGATTATAACTCACCATTCATTCTCACACCAGTGATAGTTATTGAGCCTAGGTATTATTACAACCTCCAAAAACGCGCTGAGAACTCAAAAAGAATTGATGGAAACAGCGGCAATTTTATTGCCTTAAAAACTAGTTATCATCCAGAATGGGCAATATTCAATGCTGACGATGCTCCGGTGGTAAGTGATTTCGCCATTATACCCACTTGGGGAATTAGAAGAAATATAGGGGATCATTTTAATTACGAAGCAGGCATTGGCGCAGGGTACAGTTACACCTTTGCAGAGCGAGCAGGTTATTTAGAAGACGAAAGTGGCTTCGAATTAAATATGCATTTGCGCATAGGGTATAGATTTTAGCCTAACCAAAGACAAGCCTGGCACCGAGCAGTTTCCAAACGGTTAAGCCCAGCTTGTATTCATTTTTTGGTTTGAAAATGAAATAGTGAACGTACTCTTAAGATTGCGAACCTGTGTGCCGAATCGAGCGCGCACCTTTGTCTCAGTTATCACAAAGTAAATTTTTAAACCCGCAGAATAACGTAAGATTCAAAAAACAGTAACATGATAAAATCAATGAAATCAACAATTGAAAAGAGTGAATTTCCTGAACCTAAACTAATTCCTGTAAATGGTATAGAGCTGGAGGTTTTTGAAGCGGGACAGCAAAATGCAGGCAAACCAATTGTTCTGTTGCACGGTTGGCCTGAACATGCCTTTACTTGGCGCCATCAGATTTCTGTATTAGTAGAAGCAGGTTATCACGTTATTGTACCCAACCAACGGGGCTATGGCAACTCATCGCGTCCGTCCAATGTCATTGAGTATGATATTGTGCATCTTACTGGCGACCTCACAGCTCTTTTAGACCATTATGGTTATGGAAGCGCAACCTTTATTGGTCATGATTGGGGAGCTATGGTAATTTGGTGGATGGCACAATTACATCCTAATCGGGTAAAGCAACTTATTGCATTAGCTGTGCCGTACCAAGTTCGCGGAGATATGCCTTGGATTGAGTGGATGGAAACCTTCCTGGATAGCGATTACTATTTTGTGCACTTTAATAAACAGCCTGGTGTAGCAGATGCTATTCTGGATGAAAATACGCATCAGTTTCTGCGCAACCTTTTTAGAAAAAATATGCCCCAGATGCCACCCGAGCCAGGCATGAGCATGATTAATCTGGCCAGATCTGAAAAGCCCCTCGGCGATCCCATTATGAACGAAGATGAATTGGCAGTTTTCACCTCTGCTTTCAAATCATCAGGATTTACGAGCAGCATCAATTGGTACAGAAACCTTGATCGAAACTGGCACTTATTGGCTGATATTGATCCTATTATTCAGCAACCCGCGCTCATGATTTATGGTGAAAAGGATATGATTCCAAAGTTTGAAGGATTATCCGCGTTTGTGCCCAATGTAGAGGAATTAAGTATCGAATGCGGTCATTGGATACAACAAGAAAAACCGAAAGAAACCAATCAAGCCATTCTAAACTGGCTGGAAAAAGTATAGAATTATGAAAGCGATAAGATGCTTACAATACGGAGGTTCTGAAAATCTTGTGATGGATGAGTTTGAAAAGCCTTCACCCAAAGCCAATGAAGTGCTGATAAAAATAAAGGCTACTTCAGTTACAGCAAGTGATATACTTATTAGAAGGTTAGACGAACCCCCAATTCCCAAATTTATACTTCAACTCATCTTTGGTTTTGGCAAGCCAAGAAACCCAATTTTAGGAACGGTCTCATCTGGAGTGCTTGTGGATAAAGGGGCAAAGGTAACTTCCTTTAACATTGGAGATGAAGTTTTGGCCTATGGTTCCATTTCCTCTCTGAAACATCGTTTTGGATCTTACGCAGAGTTCATCTGCTTGCCACAAGATTGGAACATCGCATTAAAGCCTAAGAACCTAAACTTTGAAGAAGCCGCTGCTATCCCTTATGGTGGCTTATTGGCCTCTCACCTGATAAACCAGACTGATATTCGAAAGGGAGATGAAGTGCTTATTTATGGAGCATCAGGAAGTGTTGGAACCGCAGCTGTTCAGCTTGCCAAAAATGCCGGTGCTCAAGTAACCAGTGTTTGCAGCGGAAGAAATTTTGAACTGGTTCGCTCCTTGGGCTCAGATAAGGCTATTGATTACACCGCTGCAAATGCAGAAGACGAATTGGGTACTTACAAGTATGTAATAGACGCGGTCGGCAACAGTAAAACATCAGCTCTAAAGGAAAAGAGCAAAATGACACTCACAGATGGAGGCAAGTATCTATCCATCGACAAAGGGGTTCCTAAAACTCCGAAAAAAGCATTTTTGAAACTCAGGGAGTTAGTAGAAAGTGGCAGACTTAAACCTGTTATCGATAAGGTATTTCCGTTGGAAAAAATGGCTGAGGCCCACAATTATGTGGAACTGGGTCATAAAAAGGGAAACGTAGTTGTTTCATTATAAAAAAGCATAAGGGTGAAAAATATTTTCTACCTGGGTGTAATAATCCTAAACTTTAGCCACTAACCAAGAAAAAAACAATGAAAATAAGTGATGCAATAAATCATTTTCAACGCTTGGCCAGCAAGACTGATAATACGCGCCAGCGCAAGGTTTACGATAAGTTTATAGGCGTTCTTTCCGATTTAAAAAATCATGACTTGACTGAGGAACAAGTGCTACTGATTGAGAGAAAGATGGACGAGTTAAACTTGAAAGTAGATACAGAAACCACCAAGCGAAAGCTCAATCAGAAACTGAGGATTTTTATCAATTTTTTGAAAACCCAACTTTCATTGGTCACGCCAAGGTATTACACCGCTTTAGGTATGGCATTCGGAGTAGCGTTTGGAGTAGCACTGGCCCCAACACTTGAAAGACAATTAGGGATTTCTATCAGCATGGGTGTTGGTATGCTTATCGGACTATTTGTAGGTCAGTATCTAGACAACAAGGCAGATAAAGAAAATCGCGTTTTAAGGATGAAATTGTAGTGATAATTCGAGTTTTCCCTTTCCTATTGGGCTATTAGCATGAGCAGCGACTTTTATATTTCCTCCATTCTACCGCATGCAGGCATTATCATAAAAATATGTAGAGCCTACACCAACTCGCAGGAAGATTTTGAGGATTACTATCAGGAAGTATGCTTGCAAATTTGGAAGAGTAGGAACAAATTCAAAGAACAATCATCATGGACCACTTGGATCTATCGCTTGACGTTGAATGTCTGCTTAACACTGCTTAAGAAAGATAAGAAGCTAAAAAGCCGTTTTAATGCCGACTACATCCCAAACGAAGTTATGGATGATACAAAGACATTTGAAGACGAAGCACTCAATGAATTGTACAAAGCAATAAGGCAGTTGTCGGAAATTGATAGAGCTGTGATACTTCTGTATTTAGAAAAAATAACTATACCGAAATAGCCAGCATCATTGGGACCAACCCAAACAACATTGGGGTTCGGATAAAGAGAATAAAAGAACGTTTAAAAAAGCTACTGGATGGAAAAATCAATTGAATTAATTTGGAACAAGGGTTTCTTGAAAAGTGATGCACTTGTTGCTCCTAAACTGAATGATCTCTACAATCAAAAATCGATTGACATTGTAGAGAAATTCAAGCGGATGTACCGGTTGAATGTTATTGCCCTTGTGGTATTCACCGCAGTATTTTTACCTCTATCCTATTTCGTGCAAATCCCCTACCTGGGCATCATGCTTTCGGTAGTCTTTTTATGCACAGCTTACGAAGGGTCTAAGTTTCAAAAGAAATTGAATGCTATAGATAAGACCTCGGACACCTATCAATACCTTCAATGATTTGACAAGTGGACAAAGGAAATCGTGCACTGGAATGAAAAGCGGTCTAGGTACATGTTCTCCTACGTATTCATATCCATGGCCGTGGGCTTTTGGTTTGGGGGCATTGGAGGTGATATTCCCGGGCAAGACCTAATGACCGAGCTGCTGAGAAGATATCCGGATTTGGCTCAGGTTTTTGGTGTTCCTCTGATTGCCCTCCTTGGAGCAATTCTGATAGTCATTCTGCTTTCTGTTTTCGGACCGCGAATAGGGAAACTGGATTTGAATATTGTTTACGGTCCTATCCTGCAAAGGCTCGAAAGACTATTGACTGAAATGGAGCAATTAAGAGCGTAATGCTCAGTAGAATAAATGTGCCTATTGCGCAAAAGCGATAAATCAGAGCAATGAAGTCACTATTTACTTCGCCCCCAGGCTAGCAAGAAATATTAGCACCTTTTAATTAAAACAGTAAACATGGATAAAAAAGTATTACTCTCCACTTTATGGATATTTGTAACCCTAAATTACATTTTTTGTGATGTTTTTACGCTCTTTTATGCACCTGACCTCAACCAATTTTTAAAAGGTCAAGTTGGAGGCATAGAGCTGACGCAGGGTTTTTTACTAACTTTTGCAATCATCATGGAATTTGCGATGGTGATGATTGTCCTATCAAGAGTTTTAAAATATTCTTTAAATCGTTGGTTTAATATTATTGGAGGAATTGTTTTCACGCTAATTCAGGCTGGAACATTACTAGATGGTAACTTTACTATGCACTACCTCTTTTTCAGTATTGTAGATATATCAACTACAATATACATAGGATATGCAGCATGGAATTGGAGAAATCCACCGAAAGTTTGAACAGAAAAATAAAATGAACGAACAACAAAACCTAAATTGCATAGAAACGCATTTTAGCCAAAACGTCGGCCTTCATAATGAATAATAAAACCAATATAAATTTTCATTTTAACCTATGTATTTTTTACATTTAAATTTAAATAACATAATGAAAAACATCTACTTATTAGTACTTATCGGATCGGTTTTAATGGGAAATCAGCATGCAAATGCACAAACAAGTGAGTCCCAAACGGAGCAATTTCAAAATCGAATAGTGGATTCCATATTTTCCAAAACATTAGGTGAAAGTCGTGACTTTTGGCTAAGGTTACCAGGTGATTTTCAGCCAGATAATGATAAAAAATATGCCGTAATCTATCTAATGGATGGCTTTTCACTAGAAAGAACTTTGGAAGCTGTTTATGATAATTATTGGGGGCATTACCTACCCAATATGATACTTGTTGGGGTTTCGAATCGCAAGAACCGAACAAGAGATTTAACTACTTCGCAGATAAAAATGAGACGTGGTAGTACCTTTAATTATGAAACTGGAGGTGCAGAAAACTTTACTAAATTTATGGAAGAGGAACTCATCCCATATATTGATAGTAAGTATCCAACTATAGCCTACCGTACATTAATTGGTCATTCTCATGCTGGCCAGTTTACCATAAATATGCTTATTAACCATGCACATCTCTTTCAAAATTATATAGCCATAGATCCAACTTTGGATTGGGACAACCAAAAATTATTAAAACAAGCTAAAGAAAAATTTAAATCGGAAGATTACACTGGGAAATCGCTTTTTGTTTCACTTGCTGCAGAGATGTTACATATCCAAAATGAAAGTATAACGATTGATAATGTAATGAGCGACACTTCAGAATTCTCATTGCCTGCCCGTTCTATATTAGAATTCTCCCAACTTGCGAAGAGCCAAAATCAATTAAACTTTTCATCGAAGGTTTATCATGAGGATTTACATGGTACTGTTCCGCTACCAACCATAAGAGATGGACTGATTTTTCTTTTTGAATGGTATCAGTTTAAATCTCCGCAAAAATATAATAATCCAGAAACCCCTATAGAAGTATTGGTTACCTTATTGAAGGAGCAGGAACAAATCTATACCGAACATTTTGGTGTTCCCACTGCACCAATGATAGACGAAATGTTAAATGGCTATGGCTACATGAATATGCAAATGGGACAACCTAAGAAGGCGTTCATGTTTTTTGAATTGAATATAAAATACAATCCTAAAAATGCTACTGCCTATGAATCAATGGCGAATTATTATGAATCTGAAAACGACAAAGTGAATGCCTTAAAATACTTAAACAAGGCCTTTGAATTAAGTGCTAAAGATTACTATAAAGAAAGGATTGAGGCTCTCAATGAAAAATAGCGGTTTGTTCGCTTAAATAAATGAATATCCATAAATTATAATGACTGTCCGCTATCCTAATAAATTGTAGCTAGAAGCAGTTGCACAGCCATGGTATGGCAGCACAAATAAATATTAACGTAAGGGACTGTCATTTAGAAAATTATGAAACGAACGAATTCAATTTTAACGGTAATAATATTCCTTTCAATAGTGCTTAATAATAAAGCTTATGCACAGTCTGGATACGATAAACTCACCAATCAAGAAAAAGAGATTACGGTAGATTCAATCAGTAACAAGCTACTGGGATTCTATATTTTTCCAGATGTGGCCGAAGAGATGTCTGATCATATCAGAGAAAATCTAAAAAAGGGCAAGTATAATTCTATTAACAATCCCAATGATTTTGCCTACCAGCTTACCGCTGATTTGTTATCCATAAGCCACGACAAGCACATTCATGTAGATTATGACCCTGAAGGTATTAAAGCCCAAAACGAAGTTTTCACCCTTGAAGATAGCTTGAACTATCTCCAACGATACATCAATGATATAAAACGAGATAATTTTGGTTTTAAAGAGTTGAAAATATTGGGCGGAAATATTGGCTACTTGGATTTAAGAAGCTTTTCTGATGTAGAATACGCTGGTCCAACAGCAGTTTCTGCAATGAATTTTTTAAGTAACAGTGATGCTATAATTATCGATTTAAGGAGGAATGGCGGTGGCAGTCCAGCTATGATTCAACTTATCACCAGTTATTTATTTAACAGCGATCCTGTCCACCTAAATAATTTTTATTGGAGACCTAACAATGAGACTACACAAACCTGGACCCTTCCTTATGTGCAAGGAACGCGAGTTCCTAATACTCCCGTATACTTGTTAACCAGCAACAGGACCTTTTCTGCCGCAGAAGAGTTTAGCTACAATTTAAAGAATTTAAAACGAGCCACAATAATTGGGGAAACCACTGGTGGTGGAGCTCATCCAGGTGGATCAGTAAATGCTACCGAAAAGTTCTCGATAAACATCCCCTCCGGAAGGGCTATAAACCCAATCACAAAAACCAACTGGGAAGGCACTGGGGTAACCCCACATTTTGAAATCCCAGCAAACCAAGCCTTTGAATTTGCGCAAATTAAGGCTTTGGAGACTTTAATAGAGGAAAACAAAAACGATGATTTCAAAAGAAAGTTCTATGTATGGCATTTGGAAAGACTTCAGGCCTTAGTGGAACCGGTAATGGTTGAGACTACAATTCTTAAATCTTACATTGGCAATTATGGACCAAGGAAGATTAGTTTAAAGGACAACAACTTGTATTATCAGAAAGGAGGCGCAGAAACTCAATATAAACTGATACCGCTCAACAATCACTATTTTATGGTAAAAGGGGATAGTTCATTTCGCTTGAAATTCATGGTAGAAAATGGACAAACCCTTGCCATTGAAGGGCATTACGATAATGGCCGTTCAGATAAAAACTTGAAGACTAAAAACTGAAGCGCATATAGCATAATAGACATTAAATAGCCTGTTGCACAAACTCTTAGCTGCTAGCACAAAAATGGTAAATATAGATTCCACGACAAAAGAAAAAGAATTAGAGAAAAAGCAAAGCCTTCTTCACCAATCATTTTATCTAGCCAAGCTCCCAATAATTATTAGTCTTTTTTTAACACCGGCTCGTTTTCTACTTGAACTAGCTGGTCTACCTGAATATGTTATTTTCATTTTAGGACTACTCTGGCTAGCCTTAGCCTTTTCAGTTTATTGGGGAGTAAAACTTTATTACAATAAGAAAGCATATCTCCTCCTCTTAATCAGTTTAATCATTTTTTCACCTATTTCTAGGCTTACTGTTGTTGCTGCTTGGTGGGTTGATACAAGATGGGAAATTGGAACTCATTACGGACTATACTTTGATCACTGGACACAAACGCTCCTAAACCACGGCATTTATGGAGCTCTGGTTCAAATCATACCAGGTTTTTTACTTGGTTCCACAACAATAGCTATCATGCGATACAGGAAATCTGTAACCTGCTAACTAATCACATAGAGAATTGAAGACCTTTACGAATGAAAATTTAGCTTGCAATAATGCTTAAATTGCATTATAATGCGGTTTATACTAAGCACTGCGTATGATGAAAGAATGAAAGATTTCCTCAATAAAATACATTCAATAGACCAAATAATTCTTGACAAGTACATTTCGCATTGGACGGAATACACGGCTCCTAAAAAGACCATAATGACGGCTCCGGGCGAAACGGAGCGCTACATGTATTTTGTACTTAATGGAGTCCAAAAATCCTATTACTTAAACGAAGACAAGCAACACGTCATTGCTTTTACTTATCCTCCATCTTTTAGTGGTATTCCAGAATCTTTTCTAACCCAAACGCCCTCAAAGTATTTCTTGGAAACAGTAACGAAAAGTACATTTCTTCGAATCTCTTTTGAGAAGCATCAACAATTGATGCAGGAACATCGGGAAATAGAAACGCTGTTTAGAAAAGCCACCGAACTCTTTTTAATTGGCATGGTGCAACGCCACTATGAACTAATGGCTTTTGATATAAATCAGCGCTTCACCTCTTTTGCACAAAGAAGCCCTCACCTATTCAATTTGGTTGCCCACAAAGACTTAGCCTCCTATTTACGTATTGATTCCACAAACTTTAGCAAGCTGTTCAACACGATTAAGATTTAGAATCTTGGTTTATACCAAAAATAAAATGTGATAACCGTCAGACCTTTGTTTCAAATTAAAAACAATGAAACGACTAGTAAACATTTTAATCTTTTTCACCATGAGCACAACAGCATTTTCCCAATCGTGGGTAGACACAACACAATATCCTTTTGAAAGTAAATTTCTGCAATTAAAAGCAGGTAACATGCATTATGTAGACGAAGGAAAGGGTGACCTTATTCTTTTTGTGCATGGCACGCCAACATGGTCATTCCTTTACAGGGATTTTATAAAGGAATTTTCCAAAGATCATCGTTGCATTGCCATAGATCATCTTGGATTTGGATTATCTGAAAAACCAGACTCAGTTTCAGGAACACCTGAATGGCATGCTCAAAACCTAAGCGAGTTTATCAAGAAATTAGACCTGCCAGACATTACATTGGTAGTGCATGATTTTGGCGGACCTATAGGATTATTAGCCGGAATTGAAAATTACGAGAGAATTAAAAGAGTAGTATTATTTAACTCGTGGTTATGGGCAACAGCCGATGGTAAACAAGCTCAAAAAATTGACAAGACCATCAACAGTTGGTTAGGCAAGTTTCTGTATTTGAATATGAATTTCTCTCCCAAAGGATTATTGAAAAAGGGCTTCGCCGACAAGAAAAACCTTTCGAAAGAAGTACATAATCAGTACATAAAACCATTTCCAAATAAAAGCTCAAGAATTCCTTTGCTTAACCTTGCAAAAGCATTGGTTGGCTCTTCAAGCTGGTATCAAAATCAGTGGGAAAAACTTGACCCATTAGCGGACAAAAAATGGTTGATTATTTGGGGCACTAAAGACGAATTTATAACCATAGAATACCTTAAAAAGTGGCAAGAGCGACTTCCAAATGCTAAAACAATAGAATTTGAATGTGGCCATTTTGTTCAAGAAGAAAAGACGGCAGAATCAATTAAAGCTATTGCCAATTTTATAGGAAATTAAGCCTTACGCGCCATTTCAAAAAGTAGTTTTTAAACTATAATTTTCAGTTTTAAAAATGAGCAAGCTATCTTGCAGATTGAATCTATCCCAATGCCAGCCACTACTATAGCAGTACTCCCTTTTGTAAATATGAGCTCCAATCCTGAAAATGAATATTTCAGCGATGGTATTACCGAAGAAATTATAAATGCCTTGGCTAAAGTTGAAAGTCTGCAGGTTACCTCCCGGACCTCGTCTTTCTTTTTTAAAGGCAAACCAGTATCCATCAAGGATGTCGCGGAAACGCTGGATGTCTCTGCAATTCTTGAAGGCAGTGTGCGCTCAGCTGGCAGTACAGTGCGTATTACGGCCCAATTGATACAGGCTGAAGACGACTTTCATTTTTGGTCGGAGACCTGGGATCGAAAGCTAGAAAATATCTTTGAAATACAGGACGAGATAAGCTTGCTCATCGCTGAAAAACTAAGGGAACAGTACGGACACTTTGAGATAGCCGAACACCTGGTTCGGAAACAGACCGAAAGTATCGACGCCTATGAGCTTTCCTTAAAAGCTAAATTTCATTTTAATAAATGGAACCCTCAAGATGTGAGAAAATCCATTGAACTATGGAATAAAGCTTTGAGCCTAGACCCGAAACATATTCCCTCTTTAGTTGGCCTAGCCGATGCCTATGGATTTTTGGGCGTTACTGATAATATGCCTTATGAAGAAGCCTGGACCAATAGCTCAAACTATACCAACCAAGCTTTAAAAATTGATCCCAATAACGCTCCTGCACATTATCAGCTTGCCAATATTTCCTTTTTTGTAAAAGCAGACTTTCAGGAATCTTTTAAACATGCAAAAAAGTCGGTTGAATTAAATCCAAACTATCCTGAAGCCCAGCTTTTCACTGCCTTTTTATTCCTTTTGATTGGGGATATGAAACAAGCTTGGAAGCACCTTGAAGTGGCTTTAGAAATTGATCCATTAAACCAGGAAACTATTTTTTATAAGGCCTATTACCACCACCTTAATAGCGAGTTTGAGATCGCTCTTAATATTTTGAATCAATGCCTCGAGGAAAACCCACATAACCTACCCGCGATAGTTACCAAGTGTTATTCGCTCCTTAACCTTAATAGGGTAGATGAAGCATTAGCTATAATTGAACAATCGCCTGAAGGTTTTATACCTAAAGGCGATGCATTGGGCATTTCTTGTTTGGCACATATTATTGGAAAGAATGAAAAGGAAGCTGCTAAATTTTTTGAGGAGCTTTTCACCCAGGCTCAGAGCCCGATGGCCTTTCAGGAGCATTCCTATCTCATGCAAGCTTACGCTCTAAAGGAAGAATATGATACGGCTTTTAACTGGTTGGAAAAGGCCATCGACATGAAGTCATCCATACTATTACTTGGTTTTGCCGGACCCTTGGCAAGTAATCTCCGCAAGGATACTAGATATGAGGCTTTTAAAACTAAGCTATATGGGCAATTGCCAAAAGCTAAGCAAGAGAAAATAAAGGCAGCTCTCTTGGATGACGAAACTGCCTCAAATTATTCCAACACACTTTTAACTTATATGACTGAGGAGCAGCCTTTCCTCTCCCCTGACCTATCCCTTCGCTCTTTGGCAGAAAGAATTGAGATTCACCCCAATCAACTTTCTTGGCTGTTGAATGATCGGCTGGGAAAAAACTTCAATCAGTTTATTAATCACTTCCGGGTAGAATATTTTAAAGAATTAGCAGTAGATGAAGCCAATTCTCATATTTCCTTAATCGGTTTGGCTTACGAAAGTGGCTTTAACTCCAAAACGGTTTTTAATACTTATTTTAAGAAGGAAGTGGGAATGACGCCCAAGGAGTTTCTAAAATCCAGGACCCAAGCCTAATATTCATAAATCAGGTACAGCATCGGCAAGGCCTCCTAATGAATCGAAGCACGGCCTAAAGGCGAAATATACAGTTGTCGATAATCAACCTCTGAATAGCTTCTAATTTCAAGCTAAATACTGCAGTCCTTTACAACTCCTTTCAACACAAATCAACCAAACCCTTAAACTGAGTAATAATTGCTGTGGGGAGATTGATTTTCTATTAGCCTAATAAACTTTTCGGTTCTTAATTATAATGCAGAACCGCTATAAGTAAATATCGAACTCTTAGGCTCTCAATCCAAGCTTCATTTGCATCTTAAATCTTTGTAAAACAAAAATCAAATTAAGATGAAAGCCAATACGATGAAAGCAATAGTAGCCACAGGATACGGATCTCCATCCGTTTTACAATTAAAGAATGTAAAGCAACCCTCGATTAAACCCAATGAAGTATTGGTGAAAATTAAAAACACAACCGTAACCCAAGCAGACGCCATGATGCGCACAGGTAAACCCTACATCGGGCGGTTGATGTTGGGTTTGTTCAAGCCTAAAAACTCAATCTGGGGTACCAGCTTTTCAGGGATAGTAGAGTCTGTGGGCTCAGAGGTATCCAACGTTAAAATTGGTGACCGGGTCTTTGGTGAAAACGTTGACTCTTTTGGCGCTTATGCCGAATATATTACCGTGCCGGCAGATGGAACGGTAATGCATCTGCCTGAAAATATCAGTTTTGAAGATGCTGCCGGAATTGGAGACGGCCCTGTTACTTCTCTGAACTTTTTAAGCAAGGTAAGTGGCGGTATCAAACCTGGTGATAAAGTACTTATTAATGGGGCCTCAGGAGCTTTAGGAACAGCTGCGATACAATTGGCCAAGCAGTTTGGAGCGGAAGTAACCGGTGTTTGCAGTACCCGAAACATTGGCTTGGTTAAATCTCTTGGGGCCGACTATGTGATTGATTACACCAAACAGGATTTTACGGAAAGCAACAAAACTTATGATATGGTTTACGACACCGTGGGCAAACGAAGCTTTAAGGACTGTAAGCGTGTGCTTACCCAAAAGGGTCAGTATTTATCACCTGTTCTTAATTTCAAACTGTTGCTACAAATGATGTGGACCTCAGCTTTCTCTTCTAAAAAAGCAAAATTCGCGGCTACTGGTATGCTCCAGGCCCCTATCATTAAAGAGATGCTGGCAGAACTCATTGACATGATTCGCCAGGGCAATTTAAAAACTATCATCGACCGTCAGTACCCATTAGAAAAGGTAGCAGAAGCGCATACCTACGTGAGTGCCGGGCATAAAAAGGGAAACGTAGTAATCGCAGTTCAGTAATTTTCCTAGTATAAAATCAATAATAATGAGATCACTTATAAGCATCGCTCGTCTTACCGGGCTCGGATATCTTGCCATTTTTATTAGTGGATTTTTCGCCAATTTTTACACCCTTGAAGGAATGGTAGTTGATAATAATCCACAGCTTACGCTAGAAAACATCTCCACACAAATAGGGCTTTTTCAGTTAGGGGTTGCTTCTTTCAGTCTTATGATTATTGTAGACATTCTTTTGGCTTTTCCACTGTACAAACTGTTGAAGTCGGTTCATAGGAATTGGGCATTAAGCTCTTCCCTAATCCGCTTTATAAATGGTCTAATCTTCCTCTTGGCGCTAGTAAACCTTTTCGAAATCGCTTCCATTGCGCAAAGCGGAACAGCCAGACCAGCAGCTGTAATTGATCTGTTGGAAACATTTAACATGATTTGGAATGTCGGTCTTCTATTTTTTGGAGCACATCTTATTATGCTAGGCTGGCTTATGGTTAAGTCGCTTAATTTCCCTGACTTTATTGGTCTTTTGCTTCAAATTGCCGGGCTCACCTATCTCGCTGATAGTGGGGCTCAGCTTTTTTGGGCTCCCTACCAGGAATATAAGCCACTATTTGAAATACTTGTAATTGGTGGAGGTGTAATTGGCGAGTTCTCGCTTACCTTGTGGCTGCTTATAAAAGGAGTGCGAAGAGAGAATAAGGGTGCGTTAAGTTAAACATGGAAGAGATAAGAATAACAATCCTTACGAACTAGTTGCCCCATATTTACATTGGAAAGTTTTGGGTCAAGCCTCTTTCCTTGCCTGGCTTTCCGTTAATTCAATCTGCTTTTCTAGAAGTTCTGTAATAAGATTTAAGAGCTCTATATCTTTTGGCGTAGAGACCGTGTCATTTTTTGGATCATGAGATTTTTTGCGTATTGAGTTCATAAACTTAACCACAATGAAAATTGTAAAACCAACAATTAAAAAATCTACCGTCGCTTCTAAAAGTTTCCCATAGCCAATAGCAATTTCCTCTAGTTTCACCACCCCATTTTCCAATATGCTTTCTCGCAAAATAATTTTTTTATTCTCCCAATTAACTCCGTCTGTAATCAAAGAAAGCGGAGGCAGAAAAATCTCTTTCACCAAAACATCCACTACCTTATTAAAAGAAGAGCCAATTATAACTCCAATTGCAAAGTCAATCACATTCCCTTTGACTGCAAATTCTTTAAACTCTTTTAGTAGGTTATTTTTCATCTTTTCAATTCGTTTTAAATTACCGGTCCCACGAGTACACCTAAATTGAATAAGTCACCCTGAATTTCGCACCCCATTCACCTCGTCATTGTAAAACAGGCGCCTACTGGCCAAAGCCTTGCTTAGCAAAACGCAAATAACACTAAAAAAAATGCCTTATTCCTTTGAAGAAATATTCAATTAAAAGCTAGAAAGCACTGCTTCTTGTTTCTCTTAGCTTTTTTGACTCAGGCTTCCTTTCAATTGCAAAGAATGGCAATCGATTTTACGGAAAGCTCCTTTAAGCAGTATTGCATCGAGTGTACCTATCACTCTTGGCAAATTTTTAGTTCGTGTCAATAAATCTATAGGTCACATAGAAACTTGATGAATAAATTAAAAATACGCAAAATTGCGTATTGTGATAAGAACGGAAATGAAAGAATTTTCCGAAAAATTTATCATGAAGAAATTAGCATTAGCATTAGCCTATATCCTCGCATTCTCAGCCACTGCGCAACAAAATGAATGGCGCTATGTAAATTCGCCTTTTTCCGTTTATGCGCAAGTGCCTAACTCTAGCACCATCTACGCAGGTGATGGCAGTGGTCTAATAAAACGTTCTACTGATAAAGGGGTGAGTTGGGAAATTGTTTTTGAAGGTCTTAGCAGCTCCATAAAGGATATTGCATTTTTAGACGCTAACAAAGGGGTAGCCACTACCCTTACTAATGGCACCTTTATTACCACGGATGACGGTGGCTTGACTTGGCGTGAAAAGCTCTTGACTGATAGTGCAGGTAATGTAATATCGCAGTATTTTAATTCAGTAGAAGTGGTGAACCCCACTACTTACTTTCTTAATCCGGCCTATGGCGATAAACGTGCTTTTATGACCAAAGACGGCGGCAACAATTTTGTAGAAATGGCTTTTCCTGGACCAGCCATGCATGTGAACGGTGACACCCTTTTGGGATTCGCAAAAGGCAGCTTTTCTTTCAGAATCCATATTAGCTACGATTTAGGAGAATCTTGGAGTTTAGTGCAAAATGCTCCATCAGGTTTAAGTGGTGTGAATTTTACCTTTTTTGGTTTTGACCAAGTAAGCATCATTAGTAGTAAGGTCTTTTTTATTACGGGGGGTTCTAACCCAAAAGAAGTTTTCAAAACAGTAGACGGTGGACTAAGCTTCAGCCAATTAAGTGATCCTATTAATAATTTCTTTCCGAAATATGTCAACTTTTCCGATGCTGACAACGGTTTAGTGGCTGGCGGTATTAGTAGCAGCTGGTTTGGTGTTTTCACCACTAATGATGGCGGTCAAACTTGGACTAGTCTATATAACTCAAGTCCTGGGGGATCAAGCAATGCGATTGGCAAGCTTTTGCTACCCTTTTTAGAATTAGGAAATAATGAAATTATTGCACAGCGCAATATGCATACGGTAATTAGTACAGACGGAGGTTTAACTTTTAGCGATCAATCGGATGATTTAAACATTGATGTAAGCATTAGCAGAGCAAAAGTGCTTACTTATAATAAAGACCTTTGGTACGCTTATGCTGCAGGTGGCAATCCTAATTTAGGAACCTTTAAATCGAAAACAGCAGTATCCGAAAATGGCGGCGTCAGCTGGAATACTTTAGTAGACAGCACTAACAATCCCATTTCCTTAAATGGTGGGGTAATGCTTCCGATATCGGCCGACACGCTCTTTTTTGCCTTTAGCAAATCGATCGGCCGCTATGTAAAAGGATCGCCTACTAGTGGTCGTTTGGTATCTATCTACTCGAGCTTCGGAGGTACAGGAGTCCTAAAGATTCTACAAAATGGCAATCAGATAATAGGCATAGGAAAATACTTTTCGCAGCTAAGTGTAGACAGGGGACAAACTTGGCGTATTATCACTGGTGCTGGCTTTGCGGGCCAACAAGTAGTTGATATTGAATTTGCTAACCTCAATGAGATTTATGTGCTTACCGAGGATGATATTTTTAAGAGTACCGATACCACCAAGACTTGGGTAAGTGTTAAACAAAATATGAATTTAAGCACGGGTGCAACCCGAGGAAATAATGGTTTAAGTCTTTTAAAAAGTAATGAAGTGATTCTCTATGGTAACGATGCCCGGCTTTATAAAACAACGGACGGGGGTCAAAACTGGACAGATTTAGGACCAAGCTTACCCGCCAATCTAAATTTTTATGACTTTCGCTGGATGAGTTTTAGAACAGAGAGCCATGGTTATGCGGGAAATCCTAGTCCCAATGGTGGTCTTTATGTTTTAGAAACTTTTGACGGCGGCACTACTTGGAGCCAATCTAATCCCGGCTCTAATATGATAGGCCTCCTCGATATGAGTTTTTCAGATACCACAACGGGGGCTGCTATTGGAATTTTCGGCCCAAATGTTAACCGCTATAATGGCCCAACTAACTATACAGTAGATACCCTACAAGCTGTTCTAAGAAATTTTTCTATTAACGAAAAGAGCTATTCTGATCATAACTTTTACCCAAACCCAAGTAAGGGTCTAATTTACTTAATGGGTGCGGACACCAAAAAAGCTTGTTTGCTAAGCCTCAGCGGACAACTCATAAAAGAGTGGAATCATCCAGAAGGAGAATTACACCTTGGCCAATTTACAGCGGGTATATATCTAATCCAACTAGAGGACTATCACGGTTCTATCAAAATAATGAAGCTAATTTTGCAATAAGCTTTGATCTAAATAAAGGCCGAACTTAGGTCATTAGTACTTCCAAGAGGAAATCAGCATTCATTGCCAGTATCTCTTTATTACTAAAGTCTGCAATAGCCGGTATAACATCCGGCTATCTGAACGTCAATTGGATTGTGGCCAATATTGCGCGAGCCACCTTTCGAAATTTAAAATCCTCACTCGAGGGATTTTCAGGCAGAAAATGCCAGCAAGCTTCTAGTTTTTTATTTTGAACAGAATTGTCGTCAGTGCTTTGTTTCACTTCTTCGCTAAAAGAAAAAAGTCTTTTCGTTTATCAGCTCATGACTCGCGTAATCTAAATGATTATTTTGGAATTGGCCATTTACAATCTGCCGCAAATCATTTTTAACCCATCCAACCAAGTTGATGGAATATTGGAGATTCTTCTTCCAATGCTGTCTCCAATTAATACGTATATAACTGCCATTGATTCTGTTATCCTAATATGATTGACGCTCTAAGGTCCGCAAAAGTTGCGCTCTCGATTCCCTTTTTCGTGGGGGGGGGAACAAAGCATTGCAAACTACTTGGTGATAATAGTTTGAAAACATAATAAAGAAAGAGTAGAAATGCCTTAAGCATTGGGCTGCATTCAATCAGCTTGAATCGCTAAAGAGCTGCCAATCTATCAGTTTCCTGTATAAGCAAACAAGTGCTAAAATGTAAAGCCGAACCGATGGCCTAGAATCCCGAACTCCTAGGCTAAACCTTAGCGTCACTTTTGCCTCATCAAACTATTAAACAAACAGTTACGATGAAACCAATCGCATTAGAACAAGGCTATGTAAAAACATTAGGCATTTCCAACTCGGCCTTTTCAAAACCAAGAATAATTCTAATTCTAGGACTGATTGCCCTATTACTTTTGGGCAGTTGCTCTGGGCACAAAAGCATAGTTACCTGGACTCATTTTGAAAACCAAACGCAGACAATTAATTCTTACCGCATCCCTGTTTACAAGCTAGGCAAACTATTGCTGCTTAAAGGAGCCATACATGGAGATACTGGGTATTTTATTTTTGATACGGGTGCTCCAGGCTTGGTGTTAAATGACCAACACTTTAAAAACTCCTATTCTGACCCTACTCGACAGGTAACTGGAGTTAATGGTCAAATTCATGATGCGCGAGTATGTAAGGTGGGCCAACTGCAGCTTGGTGAAGTAATATTTAAAATAAATAGGGCCGATGTGACTAAACTTGGAGATATTGAGAAGAAGAGAAATGTTAAGATTCTTGGTCTAATGGGCGTAAATCTATTTAGGGGACTGGAGCTGGAAATTGATTTACATCAAGAGGAGCTGAGGATTTACAAAACAGATCAACAAGGTCAACGACTAGCTGATACAACGGGCAAATTAGTTTCTGGTAAGATTGCTATGCCTTTTAAGTTCAGAGGCTCGCTCATTGAATTACAAGCCAACATCAATGATCACTATTATCGAATTGCCTTTGACAGTGGCTCCGAAATTTTACTCTTTGACAAGGAACTAGCAACTCGGGACAAAATTGAAACTCGTTTAATTTCAATTAAAAGTCTTTTAGGTACCGATGGGTCAAAACCAGGAATTGAACTTAGACAACTTGAAAATATAAAAATTGGTGTAAGCCTGAATAAAATAACGGCGATGTTGATAGATTTTAAAAACTTAAGATCTCACGGACTTAATGTTGACGGGGTAATTGGCTATGACTTAATGACAATGGGTGTGGTAACTATCAACTTCCAGACACGTACTTTTCAAATCAAACCCTATTGCAAGGGTAAAGCCTAGCAGTTTTGTCCAGAATTATAATATCGAACCTCCTAAGTGTAATGCGGGACTTGATCCCTTCTACCTAAGAATAGCTTTGCCCCAGCAAATGAGAAAGGTGGCAAAGCTCCACTGCTTTACTATTCATAATACCAACAACATGAAAAAAGTTTTTATCCTAATGTTCAGCCTTTTAATCTTTTTGGCCACCGCCGAGAACAAGGCTAGCCTCAGTGGCAGTATTATTGACGCCACCACTTCCGAAACCCTTATTGGGGCTTCAGTTTATATCCCCTCCTTGAAAATCGGGGCTACTACAGATTTTAATGGATTGTATACCCTGGAGTTACCGGCCGGTAAGTACAAATTGCAGGTCAGCTATATAGGTTATGAGACCAAAACCATAGAGGTGACAATTACTGGCCAACAAAAATTGGATCTGGAACTCAATCCGTCTGCAACTGAGCTTACCGAAGTAACAGTAACAGACCAAATTGAAGCAGCCAATGTAGAAGACCTTAAAATGAGCAGTGAGATTTTAACTATTAAACAGCTCAAGGAAATCCCCGCTTTTATGGGAGAAGTAGATGTACTGAAAGCTATACAAACCTTACCAGGGGTACAATCGGGAGGTGAGGGCACCACCGGCTTCTTTGTTCGTGGCGGGGCTGCTGATCAAAACTTGGTACTACTGGACGGAGCCACCGTGTATAGCCCTAGCCATCTCATGGGTTTCTTTTCGGTATTTAATGCCGATGTGCTAAAAAGTGCCGAAATCTACAAGGGCGGCATTCCCGCGCAATATGGCGGTCGTTCAGCTTCTCTACTAGACATCAGTATGCGGGATGGTGATAATCAGGGATTTAAAGCCAATGGCGGACTGGGATTGATAGCCAGCCGGCTAAGTCTTGAAGGGCCTATTCAGAAAGGAAAAAGCTCCTTCATCTTTGCCGGCCGCAGAACCTATGCCGATGTTTTCACAAGGTTGAGCCCCAAGGAAGATGTGAAAAACAGCACCTTATATTTCTATGACTTCAATGGCCGACTAAACTTTAAATTGGGCGATAAAGATCGCATCACGTTTTCTGGGTATTACGGTAACGATGTGCTGAAAAACAAGGAGCAGTTGAGCTGGAAATGGGGCAACCACACCGCCACCCTTAATTGGAAACATCGCTTTAGCGATAAATTCTATGCCAATTTTTCGGGCGTTTACAGCGATTTCAACTACAGCCTAGGTTCCTTTTCAGGTTCCAATAATCTCGAGTGGGAAGCACGCATCAATGATCAAACGCTGAAAGCTGATTTTTCCTATCTGCCTTCCAAGCGCTACAACTATAAGTTCGGGCTGTCTTCCGCTCACCACACAATACATCCTGGTTTTATAAAAGTAACCGGTAGCGACATCAATACCAGCCTTAAACTAGAAACTCAACGGGCATTGGAGTCTGCGGCCTATGCCAGCGCTATGATCTCGCTTAGCGACAAATTTACTGCAGAGGCCGGCTTGCGCTATTCCCTTTTCCAAAACATTGGCGGCACCAATAACCAATATGAGGAAGGAGTGCCTGAGCCGGTGTACAGCAGAGCTTTTGCTAAAAACGAATTACACGATGGGCAGCATGGGCTGGAGCCGCGCCTAAACCTGCGCTACCTACTGGGTGATGAAAAATCCATCAAAATGTCTTACAACCGCATGTATCAGTACCTCCAAATGGCTAGCAACTCTACCACCGGCACACCGCTGGATATTTACTTCCCGGCTTCTAGCAGCATCAAGCCCCAGCTGGTTGATCAGGTGGCACTAGGCTATTTCCACAATTTCGCGTCAAACCGCTATGAGCTTTCAACAGAAGTGTACTACAAATTCATGCAAAACCAAATTGACTTTCGCGACAACGCCAACCTTATTCTAAATGAACAACTAGAGCGTGAAATCCTTTCTGGCACAGGAGAAGCCTACGGCCTAGAACTAATGCTGAAAAAGACCGAAGGCAAACTGAAGGGCTGGGTGAGCTATACGCTTTCTAAAACCACCCGAACCATTGCTGGCATAAACAATGGAGACCCATACCGCCCCCGTCAAGACCGCCCACACGCTATTAATCTGGTGGCTAGTTATCAGCTAAAGCCCAGGCTACAATTAGGAGCCGCTTTTACGTTCGCTAGCGGATCGCCCATTAGCATCCCGAATTCTTCTTACGAGCACAATGGCCTTGTGGTGCCAGTATATGCAGAACGTAACGGCTATCGTTTACCTGACTCGCACCGCCTGGATCTTTCGCTTACGCTAGACAACAAAAAGAAACCGGGCCGCAAGTGGGAAAGCAGTTGGAATTTCTCACTCTACAATGCTTATGGACGTCAAAACCCATTCACCATCCAAGTGCGCCAAAATGCAGACAACCCGAAGAACACCGAAGCTGTGCAGATGTCGCTTATCGGCACCATTGTGCCGGCCGTTACGTATAACTTTAAATTTTAAAACCATGAAAATTGTAAAAACACTTATCGCCTTAATCTTACTGGCAACCTCAATCACTTCCTGTCAAAAAGTAGTAGAATTAAAAGTAGCTGAACCCGACCCACAGGTGGCTGTTGAAGGGGTTCTCACAAATACGGCTGGCGAGAGCTACGTAAAGCTGCAGTGGACCAAAACCTACTTTTCTACAGAAGCCCCCGAAGTAGTGCGTGAGGCGCTTGTAACTATTGCCGATGATGAGGGTAATATAGTCGTATTCAGTGAAAACTTACCCGGCTTGTACAAAGGCCCTGCTTCCTTTACCGGAATAATTGGCCGCACCTACCACCTCGAGATTGAATACGATGGAGGTACCTTACAGGCCACTTCTACCTTGCAGGATACCGTGCGGGTATTGGGTTTAGAACTGGTCAAAGCTAGGGCCGGAGATTTACAATGGGAAGAAGGTTACCACTTGATTGGCACCATGGCGAACCAGCCTTCCATTAAGAATTACTTTAGAACCGAAGCTATGATAAACGGCAAAAGGCAACTGAGCACCGCCAGTGACTTGGTTGTTTTTGATGATCAAGCTTTTGGACAAGGCTTTACCGCTTCAGGGGTTATTGCTTATTGGGACGAAGAAGATGAGACTAAGCCCCAAGTGGGCGATACACTTTCCATCCGTCTTTACACTTTAGATGAAAGCAGCTACAATTTCTACTTGGCTCTTGCAGATACACCCATGCAAGGTGGTCTTTTTGGTAAAACACCCGCCAACGTTCCGTCCAACATTAAAGGCGGCATAGGCCTCTTTCAAGCTTGTGCTTACACCCTTTCGGGGGATGTGGTGGTGACAGAATAGTACTAAAACTTGATTTAATAAAAAGCGCGGAGTTAGCCGAAAGGGCTGGCTTCGCGTTTTTCTGTTTAAGGCCATTTAATATGCTTTAAAAACTACCTCCTTCGAATAAAATTATCCGTTTATCTTTACTCCTCAAAATAAAGTTACACCAACCCAATAACTAATGATTTCCGAAATTCCGGAACGCTCCATTGCCGTACTTCCTTTTTTAAATCTTAGTACCAATCAGGAAGATGAATATTTTAGTGACGGAATAACTGAAGAAATCATTAATGCCTTAAGCCTAATTAATGGGTTGAAAGTGATTGCGCGTACCAGCGTATTCTCCCTTAAGGGGAAAGACCTAGATGCCCGTGAAATTGGAAATAAATTAGGGGTAAACCTACTACTAGAAGGAAGCCTGAGAAAGGCCGCCAATAAGGTGCGCATTAGTGTACAATTGGTGACGGCAGAAAATGGATTCAGAATTTGGACCGAAAAATATGACCGTGAGCTGGATGATATTTTTGCCATACAGGATGAAATAGCCAACTGTGTACTGGAGCGTTTGCAATTAGAGTTAGAAGTCAACTTTACCAGTACTAATTACACGCAAAACACCGAGGCCTACCAATTGCTTTTAAAGGGGATTTACTTCTTTAAACGAGATTTTAACGGCAATATTAAAGCTTTGGAGTTTTTTAAAAAGGCTACAGAGCTAGCGCCAGACTATGGTGAGGCCTATGCTTATATGGGTGAAACACTAATTCACCATGCCGCCTCTGGCATAATCTCTACTATTGATGCTCATGAGCAAGCGCGGGCCTATGCCTACACGGCCTTAGGTCTCAATCAGTACGACCCACGCGCGCACAAAGTCCTGGCTTTTATTCATCTGTTTTACGACTGGAACTGGGATGCTGCCATAGAATCCTATCAAAAAGCCGTGCGCTATGGCTTACCCAATCAAAATGATTTTATCATCTATTACTACATATTTCTTGAAAATGATGTTGATAAAGCTATAGAAATAGCTCAAAAATTATTGGAAACTGATCCCTTGCATTTCGGTAGCCATTGGCAACTTGGGCTCAGCTATTATTTTGCTGCCCGCTTTAAACCAGCCGTTGAGGCTTTTGACAAAGCTATTGAGCTTGAACCTTCTAATAGCGAGTCTTATCATTGGAAGAGCACGTCACTTGGATTTCTAAAGAAGTTTGACGAAGCCAAGATTGCCTCTCAAAAAGCCATTGAATTAAGTGAAGATAATCCGTGGACGCACTTTTCTCATCTTATTTTAAAAATACTACTGGGGCAAGAAAAAGAAGTTTTACGAAGTGTAGAAAGTCAAGAGTTTTTAGACCCCATGGATCCCGCGCTGCTTTACGCCATGATGGGCCTAAAGGATGAAGCCTTCGCTAAGCTGGAAGAAGGCTATAAAGCGAAATCTGTAATGATGGTTACCCTCAAACATTATTGGATGTGGGATGCTATTCGCGATGATGAACGTTTTCAGGCAATGATTGAAAGGATGAATTTTCCTGAAAATACATTTGAGGAGCCAATTACAAACGGCAGCACTCTGCCGATTTCAAGTGAGCAAAAACAGTTTTCAACCAGCACATCAGATCCTGAAACCCTGGCTACGCTGGAGCAATTAAAACAACTGATGGATGAAGAGGAAATTTACCTCAATCCTTCACTTTCATTGAGAGAACTGGCACAATCCTTACAAATTCACCCCAACAAACTTTCCTGGCTGATAAATGAAAATCTCAGTAAAAACTTTAATGAATACATTAACAGTTGGCGTTTAACGGCTTTTCAGCAGAAGGCATTAGACCCTGAAAACAGCAACATCACGCTATTAGGCTTGGCTTATGAAAGTGGCTTTAACTCTAAATCTGTTTTCAACGAATTTTTCAAACGCTCCACCGGTCTCACACCGCGGGCGTGGCTAAAATCACGACAGGTATAGGGGGCAAATATGTGCTCAATTATTAAGGTCTCAATAGTTCAAATAAAGTGCAGAAATGTAATGCAGGACGACGAGCGCACTTTATTTAGGCAGTTTTGCGGAGCATAAAAACTAAAAGATGAAAACCAATTTCAACTATGCCAGACTAATGGGCGTGAGCTTTGTGCTACTCATTATTTTTGGATTCTTCGGCATGGCCTATGTTCCTATTACGCTGTATGACTACGAAAGTGTCACCAACACTTATGCTCAAGTTAATGCAAACCCACAGCTATTGAGGAACGGTATATTAGCTACCGTTTCGATGAATGCCTCCAGTCTTTTTTTAGCTATTTTCACTTACCGTTGGTTAAAGAAATTCTCATCTACCCTTGCGGTTAGTGCAGCGCTTCTTTTAATGACAGGGGCCATTATCTCATTAGTTAATGAGCTCAATAATGTGTCCGTTCTACATTTTTCACAGGAATCTTCAAACCCCGAGATGGTTGCTCTCTACTTGAATCTTTACCAAGCAGGGGTTTTTATAGCCACCCTATTTTGGGGTCTATGGCTGTTGCCTGTGGGTTACGCTCTTTTATTCCAATCTAGATGGGTAAAGCTCCTTGGTGTTTTGCTCCTAATTTCAGGCCTTGGTTACATCATCGATAGCCTGTTTTACCTGCTTTGGTATGAAAAGATATTGGTATCAGACTATACCTTTTTAGGTGAGATAATTTTTACCCTTTGGGCGCTTTTTCAGCACAAGTCAGAACTTGAATCCCGTCAAAACGTATTGCCTGTGAAGCGTTTTCCTGCTAATTTTTTGCGCTAAAGTTTTAAGCCTATGAAAATTTCCACCTCCGCAATCCAAAAATTCAGTTCTTATCAAATACAATTGCTAATATGTATTGCTGGTTTACTGTTTACCATGGTGCTCGATTTTATGCTATTGCCGGCTATCAGTGCTATGGTAATGCCCGCGCTAGATCTGAACACGAGCCAATTTGGATATGTAGTATCGGCCTACTCTATCAGTGCGGGAGCTTCCGCATTAAGCTTCAGCACCTTTGCCGATCGGTTTGAGCGTAAAAAACTTTTGCTGTTTATCTATACCGGATTTTTAGTTGGCATTCTGTCATCCGCGTTAGCGCAGGGCTTTTGGATGCTGATAGCCGCACGGGTGTTTACTGGCATTTTTGGGGGTGTAATTGCCGCTCTTTGTTATGCTATGGTTAGTGAGATTTTCTCTTTGCAACAGCGAGGAAGAGCTATGGGCCTACTTCACGTAGCCTTTGCCCTTTGCCAGGTTTTAGGCCTCCCAGCCGCTATTTCCTTGGCCTCCCGTTATCAATGGCAAGTGGCTTATTTCATTATTCTATCGGTAGGTTTGCTATTTCTTGTCCTTTCCCTTTTTATTATAAAGCCCATAACCGGTCATCTTAAAGAGCAGAATAATGTGGCGGCTAAACTCAAAGGCATTGTTACCACACCCTCGTATTGGTTTGTGTTTGCCAATAATATCATCATAGTAATTGCAGATGTACTTTTTATGACGTTTGTCTCTGTTTTTTACATCAAAAACCAATTGATATCTGAAGATCAGTTGGCCATTGTTTTTGGTGCCTCAGGCATTGCCACCATAGTGCTGAGCCCGCTGATAGGAAAGCTGGCAGACAAAACCAGTCACTTTAAAGTCTTTGCCATGGGTACTGGAATTGCCGCCATTATGGTAATCACCATTTCTCAGCTAGAGGAGGCGGGTATTGTATGGGTAGTGGTTTGCAACACCCTTCTTTTTACAGGTATGGCCGGACGTATGATTTGCTCAGGAGCGCTTGGCTTAGAAATTCCCAAAAAATCAGATCGAGGCTCTTTTATGACCTTTGACTCAGCTCTTCAGCTCATTTGCGCGGGTTTGGCTGCTACGGCTTCGGGCTGGATTGTTTTTCAAAATGAAGAGGGTAAAATGCTCAATTATCCTACACTATCTATTGTTGTCGTTGTGTTGATGGGCTTTACCCTATTTTTTACGCTTAAAATTTCTCGCCTAGCCACTTTTTCCACAAACCACCCTCAAAGCAAGGAATCATCCAGCAATCTGTCCTGAATTATAAACACGGACTATTGACGAATAAGTGTCTTTCACTTTTGCGTCATCATTTAAAACCATAAAAAAAATGAAAGCATCAATCACTTTTTCAGGAATACTCCTTATTGTAAATACAGTCTTTTCGCAGCCAAGCAAAGAAGAGCAAAAAATCAGGAAGCTCTTTGAAAAGGAGTTAAAAAGCAAAGACGTACACAACGCCTTTTTTGCCATACACTCCAATAAACTCGATTTAAACTTTAACTGGGCTGAAGGTAAGTTTAAAGATGGAACCGAGGTTAGCACCAGCAATCCATTTCACTCCGCTAGCATTGGCAAAACCTTTACGGCTACCACCATCGTATTGCTTCAAGAAGAAGGTAAACTACAGTTTGATGACCTGATTTCAAAATATCTCGCCAAAGACATAATGGACAGTCTGCACCTGTATGAAGGGGTGGATTATTCAAATAAAATCACCGTGGCTCATCTCCTTCAGCATCAATCTGGGTTGCCTGACTATTTTGAAGACCAGCCTGCCAGTGGGCCTTCTATGCGTGAACTTTTGGTAACCGACACTGCACACTTTTGGACGCCTATAGAGTTACTGTTGTTTGCCAAAGACCAGATGCAGCACCATTTTTCTCCTGGCACGGGCTACCATTATTCAGATACGGAATACATTCTGCTCGGTATGATTATCGAGAATATCACGGGCAAGACCTTACACCAGGTTTTTGAAGAACGTATTTTCAGTCCGCTAAATATGGCGCACACCAGCATGCACCTACGCGCTACACCTCTTGGGAAAACTGGCACAATGGCTGAGTTATATGTTGAAGATTTGGAAATAAGCACCTACACCAGCCTCAGCCTAGACTGGGCCGGTGGAGGATTGCTTACCACATGTGAAGACCTACTGATTTTTGAACAAGCTCTAATCAATGGTGAAATTGTTTTGCCAAATTCATTAGAAAAAATGCAAAACTGGACTCCCGAATCTAAAGGGATGTATTACGGCTATGGCCTGCGAAAATTTGAACTGAAGGAACTCTTCTTTACCTTACCTGACGTAAGCCTCATTGGCCACAGCGGCAGCACCGGCTCTTTTATGTACCACTGTCCTGAGTGGGATGTGTATCTCATGGGCACCTTCAACCAAACGGAGTACCTAAAGGAACATGTTGTGTTTTTAGCAAAAGTGATGACGCAGCTGAAAAAAAGGGCGCAATATTAGAGTAAAACTGATGTCGCGCATTGTGCGGGTTTTCACCGATGACCCCCTTTGTGGTTACCTCTTTAATTTACTCCAAGCGTACGCTCTGGTGTAACGGAGAAGGGCTAAGCAGAGCAACCTTTGGCCCTAATTCCACTACCCGCGCAAATCTGACCGATCAGCGTCAATCGCGTTTTTCACTAAAAAAGTCCGAAATCATATTTTCGGACGACCCGTCCTACTCCCATCCGCACCTTTGCCCTGTCAGATCACATGATTCGGTCATGACTTTTTAAAAACTATTTAAAATTTACAATCATGAAAAGCTTACTAATTCTTTTAACCGCCATTTTCACGCTAAACGCCTCTGCACAGCTTAGTTCACAAAAAGTGAATAAGGCTGATTTTAATAATAGATTTAGGATAAGTCTCCCTGGAATAATATTACCGCAGTTGGCCAATAAATCCTGGGATGACAGAACCCATACGCAGCATATTGAACTTCATGTAAAGTATGAGTTGGACGCGAAAAATATAATAGGAGTAAAATTAGCTTCATGGCGCTTGTTTCAACCCATGGGTATACTCTGGTGGGATGATTTACTAGATAAGGTAGAGTCTGGAACCGAGTTTTACCCTGGCCATGTGCGTGAAACTGGAATAGGGTTATCCTATCAACGCATGTTATGGAAAGGACTGTTTGCCACTGCAGAAGTTTTGCCTCAATTCAAAACCTATCTAGATGAGAATGAATCGAAGATTCAAAACGGCTTTAAGTTGTACAACTCCTTCCACCTAGGCTATCATTTTGCTTTTGGTAAGAAAAAACAATTTTTTGTGGAACCTCAAGTGCACTCTCAATTCTGGGTTTTTGACACCAATACTCCTGTAGAATTTCAAAAGCTGGATAATCAGTGGAAGAATTATTTTCTATTTGAGCCCAATATCTACTTAGGTGTGAAGTTTTAGTAGAACGCTAGCTAAAGCATACACCAGTTAAAATTGCAGCCCAGAGCCCTTTGATAGGTTTTGGGCTGTTTGTTTTTCATTTAGTCCACCCCTCGCTCGTTCCCCTCACGTCATTTCATAAGGTTCAGCAATGGTGAGGGATACGCCTGCCCACAAGATTTGACCTTCTTGTGTTTGGATGTCTATTCAATAGCTACACCGTAGAGCCTGTTACTTCAACTATAAAAAATAAACTGCGGCCTTTCCTCCGCTGCCAGCCAGTCCCAAAGAATTTCTTGTAGATACCTGAATGGAGAAGGCAGACTAAACAGAGTGATCTTAAATTCCTAATTCAACTAGCCAAGCCAATGGGGCCAATCAGCGTCTTCCGCGTTTCTTTTCCCAAAAAAAGTCCGAAATCATAATCACGGACGACTGGCCTGCCTCCCCTTTGCACCTTTGCCTTGTCATTTTAAAGGAATGACCTAAAACATAAAAGTGAACCGACAAATGAATATTGAAATGAAAAATACGAAAGTCTTAGTGGCAGGGTCTACCGGCTACCTCGGTGGCTACATACTGAAAGAACTGGCTGACCGAAGCATTTCCTTTATGGCGATAGCGCGCAGCCCTCAAAAGCTAAAGGAATTGAATCCTGATCAGATCATTGAAGCTCAAGTAACCCGCCCTGAAACACTAAAAGACATCTTCGAAGGCATGGATGTGGTGATTAGCACCGTGGGCATTACCCGCCAAAAGAACGGCCTTACTTATATGGATGTGGACTATCAGGCCAACCTGAACCTTCTACGCGAAGCCCAAAAAGCCGGGGTGAAAAAGTTTATCTACATCTCGGCCATCAATGGCGATAAAATGAGGCACCTAAAAATCTTCCAAGCGAAGGAAGCTTTTGTTGATGAACTGAAAAACTCAGGCCTCAACTACACTGTAATGCGCCCTAACGGATTTTTCTCTGATATGCGTGATTTTCTGGACATGGCGAAACGCGGTAGGGTGTATTTGTTTGGTTCTGGTCAATACCTCCTCAACCCCATACATGGTGCCGATCTGGCCGAGGTGGTGGTTGATGCCATTACATCCCCCGAAAGGGAAATGACGGTAGGCGGCCCCGATATTCTGACCCAAAATGAAATTGCGGCACTGGCACTGGACAGTTGGTACAAGGATGTGAAAATCACCCACCTTCCCGATTGGAGCAGACGACTTACGATCAGCCTACTCCGCACCTTCACTTCCTCTAAGACTTACGGCCCCATTGAGTTTTTTATGACCGCTATGGCAATGAACAATGTGGCTCCTCGCTATGGTTCGCACCGCCTGTTTGAGTTTTTCCAAGTAGAAACAGAACAAGCCCGATAAAAATTAAAAAAAAGGATATGAACGCCTCAACTGCTTCGAAATCGTCCACTTGCTGGCTTTTTTTAGTAACCGTAGCTTTTACAGCAGCCCTACCCATCCTTTACCATTCACTCCCGGATCATCAAATTCTGGCAAGGATGCCACAAGCTGTAAACCGACAGTTATTGTACCAAGGCTTTAGTCTTTTTGGAACCTTTGTTTTTCTGTTTATTCTGAATAAAAGCAGGCCAAGCCAATTGCAACAGTATTTCCAGAAAGGAAGCCTGAAAGCTAAAATCAAGCCTGCACCCTTGGCTGGAATCAAGCCAAAAGACGGTCAGAATTGGATGCATTACGGAATAAACTTCGCTGTGGTAATTACGCTGGTAACTACTTCGGTGATTTACTTACAGCATAGCAACTTGGCGTATGAACACTTGGCTTTGGTTTTACCCTTGAGTTTGCTTTTTGCTTTGATCAATTCTTTTGTGGAAGAAAGCATTACAAGACTGGGCGTGGTGGTTTCCCTAAAGGAACTTCTCCCAGATCACCTGATTGCGCTAATCTCTGGGGGCCTCTTCGGAATGGTACACTACTGGGGAACCCCGGGCGGAGTGTCAGGGGTGTTTCTGGCCTTTTTCCTGGGATGGCTTTTGGCTAAATCCATATTGGAAACTAAAGGAATTTTCGGGGCCTGGCTGATTCATTTTCTACAAGATATCGTCATAATCACCGCCATTATGAGCAGCACCTAAACGCATTCTAAACACTTAAGTTTTTCTTATTAGCGACCGGTAACTACCGTGGTTGCAAGGGCTAACTATTTCCATAACCAATCTAAATATTTTACAAATGAAAACGATTCAATTACTTGTGATCCTGTGCTTTGCCGCTAGTCTTGGCGCACAAAGCCTTACTGAAAACCGCAACCAACTAAGCTTGCTGTATGGCAGTGGCACCGGCCAGTGGAAAGATCAAAGTTACTCGCCCTTGAGCTATGACCTGGGCAGCATGCAGTCTGAGTTGCGCTTGCAGCACTTTACCCGCAGGGGTCATATTTGGGACTTTGAACTGCAAGGGTGGGCGGCACTGCTTTCTACCAATGCTAGTGAAGATTTTGAAACACAATTACTTGGCATGGACCTGAAAGTAAGCCACTTGTGGAAGCTTGGCGAGGCTGACGGCTGCCGTTTTTACATTGGGCCTCGGTACAAAATTGGTTCTCAAATCATCACTTGGGAGGACGAGTACGACCTGAGTTCTGCCTACAGCTATCTGAGCACCAGCAACTTTGCCGCCAGCGCGCGCATCGATTATCAAAACAACCGTTGGAACTTCACCGCTGAAGCCAGCTTACCGCTGATCGCCACAAACAGCCGCCCAGCCTACTCTGGCTTTGGCGAAGACTCTGATGAGCACATACTCAACTATCTTTTTGACTACGTTCAGTGGCATACTCCTGATAAATACTTTGCCCCGGAAGTATGGCTTTCTGCTGGCTATGACGTGTTTACGTGGCTGGCTCTTCAGGCCAAATACGAAGCAGGCTACACCGAATTAAATGACGATGAGAAGATCGCTTTTGCCACCCATCAACTGATACTAGGCCTCAACTTTAAATTTTAAAATCATGAAATTACTTTTAAGAATAGTAAGCTTGGCGTTTGTAGCTGCTCTGGCGCAAGCTTGTGAGAAATCTTTTCTTTACGAGGATCAGCCCAACAAACCTGTGGCCATTTTTGAAACGGTGTGGCAGGACCTAGATGAAAACTACAGCGGCTTTTTACCTGGGGAACGCAGCTGGGAAAATGTGTATTCGGAATATCGCCCGCGGGTAACCGTTGAAACCACGAAAAAAGAGCTTTGGGAAATCCTTACCGAAATGCTGGACGAGCTAAACGATGAGCATGTCAAGCTTTACAGGGATGGGGAATTCTTCGTTTCTGGATCTGGAAAGGCTGAACAGGCTGTCTCCGAATTTGATTTGGAGCTTATCGCCAATGACTATCTCACTGGCGTTGCCTCACCCAACAACTACATCCTTTATGGCAGAATGGCTGGAAAAGAAAATATAGGCTACATCTTTATTGCTGCATTTCTCGATGAAAATGTGGAAATAATAGGTACAATATTGCAGCAATTGGATTACCGAAATCTCGATGCTTTGATTATTGATCTTCGAACCAGCATTGGTGGTTACGATGGCCTTGCAGCTGAATACTCATCTTACTTTTCAGATGGGCGACACCATGTCTATAATTCCCAATTTAAAAATGGGCCTGATCGAAATAATTTCACCAAACCCAAGGCTTTTTATACACATCAATCAGGTGCTATCAATTTTACAAAACCCATTATCCTTTTAGCTGATGCGGCTACTGCCAGCGAAGCCGAAATTTTCACCCTCAATATGCGCTCTTATGCTCATGTAACACAAATAGGTGACACCACAGCTGGTGCTCTTTCCACCGTAGGCCCTGCCCGCTTTTTGGCCAACGGCTGGCGCTACGAGTACAGCATTCAGCGCATTACTAACCCAGATGGAAACACCTTTGAAAAAGTAGGCATTCCTCCAGCAAAACACATTCAAAATACAGAAACCGACATCCTTAATGGGGAAGACAAAGTACTTGAGGAAAGCCTCCATTACTTGCAACAACACTTCAATTTTTAACCCTTAAATATTATCAAAAATGAGAATCTCAATTCTTTTAATCTTCCATTTTTTGCTTACGCTGAATGTTGTGGCGCAAAAGAAGGATAATAACACCTTACTAAATAGTGACTCCCTTAGTTGGGGAGCTTATGGCGGACCTAGAGTTAGCCTAATCAATCCTTTGGGAAAAACAGCTTTTATGGTCGGTGGTCATGGAGCCCTTGTGTTAAACAGTCAATTTGCTATAGGTGGATTTGGTCAGGGTATGACCGGCTTTTCTGATTTTAATGGCGCTCTTTATGGCTACGATAATCCTTTGGATCTAAGTATGGGCTTTGGTGGATTATTTTTAGAATACATGCCTTTTCGCCACAATCTATTACACCCTTCTATTTCATTGCCAATTGGTTTGGGAGGAGCATCGGTTAAGAACGTGAATTCTGATTCCAGAATCTCCAAAACCACCTTGGTAGCCTTTACCCCTAGGGTTGGATTTGATTTTAACTTAGGTCAAACTGCAATGATTTCCCTCTTTGCCGGATATCAGTTTATTAAAACGAATGACGTTTTTATGATTGCTGAACAAGATCTTTCGGGTTGGGAACTAGGGATTAACGTTAAGCTTGGAAAGTTTTAATTTTTCAAGGCTGGTGAGCACTTTAGCTCACTGGCCTTTTCATTTATATTTACAGGAAAAGTAAGTCTATGCCCGCACCCGATAAGGATCAAAAATTTCCGCTGCCTCATTACGATCAACTTTGTTTTTTGAAAAATAGTGTCAAAAACCCGAACATCATCGTGGGCGATTTCACTTATTATGATGACTTTGAAGATGTCGCTAACTTTGAAAAAAACGTGAAGTACCACTTTGATTTTGTGGGCGATAAGCTGATCATTGGCAAGTTTTGCCAAATAGCATCAGGTGTCACTTTTAATATGAACGGAGCTAACTATTTGCTAGACGGTATTTCTACCTTCCCATTTGCCATTTTTGGCGAAGACTGGAAAGACGCCATGGCGGGAAAAACCTATCCCACCAAAGGCGATACGATTATTGGGAATGATGTGTGGATCGGATACGATGCCACCATAATGCCCGGTGTAAAAATTGGCGATGGGGCAATAATTGGAAGCAAAAGTATCGTAATAAAGGATGTTGAGCCCTACAGTATTTTTGGAGGAAATCCGGCTAAGCTTATTCGTAAACGCTTTTCGGATTCAAAGATAGCTGAGTTGTTAGACTTGAAATGGTGGAATTGGACAGTAGAAGAAATTACTGCCAACCTTTATAAGCTTACAAAAAGCGGTTTATAATAACAAATTAGGAGAGATTTGGCAAGGAAGGGCGGAGCAAAAGCCCCGTTCTCTATTTTTTCTTTTTCCAACACCTTCCTCGATTCTATTTTTTTTAAGCCTATTAAGGTTGATTAAAACGGCCTATAAGAAATTAAGGAATCCAAACTACCGAGGAAGCCCCAATGAAGTTGTTTTCAGTAAAGATAGTTTTATTGTATTCTTCTGCTTGGTCGTTGCTATAATAACGTGAGTTCGACGTGAAATTAGGCCTCAGACCTCTTGTATATAGTAGGTTCAAAGCTGAAGCAGTTAAGCAATAGCGGGCTATAGTGAGCTGCTGAGACGTGGAAAACCGCTTTATTAGAAGGGGCCTAAACGGATTTTCTAATAAACATGAAAATCTGAGGCTCTAATTTATTGTCGAACCCACGTTATGATAGGCTCGTGGCTCCTCATACTTAACAAAAGCTATTTTCCTTGAATATTCGCATTTTTTAGCATTTGATTTTAATTCTGACTAACGGTAATATTACAAAACCATAATTTACTGTCATTCAATGTTTTGTAATTTCATCGTTAGCATTAGAAATTAATTTGCCTGTGTAGAAATTGATAACTTTTGTCATTAATTTCGGACGGGCTAATGTGGGGAATGTGCTATAACGTTTAGCTTATGAAAAGTAAGCGATTTGAAAGCACAAAACTTTCGGTAAAGCACAAAGTTTGATGCTAGCCTAAAGCCTCGACTTCACTACTATTTCGCCTATTCTTTAAATACATTGCTACCTGTTGGCTTTCTTTCTTTTTAATTTATATACGATGCATCTTGTCCCATCAAAGTCCCTTTCTTCAGCAAATTCAAATCCTAGTCTTTCGTAAAATCTTTGAGCTTTAGTATTAGATTTCAGCGGGTCAATTAAAATTCCATCAACCAAGTCGTTTTCAAAACATTTCTCGATAGCAAGATTCATCATTTTTGTTCCGTATCCCTTATTCAGATTGTGTTCTTCTCCAATCCATATATCAATGGCTCTATTGTTCGGCTCAACCTCTCCCCAATAATGAGTTTCCTCTAATAGAGGGTCAATTATTTGTATAAATCCGATTGGTTTATCGTCTATTTCAGCTATGAGTTGTTCCCTCCATTCTGGATTTCGGTTAAGTTCATGTTCCCAATCCCAATCGTCCTCAGGGTCACAGTCAATGACGTGCTGTTTAGTGTCCCAATATTGGACCAAATCTAGGTCTCGTATTGTTGCTGTTCTTAATTTCAATCTTCTGTTTCTTTTGCTTGCAGATAGCATGAGGATATATTCAACTCCGTAGGTTAGTGATTCCATAAAACTAAACATTTTCATTTGAAACCCTCAGTATTGTTTCTAGACATAAGTCCCGCCTTAGCGATTGCAGTGGAAAGCCCACAGCGAGGTACGAGCGAGGACTTGCAACGGAAAGCGCGACCCGCAGGGAAAGGCCCAAAAGAATAATCCTTAAGCCAAAAGCGAGATTTCTCTTAGCGCATTTACTAATTCTACTGCGCTTAAAAGCTACCTTCGCAGGCGAAACAAATACTCATCATGCACTTTGACGCTTTAGGCTTAGCGCCTTACTTATTAGATTCGATAAAAAAACTGGATTATAAAAGTCCCACTCCCATACAAGAGATGGCAATACCCGTTATTTTAGAAGGCAAAGATGTATTGGGATTAGCGCCTACGGGCTCGGGGAAAACGGCCGCTTATGCCCTACCGATCATTCAGAATTTGCAAGGGAAAACTAAAACTAAGAATCGACATATTAATGTTTTAGTGCTGGTTCCCACGCGTGAATTAGCGAGTCAGGTGGAGGTAGTATTTCGAGCCTTGGCGCAAAACTTGCCCTTTCCTTTAAAATCTATGGCGGTTTACGGTGGTGTTTCTATTAACCCGCAGATGATTGCCATGCAGCATGTGAATGTTTTAGTGGCCACGCCTGGTCGTTTGTTGGAGCTCGTTGACTCCAATGCCATGCACTTCGAGGATCTTAGCACTTTGGTGCTTGATGAAGCGGATAAAATGCTTAACCTAGGTTTTAAAAAAGAAATGGATCGGATTTTTGCCTTGCTTCCTAGTCAACGTCAAAACCTATTATTTTCCGCCACCTTAAGTCCTGAAGTGCAAGCGGTAGAAAGTATTTTATTGAAAGACCCAACCCTCTTGCAGGTGGAAGCTCCAAAAGATAGCGTTGAGCTTATTAAGCAAAGGGGCTATTATGTAAAAGCGGAACAGAAAGGACCTTTGCTACGTCACCTCATTGAAAGTAATGATTGGCAGCAGGTCTTGGTTTTTACTTCTTCGGTATACCAAGCCGATTTAGTTGCGGATAAATTGGTGAAGCATAATATCAAGGCGAAAGCCATTCATAGCAAGAAAAGTCAGGGTAGCCGTAGCGACTCTTTGGCTAATTTTATTGCCGGTAATTTAAGGGTACTTGTTGCCACAGATCTGTTATCACGCGGAATTGACATTGCCTTTTTACCACATGTGGTTAATTACGAATTGCCCCGTTCCCCTAAAGATTTCATACACCGTATCGGTAGAACCGGTCGGGCAGAAAACCCGGGTGACGCTATTACTTTTGTGACTGAAGATGATCTGCACCACTTTAAGGTAATTCAGAAGAAAATGAAGCGCTGGGTAGATATGATTGACGCAGATACCCTAGATTTTATTTAACGTGAGTTCGACTTAAAATTAAGCCTCAGACCACTTGTAAATAGTGGGTTTCAAGCCGAAGCAGTGAAGCAATAGCGGGCTATTGTGAGCTGCTGAGGCGTGGAAAGCCGCTTTTTAGAAGGGGCCTAAACGGATTTTCCAATAAAAATGAAAATCCTGCATCTAGCTCATTTGCTGTAGCCCGCTACAGCTGCACGATCCAGACTAGTCTTTTCCTTCCAGTGAAAATCTGAGGCTCTAATTTATTGTCGAATTCACGTTATTTAGTTTCCATTCTTTCATTTTCCAAGCAAAAAAAACTCCAAGCCTTGCAACTTGGAGCTATAAACCCGCGATTTATCAAAGGTCTTAGGACTAATTTTATATTGAGCCCAGGTCATAAATCTGATTGGTTCTCTAATTTAGCTTATCAAACTCTTACTTGGCCATTACCGAGCACATAGTATTTATTGGTCACCAATTGTTTTAAACCCAAAGGCCCGCGGTGATGTAATTTATCGGTACTAATGGCTAGTTCGGCTCCAACGCCCATTTGTCCACCATCGGTAAAACGGGTGGAGGCATTGTGATAAACCGCAGCACTATCAATTTGCTCCATAAAGGTGGCAGCATCTTCGGTATTTTCAGTGAGGATAATATTAGAGTGACCCCCAGAATAGGTATTAATGAAGTCAATGGCATTTTCTAGGCCATCCACCATACCCATAGCGGCTTTTTTCGCTAAAAACTCTTCGCGCCAAACCTCTTTGTCGCTTAGCTCAGATGTGGTTTCAAGGCTATCTAGTAAATCATCACTCGCTAGTATGTGAATGCTATGCTTGCTGAGTTCAGACTCAATTTTACGGGCTACTTCTTTAAAGTGGGGGTGGTTTTTATCGATTAAGATTTTATCCAAGGCGTTGCAACCCGATATCTTATCGGTTTTAGCATTGACAATTACAGGAATCACCTTTTCGAGATCCGCATCAGGAGCGACATAGGCGAAATTATTTCCTCTGCCACTTACTAAAACCGCGCATTTTGCATGTTCTTTTACAAAGGCAATTAAACGTTCACCACCACGTGGTACAATAAGGTCGAGCGCTTGATCGGGTGCACGTAAGAATGCCTGCGTTGTTTCGCGATTCATTTTCAAGTACTGAATCCAATCGATGGCCAAGTCATTTGCAGCCAAAGCTTTATGCCAACATTTTACCAGCTCCTCATTACTGTTATGCGCTTCTTTACCTCCTTTTAATAAAATCTTATTATTGGCCTTAAAGGCTAAAACCGCGGCTTCAATAGTTACGTCGGGGCGTGACTCGTAAATAATCATGATTGTTCCGAATGGAGCAGTTTTATTGGTGATGTTTAAACCATTCGCTAAGGTATCTTGACTAATGGTTTTACCCACAGGATCTTCCTGCCCCTTCACTTCTTTAACGGCCCGAATCATATCATCTATCTTCTTCTCATCTACAATAAGACGATCATATAAGGCCTGATCATCTCCGCTAAAAGCGGCAAGGTCCTTTTTATTGGCGGCAATAATGGATGCTCGGTTTTGGTCCAACTGATCGATCATTGCTTGTAAAACGGCGTTCTTCTTTTCGGTGTTTAATAACTTCATATTCTCTTTCTTCTCTTAATTTACTGATCTTTTCACTGTTCAGAACCAGTGGGCTCCTTTAAACCTAATTTCGATGTAAAATTAGGCCTCAGACCTCTTATAAATAGTGGGTTTTAAGCCGAAGCGGTGAAGCAATAGCGGGCTATTGTGAACGGCTAAGGGGCCAAAAACCGCTTTTTAGAAGAGGCTTACAAGTTTTTTCCAATAAAAGCAAAAATCCTGCATCTAGCTCATTTGCTGTAGCCCGCTACAGCTGCACGATCCAGACTAGTCTTTTCCTTTTATTGAAAATCTGAGGCTATAATTTTAGGTCGAACTCAGGTTTTAAATAAACTCTTGTTCCTACTTCTTTGCCATGTACAATGTCGATAATACTGTTGTCTTTCTTACCATTGGCTATAAAAGTAGGGATGTTTTTAGCGGCTGTTTTCTTGGCTACATTTAATTTGGAGCCCATACCGCCGCGGCCTTCTCCTTCTTTTTTATTACTGCTTTTTATAAACTGTTCTACTTTTTGATCGGTGGTAACTGTTTTAATAAGGCGGGAAGCTTCGTCGTCGGGATGGCCATCGTAAAAGCCATCAATATCACTCAGTAAGATAAGCATGTCCGCGTGGATCAGTTCGGCCACAAGGCTGGCTAACTCATCGTTATCGGTAAACATAGACATAGACAGTGAAACCGCATCATCCTCATTGGCAATGGGAATTATTCCTTGGCTTAATAAGCCTTCGTAGCAATTAATCATATTATCGCGATGCGGTCCTTTAGCAAAATCACGTTTAGTCGCAAGTACCTGGGCACATCGCATGCCGTAATCGTGGAAGATGCTGTAATAGTGCCGCATCAGACGCGGTTGACCTACCGCTGAATATACTTGGCGGCGGATGGTATCGTCTTCGATATCATTTTCACTTAAAATCTCCTTTCCAGCGATTACCGAACCCGAAGAAATTAAAACGGTAATAATATCTTCTTCATAAAGGCGGGCAATTTGATCTACTAGTCTTTTTAGAATGGGCCCTACTATGCGATTGTCTTTGTTAACCATCACATTGGTCCCCACTTTTACAACCACTCTTTTCTTGAAATCCATACTTAACTATTCTCTCCTTTACCCAATTCAACGGCCCTATTAAAAGCTGCATAAGCCGCTTCTTCAATAAGATCCTTAATATTGTTATCATCCATTGAATCGAGGGCTGCGCGGGTGGTACCGCCCTTAGAGGCCACTTTGTTCATCCATTTAGTTGGACTTAAGTCGGATTGGTTAAAAAGCTCTACCGCCCCTTCGAAGGTTTGGCTGACGAGTACCTTAGAGTCGTGATCGGAAAAGCCCATTTTTTGTGCAGCTTCCATCATGGATTGCATAAAGTAGAAAACATAAGCGGGCCCGCTACCAGAGATCCCGGTAGAAGCATCAATATCGTTCTCTGTATCAAGGTGTACCGACTTACCGGTAGTGTTTAACAATTGCTGAACGGTAGATGTTTCTAGACGTGATACTTCTTTTGAAGTAGTAAAAGAGGTAAGCCCCTTCCCTACTTGTGCAGGCAAATTAGGCATAGCACGCACTACTTTTACAATGCCTAAACCATTTTGAATGCTTTCGATGGTTACTCCTGCCATGAGCGAAACAATTACCTGATCTTTGGTAGTCATCGGTTTCAATTCCTTGAAAAGACCTTCGGTATGGTAAGGTTTTACGGCGATAAAAACGATATCTGCTTTAGGAAGGCAATCTTTGAGATCGCTATAAACATCAAATCGACTGATTTTTTTTAACTCTTCTGTCTTGTGGGGATCGGTGTCAGAAATCATCAAGTTCGACTTGCTCAAATACTCTGACTTCACCAGAGCCTTGGCGTAAGCCAAACCCATGTTTCCTGCACCAATTACTAATACTTGCATACTGATTTTTTAAAATTAAATCATTGGATTGGCATAACTAGGGCGCAAACATGATGCAGTAGGCGGTATTTGGGAGCACTATCTTTTTGAAGTGCGAAAAAAAGGGGCTCAAAAAGAAAGATTAAATCCTCATAATAAGAGTCTTATAAAATTTTGCAGCGAAAACCCTGTAAACCTGACAAATTATTAGGCTGCCCGACAATTCGGCGCAATATGTGAAAATATTGCACCTCCTTTTTTAAAAGCCAAGTTGGCCAAAAAAAAGAGGGAGCATAATGCTCCCCCTTGGAAATCAAAAATAGTAGGACTCAAAACATTAAATCTTAAGCTTAAATTTAACTTGAGTTAGACTATAAACTAAAGCCTCAGACTTATAGTAAAAACAAAAGGTAAGTCTGGATCGTCAAGCGGCAGCAGGCTGCAGCAAATGAGCTAGACACAAGATTATCACTTTAGTTGAAAATCCCTTTATCGAGGTCTGAGGATTAATTGAACGTCGAATTCAGGTTAATTTATAGTAACCTTGAAGTTCTCAAGGCCAGCTCCTTTATCTTTATCTTGGCCATGCAACAAACCATACTTACCATCGGGTAAGTCTTTTAAAACGTAGTCATTACAAGCTCTAGCTACGGCTACGTAGTCAGTTAAAGCGGTTTTGGCTACTGTTGCTGCAACTCCAATTAGGCCTGATGCGCCAGAATTCGTCTTATAAATAACCTTTCCTTTGCGCCTAAATACTACTTCATTAGTTTTAGTAGACCGGATAATATATTCTACTTCTACCGTAACATTAGCCCACAGCTGTGATTTACTCCAGCTATGAATAATCGTAAAGATGGCTAAATCTGCTCCAAATACTTCGCCAAATTGACTCAAAGCACCATTTAAGAAAAGTTCAGAATCGTAAGCACTTTCTCTTTTCAGGATATCCATTGAAAGAAAAGGTGGTATGGCGTAATAACCGGCTTCTACTAATGGTTCGTAAAGAGTAGTATGGAAATATTCTTTTGCATCTACATTAGTGCTATTATTAATGGGAGGCATGATTAAAATAGTATGAGGCTTTTCATCATACATTCCTTTATAAGCACTATACTTCGTTTTGCTGACACCACAGCTCGAAAGAATAATACTGAATAAGCCAGCGAATATTAATAACTTTTTCATTCTTCAATCATTTTTAAAATTCGGTCAATAAATATTTTTGACTCTGGATATAGCTTTAATTCTCTTTCAAGCATTTGTGATCCTTTTTTAATATCACCTTCTTGTAATAAAAGGAATCCATAATCGGCATAAACACCAGGAGGTATTACACCTCTTGTGCCCTCTTTTTGCTCCTTAATCATATCATGGTATGTATCAAGAAGGTCCTTAATTGACTCTTTATCAGTATCTTTTTGATAAAAATAACTGGAGCGATCATAGTCGTGCCAGTCGTACAAGGGCTTTTGCCTTGCGCAAGAAGCGAGCGTAAAAACCGCAACGGCGGCTAAAAGGTATTTTCTCATGGTAATGTAATTTGTTTGGTTTCTTGAGCGGAAACAAATATTTGTTTTGAGTATACTACTTGATTTCTATTTTTTACCTCGATGAAGTGCTTACCCGTAGAGATTGCGTAAACAGTTCCTTTGGGAACACTAGTACCGATTTTATTGACTTCTGCCTTAAAGGTTGTTTCACTATCTAAAACAATAGTTACTTGATCCGAATAAACATCTCTATCCCCTAGGATCTGGATGTAGGCCTGATTCTCTAGACCTTTTGTAACCGTTTGCACACCTGTGCAAGCAGTAGTAAGCATAAAGGCAATGCTTGCGAATAAAATTATTGCTCTTCTCATTTCTAAATTTCTCTAATATAATAAGCGCTTAGGTTCTCTTTTTCAATGTCACCATTAACAAATGAAACCATAGAATACTCACTTTGAGAGGTTTCGCCTCCGATGAAATCTACTTTAACTTTACCTACCACTTTGCCAGGTAGTTCCATCATCATTCCTGTTTGAGGATTTTCTACCTCTTTACCTTTTTGAACAACTTCAAACTGATCGCCGATTTGAAGTCCTTGGCTTTTACCCCCAGAAATTAAAATACCGTCGGCATCATAAGTTAAAAAGAAGGAACGCCAAGGCTTTTCCATACAGTTATTGATAACGTTTTCGGTAAGCTTTGAAATGGCAGCTGATATCGCTTTATCGCTTAATGAAGCATCATAACCGGTACGCTCTCCGTAACCCATTACTGTTTTGTTAGTAGTCTGAGCTTCGCCTAAGGCTTCTTCAGAGTAAATAACTTGTCCAGTAGATACATCAACTAATCTAAGACTAACTCCTGCTTCAACGGTTTGAGACTTGGTTCTTGAGAAGGCATTCACATCACCTACGTTTTTGCGACCAAATTGAGTAACAGACCCGATAATTAAATAATCGGCACCAACCCTTTTTAAGGCTTCCTTGCCCGTCATTTTAAGTTCATTTTCGATTTGCTCAAGGCCTTCTCTTTCTAAAAGAATGAATTTCTCACTAGCGGCAAGCTTGGCCGATAAGATATCTAGTGCTTGTTTCCCAATGGGATCATTTTCTTTGTCGTAGAAAATTCCTTTCGCGTATTGTGTTTCATTCGAGAATCTAGAGATCGCTACCTTTCTCTTCAATACTCTTTCGTTAGATTTTTTTACTTCTTGTATTTGTGGAGCAACTTGCACTACCTGCTGTTGCGTCGTACAACTTAAGGTTAATGCGCAAAAACCTAATCCATAGAGGATGTTTTTCATATTAATATAAATTATGGTTAGTAAAAAATTGAGAATTCGAAGAAAAGGAAGCGTGGTTTAAGTCTCTCCATTGCAGCTTATCATTTACCGAAGCAAATTGTCTGCTTTTATGCATATCAGAAGCGTTTAAGTTAATCAACTAGTCAAGATTGCGAAATCTTGCGCAATCTAATTAAAGAAAATTACTTCCTGCTATTTTTGAGGGTCCAATTGAGGCTTAGCCGATATATTTCAATATTGGCAGAAGTCATATACCCTATTCTCTGTTCAAGAACTAGGGTATCGAAAGGGCTTTGAATTTGTTTTATCTTACTAATTTAAAAGAAGTTCCATGGAATATTGAGACACAAAATAACTTGACCTAAGTACAACGTGTAATTAATCATCCGACTTCTAACGAATAGGTGGTCTGAAGCAAAGCCCAGAAAAAAGCTAGGCCTTTTTACGAAAGTATTTTTGCTTTTAACTCTTGGCAATTGCCTATTATTCGCTGACAAATTTGATCAACTGGCACCGAGGTTTTATTTGCTGCTAAAGGATCGCCGTGCAAATTTGCCAATCGGTTAATGGTTAAAAAGAGCGTACTCACTAGAGCAAATAAAGGAATAGATAAATACTCTAAGTAGCTCTCCTCTCCACCAATATCAATATCCCCAATTATAAAAGGAATCATTAACACATATAAAATTACTGTTGCCTTGGTAAAAGCGCTGTATATCTTTAAAAAAGGTGTGTTTTTGATACGCTCTGCTTTGCCTTGAATATCATAAAACTGATTTATATGCTGCATCAAGTCACTTTTTTCGATAGTCGCCTTAGGGGCAAATAGTGCCTCGATTTTGGTGGCAAGGGAGATTAAAATCTCATTACTAAGCTTATTGTTTTGATCAATGCTATAGTCCTTAAATAAGCGCTCAGTTTCTTCATCTTTTTTAGCATTTAAATTATCGCTTATTTCACTTTTAAACTGACTGATATAAATGCAAGTTAAATCAATCAAATCCCTCGCTGCCTTTTTAGCCTCTTCCTCTTGGACTAAAACCAATTTGTTTGGCGAAAGAACATAGGTATAAATTTTCGTGGAAAAGCTTCGAGCGTTATTTGTTAACTGACCAAATATTTTACGCGCTTCCCACCACCTATCATAGGCGGAGTTCATACGAAAGCCTAGAAAAAAAGCAACGGCCAATCCAAAAACAGAGCCTATCTGGCTTGACTTTAAAAAGATATGGTCGCCAAACTTTTCTTCAAGGTATAATACGAGTACTGCATAGCAAGTACTCAAAACAAAAAAAGGTAGGGAGATTTTTAGTAGCTCCCATAAACCTTGTCCTTCAGTTTTAATCATAAGCTCAGCTAATCATCATTGTCCTCATCGCTTTCGCCTTGATTAAGCAGCGTAGCCTTGTTTGCTCCCTCCGCACGAATTTCTGTATGTCTAATTTCTCCGCCTGTAGTACCTGTTTGTTGGGCAAAAATGAAAACTATTAAAGAAAAAAGTATGGCTACTATTGAGATCATTTTTGAATACGAAGCTCTTTTCCAACTGGCCCACATTCCAACTAAGGAAATACCTCCAAGGATGTAAATTAAGACGGCAAAAGTTTCCGCTTTTTCTTCGTGAACCTTAATTAGGCTTTCATCCACCCCTGCCATATGCTCTACTACTTCCTCTGTCTCTTCTCCAGTTGCAAAGGCGACCATGGCCGATATTGCCCCTAAAACAAATAGACCATAAGCCGCTCTTTTAAGGATTTCCGACTTCATTGCAAAACCACCGAGCATTAGGATAAATGCTATTATCGGTATGATAATCGGTAAATGGTTTACTACTAAATGTAAATGTGCTCCGTTCATGATATTCTATTTTTAATTAATGTTCACTCCAAAAAGATATCCGACTGCGGCCGTTAAGCCCATGGCTACCGTGCCCCAAAAAGAAATTCTAAGTATGGCCTTGGTCCAACTAGAACCACCTGCCTCCGCTGCCCAGGCTCCTAAAATGATGAGGAAGAAAAGAGTAAAACCGTAAAGCGAATACTCTATACCTTTGAGCGGAAAAAAAACGGTAACCATAAGTGGAATTAATCCCCCTACAGTAAAGGCCGCGCCAGAAGTGAAAGCTGCTTCCATTGGGTTGGCTTTTGTAATTTCATTAATCCCCAATTCATCTATAACATGGGCGGCTAAGGGGTCCACTTCCGAAAGCTATCTAGCCACCATTAAAGCGGTTTCCTTCTTTAAACCTCTCTTCTCGTATATTCTAGCCAAACGATACATTTCAATTTCGGGCATTTCTTCTAACTCTTTGGCCTCCCTTTTTATATCGGCTTTTTCTACATCAGTTTGCGAACTTACGGATACGTACTCTCCAGCTGCCATAGATAAAGCTCCAGCCGTTAAGCCCGCCAAAGTAGCCAATACAATGGGCGTTCTTAAATCACTAGCGGGGGCCACTCCAATGGCTAAGCAGGCGGTAGATAAAATCCCATCGTTGGCGCCAAGAACTGCTGCCCTTAGCCAATTACTTCGCTTAATAAAATGATTATCTAAATAGTCGTCCTCTGTGTCTATTGGTTTCATTTTAATGCAGCTTGATTTTCAGTGCCTCGGCAATAGGAAATTTCTGTAATTCAATATCTTACAGTTCTTAGGCAAGGTCGTGTTTTTTAAGCGAGACTCATCTTAAATCTTGCTTAAGAAAGTGTGTTTGATTAAATATTACAGACTCGCGTTTTCAATTTAAGATACGCTCTGGACGATGCAATTGAAGCGGGTTACAGCAAATATAGACACCGGATTATTGCTTTTACGGAAGTTAAGCTCTACCCCTTTTTAGAGATAAGCCAACTAGAGGGGCCTTCTCCTTGAGACTAAGAGCATGTGTTCAGGCTAAAATTATAGTCTCAGATAATCGATAAAAGGTAACTATTAGGATTGTGATGCGGCAGTTGGCGGCAGGAAATGACCCCGATGCAAGATTTTCACTCTAACTAAAAAAACTTTTAGGCCAAAATTCACATTAAACTCAAATTAAAAGAAATATAATTAGACCTAATCTTTCTAATTTTCTGAATTCGTCTTTTTTGATAGCCCTTCTTGCGGCAGCTTATACCTTTTCGAATTTGATTGGATTAACAAATAAGGTACACCGAGAACTACAGCGAGTATGATTGCGTACATTTCCAGCTTTTCTTCGCCGAAGAAAAACTTGAGCAAAGTTCCTAAAGCTATAATGATCGCCATCCCCAGCATGGCCTTCCAAAATAGATTGGCGATACCCTTTATATCGTATTTGGACTTTTCTTCCACACTCATGGTATTGTAGCCCGAAATTAGAAAATACATTTTACCATATTTAATTAAAGCTCCCAAAACCAAGAAGAAAAAGGCGATTGCAATCATAGAGTTGATTTAATTTTTAATGGTTTTCTGCTCTTAATTGAGATATAAAGGCTAGCGCCTAAAATTAATAATCCTCCGCTTACGGTCCTAATTGTAGGCACTTCATTAAATAAAATCAAAGCAGCAATTACTCCGTAAACGGGTTCTAAGGCAATTATTAAACTGGCAGTCGTGGCCTTGATTTCTTTTAAACTGGCAATATATAATCCGTGGGCCAAAGCTGTGAAAACAGTCCCCAACAATATTAGCAAGCCAATATCTTCGATGCTCCATTGAAAGTCGAGAAAAAAAAGCGCAGGTAACAAAAATCCCGTCGCCCAAAGATCTTGATAAAAACTGATCTGCCAAGCACTATACCGTCCACTTAAGGCGCGATTCGCTATCGCTAATAAGGCAAAGCTCAAGGCAGATGATAATCCCCAAAAAAGGCCGTGTAACTCATTGGGAGACTCAGTCCAACTAATGATAGGCACCACTAAATACAGTCCGCCAAGGCTCACTAGAACTAGCACAAAATTGGACCAGGCTAAAGGTACTTTAAGAATTAAGGCTTCCAACAAAAAGGTAAAAAGCGGAAAAGTGGAAAAGCTAAATAAAGCGATGGCCAAAGTACTCAACTGTATGGCTTGAAAAAATGAGGTCCAATGAAAGGCAAGTAGAAAACCTAAAGTCACAAAACGCAAAAGATCGCGACGACTTTTAAGGTAAAAAGCTTGTTTCTTAAATTTTAAGATGATCGCTAAAGTGATACTCGCGAAAAACACTCTGCCTAAAACAATCAAAAGCGGGTTTAAGGTCAACCAAGAGGCAAACAAACCCGCCATACCAAAAAGTAAAGCGCTGCTATGCAGGTTTATTAAAGCGCGCGATGACTTGGTTATGGACATTTCATTAAGGAGCTAGTATTGACTAAAAAACTGCGCTAAGGCACTTATTTCCTTAGCGAGGGCTCGGTCCTTTTTTAGAGACGGGAAAAGTGGCCTAATTTCGTTTAGAAGGTCCCTACTAATCACAGAAAGCTTTCTTTGCTTAAATGCTTGCCTTTGATCAATGGCTTCGCATAAAATCATGGCCTCAATGGCTAGAATGCTGAAAAGCTTGGCAAACATTTCTCTTCCGCGCCAAGCGCTTAAAGTACCAAGGCTGACCATATCTTGGTTATCGCCGTTAGTAGACAAGCTTTCGATGCTCACCGATTTACCCGATAATTTCAATTCGATTAATAAAGCCGTGGCGGTAACCTGTGCCCCCATAAAACCTGAGTTTAATCCTGCAGGTTTACTTTTCAAAAAAGCACTTAAGCCCAAATTGTATTTAGGATTGCAAATTTTACTGATGCGCTTTTCGCTATAAACGGCAAGGTAAATTAGCTTTTCATTCAATTTATCGGACGCGAAACTTAGATGCTGTCCATTAAAATTACCACCGTGAATAATTCTTTGCTCTTCTATGAAAATAGTGGGATTATCACTGGCGCTATTGATTTCAATATTAATAGTTTCCTCTATCGATCTGAGATCATCTTGGACCGCTCCCAGTAATTGGGGAGCGCAACGAATGGAATAGGCGTCTTGTGGCCATTTCCCCTCAAACTCAAACTGACCTGTAAACTGCTCTTCCTCAATAAAATATTCACTATCGAGCGACCATTGGTATAATTTTTCTGCCAGCTCCTTTTGACCAGGATGCGGCCTCGCTTGGGCTAAAAGCGGATGCCATGCTTCGCGAAAAGCGCCTAACATTTCGGCATAAATGAAAACTTGTTTCTCGCTTCTAGCCAGAGCTTTTTGGGCTTGCACTAAGTTTAGTGCCGCCAAAGCCGTCATGCAAGCTGTGCCATTTACAAAGGCCAAAGCCTCTCTTTCACGCCAAAGTATGGAGGCCAATCCCTGCTGCTTAAACCAAATATGAGACTCAACTATACCAGTATCAGTATAAACTTCGCCTTCTCCCGCCAAGCTCAGGGCGAGATGCGCCAAAGGGGTTAAATCGCCGCTGGCACCCACCGATCCTAAAGAAGGAATTATGGCACTAAAGCCCGCATTAAAAATGGTAATAATTTGCGCTAAAGTATTTAAGCTTATTCCCGAGTAAGCTAAGGCTAACTGGCGGATGCGCAGCGCTAAAACCGCACGACTCTCCTCTACCGAAAGTGCCTCGCCTTGACCACTCGCCAAGTGATACAGCAAGTTTTTCTGATGTTGGGGATTATCTTCTGTTCTAGCTGCTTCAAGCGCTAAAGGACCAAAACCACTGCTGTAACCGTAAATCCAGTCACCAGCCGCAATTTTAGTCTGCACTAAAGTGTGAGCCGCTTGTACCCTTTCCTGCGCATCTTGCGCAAGCAGAATTTGGCTCTTTCTGTCCTTCGCTAAATCGTAAAGAGTTTCACATTGTATAAAGCTTTGTTTTTGCAAGTTTAATTTAATCATGAATGGACCAGTCGCTTAATTTTCCCAAGGAGTTTAATGCCTTATTGCTGCTAAAAGTAAGGTGTTTCGGGCGTGCAGCAGCAGGTAAATGAGTTTCAATCCACTGATAAATTTCCGCCTTATTCTCTTCCTTGAGACTAGATAGATCCTTCATTTGCAACCACGCTTTCAGGCGACGACCTTCATCTAATGCCATTTTTCGCAGCCAAACTTCTTTGATAAGCTGCGGAAAGGCGGCTTGAATTTTCTGGCTAATCTCTGGCAATGAAACATTATGACCGGCGATTTGAATCACCTCATCTACTCTTGCACCTAAAGTGAATTCGCGCTCAGACTGCCAAGAAATATGATCAAGGAATTTCTCTTCGTTCCCATTTAAGCGATTGAGTAGGGTATTTTGCCTGGCCGACCAAAATGGTAATAGTTGATAGACATTACTTTCATTTTTAGCATAGGCAATACCTGCCGTTTCGGTGCTGCCGTAAACTTTATAAAGCTCTAAACCGGCCTCTAATATCCTATTTTGCAAGGCAGGTCGCAAAGGGGCGGTAGAGCTAATCAACCGAGATTTTTTGGGGAATTTAAGACCAATAGGGCAATGTTCAAGGGCTTCTGGAAAAGCAATGATTAAACTATTTTCAGGCATGCGCTGCACTACAGAATTCCAGTCTAAGGGAGAGAAATACTGCCCCGGAATCTTCAATTTACTAGGTACTAAAAAGGCCATAATAAAGCCATAGATGTGCATTCCATTAACACAGTAATAGACCGCCTCACTATCCTGCCAAAGATCTGCCCAAAAGTTGCGTTCTGCAATTAGCGTATCTACGCTATGTGATTGCCCTTGGGGCTTACCGCTCGACCCCGACGATTTAAAATGAAGCTGCTCGGCTTTTTCTAAATGTTTTAAAACAGCCAATATACACTCGCTTGCCGTATTATATTGATATAGATAAGTTTGCTTGTCTGCCTTGAGCTGCAATGCAAATAAGTCCATAAAAGAAGAATACAAATCAAGTATTTCGACCGAATCCAAAGCCAGCTCATCCTTAAAATGGAGCGGCAATAAGTCCGCCTGCTGATGTTTTAATCGCGGGGCTAATCGTATTAACTTTTCCTTCCAGAGGCGTTCTAAGGCATCTTGAGAAATAAGTTTAGCCATGAGGCAAAGTAATTAGAAAACAAGCGCCTAAATCGCTAGGCTCTATTTTAATTTGCCCATTATGTGCATCAATAATTTGTTGAACAATAGCTAGGCCCAAACCTGTGCCATTTTCTTTATTCTGGGTAATGAAAGGTTTAAAAAGGTCATTCTTAATTTCTTCGGGAATTCCAGGACCATTATCGGTAATTCGAATCTGTAAGGAAGTTCCTTTTAAGCGTGAACCCACTTTAATTGTGGCGGGTTTGATCGCCTTTTCTATCAGCACCTCCACGGCATTATTAATCAAATTGATTAATACGCGATCCATTTTCTTAGAATCGAGTTTTATTTCAAAATCGTCTTCCGTTTCTAATTCTGCTACCAATGCAACTTTGCCGGGGTGATTATTGGCAATATCAGCTTCGGCTCGTTTGATGTTTGCTTCTAAAAAGCGATTGACATTTACATTGGATAGATTAACCTTGGCATCTTTGGTAAAATCTAAAACGTCGTGAATTATATCGTAAGCATAGCCGGTAGATTGGCGCATTAAAACGCTAAGTTGAGAGTTCATTTCGGCATTAGCAGGGTCGGATTCTATCATTTGTGCCATTCCTTCAATTTGGCTAATGGGCGTGCGGATATCGTGCATCACCATACCAATGGCCTGCCCCACAGCCGATAGCCTCGCATTTTGAATAAGCTGCGTTTGCAGTTCCGAAGTTTTAACCGCTCGTACTGCGTTTTCAACAAATAGCTCTACTAGATAAAGCTTCTCTTGGTTAAAATACTCTTCGGTAGAAGTTATTGCCAAAATGCAAAAATGCTCCATTGGGCAAATGAGAATACCATTATAAAGGGTGATTTTATGCAACTGTTGGAAGTCTAGCTTTTCGCGTAAAGCGTCAATATTAATGCGGTTTTCACCGATGCCAATTTTAGCCACTTCCGCAAAGGCATTATCATTGTTAAAACGACCGAGAACAGCAAAATCCGACTTTATATAATCGGCTATTTGGTGGAGTATGTTTACTAAGAGAGTATTGAGCTCGACCGTTCCAAAACCAATTTCACCAATAATTTTTAAAAGGCGTTCTAGATTGGTTAATTTATTCCAATCGTAAATGGCTTTAGTGCCAAGCTGAATAATTTCCTCAGCCACAAAAGGCTTGGAAATATAGCCAACATCATGACCTGCTTCTTTAATAATCTCTTCGATAGAGCGATCAGTATAAGCGGTAACAAAATAAATTTGCACCTTAGGGTCTACTTTACGTATCTCCACGCAAGTGCGCAAACCATCCCAACCGGGCATGCGCATATCTAAAAATATTACCTGAAAGGGCTGGCCGAGTTCAAGCGACTGTTTAACCTTCTCTAGACCATTAATGCCATTGCTTGCTTCTTCTATAGTAAAGGTGGGAGCAAAAGCTTTCGATGCTTTACTTACAAACTGTTGCGACTCTTCGGGGAAGAGATCAAATGACGCATCCTCCAATTCGCTTTCATCTATACTATGAGGATTGAGAACACCACGAATGCTGTCTCTTACAATTTCCTCATCATCAATTATTAAAACTCTATTTGCTGCCGACATATTTATTTATAAGGTAGTTTGATCTTCAGCGTTGCCCCTTTATCAATGCCCTCGCTTGAGATAGATATTTCGCCATGATGGCTATCTATAATTTGCTTGCAGTTATATAGACCAAAACCGGTTCCTGTTTGCTTACTGGTTTGACCCTTTTCAAAAAGCTTTGTCGCTTTTTCTGGGGCGAAACCTACCGCATTATCAGAAAACTGCAATAAAAGTAGTCCTTCTTCTTCTAGTGCTTGCAAAGTTATTTTAATATAGCGATGGTCAGGATGCGAAATTGAATCAAAAGCCTCAGCCGAATTTTTTAGAATGTTGATTACTACCTGAATAAGGCGGGTGTGGTCTCCTTCAATTCGAGGGAGTTTAGGCGAGAAATCTTTAATCAGCTCAATATTTCTCTTTAAAATAATTCCAGCCTGAATAGCTAAAGCATCTTCTACTACCGAAAATAATGAAATAAGCTCCCTCTTATTTTTAATCTTATCCTTTACATAATGCCTTTGGATGTTTAATACATCCTGGATATGACTGGTGTTTTCATACAGTTTATGGGCCCCTTCTTGCAAAAGCTTGTTCTTTTGGGCTAAACTATTTTTTAAAGCGCGCATATACTTCAAAACCGCCAGGCCTTTGCCAGGGCCCATGCTTTGGTCTAAGGCACTTTCGTGGGATGCGAATAAATTCAAGAGTTTATCTAAATCACTTAACTCTCGCCACTCTAATGAGTTTTTAAGTTTGGCCACTTCGGTACCAAAAGAAGTAACGGCATTGCCAACATCGTGCAATAGACCAACAGACATTTCCAGTTTTCCTGCTTGCATGGCTGAAGCTTCAATAAGATCTTGAAGCTCCTGTTCTTTCCGCACTATTGCTGTGATATCTTTCAACACGTATTGAAAGACAGATTCTGATATCTTATTAATCGTTATCGAATAAAACTGCAGACTAGCAGAATCACTCGGGCGCAATTCAAAGCGATATTCCTCACAAATAGGCCCGAAAGAAGGCTCAAAGCTATCAATCTGTTTTACCAGTTGAGGATCGAAATAATTAAGAATGGTTTTGATATTACTTAAATCACAAGAACTATAAATACTTAGAGGAAACAAAATTTGGCTTCCGAAAGCGTTTAACAATTCAATTTCTCCTGCCTTATTGGATTTAACTAAACCTACTGGACACTGATTAATAAAATCGAGCAGCTCAGAATACTCTGAATGTTTATTATCATTCATTTAGCTACGATTTTAACTGAACCGCCAAGTATTGGTTGTTTGAAGATTCGTGAGCTAATAATCTTAGCCTTACTGGCGTCGGCTTTATTCGGTAGGTAAAAACATAATCCATCGTCTCATCCAATTGGCCTTGAAATAGTCCATACTTTTCCGAAACCATAAAGTTATTGGTGCAAGGGGCTATTTGCGTAAAAAAGTTTTTACCGATTACCGCTTCTTGGTTATTCGCGGCTAATTGCGCCTCCCATTTATTATAAGCTAAAACATTGCCCTTACGGTCCATTTTAATAAGCCCAAAATCAAACTCATCATAAGCATGATTTTCTAATGCCTCTAAAGCTTGAAATAAGTCGTGTTGCTCTAATTTTAGTTCCATCCTTCCTTTTTTATAAAGCTAGTTTTTTTCATCGGGTATCAAAGCGTTTTGGATGGATTTTATCATAATTTAGTTTACCGCCGTCTTTACGGCCTTCCAGTTCTTAATCTGCCAGCGCGCCTTTGCCTGAGCGACTTTATTGCCTTTTAGGTCGAAGAGGGAAATAGGGCAATCAATAAACAAACTGTCGTTTTTGCTTAAGGGTTGGATCACTTGCTCTTCCAACCAATCGGCTTCAATTTCAAATTTGGCTATGATATCGGTCTTGGCCTGATAGAGATACTCCAATTCTAATTTTTGTAAGATTATGCGATAGTGCTTGGGGTTAAGGAGAGAAATTAACAATAATCCAGAGCTTATTTCGGCAATGGTTGCTTGTGCGCAGGCGTGAATACCTTTGAGATGATTGAAATTACTTTTGCGATAAGGTGCTTTTACCCATAGGTGATGATCGCCAATAGACTCTACCTTAAAGCGATGCGCCTTGTTAAAAGGCACGAAGCGACTAAGGAAAAAATTAAGCATAAACAAGTAACGCTTACTCGTTTGGGCTTGCTTGGCTATTTTCTGTAAATCCATTTTAATTTCGTTTAATCGGTCCGCTAAAGTCGCTTAATGCATAAGCCTTAGAAGAGGCCATGCTCAGATCTTTTGGAGCTAGCGGATTTTGCATTAACAGTCTACTAATAATATCGTACAATTGAGGATGTTCGCGCTGCAATGCCCTTGGTCTTTCGAAGAAATTCTCACAGAGCACCGCAAAAAACTCATGTATATTAGTCATGGCGTAAGCTCTAATTAGGGTCGCTTCCGCGGGAGACTGCTGGGCACTTAATCGTTTAAATTCCTCGCGTAGTTCACGCATCAGCTGCGGATCTAAAAACTGATAGTCGCCATTTTCGATACGATTCTCTAATTTTAAGGCATGCGCCATTTCATGAATCGCCAAATTAATTCCATCGTCATCTTTGGCGTAACCTTCCTGAAAGGATGCCCAAGACAAGACAATCATTCCACGTACATTCACTTCTCCTTTGTGATACTGCCTCGTAATTCTGCTGTAATAATCGGTTGGGTAAATTAAAATACGACTGAAGTGTTCAAAGCCCATCTTAGGGAAACCGAAACTAATTTCCACTGCCGATGCCGCAATCATTGCAATCATTTCTGGAAGTAAAACAAAGCCTTTGCCCCCACGGGGAATAAAAGTTTTAGTATTGATAAATAATTGACAACGAATGGCAAAGCGCTTTTGCTCAATGGGACTTAGTGATTGAAAATAAGCCATTTGCCCTACAAATTGCATGTATTTCGGCTTTAAACTTCTTGGATAATAGCGATTATAAGATCGAAGAGCATACAAAATTGGCAGAACAACTAAGGACGCCGCCGTTACATACAGCATTGCAATTAGTATATAATCGTTGCTTGCGAAAATCTCTTGCCAAGACTCATAAGGAGCCCCAGTAGCAGGGTTTAACATAAAAAAATCTTAAACCCAAATATAGTTTTAAAGCTTTGTTATTGCCTGAAATTGGAGCTCAGATTTTACTTGTTATGCTAATCTTGTAGATACTCACCGTGCTGACTATCATCTAAACCACGTTCTTCTTGCTCAGCACTAACCCGCAGAGTGATCATGGCATCGACCAATTTATACAACAACCAACTACCGCCAAAAGTGAAAACAGCAGTAATAGCCAAGGCCAACAAGTGGTACACAAAAGTTTCTGTTTCACCGTAATAAAGTCCTACCTCTTTGGCGAAAACCGCGGTAAGCAACATGCCAATAATCCCACCAATTCCGTGACTAGGAAACACATCGAGGGTATCGTCTAATTCTCTTTTATTCTTAAAGCGAATGGCGTAGTTACTTGCTAAAGCGGCGATAAAACCAATAAATATCGACTGCGACATGGTTACAAATCCCGCCGCAGGCGTAATGGCTACCAAGCCCACAATCGCACCTATGCATGCACCCAAGGCAGACATTTTTCTATTCTGAAAACGATCGTAAAAAATCCAAGTAATCATACCTGCTGCAGAAGCAAGATTAGTATTAGCAAAGGCCGCTACCGCATCTGCATTAGCGCCTAAAGAAGAACCCGCATTAAAACCAAACCAACCGAACCAAAGTAAGCCCGTTCCTAAAATAATGAAGGGAATATTTGCTGGCTCGTGCTGTTTCACTTTGCGTTTTCCTAAATAAATAGCGCCCGCCAAAGCCGCAAAACCAGCCGACATGTGTACTACTGTTCCACCAGCAAAATCTAAGACACCCCAATTGCGAAAGAGTCCTTCGGGATGCCAAGTCATGTGCGCCAAAGGAGCATAAATCAATAAGCTGAAAAGAACGATGAATAGTATATAAGATCGAAAACGTATTCGTTCCGCAAAAGAACCCGTGATTAAAGCGGGAGTAATAATGGCAAATTTCAGTTGAAATAAAGCGAAGAGCAAAAAGGGAATGGTTTCGCTAAAGTCCGGATTAGGCCCTAAGCCCACTCCCTTAAAATTAAAATAGGTAAGCGGATTGCCAATTATTCCTCCAATACTATCGCCGAAGCAAAGACTAAAGCCCACGATTACCCACAGGATGCTGACTACACCCAGTGCCACGAAACTTTGTAGCATGGTAGAAATGATATTGCGCTTGTTTACCATCCCTCCATAGAAAAAAGCCAGACCAGGGGTCATTAACAAAACAAAAGCACTGGAAACTAACATCCAAGCTGTATCGGCTTTGTCAATGTTTTCAGCCCCAAAAAAATCGTAATCCACCGTAAAGACTAAGGATATCAGCACCAATGCGCAGAGAACGATGAAGTTTAATTTTTTACCCATTTCTAATTTTAATTTGAAACGAATTAAATACAAATCGACAATAAAAACAAATATTTAATTACACCCCCTATGCAAACAGGGGGTTAACCCATTAAAATTAGCTAAAAACTAAAACACACCCCCTTCATTAGGGTTATGGATCTATATTATTAACGATTTTCTCAATATTGGAAACCATTTTAGGATTCACACGAGGATTGCAAATTTCTCCTCATTTTTGCCAGAGCAAAAACCTATATTCGGCAGCTTTATATGTACAAGCGCTTTTCCCTATTAATTCTGTTTATCAGCACCTTTAGTCTTGCAGCTCAGCCGCGAGAAATACAGTACAACCTCGATTATGACAAGGGTGTTTTAAAGGGTTCGAGTCATTTCACTATGCTCCATCCCCTTAGTGATAGTATTTACCTGCACCTCCCTACTCGCGCTTATACCTGGGAAAAATCATTTTTAAATGAGCAACTAAAAGAATACCAAGACGTTGACCTACACTTCGCGGGCAAGGAGAAAAAGGGTTTTTTGAAAATCACCAATCTCCTTATCAACGCGGAGGAATGCAATACCCTAGGCGAAAAGGAATTTCTCGCTCTTGCTATTCCTACCAAAAGCAGTGACAGCCTGCAAATTAGTTTTGATTTCGAAATGGCTTTGCCTGACGCTGGCTTTACCGGAAATGGTTTGGCCGAAAACGCTATTCATATCATTGACTTATTACCGCGCCCTGCAGCTTACCTAAACGGCGAATGGCATCTGAGGCCAATAACCTACCATTTCGACCACTGCCAAAATCGTGATAATTTCACCCTTGCCCTGCAGGTGCCTGAATACTTTGAAGTAATTTCAAACCTAGGCGAAATTTCCAGTAGTCAAAAGGACGCAAAGCGAAATTATGTCTTTCGTGGCGCCAGTCGCAACCTACAATTACACCTTGCTCCGCAGTTTTACACCTATTCCTTGGGGACTAAGCAAAAAATTTACAGTCTACAAAATGATTCAATTTTAGCTAGTAATGTGGCCTTGCTGAGTCAACAAGCCAAGCGTTATTACAAATCAGAATTAGACGATAGCCTCAACTACTTTCAGAAGATTTTTTACCTTAAAAAGAAGAAGGGCGAATACCAAAGTGAGGAGTTACTTAGTTTGGAAATTCCTAAAGACCCCTTTGGCCTAATAAGTGATTTAGTGCAAGCCCAAGGCGAATCATTTTTTCGTTACCGCTTAAGTGTAGATGGCTTTAAAGAACCCTGGTTGGCGCGCGGTATTCCCTATTTTTATAAATACGATTTTATCCGCCAATATTATCCACAAAAGCGCTGGATCCCCTTTAGCAACTTTATTCTCGACAAGCTTTTTGCTTTAGACGAATTCGACTATGCTTATCAAAATCGTTTTCTCTTTTTATTTCTACAGCGGCAAGGTTTAGATCAAGCCCCAAACAGCAGTATCGAAGATCTTTCGCGCCTTAATTATGAAGCGGTAGTGCAGGCTAAAACCTATCTTAACCTAGCCCATTTACAAGCCTACACGGGCGAGCTCAACTTTAAACGAGCCATGTCGCGTTTTTGCTTGTCGGCAGATGCGCTCGTAGGAGCCACTAGTTTAAATTCTGCCTTTAGCTACTTCGAAAGACGCGATCTCAATTGGTTTTTTAATCAAACTGTAAGGAGCGCGGAAATTTACGATTACCAAATACGCGATTTTGAACGCTGTGCCACCGTTACTACCGCCAAGGTTTACAATAGTGGTGATTTAATTACGCCCTATTCTATTACTGGCTTTAAAGACGGTAAGGCTATTATTACGGAGTGGTTTGAAGGACACGAGGGCTTACGTAGCGTGCAATTATACCACGAAGATTTTGATAAGATTGTAATCAATGCCCACCTCAGCCACGCCGAGTACAACCAGAAAAACAATACCTATTACAATCGCTGGTTGCTACCCCGTGCGGAGCCGCTAAGTTTTCAGTTTTACAATAGTTTCGAAGCACCTGAGGCCAGCCAAGTATTTTATATGCCCACTCTCTATTATAATGCCTACGACAAACTCTTAATAGGTGCCTCTCTTTCTAATCGCTCCTTATTGGTGCAAAAGCCTTTTGAGTATAATATCATTCCCGAATACAGCACCGGCACGGGAAGGTTAACCGGTTCTGCTTCTTTTAGCTATAATCACACTTTGCCAAAAACTAACTTTTTTCGCCAAGTGCAATTTGCGGTTTATAGTCGCTATTACCACTACGACAAGGATTTAGCTTATAGTCGAATTTCGCCCACCATAAATTTCCGTATTCGCAAACCCAGTCCTCGTAGTCCTTATATTCAGTCCATACGCTTACGCGGAATAATTGTAGACCGAGAACTTGCCTCAGACTTTGAAGGCAGTACTAACGAATTAAGCAGCGCCAGTTTTAGTGTTTTCAATGCTAATTATCGCCTCGAAAAAACTGATATTCTCAATCCCCTAATTTTCCGGTTTCATTTAGAAACGGCCGATAAATTTGGAAAGATTTTCACAGAGGTGGACCAAAGGTGGATGCTCCCTAATAAACGTTGGTTAATCTGGCGCAGCTTTGGGGGTTATTTCCTTTATAATCGCTTTGCAGCAGATGGCCTAGAAGATAATTTTTACAGCTTCGGACTAAGCGGTAGTCCCGATTACTTATTTGATTATTACCTCATTGGACGAAGCGACCAAGATGGTATTTGGAGCCGGCAGTTTTTCACCAGCGATGGAGGCTTTAAAAGTGAAACCGATGTGTTTTCTGATCAGTTTATGTTCAGCACAAGCTTAAGTGTTCCGCTCTATGGATTCTTGGGTTTATTTGGCGATTATGCGCTAACCGAGGAAAGTCGATACTGGGATTATGGGATTAGACTTGCATTTTTAACTGATTTTGTAGAAATTTATTTACCCATTCAAAATCAGAGTCGAAACTTTTACCAAGAAGCAAATTATTTAAGCAATATCCGTTTCGTACTCGATTTTGATTTAGGTAACATTATTAATAGAGCTCGCAGAGCTTATTACTAAGCAGACAATAACCTTAAAACCTTGGCATGTTTAGCAGCATTAAAAATTACTTGGAAGATCTCGATAAGATTTGCCAACCCATAAGGGGAGAAAGAAAATTACAACTCGATCAATTAGCGCAAATAATTAATCAGTCTAGCAGCAAGGACTTATTATTCATCTGCACCCATAACAGTCGCCGCAGTCATTTTGCCCAAGTTTGGATGCAGATAATTAGCGAGTATTTGAGAAATGACAGTAAGGTGAAAAGCTATTCAGGTGGCACAGAAGCCACAGCTTTAAATTCGCGCACCGCGCAAGCCCTTAGCCGTATAGGTTTTGAAATAGAAAAGAGTGATGGCGCCAACCCGCTCTATCATTTAAAGTACGATGAAGTTTTAAATCCCATTGAAGCTTTTTCTAAAGTGTACTCACACCCCGCTAATCCGCAAAGCGATTTTATTGCCATCATGACCTGCGATGAAGCCTCCGAAGCATGCCCATTGGTTACTGGCGCTCGAACTAAGTTTAACCTGAGCTACCAAGATCCGAAAGTTGCCGATGATCGCCCCGATGAAGCAGCAAGATACGATGCTAGCTGCGCAGAAATAGCCCAAGAAATGCTCTATCTCGCCTCGAAAATTTAATATCCTGACGGCCTAGTTTGACATCGGAAAATCTTCCTGATTTGCCTTTCTTTTCGTTGTTAATAAGTATTCTATTTTTAACTGCTGAGGGCATAACTTGGCTTCCTTGCCTTACTATTTTAGCGGCACTATAAAAAAGAAGAACGATGAAATTATCTAAAACTCTTTGGGCTATTTTTTTAGCCTCAGGATTAGTCTTTACTAGCTGCAGCGATGATGATGCGGATGACAGCAGTACGAATGAGCCGACGGTTCAGCCTTTAGAAAATGGTATTGAAGTTGAAATTGATGGTGTTTCTTGGCGTGGTGATATCAACCAAGTTATTGAAACTCCTCTGGTAACTCAGCTAAATGCTATCAAAGCAAATTCAAACTACAGCTTACAAATTTTCATACCTCGTGATAGTATTAACACGTTCAACATTCCTACTTCGGTCGTAACAGTAGCTTTACGTCGTAATACTAAAATTTTAAGCGACAACCCTGTGGGGACAATGCTACTAACAACAAACGACTCAACAGCAATAAAAGGTAGCTTTAGCTGCTATGCCACTAGCTTTAGTTCGGGCGATACTTTGGTGCTAACCAATGGACTTATCGACTATACCTTCTAAGTTGAACCGTATTTTTTTAAGAAAAGGAGTCCATTCGGGCTCCTTTTTTTTTGAATAAGTGACTAATTTTAGAATTCTTTTTATTTTAGCTAAAATTTTCACAGTGAATTACCTCGGCTCAAATCTGCGCATCTTGCGCAAGCAAAAAAACTGGACTCAAGCAGACCTGGCTAATACCCTTAAGGTTAATCGCAGCCTTATTGGCGCTTATGAAGAAGCGCGCAGTGAACCCCGCCTAGCGACACTTCAAGTTCTTTGTCACCTTTTTAAGGTTTCCCTTGAAGACCTTTTGAATAAACCGCTCGATAAACAGGCGCCGAGTAAAATTAGCAGCCATGCCAATTTGCGCATTTTACCTGTAGCCACGGAAGCGAATGGCGATGAACTTATTAGTTTGATTCCGCAAAAAGCCGCCGCTGGTTATACCCAGGGTTATGCCGATAGCGAGTATATCGAAAGTCTCAAAGCGATTAGTCTTCCCCTACCCGAATTGCAGCAAAGTGGCACCTTACGGATATTTCAGATTGAAGGCGACTCCATGTTACCCGTGCAACCGGGTTCTTATATTATTGGTGAATTTGTGGAAGATTGGCGCTCCATAAAAAATAACCTTAGCTATATTCTTCTAACCCTTAATGATGGTATCGTATACAAGCGAGTGGAGAATGAACTGGCGCAAAATAATCGCCTGCTCTTAAAATCGGATAACCGCGATTATAAGCCTTACTACCTAGAAGGAGATCAAATTTTAGAGTTATGGCTAGCCAAGGGAGTGCTTAGCTTTCAAGTGCCACAAGAACAAGATATCCGCGATACCGAAAACAATTTAATACTAGCGAGCTTAGAGGAAATGCGCAAGGAAATGCAGCAACTAAAACAGAAGCTTGAAAAGTAAAAACACAGTAGGTCGCGGCAGTGCGGCCAACCTTAGCAATCCCTTTAACAAAGAAACATACGAAGAAGAAGATAGCTTTCTTGAGCATCTCTACCAAAGTGGGGAGCCTTTAGAAAAACTGAAAACTAGCTTTATAAAGCTGAAAGCCAAAAGCATTGTTAATGCCGTAAAAAGCCCCGACATTGGTCATCAATGGAGTCTTAATCCCTACCAAGGCTGCGAACACGGCTGCTCTTATTGCTATGCGCGTGAAAGTCATAATTACTGGGGCTATAGCGCTGGCCTAGATTTCGAAGGGAAAATACTAGTAAAGGAGAATGCGGCGCATCTGCTGCGAAGTAAACTGCAGAGTAAATCTTGGCGGGGCGAGCCTATTTTTTTAAGTGGCAATACCGATTGCTATCAACCGGCCGAAAAGGACTTTAAAATTACGCGTGATCTGTTAAAGGTATTCCTAGAGTATAAAAACCCAGTCGGCATCTTAACGAAAAATGCTTTGGTGCAAAGGGATATTGATTTATTAAAACGCCTCAATGAAGATCGTCTTGTAAAAGTGGCTTTCTCCATTAATACCCTCGATGAAAAACTGCGTTCTAAACTAGAACCACGGACGGCTACCATTAAGAAACGTTTCGAGAGCATGGAGCTGCTGGCCGCGAATAACATTCCTGTGGGGATTATGATTGCGCCTATTATTCCAGGGATAAACAGTCATGAAGTATTAGACATTGCTGAGCGAGCTGCCGAAATGGGCGCTAGTGAACTGGGCTATACCCTCGTGCGCCTTAATGGCCCATTGGTGCCACTTTTCAGTCAATGGCTCGAAGAACATTTCCCCGATCGCAAAGAGAAGGTACTTAGTCTGATTGCCCAATGCCATGGTGGTAATCTAGAAGATTTTGAGGCAGGTAGAAGAATGCGCGGCGATGGTCCTTTAGCCGAACAAATAAAAGCTACCATCAATTTAGCCAAGCGAAAGTACTTTGCCGATAAAGAGGCCTTCAAGTTCAATCAAGAAGACTTTATCCATCTCCCGAAAGGGCAGTTTAGTTTAGATTTTTAGGATTAGTCTACCACTAAGTCCACTCAAAACTAATTACCTGTTTTAAATCAGGATGTAAGCTTTTCGCGACCGGGCAGTTGCGTCCGATACCTTCCAATATCTTTTGCATTTTTACATCACAATTGGCTTTAAGACTCACTTTTACGTGCACCTCGCCAACCCTACGCGGATCGGAATGCATTACTTTTTGCACGGTGGCAGAACAGTCTTCTAGGTCGAAACCTTCTTCTACCGCTCTAATACCCATTACGGTAACCATGCAAGCCCCAAGGGAGGTTGCCAAAGTATCGGTGGGTGAAAAAGCTTCGCCTTTGCCCTGATTATCAGTAGGCGCATCGGTGATAAAGGTATTTCCCGATTTTAAGTGCTCTGCCTCTAGGCGTAATGCGCCTAAGTATTGTAATTTTGATGTGATTGCCATAATGCGCGCTCAAATTTAAATGGAGGATAATGAGGCGAAGTTAATCCCTCTAAGGGAGATATTTAAGCATTAAAATTATAGTTAAATAGATTTTGCTAATCAATTTTACAAAGACATCGTTAGAACTAATATTAAATTTGTAATCAAAATAAAACTATCATGAGATTACCAATAATTAAGCACGCCGTAGATTTTATTGAAGCGAATGATGAAGATTGGGTACACGAAACCATCGAATTTTTAGAGCACATGGCTGATGCCAAGGGAATTAAAGACGAAGAACTCGACGTTATTGGCGAATTGCTTTCTAATTTTTACGGCGCCATTGAAGTCAATAAAGACATGAAAACGGGCACCGCTCGTAAAGACGCACTCAATAACTTTATGAAACGCGTAACGGGCTCAATCAACTAAACAATTTGACAGCAAGCTTGTCATTTTAACTATTAATACAAAGCATGCGCGGAATACGTTTTAGCGAATTTAGCGGTAAAAACCAGACCCCCTTCGAAAAGCTTTTTGGCATTTTCAAAGAGCTTTTACTGCATACATCTGGCGATGTAGATGAGTCTATCGAATGGCTGCGTGAATTGGACAAAGAATACAATTTAACCACGGCTGAATATACCATCGACGATTTTTTAGAAGACCTAAAAAAGAAGGGGTTTCTACGCGAAGAAATTGACAATGGCGACGGCGATGGTGGTTTAAGCATCACCGCGAAGACCGAGCGATCCATCCGTAAAAGCGCCTTAGAGCAAGTTTTCGGGAAACTGAAGAAAGGCCAGCAAGGCAATCACCAAACTAATAAAAGCGGTGCAGGTGATGAAAGTAGCAGCAATTTAAAGCCCTTTCAATTTGGCGATTCTCTCAACCAGATTGACATGAACCAAAGTATTAAAAATGCCTATGCCAATAATGGTATCGACAATCTGGATTTACGTTCAAATGATTTGGTAGTACGCGAAGAGTTTCACAAATCGCAACTGAGCACGGTTTTAATGATTGACATCAGTCATTCCATGATTCTTTACGGAGAAGACCGCATTACGCCAGCCAAGCGTGTGGCTTTAGCCTTAGCGGAATTTATAAAGAGTAAATACCCAAAAGACACCCTCGATATTATTGTTTTTGGTAATGATGCTTGGCAAATTGAATTGGAAGAAGTGCCCTATTTAAAAGTAGGTCCATATCACACCAATACTGTGGCGGGCTTAGATTTAGCAATGGACCTCTTGCGTCGCAAGAAAAACTCCAACAAGCAAATCTTTATGATTACCGACGGCAAGCCTAGCTGCTTGCACGAGCCCGACGGCAGCTATTATAAAAACAGTTTTGGCCTCGACGATGTGATTGTCAACAAATGTTACAATCGCGCCGCCGCTTGTCGCAGAGCCAATATTCCTATTACCACTTTTATGATTGCGCAAGATCCTTATCTACAGCAATTTGTCCAAAACTTTACCCAAGCCAATAAGGGCAAGGCCTTTTACACTGGCTTAAAGGGATTGGGAGAATTTATCTTCCAAGATTATGAAAACAACCGCAAAAGAACCATTCGTTAAGCAATGAAAACATTAAAAACCCTCGGGGAATTAAAAGCTTCAGGCTATCAGCCAGAGAGCATAAAAGAAGAGCTACGCAGAAACCTAATTGAGCATTTAAAAAAGGGCACTACCGTTTTTACCGGAATCCACGGTTATGAAGATAGCGTAATTCCCGAAGTGGAGCGCGCTATTTTAGCGGGGCACAATATTAATTTTCTGGGTTTACGTGGTCAAGCCAAGACGCGTATGGCAAGGCAGATGACGGATTTATTAGACGAGTACATTCCCGCGGTAGCCGGTTCGGAAATAAACGATGATCCTCTGCAGCCCATTTCTCGTTTTGCCAAAGACATTATTGCCGAAAAAGGCGATGCCACTCCCCTGCGTTGGATACACCGCAGTGAGCGTTATTTCGAAAAATTAGCGACTCCCGACGTTACGGTGGCCGATCTTATTGGCGATGTAGATCCGATTAAAGCGGCCAGTTTAAAACTGCCTTATTCGGATGAGCGAACCTTACATTTTGGGATGATTCCCCGCGCCCATCGATGTATATTCGTAATTAACGAATTACCCGATTTACAGTCGCGCATACAAGTGGCGCTTTTCAATATTTTACAAGAAGGCGATATTCAGATCAGAGGATTTCAACTGCGTTTGAAACTCGATATGCAATTCATCTTTACCGCCAACCCGGAAGATTATACCAACCGTGGTTCTATTGTAACGCCGCTGAAAGATCGTATTGGCAGTCAGATTTTAACCCACTACCCCGAAACGATAGAGATTGCTCGCAAAATTACTTCCCAAGAAGCGAAGTTAAGACAAGAGCAAGCCGAGCATATTGGCATTCCCGATATTGCTTTAGACCTTTTAGAGCAAATTGCTTTTGAAGCGCGGGATAACGAATATGTGGACGCTAAAAGTGGGGTTTCTACCCGCTTAACTATTTCGGCCTTAGAAAACTTAATTAGCACTGCCGAGCGCCGTCAGTTAATCAGCGGCTCAGCTAATACCCATGTGCGTTTAAGCGACTTTATGGGCATTATCCCTGCCATTACGGGTAAGGTCGAATTGGTTTACGAGGGCGAGCAAGAAGGCGCGGGCATGGTGGCCGAAGCGCTTATTGGTTTAGCGGTGAAAACCCTTTTCCCCAAATACTTCCCCGATTTAGATAAATTGAAAGCCAGCGACGACAAAAGTCCTTACCGCGACTTAATCGCCTGGTTTAGCAAAAGCAATACAGTAGATTTACATTTCGACTATTCCGATACTGAATATCAGAAAGCCTTACTCGCTGTGAAACCCTTGGCCAAGCTAATTAAAACCCATCAGCCCGAAGCCAGCGAAGAAGATCAATACTTCTTAATGGAAATGGTATTATGGGCTTTAGCAGAATACTCCAAACTGAATAAAGAACGCATCCGCGAAGGTTTCAATTTCGCAGATTTGTTCGGTTCTTATTTACGCAGCGGCGAGATTTAAATAAAGTTTTTTCTGCGCCTTCGCAGATGGATAAATTAGAAAGGGCGTTAGACTAGTACCAGTTTTACGCCCTTTTTTATTTTGTAAAAAAGGGCTGTCACAATAAACTTGTTTCAGTGTCCTTTTGGCTTTATCTGGACAAGAGGAATCGCATTGGTTTTAAAACACGGATCTAGGCAGATGGTGGAACAGAAAGTCGCAGATCTATTTTTTGTTAGAGTGGGTATTGGCGTTTTACTCTAATTTGAAGCTAGCTTTGATAGCCAAATTGTTATTCAGACCGGATTACATTCACCTTTTTCGCTTCTTTGTTGGGACGGCCTTGAGGCGCAGGTTCAAAACTCGCGCCTATCAATTCCTCACCTTCATAATAGCTCAGTTCATCTAAAACCAATTCTCTTTCCACGGTGAAAGGAATTGAAACGATGTAAATATCATCTTTAGGATCAGTCGTTTCATTGTCGTAATAAAGACTTACGGGAATATAAGTGCTACCATTTATTTCGAAGGGCGACCCAGCATAGCTCAGAAAGCGATAGGATTCAATTTTCAAATTTGGAGTATAAATCTCCTTTGAGATCATAACCGAGCGGGATCCTAAATCTCTAATATCCTTACTATTCGATCTTGAACGATGCACGATGGATAATTCTGCTACCGTAATGCCCGCTTCTGAAGTTTGCAGACTGCTTACATAGCTCGAAATTTGACTAAAGCCTGCGCTTGAAGTTAACACTAGGGCTAAAAGGGTCGTTCTAGTTTTCATGCTTTAAATTTTTCATTTGCCTTTAAAGTCGCGATCATCGATCTCATGATCAATATACTGGAAAAGTTGGAGACCTAAAAGCTGGTGCCTATTTTATCTGAGATACAATTAACCAGAATTCGGGCCAAAAATATGTCTCGCGTAGTTCGGATCTTCTTCGTTATTTAATAAACAATCGCCTTTAAGATCCGTTTTTACAGTTTCTATAATATGGCCCAAACCTACAAGGGAAAGGGCCAGAGAGACTTGTTCGATACTCTTTTCGCTAATCCAAATTCCGTTCTTTTAATACCTCTTCTAAGTCGCGATTGCCTTTGGGATTATTAAACAATTTGTAAAGGAAGATTATAGGGAAAAGCATGGGAATGAAAAAGCCCAATTTCTTCTCGGGCGATAAAAGCCAAGCAACCAGTCCAAAAATGAGTATTCCCGCAAGAAAGCCAATTAATACAGCATGAAAAAGCTTTGATTTATGATGCTTCTTTTTTTCGATTAGAAGTTCTTGATCACTCATGTCTGAAAAGTTCTTTCTTTCCATGTTTAGGTATTTAGCGATTTTAAAGCCTTAAAAATGAAGTAACTGCTTCGTCTTGGCTAAAAATAAAATTTTATTCCACACCTAAAACAAAAAACCGCCCATTGAGCAGCTAGCCCATAAAAAAAGAGCATCAGCTATTTTAAACTGACGCTCTAATTGAAAACGGTTTGGCCTAATTTTACACTAAAACCCGCGCTAGGGATTGTACTGGAAAGCCCATAGGCCCTTAGGCCGAGGACTTGGAAGGGAAAGCCCGACCCGCAGCTTGTGGAGGGTAGCGCCCAAAAAAATTAAAGGGCGTGCTTTACAATTTCCGCTTCGATTGCTTGGCGTAGGTCATTACTGATGGGCCAAAGCGGTTGACGCAAATAAGGAGGAATGACTTCTAAAATGTCGAGGGCGGCCTTTACGCCACCGGGGTTTCCTTGGGCGAAAAGTAATTGGGTCACGGTAAATAAACGGTAATGTAAACTGCGTGCCGTGGCCATTTGGCCCGCTAAAGACTGGCGAATCATTTCGGTGAAAACCGCAGGAAAGGCTTGTCCACTTACGCTGATTACGCCATCGCCACCCGCCGCAATAATGGGTAGGCTGAGATTGTCATCGCCACTTAAAACTAAAAAGCCTTCGGGACGATCTTTAATTATGGCCATAACTTGTTCTAGGTCGCCACTGGCTTCTTTTACCGCCACAATATTTTTGAAATCGTGGGCAATGCGCAAGGTGGTGGCCGCGGTTACATTAGAACCGGTGCGACCGGGCACATTGTATAAAATAACGGGTAAGGGACTGTTTTCGCTTACCATTTTGAAGTGCTGATAAATGCCTTCTTGGGTGGGTTTGTTGTAATAAGGGGAAACCGATAAAATGGCATCTACACCCGTGAGGTCATCGTTTTTAAGGGAAGCGACCACCGCATGAGTATCGTTGCCACCAATGCCGTAAACGATGGGTACTCTTCTTCCAGCAGCTTCAACTACCGCCTTCAGAACATCTTGTTTTTCTTGAACCGATAATACGGGATTTTCACCGGTGGTTCCCATAACCACCAAGTACTCTACGCCACCTTCTATACAATGGCTCACCAAGCGCTCTAAGGCATTAAAATCGATAGCAAAGCTGCTGGTAAAAGGAGTAACTAAGGCGACTCCTGTTCCTCTTAATGTTTTCATTTTACTTATTTATAAATGCTAGTAATTTCAATAATGCTGCTCTGGCAGCGGGTCCTTGCTCTTTTAGTTTAAAGTCTAATTGCAAGTCCGACCAAGGCTTTTTCTGATGGCCAAAATTAACTTTTAAAGCGGCATTACTGCCATAGCGCAAGTATTTTGCCGCGATGTGATCGCCGCTACTGAGATCGATAAATACATCGTACTTCTTTTGCAGAAGCTTGTTAAAAACCTCGCCCTTGGGCTTGCCCCACCAAGTTGATTCTTTCGCTAAAATGTATTGCGGATAAATATCTCGAGGCATTTCTTTTTCCTTAGCTGTATAAAGTGCAATGCAATCGACCACCTTCCCTTCTTCCTTTAAAAGAGCTTCCCAGGCGGCAACCTCAGCCTGTGCTAATTGAGAATATTCGTAAAAAAGTAAATAGGATGTACTATTTTCAAAACCCGCATAGGTGGTCTGACTTTGGGCTTGTATCTTATTTAAATCGCGTTGACGATACCATTCTAATAGTCTCATTCGGCGCTGATTAAATCGTGAAATTCATTTTCATCGATAATGGTAATTCCCAAGTCTTCTGCCTTTTTGCGCTTGCTTGGCCCCATGCCTTCACCGGCGATAATGAGGCTGGTTTTGGCGGATACTGAGCCAGTGTTTTTACCACCGTGTAGTTCAATAAGGGCCTTAATTTCGTTGCGGGAATAGCGTTCGAAAGTACCCGAAATGACGATGGTTTTGCCTTCTAATTTAGCACTAGCTCCTTCCTGCTTTTCAATGGCGAATTGCAAAGGCACCGCTTGTAAACGTTGTAAAATATGGAGATGCCTTTCGTCTTTAAAGTAGCTTAATATGCTTTGCGCGATGCGCTCGCCGATTTCATTTACGTTTAATAATTCCTCGAGGCTGGCTGCCTGTAATTTTTCGAGCGTCTCGAAATGACGGGCCAGTTTCTTAGCGACGGTTTCCCCTACGTAGCGGATACCCAAACTAAAGAGCACACGCTCGAAAGGAATGGCGGTACTGGCTGCAATGCCATCAATTATATTTTGGGCCGACTTTTCCGCCATGCGGTCGAGAGGCAATAGGTCTTCCTTCTTTAATTGGTATAAATCGGCCGCATCTTTGATTAAGGCCGCTTGCACAAATTGCTCTACTGTTTCGCCGCCCATGCCTTCTATATCCATAGCCTTGCGGCTGATGAAATGCTGAATGCGACCGCTAATTTGCGGGGGACAGCCAAGTTCATTGGGGCAATAATGCAGGGCTTCCCCCTCTTCGCGACGTAGAGGTGTATCGCATTCGGGACAGGTTTCGGTATAATGGAATGCTGGCACTTCAGGCGAGCGTTTCTCAAAATTCACGCCCACTACTTTGGGTATAATTTCGCCGCCTTTCTCCACATATACGCTATCGCCGATGCGTAAGTCGAGCTTAGCGATTTGGTCGGCATTGTGCAGGCTGGCGCGTTTTACCGTGGTTCCTGCCAAAGAAACTGCTTGTAAATTGGCTACGGGAGTAATAGCGCCGGTGCGACCTACCTGGTAAGTGATACTTTCTAATATGGTTTCCTGCTGTTCGGCTTTAAACTTATAAGCAATGGCCCAACGCGGACTTTTGGCGGTGAAACCCAAACGATCTTGCAGGCGGTAGTCATTCACCTTTATTACAATACCGTCAATTTCAAAGGGTAAATTATGCCGCTCTTTGTCCCAGTAATTAATGAAATTAAAAATGCCCTCCGCATCTTGTGCTTTTTCGATGTAACGCTTGGCGGGTGAAGGAATTTTAAATCCCCAATCGGCCGTGGCAACAACCGCATCGTAATGATTGGTAAAGAGGCGTTGATCGAGCATCACATAATACAAGAAACAGTCGAGGGGACGATCAGCCACTAGTTTTGAATCTTGCATTTTAAGAGAACCCGAGGCAGAGTTTCGGGGATTGGCAAAAGCTTCGAGGCCTTCTTCAATGCGACTTTGGTTTAAAGCAGCAAAGCCCGCTAGGGGCATAAAAACCTCGCCTCTAATTTCAAATTCCTCTGGGAATTCATTGCCGCGCAAACGCAAGGGAATGGTGGCAATGGTTTTAATATTGTTGGTGATTTCATCGCCTTTACTACCATCACCGCGGGTTAAGGCTTGCACCAGCTCGCCATTTTCGTAGCGAATACTAATCGCGGCACCGTCGTATTTTAGCTCACAAACAAAATCTATTTCCTCTTCGGGAATCAATTTCTGAATGCGTTGAATGTATTCCTCTAGCTCTTCGCGGCTGTAGGTATTGCTAAGCGAGAGCATGGGGTATTTATGCTGCTTGGTGGGAAAGTCTTTGGTGATATCGCCTCCTACTCTTTTAGTGGGTGAATTGGGGTCATTAAACTGCGGATACTCCTTTTCGAGTTTTTGTAATTCCTCCAGTTTCTGATCAAAATCGTAATCCGATATTTCGGGCGCATCGAGTATATAGTACTGATGATTATGGTGTTCCAGCTCCTTACGAAGGGCTAAAATTTGGGCCTGAGCGCTTTCCGTATTCATAGGCTCAAATTTAAAGGCTTCGCGCAGATTAAATTGGAAAATGTACAGATTTTGCTAACAGCCCTAAGCGCCTATTTTTATGGTTCAAGGTTTAGATGAGAGCCGCCATTATTTTGGAAAAGGTATGGGAATCAGGATGGGTGTGCCGTGAAGGCGCGTTATTAATCCACGTTCTCGTGAAAGTTTTAAAACATCGGACCCAAAAAATCATGTCACCCCTAAGGGGGTTGTATGTCTTTTTTATACCTTTTCTATAATCATGTCATCCCTGCGGGATTGATTTTGATTTATAATGTAAAACCTTATCGGAATTTGTTTAGCTCTGTTGCATAAGTCCCAGCGGGACGACATCTCGGTAGAAAACCGAAATCAACAAAAAGACAAGCGCCGTAGGTGCGAAATCTCGATAAACCCCCACAGATATTGAATAGCTCAGACACCTGATTTTTAATCGCAGATGAACACCGATTTTACAGATAGTCACAGATCTTTTAGCGTTTCTGTTGCAAGCTCTCCTTGATTAATCTAAAATATCAAAATCAAAGCTAAGCGCTCCAATATCCAGTACTGACATCGGTCTTAAAAAACAATTGAATTTCCCTCTCCACAATCCACTTCCTTTCCCATCGAATTGCAATTGAAAACAAAAACGACTTTAACCATTAAAAAATCAATTATTCTCAGCTTTTTAACAATTGTTGAATGCTGAAATCTTGCTCGTAATTACAGGCTTTTATATGATCTTGCTCGCGGTTACCGCTGCGGCTGTCGCCAAAGGCCCAGCGCTTTTTACGTTTTTCGCTATTGTAGTATTCTTCGCTGCGGTACCAATAATGGTTGAGGCGTAAAACTTCATGTTGGATTTGAGGATCCTGAGGCGAGTATTCCTCTCCATTAGCATAAACCACTTTACTTGCGCCTCTGCGAAAGGGTAAATGGGGTCCTTCTAAAAAGCCAAAACTATTGGCTATGTAAACAATCGGTTTGCCCATTTTATGCTCGCCTAAGCTAGCGTGAGCGCGCCATGTCAGCTGACTTAGCATGGGTTTCTCCGTATCCAATTGAGCTAAATTACTGGTGCCGAACATTAACCAGTTAACAAAAATGGCGGCGATAGTTTGTCCCTTGAATTGAGATAAAAGTGCCCGAACTTTTTTCCCTGCAGGATTGAATAAAAACTCATCTATATCAATAATAGCAACCCAAGCATGCTTGCCTTCGGCTAAAGCAATCACCTTTAAAAGGCGGTTTAATTCCTGGGCTTGCAAGCGCGTGTTCATCCCTCTACTGCGAGTTTTATGCAAATACACTTGTCCAGACTTAAGGTAAGGCGCCAAAACCTTAGCGTAATGGTCATCGCTAAAATTATCGGCCAAATAAAACCGTTGTACGCCTTGGGCCAGATGGAAGTCCAGCCATTCTTTTAAATAAGGAGCTTCATTTTTAAAGACGGCCGCAACAAAAAGAGGGGCCTCCTCTACTTCCACGGAGGAAAAGAGTGAGGCCCATATTTCTTTTAACTTATAGAGCAGCTTAAGCCACAAATCTATTGGTCTTTTAAAAGTCTGCGATACTTGATGCGAGTGGGCTGATGATCGCCCAAGCGTTTTTTCTTATTCTCTTCGTAATCACTAAAACCACCTTCAAAATAGTACACATTCGAATCGCCTTCAAAGGCTAAAATATGCGTACAAACACGGTCTAAGAACCAACGGTCGTGACTAATAATTACGGCACAGCCCGCGAAGTTATCCAAGGCTTCTTCCAAAGCCCTTAAAGTATTCACATCTAAATCGTTGGTGGGCTCATCTAATAATAAAACGTTTCCACCTTCTTTTAGCGCCATGGATAAATGCAAGCGGTTACGCTCACCCCCCGAAAGACTGCCAACTTTTTTACTTTGCTCAGAACCAGCAAAATTGAAACGACTCAAATAGGCCCGTGCATTAATCTTTCTATCGCCCACCATAATTTCTTCGTCGCCTTGGGAGATTACCTCATAAATAGTTTTCTCGGGCAATAAAGCCTCATGACTTTGATCGACATAAGAAATCTTTACGGTTTCTCCCACTTTAAACTCACCAGCATCGGGCTGTTGCTGATCCATGATCATGCGGAAGATGGTCGTTTTACCCGCACCGTTTGGTCCGATAATTCCCACAATTCCGGCAGGTGGTAAATCAAACTCGAGGTTATCGTAAAGAAGCTTATCGCCAAAACCTTTTTTAACGCCTTTGGCTTCAATAACATTGGTGCCTAAACGCGGACCATTGGGAATAAAAATCTCCAATTTATCCTCTCTACTTTTTTGCTCTTCGCTTAGTAATTGGTTGTAGTTATTAAGACGCGCTTTTCCTTTGGCTTGGCGGCCTTTTGGGCTCATACGTACCCAATCTAATTCTCGCTCCAAAGTTTTACGACGCTTGCTTTCTTGCTTTTCTTCTTGCTTCAAGCGCTTCGATTTTTGGTCAAGCCAAGAGCTGTAATTTCCCTTCCAAGGAATTCCTTCCCCACGGTCGAGTTCTAGAATCCAACCTGCCACATTATCTAAGAAATAACGATCGTGCGTCACGGCGATAACCGTTCCTTTATACTGCTGTAGATGCTGCTCTAACCATAATACCGATTCGGCATCTAAGTGGTTGGTAGGCTCATCGAGTAATAAGATTTCCGGTTGTTGAATTAACAAACGGCAAAGCGCCACACGCCGACGTTCTCCTCCAGAAAGTACAGAAATAGGGGTATCGGGCTCAGGGCAGCGTAAGGCATCCATGGCACGATTGAGAACTGTATCCAATTCCCAAGCATTGGTCGCGTCTATTCTATCTTGCAGGTCTGCCTGACGGGCCATCAACTTCTCCATTTTGTCGGGGTTTTCGTATACCTCCGGCAAACCAAAGTCGTCGTTAATTTTATTGTACTCTTCTAAAATAGCAACCGTTTCCGCGGCGCCTTCTTTTACGATATCAATTACTGTTTTTGTTTCATCCAACTGCGGCTCTTGCTCCAGGTAGCCTACTTTATAGCCAGGAGAGAATACTACATCACCTTGGTAGTTTTTCTCAATGCCAGCAATAATTTTTAAAAGGGTAGACTTACCACTTCCGTTCAAACCAAGAATACCGATCTTCGCTCCATAAAAGAAGCTCAAATAAATATTTTTAAGTACCGTTTTGTTATTTTGCGAGTAGGTTTTAGTGAGCCCACTCATTGAAAAAATTACCTTATTATCTTCAGACATACCTCTTTGAAAAATATTAATTCTATTAAACCGAAGTCACGCCGCTTGGCGCAATTGGGCTTCAAAGATAAGCAGAGTAAGTGTTTTCGCTACTATCTTTTGCTAGCATTCTTTAGCCTGCTTTCTCCCCTCAGTGCGCAGCAATATATAGATGGATGGGTACTCGATGGCAAAAGCGAAGAAACGGTTCCGGGCGTGCATGTCATTAACAAGAGTACTTTAAAGGGGACCACTACCGATGGCGATGGCTATTTTTCCTTAAAGCTACAGTTAGGTGATACTATTATATTCTCCAATATCGCTTACAAATATTTTTACTTCATCTACTCTGATAGTACAGTGATGTTGAATGAGGTTATTATCAAAATGGAAGAGCAAAACTATCTTTTAGATGAAGTGAGCGTTTTTAGCTATACGCTTACTACCAATAAGCCCAAAGAGATGCTTTTGCGTAAGCCTTCAATTCCCGGAAATGACCAAATTCGTGATCCCGAAATTATTGAAGCAGGCTTTAATAATCCCGCTGAATTCCTATATAATCTTTTTGGTTCTAAACCGCGTCAATTAAGGAAATTAGCTGAACTTAAAGCAGAAGACGCCTATCGCGACAAGCTAGAGGAATCCAATAACAGAACGGCCGTAGTGCGCTTAACGGGGCTTTCGCAGAAGGAGCTAGAAGCCTTTATGTTCTACTGCAAATTTGCCTTGGTGAATATGAATACCCTTAACGATTATGAGTTCCTGCTTTCCGTGCAAGCTTGCTTTCGTCAATATGTGAAAGAGCGAGAATTGGAGAGTTTTTTAGATCAATTTGACTGATTTCGTTAGAGATAGCTAATTTTTTAGTAGCTTAGTTTCACCACCAAATCTCTTACTCATGAAACTCGAACTTCTAAAATCCCGTGTTTTAAACTCCTTCATTGAAGGTTGCGGCAACAATCTTAAATACGAAATTAATGCCGCTCAATTGATCCGACTGTTAAAAGAAAAGAACCTCGTTTTAAGTAAGACAAGCGAAAAACGAGAATTAGGTTTAGCCGTAATCGACGAAATCCCGAATCTCATAGTAGGCCTTTCTCGGGCACGCACCCAACTGATTTCGGTAGAAGGCCATTGTTTAAATAATGTAGAGTGCTTTATTAAGGATATCGAGAATCACCTTCCCTATCTTAGGCAAACTAAGGCACTAAGCGCTTAATTTTAATTGGATTAGGATTAGGGTCGTAATCATAGTGATAGCGTAAATGCTCTTCTGCATTGGTCTGCAGTTGCAAAACTTCCATTTGCTCAATTTTCATCTTTACCAAAGCGAAATTTAACTTTTCGTCTGGATTACTTTTTGCCCAGTTATAGTTACTACCTGGCGGTAAAGGACTAGAGTAGTCGCCAAATTGATGTTCTTTCAGGCCCCTTTTAGCAGACTCAAAAAGGGGCCCATTTTGCAATATTTCTACTTTAGCGGTGAAGCGCAATTGCAGCAATTCGGCATGACTATATGCCAGCACTTGACTGAAGCGATTATTCTGCCACTGCTCTATTTTGGGACTACGAGAATCGGTGAAAAAATAAAGGCATTTAGCCTTAGCGTCTAAGGATCGTAAAATCATGGTACGTAATTGCGGTCGCAAATTTTCATCCACACTAGAAACTACTATTCTTTGCATTTCTAGGCGTTGTTCTAAATGCACATTTAATAGATCCCAGATTAGCTGCTCTTCTTTGAAATTTATATCCTGCATATTTCAATCAAAAGGGTTTCCTAGTTCTTTGCACCGATCAAAAGCCAAAGCCTATCCTTTAATAGGCGTGCATATTTCGATTAGGAAACCATTATTATCTCTTAAATAACCCACTTTCTGTCCCCAAGGTTTATCGATAATGGACTGATATACGCTAGCGCCAGCATCAACCGCTTGGGCAAAATCCTCTTCAATTTCTTCACTCGTAAAGGCCAGCTCAATTCCCACTGGCTTTTTTGAAAGCGCCATTTTTTCAATACCCTCATTAAAATTGGCCGCTCCCAATTCTAAAGAAGCAAAGGCAATGGTCGTTTCGCCCGATTCTAGTTCGGCATAATCGTTTTCTGGGGTGATGAATTTCATACTAAAGCCAAAAGCCTTCTCATAAAACGCAATGGTTTCATCCACCTTTTCTACGTAAAGTATAGTATATGCGTACTTCATAATCTTTTGATATTTCAATAGATGGGCAAGCTAAGGATAAAAGGCGCGGTGCTCTAAAAGTAGAAGCTCTAAAACTTGATATTTAAATTTAGCTTGTCAACAAGTTAAAGCGATTATTTTTGCGCCTCTATGCAAGAAGAGCACGAGAAATACATGCGCCGGTGTTTACAATTGGCCCAACAAGGAGCGAGTACCGTGAGCCCCAACCCTATGGTGGGTTCTGTTATTGTTCACCAAGGAAAAATAATTGGTGAAGGTTGGCATCAGCAGGCGGGTAAAGCCCATGCCGAGGTAAATGCTATTGCCAATGTTACTAATAAAGAACTTCTTAAAAAAGCCACTCTTTACGTAAATCTAGAGCCTTGCTCGCACCAAGGGCGAACACCACCATGCTCTAACCTTATTATTGAGATGCAAATACCCAAAGTCGTAATTGGCTGCCGCGATACAAACAGTTTGGTAAATGGCAAAGGCATCGCTAAGCTGAAAAACGCTGGAATTGAAGTAATTGAAGATACATTGAAGGAGGAATCCGAATTTCTCAACCGTCGTTTTTTTACTTTTCACGCCCAACAAAGACCTTATATTTTATTAAAATGGGCGCAAAGTAAAGATGGCTTTCTAGATATTAATCGCCAGGCCCAGCAAAAAGGCATGCATTGGATTAGCAGTCCTGAAACCCGTCCTTTTGTGCACCGTGAGCGCAGCAGGGTAGATGGCATTTTAGTGGGCGCTAATACGGTAATTAACGATAATCCCCATTTAGGCATCAGCGAATTTGCTTCCCAAAAAAACATTTGCCGCATTATTATTGACCTACAAGGCAGGCTTAATCTCAATTCCCAAGTTTTTAGAGATGCCCATTTCCTTTACTTTTCTGCCGCAGCACGTGGTGTAGAAACGCAGGTAATTGCTGCAGAAAATCCGCTATCCGAAATTCTCAAGGTCCTACATCAAAAGGATATTCAAAGTATAATGGTAGAAGGCGGAGGCTTTACTTTGCAACAATTTATTGCCGCACAGCTTTGGGATGAAGCCCTCATTATTAGCGGTCCTCAGGCCTTGAAAGAAGGTTTAGCTGCACCAGAGATTGACGGCAAAATTACCGAAGACTACTATTTAAAACAGGATCATATCCAAAGACTATTTCCCCTATGATTTGGATTTTACTGAGCATCTGTAGCTCCATTTTAATTTTTGTGGTTTTCACCTACCTCAAGAAATTTTCGATCGATAACCTTCAAGCGATTCTGGTTAATTACCTCGTGGCATTCAGTATTGGTCAAGCCCAGATGGGGTTTTCGAAACCACTTGTGTCTGTTTTGGAACAACCCTGGCTTAACTCCGTATTGCTCCTAGGTTTTCTCTTTATTACCCTCTTTAACTTAATGGCTTGGGTGAGTCAGAATTTCGGACTTACCACCGTTAGTATCGCCGTGAAAATGTCAGTTATGGTTCCCATAAGTTTTGGCATATTCTATTACAATGAAAGTGCCTCGGCCTTAAAAATCAGTGCTATAATTCTAGCCCTTTTAGCGGTATGGATGTCCACCTACAAGCCCGCAAGAATCAAGTCCAATCCCCTTTCCATAATTTTACCAATACTCCTCTTTCTCGGCTCAGGCTTTCTCGATTCCTTTTTAAAATACAATCAACAAGAGCTAGTTCCCGCCGAAGATCAAGCCTGGTTTGCCAGTAGTATTTTCGGTTTCGCCGCTATTTTCGGAATCGTCGCTATAATTTACCGTTATTTTAAAATGCGGGTGCCACTGCAATTTAAAGCACTTTTAGGCGGCATTGCCCTGGGTGTTCCCAACTACGGCAGCATTTATTTCCTCTTACGCGCGCTCGACAGCCCGGGCATGGAAAGCTCAAGCCTTTTTGCGATTAATAATGTGGGTATCGTGGCCCTGTCATCACTCTTAGGCTATTTTGCCTTTAAAGAAAAGCTGAGTCCCATTAATATCGCGGGGATTATTCTCGCCATTATTTCTATCTTGCTAATAACTGTAGTTTTATGATTCAAGAAGCAATAGAAGGCGATCATTATCAAAGCATTAGCACTACAGGCGAAGCACTTTTTAAAGATAAAGGCTCCAAGTTTTTCGCTTTCGCTAGATGCGTAAAAAGTCTAGAAGATTTTCAAAGTTTTTTAGAGGAATTGAGAACGCAGTATCACGATGCTCGGCATTTTTGCTATGCTTATCGCTTCCAACCCAAGAAACCAGAGGTTCGTATTAATGATGATGGCGAACCTGCCCATTCGGCGGGAACGCCAATTTTTAATGCAATTATGAGTGCCGAACTTTGGGATGTTGCAGTAATCGTCGTGCGCTATTTTGGCGGCACCAAATTGGGCGTACCAGGGCTAATAAACGCTTATCGTGAATCTGCAGTTGAAGCTTTACAAAACTGCCAAAGAATTGACATATATTTATACCAATATTACGAATTACGCTTTCCTTACTCTGCCATGGCAGAAGTAATGAATATTCTACACCAGAGTTTATTTGAAATTGTTTCAGAAACGATGGATAAGGATGCTGGCTATGTTTTACGTTGCCGCGAAAGCAAATTAAATATCGCTCAAGAACAAATAAAAAACCTCTATCAAGGTGAATTAAAGGAAATTACCCCATGAGAAAACGATCATTCTTAATCGCTCTTTTAAGCATTAGCTTCGCTTTGAGTGCGCAAAACACTAAACAGGAAAGCAGTTTCACAGGCCTTCATCAGGCACCACTTTATGTTTCGGTTTCCCTAGATGAGCAGGAGTCAGGTCTTGCTCTTTTGGAAGAAAAAATGGCCCATGTAGACATTAATTTTAAGCCCACTAAAGTTTTAAAAAGTGCCGGTGGGACACACTTTTACTACCAAATAGAAAAAGATAATATTCCTTTTTACGGCCAAAAAGCGGTGGTACATGATTATCCTAATGGATTCGCCACCGTTCAATATCCCATTCTAAGTACTAATTATTTGGGTGATTTTAGCTCGGGTATCGATTTAGAAATGCTTAAAGGGGATTTGAAAGCCGACCGCTTTACAAGCGAACCTATTTATTGGGCTAATCAAAGCAGCAATTTTAAAGCACTTCGTACCGACTTTTTTGGTCAAGACGGTTTGCATTATGTATTAGTTAGTGCTGACGAGGAGATTTTGGTTTTAGAAGATCAAAGATTGTATTTCCAAGGCGTGGATAGTACTTGTACGGCGAATGTTTTTGCGCCCGATCCGCTTAGTACCGCTAATGTAAATTACGGCGGATTGTATGTGGATAATAACGATGGTCCCGTGCCGCTACTCGACTTAGAAAGACAAAATATCACTTTTAAAGCCGATTATAGCAATGGTTCTTTCCGCTTGCAAAATGCCGATCTTATGATTGCCGATTTCAGCTCCCCTTCTATTGCTCCGCTTACGCAAACGAGTCCTAACTTCAATCTTACCCGCGATCAAGATGGCTTTGAAGACGTGAATGCTTTTGCGCATTTATCTATTTTTAAAAACTATATAGATAGTTTGGGCTTCAGCTCAATTCCTGGTAATCAAATTCAAATAGATGTGCACGCCATTAGTGATGCCGACCAAAGTTTTTTTAGCAGTAGTGACTGGAAAATTTACATGGGTGAAGGTGGTGTTGATGATGCAGAGGACATAGATGTGGTAATTCATGAATATGGTCATGCGGTAGTTTTCGGTGCCGCTGCTAACACCAATCGCATTAATGAACGTGCAGGTATGGAAGAAGCTTTATGCGATTATCTCGCTTTAAGCTATTCAACCAAGTACACCAGCAACCAAACCGATCGTATTTTTAATTGGGATGGTCATAATGTGTTTTGGCCTGGCCGCGAGGCAACTAGTACTAAAAATTATCAAAACCTAAGCTTTACTGGGAATATTTATACCAACACCGACTTAATGGTGAGTTGCTTACGCGAGATTCTTTTCAATACTTCTCGAGCCACTAGCGATCAAATTGTTTTAGAAGCTTTTTTTAGTTTGCAAAACAGCAGTACCTACCGCGATTTCGCTTTGATGGTTCTTAATGCTGATCAAATTTTAAACAATGGCGTCAATTACAATATAATCAGAGATGCATTTGTAAGAAGAAATGTTTTAGCAAATAATTTTAGCCTGAACGAATCCCCGATAACAAATAGCAGCATTTCAGTGTACAATAGCTTTGCCTTCGCTTCAGGCGGAAGCTTATTTATTACAAGTACCGAAAGACTCAAAGCCTACCAAATCTTAAGTTTAGACGGAAAAATAATTCAATCAGGAGCTCTTAGCGGCAAGGAAAGTGAATTGCTTGCACCCAGTCTTAAAACTGGATTATATCTAATTAGAGTGGAGGGAAATTACTCGAGCGAGACCTTTAAGGTTTTCCGGAACTAAACTCAGATTCCATAGTATTTACCAAAGAGTGGGGAGCCCGACAAGGTTTCCCACTTTTTATATCAACAAAAACTAGTTCCACCTTCCCAAGGGTTAATAATTTACCGTCTTCATTATAAATCTCGTGCTCAAAAGCAATTCTAGTTTTGGGGATTTCAGCGATACAAGTTTTGATACGTAACAAATCATCATACCTCGCCGGAGCAATATATTTCACTTCCAACTTCAAAACAGGAAGCATAACTCCTTCCTCCTCCATTTTTTTATAACTTAAACCTAAGGCTCTCAAGGCTTCAACCCTTGCCACCTCAAAATATTGGGGATAATTACCATAATATACAACCGACATTTGGTCGGTTTCTGCATATCGAACACGAAGTTTTGTTTCTGAAAAATACATTTTCTTAGACCTTGATTATTAGGTTCTTTCGCCCGTCTAATGCGGGATACAGCGCTATAATGCCTTGCTTAATGTCCGACAAATAAACTAGATAGTCAATACCAATTTCATTTTTTTTATCACTTTTTTCTCCACACTTTTGTATGCCGAAAAGGGAGGGTGCGCATTGCCGCCAAAAGTGCAGATTGAGGGGTAATTAATAGGGAAGTAATTAAAAAATTCAGGTGTAAGAATGGAATTGACTGCAAAAACGGTTTGGGATAATTGTCTCATATACATAAAAGATAATATCTCATCTCAAAGCTTTAAAACTTGGTTTTTGCCTATCAAGCCACTAAAACTTAAGGATAAGGTACTCAGTATTCAGGTACCAAGTAAGTTCTTCTACGAATGGTTGGAAGAAAACTACATTAAGTTGTTAAAAAGTGCAATTAGCAAAGAATTGGGTGAAGATGCCAAGTTGGTCTATAGCATCGTGATGGAAAACACCTATGGTAATACTAACCCGATTACGGTTAAAATACCGAGTAGCAACCGCGGTAGCATCAAGAACCCAAAAATCAACATGCCGCTAGAGATTGGTGAGAACAGTGTTAAAAACCCTTTCATTATTCCTGGCCTACGCAAAGTTCACGTTGAGTCTCAGTTAAACCCTAACTATACCTTCGACAATTTTGTAGAAGGCGATTGTAATCGTTTAGCACGATCAGCTGGTTTTGCAGTTTCTAAAAAGCCCGGTGGCACTTCTTTTAATCCGCTATTACTATATGGTGGTAATGGTTTAGGTAAAACGCACTTAGCCCATTCTATTGGTATCGAAATTAAAGATCGTTACCCCGAAAAAACCGTCCTGTACGTTTCTGCTGAAAAGTTTCAACAACAATTTATTGAAGCTGTACGCACCAACAATAAGAATGACTTTTTACATTTCTATCAAATGATTGATGTGCTAATTGTAGATGACGTTCATTCATTTGCTGGTAAAGAAGGTACCCAGAGCGCCTTTTTTGAAGTCTTTAATCACCTTCATCAACATAGCAAACAGGTTATTTTAACCTCCGATCGTGCTCCAGTGGACTTACAGGGTATGGAGCAAAGATTACTGTCGCGCTTTAAATGGGGTTTAAGTGCAGATTTACAGGTACCCGATCTAGAAACCCGTATTGCGATCTTAAACCAGAAACTATACAACGACGGGGTAGAAATGCCTGTGGATGTGATTGAATACTTAGCCTACAGCATCAACTCTAATGTGCGTGAATTAGAAGGAGCATTGATTTCACTTTTAGCCCAGTCTTCTTTAAACAAGAAGAAAATCACCGTTGAGTTGGCTAAGCAAATGATTGATAAGTTTGTTAAGAATACAACGCGTGAGATAAGTATCGACTATATTCAAAAAGTGATTTGCGACTATTTCGATATGCCAATTGAACTCTTAAAGTCTAAAACACGTAAAAGAGAAATCGTTCAAGCTCGTCAACTGGCCATGTATTTTTCTAAACAGCTAACCAAAAACTCTTTAGCAAGTATTGGTGCTCAGTGCGGAAACAAAGATCATGCTACAGTATTACATGCGTGTAGAACGGTAAATAACCTCACAGAAACCGATAAAAGATTTCGCACCTACGTTGATGATTTGCGGAAAAAATTGACGCTTAAGTAATGTCCCAAACTATTTTGAATGTCTTAACTAAATTTAGTAATTTCATTCAAAATAATCCACCTTGAGAAATGGCTGAGGACTTGAATTGTGTATGGATTGTAGATGATGATTTAATTGCTCGTCTCTTAATCAAAAAACGTTTACAAAAAGAAAAGTTTAGTACTACTATATTTGAGTTCGAAAATGGTGAGGATGCCTTAAATGCCTATCTAAATATAGATGGACAAGTTGCTCAGCCTGACTTAATTCTTCTAGATTTAAACATGCCGGTAATGGATGGATGGACATTTTTAGAGTCGATAGGCAAGCATTTGCGAGAAAAGCTACCCTTGCCTACTGTTGCCATTTTAACCTCCTCTATCGACCAAGAAGATCGCGATCAAGCTAAGCCTTATACCAACGTCATTTCCTTCCTTAAAAAGCCACTAGACCTCGCCGTCTTAAAAGAAGATTTAAAACGGTATGCCTCTTAAGTGAAATTGTCGAAAAATAGCGTTCCTCCCTTTTGGATTGTAAACTTTGGTGTGCCCATCCAAACTATTCCAAAAACGCATTATTCTGAGGTAAAACACATAGATGAAATTCCACAAGACCTCAGTGAGTTAACTGAACTGGTTATTCTGCTCGACCAAAAATACTTTGAGGACTATCAAACCTTGCGACATAAAAATTACAAACTGATTTTGGTTTGTAGTGAAGAGCAAAGCCCGCCTCCTAAATTATTCCAAGAAGCAAGCTACTGTTTGGCCAAGCACGATGATAAATTAATTCTTGACTTGCTTCATCCCTATCTTTTGCAACTCAATAGCAACAGTATTGATGAACCGCGACAATTGCATTTAATATGTGATGAAGAGGGAACTATCCTTTACAAGGATAAATGTATTTTCTCCTTTTTTAACCTTCCGGTGGGACCTCAAATCAAACACTTTTCTGAAATTCCTCTTAAGTTTCGTTTCGGAGAGTTAAAATCATTTGAACCCTTGGATGGTTTACTAGAACTAAACCGCGTCGATAGATGGCTGAGTTTCCGTTCTACTAAAAAAGTGGATGTATTTAGAGTTTACGTTACTAAAACCAGGAGTAAAAAAAATCCCCAAGTACACCAAGCATTTACCTTTAATTTATGGCCCGAAAAAAGCCAATTAGAGGAGAGCTACAAAGCCAATGTAAACGCCTTTACCAGCTTATTAGAAGAGAGCTTCGATGCTATACTAATATCTGACGCTTCGCGCATTATAAAATACGCTAGCCCAGGTATTACTCGCCTTACGGGTTATAAACCCGAAGAGTTAATTGGATTAGATACTGCCGATTTCACCCTGCCGGAAGATGCAATTAAAAGTCATCCCGAAATTGCTTTGGTGCGCGCTTCTTTAAAAGAAAGGACCATTGTACAACACCGTATTCGTCATAAAAATGGAAGCTATATTTGGATAGAAGTAATTGTTGCCGATCGGCGCAATACTCCTGGTATTGACGGTATAGTTTCTAGTATCAGAGATATTAATGCCGAAAAAATCAGCCGCCTTGAATTAGAAGAAGGTAATCTGCGCTTTGAATTAGCAAGCAGAGCTTCCAAAGACGTGCTTTGGGATCTCGATTTAGATTCCCGTCTTATTCATTGGGGTGAAAATGTAGAAGACGTTTTCGGCTGGAATGCAGAAGAGTTAAATACCATTGATAAATGGATGGCTAAAATTCCCAAGAAATTCCATCGTTTGGTAAATAAAAGTTTTGATTCGGTCTTTAAAGAGGGAGATGATTTCTGGTCTTCGCGATACGACTTTAAAACTAAGGACGGAAAGTTAGCAGCCATCGAGGATCGCGGATATGCTTTAAAAGATGAGCAGGGCAAGGTTTATCGTCTCATAGGAGCAATGCACGACATTACTGATACTAAGGCATTTGAAAACCAATTAAGCAAAGGAGAAGAAAAGTTTCGACGACTTTTTGAAGAGTCTTTAATTGGTGTTTCTCTCATTAGAATGGAAGACTTTCTTTGCTTAGACTGCAACCAGGCCTTACTGAATATTTTAGGCTATCGTCGCGAAGAGCTACTGAAAATGTCACTCTTAGAGCTAATCCCAGAGGATAATAAAGAGCTATTTTATAAAGAAATAAATGCCCTTAATAAAAGTGAAGGCGCTAGAAGCTTTCAGTTAGACTTTATCCGTAAAGATCAAAGTATTATCAAGGTGGCGCTCTCTTCCTTTACCATTGAAGAGGAAAATAACGAAAGTAGCGCTTGGATGCATATTTTAGATCTATCGCCCATAATAGAATCTAGTGCTGCCTTAAAAGCTGCCGAAAACCGCTTTAGAAGTTATATTGAAAAGTCAAGTGATGTTTTCGTTACTCTAAATGAGCAGTCTATCTATGAATATGTTTCTCCTAATATTATCAAGCTCTTGGGCTATCAGCCCTCAGAGGTAATTGGCCTGCACAATTTTGATCTAATTCACCCCGATGATCACGAGTCCGTTATTAAGGCCTACTCAGAGGCCGACGGCGAAATTGGTAAGGTAACCCGTTCCATTTTTAGAGGCCTTCACAAAGATGGCTCAACCCGGTGGGTGGAGGCAAATGGTAAAATAGAAAACACTAATCAAGGACTGAAAGCCTTCATTAATATACGTGATATTGAAAAGGAACACCAAAATGAAGAGGAACTACGTAGACTTTCTATGGTGGCCAATAAAACCGAAAATGCGGTTATCATTACCGATGAAAAACTCGCGGTAGTTTGGGTTAATAAAAGTTTTGAAAGCCTTAGTGGCTATACGCTGCAAGAAACGACTAACGAAATAATTACTGGCAAACTATTTACGCGAAAGGTCGCGCAGAAATTAGAGGCCGAATTAGTAAAAGGTGAAGCTTTAAAATTAGAGCGTAAGGGCAAGCATAAAATGGGACGCAAGTTTTGGCTCGATTTAAACATTACGCCAGTTTACAATGCAGAAGGGATATTGCAGAACTATATCTTCGTGGCATTAGACATCTCTAATAAACGCAAGCAGAATAAGCAGATTGAGCAAAATTTAAAATTAATTAACGAGCAAAATCATCGACTGAAATCATTTGCCCACATTAGCTCGCATAGCTTTTTGGCGCATTGTCAAAACATAGAATCTTTAACTAAGGAACTGAAGAATAGTCATAATAGCCTCATTCAAAATGAACTCGTGCAAATTTTAACGCAGACCACTCACAGCCTCAGCACGTCCTTAGCGAATTTTCAGTCTATCTTATATACCGAAAGTCCAGCTCAACAAAATTTAGAAGACTTAAACGTAGCCGAATTTGTAGAGAAGGCCAAAAGACTATTAGCACGTGAAATAATTGTGAAGCTTGCCAATATTGAATATCAAGGAGATCCTAACTTTACGGTGCCTTATTTTCCTGTCTATTTAGAAGATAGCTTATATACACTTTTTGCTCAAGCCTTAGCCGAAACTAGCTCAGAAGCATTTGACCTATTTATTACTACGCGTAAAGATGCTTCTTACCGTATAATAGAACTGCAGTTACCTCTGGGATTAAAAAAGAAGAAAAAGAAAAGTTTGACTAGACCGCCTAATTTGCTTTTCAGTTTCTTAGAAAGCATAGAACTTATTAAGAGCCAACTACATAACTATGGTGGTAAATTAAAGTTAGAGCCACTCGATAATTTTGGAATGCTTCTATCTTTTTACTTCAAAGATTCTGATTAACTTGAAAGCTAAATGCAATTCTTGTGAAAAAAATACTAATGGTTTGTTTAGGAAATATCTGTCGCTCCCCCTTAGCAGAGGGATTACTCCGGACTAAGGTTAATCCTAGAATGGTGGAGGTTGATAGTGCCGGCACGGCAGCCTATCATATTGGAGAGGCGCCCGATATCAGAACTATTATGCATGCACGCAAAAAAGGACTCGATATAAGTAAATTTGTAGGCCGCAAGTTTTCGGTAGAAGATTTCGATGCTTTTGATTACATCTTTGTGATGGATCACTCTAATCTTCATAACGTTAAAGCCCTAGCCCGAAATCAGGCGGACATAGATAAGGTAGACCTCATTCTGAATCAAATAAGCCCTAATGGAAACCAAGACGTACCCGACCCTTATTACGGCGGCGATGAAGGCTTTGAAAAAGTTTACCGTCTACTGGACGCTTCTACCCAAATAATAGCAGAAAAAATTGACAATGGAACACTCTGATTCGCCGGGAAAACTCTACTTAATTCCCTCTTTGATGGGAGAGGTGGAACCTTTAGAAGTGCTGCCTTTAGCGGTGAAAAAGGTTTTAGACCTCTGCGACCATTATATTGTAGAAAACGAAAAAACAGCTAGGGCTTTTATTAAAAGGGTTTTTCCTGCTAAAAGTCAAAGCGATTTAGTTTTTTTCGTAACGAATAAGTTCAGCGATCCAAGCGAATACCCCTCTTATTTAGAGCCTTGTTTAAACGGTGAGCACATGGGAGTAATTTCCGAAGCAGGAGCGCCTGGTATAGCCGATCCAGGAGCCGAAATTGTAAACATCGCCTATTCTAAAAACATAAGAGTAGTGCCTTTGGTTGGCCCATCTTCCATTTTCATGGCCATGATGGCCAGTGGTATGAATGGTCAAAACTTTGCCTTCGTTGGTTATTTAGAGTTGGATGCTTCCGAACGCAAAAAGAAGATTAAACAATTGGAAAGTCTCAGTCGTAAAACTGGGCAAAGTCAAATCTTTATGGAAACTCCCTACCGTAATGAAAAGTTATTTGACGATTTAATGAGCAACTGCAATCCGCATACACGCTTATGTATAGCTCGTGAGGTGAGTTTAGCTACAGAATTAATTAAATCGATGACAATCCAAGAATGGAAAGCAAATAAACCTGACCTTGAGAAGAAACCAACAATCTTCATTATTGATGGACGTTAAAAACCTAAGTTAGACTTATAGTTAGAGCATCACATTTTTAGTCGCTCTTGCTTGAAAAGCAGATTCCGTGGCTACTTAAAACTTAAATTACTGGGGATTTTGGTCTGATTTAGCCATCAAATCAGGTTCATACTTAATCAATAAGAAACTTTGCCAGAACCCTTCTTAATTCGGAGAGTTCGATGGGCTTACTAAGGAAATCATCCATTCCGGCCAATAAAACACGCTCGCGTGACTCTTTAAACGCATCTGCCGTAAGAGCGACTACTGGCGTGGGATCTTGCACTAATAAAGCCTCTTTCTTACGCCATAACTCTATCGCCGTTATACCATCCATTATTGGCATTTGCACGTCGAAAAAAACCAAATCAAAAAACTCAGATTCTAGAGCTTTTAGAGCTTCCACCCCATTTTCAACAAATAGTATTGAAGGATTCCAGCGTTCTAGCATTTTGCGTAGAACCAGTTGATTCATCAAGTTGTCTTCCGCCACCAATAAGCGTTTGCTACTAATGCTGTCAAAGTTCTTCGACCATTGAGCATTGTCTTTTTCCACTCTTGGCTCAAACTCGTAGCCAAAAGTTAGTTTAAAAAAGAAGGTGCTGCCTTCACCCGCTTTACTTTCTAACCAAATCTTTCCCCCTTGAGCCTCAATAAATTTACGTGTGATGGTTAAGCCCAATCCCGTGCCCCCAAATTTTCGTGTGGTATCATCACTTTCTTGCGTGAAACTTTCAAACACTGTTTCCAGCTTATCCGCAGCAATTCCCGCCCCGGTATCTGATACGGCAAAAAGTATCTCTATACTCTTATCGTCCTGCGATTCAATTTCTGCTTCTATTAAGATTTCACCTTGCTTGGTGAATTTCACGGCATTACCTACCAGATTCAAGAAGATCTGATTTAGTTTGACGCGGTCTCCTACTAAAAATGGAGGAATGCCATCTTCAGTTTCAATTTTAAAATCGATTCCTAACTCGTTCAGCTTAAAGCTAAAAGTTCTTTCGATGCCGCGTAAAAGGTGATCTAAGTTGAAAGGAATCTTCTCAAAACTTAGTTTACCCGCTTCTATTTTCGAAAAGTCTAGCACTTCATTAACGATACCTAAAAGTGTATCGGCCGAAAATTTCATGGCTTGCAAGTAATTTACCTGCTCCGTTTTAGGGTCTTCCTGAAAGAGAATATTGGTTAAGCCAATAATGGCATTAAGCGGGGTGCGTATTTCGTGACTGATTTTTGATAAAAACTCAGACTTGGCAAGGGTCGCCTTTTGTGCAATATCGCGAGCATTAATCAATTCCTCACGGTACTGAACGCTCTCGGTTATTTCCAATGCGTAGCCTATATACAGCTCAATATTTTCATCTTCACCAAAAACCGGTAAAAGCCTTCGTAAAAAGAATTTCTTTTCCTCTCCCTCTCCTACTTCCTCAACCCACTCGCTTAAAGTCTTAGTTTTTTGAACCTGTAGGTACATGCTTTGCCTATTTTCGGCAATAGATTTTGGCTTTTTTTTAATGCGACAAAAATCAAAGTCATCGCGACCAATTAAATAATCGCGAATTTCCTCTTTCTCCTCTACTCTTGGATTTATATAGATGAATTTGAACTGACTATCGGCAACTACAATTTCGGCTGGAACATTATTAAGAATGCTTTCGTAAAAATTACGATGACGACGCAAAGCCGTTATACTGGCATTTAGCCTTTCATTAGCTCTCTGATCTAAAGACTGTAACTCTTTCCGACACTGCAAAAGCTCCGCTTTACTTTGGGCATAATCCCTTTCTAGCTTCAACACTTTTGCTCGTTCTTCTTCTAAAGCGTGATTTAAATCTTCGATTTGATTCATCAATGCAGAATTTGGCAAAATTCTAATTTAGTATTATGTTGAGCTTGTTTCAGAATTTGAAGCGAAGATATTTAAAAGTACAGCTCATTGGATACCTCCACCGAAGGTATAAAAGATTTTTGCTGAACTTTTAAAGTAGACAAGCTCTCATGTCCGTGAAGACTCATAATCATTTCGGAGTCTAAATACACTCCAAAATCTAGGTCCATTGAGAAGCCCTTAATTGTGTCCATTGTTGATTTCATTTATCACCCTTTTACAGAATTTAAAAACTGGTTTCTTTTAAGCTGTGTCCTTTAGTACTTTGCGGGTGCTTTAGTACTTTGCGGGTTCACTTAAAGCTAATTTTACCGATTTCCTTTAAGCGAATATACAAGAAATAATAATATTTCTAAACCCTGTGTATCAGTAACAAAGAAATCAACAACTACTAATTTTCAATATCCAATGGAAAGACCAGTTATATACTATGTTTTTGATGTGTTATGCAGTTGGTGTTATGGCTTTAGCCCAAATATCAAAAAATTGCAAGAAGAGTATAAAGATCAAATTGACTTTAGGGTAATGTCTGGAGGCATGGTAATCGGCGACCGCGAAGGTCCCATAAGGGATTTAGCCCCAGAAATAGTAGATACATTTAAACGTATTGAAGAAATGAGCGGGCAGCCATTTAGTCCTGAATTTTATGCTTTACAAGAAAAGGGTGATGCTATTCTAAGCTCTTTACCAGGCGCATTAGCCTTGGCTGCTTTCCGGACCTATCAGCCCGATAATGCAGTACAATTTGCCAGTCGCATGCAAGAGGCATTTTATCAAGAAGGCTTAGAACCTGCTTCGGCTAAAACCTACGGCCATTGTGCAGAAGATTTTGGCATGAATGCGGAAGACTTTATGAAGTTGATGGTAGATAAAGATCGCTTGGAGTTGGTTAAAGAAGAATTTGCCATAGTCCGTAAATGGGGCATTGCAGGATTTCCCGCAGTTATATTACAAGAAAAAGACAAGGCCTACTTATTAGCACGTGGTTTTACGGATTATGAAAGTTTAGAGAAAAATTTACTTCAAATGAGTTTGACTATAAATTAAGCTAAGTTCAACCTAAAAATAATGCTTCGAGTTCAATAAATGGAAAAGACTAATCTAGATTGTGAAGCAGTAGTAGGCTACCGCAATTGCGCCAGATGCAAGATTTTTACTTTTAGTTGAAAAAACCTCTAAGCCCTTTAGCAGGAATAGTTTTTTAGACCTTAACTGTTTACCATCGTTCGCTATTGCTTCAGCGCCTTGGCTTAAAACCCACTAATTATAATAGGTCTGAGGCCTAATTTCACGGCGAACACTCCTAAGTTAATCTTATCACTCCTTAAAAATTGAAATAAAAAAAGCGGCAAAGTTTTAACCGAGCCGCTTTTTTATATTTTAGAATTGGGCTTCTGCCCTGATTCTTTTATTCTTCCATCAGTGCATCCTCAGCTACTTTGGCAGCTGCAACCCGTGAAGCTACACTTTCTGTAACCAAGTCCATTTCGTCTACTAAATACCCTGCTCCTGCAAATTTGTCGACGATAAAAAGGACGTAACGTAAGTCAACCATGATATTACGACAACGGCGCGTATCAAAGTACATATCACTCATCACTCCTTCCCAAGCGCGATCAAAATTTAAACCAATAAGCTCACCGTATGCATTCAATACTGGGCTACCGGAGTTTCCCCCAGTAGTATGGTTTGTGGCCACAAAACAAACTGGCATTTTACCATTCTCCCCATAAAGGCCATAATCCTTCGTATTATAAAGTTCTATTAAGCGGCTCGGTAAATCAAATTCATAATCGCCTGGTACGTATTTTTCCAACACTCCTTCTAAATAAGTACGGCTCTCATATTCAACGCCATCGCGCGCATCATATGGCTCAACCGTTCCATAAGAAACTCTTAAGGTACTATTGGCATCTGGGTACATTGCTTTTTGCGGAAAGGCAATTTGCAATGCCTTAACATAACTTGCCTGCAATTTCTCAATTTCCGCATCTTGTTCGGCCACTGCAGGATTTAAAATTGCTACAAAATGAGTATACATTGCTAGGCTTAATTTATAGGCCTCTGAATTCAGTAAAACCTTGGCCGCCTTATCCGGATCCGTCTCTAATAAACTTTTAAACTCTGGATCTGCCAGAGGGCTTTTAGCAAATAACTTGCTTATATATTCGGCTCTATCCTCGGCGTCTTTTTCTCTGAGCTCATTGATGATTTCGGGCAAATCAGTTTTAATGGCATCTAAATAAATCGGGATTATTTTTTGCGCCACTTCTGCTTCTAAATTCGCATCATAATCTTTCATAAAGCCTCCTAAACGCTTGGCTAAACGCTCGCCTTCTTTTTGCTTTTCTTCAGCGGAAGCGTCCTTTTCAAGATTATCTACCAAACGAGAATAAGCTAATAAATGGCGGAAGCTCTCTAAGCCGTAATACCCAACTTCTATATAGGCATAACGCTCCAAGTAAAACGGCACCCTTTTTTCGTAGGCTATAACCATTTCCGGCACTAAATGCTGATACTCGGATATAGCAGGAATTTTACGTGAAGCCTTGGTAAAGCGCACTTCCTCCTTGCGTTTTTCAATAATACCATTGGTAGCTTCTACGCCAATAATTTCACCTTTCCATCTTTTCCAGCTGTTGCTGATGCGTGCATATTTACTAGCGTACTTTAACCGTGTAGCCTCATCCACACGCATCTTGGCATCTAAAATGGCTAAAATTTCATCGCGAATGGAAATTCTAAATGGGTTGTATTCGCTAACAATATTATTTACTTCTGAAGCGGGTAAATATTGTTGGGTACTTCCTGGGTAACCATAAACCATGGTAAAGTCTCCATCATTAGTACCAGCAATATTCACTTTTAAATGCTGGGCTGGCGTGTAAGGAACATTGTTCACATCGTATTCGGCAGCTTCATTATTCGCATCTGCATACAAGCGAAAAATGGAGAAATCGCCTGTATGACGAGGCCAAACCCAATTGTCGGTATCGGCACCATATTTTCCGATACTACTTGGAGGTGCGCCCACCAAACGCACATCGCGGTATATAGCTTTGCTAATTAATAGGTATTGATTACCAAAGAAAAAGTCTTTGATCTCAAAATCTAAGTTCGGCTTGGCCTCCTTTTGCTCTTCCAAAATTGCTTTAATATTGGCCGCTATGGTTTTTTCCCGCTCTTCAGCAGACATGTTCTGGTTAACACCCATCAATACCTGATTACTAACGTCCTCTAATGCTTTCACGATTGAAGCAAATACTCCAGGGTTCGCCAATTCCTCCGCCTGATTCATAGCCCAAAAACCATCTTTCAAATAGTTTTTTTCTAAGGTAGAGTGCGATTGAATCATACTATAGCCACAATGATGATTAGTAAGTAGCAATCCTTTGCTGCTAATTAATTCGCCGGTACAACCTCCATTAAAATGAACTATAGCATCCTTAAGGGAAGACTGGTTTACACTGTAAATATCATCGGCACTAATTTGCAAGCCCATGCGCTGCATTTCGGAATAATTGAGCTGCGCTAACAGCTGCGGTAACCACATTCCTTCGCGCGCTAATGCCGTAAAAGAAAGGGTGATACTAAGAACTAATAGATATACTTTTTTCATTCTAAAATTTTATACGTACACAAAAATAACTAAGCTAATTCCGCTTTAAGCAAAAGAGATGCTTTTTTCCAAAAAAAAAGCCACCCAACAGGATGGCTTTTTTATTAAAAATTTTTGTTCTAGTAGAACTTAGGGCGGTTATCGGTAATCTCGGCCGAGTTTTGAATCGACTCGAATACTTTCTGAGCGGCTAAATTCACCATTTCAGTTTCAATTCTAATTTGCTCTGACTCGTAGCCACTTAATTCTTCGGCATCCGTTCTAGAGTTAACTTTTACTAAATACACCCCTCTCTCGCCAATAATCGGCGCTGAAATTGTATTTAATGCTAAGCTAGTGGCAGCACCAATAACCTTTGGTTCGTTGCCAAATCCAGTAAGGTTAGCGGTAGAAAAATTAATTCCTTGATTTTTAATCTGTACTCCTAAATCAGCTGCAATTGCAGCAAAATCGCTTTGGCTTGATTGAGCGGCCTTCAGCTTCTCGCTTAAAATTTCACCTTTTTTCTCTTTGCGAACTAAAGGAGTAATACGTTCTTTAACCATCTCAAAAGGTAGAGTTCCTTCGGGTTGGATTTGTGTTAACTGAGTAACTAAGAAAGCGTTATTATCTTGATTGAATAATTGAATTGCTCCTAAAGAAGTTTCTTCATTGTGCAACCAACGTACTACCTCACGATTTTGACCAATTCCTAAAATACTTTCTTGGAACACGGAAATATTAGCCGCTGGACGTGCACTATAGCCTAAGTTAGAGGCAACCTCTGCGAAATCTGCGCCTTCGGCATTAGCCTCAGCAGCAAACTTAGAGGCGAGGTCGTAAATACTATCACGCGTTGCGTCACTTGCTTCAATTTGACGTTGAATTTTAACTAGTTTCAAAGATTTGTTAGAACCCTTCTGATCTTGAATTTGGATAATGTGGAAACCAAACTGGGAAAATACAAGGCCAATATCTCCTTTTTCGTTAAAAAAACAGAACTTGTTGAAAGGAGCAACCATTTGACCTTGGCTAAACCAACCTAAGTCACCACCTTTTAAACCTGATCCTGGATCATCGGAATATTGCTTGGCTAAAGCGCTAAACTGCGTGCTATCTGTACTAACCACTTTTAAAAGGCTATCGGCTAAATTCTTAGCATCTTGTGGCGCACGAGTAGACTCTGAACGGCCATTACCCGCTCCTTGGTAACTCAAGAGAATATGACGTGCTTTTACAGAATCTGGGACATAAGCAATGTCGCTAATTTTGGCTAGGGCAAAAACTCCATTTTCTTCGTAGGGTCCGTAGATATAACCTTCTTCTTGCTCAAATAAAATAGAATCCATTGGTGCGGTTAAGGCATCTTTTTCATAGTAAGCCGCCGCAACATTTAAATCAGAGCGACCAACTGCGTAAGATGAATCATCTTCAGTATTCGCAAAACTAACTAAGGTGTCGGTTCTACCTCTAACAGTAATGATTTGATCTGTTAAGTATTCTTGTAATTCATTTTTCAAATCACTGCGATCTTTTGCAGAAGGCTGAACGGGGAAGTTAACGAAAGCGATATCACGCGTTCCTTCACTTTTAAAATCATCGCTATTTTTCTTGTAGTAGGACTTTAATTCACTATCGCTTACTTCTAATGTAGAATCGGCTACAGTGCTATACTCTATGCCTAAATATTGAATTGTACTCAATTCGTTTCGGCGATTATAATCTGCTTTAGCTAAAGCTGAGGGCATATATAAACCTTTACGCACAGCATAAAGGTATTTATTGCGCAATGCTTCTTCGCGGGTACCATTCTCAAAATTAATCCACTGTTGGAATGCTGCAGCAGCTTGTGGATCGTTATTCACGTTATCCTCGATAGTTTGGATGTATTGCTTTAATTGCGCAGTACTAAATTTACCAGTTACCTTATCTTTAAAACCCTCTTGACTTTTAACCTGCGGATTTTTAGTAATACGTTGAAATAACTCTAAGTCATTTACGGCTAAGCCCAACTCGTCATAATTCGCTCCTAAAAGGATTTCTTCTTGGTACTCTCTCCAAATTTGATCCGCCAACATGATGCGACTAATACCCGCAGCTTGTTGCGGATTTTGTTGTTGAATTAAAGCTAAACGCTCATCCATTCTAATATTGAAATCTCTGATGTCAATTTCAGAACCGTTTACTTCCCCTACTACATTCGCATCGTTGCGTAACATAGAATTACCTGATCCTAAAAGGTCAGTTAGGATAAATGCAAGCATCGCTAATCCTATAACGATGAGAAGAAGTCCGGAACGTTGTCTTATACGCTCTAATGTAGCCATTGATTCTAAGCTTTGAAAATTAAGGCTGCGAATATACAATTGTTGCGGCAAAAGCCTTTATATTTATGGCACTCAATGCAATCTTTTATCAAGAAATGTACTTTAATCTCCGAAATTTTACCAATAATCGAATAAGCAAGGGCTTTCCACAGGATGCTTCCTTTATTTGTAAGGACTTTAAAAAGCACATGAGACATGGACACTAAAGAGATTAGAATAGAAAGTACCGCAGACATCGTTCAGAATGAATCTGCAGATGATAAGAGGTTAAACGCTATCAAAAAAATTCTAGTTGGTAATCAAATCGAAAGAATTGAAAATCGTTTTCGTGGCCTTAGTCGTCGTGTGGAAAGCTCTAACAGCCATTTAGTATCTATTATAGAAGAACTTAATCAAGAAATGGCTTCTATTAAACTGAGAAACAATAGTTCTGCTCCAACTAACAGCTCATTAAATCCTGAGGTTGAAAAACTAATTCAAGAATTTGTGGATGCCAAGAAAGAAGGTAAATTAGCTGAAGCAGAATTAGTAAGCAATTTAGAGTCACGTTTGAATCAGGTAGAATTAAATATAAACGATAAGGTAGATGGCAGTGCCAACGCTTTAAAAGCAGAAGTTAGCTCTTTTAAAGAAAAAATCACTGCCAGTCAAAATGCTTTTAGTTCAAAAATCGAAAACCGTTTAGGCGAGTTGGAAGATAGTGTTAGTGCTCATGATCAAGTAAAGGCCAGTAATCGTCTCTCAAACCTAGAAGCCGAAATCAAATCTTTAAGAAGTCAAGGTTCTGCCAGAAACGCAGAGTTTGAAACTAAAATTTCTGAGCGTCAAAACAACTTTGAAAATGACGTACAAGATTTACTAGAGCGTTTAACCGGTCGTGTAAACGAAAGATTTGATTATGCTGCGGACGATCGTAAAAAACTGACCGAGCAATTTAACGGTCTGCAAAAAGTATTAGAAAATGATGTGGTTTCTTTCATGCGTGAAAGTATTTCCAATAGCTCAAAAATAGAAAATCGACTTAGCCAAGCAGAAGAACAACTCAATAGTGGTGTTAAAGCTGATCAAGTAAAAATGTTATTTGAAAGCCTTAACTCGAAGTTAAACGACGTTGAACTAAGCTTGAACGATAAGATAAAAAATAATCAAGGTGATCCTGCAGCAATGAAGGAAATTACGGATCGTTTAGATCGTAAAATTTACGAAAACAACATCCGCATGGAAGCTAAATTAGATGCCATGTACGATTTAACTCAACGTCAGCTTGCCAATCGCAGCGAGGATAACTCTAAAAAAGAGGCCTTGCGTGAAACTTTGAAAAAATTAAGCCAACTATTAGATGAGTGAGAAGCCTAGTTCCTTAGAAATTCTTAAAGACTTATTAATTCGCGAAGAGCGTCAACAAGCCGATGATACCATCAGTGAAATTGAAGGTGTTCGAGAACAAATTACCGTTCGCAAGAAGCTCGAGCAGAATATGGAACCCATCTTGGTTGACTGGTTTATGCGCTTTCGCAGAGACTTCCCTAAGGAATTTGGTCATTTATTCTATCAGACTCTAGAAAAGGAGATTGAGGAAAACCCCGAAAGAATTCAAGCGGCTCTTAGTCCAGTGTTTCAGAATATGATGTCGGAATATTTCAGTAGTAGCTTTAGCCGCCTAAAGAATAATTTAGGTTTTGGAAAGGTGAATAAACTGAAAGATCCCACTAATCTTTACCGCGAAAAAATTGAGTCGAAAGTACAAGATGACGTGCGTGTAAAACTGAGCGACGTTTTTGTGTTAGAAAATGAAAATCGCAGCCTTATCGGCATGTTAAGCGAGTACTCTAGTGACAATAATGAAGTTACCTCGCTTATGTTGGACACCATTCGTCGTATGGTTGAAGATGCTATTTTACGCAATGGTCAAGCGATAGACTGGGTAGACTTTAATGGCTATAAAATCTATTTAATCACCTTTAAGCGCATTAGCATTGCCTGCACTGTTACAGGGCAGCCTTCGCCTAGCTATATGAATAAATTAGAGGATAAAGTAATGGAGTTCGCTAAAGAAATGTTACCGGAAATGCAAGATGGCAATTTCGATTACAATGCGCGTCTAGCCAATAAGTTATTGGTGCGTAACTTCGATGAAATACGTAAAAAGGGAATTTAATCTAGTCGATATCGGTGCGCTTTAAGCGGATGGTTTCGATGCGCGAATTACTCACCTCTTCCATTTTAAGGATATAGTTATCAATGCGAATCTCTTCACCCTTTTCAGGGATGGATTCTAATAGATTAATAACTAAACCGCCTAGTGAGTTGAAATTATCATCTTCCGGCAAGGACAATTGATATTTTTCATTTAGGTAGTCAATTTCGATTTTAGCAGAAAAGAGGAACTCTTTATCCGAAATCTGTTTTTCAACATTTTCCTCGATATCGTGCTCATCATCAATTTCACCAAAAATCTCTTCAATCACATCTTCTACCGTTACTAAACCTGCGGTACCACCAAATTCATCCAATACTACGGCAATACTTCTCTTTTCTTTAATGAGAAGTTTCAAGGTCTCATGCGCCGGCATACTTTCGGGTAGAAAGCTAACGGGACGAAGAATAGCGCGAATATCTTTAGGTTTCTTAAATAATTCAAAGGAATGCACGTAGCCAATAATATGATCCGCTGTATCCTTGTAAATCAATATTTTAGAAAGGTTGGAACTGATGAACTCCGCTTTTAATTCTTCAATATCTTCATTCACCTCCATGGCCACCATTTCGGTACGAGGAATCATAAACTCTCTCGACTTACGGTCGCTAAAATCTAGCGCATTTCTAAATATAACTATTTCGTGATCTACCTCTTCTTTCTCATCTGCTAAATCAGTGCGCTCGCGTATATAATTGTCGAGATCTACTTTATTGAAGGCTTTTTGGCCTTCCTCCTCCTCCATTTTAAAAATGTAATGCATCACGAAATTACTAATGCCAATCATTAGACTTACGATAGGATAAAATAGAAAGTAAAAGAAGCCACTGGGCAGTGCAAAGAACTCCAGCAAGGCATTCGAGTTAGCATTGAACAAGGCTTTGGGTAGAAACTCTGCGAAAATTAAAATTAATACGGTGCTTAAAATGGTTTGCACCAAAAGCAATAGATAAGGATTTTCGAGGGGTATATAAGGTTCTAATACTTCCGGCATAAAAAGCCCGTAGATTACCAGGGCTACATTATTACCCACTAGCATAGCCGCAATAAAGCGCGGTGGATTTTGAACTAAGTAGCTAATTATCTTATAGATATAGCTTCCTTTTTTATTTTCCAGTTCAATATGGAAGCGGTTAGATGAAATAAAAGCTATCTCTATTCCCGAGAAAAAAGCGGAAAAAAAGATAGAAATACTAATTATGAGAAAGTATTCCACCTACTAATCTATTTTGCCATTCTCACGCTCTTCCTTAATTTGAGCAAAGCGTTTCCTCGTTCTTCTTCTAAAGAAAAACATAAAAATTGAAACTAGCATAAAGCCACCATAAATCCATTTTTGCTCTCCTTCGGTATTTATAAGTCGTACAAACTCCACCAAGCAAAAAATTGCCATGGCTGCCCATACTACTTCTACCACCCTTAACATTTTAAGCATCGTCCTCTTCTATATTTATTATTCCTGATACGTGATTGATCTCGTAAGTTTCAAAATTTTGGTCAGCTTGAAAGCCTTCTCCCATAATAATTTCATTTGGGGTCGTAATTTTCACAAACTCGTCGCTGTAAATAATCTCCTTTCGATTATCCCAAAAAAGCTTTTCAGTATTTAATCGCTCGCCTTTTTTATTGATTACAATTACATTCCCTCGTGCCTCCCATAAATCCTTATTGATAAGCTGTAAAGCATAATCAGACTCTAAGCTAGAGCTTTCCAAGCCATCTGCGTCTAAAAAACGCACCTTAATGCCTTTTTTAAACTCGCGCTGTGGGTTTTCTAGCTGTGGGTAGCTTTCGGCAATCGGCGCTCTTAATTCCATTCTCAGGAAAGTACTATCGGAATACATCAATTTAAAATTTTGCTGTATTTCCATCGGTATACGCTCATCTCGCGCTAAGCTTTGCACCTTAGCCACCTCATTTTCACAGGCGAAAATTAAAAAAAGCACCGCTCCCAAGGAAACGATGCTTTTAATATGAGTGAATGCTTTAAGCATTAAAAACTTACTGTAATAGTTTCATTAATAAAACAACCTATGGTGTACGATTCACCGGCAGTGTGACCTAACTGAAAGCTTAAACCTTTATCCGGTAATTGTTGTTTGTATGCGTTGATCATTTTATTTGCTTTATTGGCTAGACTAGGATCAATACTTTTCGCAACATTTAGCTTATCAATGGCAGCCCAATATACTGCTTTCTTCTCGAAAACATTATTTCCACAAGTCCCATCAGCTTGAGCATAAGAAGTCGCAAGAACAATATAGGCATCTCCACTAGATTTATCTAAAGCGGCAGCTTTTATAGCAGCATTTTTAGCTGAGGCAAGATTTCCTAATTTAATGTAAATCGAACCTAACTTAACATAATCAGCGGAACGTTTTAGTGGATCAATCTCGTAGCTAATTGCTTCCTTAATGTATTGGGCCGCTTTACTTAATTCCTTATTGCGATAAGCCATTACAAACATCGCACGTGCCGACGGCGCCGATGGTTCTAACTTGTAAAGGGCATCCGAAATATCAAAGAAAATCGGGTTATCCGTACAATCTTCGTAATCCCCTTCTTCGTTTCTACGTTCCTTTTGAAGCATTTTTGTAGCACGCTTCAGCCATAGAGTATCCGACTTATTCGCGGCGAAGGTTTCAGGATTGTATATCAAATTGAGTTTATCACAGGTAGCAATTGGTCCAAGGATTTTTTCAATATTCGACTCTACTTTAGTGTAGCGATCTAACTCACGCTCAGATTTTTGTAATTCGCTTTGCTCCTTTTGGCTTAGCTCTACTGCATTAGAGTCGCGTTTTTCGGTTAGTGCAGCGATGGATAAGTTTAAAGCGTTGCTATTTACTTCAATACCTTCAATCACAATGTTGTAGGCTTCAAATACATCGCTAACTTCAAAAATTTTCTCGTTAAATAAACGAGCAGCAGTCACAAAGAAGTAATTGTAAAATGCGGCACTTTGCTCTGGACCATCCAGCTCTAATGCATCGTTAAAGAGCTTGTAAATTGCTTCAAGGCTATCAGGATATTGCTTTTGCATATCCAAAGCTTTTCTAGCATAAACATAGCCTTCTTTCCCGGGATAGTATTTATTTCTGGCATCGTAAACATCCATTAAAAGCTTACGATACTTTGCTAATGCTACTTCGTCTTTCGCTTCTTCCGCCAAATCGATTTTAGCATTTACAATGTAAGGACCATAAATAAAGTTGTTTTTACTAGACTGTGGACAGATGTCATAAACTACTTTCCAGCTATCATAAGCTTCCGCCCACTGCTTTTTCTTAGCAAGTTCGTAGTAGATATAAAGGTTTTCTCGGCACTTGGCACTGTCCTCACCATAGTCTTGGGCTCTGAGCACTCCGCTCATTCCAATTAACATAGCGAGCGCGTAAAGGGTCGTTTTCATATTTGGGTATTAATTATCTGTATTTATAATCTATAAACCATTTGTCGTTAAAAGTAACGGCGAGGAAAAAGCTGAGATACTCTTCTTGAATGAGTCCATTTTCTAAACTTCCTCTTCTGCCTGCCATAACTCCGATATTTACGGTACTTACTTTAAACTCTCCTGGAGCCTGTGATCTTTGCTTGATCGGTAAACCTAAGCCAAAAGTGATGCCATAATTATAAAGGTCGGTATTCGACAGCTGAAAAGGCATCTTTTCATAATAGGCTCCCATTCTATACTCGACGTTGCTAAAAAAGTTCGTACTGCGTTCTAAGTTTTTAAAACTTTGACGTGGTGTGATAAAAGAGCCCAAATTTAACTGGTACGCATTGACCAATTCGCCGCTACCATCAGGTCTGCGAAAATCAGCTCCATTAGTACTTTTATAATCGACGTTCACACCCCAAGAAGGTTGCATTGCACCACTTGCTTTTGCTCCATAAGATAAACCAAAACCAAACTCACTTCCTAAGTTAAATTCGCCCGCCGTGGTGCTACCGCCTCTCAAAGTGTCTACCGGACTAAAGCCACTTAAGGTGTACTGATAACTTAGGTTATCTGATTGAAGGCTACTGGCATTTTGAAAATTTAATCCAGCCGCAATAAAACGATCATTAGGCAATTGGTAATGATACTTTGCTCCTGCTTTAAAAAGCATTCCACTAATCTGATTTTCTTCTTCTAAACGGGTATCGTAGAAGGTCTCATTGCTGTAATCTACAATAGTGTTTTCCCTAATCGAGCCAAATACATATTGCGCATTTATACCCAGAGATAAACCTTCTGCTACTTTAAAAGCATTTCCCCAAATAATAGAGTTTAATCCTCCATCGCCCGCAAAACGATCGGTTATCCTAACGTTGGTATCGCTTAAAGCAGATCGGCTAGAACTAATTTCATAACCTTTAAAGGAATAAGGCATTAAAGCTATGGCAGATCCCCACCATTTGGTAAGAGGTACTCCTACAGAAAGATTACGCATTCCTGAACGGTTGTTGCGAACACTAATTGCAGGATCATCTTGGATTTGGTCAATCAAACTGCCTTCAAAGCCGACATTAAAAGTGGTGAGCTGCAGATCGGTATAACTAGCCGGATTAAGGAAATTAATGTTTAGAGCATCATAAGAGGCTAAGTTTGCGCCCCCGATTCCTACTTGCCTAGCATTGAGCTGGTGATAGGTGTCTCCTAATCCAAAACGAGAATAGGGCGAAACTGAATTAGTTTGTGCCGAAGCATTGAAAGCTAAAGCGCCAAAAATGAGTAAATTAAGACTTTTCAAAGTCTTCCAGGTTATATCGGAGAATGTATTCAAGTCCTTTAATCAAAAAATTTGAGGGTGCAAATATGTCATTTTTAAGCCACGGGCGCAACAAAGATGTGTCTCCACCGCAGAATACTATGCGTAAATCGTCAATTTCTTCTTTATATTGTTCAATAATTCCTTCAATTTCCGCCAAGTAGCCTCGCACTACTCCACTAAGAATGCTATTTGCGGTAGAATCTCCAATTAAAGCTGGCAGTGCGTTTTCCTTCCAATTAATTTTCGGAAGATTTTGGGTGAAAGAATGCAATGCCTCAAAGCGCATGTTTAATCCTGGGCTAATCGCTCCACCGTGATAAGCCCCATTGGCATCTATAAAGTCGACTGTTAAACAGGTACCTGCATCTAGCACCAAGCAATTTTGTTGTGGAAACTCATAAAGTGCGGCGGCGGCCAAAGCACGGCGGTCATTGCCTAAAGTTTGGGGACTTGCGTATAACGATTTAAAAGGCACCATGGTTTCATTATCGAGCCTTATAAGTTTGCCTCGAAACTCTTTTAAAGCCTCAAAAGACCAAAACCCTACGTTGGATATGATGATTGCATTGGCTTCAAGACATTTTTTTAAAAAAATATTTAGGGCTCCTTGATTAGCAAAAATCTCTAAATTTAGGAGCTTTTCATCCTGAAATTGAGCTACTTTAATCCGGGTGTTACCGCCATCTATGACTATGTGCACAGTAAAAATTTTAGGGCTTAAAGGTAGAAAGACATTTTTTTGTTTTGGTGAGAAAGAAAAAGTTTTACATTTGCGCCCCGTTAAACACAGAGAATGTGTGTGAGGAAGTTCTTTAGAAAGACAAAATTTAAGATAATGGTGCCATAGCTCAGTCGGTAGAGCAAAGGACTGAAAATCCTTGTGTCGCTGGTTCGATTCCAGCTGGCACCACT